>JBFWSN010000013.1:0-68104 GCA_050248355.1 Dehalococcoidia bacterium
TGTGGGGCCTCAACTGGTCGCTCGAACGCCTCGCCGAGGTCGCCGCGACCCTCGGCTCGGATGTCCCGTTCTTCCTCCACTGCGGCGCGGCCCGGTGCACCGGCCGCGGCGACTTGGTGCAGCCGCTGCGCGATCTGAAGCCGCTGCGGCTGCTCGTGCTCGTCCCCCCCGTCGGGGCCGTGCAGAACAAGACAGCCCGTCGTTACGGCGCCCTCATCCCGCACGATTTCACCGACGGTCATCGCTCCTGGCGCCTCTCCCAGCGCCTCGCGCGCGGCGCCCCGCCTCCGACGAACGACCTCGTGAACGTGTTCGAGTCCGTCGTCGAGCGCACCGATGCCGAGCTCGTTGCGCACTACGCCTCGTACCGCGCCGCCGGGGCCCCCCAGCTGCACCTGTGCGGCGCCGGTCCCGCCGTGTACGTCTTCGTTCGCGAGGGGGCGCGCGTCGCCGACCTCCGGCGCGGCTTCGAGGCCCTGGGCGCCGCCGTTTTCGAGGCGCGCACGCTGCCCCGCGCCGCCGCGCTCGCCGTCGTCCACGAGCCGTGACGGCCGATGCGGCACGCGCGCTCCTCGCCGGGTTCATCGCCGGCGCGGCCGGCGCCTTCGCGACCACGTTCCTCATCATGGTCTTCATCTCGAGGAACAGCGCCTGGCAGCGCCTGCCGCAGAACCGTCGCGTCCCAATGCCGCTCGTCGGCGTCGTGTTCGTGAACCTGATGATGCTGCTCTGGACCGCGGCCGGCCTGGTGTTCGGCGCCGTCTATCTGCGGGCCGAGTCGGATTGGGCTGGCTCGTCCGTGCTGCTCCCCAACTGGCGGTTTACCCTCGCTTGCACAGCCCTCATTGCGCTTGTCGTGGCGACTGTGGCCCTCATCCGAGGGCGCGTGGGCACCATGGCGCTCCTCGTCGCCCTCATCGCGCATCTCGCATTCGCGTGGATGCTCCCGAACCTCGCCCGCTGATTCGAGGCCCTTCCCGGTGGCGGGGCGAGCGAGTACCGCGGGCGGGGTGGCACGTTCCTTTCGTCGTCCCGTATGCTCAGGGGACGGCAACCGAGGGAGGCTACCGCTGGAACCTACCCTGAACGACGGATTGAGCGCGACCATCATGGACATGCACGTCCATACAATGGGTGCGTCGTCCGACTCCATGCTCAAGCCCGAGGACCTTCCCGAGATCGGCCGTGCCAATGGCCTGACCGGCTTCAACATCGCCGAGCACGACCAGGTCTGGGAACGCTACCGCCGCGACGCTTACCACGAGGAGCACCGGGACATCTTCGCCAACTTCGGCATGGAGGTGTCCACCGACCACGGCCATATCCTCGCCATCGGCCTCGAGGGCTACATCAGCGGCATCCGCCGTCTCGCCCAGCTCCGCGAGGAGATCGACAAGGTCGGCGGCTTCCTCATCGTGGCCCACCCGTTCCGCCACGTCTTCGACCCCGTGACCGCGATGCGCAAGGGCGGCCGGCCCTTCGACCTCACGCCCGAGCAGGCCGCCGACCTGCCGGTCTTCAAGCTCGTCGATGCCATTGAGGTGGCCAACGGCTGCAACACCCCGCGCGAAAACGAGTTCGCGTACCAGGTGGCGAAGATCCTCGGCAAGTCCGGCACCGGCGGCAGCGACGCGCACTCCAACACCGGCATCGGCTTCTTCGCCACCGGCTTCCACCGGAGCATTACCACCCAGGCGGAACTGCTCGAGGAGTTGCACTCCGGTCGCTTCGAGGCCGTCCACCGCACGCCGGCGGGCCGGCTCGTCCGGTTCGAGGTCGGCAGCATCGATGCCGCGCAGAACGACCGCGCGCCCGCGTCGGAGCCATCCGTCACGACCTGAGCCTCAGGGCGTCGACGTAGTACGCTGCTCTCGTCCTCCCCGTCTGGACCGAGGAGTCGCGTGCCTGCTTACGCGCACCGCGAGTACGTCGCCATCGACCTCGAGACGACCGGCTTCGACCCGGCCGCGGATCGCATCATCGAGGTTGGCGCCGTCCGCTTTGACCGCTCCGGCAACGCCCGCCGTTTCGAGGCCCTGGTCCAGCCGGGCCGTCCCATTCCGCCCTTCGTCCAGACGCTCACCGGCATTACCGACCGCGATGTCGCCGACGCCCGCTTCCAGTTCGATGTGATCGAGGAGTTGCGCGCCTTCGTCCACGGCTGCGAGGTCGTGGGCCACAACATCCAGTTCGACCTGAGCTTCCTGCAGGCGGCCGGCCTCACGTTCGAACATCCCTCGCATGACACCTTCGACCTCGCCTCCGCGCTCCTGCCCGCGGCCACGCGCCTCGGCCTCTCCTCGCTCGCTGCGACTCTCCGTATCCATATGCCCGTCGCCCACCGCGCACTCGCCGACGCCGACGCGACCCACCGCGTCTTCCTCGACCTCCTCGACCGGTTGGAGGCGCTGCCCCGCACCGTCCTGCTTGACCTCCTCAGCATCGCCGAGCAGTCCGAGTGGTCCGCTCGCGCGCTCCTCCTCGAGACGCTCGAACGTGACGGCGGCGCCCCGCCCGCGCCTGCTGCCGTCCTGTCGTCGCTCGTGCTCGCGTCGCTGCCGCCCATCCCACCCCCGCTCGTCGCGCGCGACGAGCAGCGCCCGGTGACTCGCGCCGATGTGGACGCGCTCTTCGAGGCGGCAGCCGCCAGCCCCCTGCTGCCCGGATTCGAGCCGCGGGAGGGCCAGCTCGCCATGGCGCAGGCCGTCGCTACGAACATCGAATACGCAGGCCACCTTGCCGTCGAGGCCGGCACGGGGACCGGGAAGTCCCTCGCCTATCTGTTGCCTTCCCTCCTGCACGCCCTCCGCAACGACGACCGGGTCGTGGTCTCCACGCACACGCTGAACCTCCAGGAACAGCTCGCGCAGCACGACCTCCCAGCGGCGGCCGCACTCGTCGAAACGCACGAGGACGTAACGCGAGGCTCGCTCCGGGCGACGGTGCTCAAGGGCCGAGCCAATTACATCTGCCTCGAGCGCTGGGCGGAGCTGCGCGCCACGCCGCAGCCCCGCAACCAGACAGAGGCCCGCCTCCACGCGCGCATTGCCGTCTGGCTCCCCACCACCGAGACGGGCGAACTCGGCGAGATCGCCGTTGCCGCCACCGAGCGCAGCGCCTGGAACGCGCTCTCCGCCGACAGCAACGACTGCCTTGCCCGCCGCTGCGCGTACGTCCGCGACGGCAGCTGCTTCCTGTTGCGTGCCCGCGCCCGTGCCGCCGCCGCGCACGTCGTCATCGTGAACCACGCACTCCTGCTGACGAACGCCGCCGCCGGCGACCAGGTCCTGCCGCCCTTCCGTCACCTCATCGTTGATGAGGCGCACCGCCTCGAGGGAGCCGCCACCCAGCGTTATGGCGCTAGCCTCTCGCTCCGGGAGCTGGAGTCCGCCATCGAGGCGCTCGGCCCCGCCGCCCTCCGCATGCGCGACCTGGCCGCCGGACAGGGCGCACCGCTGTCTCCCGTGGCCGGCCTCCGCGGCGTCGCTGACGCGCTGACCGCTGCCGCCGCGCGCGTGCTCGCCCGCATCCCGGACCTCGACGCGATGCTCCGCGACTTCCTCGCGGAGTTCGAGGAAGGGTCGGGCGTCGACCAGCCGCAACTCCTCATCACCGCCGCCAGCCGTGCGCAGCCCTCGTGGGGTGACGTCGAGCTTGCCGCCTCCCAGCTCGACGCCGCGCTGCTCAGCTGCAACGACCGTCTGCTCCAGGCGCGTTCCGCCCTCAACGACATCGAGGAAAGCGGCGGGTCGTTCGTCGACCGGCTGCGCTCCTCGCTGGCCGCGACGTCGGAGACCGCCTCCGCTGCCCGTTGGGCCCTCCAGGACGCCCTCCTCCGTGCGGACCCGGCCTCGATCGTCTGGCTGGCCGGCAGCAACGGCCACGTCCGCGTGAACATCGCCCCCCTCGAGGTCGCCGACCGCCTCGCCTCCGACCTGTATGCCGCGCGCACTTCGGTCACCGTCACCAGCGCCACGCTCACCGCGAACGGCTCCTTCGACTACAGCGCCCGCTCCCTCGGCCTCTTCGAGCCCGATACGCTCGCCGTCCCCTCCCCGTTCGACTATCGCCGCGCGGTGCTGGCGCTCGTCGTCGACGACATTCCCGCCCCCGACGAGCCGGGCTACGCCGAGGCGATGCAGGCCGTTCTCGCCGAGGCGACTCGCGCTGCGGGCGGGCGCACGCTGACGCTCTTCACCTCCCACAACGCGGTGCGTGCGACCGCCGAAGCGCTGGCCGCGCCGCTCGCCGCGGACGGCATCTCCGTGCTTGCCCACCAGGTCGATGGCTCCCCTGCGCGCCTGCTGCGCGCGCTCGTCGAGCAGCCCCGCACGCTCCTCCTCGGCACGGCCGCCTTCTGGGAGGGCGTCGATGTCCGCGGCGACACCCTGTCCCAGATCGCGGTCGCGCGCCTCCCCTTCCCCGTCCCCAGCGAGCCGGTCTACGCCGGCCGCGCCGTCCTCTATGACGACCCGTTCTCGGAGTACGCGCTGCCTCAGGCGGTGCTCCGCTTCCGCCAGGGGTTCGGCCGCCTCATCCGCGGGCAGGACGAACGCGGCGTGTTCCTCCTCCTCGACCGCCGCGTGCTGACGCGCGCGTACGGCGAGGCCTTCCTTGAAGCCCTCCCCAACTGCGAGGTCAGGCACATCCACGCCGCCGAGGTGTCAGACGCCGTCGCTCGATGGCTCGGGTGACCGCCGACGCCCCGTCCGGCGCCAACCGCGTCTGGGCGCGCGGCTTCGGCGTCACGCTCCGCCCGGCAACGCCTGCTGAGGTCGCCACGCTTGGCGTGCAGCGCGCGCTACGCGATGGCATCGGGCGCAACTATGAGGGCGACCTGCCCGCGGCCGCGCCGGGCTCGCGCTGCTACTCCGCGCATGCGGAAGGTGCGCTCGTCGGTCTGCTCGCGTTCCGCGTCGATATTCCCGAAGCGGGCTCCGTCGTCTTCGACTGCGTCGCCGTCGTGCCGGAGCATCGCGGCCACGCCTACGGCGCACGCGCGCTGCTCGCCGCCGAGCGCCGCCTGCGCCTGCCGTCCTGCTTCGGCCGCGTCCCGAGGACGAACGGGCGCGGGCTCTACTTCCTGCTGCGCTGTGGCTACGCGCCAGTGGCGCCGCCGCTCGACGACGGCACTACGTGGTTCCGCCGCCATCTCCCGAGGACCGCGCCCCCGCCTGCGGCCCTGTCGGCTGCTGCCTCGCCGCCCGCGAGGCCGTCATCCGTGCGCGGATCCAGCGCCGGTAGCTGAGGAACACGAAGGCCGCTGCCGCGAGCGGCAGCACTAGGTCGAACACGTTCTCGAGGCTCTCGGGCAGCACCACCGAGGCGCGACCGATCCATGCCCCCGCCAGGAGCGTCGCCCAGAACCCGAGCCCGAATCCCCGTCCCGCCGGCGCCTCCACGGGGGGCGGCGGGCGTCGCTCGACCTCCGCACGTCGGCGGCGTCCGGGCTGCGATGGCCGACCGCTCACGAACCGGCTCGCGCCTCAAGCAGCTGCGCGGTCGTGCCTTCCATGCACGGCCGGCAGAAGAACTCGAGCGTCGGCTCGGGCCCGGAGTCGAGGGACGCGTCACCGCAGTCCTTCCCCGGCGTCTGGTACGGGTTCAGGTGGTAGTCCTGACCGCACCCGTCGCACGAGGAGAGCAACCGCCGGTCCTCGACCGTCTCTTCGCACACCCAGCAGGTCGTCCCGGACTTCATCGTCGGCTCCCCTCAGCCCACCCGCGCTAGCCGGCCGCCGGCCGCTTCGACCTCGAGGCGCGCGCCGCACGGGTCGCAATACACGCTCATCCCGCACGCCACGCCCACGTGGGCCGCCCCGCAGCTCGTCTCGTCGATGTCCGTGCGCAGATTGAGGTGAAACGGCCGCAGGCACTCGTCGCAGATCGCGTGTCGCGCCCGCGGAATCACCTCTCCACAGACGGTGCACAGGACGGCGTCAGGCATCGTCCGCTCGCTCCTCGGCCAGCCATTCGCGCACCGCGCGCCGTGCGTCGGCCACTCCCGCCAGAGTGCCGAGGTACCGCTCGCGGCGCAAGCGCCGCAGCATGGCGCCCAGGCGGGGCCCGGCTCGCACGCCCATCGCTTCCAGCGCACGCCCGTCGAGGTGCGCTCGTGTCCGCTCCCACCGTCTCAACTCCCGGTGCAGGGCTCGCTGCCGCTCGGGGTCGATCCACCGCGCCGCCGTCCGTCCCGGCTCCCGGGTATCCCGGAACTGGTCGAGCGCCTCGGGCCCCATGCTCGATGCTCCGAGGAGCAGCGCGGCGTCCCGCACGGCCTCCGCCGCCGCCCGAGGCGGGTGGAGCCGCTGCAGTGCGCGCTCGCGCGCGGGTGCGTCGAGCGGCGCGAGCAGCACCGCCAGCAATAGATCCGACGGGACAGGGCCGGGCCGTCGCAGCGCATGGGTGCTGACCTGCGACAGCCGCAGCCCCGCGCTGGTCGCGTCCAGCACGCCCCACCGGTCGAGGAGTCGCAGCGTCGCGAGCACTCGACGCTCCTCCGCCGTCCGCTCGAACTCAGCCCACAGCCGTCGTCCCGACAACGGCGCCAGCCAGCGCCCGCCCCCTTTTATCAGCTGCGCCGTCTCCGCGGTCGGCCGCAGTCCGAGGCGCGCGGCGTACCGCGCCCCGCGCCACAGCCGTGTCGCGTCGTCCACGTACGAGCGCGGATGCAGCACCCGCAGCCGCCGCGCCGCGAGGTCCGCCAGTCCTCCGTATGGGTCCACCACCTCGCCCGCGCGCGGTCCCGCGAGCCCGAGCGCCACCGCGTTCACGCTGAAGTCGCGCCGGCCGAGGTCGTCCTCGATCGTGGCCCCGAGCCGCACACTGGGAAGCGCGCCCGGACGCGTGTACGTCTCGGTCCGTAGCCCCGCGAGGTCGACCCGGACCCCGCCCGCTTCGACCCGTGCCGTGCCGAAGCGCTCCTCGATCTCCGCCCGGCCGCCACTGCGACGGGCAACGTCGGCTGCGAGCTTCCCCGCATGCCCCGCGACGGCCAGGTCGAGGTCGCGCACCTCGATGCCGGCGCACAGGTCGCGCACGCAGCCCCCGACTGCCCACACCTCGAGGCCCGCCTCGTTCGCGGCCTCTCCCGCCACGCGCAGGATCGAGCGCAGGGGCGCGGTCAGCGCGCCATCGAGGTCATTCAGACTAGGTTGCGTAAGCGGATGATCCGTTCTTGACACTCCGGACCCCGCTTCGTACGATCCCCGCACTCGCCGGGCACGAGTTCGACTCTACGTCTGCGGCGAAGACCCTGGCCCACGACATCGTACGGTGGCGGATGGCGTACGGTGGGAGAGGCGGACGAGTGGTTTCCGCATCCGCTGCTGCTGCTCCCGGCGACGCCCTCCCCGGTCGCCTGAGCCACGAATCGCAAGCGCAGGACAGGCTGGGCCTCGCCTTCGAGGACCCTGGTCTGCTGCGTGTTGCTCTGACGCATCCCTCGTACGCGAACGAGCACCCGGAACAGGGGCAGGACACGAATGAGCGGCTCGAGTTCCTGGGCGACGCCGTCCTCGGCCTCATCGTCGCCGAGTCTCTCTACGCCGACTTCCCGGACATCGAGGAAGGCCGCCTCACCGAGTGGCGCGCACAGCTCGTCTGCGGGCCGACGCTCGCTCGCGTCGCGACTCGTCTCGGGCTCGGCGACCTGCTGCTCCTCGGCCGCGGCGAGGAAGCCACCGGCGGCCGCCGGCGCGAGGGCAACCTCGAACGCGTCTTCGAGGCCGTTGTCGGCGCGGTCATGCTCGACCGTGGCCTCGAAGCCGCGCGCGAGTTCGCCCAGCGCTCCCTGCGCGAGGAGTTCGCGGCGCTCGATGGCGATCCCGGCGTGCTGAACCCCAAGGGCGCGCTCCAGCAACTCGTGCAGGGTGTCCTCGGTCGCCCGCAGTACGTCACCGTCGCCGAGGAGGGCCCCGAGCACGCGCGCCGCTTCACCATCGAGGCCCGCATCGAGGGTGAGGTCGTCGGCACGGGCGTCGGCTCCAGCAAGCACCAGGCCGAAAAGGAAGCCGCGCGCCAGGCGCTCACGCTCATCCGCGCCCGCCTCGCCGAGCAGGCAGGCTAAGCGTGTACCTCCGCCGCGTCGAGGTGCACGGCTTCAAGTCCTTCGCCGATCGCCACCGCTTCGACTTCACGCCCGGCGTCACCGCCGTCGTCGGACCGAACGGCTCTGGCAAGTCGAACGTCGCCGAGGCCGTCCGCTGGGCGCTCGGCGAGCAGTCGGCCCGCTCCCTCCGCGCGCGCAAGACCGAGGACGTGATCTTCTCCGGTTCCGACCGGCGCCGGCAGCTGGGCATGGCCGAGGTCACCCTCGTCCTCGACAACTCCGAACAGTGGATGCCTGTCGACTTCGCCGAGGTCAGCGTCACGCGGCGCGCCTACCGCTCTGGAGAGAGCGAGTACCTGATCAACGGGCAGCGCGTCCGCCTGATGGACGTCCACGACCTCTTCCGCCGCGCCCAGGTCGGCCAGAACTCGTACGCGATGATGTCCCAGGGCCTCGTCGACGAGGTGCTGGCGCTCCGCCCTGTCGAGCGCCGTGACCTGATCGAGGAGGCCGCCGACGTCCACCGCCACCGCATCGAACTGAACCGCGCCGAGCGCCGCCTCACCGAGACCCGCGACAACCTCGGCCACGTGCGCATGCTGATCCGCGAGGTCGAGCCGCGTCTCAAGCAGCTCGAACGCCAGTCGGCGCGCGCCGAGCGCTTCAAGGTGCTGCAGGCGCAGCTTTCGGACGCCCTGCAGGTCTACTTCGAGCACGAGCTGCGCGCCGCCCAGGAAGCGCTCACGGCCTCGCGCGCTCGCCACGACCAGCAGGCGCAGGCCTTCCAGTCCGCCCGTGTCGAGGTCGAAGGCGTCCTCACGCGCGCCGAGGCGGTCGACGGCCGCGTCCACGACCTGCGTATGGCCCTCGAACGGGCGCAGGCCACTGACCGTGCCCTCACCGAAGAGGGCCTCCGCCTGCAGCAGGCCGTCGCCCTCGCCGAGCAACGCCTGGAACTGCTCGCCGTGCGCCGCGAGGAGGTCGAGGCGGAACTCGCCTCGATGCCGCCCATCCTCGATGAGGAAGGCGACCCCGCTGCCGAGGCTGCGGCCCTCGACGCCCGCGTCCGCGCCGCCCGCTCCGACCTTGAACGAGAGCAGGAGGCGCTGCGTGCCGCGGACGAGGCTGCCCGGACGGTCCTTCGCACGCTCGCCGAGGCCGAGGCGCGTCGCACGCGGCTCGACACGGAGCTGGTCGACACTGAGCGCCGCCTTGCGGCGCACGAGGCCGCCGCCGCTCGGCGTGCCGAGGAGCGCGCCGCCGCACTCGAACGCCGCGACTCCGCGAAGCACGAGCTGCGCGAGTACGGTCGCCGCGTTCTCGCGCTCGATCAGGAACGCATTCAGCTCACCTTCGCGGCGCAGGAGACGCGCCGCCGACGCGACGTCGCCGAGCGCCAGCTCGAGGAGCAGCTGCGCGTCGCCGTCGAGGCGAACGACGCGCTCCGGCAGGCGTCCGCCCGTGTCCAACAGCTACGCGAACGGCTCGACATCCTCACGTCGCTCTCCGAGCAGGCCTTCGATGCCACGGCCACGGCGCAGGCGCTGCTCGCCGCCGCCGGTGAGCGCCGCCCGGACGGCTCGCCCGTCGTCCCCGGCGTCGTGGGCATCGTCTCCCGCCTCCTCCGCGTCCCGGACGGCCTGGACCGCGCCGTCGAAGCGGCGCTCGCCGAGCATCTGTCCGCGGTGGTCGTGGAGACCGAGGCCGATGCGGCCGCTGCCATCGAGTACCTGCGCGAGATGGGAGGTGGTGCGCTCACCCTCTTCCCGCTGGACCGCATGCCGCACGTCTACCCGCTGAACCTCTTCAACGAGCGTGGCGTCATCGGCGTCGCCGCTCGCCTCGTGCGCGTGCAGCAGCGCTTCCGCCCGCTCATCGACACGCTGCTCGGCCGCGTCATCGTGGTCGAGAACTACGAGGTCGCGACGCGCATGGTGCGTCGTGGCCTCGGCTCCGTCGTGACAAAAGACGGCATCCTGCTCCGCCAGGGCGGTTCGATGTACGGCGGCGGCAGCGGCGCCGGCTCCGAGACGTTCGGCGTCATCCGCGAACTGGAAACCCTCCCGGGCGAAATTGAGGAGGCCACGCTCACCGAGGAGCGCGAGCGGGCGCGCCTCGCCCGCGCCGAAGACGCCGTCGCCGACGCCCGAGACGCCGTGGCCGCCGCTCGCAAGCTCGTCGACGAAGCGGAGGAGCGTCGCCGCCTCCAGGAGGAGGCGCGCACGCGCCTGCGCCGCGACCTCGGCGCGCTCGCCGGACAGATGCGCGTTACGCACGTCGCCCTCCGCGACGATTCCTCGGACGCGACCGCCGTCGAGGAGGCTCGGACCCGCCGCGAGACCATCCGCGCCGGCCTCGAGACAGCCGCTGCCGATATCGTCCGTCTGCGTGACCAGACCGAAGCGGTGTCCGCCGAGCGCGATGCCGCCGCGCTCCGCGTATCGACCGCCACCGGCGCGCTCGCCGCGGCCGAGGGCGAACGCGACTCTGCGCAGCAGCGCCAGGCCCAGCGTGCCGAAGAGCGGCGCCTGGCCCGTGAGCGCCTCGACCAGCGTCAGGCGCTCCTCGCTGCTGCCCGCCGCGAGAGCGAGGACATCGAGCTGTCACTCCGTGACCAGCGTGCGCAGCTCGCGAACAACCGCACGGCGCTCGCCGCCGCTTCCGGGGCCGTCGGGCCCGCACATGCGGCCCTCGCGGACGCCCTCACCGAGCAGCGCGAGCTCGCCGCCTCCCGCGGCGACGCACAGAACCGCCTCCTCGCCACCGAGCGCGACATGCTCACGTCCGATGCCGCGCTGCGCCAGGCCGCGAGTCACCTCCAGTCGCTCCAGCAGCAGGTCACGGAAGAGGGCCTCGAGGTCGCGCCGGACGGCTCCGTCCGCCCCGCGCCGCCCCCTGACGCCGACCCCGCCCCCGTCGAGGCGTCGACCGTCGTCCCGGCTCCCGCCGGCGGCGCTGACGTGGACCCCGAGGAGCTGCGCAAGCGCATCACCGAGCTGCGCTCGAGCATTCGCAACCTGGGGCCCGTGAACATCGACGCGCTCGACGATCTCACGGAGGAGCGCACCCGACACGACTTCCTCTCGCACCAGGTGACGGATCTCGAGGCGGCCGAGGCCGAACTCCGCGCGGCCATCCGCGACCTGGAAAAACTGATCCGCACCCGCTTCGACGAGACCTTCGGCGTCGTGAACACGAACTTCCAGTCGTACTTCCAGCGCTTCTTCGGGGGTGGCCACGCCGAGCTGCGCATCGTCGAGCCCGAGGGCGACGGCGGCGAGGCGGGCGTTGAGATCGTCGCGCAGCCGCCCGGCAAGCGCGTCGCATCCCTGAACATGCTTTCCGGCGGCGAGCGCTCGATGACCTCGGTCGCCCTTCTGTTCGCGCTCCTCGCCGTGAACCCGGCGCCTGTCTGCGTAATGGACGAGGTCGACGCTGCCCTCGACGAGGCGAACGTCACTCGGTTCGTCGAGACCCTCCGCGAGCTCTCGCAGCGCTCGCAGTTCATCATCATCACCCACAACCGCCGCACCACCGAGGCTGCCGACACCATCTACGGCATCTCGATGGGCGAAGAGTCCACCTCGCAGGTGCTTTCACTCAGCCTCGCGGAACTGCCCCGCGCGTCATGACGATCTCCGAGGACGGATGACGGCGCTCGCCGCCACGCATAGGATCGGATGAGCCCCGCCGCCCGCCCGCCCATCGCTCGCAGGGAGTCCCCATGAGGCTGTTCCGTCGCAGTCCCCAGGTCGACACGGCAACTGACCAGGCGCTGACGAAGACGAAGCGCTCCTTCTTTGGCCGCATCTCCGGCCTGTTCGCCGGCTCCACCGTGGACGAGGCGCTCTGGGAGTCGCTCGAGGAGATCCTGATCGGCGCCGACGCCGGTGTCGCGACCACCATGTCCGTCCTCGATCGTGTCCGCGCCACCAATCCCCGCAGCCCCGAGGATGTCCGCGCGCGCCTTCGCGACGAACTGGTCGCCATCCTCCGCGCTCCCGAGGCAAACCCGAAGGGCCGCCTCTGGCTCGACGACCCCGATGAGGTCGCTCCGCCCGCTGTGGTGCTCATCGTCGGCGTGAACGGCACGGGCAAGACGACCGCGGTCGCTCGCCTCGCCTACGCGTACCAGCAGCGCGATCAGCGCGTCATCGCCGCCGCCGCGGACACGTTTCGCGCCGCCGCCATCGACCAGCTGCGCCACTGGGGCGACCGCCTCGACTTCGGCGTCATCAGCCATCAGCAGGGCTCGGACCCCGCCGCCGTGGTGTTCGACGCCGTTGAGGCCGCCCGCGCCCGCGGCGCCGACCTGCTGCTCGTCGATACGGCCGGGAGACTACATAACAAGCAGAACCTGATGGACGAGCTGAGCAAGATCCGGCGCGTCATCGAGCGCCACCTCGGCCGTGGCCCCGACGAAGTCGCTCTCGTCCTCGACGCCACGACCGGCCAGAACGGGCTCTCACAGGCGCGCGCGTTCATCGAGGCCGTCGAGGTCACCGGCGTCATCCTGACCAAGCTCGACGGCACCGCGAAGGGCGGCATCGTCTTCGCCATCGCCAGTGAACTGGGGCTGCCGGTACGCTTCATCGGCACCGGCGCCGAGCCGGGGGACCTCGCGCCCTTCGAGGCCGAGCCGTTTGTCGACTCGCTGCTCGCCGCGCCGCAGGCCGCCGAGGCCTGACCCCGCGAGGTGATGGACCTCCTCGCCTGGTACATCGCCCTCCTGGCGGTGGGCATGGCGAGCCTGCTCCCCGCATCGCTCGTCTTCGAGCGGCTGCGCTCCGGTGGCGTCCTCTATGCGCGCCCACTCGGCCTCGTCTGGCTCGGCGTCGGCGCGTGGGTGATCTCCGCCACCACGCCGGTCCCGTACGGTCTGCCGCTCATCCTCTTCTTCGTGCTGGCGCTGTTCGCCTGGTCCGTCGGCCTCGCGCTCCGCTCGCCTGCTCGCCTCGACGCGCTCGTTTCGAGGACGCCACTGCTCCTCGTCGGTGAGGCGCTGTTCCTCGCCCTGTTTCTCCTCATCGCGCTCGTGCGCGCGCAGGCGCCCGCTGCCTACGCCACCGAAAAGCCGATGGACCTCATGCTGCTGACCTCGATCAGGGCATCCGACGCGCTGCCGGCCACCGATGCGTGGTTCGCCGGCGAGCCGCTTTCGTACTACCACCTCGGCCACGTGATGGTGGACATTGTCGGCCGCCTCAGTGGCATCGGGCCCGCCGTCGAGTTCAATCTCGGCCTCGCGATGGCCGGCGCCATGGCCGGGGCGGCCGTGTTCGCCCTCGCTGGGGATGCCTTCGCCCTCACCCGCCCGAGACGCCCCGCCAGCGTGTGGGTCGCCGGCGCCCTCGCCGTTGCCGGCCTGCTCTTCGTCTCGACTGAGGTCGGCTTCATCGACCTCCTCGGCGCGAACGGGATCGGGCGCGGTCTCTGGCCCCACCTGGGCGTCCCCGGCGTGCCGCCGCCCCAGTCCGTCCGCGACGGCGTTCCCACCGAGTTCTGGTGGTGGTGGCACGCCACCCGCGTCCTCCCGGGAACCATCACGGAGTTCCCGGCGTTCTCCATCGTACTGGGCGACCTCCACGCGCACGTGCTCGCGCTCCCGCTCGCCGTCGTCGCGGTGGCCGTCACGCTCCCCACCTTCGAGGGCATGACGCAGCTCTCCTGGCGCTCGTGGCTCCGCCGGCCCGGAGCGCTGCTGCTCGTCGCCATGCTCTTCGCCGCCCTGGCGATGGCGAATGCGTGGGATACGTTGATCTACGGCCTGCTCTGGGGCTCCGCCACCACCGTCGCCTTCCTCGGCGCCGGCTGGCGCCCGTTGCCCGCCGTCCTGCTCACCGTCCGCTACCTCGCGCTGCCCACGGGCCTCGCGCTTCTGCTCGCGTGGCCGTTCCTGAGCGGCCTCGACGCGCCCTCGCTCGGCGTCGGCCTCCTCACCGAGGAGTGGAGCGACCCCACGCGGTTCCTGCTCGTCTGGCTGCCGCTGGCGACGCCCGTGCTCGTCGCCGCCGCCATGCTGCGCCCGCTGCCTTCCCGCACCGCCGCCCTCGTCGCCCTCGTGGTCGCCGCTGCTGCCGTCATCGCGTGGATGGTCGCTACCATCGTCGCCGACGAGCCGCGCGCGATTGCCGATCGAGGCGTGGGCTGGCTCGTCCTCATCGGCCTCGGACTCATTCTCGTGTGGCTTGCCGCGGCGACGTGGCGCGCCCATCGGGACACGGACCGAGGTCAGGCCGCGTGGCTCGCCCTCGCCGCGTTCGCCGCCGCCGTCCTGCTCGCGCTGGAGCTGCTCTACCTGCAGGACGAGCTCGGAGGGCGCCTCAACGGCATCTTCAAGTTCTGGTACGCGGTGTGGCTCATCCTTGCTGTCGCCGGTGCGGTCGCCCTTGCGACGGTCTACGACCGCCTCCCGAGCCTGGAGCCGCGGTGGCTGTCGCCGCCGCTCGCCGCCCTGCTCATCGTCCTCAGCGCGGGCACGCTCCTGTACGGCCCTGCCGCTACGGTGGCCCGCTCACGCGAGGGCCAGGCCCGAGGCCTCGACAGCATCCGCTACCTGGCCGCCGACCCGAGTTTCGCCGCTGCCCTGAACTGGGTCCACGCGAACCTCGACAACGACGATCTGCTCCTCGAGGCCGTTGGAGGCGACTACCAGGGCGGCAACATGGTCTCTGCCGCCACCGGCGTCCCAACGCTCCTCGGCTGGCCCGGGCACGAGATTCAATGGCGTGGGAAGATACCTGCCATCACCGAACGTCAGGACGCCGTCGCGCGCGTGTACCAGGAAGGCGCCTCCGAGGATGTGCGTGCCCTTGCGAGGCGCTACGGCGTGACCCATGTCTTCATTGGCAACGAGGAGCGCGCCCAGTTCGGGGCGGATGTCGCTGAGCGCTTCGCCGCCTGGCCTGTCGCCTTCGAGGCGCCCGGCGTCCGCATCGTGGCCGTCCCCGCCGAGGCTGCGCCATGAGCGTCCAGCGCCTCCGCGCACCCCGCTTCGACACGGTCACGTGGATTATCCTCGGGCTCGTCGCCATCGCGCTGGTCCTGCGCATGTACGACCTCGGGGTGCGTGCCCTCCACCACGACGAGTCGCTCCATGCCACCTACTCCTGGTACTTCTCGATCGGCCGCCGGATCGGGGGCTGCGCAGCGGCCTACTGCCACGACCCCCTCATGCACGGCCCGTTCCAGTTCCACTTCATGGCCGCGATGTTCAAGCTGTTCGGGGACGGCGACTTCATGTCGCGCGTCCCGGCGGCGCTGACCGGCACCGCCCTGGTCGCCACGCCGCTGCTCCTGCGCCGCTGGCTCGGCCCCGTCGGCACGGTCGCCGCCGCCCTCTTCCTCACCCTCTCGCCGACGCTCCTGTACTACTCCCGCTTCGCCCGCGAGGACATCTACATCTGGCTCTGGACGGTCCTGCTCTTCGTCTCCGTGTGGCGCTATCTCGATGACGGTCGCGACCGCTGGCTTGGTATCGCTGCTGCCGCCCTCGCCCTCTCCTTCGCCACCAAGGAGTCCGTCTATCTCTCGATTGCGATCCTGCTGCTCTACCTCGACGTGCGACTGACCATCGACTTCCTGGACCAGCGAGGCACGAAGGGCCAGGAACGCTGGCTCGAGGGCGTCTTCCTCGCCCCGGTCGCGTGGCTCATCGCCGCGTTCTGGCAGCCCCTCGAGTCGTGGCGGGCCTCCCGCGGCTTCACAACCCTCCCACGGGCGGCGGACATGCTCATCGTGATCGGGGTCCTCTCCCTCCCGCAGCTCTCGGCGGCTGTGCAGATCCCGCTGCACCTGTTCGGGGTCGATGTCACCGGCGATACGGAGCGTCAGGTCGGGATCATCACGGTGTGCGCGCTCCTCGGCGGAGCCACCATCGTCGGCCTCATCTGGGACTGGCAACGCTGGGTGCTCGTCGCCGCGATCTTCTACGGCATCACCATTCCGCTCTTCACGACCGAGTTCCTCAACACGAGGAACGGCCTCGCGTCCGACTTCTGGGGCGCCCTCGACTACTGGATGGGCCAGCAGGAGGTCCAGCGGGGCACCCAGCCCTGGTTCTACTACCTGATGATGGTCCCGCTCTACGAGTTCCTGACCCTGATCCCGGCTGCGATCGGCGGCGTCTGGCTCATCGTCAAACGCCGCGATCCGCTCGCCATCCTCATCGCGTGGTGGTTCATCGGCACGCTGATCGCCTTCAGCTACGCGGGCGAGAAGATGCCGTGGCTCACCAGCCACATGGCCGTCCCGCTCGCGTTCATGGCTGCCTACGTCCTCGGACGGTTCTTGCCTGAGATCGTCAGGCGGTTGCGGGATCTCGACCGCTCCTCCTCAGCCACCTGGGCCGCCGCGGCGGTCGCTGGCTTTGCCTTCCTCCTGGCGTTCGGGCTCTCCGTCCGCAACGCGCATGCCGTCTCATTCCTCCACCCCGACACCCCGGTCGAGCCGCTGATCTACACGCAGACCAGCCGCGACATCCCCAATCTCTCACGCGACATCCACGATCTGGCCGCGGTGGCGCCACCTGGCGCGCTCTCGATCTTCGTCGATGGCAGCGAGGGCGCCACGTGGCCCTGGGCCTGGTACCTCCGCGACCTCGACGTCGCTTACGCCGACCCCGCCTACATCCAGCAGTACGCGACGACGAAGACCGTCATCCTCGCGCTCCCCAGCACCCTCACTTCGATCCCCCAGCTCCGCGAGCAGGCCGGCGAGGTGCGCCCCTACCACCACCGTTGGGCCTTCCCGGAGGACGGGTACCGGGGCACCACCTGGTCCAACTTCCTCACCCGCCTGTCGAACGGGCGGCTAGCCCAGCAGTGGTACGAGTTCATGCTCCATCGCATCCCCGAGCAATGGGTCCTCGGGTGGTCTCTCGATGGGGTCGCGCTCATTCCCTCCCTCGATACCCTGAGCGAAGACTGAACCGGCCGGCCGCTGCTGGCCTCCAACGAACACAGCGAGGATCATGTCCTGATGGGCCTGGCGATGTTGCGCAACCGGCGCGTGTGGATCGGCCTGCTGGTCAGCGTCGTGTTCCTCGCCCTCCTCCTCCGTTCCGTGGACGGACACGAGCTGACTGCCGCCCTCGAGGAGATCGAGCCCGGCTGGCTCGTGCTCGCCTTCGCCGTTGAGCTCGGCGCGCTGTGGTTCCGCGCTCTGCGCTGGCGCTTCATCCTCGATTCGCACGTCCGTATCAAGACGCAGGACGCCTTCTCCGTCGTGATCATCGGATATGCGGCGAACAACCTCCTGCCGGTCCGCGCGGGCGAGCTCGTGCGCGCGCAGCTCCTCCACGACAGCCACGGCGCGAGCCGCCTCGGTACGCTAGGCACCATCGTCGTCGAGCGTATCTTCGACGGCCTCGTGCTCGCGCTGTTCCTCGCCGCCACCATCGCGCTCGCGGGCGGCAGCGACTTCCTCCGCGTGGTCGCCGCCCTCATGACGGCCGCCTTCGTCGTGGGCACCATCGTGCTCGCCCTGCTCGCTCTCCAGCCGAGGGGCTCCGACATCTGGACGATCCGCCTCCTGCGCCTGGTCCCCGCCCGCGTCCGCCCCCGCGCGCGCGTCTGGCTCGGCAGCTTCCTTGCCGGCCTGAGCGGCCTTCGAGGTCAGCGCGCGTGGGTGCTCGTGCTCGGCACGACGGTGGTTTCCTGGGGCCTCGAGGCCGCCAGCTACTGGCTCGTCGGCGTCGGCTTCGGTCTCGACCTCGATTTCCCGCTGTACCTCGCGGTGACCGGCGCCGCGAACCTCGCCATCGCCGCGCCGAGCACCGCCGGCGGCGTCGGCCCGTTCGAGTTTTTCGCGCAGAAGGCGTTGACCGCCTTCGGTGTCGGCGCGGCCGCCGCCACCGTATACGCGCTCGTGCTGCACGCGCTGCTGCTCATCCCGGTGGTGCTCCTCGGCATCGTGCTGCTGTGGCGGCGGCACCTTGGACTCGGGGAGATGCTTCGGGCCGGACAGGGCGCGCCCGCGGAAGGGGTGGCTGACTAGTGAAGGTCGTGATCATCGGCGGCGGCGTCGGCGGCCTTGGCGCGGGCCTCGACCTCGTCCGCGCCGGCCACGAAGTCCGCATCTACGAGGCCAGCGACGTCCTCGGCGGCCAGGTCCGCACCTTCGAGGTCGGCGGCGGCCGCCTCGAGATCTTCTACCACCACATCTTCCACTCGGACACGCTCGTCACCGAAACCGTGAACGACCTCGGCCTCGGTGACGACCTCGAGTGGATCGAGTCGAAGGTGGGCTTCCTCGCGGACGGCCGTATCTACCCCTTCGTGGGTGCGCTCGACCTCCTCCGCTTCAAGCCGGTCTCGCTGCTGACCCGCGTCCGGCTCGGCCTCGCCGCGCTCTACCTGCGTCGCCAGTCCGACTGGAAGCGCTACGAGGGCAAGCGCGCGCGTCCCTGGATCGAGCGCTACGTCGGCCGCGAGGGCTACAACCGCGTCTGGGGACCCCTCCTCCGCGCCAAATTCGGCACCCACGCGGATGACATCGCCATGACCTGGTTCTGGGGCAAGATCTACCTCCGATTTGCTTCGCGCCCCGGCGGTCTCTTCGCCCGCGAGAAGCTTGGCTACCTCCGCGGCTCCTTCGGCCGCCTGGTGGACCGCATGGGCGAGGCCGTCGAGGAGCGCGGCGGCATCGTGGAGACGAACTGTCGCGTGCACGAGGTGCTGTCCGAGGACAACCGAGTGACCGGCGTCCGCCTCGGCGGCCCGGACGGCGAGGTCATCCCCGCCGACGTGGTCATCGCCACCACGCCATCTCAGGTCTTCCAGCGCGCTGTCCCGAACCTCGACGCCGAGTACGCTCGCCGTCTCGAGAGCATCGACTACCAGTGGGCCACGGTGTTCGTGCTCGCTCTCGACCGTCCGCTGTCGTCGACCTACTGGCTGACGATCACGGACCCCGACTGCCCGTTCGTCGTGGCTGTCGAGCAGACCAACTTCCGCTCGCCCGCCGAGTACGGCGGCCAGCACATCGTCTACTTCTCGAACTACACCGACCCCGGCGACCCCATCGTCGACGAGGACGAGGAGCAGGTCCTCGATCGCTACGAGGCCTACATCCGCCGCATCAATCCCGCCTTCGACCGCTCGTGGATTCGTGGCAAGTGGCTGTTCAAAGACCGCGCCGGCCAGCCGATCGTCCACTACCGCTACCACGAGGTGATCCCGCCGCTCAGCACGCCGATCGAGGGGCTTTACCTCGCGAACACCACGCAGATCTACCCCGAAGACCGAGGGCAGAACTACTCAATCCGCATCGGCAAGGAGGTCGCGAAGCTCGCCATGGAGGAGTACGGCGCGCGCCTCGGCGCCGCGCACGCACACCCCGGGGGGATGGCCTCGCACACGCCTTGAACGCCCCCGCGCGCGCTCCTAATATGACTTCGACCGTGCGGCCCGCGCCGCACCTCCCTCCGGCTGCACGATCGGATGCGCGATGCCGCTAGAGACCGAAGCGACTGCCGAGATCCGCGCGCTCGTCGCCGACCTCCGGCCCGATCACGCGGACATGCTCGAAGCCCTCCATCGCGTCCAGCATCGGTACGGCTACGTCTCCCAGGAGGCGATGTACGTCATCGCCGAGCAGCTCAAGGTCACGCCCGCGCACGTCTATGGCGTCACCACCTACTACAGCGACTTCCGCACCACGCCCGCCCCCGAGGTCACCGTCGCCTGGTGCAGCGGACCCGCCTGCCGCCTCAAGAACGGCGCCGGCATCCGCGACGCCATGCAGGCCGTCCTCGGGATCGAGTTGGGCGAGGACACCGCGGACGGTCGCGTCGGCCTCGTCGCCGGCCAGTGCAACGGCAGTTGTGAGCAGGCACCCCAGGTCTGGGTCGGAGAGCGCGTAGTCGGCCGGCTGACCGCCGCGCGCGCCGTCACCCTCGCCCGTGCTCTGCGCGATGGAGCGGACCCCGCCAGTGTCTGACGCCTACGACGCCCTCCGCGAACGCGCCGACGCTGCTTGGGCCGCCTGGCAGCGACCCGAGCGGCCGCGCATCGCCATCGCCATCGAGACCTCCTCGCTCGCCGGAGGCGCCGGCGACACGCTTCGCGCCCTCGAGGCCGAGATCGGCCGTCGAGGCGCTGCCGTCGACGTCGGCCGCGTGCACGGCTATGGCCTCCAGTGGCTGCAGCCCCTCGCCGACATCACCTGGCCCGACGGCACACGCGTCCTCTACGGTCCGGTGACCGCCGAGGACGTCGGCCTCCTGGTCGACGAAGCGACCGGCCTGATCGGTGCCGCGGCGGGCCTCGCCGTCGGCGTGCTCAGCGGTCGCCGCACCGGCATCCCCCCCATCGAGGACCACCCGTTCCTGGCGGCTGAGACGATGGGCCGTCGCCTCCTCGCTCGCATCGGCCACACCGACCCCGAGTCGCTCGACCACTACCTCGCGACGGGCGGCTACTTCGCCGTCGACCGCATGCTGAGCCGCCACCAGGACCCAGCGTCCGTGCGCCAGCTCATGATCGATGCCAATCTCACCGGGCGCGGCGGCGCCTGGTTCCCCGCCGGTATGAAGTGGAACTTCCTCGCCGGCGCCCCCGTCGAGGAGCGGTACCTGATCTGCAACGCCGACGAGGGCGACCCCGGCGGCTGGGTGAACCGCGTCCTCCTCGAAGGCGACCCGCACCTGATCATTGAGGGCATGCTCACTGCCGCTTTCGCCACCGGGTCGCAGCACGGCTTCTTCTACATCCGCAACGAGTACCCCCTCGCGGTCCAGCGCGTGCGCCAGGCCATCGCCGACGCCACTGCGGCCGGCCTGCTCGGTGAGAACATCCTCGGCAGCGGCTTCTCCTGCACCCTCGAGGTGATTCGCGGCGCGGGCGCGTACGTCTGTGGCGAGGAGACCGGCCTCATCTCGTCCGTGCAGGACGGCCGGGGCATGCCCCGTGTGAAGCCGCCCTTCCCGGCCGCCGCTGGCGTCTTCATGAAGCCCTCCAACGTCAACAACGTCGAGACCTACGCCAACGTGCCGCTCATCCTCCGCAACGGCGCCGAGTGGTTCCGCCAGGCGGCGAATCCGGCGGGCACCGACATCGGCACGAAGATCTTCTCCTTCTCCGGCGACATCGCCCGCGTCGGCTTCATGGAAGTCCCGTTCGGCGTCCCGCTCGCGAAGATCGTCGAGGTCTGCGGCGGCGTCACCGGCGGCGGCAGACTGAAGGCGATCCAGGCCGGCGGTCCCCTCGCGGGCTATCTGCCCGGCTCACTCCTCGGCGAGTTGAGCCTCGAGCGCGCCCCCTTCTCGAAGCACAGCGCTCTCATGGGCGGCGGCGGCATCGTCTTCATCGGCGAGGGCTCCTGCTCCGTCGACCTCAACGTGATGTTCTCCGAGTTCCTCGAGGAGGAGTCGTGCGGCCGCTGCACGACCTGCCACCACGGCAACCAGCGCATGCACGAGGTGTTCAGCCGTGTCGCCGCCGGCGGCGGGCGCACCGAGGACCGTCACAACCTCGAACTCGTTGGCTCCTCGCTTGCCTACTCCAACTGCGTCCACGGCCAGGCCAGCCCGACGATCATGCGCAACACGCTCCGCCTCTTCGAGGGCGAGTACGAGGCGCACGTCTCCGGTCATCGCTGCGACGCGCTGCGCTGCGCCGGCATGACCCGCTTCCGCGTGGTCGACCAGAGCGACCCCAACCTGCCGGCCGCCCGTGACATCTGCCCCACAGGCGCCATCAAGGGCGAACCCGGCGCCTTCGAGGTCGATGACTCGCTTTGCATACGCTGCGGCGCTTGTACCGACCTCGCCCCGCGCGGCCTCGTCCGCGAGGCGGCCCCTCCCGGCACCGCGACGCCCGAGCAGCGCCCCCCGAAGCCGCCCGGCGTCCCCGCCGCGGCCGGCCGGGTCCCGCTGCCCTTCCAGACGACCGTGATCGCCCGCGCCGAGGGCGGCATGGGCGGCCCCCCGCCCTTCCGCCGCTAGCCTCGTCCCGTCGGTTCCGGCTGGAGGGCCTCCACGGCGTGCTCCCACACGCCCGCCGCGGCCCGCATGTGCGTGTCGATCGCCGCCGCCAGCTCCTCGGATGCCTCGAAGTGCAGCCGCCGCGCGAGGTACGCGAACGCCTGTGAGTCGCGCGGGGGGATGGTGAGGTCTTTCGCGTTCCCTCGCACCACCCGCAGCCCGTCGATCAACCGGCGCAGGAACGAGTACGCCTCGCCCAGCCGCTCCCCGCTCACGGCGTCCAGGGCCCCGGCCGCGATGAGACGCGCGATGGCCTGGCGCGTCCCCGTCACCCGCACCGAGGGCTCCGCTGCGCCGACCTCGATCTGGAGCGCCTGCACAAAGTACTCGATGTCCACCACGCCGCCGGCGCTGTGCTTCGCGCTCACCGCACCCGCGGGCACCAGCTCGGTCGCCTGCCGCCCGCGGAGGTGGCGCACGTTCTCGAGGTCGAGCGGCACGCCCGAGTACACGAATGCATCGCGCGCCTCGACCACACGCCGCGCGAGGTCCTCGTCACCCGCCACGGGCCGCAGCTTCACCAGCGCCATCCGCTCGAACTGCTGCGCCTCACCGTCGGTCGAGTAGTACCGCCGGAACCCCTCGAGGCTCGTCGCGAGCGACCCCGCGTTCCCGTGCGGGCGCAGCCGTAGGTCGATCTCGAAGATCCCCTCGCTCCGCGTGACGATCGTCCGCAGCAGCTCCTGCACGCACGCATCGAAGTACTCAGCGTTGGGCACCGGCCCGGGGCCGTCCGTGCGCCCTTCCCCCTCGTATACGAATAGCAGCTCGATGTCCGAGGCGAACCCCAGCTCCCGCCCCCCGAACTTACCCAGCGCGCACGCCACCCAGCCACACGGCTGTCCGGCCTCGTCTCGAGGCCGCCCGTGCCGGCCTGCCACCGCCTCCTCCGCGAGTGCCGCCGCCGCCTCCACGACCACCTCCGCCAGCGCCGACAGCTCATCCGCGAACGCCCCGAAGTCCGTCCGCCCGCTGATGTGCCGCAGGTCGATGCGGAACATTTCGCGGTCCTTGAACGCGTTGAGCGCGCGGCGCCGCGTCTCAAGGCCACCCGCCCCTTCGAAGCGGCCCCGCAGCAGCCGCCGCAGCTCCTCGGCTGGCCGCGCCGCATCGAGGCCCGGAACATCGCCCAGCACCGGGAACAGGTTCTCGTGCTGGATGCGCAGAAAGTCCTCCCACAGGAACTCGGACACGCCCATCAGCTCGGCGAGCGTCCTCAGCACATCCCCCGACTCGAGGTCGCGCAGCTCCGAGGTCCATTCGGGCCGCGCCAGCAACTGGCGCGTCAGCGCGCTGAACTGCCGCAGCGCCTGCGCGGGGTTCGGCGAGCGGGGCAGCAGCAACGTGAACTGCTTGATCAAGGCGGCCGCCACGCGCAACTGGTCGAGGCGCGCCGCCGACTCGATCCGTCCGCGGCCCGGCCCCTCCGTCACCCAGAACGTGTCCTGCGTCTGCCCGTCCACCGTCCGCACCTCGGCACGCTCGATGTTCACGTGCAGTAGCGCGAGGGCGTTCGTGAACTCGAACAGGAACCCCGGGGCGTCCTCCGCACGGATGCGGAGCACCGTCGAGGTCTCGGACGCGGCGTTGTCGACCTCCACCAGCGTCGGCACGAGCGGCGCTTCGTCGGACCGCACGGCGCGCAGCACGTCGCTCACCCCCGTGATGACCCGGTCGCGCGCCGCCTCCCCCTGCCCCGAGATGATCAGTCTCATCAACTCGCCGAGGTCCTGTTCGAACCTGCTCCAGAACGCCGCGTCGGCGGCCTCCCGCCGCACCTCGAATACGTCGAGGACGCGGCGCCGGGCCCGCGCGCTCCCCGTCGCCACGCGCCGAGGCCGCCCCGTGCGCGCGTCCACACGCACGACGGCCTCTGTCCCTCCCGGCGCTTCGACGGTGAATACGTCACCCGCCTCGATGTCGATGCCGCACGCGGTGCACAGCCCGGCGATGAGGGACAGCGCGCCGACGGCGTCCTCGCAGCTGATCGCCAGCGACCAGCGGTCGCCTTCGATCCGCTCCACCGCCATCGCGAGACCCGCGCCGGAACCAACGTCGTTTAACAGCACGACGTGCCGCGCCGCTGCGGCATCGTCGAATCGCGCGTACGCCTCGCCGAGCTGCGCGCGCAGCGCACCCGGCGTGAGGCCTTCCGAGGCGCGTCGTGAGGCGTCGGTATCGGGGGTCTGCATCGCAGCTATCGTATCGCCACGATCTCGTCCGGTTGCGCCAGCCCCCGAAACCGGCACACAGTCATCTATGGAGAGCGACGCCCCTCGCCTGCTCGCGAAGTTCAAGAGTGGGGCCCTGCGCCGCCCCGATGCCGCTCGCCCGAACGTCGTCGACCTCGCGTCGGCCGTCTGGTCCGCCGCGGGTATGCCTGGGCTCGACGTCACCCCGGCCGCGCGGGCCATCGAGGCACAACTCGGCGGCCGGGAACACCTCGTCTTCGTGCTCGCGGACGGCCTCGGCATGCAACTGCTGGAGTCGATGCCCTCCGCTGGCTTCCTGTGGACCCACCTCAACGGCACGCTCGACACCGTCTTCCCCTCGACGACGGCCGTTGCCCTCACCACCCTGGCCACTGCCGCCTGGCCGGCGACGCACGGCGTCGTCGGCCATTACGTCCACCTCGACGGCGTCGGCGCCGTGACGCCGCTCCACGGTTCGACGCGCTCCGGCGGCCTCCCCGTCCGCGAGGCGAACGGCGACGGCCGCCTGTTCCTCGCTCCTTCGCTCGCCTCGCGAGTGCCCCGTCTGGCGCTTTCGCTGCTTCCCGCCCCGGTTGTGAACAGCCCGTTCACCGCGTACGCGACCGCGGCCCCGCGCGCTGGGTACCGCAGCCTGAACGAGGCCGTCGATCTCGCCATCGAGTTCATCGAGGCGGCCCGCGAGCCGTCCTTTACGTACCTGTACGTCTCGCGCATCGATGAGACGGTCCATGAACTCGGCCCGCTTCGCCTCGAGGTGGTCGGCGCTGTGGGCGACCTCGCCCGCGCCCTCGAACGCCTCGCGACCGCGGTGGCGGGCGACGCTCGCATCGTGCTCAGCGCGGATCACGGCCATCTGGCCGTCCGTCCTGCCTCGCGTCGGGTGATCCGAGGCGTGGACGCCCTCGCGGGCATGCTTGCGGGCGTCCCCACCGGAGACGCCCGCACCGTGTTCTTCCACCTCCAGCCCGGCGCACTCGATGCCTTCGCCGAGGCGTTCCGCGAGCGGTTCGGCGTCGCGTACTGCCTGCTTACTCCCGACGAGGTCGAAGACCTGCGTCTGCTTGGCCCTGGCCCGCTGGCTCCCGAGACGAAACGTCGCCTGGGTGACGCCGTCGCCATCTCCTTCGGCGACGACACGCTCGAGGTGCGTCCGAAAGGCGCGCCCGTCGATCGCCGCCTCGCGTGGCCGTCGCACCACTCCGGCCTCACCGCCGCCGAGGTCCGTGTCCCGCTCGTGATCGTCTAGCGCCTCCGCGCGGCGGCTAGCTCGTGCCGTCGAACATCGGCCCGAGGAGCACCTGCGCCCACTTGGCCGGCGCGCCGCTGCTCGTCGACTCAACGCAGAACCACAGCGTGCACCGCCCCGTCAGGTCCTCGATCGCCGCGAGGTCGCCACCGCGCCCATCACGCGGCAGGGCGACGACGCCCGCCGACACCGCCGCCGGGGACAACGCCGTCGGCGTAATCCCTGTTTCCTCCGGCAGCCGTGTCCGCACGTGGTTCGGGACCAGCAGCACCTGCGCATTGCCGTTGCCCGCCTCGAATACCCCGCCGCGGTCGCCGTCTGAACGTCCGAGGACGCCCGGTCCGCCGAGGCCTTGCGCCCGCACTCCGGTTCGCCCGCGACCGTAGACGCCGGTCTCGCCCGTCTCATTGATCCCCGGCCGCGTCTCCCCGCCTGCGAGCCCGATCACCCCGGCGCCCACCGGGAACTCCCGAGGCTCCGGCACCCCGCCGATCCCCACGACACCAGGCCCGGCTTCGGCAGGTCCGACGAGGACCGGATTGCCGCCGTCGATCTCGGTCCGGATGCGCGCGGTCGCCCCCTGCCCGAACACGCCGGCGCTGCCCGCGTCGGTCATCGAGGGCCGCTCGATGTCGCCCGCCGCCCCGCCAACCCCCACGACGCCCGGCCCGAGGAGCATCCGTTGCCCGTTGCGGTCGTCGATCTTCCCGCCCTGCCCGAACACCCCCATGCCGGGCAGTACGTCCGACGCCGGCGGCTGCCCCGGCTGGGTGGGACGGTCGAGGTCCGCGAGTCCGCCGAGGCCCCACACCCCGACTCCGCCCCGCCCGCGCCGCGACTCGAAAGCCATGTGCGGCCCGAGGTTCCGCTCCCCGCCCGCTCCGATGCCGACGACGCCGGTACCCTCGTTCGGCCCGCCAAACCCGACGACCCCGCTCGCCTGCCCGCCTCCGTCCCCCGACACGCCCGTCCCGTTCGCGCCGCCGATCCCGCGCGCTCCCGTCCCCTCCACCGGCCCGCCGATGGCCACGACACCGGTGCCACCGCTTTGCCCGGCGTGCTCGGCGCTCCATCCACGCGCGACAATCGCCTCCAGCGCGCTCGACGGCCAGAACTCGCCGTCCTCTTCGCTGTCCCGGGCCACTTCGACGACGAAGATCGGGTTCGCTCCGTACTCGATACGGAACTCCTCACCCCCGAGGCCGCCGAGGATGCCCGTCTCCACGTACCGGTTCTCTGCCCAGATGGTCGTCTGATCGTTCGACCGGTTGACCCGTCCCGCGACCAGTTCCTCGTTGCTCTCCGATGATCCCGACATGTGAGGCGCCCTCCTGCTCGTCGACCGAGTGCAGGGCGGCATCGTATCGGATCGCGCCACGCGTGTTCGCGTCGAACGCGACTGGCCAGGGCACGGGCGCGAACCCCTCGTCTCCCTCGAGCAAGGGCCGCCGAGGCCCCAGCACCCGCTCGAGGACCGCGCGCGCCTCCGCGTACTCGCGCGGCGTCCACCCGTCCTCGCGCGCCATCCGCAGCGTCTCCACCCGCGTCCCCGCCGCAAACACCCGCGACGGCGGCTGCATGTACTGCGACACGTACTCGGCCGCTTCCAGTGCGGCGATTTCGCGCGCGAACCCTTCGAGGTCGTCCATCGGCAGCATCGGGCTCACCGAGATCCCGATCGGCACCCCGGCTTCGACCAGCGCACGCGCGGTCCGCAGCCGTACCCCGATGGCCGGCGCGCTCCGCTCGTACCGCAATCGCACCCGCTCCGAGTCCGTCGTCACCGTGATGTTCACGCGCACGCGCTCAAACTGCCGAAACAGGTCGATGTCCCGCGCGGCGATCGGGCTCCGCGTCTGTACCGTGAGGCGCGGCTGCACCCCATGCTCGAGCATCGTCTCGAGGATCGAGCGCGTGATCCGCAGCCGCTGCTCGGCCGGCTGATACGGGTCGGTCGCGCTCGACATGTACACCGCGTCCCCCGAGCGCAGCGTTCCGTCCGCGCACGCCCGCGCGATGAGCCTCGCCGCGTTCCGCTTCGCCGACGCCCATTCGCCCCAGGTCCGCCGCTGCTCCTCAGTTGGCGCGAACGCGCGGGCGTAACAGTACTCGCACGCGAACCGGCACCCCGAGTACGGATTGAGGGTGTACCGGTACGCCTTGATAAACCCGGACGCCGGCGTAAGGATCGAGCGCGCCTCGGTGAACCGCACGCCGGCGGGAATCACTTCAGGCGTCGCCACTCCGGACCTCGTCATGGCGTCCCTGATAGCGGCTGAAGCGGAGAAATCAAAGCGGCCCTGTCACTCGCCCTAGAACCGCACCAGCACCGATGCCAGGTGCGTCACCGACCCGGTCGCCGGGCTCGAGTCGAACACCTGCACGAATCCCGGCGACCCCGGCGTCGTCGGCGTGAACGTCACCGAGGCCGAGAACGGCCCCCGCTGCCCGAGCGGCGCCATCACCGCGGCTGTCCCCGTACCGATCACGGTATTCGAGGCGTCCCGCACCTCCACCGACAGCTGATTGTGCTGCGTCGCCTGTCCAACGCCCGAGACGGAGACGGGGCTCGTAATCGTCGCCCCCGAGGTGGGGGTCGAGATGATGATCCGCTCACCCGGGCACCCGAGTAGCCGGCACAGCCAGCCGCGCAGCCATCCCATTGCAGTCCTCCCATCGGCCCGAAGCATCACGAACGTCGTACGACGCTCGCTGCCGATGTTACTCGCGCTTAGCCACTGCCCGCCCCGACTCCGATACGCTGGACGGGATCTGATACGCACGCGAGGGACGTCGATGGCGCTCACACCCCCGCTTCCCCAGGACCTGCTCTTGATCGGGGCGTCGGGCGACCTCGCCCAGCGCAAGCTGCTCCCCGGTCTGTACAACCTCGAGCTCGACGGCCTGCTGCCTCCCGAGGGCTCCATCATCGGCTACGCTCGCCGCGACCTCAGCGACGACCAGTTCCGCGACTTCGCCGCCCAGGCGATTCGCGCGCACTCGCGTCGCCCCTTCGACGATGCGGCCTTCGATATCTTCGCCCGCCGGCTCACCTTCGTCTCCGAGGAGGAGGGTGGCTTCGGCGCCCTCGTCGAGCGCTGCCAGCTCCCGAGGCGGCTCGCCTACCTCGCCATCCCGCCCTCGGCGTTCATGACATACGTCGGCCTCTTCGCCGATCACGGCCTCGTCGAAGGCACGCGCATCGTCATCGAGAAACCGTTCGGCCACGACCTCGAGAGCGCGCGCATGCTCGACTCGGAACTGCACGAGCAGTTCCGCGAGGACCAGATCTTCCGCATCGACCATTACCTCGGGAAGGAGACGGTCCAGAACATCCTCGTGTTCCGCTTCGGCAACTCCCTCTTCGAGCGTGTCTGGAACCGCGACGCCGTCGACCACGTCCAGATCACCGTCGCCGAGTCGATCGGCGTCGAGGGCCGCGGTCAGTTCTACGAGGAAGTCGGCGCCCTCCGCGACATCATGCAGAACCACGTCCTGCAGATCCTGTCGCTGCTCACGATGGAGCCCCCGAGCTCCTTCCGCGCCGAGGCTATCCGCGACGAGAAGGCCAAGCTCCTCGAGTCCATCCCGCCCGTCGACCCCCGGTCCGTCGTCCGAGGGCAGTACGCCACCGGCGCCGTAAGCGACACCATCGCCCGTGGCTACCGCGACGAGCCCGATGTCAGCCACGCGTCGAACACCGAGACCTTCGTGGCCATGCGCCTCAACATCCAGAACTGGCGCTGGGAGGGCGTTCCCTTCTACCTCCGCACGGGGAAGCGCATGCCCGAGACCGTCACCGAAGTCACCGTCGTCTTCCGCGAGGCCCCCATCCGCTTCTTCAGCGAGCTGCCGGAGGTGAGCCGCCTCCGCCCGAACCAGCTCACGCTCCGCATCCAGCCGCAGGAGTCCATCACCTTCTCGTTCCTCGCCAAGGAGCCGGGTCCCGAGGTGCGCGTCCAGCCCGTCGGCATGCACTTCGCGTACGGCGACGCCTTCGAGGCGCGTCTCCCCGAGGCCTACGAGCGCCTGCTGCACGACGCGATGGAAGGCGATCAGACGCTCTTCCTCCGCTCCGACGGCGTCGAGGAGGCCTGGCGCATCCTCGAACCCGTCCTGGAGAACATGCCGCCGCTGCGCTTCTACGCCGCCGGCAGCTGGGGCCCCCCGCAGATCGACGACCTCATCGAGCCGCGCCGCTGGCGCCTCCAGTAGCCCCGATGCGCCGCCTCGAGGTCGTCCCCGATGTCGCGGAGGCCGCCGCGCAGCTCATCGCCACGCGCCGGCCCCACACGCTCGTCCTCACCGGCGGCAACACGCCGCAGCCGCTCTATCGGCGCCTGGCGACCATGCCTCTCCCCTGGCACGAGATGGAGCTGTTCTTCGGCGACGAGCGCTGCGTCCCGCCCGACCACCCCGACTCCAACTACGGCCGCGCCGCCGAGGCCCTGCTCGACCACATCGAGGCGCGCGCGGTCTACCGCATGCGCGGCGAAACCTGCGACGCCGAAGGCTACGAACGCGCCCTCCGCGCCCGCTTCGGCCCCGGCGTTCCCGCCTTCGACCTCACCCTGCTCGGCCTCGGCGAGGACGGCCACGTCGCCTCACTCTTCCCGGGCGACCCCGTCCTCGAGGAACGCGAGCGCCTCGTCCTCCGCGTCGAGCACAACGACCATCCGCGCCTGACGCTCACCCTCCCCGTGCTCTCCGCCTCCCGTCTCGTCCTCCTCCTCGTGAGTGGCGAGGCCAAGAGCGAAGCCCTCGCGCGCTTGATGGCCGGCGCCGACATCCCCGCCTCGCGCGTCAGCGCCCCCGAAGTCCTCGTCCTCGCCGATACTCTGTCCGCCTCCTGACCGGACACAAACGAAGACCCTCGACTCACGTCGAGGGCCTTCGCTACCCGCCGCACGGCACAACTGCGGACTACGGCCCGACGCGCGGCCCGTCGTCCACGTCAATTTCGCGGTACTCCCGCCGTCGCGTCCCGCCCATTGGCGAGAAGCTCGTCCAGAACAGCAGCGACAGCAGCATTCCGGCGAACCCCACCGCCATGAGGATCAGTCCCACCGTCGCGATGTCGACCCCTGTCACCGTTGTCGTCACCGCGAACGCGAGGACCGCCCCCACCGCGATCAGAAACAGGCTCAGACCAAGCGCAGGCATACGTCCCTCCTTCCGCCCGGCAACGCCGCCGTCCTACTGCCGTCCCAGGCCCATCAGCTTCTTCCCCTTCAGCTCCTTGCGGTCGCGTATCTCGTCGATGGCCAGCACTTTCGCGCGCACCTCCTCGACCGTCGGCATCCGCTCCGAGATGTCCGAGATCAGCCGCCGCGCCTGATCCGCGATGTCTTCGGTCTTCGACTTCTTCTTCTTCCGGCGCATGATCAGGCCCACCGCGAGCACCGTGACTCCGACGGCCGCCGCGCCGGCCGCCGCCTTCGGGATCGCCATCGGCATGCCGTCGCCGTTGTGCCTGTGCATGTCACGCATCGGGTCGAACGGGTCCTGCCCCTGGCCGCCGTTCTGCCATCGGCCGGCGTCACCGCCGCCCGCGCCGCCGCCCGTCGTCCCCATGCCGGTGCTCCCAAATGGAGTACCGCCCCCCGGAATCGATGACACCTCGGGCGGCTGCATGGGCAGCTCTCCCGGTTCACGGTCCGAAGCGGACTGGTTCGAAGTCATTTCGTGTACCTCCTGCCTGCTGCCTCCGGTGAAGTCTGTGGCGTCCGACACCGGCCCCACGGGCTCCGAGGTGCCGGTGTGCGTGCGCTCATCCGCGATGTCCTCGGGGACGACGGACTCACCTCCCAGGACCTCGTCGAGGTCCTCCTCTGCATTTGCGCGCGCGTACCCGAGCCGCCCCTGCAGGAGCGCGAGTATCGCTTCACGGTTCCCGTGTGACGCCTCGATCTCCTCTCTCTCCAGGCCCGGCCACCGCCGTTCGAGGCGAAGCCGGACCTCGTCCCAGTCGCGAATTTCAGCAGTCACGTCCGTCTCCCGTCACCAATCGAGACATAAACATCCTGCCTCTGCGGGATCGCCCGCCGGTGCGAGCGTAGGCGCACGCCCGCCACGCGACGGTTGCGCGGGCGCCGAGAGGGCTCGCAACGGCATTGCGGTCAGGCGCCGGATCGCGCCTCGGCAGGCATCGAGGTCGCGCGTCGTTGAATGCGCGATACTCCATCCGTTCGTCGACGGGAGGTGTGCGATGGCGCTGAACGACTATCACTTCATGATCGGCTGGTACGTCGAGGCGTCACCCGACGCGGTTTGGGCGCTCGTCGCCGACCCCCGCACGTACACGGACTGGTGGCCCGAGTTCAAGGCGGTCAGCCGCCAGAACGACATCGAGGGCGTCGGTGCCCGCGTCGCGGCCGACGTGAGGTCGTTCCTCCCCTACCACCTGCGCTTCGAGCTGGAGTCGGTCCGCTACGACCGTCCCCACGTGGCCGAGGTCCGGTCCGAAGGCGACCTCGATGGCATGATGCGCTGGCTGCTCGTCCCCTACGCTGGCGGCACCTACCTCGTCTTCGAGGAGACTGTGCGTACCCCTGCACGTCTGATGACGCTACTGGCGCCTGTTGGCCGCCCGTTCTTCAAGTGGAACCACGCCCGCATGATGCGCCACGGCCACGAGGGCCTGCGGCGCGCGCTTGCCCGCGCCGCCTCGGCCTCTCAATCCACGCCCGCCCGCTAACTCAGCTCCGCGGCGCAGCTCGTCGCCGCCTCCTGCATCGCGGTCGCGACCAGGCCCCAGCTGTCGAGCGTCGTGTAGTACAGCGCCTCTTCGTGCACGGCAAGGCACGAGCGCAGCGCATCCGCCTCCGCCGCGTAGCTGCCCGCTTCCGCCTGGCTCACCGCGACCTGCTGCAGGCTCGCCGCCGCCGCTGCCTCGGCTTCCTCCACCTGCGCCAGCAGCGCCGCCCGGTCGGCGTTCGCCTCGGTCAGGTCCGCGCTCACGGCATCGAGGTCGCCCTGGATGCGCGCCCGCTCGGCCTGCTCCGCCGTCAGCGAAGCCTCCGCCGACTCCGCCCGCCGTGTCGTGATCGCCGCCGACTGCTCCAGTGCCGCGAGCTGCCGCTCGAGGTTGTCGGCTCGCTCGGTCGTCGACCGCAGCTGCGCTTCGGTCGCGGCGAGGCCCGCCCGCGCCTCCGCCAGCTGCCGAGGGTCCGCGCCGCTCGCTGGCGGCGCCGCGTCTGCGCTTCCGGCTCCGGCCGCGCCGCTGACGGATGTAGCCGCCGAGGCCGCTACATCCGCTCCCGTTTGTACCGCGGCGGTGCTACCCGTCCCACCCTGGAACGAATCCCGCTCGCGGCCGCCCAGTACCAGTACGCTGACCAGCGCCACGATGAGCACGCCGGCGCCCACCGCCGCCGTGACGAGCATCCAGCGGCGCGTCGCGACCTCACTCGGTGGCATCGAGGAGTCGTCGTGCCCGTCCCAGGCGTCACGCTCTCCGGGACCCACGCGATACGCGTAGCGAGGCGGAAGGTCGGCCATCTCGGCCTCCATTCGTCGTCCAATACCCCGCCACCGCCGTACGCGCGGCATCCGCGCGCGAGCTAGCGTATCACTAATAACCCGTAACGTAGCTGGCGCTTTGCCTGTTCATACGCCGCTAACGTTGCCCCGGCAGGCTCCTCCATATGCGGTCGCGCGCGTTCTTACTCCGCTTCGTTGGTGGATGCGCGCTCGTGCTCGGCTGCTCGAGCGTCGCCAGTCCGTCGCCTGTCGCGTCGCCGAGCGCCACCGCCACCGTCGCGCCGGCGAGCACCCCCACCAGTCCGCCGGCCACGACCCTCACGGCGGCGGCCACAGCCGCTCCCACGCCACTCGCTACGCCGGCCTCGCCACCCGTGGTACCGACCGGCGAGTCGACGCCGCTACCACCGCCTCCCGCGCCGCCGCCCACCGTGCAGGCGCTCGCCGCGACGCCCGCAGTCGTCACGCCTGTGCCCGTCGTCCCCACTCCGACACCAGTCGCGGCTCCGGTCCCGGTGGTTTCCCCGCCGCCGGCGCCGCCGCGCCCGGCGCCGCTGGTCCGGCAGACGGTGATCCAGGATCTCTCATTCGAATCCGTCATCGAGGTTCCCGCCGGCAGCACGGTCGTGTGGACGAACGTCGATGGCCTTGCCCACACCGTCACGTCGACGGATTCGATGCTCGATTCACCGTTCCTGTCCACCGGCGATAGCTACTCGGTCACCTTCCCGCAGCCCGGGGTCTTCAGCTACTTCTGCCGCCCCCACCTCCAGATGACCGCCACCATCGTCGTCGTCGACTGACACCGCTGCGAGACGAACGCGGCTCGCTCAGGTACGCTCTCCGGCGATGACGCACGTGGTGCAACGGTGACGCTCGCCCGCGTCCGCTCAGGCGCGCTGCTCGGCATCGAGGGCATCCCCCTCGATGTCGAGGTCGATATCGGCAGCGGCCTCCCCGCCTTCAACATTGAGGCGAACCAACTACGCCCTCGACGACAACCTCGCCGTCGGCGCCGATCCAGACCTTCTCGATGACGCGTTCGAGCATCGCGCGCTGTTCCTCACGGGGCAGTTCGTCGATCCTGACCGGCGGTCGCAGAGACTCGAGCCACTCCACGAACTCGCGGGCTTCGGCCTTCATCATCTCGCTCTGCCGGGTCAGCCATCCGAGCTCCGCGCGCTCCTGCTCCAGAGCGTTTCGATCGGCGTTGATCCGTTGCAGCCGACGGTCTCGTTCGCCGCGGTCGTACAGCCCCTCCTCGTAAGAGTCGTGCACGCGGGCAGCACGCTCTTCGAGGGCTACGAGCTTGCGGCCTACCTCGGCGAACTGGGCTTCCTTCGAATCGAGGCTCTGGAGGTGCCGCTCGGTTAGGAGCTCGACGCGGGCGACGGCATCCGCGGGATCATCGAGGATGCCTTGAACCATGCCGAGCACCGTCGGTTCGAGCACGTCGCTCCGGTGGTACAGGGGCCCAGCGTGCTGAATCTTCCGGCCGTGCTTTCGCCGACGAGCGCACGAGTACACGTGTATTCCGCGGCTCGTCTTATGGGTCTCGAACGTGATCGCAGCGCCGCAGTCCGAACAGAACGCGAGCTTCTGCAGCAGGGCCGGGCGCTTCGTGTTCCGCGCGCTCATCTGACCGCGCCGTGTCATGGCGTCGTTCGCGCGCTGCCAGAGTGCGGCGTCCACGATCGAGGGGCACTCCATGGGCACTCGGTCGGCACCGTACACGGCTTCGCCCTTGTAGCGGGGCGCGCGGATCAGTTTCGCGATGGTGCCAGGTGACCAACCGCCGTACCGACCGGGGCGCGCGGCGCTCAGGGGCGACAGGATCCCATCGGCGTCCAGAGGCGCTGCGATGGCTGCAACACCCGAACCGGAGGCGGACAGCTCGAAGATTCGCTTGATGATCGCCGCGGTTTCGCCGTCGGGCTCCAGCAGTTTTCCGGCGCGTCGATAGCCGAACGGGACGACGGAAGCGTGGTACAGCTCCCCCTTCCGAACCTTCCCGCGGCGTCCCTCGGCGGTTCGCTGCGCAATAATCTGCTTCTCCAGCTCCGCAAAGCGCAGCATGGTATCCCGCGCCCATGCGCCGAACGGTGTTTCATCGAATGACTCGGAGACCGAGCCTACAGCGATCCTGTTCGCCGAGAGTCTCCGGATGGCCAGACCAGCCTCGATGTGATCACGGGCGAAGCGGTCGAGCCGGTAGCAGATGACTTCGTCGAAGTCGCGGTCATGGCGGTCGCGTGCGGCGGCGGCAAGGAGTGCTGCCCCTCCGGGGCGAGCCTCGAACGGGGTCGCGCCGGGGATGCCGAGGTCCTCGAACCACTGCGTGATCTCGACGCCGCTGGCCTCCGCCCAAGCGCGAATGCTGTCGCGCTGAGCCTCATGCGTGAGGTTATCCGCCTGGTCTTGGCTGCTGACCCGCAGATACGCCGCTGCATGTCTCATCGATCGGCTCTCCTCTGATCCGCTCGCCTAGCAGTCGCTCGACGACACGATTGAAGCGGCAGGGACACATCCTCGTGATGGCCTCAATCCCTGGCGATCCCAGGTCGCCTCGGCGAGCTCTGCGGCGTGTCCGCGAGCACTCGCGCACTAGGACGGCATCTGTGTAAAGGACTTCTAACAGCGATCTGCCCCACCCATCATGATCTGCTGCGGCTACACGCAGCGCGGGGACATTGTAGGGGGCTACCGGAGCGATGAATGCGACACTGTCCACAAGTTGCGAAAATAGCTCCGTAATCACCATCGATTGTTACACGGGGGAAATTCAAATCGTGGAAAAAGCCCCGCAACGTGTTGCGCGAAGCGGCGGGAATACTCGATGATTTTTTGTGTGACACAGCACAGATGCGCAGTCCCCCATGCGCGCAGCAGGATCAGGGAGACATGACCGAGCGGCAGTCCGAGGCACAGCGGAAGCGGTGGGCGAATACGTCGCGCGAAGCGCGCCGCGCCCATACCGCAAAGGCCCGGGAGGTACAGCAGCTGAAGCTGCGCGAAGCTGCGGCGACCGCGCTCGGCATCGAGGTTACAGGCTTGACCGATGAGGCGGCGCGATTTGCAGCCAGACGCTACTACGCCCACATCGGCAGTCGCCGGAGCGCATCGTGATCGCCGGTGTCCAGCATCCGGTTCACGAGCGTTCGCGTGGCTTGAGGTCTTGCGGCATCTCTCACCCGGGCCTCCATGAGTTCGCCCGATGCGCGTGGGAGTGGCTCGCGACTGCGTTGACTGACGACGAGAAGGGGGTAGGGGCTGCACTTCCCGAAGTCGGTGTGTTCGCGCACCAGAGGCCATCGGGGTGGTGATCGACGAGCGGGCCAGCGAGGGGCTTGTACTTGACTTTGGGAGCCGACCGCCGATCCAAGGCTCGCGGCTTGCCGCCCTCACGCTCATCTTGCCCGAAGCTCGGGACGATGTTCGATACCAGCTCTGGGCCATGCAGAAAGAAGGCTCGCCGCGCCACTACGAAGCCGCGACTGTAGCCGAGCTCGACGTTCTTGCGGAGCAAACGAATCCGGATTGGAACGTCTTCTTCGCCGTAGCGGTGTTCCCCGAGGGCACCTCTCGGTCGCGTGAGAATGCGGTCGCGCTGCAGTGCGTGTGGGCGGACTGCGACGACCAGGAGAGCAACAAGGCTGCAGATGCGTTCGGTCAACTTCGCCCACCCCACGTCATTATCGAGACAAGTCCCGGTCGGACGCAGCGCTTTTGGCGGCTGGAAGAGCGGCACGAAGGCGACAGGATCACTGACGTGATCGCGATGGTACGCAGCCTGGCTGAACGACTCGGAAGTGATCGCACAGTCGCGGAGGCTGCTCGCCTCCTGCGCGTGCCGTCCTCTCAGAACACCAAGTACGAAGACCGGCCCGTTGTACGCATCATCCGCCTCGACGACGCGCGACCGGGCTACACACTCGGAGACTTCGAGGACGTCGGTGTACTGATGGACTACGACGACCGTGTCCCGCAGGCGGACAAAACGGCCAGCCAGCGGATCCCACAGGGCGCGCGTAATTCGACACTGCTGAGTCTTGCGGGTTCCATGCGTCGTCGCGGGATGGTGCAGGGGGCGATCGAAGCGGCGCTGCTCGTTGAAAACCGCGAGCGTTGTGACCCTCCGTTAGAGGACTTCGAGGTTCGCACCGTGGCTGCGAGCACCGGCCGATACTCCCCCGGTGGCCTGCTCGCGCCCTACCGCCACGGGCAGCCGACGAGCCACAACAAGCCACGTGCTCGGCTCATCGAGCACCTCCGGGGCGACTACCGCACCACCCCGCCTGTGCTCGTGCTGCATCCCTACATCCCCCTCGGTGGGCACGTCGCTCTTTTTGGGCCGCCGGACAGTGGCAAGACGTATGTCTCGATGTCGATGGCGGTAAGCATCGACGCGGGCTCATCGACCGTCTGGGACGTTCGTGCGTCGCGACGAACGCTCTACATCAACTTGGAACGCAGCAAGGACAGCCTCGCGGCTCGCCTCGGCCGCGTGAACGCGGCGCTCGGACTACCTGGTGACCGTTCTTTGCGAGTGCTGACCACGCGGGGGATGAAACTTGCAGAGGTTGAAGACCAACTGCAACGCGAGATTGACGAAGAAGGCGTCGAGGTTGTGTTCATCGACGCTCTCGGACGCGCGGCGAGCGGGTCGATGAAAGACGACGACAAGGCAAACGACGTCCTCGACTTGGCGGCACGGCTGTGCGATACCGTTGTCTTCATCGGGCACACTCCGCGCGGGGATGAATCTCATATTTGGGGTGTTATCCAGCTCGACGCGGCGTTCGATGTCATGGTGCAGGCGACATCGAAGCTCGTCGATCCGCTGCACCGCACGGTCAAGCTGTCCGTAACGAAAGCCAATGACATCACTCGGCCGGAGCCAGCTGCCGTCGTGCTCTCCTTCGAGCTGGCAGGTCTCACGGGCATCGAACGAGGCGATTCAGGGGTTGTGCCTTCTCTCGCAGACGACATCGAGACGTACCTGAAGACGGTTGAGAGCGATCACGTGACGGCGATCGCGACGGCTGTCCGGACCGAAAACGCAAGGAACGCTATCGGGCATGCACTCAAGAACAACCCCGACCGCTTCGAGCAGACGAACGTGCGGCCGAAACATCGAAAGCGCGGCGGCCCGTACTGGAGGCTCAAATCATGAACCAGATGCGCGGAACCGCGCGGGAAATGCGCGCTTCATGCGTTCGGGTTGAACCTGAACTGCGCGCTATTGAGGTGCCGCGCAGTACCTCGCACATCTTGGCACACGCACAGCATCACGTAGTGATGCGTGCGTGAGTGTGTAGGCGCACTTCAAACGCGCACTGCGGAGGAACAAAATGATCGATCCCTACATCGCCCAGCAGGCGATCGATGCCTTGGAGGCGGAGGGGCTCCGTCTCCGCCTCGACGCCACTGACCGGCTTGTGATCGAGGTAGAGGCGGCCGCATTGGACGACCCGCTCTGTCGGTTCCTTGGGGAGAACGCAGAGATGCTTCGGGCGGCGCTCATCGCCGCTGAAACCTGGCCTTGCGAGACGTGCGGCTTCCCGCGCTGGAGCACACCTGCGCCGCCTGACGCCTGTCCGAACTGCGGCGGCCGGAAATCAACGTCTGATCCGGGGCACGGTGCCCCATCTAATCAGGAGCAACGACATGACCCATACAGACCATTTCGATCGTGAAGTTACCCGCCTCGCAATCGGGCTGAATGTAAGTGCGGACGAGGTGATGCGGAGGTTTGGCCGCAACGACCCGTCCGTCTGGAGCTTGCGCACCGCCGCCGACCGCGATCTCGTGGCCGACCGCGCTTCGTTGCAAGCCTCAGACGAACGCTTCGAGGCGATGCGGATGAGCGACCCAGCACCAGCCGTGGACTCAGGGGCACTGAGCACCGCAGCTGCGCGCCGTGCCTTTCTGGACGCAGAGCTTCGAAAGTCTGCCCGCGCCTGGGGGCAGTCCGCTGGCGTGCCGTCGGGCACTGACGAAGCCACGCTCCTCGCGCGGTTCATAAACGAGAACAAGCGCGACCGCCGGCTGGCTGAGCTGCTCGCTGCGTACGGCAGCTAACCCACGACGCGGGGCATCAACTGAGACTGATGATCAAAAGGAGCAGGTGACGATGACCGACTTAATAGCATGGTACGAGTGCCAGCGCGAGCAAGAGCTGGAAGGGTTGTTGCGATTGCGTGGGGAACTTGTGTTCTGCGAGACCGACGACCCCGGCGTGCAGCGGCTCGTGGAGTTGACCCGCTCTGGACCGATCTGCTACCTGCGCGTTTTCAGGGGTGCGCCAATCGACTGTCCGGCCCCGGATTGTGCGCGTCGGTTCGCGAGCGTACCGGCACTCGCCGCTCACCTCGTGCAGCGCGAAGGGGGGCACCCCGAGCTCGTTGAACGCCCCGAACCACCGTCCGGGCTGCGTACCTTCGCGACCTGCATCCGGCAGTTCCAGCATCGCGGGAATAGTGTTGGCGGTGGTTTCCCATTCGCCCATGAGGTCGTCGAGGTGACCGACGGCGAGTTCTCGCACCTTTCGGCAGGTGGCTTCATCGATCCGACCCCGTGGTACGGCCAGGTGTACCCGTGCAAGGATTGCGCACGGCTGTTCTCTACCGACTCCGAGGCGGCGTTCCACAGGCGGACCGCGCATCAGCGATGATCATGGGCAGGCGCACGCGTGTGCGTGCCTTGTAGAGCGACTCTGCGAGACAGACTCCTAAATAACCATGACAGAATGTAGTGGATCAGTGTATCGTCACGTACGGCTCGGCGGTGTCGAGCCGTACGCATTGGGTGCGCCGAAAGATTCAGCGATGCGTGTACCTGACAATATTCTGAAATGCGTCTGTTTCCTCGCGGTGGAGAAATCGCCAGGAGAATGGCGGTTCGGAGGCACGGCCTTTCACGTTTCGGTGCCTTCCGTGATGCATCCCGGCAGACGCTTTGTGTATCTTGTAACGGCTGCACACAATGTGACTAAGGCTAGTAGATATGGGCCGCTGCACGCTCGCCTCAATATGAGAAGCGGGGGGACGAAACTGTTCGGATTAACGGGGATTGGATCACGCACGAAGATCCATCAAAAGATGTCGCTATCACGCCGGTGCAAATCCGCGCTGCAGGCGTCGATGCACGTCATATCTCTGTGGAATCCTTTGGCGCAGGCCAAGGGTTCGACGCCGATAGTGTCGGCATTGGCGATGAACTGGTCGCTGTAGGCCTCTTCTGGCCACGCGAAGGTAGGCAGCGAAATCTGCCGATATTGCGTCAAGGTGTAATCGCGTCGATGCCGCACGAGCCAATCTACGATGGTGTCACTGGGCAACGCTACGAGGCGTATCTTGCGGAGCTGAAGTCAATCGGCGGGCTTAGCGGCTCTCCGGTCTTTGTGATGCTCCCCCCGGGCCGTGTGCATCCGATGACGCGACGGGTCGATGACGAGTTACGGTGGTACTTACTTGGACTTGTACGTGGTCATTGGGATTCCAAAGAGCCTGAGGAGCTAAGCGAATTTGCTGAAGAGCGCGAGATCGTAAATATGGGAATCGCTGCGGTCACCCCTATTTCCGCGGTGTTGGAGTTGCTTGATCTCCCTTCGGAAGTGGAGCGTCGGGCATCAGTGGATAAGAACGTAGCAGCGCGAGATCAGCCGGTGGATGACTCAGGGTTCGATGATGCGCAAGTTGCTGCGAGTTGATGATGGTAGGGAGTCGCAAAGACTCTATAGGATCGACCTGTTTCGCGGAGATGCCTCTGCCGGGTCTGGGGCACTCACGAAACGAATGGCACCGACACTCTGACTTCGGCGCCGGCTCTTCGCCAGTTACTCGCTGACTCGCAGAACAACCAGATCAACCGTCAGTTAGCGCATCACGGACAAACCTGTGAGCAACGCTGCTGCCAAAGTGACGTATAAGCCCCAGAGGGACCAGAATACCATCTTGAATTTCACCGCCACTATCGACGCTAGTTGATATGCTTGCTCGGCACGACCGTCCTCTGCCAACCGTTCATCTCGCAGCGCAGAAAGGAACGTATCGAATGACATTTTGTACGCATCGCCGAAGAAATATGGATTCCGTCCCGCCAAATCTGTCCCCAAAAGGCGATTGCGCGGCGTCAGCGTCAACGCGCCGAAGACAAGTGCCCAAAGTGCAGCGACGACGGCGAGGAACGCGAACAAACAATACCATCCGATAGGATCAAGTTGCGCGGATTCGAAGGGCTCACGCTGCGCGAGTCTTGCGGACGCGATACTCCCGGCAAACCCGGCAACGACTACGGACACGGAAATTGATGCAACTGCCTTATTGTCAGCCAGAGTTATCATACCTTGAAGACGATCAAGGTACGCATCTAGTCCGGCCTCATCTCGCTCTGCCATTTACGGAGCCCGCCACCAACTAGACCGATACACGATCATCCTATTGGTCGTCCATGTCATCCGTTCCCACATACTGCGTCCGTCTTTGCTCGTCTTCGCGTTGTCAGCGAGCCGCTGATACACTTTCTCTGTAATCCAGGTGGCATAAGCCCCATCTCTCAGGGCACACAGTTTGGCGGCGTAGTTGGCAGCATTGCCGACCCACACTAAATCGTTCGACCCTCTGATACCTGTTCGGGCAACAAAGAGCGAACTTGTATCGATACCTACAGCTTGCTTGAGAGTGAATGTCTTTGCGTAATCGGGATATTTTATGGCAATCATGGGGTTGATCACTTTGGTAACTGCATGGTTGATTCCCAGGGCAGCGTTGGCTGCGGACGTATTCTTGTAACTGCCGAGGAACACTGCCATAATCCGATCGCCATCATAAGCAGTGATGGTGCCACCTTTGTTTGTGATTATGCGCGCGGAACAGTCCAAGTATGCTTTGTATATTTCCGCCGCAAAGTACGCCGGATAATCGGTGACTAGTGCCGTTGATTCCGCTAGATCGGCATACAGTACAGTGGCTTCCTCGAATGTCACTGCGTCCGCGCCGAGCCCCAAATCATCGGGGTCAGGTACTTTCTGGCCAGCTCGTTTCTTCCAGACGTCTGTAAAGATTCGTTCGACATTCGATCGCAGCTGGTCTTCCAAAGCCACGGGACTACGGCCTTTCTCGCTCTGGTGGGGCACGCGGGATCCGGCTTGGCCCGTTAGAAGGCGAGGCCGGAAGTGAGGAGAGCCGAGAACGTGTTCAACTGTAAGTGAGTGCGGCGAGTGCAGCAAGAGCGCAGAACGGCGCTTGGGGAGGGCTAGGGAGGCGAGAGGGGAGAGAGCGGATTTCTGCGCTTACCCGCGAGCCACGTCCGGCTTCGGAATGACTTATGATGCACCTTGTGAAGCGTCTTGCGTGCGGATGTGTTCAGCATGGCCAATGATGGATGTCTCGCCAGGCGTCTGAATGGGACGCCGTGTCAAGCCAGGCCGACAGCCGATGGCTATTGCTGGGCACACTCTCCTGGTTTGCGAGAGCGACGCGATGAGGCCCGACGCGCTGGCCAACGCGCGATGCGTGAATCGGAAAACGCCGCACGACACATGAAGATGGGTGACACGGGGCGAATGCTCCGGCTGGTCGAGCAAGTAGTCGAAGACGTGCGTAGCGGTCGGATTACAGCGCAACGCGCGAACGCCGTAGCTGCCCTCGTGCGCTCGTGGACATCACTTTCGACATTTGCACAAGCTGAAGCCGAGCTCACCAACCGACTCGAGCGGTTGGAGGAGGCGTTGCGTGCGCAGCCTCGACGGACGGCTTAGCCGCATTGAGGCGCAGCTCGCCCCGCAGACAATCCTGCACGCGGTCATGGACGAGGAGCCGCGACCGCTCGACGAGTTCCCGGTAGCTACGCTCGACAGTCTAATCAACGGTTTGGAGCGCCGGGAGGTCGGCTGCACCGTGGAGATGTGGGGGCGTACACGGATCGTCCGATTCGTTCCGACGCCCGGGGCCCCGGTGCCCCGGTACCCTCCATCCCCGCTGGACCTTCCCGCAGATCAGCTTGTGTTCATCGAATCGCGCCGCAGTGGGGGGCCTCCTCGGCGTACTGATATGCACGCCGATCACCAGGAAGTCTGACCTCGCGAGTATCGCCCTCGATAGGTCGTGGCAAGCGGTCGAGAGGCGCTGTGCTGCGATTTTGCCGGTGGGCTGGCCCAACCCTGCTGTTCGCGGCAACTGCCGCGGAGCGTCTAGTCCCTGACCGTCATGCCGCGCGCAGTCGGAATCGGATGAGTTGTACGTGATTGAATCGACGCGTTGAACATCGTCGGCCTCCCGGACGCCGCCGTGCAGGAGGCACGCGAACGTGTGCGCGCCGCCATCCGCAACGCCGGCTACGAGTTCCCCCTCCGCCGCATCACCGTGAACCTCGCCCCGGCCGACGTCCGCAAGGAAGGCCCCATCTACGACCTCCCGATCGCCGTCGCCCTCCTCGTCGCCTCCGGTCAGGTCGAGTCACGCTTCGAGGATGTCTCGCTGGTCGGCGAGCTCTCGCTCGACGGCCACCTCCGTCACGCCAACGGCGTCCTTCCCCTCGTGGCGATGTGCCGCGATGCCCGCATCCCCACCGTCATCGTCCCTGCCGAGGACGTACCCGAAGCCCGCCTCGTCGACGGCATCGAGGTCATCGGCCTCGAGACGCTGACGCAGCTCAAGGAAGACCCGGGGAGCTGGCCGGTCGCCGTACCGGCGGAGGGCGCCTCGAATGGTCTCGAGGTGCATGACCTCTCCGTCGTCCAGGGCCAGGAGCACGTGAAGCGCGCTCTCGAGGTCGCGACCGCGGGCGGCCACAACCTCATGCTCCAGGGACCGCCCGGTGCCGGGAAGACGCTCCTCGCCCGTACCATCCCCGGTCTCCTGCCGCCTCTTACCCCCGACGAAGCGCTCGAGGTCACGAAGGTCCATTCCGTCGCCGGCATGCTCGGGCGCGGCCACCCGATGGTCATCGAACGCCCCTTTCGCGCGCCGCATCACACGATCTCCCACGCCGGCCTGGTCGGAGGAGGCAGCAAGATCCGCCCCGGCGAGGTTTCGCTGGCTCACCGCGGCGTCCTCTTCTTGGACGAGTTCCCCGAGTTCGGGGCGACCGCCCTCGAGGCGCTCCGCGAACCACTCGAGTCTGGCAGCGTCACCATCTCGCGCGCTCGCGGCTCCGCCACCTTTCCCGCGCGCTTCCTGCTCGTGGCTGCCATGAACCCCTGTCGTCGGGAGTCGAAACAACGGTGTGGTCGCCACTGACTCCGCCGAATCGATAGTCCACGACGAGGCGGAGCGAGACGACGCCATCGTGCTGTTCTGTGTGGACGGTGATGCGCCCCACCAGCAGGCGGACGATTTCCTGTCGCTCGCTGTCAGTGAGGCCCCGGTCGAGACGCTGCCGCAACTCGTCGACCAGGTCGCGCGTGACGAACGAGGCGACTTCGGGTTCGACGGGCGAATGTTTCGCAAGACGATCGCGGACCGACGCCTGCTCGGCGTTGATCCGGTCAAGCTGCGTCTGGAGCCTCTCGATTGACAACATCCCCCGGATGTTGAGATCGACGGCAGCGTCCTGCTGGCGGTCGAGATCCGCCAGTTGCCTCTCCAGCGTGATCCGCTGCGCTTCCTCGACGGCTTCCGACCGTTCCGCTTCCCGGTCCGGCGAGAGTTCCTCAAGGAGCGTTCCGGGCGCTCGCAGAAAGCGTTCGATGTCGCCCCAGATGAGCGGCTCGAGCTTCGAGCCATCGATCCCTTTCCCCGTGCAAGGAACCCCCGACGGGCCGCGCTCTGCGAACTTGCCGTTGCAGCGATACCAAACCTTGTCGCGGCTCATCGTCCCCACGTAGGTGCGGCCATCGAGGCCGCACTTCATGACCGTCCGCAGGAGGTACGTCCGGGGCGTGTTCTTGGGCATGATGCGGTTGCGAGCGAGCGTGTCCTGAGCGGCCTCCCACGTCTCGGGTGAGACCAGCGCTGGGATGAAGCCCGCGATCGTGGTCTTCCGGTGGGTCGCGCGCTTCCCGTAGTGGTACTCCCCCTTGTAGACGGTGTTCACCACCATGTTCCGGATGCGACCGGCCCGCCAGCGGGGCTGCACCGCCTTCACTCGCGTGCCCGGACCGCTGCGGGAAGCGGCAGTCGGGACGCCAAGAGCATTTAGTTCCGCCGCGATCCGGACGCAGGTCCAGCCGTCGACGAGCCACTGGTAGATCTGACGAATGAGGTCGGCGGCGGACAGGTCGCTCCAGAAGGGCTCGTCGTCGGGCACCAGGCGGGTGCTCGGCTTCTTCCCTTCGACGCGATAGCCAAAGGGAGCGATCCCGCCCGTGTACCGGCCCTCGCGAGCGGTCCGGTCCATACCGTCGATGGACCGCCTGAGGATGCTGCGCCGCTCCTGAGCGGCGACTGCGACGAGGATCGCGTACATGAACTCGTCCGGGTGCCCCTCGACCACCGAGTTCACCGTCACCCCGAGTCCCTCGAGCTGTCGGCGGACAACGATTGGGTCGACGTCGTCTCGTCCGAGGCGGTCGAGGCGGTAGACCCAGATCTCAGTGAACCCGCCGGAGGCGGCGTCACGGAGCAACCGCGAACCGCCCGGGCGCTGGGCGAATGGGATGGTGCCGCTTACGCCCTCATCCTGGTAGCGCCCGACGATGCGGACGTCCGGGAGCGACGCGAGGTGGCGGGCCAGCTCATCGGTCTGTGTCCTAATGGTCGCCCGGTCGCGCTGTTCCTCGCTGGACACGCGCTCATAGGTGACTACTCTACGCACCCCATCTTCAGTGGCCATTGTTCCCCCTCGCCAATCCCTGAGCGGCCCAGCCGAGCGCCACCCGAAGCGCAGCGACCATCGCGTCGCGATCGGACGCGTAGTGACGCTCCAGTGCGATCTGTGTCGCAAGCGGGCGACCGGTTGGCGAAGACTTGGACTGCTCGGTTCCGTCCATGAACCGAGGCTACGGATTGGCGGGTGACCGACTGGGGGGTGACTTGGAGAGCGACGTTGGCGATTCGGGGGTCAGTTTGGTGGGTGCGAGACGTTCAGTCGGTACTGCCCTCGCCCCTCATCGAGCACGAGCGTCCCGATCAAGTCCCGATTACGCGACGAGAAGAACTCTGCCAGACGGCGCGCTGAGGTCCGCTCGGTTATCTCGGCAAGCTCGCGCAATGACAGAACAGGGTGTCGACCGAGCCGAGCCTCGTCCAACGCCTTGACGACGGACGCCTCGGTCCGTGTCAGCACGCGAGTACGTCCATCCCACGTGATCGAATCGTAGTGCGTGGAGTGGCTCCACCCATCCTCCTGTGCAGGAGGTAGCTCGGCGGGCGAACGCAGCGGGCCGACTGTAATGCCCGATGTGCGAAGGAGGGCCGCGTCGTTCGGAGAGAGCCGGAATGAGGGACAGACTACGCGAGTGAGCTCGTAGCGGTCGCCGAGGAAGAGCGGAAGGCCTGCCAGCAGGGTGACGGCCTCGCTGCCCGGGACGAGAAAGGCCAGAACCCAGGCTTCGCCCCGTCGATCTTCCAAGGCCCGTTCGCCGATAAGGTGTAGTCGTTCGTCCAGCTGTCGCGTTGGCCCTGCTAGGCGATGCAGCTGGCGAAGTCCTTCGATCACAGTGGGCATGTGGAGGCGCCAGGACGCAGCCTCTTCGAACTCGATCGGATCTGACTCCGGATCATCCGGGTCCAGGCCGACCCGGTCGCCATCCGGTGCCTCAAGAAAGATGACTGAGCGGCCGTCCACGACACGATGGAACGGCGCGTGCGGAATCGGGTCCCGACGAAGCAAACGCTCGCGCCGAAGTTCGGCAAAACCGTCGGCATCGCAGTCCCGGAGATCCCGCTCACTGAACGCTTCCGATGGATCAATCTCGAGACGTTGCAGGAGCCATTCGATCATCTGGCCCTCACCTCCTGCTCGCGCAGGTACTCGAGGATGAGGTGCTCATATCTCCGATCTGCCAACCGGATCTGGTCGGGAGGCTGCACGTAGACAGTCACGAGGCTCTGACCCGAACCGGGTTCATCCACCTCGAATCGAAGTCGGACGGCGCGGAGGTTGCCCGAGGAGAGGTCGAAGCCAGTGGGAGTGCGGCTGAGGTAACTCACAACATCATCGTGATCGATGGACACGCGCCCGGCGGCTCCGTCCACGCTGAAGACCGCCGATACCATCCACACTCGCGTGATCGAGCCCGCCCCGCCGTAGTGAAAGTCCCCCGTCTGAAACGGTCCAAGTTTGCAGGTGTTACTCGCGAGGGCGGCGTCCGCCAGCCCGATATCGCCCGCCACGATGCCGGCGAAGTAGCGAACGTATGCCTGGCGTTCGGTCTTCTGACTCGCCTTGACTCGGAGGGTGCCGGTAAGAGGCTCGTAAGTCAGGACGTCTTCGAGGGCCGGACGAAACGTCTGCATCGATAGATCTGGCCCCACCCAGAGGGGCATCGTCTTCAGCGCCTGTCCTCGCTGAATCAGGAGGGTGTGTTCGGCACTGTCCGGGAAGTGGGAGACAAGGCATTGGCCTCCCTTGCCTCGCGATGCATACCATTCGCTCAGTGCATGTTGGAGCTGCTTGATCTGCTCCTCGGTGATGTCGAGTCCTGTTCGCCCGAGGTCGTACATGCCGACGCGCTCACCGCCTGCGAGCAGGATATATTGGCTCCAGGCAAAGTCGAAGAAGCGCGGAGACTCCACATAGAGTTGCATCGCCACTGCTTCCGGAGTCTGCTCCTGGTTACCGGTCCCCGTTTGTAATCCAGCACGGCTGCAGGAACGGAACACCACGTCGGGTAGGGTGCCCGCTATGTCGTTGATGCGTTGGAGCGTGTCCCGGATTCTGCCGTTCTCCTCAGCGAAGTCGTCATCGTCTAGGAACGTGGCTAACGCATCGGGATTGATGAAGACCCAATGCTCGGGTTTCCGGGACAGCGGCAGGACCGAGAAGAAGCGCTCGAGAACGTCCGGGGGTATCGCCGCTTGCAGTCGAGCCAGCGACAGCGACCGATGGCGAGCCACTACGCCACCTCCGCTTCCGGGAGGTGTGGCGTGGTCTCCTCGATGTCTCCGGTGAGGAGGGGAGGAAGCTTGTCAGTGATCGCGAGAGTGGTGCGAACAAGCGGGCGGGCAGCGTTCAGCCCGCGGTGTCTCGGCATCGAGCACTCCGAACTCGGGGGGAGGTGCTGAGGCGCGCTTCGCTCGCTTAGACGCTGAGGCTGGTTATCAGTATATCTCTGTTTGGGACAAATGGAGCTACGAGACGGTTCCGACCCCAATCGCCTCAGCTACAGGTGTCCATCCCGAGTCCTGTTGCCCCTCGAGGCGACGCAGATAGGTCGTCGTCGCTGCGAGCGAGCTGTGATCGAGGAACGCACTCACGGTCTCCACCGATTCACCCGCGTCACGTCGGAGCTTCGCCGCTGAGTGCCGGAGCACGTGAAGTCCTGATGCAGGCAGGCCCGCGTCCTCCAGGTAGCGTCGGAACCTCAAGTACGCCGTCCCGTCCGTGATCCCGCTCTCCGCCCCGACTGCTCGCCAGAGCGACTCGTCTGGCCCCATGCTCGCGAGGTCCTTCCCGAACGCCGCCAGCGCCCTCGCGATCGCCTCGTAGGCCGGACGTGGCAGTTCGCGTCGCCCATGCTTCCGGCCTTTTCCGACATATTGATAGAAGACCGTCTCGCTCTGGAAGGAGAGGTCGCCGGCCGTCAGGTTGAGCACCTCGGAGCGGCGGCGGCCGGTCAGCACGAGCGTGAGGATGATCGCTCGGTCACGGAGCCCGGCCGGCGTCTCGGGGATCACCGCCAGCAACTGCCGGACCTGGTCAGCGCTCAGGCCGCGTGGTGGTGCCGGCGCAGCTTTCGGCCGCTCCAGCGCATCGGCGGGGTTCGAGTTCAACGCACCCATCCTGATGAGGAACCTGTAGAAGCTCGAGATACAGGCTGCGCGTGCTCCGACCGTCACCGCCGAGGGCTCGCGGCCCGAGTGCCCGATCCCGTGCGCGTATGCGAACACGTCCTGGCTCGTGACCTGGTCTGGCGTCTTGCCAACTCGACCAAAGAAATCCTGCAGCATTCTTGAGTACGCCTGCACCGTCCGCTTCGATCCAGACCGCCGCTCTTTCTCGGCGAGGAAGGCATACAGGGCGCGCTCCCAGCCCGAGGCGGAGTCTTCGAAGGTCGCGGGGATGGCGCGGCTCACGCTCATCCTTCCAGCTCCCGTCGCCGCTCCTCGAGCGAGATCGGCTTTGTCGCCGCGGACTGCTCCTGCTGCTCATCCCGAGTGATGTAGCGGATGCGAAGGTCCCGGCGGGCATCGAGGGTCGTCCCGAGGACGCGCTCACGGAGCCTGAGTTCAGCCGCCTGTCCGACAGCACCGCTCACGACCCATGCGGCATGGATGTGCGCCGTGTCCGCCGCGAACTGCCAGTCGGTCGCGTTCCAGAGGATGCAGTGCGGCATCCGGGAGACCGTGTCCCACCACTGCAGTGTCCGCTCCGGGAGTGGGCCTGGATCGGGCACCGTACCTCGGTACGGCTCGTCCACCACGGCGACCCAGTCGTGAGTCGGTAGGTGCTGGGGGCGTCGTTGGTCCTCGGGTTTGGGTTTCCGCCCTGCGGTAGGCACTATGTCATCGCCTTCTAGATTCACAAACGGTCGGAGGCGGGGGGCATGGCGCTCCCTGTCGGGCCGAGTCGCAAAAAATCGAGGGTGTCCTCGAGGCAGCAACCACGGCCTGAGGCCATTCATCACTCCGGGCGGGCAACGCTAGCAAGTGGCGTTCGAGAAACAGTCGCCACGTTCGATTGGAGGATGCATCGATTTTGACGACTCCTCCGGTCGCTGGTGAGACAGGCGCCCGGGCCGCGGTCCAGTTCATCGTCCGCAGAGCGGCGTCCTGCGCCGGAGCCCGGATCCGCGTGGTGTCTGGCCGGACGCTCGGCCCCGAGCTGTGACCCCAGCCCCGCGACTCAGCCATCGATCGCCTGCAACAGCCTGACGAACCAGTTCCCTACTTCGCCGATGGTCGCCCGCAGGGCCTGCCGCTCGCTGAAACTCAGTTGCGCGACATTGGATGGCACCACCCGTCCGCTCGCTTCGCGCATCGCTGCGAGAACGGGATTCAGCGCCACCTCGTACCGCAGCCGGCGCTGCGCGTCCTCCTGCTCCTTGCGGGAGGGCTTGCGCTGATCGAGTACGACCGGCCGCGCCGGGCTGGTCGGCTTGGGGCGACGGCGCAGCGCCTGTTCAAGCGACTCCGGCCACCGGTTGTGTTCCTGGGCGAAGAGATGGACGGCCATGGCACCGCGCATCTGGGCCTCCACCGTGCCCGAGGTAACCAGTCCATCGATCACCGACTCGGGGGGCGGCAGCAACAGTCGCCGTGACATCTGGTCGAACTCCATCAACAGGTCCTCGGCGTATTTACCTGGGAGTGCGTCGCGCAGGCGCTGTAGCCACGGTTTGCGCATCCCGACGACCACCGTGAGCGTTGGTGCCGGCTGCGCGGTACGAAGTTCGTTGCGCAACCGACCGACGGTCCAGTGCCCACTTGCAGCGCGGGCAAGCCACTCGAGTCGGTCGGGCTGCGCGGCAAGGGCCTGGTGGTGCGACCAGGACAACGATCGCGAACGTTCGCGATTTTCGAAGGCCCGCGCCACCCGCCTGAAATCGCTGAGCGTCGAAGGTTCGACGCCGATTGCGGCGGCGTAGTGGCTCAGCGTCCCGTCGCCATACACGACGTCGACTCTGGCAGCGAGGTCGCCGAGTTTCCACTGGGCGCCATCGTGCTGGACGCGGGCCTCAACGCCCGCCGCGACGACCTGATCCCATTGCTCGCCGGAAGGCGCGGCGGTGGGGACGGAGGAGAGGGTCGCAGGCGCGACCGGACCGGAAGTGGACATGACGCTACTCCAAGCACACTGCTCGTGTCGCTTGGAGCGCTGGCATCGCGGGCGCGATCGTGACCCGAACGCCGCCCTTGCCCGATGCAGCACCCCGTCATGCCGTGCGTCGCCTCGTCAGCATCACGCCAAAGGAGTACGGGTCGCCCCGTCCATCATACGCCTCCGCCGGAGACGGCGAGACCGAACACACCTCAATGTTGCCTGACGGCATCGCGGGGCAGCTCGGTCCACAGCCGCAGGGACTACACTCCACTCGCTTCCCGGAGGTGGCGTGTATGACCGCACTGCGCGTTGGTGTTGCCGGGCTGGGCTTCGGAGCCACCGTCCACGTACCCGCGTTCCTGTCGGAGGGATGGGAGGTCCCGATCGTCTGGAGCCGGCGGCTGGACCGTGCCCGGGAGCAGGCGGCGGCGCTGGGGGTGCGAGAAGCGACGGACGACTACGAGGCCATGCTGCGCGGGACAGACATCGATGCCGTCGCGATTGCGACGCCCCCGACCGCGCACCACGACATGGTCATGGCCGCGCTCGCCGCCGGGAAGCACGTGCTCTGCGAGAAGCCCTTCGCGCGCAACGCTCGGGAAGCCACTGCCATGCGCGCTGCAGCCAGCAGTGCGGGCCTGACGGCGATGGTCGCGCACGAGTTTCGCTTCGCCCCACAGCGGTCATTCATCAAGGAACTGCTTGAAGTGGGGTACGTCGGCACCCCGCAAGTCGTGCAGCTTGAGCTGTTCATCGGCGGGCGTCGGCCCGCGCAGCCCCCACCCCTCGGTGCCAGCGTCGCCGACGGGGGCGGGCTGCTCGGAGCCCTCGGATCGCACTTCATCGACGGGCTTCGGGACTGGCTCGGCGACGTGCAGGAAGTCAGCGGCCTCACACGAGCGCTGCGCCCGGACCGTCTCGACCCCGCGACGGGAGCAACGGTACAGACGGACGCCGACGACACCTTCCAGTTCGTCCTGACCTTCGAAAGCGGCGCGATCGCCTCGATGGTCGCCTCCACCGCTGTCGGCCCGGGAAGCGGCGGTCGGACGTTCATCTCGGGCACCGACGGGTCGTTGCTCGCCACCCAGCGTGGGCCGAATCCTGAACCCGACGGTGTCGTCCTCGGAGCCAGAGTCGGAGAGCGCGAGTTCGTCGAACTGCCGATGCCGGAACGACACCGCCCGTTCGAGGATGAGCGTGACCATCGCCTGGTCGCGTTCCGGCTGCTCGTACGTGAGTTCGAGCGCGGGATCAGGGACGGCACATCGCCGGCGCCCTCCTTCGAGGACGGCCTCAGATGCCAGCAGGTGCTTGATGCGGTTCGGGAGTCTGCGGCGACAGGCAGGACGGTGCGCATCTCGGAGTGAGTCGGACTGCCGATCTCCTTCTGACGCAACCTGGCGTCAGGGATGCGACGGCACCTCTCGTCAAGTTAGGCCCACGGTCTCGGCTCAGATACGATCGCGGAACAGTGATGTGTGCGCGGAGCGGGTCCCTGTGGCAAGCGCCAACAGCCCACCGCGCTCTTAGGCATTTTCGTCCGCCAACGTGCTGCGTATCATGCGCGCGACCGCCAATGGGTCCATCTGGTCGGTTGGAATCCGCCAGCCCGTGAATTTCGGCATGCAGTCCTGAAGGGGGCGGTCGATGACAGTGGGAGCCGAGTCCGCAGACGGTATTAGTGCAGTGGTTTCGCGTGTGCTCGATATTGCGCGGTCGCTCGAAGCCGGTCGGCCGTTGTGGTTCCGAGGTACCGCCTGCGAGACTTACACGCTAATACCGAAGCTCTACAGGGGTGCCGTCAACGCAGCGCAAGCGCTCGATCGTGAGCGAAGACTCTCGGTGCGGTTCCGGCAGCGGAGTCTTCCGTTTTGGCCCGCTGGGTATCCACAGACTGAGTGGGAGCACTTGTTCGCGATGCAGCATCATGGCGTTCCGACGCGCCTCTTGGACTGGACCGAGAATCTGTTCGTCGGCCTGTTCTTCGCGATTAACGACCTCCCGCGCCATGCCGAGGACCCGCCGCACGAAGGAGCTTGCGTGCCGACTCTGTGGTGCCTCGACCCAGTCGGCTGGAACGACACAATCCCGCAGCTCAGCGGATTGGTAGAACGTGCAGCAATCTACACGACCGCCGACGACGAGATCATCAGGCCGTATTCCCCTGCGACCAACGACAACCGCCTCCTCCAACGCAATGACCTTCCGCTTGCGATCTATGGCACACATAACTCAGACAGGATCGTGGCGCAGCGAGGAACCTTTACTATCGCGGGACGCAGCCTATCATCACTCGATGAGCTAGCAGACGCACAAGAGGAATGCATCGTTTGGAAGGTCAAACTGGAAGAGTCTCGCGACCAGCTGCGGAGCGACCTGATTAGACTTGGATTCATGGAGTCGATGATCTATCCTGACCTCAATGCACTTGCCCGCGAGCTTCAAGAGCTCGAAAGGTAGACCGTCGTGACGTCTGAACAATCGGTAAGGCCACTCGAGTCTGAGATCTCCGATGGTCGGCGTGACATCTCATCCGAAGCGTATTCGATGAGTATAGGCGAACTGACGAACCTCTTCCGAGATGGTGAACTGATCATCCGTCCAGCATTCCAGCGATTATATCGATGGGACAACCTGCAGAAATCCAGGCTCATCGAAAGCGTTCTCCTTGGAATCCCTCTTCCGAGCATTTTTGTCGCACAGGATGAAGAGGGAAAATGGGAACTGATTGATGGGCTTCAGCGCGTCTCAACATTGCTGCAACTTCAAGGTCTGCTACCTAATCATCCACCGTTGGTCCTGCAGGCAACACGATACTTATCTTCCCTTGAAGGGACAAGTTGGGACGGTGATGGCGATAGTCGGGCTCTGTCGCAGGCGCTGCAGCTCGACATTAGGCGCGCTAAGATCGATGTGAAGATCATCAAGCGGGAATCGTCGCGACAGGCTCGCTATGACCTCTTTCAGAGGCTCAACTCTTTCGGGAGCCAAGCTACCGCACAAGAGGTCCGCAGCGCGCTGTTAGTCAGTGTAAACCCGGAGTTTCAACGGTGGATCGAAGAGGCAGCCAAGTCAGAACGCTTCGCGGGTACAACTGCGCTTAGCGATCGGGAGATTGCGGAGCAGTTCGACCTCGAACTAGTCGTGCGGTTCTTGGTCTTGCACGATCGTGAGGACGTGAGTCGGTCCGCGTTACGAGGTCGGGGGGAGTTCATCGATGACCAAGCCCTCCGGCTTGCGGAGTCATTCGAAGTGCTGCAGTCGAATCTCAGTTCCACTTTCGTAACCACGTTCGACCTGATGGCGGCAGCCGGACCGGAGGTCTTTCGGAAGTGGGACGTTGCTCGAGAACGATTCTCTGGGGGGTTCCTGAGTACCGCGTTCGAGGTCATCGCCATGGGCGTGGGGTTTCATGTCGCGCGTGGAACGCCACATCGGACGGACATACTCGCTGCTGCGAAAGAACTCTGGTCGCGCGAAGACATGACGAGTGGGTTCGCTACCGGACAAGCTACCGAGATCAGGCTCGCGCGGATGCTGCCGCTCGGTCGAGCACTAATGGCCGAATAGCGCGCTACCTGGTCATAGTCGGTCGTCGAGCGACACCTCTTGAAGCGCCGCTGGAACGCTCAACTGCCGGCGGAGGGAATCGAAACGCTCGCGGAAGCGCCGTTCCGCCGCCTGCGGGAATGGGTAACCGTGCGGCCCCACGAAGATGAAGGCCGGGTCGTCAGCCCCTTGTTCCTTCTGAACTCGCCAGCGGTCGAACTCCTCGAGCCAGGCGTCGTAATGCTCGACGAAGTCGGCTGCGTCGGACATCAGGTCAGCGGGAATTAGGTCGCCGCGCGTCAGCAGGATGTCGAGCACCCGCTCGTTGCCTGTCTTGACGACGCGCGCCTCGAGGTAGGGGCTGCGCTTGTTCCACCTGCGGAATGCCCGCCGCGTCCGTTCGAGCTGCATCACCATCGGCCCGAAGAGTTCGGCGAGCGATCGCCGCGTCCATTCGTCCTGGCTGCGGAGACGCTCGAACTCGCGCGCCACCTCCGCGCTGATCGTCTCATTGCGCCGCCGCACCAAGACCCCGGCAATCACCGACATCACTGAACCGCTGAGAAGTCCGCCGATTAGGGCGGCAACGAAGCTGTCCATGGTTCCCCTCGGTCACTCGTGAAGGCGTTCCCCGCGGGGAGCAACACGCTTCCGGTGCAGGTTGTGCGATCACTGATCCCTTCGAAGACCGCTGGTCCGCTGCGGCGATTGACGGCCGATCGTCGGGGTCCGGCGGTCAACGGCAGTCAATGGACGGCACCAGCCTCCCGAAGGCCAACGATCTCCTCGCGGGTCAGCCCGAACTCCAGGAGCACCTCATCCGAGTGCCCACCGAGTGGCGGCGATGGTCTTGTGGTGCCCGTCGGGGTAAGCGACATGTTCACCACGGCCCCCGGCATGCGTTCGGGGCCGGTGAGCTCGTGCTCGAGGTCGACCATGTACCCCATCGCCTCTACCTGCTCGTCGTAGGCAAGCTCCTCCGGGAAGTTCACCCTCGAGACTGGAGCCCCCTCCCGTTCGAAGATCTCCAGCCACTCGTCCATCGTCTTCGTGAGCATGATTCCGCGGATGCGCTCCTTCATCCCCTCCACGATCGGGTCGTTCGCCGGGTCGAGCGCATTGAAGTCCGGCGCTCTCGTCGGGTCGTCCTCAATCCCGAGCGCGCGCCGCATCTGATCCTGGTTCGTCGGCGTGAGCGAACCAAGGATCAGCGCGCCGTCCTTCACCCGATAGCCGCCGTACCAGAGACGGAACGCCTTGTTGAGAATCGCTGCTTCATTGCGAATCGCAAGCTGCTCGTCGTAGGGCCGTCCCTGGGAGCGGGCTTCCATGACGCGCGCAAACGTCGGCTCGGTCACCATGGCGTCAAACGCCGGCAGCTTTCCGACGGACGCGCCCTGAAGGACGAGCCCGGCCTGCAACAGCGATGTCGATACATGCTGGCCCTGACCTGTCAGGGCGCGATGGTACAGGGCGGTGGCGGCGCCAAGCGCGGCTGAGATGGCCGCGACGTAGTCCGCGGGTGCGGTGCCGGCAAGCTGCAGGGGCGCACCGAACTCGTCGACCTTGCCGTCGCCCGCCATCAGGCCTGAGTACGCCTGCGCGACGATGTCCGACCCCGACCAGTTCGCCGCCCGCCCGCGGTCACCGAAGCCGGTGTTCTCGACATAGATCAGATCCGGTCGGATCGCACGGAGCGTCCCATAATCCAGACCCAGCTTGGCCGGGACGGAGGGCCGCATGTTGACCAGAAAGATGTCGACGTCGCGCACGAGCCGGTGCATCAAGGCACGGGCTTCCGGATTCTGCAGGTCGACGACGAGACTTCGCTTCCCCCGATTGAGACTGTGGTAGCCCTTGCTCTCCCCGGGGATGAACGCGCCATTGCGGCGCGTGCTGTCGCCTCCCGGCGGCTCTACCTTGATGACGTCAGCACCGAGGTCGGCGAGCACCACTCCGCAGAACGGTCCGGCGACGACCTGCGTCACATCGAGCACCCGTATCCCATGAAACGGCCCTGGCATCGCGCATCCTCTCGGCTCAGTCGCACGATTATAGCCGTGATGGGGTCCGCGTTCGGCAGAGGACCGAGCGTTCCCTCAAGCCGTGGTCGGTCTCCGCTTCGAGTGGGATCTGGCGGGCAGCCGTGCGGTGATCGACTGTGGTTCGCCGCATACCGGGCATTCCACCGCACACGGAAGCGGCGCCACGACCGGCTTCCATCGAGTCGGGTCCGTCCAACGCTGACGGCGCACGGCGTTCGCCGCTCCGGCCACCTGCCGGCGCCGCATGGCGCGTGCGTAGTCCGTGATCCGCCAGACGCCTTCGTCGCATCGCCATTCGCCCGAGAAGCGCGCCGCCGGGACTCGGTCAGGCTCAAAACGACCAAGGCACACGATGACGGCACGGCATGAGGGTCGCCAGCAGCGCACCTCGGTCCGCTCGATGCTCGCCAGTGGGAGTGGCGTGACTGTTCTCATCGCGGCCTCTAACCCCGCCCGCCACTGGCAATATAGAACGCACGTTCTGTCTTCGCCACTGGCGAGGGCAGGCGTCGTGCCACGCGAGTTGACCGTGGGGTTCTTGAGGAGGAGGTACCGAGTCGAAATGTCCGACGCTTATCGGCATGAAGAAAGGGATCTGGAAGGGCGCCTCTTCCCTCCAGATCCCTCGAGAACATATTAGCGCACTGTAAGACGACCGAATGACGACCGTCGCACTAGAATCGCGATTGCGAGAGGCCGGTACCGAACAAGTCGGCGGCTACCGTCCGGCTCACGAGCGCGCGGGGAACGCTCCACTGTCATTCGTGGAGAAGGAGAAGGGCAACAGGGCATGCAGCGTCATCCCGGCGACAGCGCCGCGCAGAAGTCAGCGGAGGCTGTTGCGCTGAGGCTCTTGTCCGAACGACTGGGCGTGGAACTGGCGAAGCGGCGCTTCCGAACTCCCGAGGGCCGTTGGCTCGAGGTCGACGCTGTTTCCGAATCACCGCCCCTGCTGTGCGAGATATGGGCGCACCAGGGAGCCCCGAAGTCCGCCCAGAAGGCCAAGGTCATGACTGACGCCATGAAGCTCCTGTATGTTCGGCGCAGTTCGTGAAGTCTGATGAGGGTTGTCGGTTGTTGCTGGCCTTCGCGGACCCAAGGGCGGCGAGCCATTTCCTGGGAACCAGCTGGATGGCCGCGGCGATTAAGGCTGCCGGGATCGAAATTGTGGTGGTCGCACCGCCGGAATCTGTCAGAGCTGAAGTCGCGGTCGCCCAGGAACTGCAATATCGCTAAATCTCCGCGCGTCACCGGGCGAGGAAGGTCGGTCGTCTATGCTTTCGCCCTGCTTGGCCGGCGTCGCGGCTTCGTACCTGTTTCCTCTGGCGGCTCACCGTTCTCCCGTGCAAGCTTGAGCGCCTCGACGCTCGCCTTGAGGGCGGCGACGAGGTCGACTTCCTCGGTGGCGGGTGTGGACCGTTCCTCCGGAAGTTCACGTCCCTCGAGCTTCGCCCGGATGAGTTCGAGCAGCGCTTCCCGGTAGGTGTCCTGATAGTCCTCGGGCTGGAACGGCTTGTGCAGCATGTCGATCAGGGCGAAGGCCATCTGCAGTTCAGCGTCCGACACATTCGCCTGCGGGGGTGGGCTGGGGCTGAGGTCGACCTCGTCGGGATAGCGCATGGTCGCGAGCATCAACACGCCGTCGTCTGCGCGGATAGCGCAGAGGCGCTCCTTCTCGCGGATCGCAACCTTCCCGATGCCCTGCAGCCCCTTGTCCTGGATTAGACGAAGAAGCATCGAAAACGCCTTCTCACCCACGGGCTCTGGCAACAAGTAGTAGGACTTCTCGTAGTAGATCGGGTCGACCGCATCGGCCGGGACGAACTGACTGACCTCGACGGTGCGCTTCGTGGGAAGCGGCAGTGCCTTCAGGTCCTCGTCGGTGACGATGACGTACTGGTCCTTCTCGTACTCGAAGCCCCGGACGATCTCCTCGCTCGGGACCTCGTCCTCCTCCTCCGAACAGACCCGCGCCATGCGGATGCGCGCTTCGTCCTTCTGGTGCAGCAGGTTGAACGAGATGTCATTGCTGCGCGTTGCGGTGTAGAGCTTCACGGGAATGCTGACCGAACCGAAGCTCAGTGCACCGCGCCAGATCGCTCGTGCGGCCATCGTTGCCTCCCACAAGTCATTGTAGGAGGGCCCGGCTACCGCCGCGCCGATACGCCCAGGAGGTGCTCGACGCAGCCAATGAGTTCGGTCGCTTCAGCGGTCGAGGAGATCCGCCGAAGGAGTAGGGGGGCGAGTGCCTCGACCGCAGCAGCGGCCTCGGGCTCCCGCATCCGAAGCCGCTCGTGCGCCTCCGATGCGCTCAGCCCCTGGCGCCAGAACGGCGCCAACGCCTCGCTGACGAAGACAACAGCCGCCGCGTACATCCGGTCGTCCCATGACAGTCCGGACCGCGCGAGCGACCGGCTCAATCCCGAGACTGCACGATCCCGCTCCGCAGAGTCGTCCATCTGCTAACTCTATAGCTGCGTTCGCCCGTTATCAATTGCCGGGGTGCTTCGCCTAGACTGGTCTTCATGTGTGGACGCTTCACGCTGATCGACGGCAACCGCGAACGCGTCGCGGCGATGCTCGGCGTGCCGGCAGAACAGCTCGTCGAAGAGGACTACCGGCCGCGCTGGAACGTCGCTCCGACTGACAGCCACTGGATTGTGCGGATGAAGCACGAAGACCGTGAGGCCCTGCCCGCGAAATGGGGACTCGTGCAGTACGGGTCGAAGGACGCGAAGCGGGCCGCCTCGCAGATCAACGCCCGCGCCGAGACGCTGGACAGCCGGCCCGCCTTTCGCAATGCCTGGCGCAGGAGCCGCCGCTGCGTCGTCCCTGCCGATGGCTTCTACGAATGGGTGGGGCCGAAGGACGCCCGGCAGCCGATCTGGTTCCACAGACCCGACAACGCGATCTTCTTTCTCGCGGGGCTCTACGAGTCGTGGCAGCCATCACCCGACATCTGGCAGCGCACCTTCACCATCATCACGACGACCGCAAACAGCCTGATTGCCCCGGTCCATGACCGGATGCCGGTGCTGATCCGCGATGAGGACGTCGACGAGTGGCTGTTCCAGGGCAACGCGCCCGACGCGGTCACCTCGCTGCTTGCTCCGGCGGCACGGGACTACCTGGTCGCCACGGCGGTGTCGAGCCGCGTGAACTCAGTCCGGAACGACGACCCCACCTGCCTCGAGCCGTCCGGGATCGCCATCCCCGGCGTCGTCGAGTGAACCCGGAGCGTCCGTTCGCGCCATCAACGGCTCGGAGGTGAGGGACTGATCCCTCACCATCGAGCCATGGCAACGATGGACGCTCCCGATGACATCCTGTTCAACCTGCGCGCCCTGGCGGCCTTTCTCAAGAAGGGCGGACGGATCGTATGGGAGGAGGCCGAGCCGCGCGGCAGGAAGGGCGGCGACCGGAAGCCGCACCGGACGGTGATGTTGCAGATCAGCCCGCCAAACACCTTCGACTCCGTGCGTTGGCAGATGTACCGGGACGATGTGGGACGGCCGCGTCGCGAACAGCCCGAAACCGACCGTCCCTGATCGGGTCTGCTGGCTAGGGCTGCACCTTAGGTGGACGGCCGCGACGCCGTGGCGCTTCCGCCGGCTTCGCGAAGACCTTTGTCCCCTGGTGCCAGTGGATGAATGGACGCCCGAGCTGCTTGCTGGCCCGAGTGATCAGGCCCTTCGTGCCACGGATCGACTTCGCGCTCCCCGATTCAATCTCGAGCACCATGCCCGCGACCAGCTTCGACATTTCCGTCTTGAGCTGATGCAACTCCTCATTCGGTTTACCGGCGGCGCCGGCGGACGGGACCTCTTCCTCTTTGCGATGCGTGATCTTCAGCGGCAATGGTTGCTCCTTGTCATCTCGCTTACCAAATGTGGCCGAGCGAGGTGCGTTTGCGAGTCCTCACTCTATCGAGCGTACGACTCCATCCATCCACCAAGCGAGCGTTGTAAATCCGTTGAGACGGACGTAGGATTCGGCACGAGGTGGGGGATGGGATTGACGCCTTCGAGGCAGCCGCGGCGTGGTGGACTGGCTCTCCGGCACCTCCCGCTCATCGCAGCAGTCATCGTCCTCGGATGCTCGACACCTGCTGAGGAAGTCCCCGACTCCTCGTCTGGATCGCCACCTGGTTCGACCGCTGCCACGACGGTTGCGACCCTTCGGCCGGAGACCAGTCCAACGCTCCCGATTGCGACGCCGACAGCCGTCCGCGCGACTCCCACGCCGACCGCGGAGCTCGTGACCGCAACTCCGACCTCCAACGCCGCTCCAGCGATCGCACCCTTCGTCGCCAGCGCCGCGACCGGGGCTGCGGCCGAGGCATCTCCGTCACCGCCCGCAGCGACCCTGCCATCCCCTCCCACCGGGGCGTCAGCGGCGGCAGGGTCGGCATCGACACCTGCCAATCCACCCGCGCCGGCTACTACTCAGAACTCCCCACCCGCACCTCCGCCTCCGGCACCCGCCCCGGCTCAAAGCTCCACATGCGACCCCGCTTATCCGACGGTGTGCATCCCTCCGGCCCCACCCGACCTCGACTGCGGCGATGTGCCGTACCGTCGCTTCCAGGTGCTGCCACCGGACCCGCACCGCTTCGACTCAGACAAGGACGGGATCGGGTGCGAGACCGGCTGACCGCCGCCGTCGTCGCCACACTGCTCCTCGCACTGGGCGCGCTGCCGGGAAACGCCCAGCAGCCGCCGGTCAGCACCGGAGAGTTGCCTCTCGCTGGCTACGGACTCGTCCAGTGGTCGGGTGGGACGGTCTCCGACCTGATCGTCACCGCCGGTACGGCGCGGCTGTCCCGTCGACGCGCTGTGGGCGACCACGCCTGGCGGCGGATGGGCGAGCTACATCCCGGGTGCGCCCGCCGTCGCAAACGACCTGTTCGCGGCGCTGTTTCCTGGCGCGGTCATTCCCTCCGCACAACCGCTGCTGGTCTCGTGCAACGGCGGTCGCCAGCGAGCGACGGTCGTCGGCGTGGTGGATGGTGACACGTTGGACCTCGCCCTCGACGGGCGAGTGCAACGGCTACGCCTGATCCTGGTCGATACGCCTGAGGTATTCGGGGGGACGGAATGCTATGGCCGGGCAGCGACGGACTTCACCCGCACGGTCCTGCCTGCAGAGACGCACGTCTTCCTCGAACGGGATGTGTCGGAGACTGACGCCTTCGGACGCCTCCTCCGCTACGTCTGGCTCGAGGACGGCCGGCTCTTCAACGAACTCATCGTCGCCGAGGGATACGCCACTCTGGCCACCTACCCACCGGACGTGAAGTACGTCGACCGTATCCGGGCAGCGCAGCAGGCCGCGTACGAGGGCGGGCGAGGGCTATGGGGTGCCTGCCCTGAAGAATCGCCTCCGCCGGCCGCAGACGTGTATTACGCCAACTGCGCTGCAGCCCGCGCTGCCGGTGCGGCGCCCCTGCTCCGCGGCGAGCCCGGGTATCGCGACGCGCTCGACGGCGACAAGGACGGGGTCTCCTGCGAGTGACCTAGGGACGCGGCCCCGTCACTCCGAGGACCGTGAGATTGCCTGCCGGTTCGCGGCGCGCCGACGGTCCGTCTGCCGGCGCGCCTCCAGGCAGGCTTCGCACCGACAGCCGTAGTTCTGGTAGGTGCTCATCGTGCCATGGGGCACCGAAGGAGGCAGTCGGTCTTCACGCGTCGACGCGCGTTTGCTCCTGGCCGCGGCGGCTACTGCGTCGCGACAGCGTCGGCAGCGGCACCCATGGTTGAAGAAGGCGTTCGAGGTCCCGTGCTCCACGGTGGGAGGAAGACCGCTGTCTTGCGTGCGCGCGGCTGCGCGTTGCTTCCATGCGAGCTGATACCGGCGGTGCTCCTCGCGACACACGTGGCACCGGCAGCCGGCGTTCGTGTACTGGCTGCGCCCGTGCTTGCGACCGTCGTCAGGTTCAGGGAACGAATCTCGCGGCACGCAAGATCCCCGTCACACAGACGTCCGCCCTTAGATCCTAGCTCGCCTCCACGATGCTCGGGACCGCCGAAACCGTCCTATCCTCGGTCCGTTCGTCGGAACGAAGCAGCGCAGCCGCGAAGACCCCCAGCCCGATCAGCAGCCCCGTGCCCATCGTCGGGGCGAAGACTCGCTTCATCACCGTCGAGTCCGCAAGCAGGCCGGTAACGAAACCCACGACTCCAATCACCACGAGGGCGAAGACGATGTGATGCAGTCGCGCATCGACGTCCCGCGAGGCGGTCGCGGCGAACAGCATCGCGAACACCGCACTGGTCATCGAGGCGATGAACTGCGAGTGGTCGAGCGCCAGCAACTGATGCGTTGGGACGAGGTCAAAGTCGCCGTTGGTGTCGATGATGAAGTACTGGGCGAGGCCGATGACGAAAACCGAGCCGACCGCGGAGAACGCTGCCCACCGCCCTGAACCCGCCTCGAAGAAGTTGACTGTCCTGAACCGCGGCCACATCCGGACGAGGAAGATGATGACCCCAATGATCTCGAGGAGGATCGCCACCGGAGGGAGGGCGTTATTGTCGAGGAGCAGTCCAACCATGAGCACAATCCCGCCTGCGAACGGGAACACCATCTGGATGACGCCCGCCCGCGACGCGCTCGGCGGCGATGGGAACACGAACGCCCACTCGGACATCGCCAGCGCGACGGGGAAGAGGAATCCAACCACCATCATCGCCGGGTGGGCGTCACTGCCACCGTCGGGCAGGTACTTGTCGCCGGTTGCGATCTGCAATCCGAGCAGTACGCCCAGTACCCCGCCGATCACGGACGACGCCATCGCGGCGAGGAAGCCCCAGTGCGGGACACCCAGCTCCGTACGCGGGACCCGCATCAGAATCCAGGCGAAAAAGGCAAGGATGACGACCGTCGAGACTGCCCCCATCGCGGGCCGGAACTCGTTGTACGTCAGCGAGAACGCGGCGACATAGAGCGCAAACGCGATCACCGCGGCGACCACGAGCAAGCGCACCTGCAGGCGTTGGCGCTCGGACACCGCGCCGTAGCCACCAAAGAGCCACAGCGACGCCGCGAAGACTGAGAGCGTCAGCCATCCGAGCGTGCCACCGTGGACATGTCCCAGAATGCGGCGCTGGTCGAAATCAACGAGGTCCGTCCCGTTCAGAATCCCGATACCGATCGTGTAGAGGAATATGGCCATCGCTGCGAGCAGGGCCCACCGGATCTCCGGCCAGAATGCGGGACGATCAGCTGCTGATGTCATCCGGAACCTCCTCGCTCACCGCTCGGCCGCTGCTGCCTCTCGTGAAAGACGCGCGCAGGACCGGGCACGGGCCTCTGCGACGGGACGATAGCACAGGCGTAGTAGCCGGGGCAGAATTCGAATTGACGTGGGGGCATTGAGCCAGCCAGTGTGCCGCTGATCACTAGCTGCCACGGGTGATGGTCCGAGACTGGAGAGCTGGAATGAGCGTCGAAGGCGACGAGTTCGATTCTCGAGAGTTCCGTCGTGGTGTCTGGTCGCAGACGGCAACGACTGTTGCACTGGTCACGAGCGCCTGGGAAGGCCGCGAGAACGTCATGGCCTGCGAGTGGGCGATGATGGTCTCGGCTTCCCCGATGCGGTTCGTGATCTCCATCGGACCGAGGTCCCAGACCCACGAGTTCATTGAGGCGTCCGGGGAGTTCGGACTCAACTTCTGCGCCGACTCGCAGGCGACACTCTCGCACTTGTCCGGTTCGTACTCCATGCGGGACACCGACAAGTGGGCGCTCGCTGACTTTCCCCGCTACCGCGCCACCCGGATCGCCGCCCCGATGATCGAAGGCTGTCCGCTGAATGTGGAGTGCCGCGTGGTGGCCACCGAGCCGCTGGGCGACCACACCCTGTTCATCGGGGAGGCCGTGTGGGCGCGGTACGACGCCGAGAAGCAGCCGTTGCTTTACAGCGCGGGCAAATACTGGCACCTCGGCAACCAGGTGCCGAAGGAGTAACGGAGGTGGATGACTTCTCGCTTCAGGAGGCGCGCGCCGTGCTGGCTGGCATCCGCGCGATTGCGCGAGACGAGCTGCGCGCGCCCTTGAGCGACGCCGACTGCGCCACGCTCGTCGAAGCAGGCGTTGAGATCAAGGATCGCAACCGCGGCCTGATCGACTTCCCCACCACCATCGAAGGGGTGCCCGCCTACTGGTGCTGGCAGGCGGGCGAGCCGGAAATCGCGTGGTGGCATAGGCGCGACGCGGGATTCGCCGGCCGTAGGCCGGTCGACGACTGATCCAGCGCCGGCCATTCAGAGCCATCGCTATCCGGCGATAGCGATCGCCGAGCGAGGTTATCCAGAAGCGACCGAATCGATCATGCCAGTCGCCACCGTCCAATTCGCTCCTTGCACAGCTTCCTGCGCGTCCCGCTCCGCGAGCTCCCGCCCGAGGAGGCCGTCCCGCAGCACTTGTTACCCGCAGGCCTCGATCCGTGGAGTGTCATTCCATCGGGCACCTAGGTCAGCTCCGTGCAAGGTTCGGTGACGATGACCAGCAAAGGTTATCGCCAGCTGAATTCGACCTCGCTCCGAAGGCAGTGCTCCATCTTCTTCGACGAGTGACATCTGTCGCGCCTAGGCGATAGAGTGCGCGCGATGAAACGCGAGACGGACGGGCGGCAACCTGTTCCGGGCCGAAGCGTCGTCGGCCTTTTGCGTGCCATCGACCCGAGCGTTCTCGATGTGGCGTTGGCACTCGTGCTGACGGCGATCGCCCTCCTGAGCCTGGCCGGCAGGTCGGGTAGCAACCCCGGCCCGTTTGAACGGGACGATCCGACCGGTCTGTTTCTGGTCCTCGCGCAGACTCTGCCTTTGGTGGTTCGCCGCCGCGCGCCGTTACCAGCCTTGCTCGTAATCAGCTGCGCCGTGGTGTCGCACTCGGCGCTCGGCTATGCGCAGATACAAGCCGGCACGTTCAGCTCGCTTATTGCCCTGCATGCCGTTGCATCTCTCAGCAACTATCGCCAGGCGTTCGTCGCCGCGGCTGTATCCGCCAGCGCTGTGACCGCATTCTTCGCGACGAATCGTGGCACGTGGGATTGGGAAGTTATCGTATCGACGGCCGCGACATGGGGCCTGGCTTGGGCAGCGGGCATCTTCGCCCGGCTGCGCTCCCAGCAGGTGGAGGTCGCCGCGGCGCAGGTCGCCCGCCTCGAGCTGGAGCAGGAGAAGCGGGCGATGGAGGCAGTTGCGGACGAGCGTGCCAGGGTGGCCCGCGAGCTGCACGACATTGTCGGGCACTCATTGAATCTGATCGTCATCCAGGCAGGTGGTGCCCGCCTTGTCTTCGACACGAGACCGGACGTTGCTCGCGACGTGCTGGGGTCAGTCGAGGCAGCCGGTCGCGAAGCTCTGTCTGACATGGAACGTATGCTCGGTGTCATGCGTACGCCCGATGCAGATGACGCAACCAGTCCGCAGCCTGGCCTTCATCAGCTACAGGCCCTTGCGGACAATGTTGCCGAGGCCGGGCTACCGGTGGAGGTACTCTTTGACGGCGAACCGCGCGAGCTGCCCGCCAGCCTGGAACTGACCGCGTACCGCATCACTCAGGAGGCACTCACTAACTGCCTCAAGCACGCGAACGCCTCGGTAGCAAGGGTCACGGTGCGCTATCGACCCCGGGAGATTGAAGTCGAGATCGCTGACAACGGCCGCGGCGTAACTCCGTCTCGCGCAAGCCGGGGCGGAGGGCGTGGCCACCTGGGTATGCGGGAGCGGGTAGCGGTGTTCGGCGGTGATCTTAGTTTCGGCCAGCGGTCCGACCAGGAGGGGTACTTCGTTCGGGCACGACTGCCCGATGGTCGGGCACTCCGATGACTATCCGAGTCGTCCTTGCGGACGATGAGCAGCTCGTGCGCGCTGGCCTCAGGCTCATCCTCGAAACCGAGTCTGACATCGAGGTCGTGGGAGAGGCGTCGAACGGCCAGGAGGCCGTCGCGCTCACCACCCAGCTCGCCCCCGACGTCGTCCTCATGGACGTGCAGATGCCCGACACGGATGGCATCGCGGCGACTCAGGCGATCGCCAGGCTTGAACGGCTGGAGAACTCGCGCGTCATCATCCTCACGACGTTTGACCTCGACGAGTACGTCTACGGGGCACTGCGCGCTGGCGCCAGCGGCTTCCTACTCAAGCGCGCGCCGACGGAAGAGCTGGTGGCCGGCGTCCGTGCCGTGGCGTCCGGCGGTGCGTTGCTGGCGCCGTCAGTGACCCGCCGCCTCATCGCCCACTTCACCTCAGGCTCGGACTTCAGGGACCGCGACACGTCAATCCTCAAGGCCCTCACCGAGCGGGAGCACGAGGTCTTTGAGTTCATTGCTCAGGGGCTCTCGAACGCGGAGATCGCCGACCGGCTCTTCCTCTCGGAAGGGACTGTGAAGACGCACGTCAAGCACGTCTTCGACAAGCTGCAGGCACGCGACCGCACGCAGGTCGTCATCCTCGCCTACGAGTTGGGCGTCGTGAAACCCCGCGGCAGCTAGTCGGCTTCGCGGACCTACCTCTGCAGTGGGAGGCAGGGCTTGCGAAATCACCTCTGCAGTGCAGGGCGAACTCCACCCGCCGTGGGACGACTGCCTCTCAACGGATTACTAGCCTCTGCGAGGAAGTCCCGAACGACTCAACGAAGTTGGGACGCAGTCAAAGGAGGCAAGGGTGAATTCAGAAACTTTCGGTGATGCGCGCTGGAGCAACATCGGTGCCCCGCTCGCAGCGGAAGCGGTGCCGAGTGCGGCCGAACAGGGCCAGTACTCGCTCCGCAAGATCGCAACCATCTGGGCAGCGGCGGCCCTTCCAATGGCCTTCCTCGGATGGATCGCGGCGCCGCTGATCGGCGATCGCATCGACCTAGGCGTTGGCCACGAGAACCGTGAAGCGTTGACTCGTGCCCTCCTGCTGACGATCGGCCTGGTGTGGCAGTTCGTGCTGGCGATGGGCATCGTCCTGCGTGAGGAAGGCGACCTGCGCTGGTCAACGATCCGTCGTCGTTGCTGGCTCAATTCGCCGCGCGACCGTCGTGACGGACGGGCCCGAAGTCGCTTGTGGCTGATGCTCGTGCCGATCCTCCTCGTGGCTGTCATCATCCAGCTGGCACCACTGACCGAATTCTGGGAGAAGGCCCTCCCGTTCCTCGGCGAGCCGGACCAGTACAGCTTCACCAAGCTAATGGAGTCGGAGGAGCGCAAGGCGGCCATGGAAGGCGCCTGGCAGGTCCTCGGTCTGTTCGTTGTCCTCGGCATCTTCAACACCATCATCGGTGAGGAGTTGCTCTTCCGCGGCATCCTGCTGCCCAAGATGGGCGGCGTGTTTGGCAAGGGTGACTGGCTGGCCAACGGCGTGATCTTTGGCCTCTATCACCTGCACCAGCCCTGGGGCATCCCTCGCTCTATCGCCACGGGCGTCCTCTGCTACGCGTTCCCTAGCCGCCGCTATCGCAGCGCCTGGATGGGAATCATCGTCCACTCGGCCGAGACCGCCTTCTTCATCTTCGCCGCGCTTGGATTGGTCCTGGGCCTCGCCTAGCACGACTCCAAGCCCTGAGCTCACGGAAGCGGACTGCACCGGGGGTGGTGCAGTCCGCTCCCGTGAACCGACGTGTGTGTGGCCGTCTACTCGGCCTTTACCGACCGAGTCGCGACTGCCACTGGAGCGT
>JBFWSN010000014.1:0-55246 GCA_050248355.1 Dehalococcoidia bacterium
ATCAGCACGCCGAACACGCTCGGGAGCCCGAAGCCGCTGGCCACCTGGGATGTGATGCGCGCAGTGAGCAGGATGAGTGCCAGACTGATCAGCAGCGAACTCGACGATTCCAAAATGGACCTCTCCGTGGCGTGGACCGTGCCCCGAAGTACCCGTGTGGCCTCGACACCACTCCGATGCCGCCGCGGGGTTTACATCTCCCGCTGGGCGGCGAAGTAGTCCGCCAGCAGCACGATGCCCACCAGCCCGAAGAAGACGATCCCCGGTGCCACGTCCGACCTCCACGTACGCCGCGTGCCACGCTAGGGGCAGTGCGTTTCGCGGACGTGAACGGGCGGTGACCGGACGATGAACTCGTCTGGTGGGGGGGGGTCGCCATCCGTGGCCGTTGCGCGTCCCCTCGCGAGTCGCCGTCGTACGCCGTCATGAGGGGCAGGGGCCGGCGGCGACCCGGGGTAGCCGAAGTCGACGAGGACCGCTGCGCTTGCGACTCGGCGCGCCCGGCGGTATACGAGTCTGACTTCAACGACGAACGCAATCCCGGATCCGTGGCCGAGGGGGTTCGATGACGGCACCACTCGAGGGCATTCGCGTCCTGGACCTGACCCAGGGGGTCACGGGCCCCTTCGCGACCAAGCACTTCTCTGACTACGGCGCCGAGGTGGTCAAGGTCGAGCGGCCGGGCCGCGGCGACCTCTCGAGGCGCCTCGGGCCATTCCCGGGTGACCGCCCCAACCTCGAGCGCAGCGGGATGTTCCTCACGCTGAACACCGGGAAGCAGAGCGTCACGCTCGACCTGAAGACGGCGACGGGGCAGCAGATCCTGCGCCGGCTCGCCGAGGACGCCGACATCGTCGTCGAGAGCTTCCGCCCCGGTACGCTGGAACGGCTGGGACTCGGCCCGGACGTGCTCCGCGAGGTGAACCCGCGGGCCACGCTCGTCCGCATCTCCAACTTCGGACAGAGCGGCCCGTACCGCGAATTCGACGCCGACGACATGCTGATGTACGCGATGGGCGGCGTGCTCGCCGTCACCGCCGGCGAAGGCCGCGAACCAGTCAAGATCGGGCTCTACGCGCCGCTCTTCCTCGCCGGGAACGTCGTTTCCGCTTTCATGATGGGCGCCTTCTTCAGCGCCCGCCGTCGAGGGCTCGGCGAGCGCGCGGACATCTCCATCCACGAGGTGCTCGCCGGCTCAATGGACCGGGGTGGCACGAACCTCGTCTCGTATGGCTACTCGGGTGCGCTCTACTTCGAGCCGCGGCAGCCGCAGCGCAGCTCGGCACTGCCCGCGGGCGTGTACCCGTGCCTCGATGGGTACATCCACATCCTGTGCCAGCTCCAGTGGTGGCCGCGCTTCTGCAAGCTCATCGAGCGGCCAGACCTCGAGAACGACGACTACCTGTCCCCGAACCTCCTCGACATCAACTATGCGCCCGAGGTGGACGCCATCTTCTTTCCGTGGCTGCTCCAGCGCACGAAGCAGGAGGCGATGGAAGCAGGCCAGGCCGTCGGTCTGCCCATCGCCGCCATCAACACCATGCGAGACGTGCTCAACGACCCCCAGTTGAACGCCCGCGCGTTCTTCGTGGACATCGAGCACCCCGAGGCCGGCCACGTGCGTCTGCCCGGTGTGCCGCTCCGCATGTCGGGGACGCCCGGCGAGCTGCGGCGCGCCCCGCTCCTCGGCGAGCACACCTTCCAGGTCCTGACGGAACGCCTCGGCTACGACGCCGAGGACGTCGCGCGGCTCGAACAGCAGGGAGTCATCTGATGACCCAGGACACCGAGCGCATGCTGCCCCTGGAGGGCGTCCGCGTCCTCTCTCAGGCCATCGTCTGGGCAGGCCCCTTCGGCACGATGATTCTCTCTGACCTCGGCGCCGACGTGATCGAGGTGGAGTCAATCCAGCACCTCAACCCCACGCGCGCGGCCGTGCGGCATCTCCCCGACCTCTTCATGCAGAGCCCCACGGGCGCGGGCTACCTCAACCGCGACAACAGCGAGGGCTTCTGGAACCGCAGTGCCACGTTCAACTACGCGAAGCGCGGCCACCGCAGCATCACCCTCGACCTGCTCCGTCCCGAGGGCCTCGAGCTCTTCTACTCGCTGGTGCGAGAGGCCGATGTCTTCCTCGAAAACAACGCCGCCGACGTCGTCGAGGACCTCAAGATCGACTGGCCACAGCTGTCGGCGATCAATCCTCGGCTGATCATGGTGCGCTTCCCCGGCTTCGGCATCAGCGGTCCGTACAAGCACTTCAAGGGATACGGCGCCACGATGGAGGCCATCGTCGGCCACACGATATTGCGGGGATACCGCGATTCCGACCCCTCAGCGACGCCTCCCATATATCACGGCGACCCGACGGCAGGCGCGACGGTGGCGTTCGCGATCCAGTCTGCGCTCTACGCGCGCGAGCGCACCGGCGAGGGTCAGCTCATCGAGCTGTCCCAGGGCGAGGCGATCGTCCATCACCTCTCGTACGCGCTCATGGACGCGTTCATGAACGAGCGCATCCACGACCACTGGGGCAACCGCCACCCGTGGATGGCGCCCTACGGCCTGTTCCCCTGTCGTGGCGATGACCGCTGGCTCGCTCTCGCCGTCGACTCAGATGCCGCTTTCGAGGCGCTCTGCCGGGAGATGGACAAGCCGGAACTCGCCACCGAGCCGAGGTTCGCCGACGTCTCCTCGCGGTACCGCAACCAGGACATCCTTGAGCCGCTGATCGCGGACTGGACTCGAGAGCACGATGACCGGGAACTGATGGAGCGGCTGCAGGCGGTCGGAGTGATGGCGACCATGCTGGCTCACCAGCCGGAGATGTTCCACGACCCTCAACTGCAGCACCGCGGCTACTTCATCGAGCTGGACCACCCGGATACCGGTCCGCGCCGCTACCCCGGCCCCCTCGCCCATTTCGATGTGAACCCGCTTACTCCGGTGCGCGGGCGTGCCCCGCGTCTCGGCGAGCACAACCGCGAGGTGTTGCAGGGCGTCCTCGGCCTCGACGATGCGCAGTACCAGCATCTGCTGGATGAGCAGTTGATCGGCGATGTCTACCTCGAGAACGCCCGCTGACGATCGGGTGGTCCGCCGTCGAGGTCAGGGCGCGCCGGTTTCGATGAGCGGCACTGTCGCGGGATCGCGTCCCAGCACCGGCGCGAGTTCCTCGGCCACAAGGCGGTTGAGGTCGCCCGACTCATCGAGCCGGCGCAGCACGGCGTTCACGGCGTCGAGGTTCTTCGACCCCTTCGGCAGGGCGATCGCCGCCCGTCGCTCCGGCTTGAACTGGGCCACCACCTCGAATTCGCCCCCCGAGGTCGCGGCGATGCTGAGCGCGGTCGGAAGGTCGAGGAGCGTGCCATCGGCGCGTCCCTCGCGCACCGCGGCGAGCGACTCGTCGCGCGTTGACACCACCAGGGCCGGCTGCGCCGGCCGCAGCTCGTCCCGGACGAGCGGCTCCTGCACCGTCGATCGCTCCACCACCCACTGGCGCGCTCGCGCCTCTTGCAGGTCGCGCACCGTCGTGCCTCGTCGCACGAGCGCGCCGCTCGTGATCGCGAAGTACGAAGTCGAGAACGCGAGCCGCTGCTCCCGCTCGGGCGTGACGAGGACCTGCGAGATGGCGAGGTCGGCCCCGCCGAAGTCCGCCGCCGCGATGCGGTCGAACGGCACGTCGATGACGGTCAGCCGCAGGCCGAACTCCTCGGCGAGCGCGACGGCCATGCGGTACTCCATGCCCCCGTCGAACCCGTCCTCGGGCGTCCCGTTCCAGAATCCGGGCGCCGGCAGGCTGGTCACGACGGTCAGCTCCCCGGCCATCAGCGGCTCGAAGGCGTCGTCGTCGCCACACGCTGCGACGAGCGTCGCCAGGAGCATCACGCCAAGCAGCGCGATGAGGCGTACCGGGGCGGGAACGAGAGACCGGGGCATCTGGCTTCCTTTCACGCGCTGAGTGGACCAGTGAGCGTGTACGCACCGGCCGCCGCGGCGCCACGTGGCAGAGCCACGACCGGCGCCTCAGGGCACCGCGATTGTCGGCACCGTCGACGGGTCGCGTCCGAGGAGCGGTGTCAGTTCCTCCGCCATGAAGCGGTCGAGGTCACCGTCGTCCTGGAGCCGGCGCAGGACGATGTTCACGGCGTCGACGTTCTTCGAGCCCTTCGGCAGCGCGATCCCCGACACGTCGCTCGTCGCGAACTGCGCCACGACCTCGAACTCCCCCTTGAACGTCGCCGCCGTTGCCAGCGCCGTGAGGAGGTCCATCGAAGCCGCGTCCGCCTGGCCGGACCGCAGCGCCGCCAGCATCTCGTCATTTGACCGCGCCACCGTCGCCGGCTGCGAGGGCCGGATCACGTCGGCGACGAATGCGACGTGGATGGTCCCCGCCTCCACGACCCAGCGCGCCCGGCGCGCGGCGTCGAGGTCACTCAGCCTCGTCCCCGTCTTGACCAGCACGCCGTTCGCCGACCAGAAGTACGGGTCGGTGAACGTCATCCGTGCGCCGCGCTCGGCGGTCGCCGCGAGCTGCGAGATGGCGAGGTCGGCCCCGCCGAAGTCGCCCGCGTTGATGCGGTCGAACACCACGTCGATCACCCGCAGCTGCAGCCCGAACTCCTCCGCCAGCGCCTGTGCGACGCGGTACTCGAAGCCGCCGCTGAGGTTCTCCACCGAATCGCCGTTCCAGAAGCCCGGCGCCGGGAGGCTGGTGGCGACGACGAGCTCGCCCGCTGTCGCCGGCTCGAACTCGGCGTCGTCGTCGGAGCACCCTGCGAAGAAGACGACTGCAATGAGTGCCAGCGCGGCGTACATCAGCCGCCATGGTGTGATGAGGCGCACAGTCGTTCCTTTCGGGCCCTGCCGTGATCGCGCCCGAGTATAGTGCTCGTATGAGGCCGCACGGCGTTCCCCGCGTCCGTCCGGCCGGTAAATGGTGGGGTGCTATACTCATTTCGAACACACAACATGACGGCTGGTAGGGGACAGGGGCGCACCACGTGGGTGTGACTGCAGAACGTTTGCCCCGCTCGCTCGTCGCCCTCGAGATCGAGGTCGAGGACGAGCGGCTCGAAGCGCAGATGGACAAGGCGGTGCGCCGCCTCTCACAACGGGTCCGCATCCCGGGGTTCCGTCCGGGCAAGGCGCCGCGCCAGATCGTGGAGCGCACGCTCGGACGTCCGGCATTGCTCCAGGAGGCGCTCGAGGAGCTGCTCCCCGACGTCTACAACGAGGCCATTGAGAGCCAGGACATCCACGCCATCGGGCAGCCTGAGTTCGACCTCAAGTCCACCGAACCCCTCGTGGTGTCCGCCACGGTCCCGGTGCGCCCCACCATCGACCTGCGTGACTACCGCTCCCTGCGCGCCCCGCGCCCTGAAGCCGAGGCGCCGGACGGCCGCGTCGAGGAGTCGCTGACCGCGCTGCTGCGGCGCTACGCCACGCTCGAGCCCGTCGACCGCGCGGTCGAGTGGAACGACGTCGTGCGCATGGACGTCACGGTCTCCGTCGAGGGTCAGACGGAGCCGCCGCACGAGGAGGAAGGCGCCGAGTTCGCCGTCACCGAGGGTGGTGTGGTATCGCTGCCCGGCTTCCTCGAGCACCTGATCGGCCTCGAGCGCGGCGGCCCCTACGAGATCGAGTTCGCGCTGCCCGACGACTACGTGGCCGCCGACATGGCGGGCAAGCTCGCCCATTACACGCTCACCCTGCACGAGGTGAAGCAGCAGATCCTCCCCGACCTCGACGACGACTTCGCGAAGTCGCTCGACGAAGACGGCATCGAGACCGCCGAGCAACTGCGCGAGCGCGTCCGGCAGAACATCGAGGCGGCCGCGAAGGCCGAGGCGGACAACGCCTACCGCGAAGAAGTCCTGGACCTGCTCGTCGCCTCCTCCGACATCGATTACCCGGAGATCCTCGTCGAGCGTGAGATCGACCGCATGATCGACCGCGAGTCGAACCATGCCGCGCACACGCGTGAGGATCTCGACCGCTGGCTGGAGGCGATCGGGCGCACCGAGGACGAGGTGCGTGACAGCCTCCGCGCGCAGGCGGATCTCGCCGTGCGCCGCGCGCTCGTCCTCGGCGAACTCGCCAGCCGCGAGGAACTCGCGGTGACCGAGGAGGAGATCGAGGGCGAGATCATGCGGATGGCCTCACAGTTTGACATCCGCACGGCCGAGGGCCTCAACGAAGAGCAGCGTGACGCGATTCGCGCCATCTTCGACAGCCCCGATAACCGCGCCTCGATCAGCAACGAGCTGATGACGACGAAGACCCTCCAGCGCCTCGAAGAGCTCGCTTCGGCGCCCGAGGAAGAGGGCGAGGCCCGCGTGCGTGGCAGTCGCCGACGCCGGGGCGCACGCGCCGAGGGCGACGTCGCTGAGGACGACGAGGCGGGCGAGGACGCCGCCGAGGCCCTGCCCGAAGGAGCAGGTGTCGCTGCCGCCGAGAACGAAGGTGCACCGGGTACGCTGGAAGGAGCGTCCTCGGGCGCCGTTGCGGACAGCTCGGACGCCCCCTCCAGCGAGACCGAGGCGGATCAGACCGAGGCGGATCAGACCGAGGCAGAGTAGCCGGACGCGGACCAGCACACAGAGAAAGCGCAGGAGCACGAGACATGACACCGAGCGACTGGACCCAGCCTCAGAACATCGTCCCGATGGTCATCGAGACCACCGCCCGGGGCGAGCGCGCCTACGACATCTACTCGCTCCTGCTCAAGGAGCGCATCATCTTCCTCGGCACCCCCATCGACGACCAGATCGCGAACATCATCGTCGCGCAACTGCTGTTCCTCGACCGCGAGGACCCCGACCGCGACATCCACATGTACATCCACTCGCCGGGCGGCGTGATCACGGCCGGCCTCGCGATCTACGACACGATGAACCTCATCCGCCCCGACGTGTCGACGATCGCCGTCGGCGCGACCGCCTCGATGGGCACCGTGCTCCTGTGCTCCGGCACCCGGGGCAAGCGCTACGCCCTGCCGAATTCCACGGTACATATGCACCAGGCGCTCGGCGGCGCGCGTGGTCAGGCCTCCGACATCGAGATCGCGGCCCGCGAGATCCTGCGCAACAACGAGATCATCCGCGGCATCCTCTCGCGCAACACCGGCCAGCCGATGGAGCGCATCCAGCGCGACACCGACCGCGACTTCTACATGAGCGCGGAGCAGGCGAAGGACTACGGCCTCGTGGACGAGATCCTGAGCCGGCCGGATGAGAATCGAAACGGCTCCGGGTCGCTCAGCTAGACGCCCGGGAGCAGAATAGGGCCGGTCGCGGCGGCGGCGTGACGACGAGGGCAGAGGGGGCCCGGTTCGATGGCGAGTAGCACGCGCGGCAGCCGAGTGCAGTACCACTGCTCCTTCTGTGGCAAGAACCAGGATCAGGTGAAACGCCTGATCGCCGGCCCCGGCGCCGTCTACATCTGTGACGAGTGCGTCGAGCTGTGCCAGGAGATCATCAACGAGGAGACACAGGCTGCGGGCAAGACCCCGGCCAGGGGCCAGCGCCCGCGCCTGCGCACTCCGCAGGAGATCGTCACTCAGCTCGACGAGTACATCGTCGGCCAGGAGCGCACGAAGCGTGTGCTCTCCGTCGCCGTATACAACCACTACAAGCGGGTCGATGCCCCCGCCCAGGCGGACATCGACCTAGAGAAGTCGAACATCCTCCTCATCGGGCCGACTGGCACCGGGAAGACCGCGTTCGCGCGCACGCTGGCGCGCATCCTCGATGTGCCGTTCTCGATTGCGGACGCGACCGCCCTCACTGAGGCCGGCTACGTCGGCGAGGACGTCGAGAACATTCTCCTGCACCTCATCCAGGCGGCGGAGTTCGACATCCAGAAGGCCGAGCGCGGCATCGTCTACATCGACGAGATCGACAAGATCGCGCGCAAGACCGACAACCCATCGATCACCCGCGACGTGTCCGGCGAGGGGGTACAGCAGGCGCTCCTCAAGATCATCGAGGGCACCGTCGCGAGTGTCCCGCCGCAGGGCGGGCGCAAGCACCCGCACCAGGACTTCATCCAGATCAACACCTCGAACATCCTCTTCATCGTGGGCGGGGCGTTCGAGGGCCTCGACAAGATCATCTCGCGACGGACGGGCGCTGGCGTGCGCTCGCTCGGGTTCGGCCTGACCGAGCACCCGACCGCGATCGACCGCGCCGAACTGCTCCGTCACGTCACCCATGACGACCTGCTGCAGTTCGGCCTCATCCCGGAGTTCGTCGGCCGCCTGCCTGTCGTCTCGACGCTCGACCCGCTCGATGTCGACACGATGGTCGCCATCTTCACCCAGCCGAAGAACGCGGTTGCCAAGCAGTTCCAGCGCCTCTTCTCCATCGACGACGTCGAACTGGTGTTCACGGACGACGCTCTGCGCGCCATCTCCGAGGCAGCGCTGCACCAGAAGACAGGCGCCCGCGGCTTGCGCACCGTCGTCGAGGACATCCTCCTCGACGTCATGTTCGAGATGCCGTCCCGGCCGGAGATCCGCAAGTGCGTCGTCTCCGCTGACTGCGTCACGAGGAACCGTCGCCCGCTCCTGCTGACCGAAGGCGGCCAGGCCCTCGACACCGGCGAGGAGATCCCCGAGTCAGCCTGACTCCCGTCGCTGCGCGGCCCGCCCCTGCCCGGCCGTGCTACAGTCGCCCCGTCTGAGGACGAGGAGGATCGTCTGTGACACCGTGGTGGCGCCGCCGGTTCCTGTGGCCCCGCATCCTCTACTGGACCTCGATCGTGTTGCTCGTGCTGGGCCTGCTCCTCGCGGTCATCGGCGACAGCGACGGGACGCTCCGTGAGGACCGTGACGCCCGCGAGGCCGGCGGGGCGCTCGGATTCCTCGCGCTCGCGGGCGTGCTCGGCGGGAAGTACTGGATGGACGCCGTCGCGCGCTCGCGTCTGGTCGTTGCCTGCCACACCTGCGCCGTGGCGAACGACTTCGATGCCACCTTCTGCCGCGACTGCGGCGTCCGGCTGCGTACCGCGGCGACCGCCCTCGAGCGCTCAGGGGACTGACCGTCACCACCGAGGAGCGCCCGTCCGCTATCCTGATGAGGTGAGCATCGGATTCCTCCCATGATCGATCCGTCCGCTTCGGCAGCTCCCGCCACCGTGCCGGCGCTGCAGGCGGCACGCGCCACCGTGCACGACGCCGAGGCGATCCACCGACTGGTGAACTTCTGGGCTGCGCGCGGCGACATGCTCCCGCGCACCATGGGCGAGGTGTACGAGAACATCCGCGACTTCTTCGTGGTCCGTGAGGGCGGCGAGGCGGTGGCGTGTGGCGCGCTTCACATCACCTGGGCCGACATCGCGGAGCTGAAGTCGGTCGCCGTCGCCGAGGATCGTCAGTCGGCCGGCTACGGAAGCGTCGTCGTCCGGGCCTGCATCGAGGAGGGGCGCACGCTCGGTCTCGACCGCGTCTTCGCGCTCACCTACCGGCCCGGCTTCTTCGAGCGCCTCGGCTTCCAGCAGGCCGATGTGATGTCTCTCCCGCGCAAAGTGTGGAACGAGTGCTACCGCTGCCCGAAGTTCCCCGGCTGCAACGAGATCGCGATGACCCTCGAGTTGAAGCCCCCCGCGTGAGCGATTTCGAGTTCCTGCGTTCCGAGACCGTACACACCGGGCACGTCTTCGAGGTCGAGCGCGCCTCGATCCGCCTGCCGGACGGCGCGGTCGTGGAGCGGAGCCTGATCAAGCACCCCGGCGCCGTCGCGCTCGTCGCCGTCGACCACGAGGAGCGATGGCTCCTCGTGCGTCAGTACCGCATCGGCGTCGGCGATACGCTGCTCGAGATCCCCGCGGGCACCCGCGACCCCGGCGAGCCGCCCGAAGTGACCGCGCAGCGCGAGCTACGCGAGGAGACCGGTTACGCCGCCGACTCGATCGTGCGCCTCGGTGGGACGTGGATGGTACCCGGATACTGCGACGAGTACATCGACTACTTCCTCGCGAGCGGGCTGCGGCCCGATCCGCTGGCGCAGGACGCTGACGAGCACCTCTCCGAGCCGATCCCGATGACCTACGACGAGGTGCTCGCTGCCCTGGACGATGGCCGAATTCAGGACGCGAAGACCGTCGTGGCGGCGTTGCTGTACGGCCGGCGGCGGCTGCACCCGTCGTCCGACGCATCCTGACTTGACCATGTACTGCGCGAGGGGAATAGTCACCTGAGCGCATTGGCGGCCGTGGTACGGCGGTCGCGTTAGAAAGCTACCGGGTATGGCACAGGCATCCCAGTCGATGGCGCGCCAGCGGCGCTATGGCGTCACGCAGCGCAAGGACCGCTGGTGGGTCGAGCCCGCTCTCATCGGCGGCGGCTTCTTCCTCTTCATCATCTACACGACGGTGTCCGCGCTTCTGGGCGAGTACTGGAAGTTCGAGATCGGGCCCTACCTCTCCCCGTTCTTCGAGCCACTGATTCATCCCGGATGGCTTCCGGACTGGCTGTCGCCGGCGATCCTGATCCTCTGGGCGCCGCTCTCCTTCCGCACGACCTGCTACTACTACCGGCGTGCCTACTACCGCTCCTACTTCCTCAGCCCGCCCGCGTGCGCTGTGGCGGAGCCCGCGAAGCGATATTCTGGCGAGTCGAAGTTCCCGCTGGTGCTGCAGAACGCGCACCGCTTCGCCCTCTACGTCGCCCTCATCTTCGTCGTCTTCCTCTGGTACGGCGCACTGCGCTCGTACCGCTTCGAGGGTGAATGGGGCATCGGCCTCGGCTCCGTGATCCTGACGGCCAACGCGTTCGCGCTCATGATGTACACGGTCGGCTGCCACTCGTTTCGACACCTCGTCGGCGGCAGCCTCGACTGCTACTCCTGCACGAGCTTCACGAAACTCCGCCACCGTACCTGGAGCCTGGTGACGGTCGCGAACGAGCACCACCGTCTCTGGGCCTGGGTCAGCCTGATCGGCGTCGGTGTCACCGACCTCTACATCCACCTCGTCGCGAACGGCGTGATCACCGACCCGCATACCTGGAATAGCTTCTAACGCGCGTCTCGCCACGAGGCGCCGGATCGAGGGGGAATGATGGCCGACTACGAGACGCACGAGTATGACGTACTCGTGATCGGCGCCGGCGGCGCCGGGCTGCGCGCGGCGATTGAGTCGTCCGCGCTCGGCGCGCGGACCGGCCTCGTCTGCAAGTCGCTCCTCGGCAAGGCGCACACGGTCATGGCCGAAGGCGGCCTCGCCGCGGCGCTCGGCAACGTCTACCCGCAGGACAACTGGCAGGTACACTTCCGCGACACCATGCGCGGCGGCAAGATGCTCAACAACTGGCGCATGGCCCAGATCCACGCCCAGGAAGCCCCCGACCGCGTCCGCGAGCTCGAGGAGTGGGGCGCCCTCTTCGACCGCACCCCGGATGGGCGCATCCTCCAGCGCGACTTCGGCGGCCACCGTTACGCCCGCCTCGCGCACGTCGGCGACCGCACCGGCCTCGAGATGATCCGCACCCTCCAGCAACACGCCGTCCATCGCGGCATCGACGTGTACATGGAGTGCACGATTACGCGCCTGCTCAAGGACGGCGACCGCGTCAGCGGCGCCTTCGGCTACTGGCGGGAGAACGGCCGCTTCGTGGTCTTCCGGGCGAAGGCGGTGGTCCTCGCCACGGGCGGACTGTGCAAAGTCTTCGCCATCAACTCGAACTCCTGGGAGGGCACCGGCGACGGGCACGCCCTCGCCACGTGGGCCGGCGCGGACATGATCGACATGGAATGCGTGCAGTTCCACCCTACCGGGATGGTCTGGCCCCTCAGTGTCCGCGGCATCCTCGTCACGGAGGGCGTCCGGGGCGACGGCGGTACGCTGCGCAACATTGACGGTCAGCGCTTCATGTTCAACTACATTCCCCCGATGTTCGCCGCCGAGACGGCAGACAACGAGGAGGAAGCCGACCGCTGGTACAACGACAAGGTCAACGCTCGTCGTACCCCCGACCTCCTGCCTCGTGACGAAGTGGCGCGCGCCATCAACGCCGAGGTCAAGGCGGGCCGCGGCAGCCCCCACGGCGGCGTCTTCCTCGACATCGCGTCGAGGCGTGACGCCAGCTACATCCAGCGCCGGCTGCCCAGCATGTACCACCAGTTCAAGCAGCTCGCAGATGTCGACATCACCCGCGACGCCATGGAGGTTGGCCCCACGGCTCACTACGTTATGGGCGGCGTGCGAGTCGATGCTGAGAGCACCGCTTCGACCGTGCCGGGCCTGTTCGCCGCCGGCGAGGTCGCAGGCGGCATGCACGGCTCGAACCGCCTCGGCGGCAACTCGCTTTCGGACCTGATCGTCTTCGGCCGCCGCGCCGGCATGGGCGCGGCCGAGTACGCCAGCTCGCTCTCCTCGATGCCCGCGCTGAGCTCCTCCGAGGTTGACGCGGCCGCCGCCGAGGCGCTCGCGCCGTTCGACGGCAACGGTAAGGAGAACCCGTACACCATCCATCGTGAGCTGCAGGACACGATGCAGTCCCTCGTGGGGATCATCCGCAACGAAGACGAGCTGCAGCAGGCCCGCGGTCGCCTCGAGGAGTTCCGTGAGCGCGCTCAGAACGTCACCGTCGAGGGCAACCGGCAGTACAACCCCGGCTGGCACCTCGCGCTCGACCTGCGCTCGATGCTCACGGTCGCCGACCTCATCACGCGGGGCGCGATCGAGCGCAAGGAGAGCCGCGGCGGTCACACCCGCGAGGATTACCCGAACCCAGACGCCCACTTCGGGACCGTGAACATCGTCCAGTCGTTGAAGGACGGCGAGCTGACCTGGCGTCAGGAGCCGCTGCCCGAGATGCCCGCCGAGCTCAAGCAGCTGTTCGAGGAGGACCACTGATGCCGGTTGCACACCTCCGCATCTGGCGCGGCGACGACGAGGACGGCGACTACCAGGAGTACGACGTCGAGTACGGGGAGGGCATGGTCGTCCTCGATGTGGTACACAACCTCCAGGCCACCCAGACGCCCGACCTCGCTGTGCGCTGGAACTGCAAGGCCGGCAAGTGTGGCTCCTGCTCCGCCGAGGTGAACGGCAAGCCGCGACTCATGTGCATGACGCGCATGCAGACGTTCACCCCGGGCGAGACCATCTCCATTGCGCCGCTGAAGACGTTCCCGCTCATCCGCGACCTGGTCACGGACGTCGGTCACAACTTCAACGTAGCCCGTGACCGCATGCCCGAGTTGAAGCCGCGTCAGCCCGAGGCCGATGGTACCCACCGGATGCACCAGATCGACATCGACCGCATCCAGGAATTCCACAAGTGCATCGAGTGCTTCCTCTGCCAGGACGTGTGCCACGTCTTCCGCGAGCACCCGGAGAACCTCGAGAACTTCATCGGCCCACGGTTCACGATCCAGCTCGCACAGGTGGCGATGCACCCGCTCGACACGAACCCGAAGCGGCAAATGGTCACCCCCGACTTCGGCCTCGACTACTGCAACATCACGAAGTGTTGCACCGAGGTCTGCCCCGAGGGCATCCACATCACCGACAACGGCATCATTCCGATGAAAGAGCGCGCCGTCGACGTGTACTTCGACCCGCTCCGTCTCATCGGGAGGAAGCTGTTCGGCGGCAAGGAGAAAAACCAGGCCTGACCCCCGTGCGCGCCCCGGCGGAAGCCACGCGCCAGCGGGCGTAGACTGGTCGTATGCCTCTCGCCGCGATGCCCGTCTCGAAGGCGGCCGGCCGCCGTCCGGATGTCGTCGATGCACTCCTGACTGACGCCCTTCGGGCCTCGCGGCCCGCGTCTCTGGTCGTCTTCGGCGCCGGGGGCGGCATCCGCGACCTCGTTCAGGCGGCCGAGGCCGGTCGGACGGTCGTGGCCGACCGCAACGTCGTCCATACTCGTGCCGCGTCGGAGGCCCTCGCTGACCTCCATGGCGTCGAAGTCGTCACGAGCGACGGCTCCAGTCACCTCGACACCGCTCTGCGGGCGGACGCCGTCGCGGTCCGTGCGCCGCGCGAGAAGCAGGTCGCACGCCAGCTCATCCACGACGCCTTCGAGGTGCTGCGCCCGGGTGGACGGCTCTATCTTGCCGGCGCCCTCCGCGACGGGATGAAGCCCTACCTGGAGTATGCGTCCAACCACTTCGGCGGCATGCAACCGCTCGCCATGCGCAAGGGCTGCCGTGTCGCTCTCGGTGAGCGCCCTGCGGTGGATGCGCCGCGCCTCGAGGATGACCCGCTCCTCGATCACGGCTACTTCCATCGCTTCACCGTCGAGCTCAGCGGCCACGCCGTGGAGGTGCACTCCCGCCCCGGCGTCTTCGCCTGGGACCGTCTCGACGACGGCACCCGCGCGCTCGCCGGGACGCTGGAGGTCGCACCCGGCGACCGAGTCCTCGACCTCGGTTGCGGCAGCGGGCTCATCGGCGTCGTCGCGGCGCGTCTCGCTCGCGGCATACGCGTGACCATGGTCGACGCGGATGTCGTGGCGGTCGAGGCGGCACGCCGCACCGCCGCCGCGAACGGAGTCGAGCGCTGCGAGTCACGGCTCGACGACGGGGCGAGCGCGCTGCCGGACGCAGTGTTCGACGTGGTCGCCGTGAACCCGCCGTTCCATCTCGACCGCACGACCGACACCCGCACGGCGGAGCGCCTGATCGAGGACGCTCATCGCGTGCTGCGGCCCGGCGGCCACCTGTTCCTCGTGGCCAACCGCTTCCTGCCGTACGACCGCGCCATCACGGCGGCCTTCGACCACTGCGTGACGGCGTACGAGGACCGCTCTTACCGCGTCTTCCGGGCGGAAAAGCGCCGTCATGCCTGAAGCGACCGGGGCTCGTCGCTACGTCACCCTCGACGCCGCTCGCGCCATGGAGTGCAACGGCTGCGGCGACTGCTGTGATTCGAGACGCACGGACGGTCACTGGGCGTGGGCCTCCGTCCCGCACGACCTCTACGCTGGCCTCACCGGCGAGCCGCTCATCATCCCGCTCGAGCGGGTCGACGATGGCTGGCGCGAACGGCCTCACGAGGATCACGACGTCCTCGAGCTGATCCCGACGCTCTTCCGCTGCACGGCGCTCGAGCCACAGGAGGATGGTCGCGCGCTCTGCGGCCGCCACACCGAACCACGTCCCCCGGTCTGTGCTGAGTTTCCGGTCTGGGGTCTGGACGTGGAGCGCGACCTCGCCGATGCGGGCGAGGCGCATCTCGCGACCGGGTTTCTCCCCCGCTGCACGTGGTTCAACCTCGTCGTGGTCCGGGAAGGTGACCCGCGCATCGCGCAGGGATGACGCCGCGACCCGCGTCGCGTGCCACGCCGCCGTTGCCTCGCCGCGGGTTTCTGCGCCTCGGCGGACGCGGGATCGCGCTCGGGACGTTGCTCCTGGCCGGCTGCGGCCGTGACGAAGTCGATGCCCCACCGGCTTCCGTGTCGCCGCTGTCCTCGCCGTCCGTGACGCCCTCGCCCTCGCCACCGACTGCCACGGCTTCTCCCGCTCCGTCGGCGACCACCGCCCCGGCCCCCCGAGCGGGTGTGCGGCTGCCCGAAGGACCGGACGAGCCGAACGAAATCAACCTCGAGCCCATCGCCGATCCGCCGCAGGACCAGCTGGTGCTCGTCGAATACGCCGCGAAGCTGGCTCGCGACTCCTTCTACCGCCGCCTCGGCTTCTACCTCGACGGCCCTGTCACCATCAACGTGGTGAACGTGCCGGAGCTCCCGGTACACGCAGCGGCGTTCCTCCGCGAAGGCAACCGGATCAGCTCCATCACGGTGAACGTCGGACAGGCCACGTGGGCCATCGAGACGCCCCTCGACCGCACGAAGGTCGTCGCGCACGAGTACTTCCATGTGGTCCAGAACTGGCTGCGAGGCGGCACGGACACCAGCGACGAGCCGTTATTCCTCGTCGAAGGCAGCGCCGAGTACGCCGGCTACCTCGCCACCGTCGACGCGGGAATGCTGCGTCTCGGGGAGCTTCGCTCCCACCTCCTGCAGCGGCTGCGACGCCAGCGCATCCTGCTCCCGGCCCTCGACCGCCTCCTCGATCACGGCCCGCTCGCGCTCACCGGCTACACCCTGGCGGCGCTCGCGGTGGAGCGCCTGGTCGGTCCCGCCGGCCTCGACCCCATTGCGAGGTACACGATGCTGGTACGCGACCACCCGCCGCCGGACGCGTTCGAGGCAGCGTTCGGCCGCCCGCTCCAGGCGTTTTACGGGGACTTCGCCGTGTGGCGTCGCAGCGTCGGCATCTGAGGCCGCGAGAAACAGGACGGCGGCGCCGAAGCGCCGCCGTCCTGTATTCGACGAGTCCCCCGCCAGGGAGCGCTACGGGTGGATCATGTCCTCAGGACGCACCCACTCGTCGAACTGATCCGAAGTGACATAACCGAGGGATAATGCCGCTTCTTTTAGGGTTGTGCCCCCGTGGTGTGCATGGTGGGCCACCTGGGCCGCCTTATCGTAGCCGATGTGCGGGCTCAGTGCAGTCACCAGCATCAGCGAGGACTGCATCAACTCCTCGATGCGGCTCATGTTAGGTTGAATCCCGGCCACCATGTTGTCGGTGAACGACCGCGCGGCGTCGCCGATCAACCGCAGGCTCTGCAGCGTGTTGTAGACGATGACCGGCTTGAACACGTTGAGCTCGAAGTGGCCGGTGGCGCCGCCGATGTTCACCGCGACGTCGTTCCCCATCACCTGGGCGCAGACCATCGTCAGCGCCTCCGACTGCGTTGGGTTCACCTTGCCCGGCATGATCGAGGAACCGGGCTCGTTCTCCGGCAGCATCAGCTCCGCAATGCCGGCGCGCGGCCCCGATCCCAGGAACCGGATGTCGTTCGCGATCTTCATCAACGAGGCCGCGACCGTCTTCAACTGCCCCGACAGCTCGACCTGGGCGTCGTGTGCCGCCAGCGACTCGAACTTGTTCGGCGCGGTGACGAACGGTAGTCCGGTGATGCGGCTGATCTCCGCTGCGACGCGGTCTGCGTACTCGGGGTGCGTGTTCAACCCGGTGCCGACGGCAGTGCCGCCGAGCGCCAGCTCGTACAACCGTGGCAGCACGCCCTCGATCCGGGCGATGCCATAGGTGACCTGCTGGACGTACCCGGAGAACTCCTGCCCGAGCGTGAGCGGCGTCGCGTCCATCAGGTGCGTGCGCCCGATCTTCACGATCGACTCGAAGTCCGTCGACTTCGCCTGCAGCGCGTCGCGCAGGTAGCGCAGGCCCGGCAGCGTCAGGTGCATGACCTGCTCGGCCGTCGCGACGGCCATCGCCCCCGGGAACACGTCGTTCGAGGACTGCGACATGTTCACGTGGTCGTTGGGATGCACCGGGTCCTTGGAGCCCAGCGTGCCCCCGAGGATCTCGATCGCGCGGTTCGAGATCACCTCGTTGGCGTTCATGTTCGTCTGCGTGCCGGACCCCGTCTGCCACACGACGAGCGGGAAGTGGTCGTCGAGCTTCCCGTCGATCACCTCCTGTGCCGCCTCGCGGATCGCATTCGCCCGCGTGGCGTCGAGCTTGCCGAGGTCCTCGTTCACCGTCGCCGAAGCGTGCTTGATGATGGCGAGCGCCCGGATCAGCGGGCGTGGGAAGCGCTCGCCACCGATCTTGAAGTTCTGCAGTGAACGCTGCGTCTGTGCGCCCCAGTACACACCGGCGTCGACCTCGATCGGGCCAAAGCTGTCGGACTCGACGCGCGTGCCTGCGCTCATCGTGGTCATCTCGTCGTCCCTTGCTCCCGGTCTACGCCGCGGCCGGCGTCGCCTTCACCAGGTCGCGGACCGCGACGCCAGCCGCCTTGATCGCGGCTACCTCGTCGTCGGCCAGCGGCGGCGCGTACACCTTCTGGATGCCGCCCTCGCCGACGAGGACCGGCGCGCCGACGTAGCCGTTGCGCACGCCCCACTGCCCGGAGAGCAGCGTCGCGCACGGCAGGACGCGCCGCTGGTCGAGGAGCACTGCGTCCACCATCTCGATGGTCGCGGCTGCCGGCGCGATGAAGGCGCTGCCGGTCTTCAGCAGCTCGACGATCTCGGCGCCGCCGCGCTTCGTGCGCTCAACCACCGCCTGCACCTTCTTCGGCGTCAGGATCTGCGTCAGGGGCACGCCGCCCACTGTGGCATTCGAGACGATCGGCACCATAGTCGCCTCGGTGTGTCCGCCGAGGACCCACGCGCTCACGTCGCGCACGGACATGCCGGTCTCCATCGCGATGAAGGTGCGGTAGCGCGCCGTGTCGAGCATGCCGCCCTGGCCGATCACGCGCTCCTTCGGCAGCCCGCTCGCCTCGAGTGCGACGTGGCACATCGCGTCCATCGGGTTCGCGAAGATGATGAACACCGCGTCCGGGGAGTGCTCCACCGCGTTCTTCACCACGCTGCGGACAATGCTCGCGTTGGTGCCCAGCAGGTCTTCCCGCGTCATGCCCGGCTTGCGCGGCACGCCCGAGGTCACCACCACCACGTCCGAGTTCGCCGTGCGCTTCCAGTCGTTGGTCCCCTCGATCGTGGACGAGAACCCGACCCATGGCGCCGACTCGGCGATATCGAGCGCCTTGCCCTGGGGCAGACCCTCGACAATGTCGATCACGACGACGTCGGCATAGCCGCGCGCCGCCATCATCTGCGCCATCGCGCTGCCGGTCATGCCGGCGCCGACAAACGTCACCTTCTTACGCAGAGCGCATCTCCTCCACTTCGTCCCGAAGGACGCCCGCCGCTCGGGCTGAGCCCGGCGATTCAGTTTCGCGTGTTGAACGACGTCCGCACGAAGTCCGCGGCTACGCCGCGATCGCCGCGTGCAGCCGCTCGTCGAGCTTCGCCAGGAACTCCTGCGTCGTCAGCCACGGTTGCTCCGGGCCGATCAGGATCGCAAGGTCCTTCGTCATGAAGCCTGCCTCGACCGTCTCGACGCACACCCGTTCGAGCACGTTCGCGAAGAACTCCAGGTCCGGGTTGTTGTCGAGGTTCGCGCGATGGCTGAGCCCGCGCGTCCAGGCGAAGATCGAGGCGATCGGGTTCGTCGAGGTGGGATTCCCCTTCTGGTGCTCGCGGTAGTGCCGCGTCACCGTGCCGTGCGCCGCTTCCGCCTCGACAGTCTGTCCGTCCGGGGTCAGCAGCACCGAGGTCATCAACCCGAGGGACCCGAAACCCTGCGCCACCACGTCCGACTGCACGTCGCCATCGTAGTTCTTGGCCGCCCACACGAAGCGACCGCTCGATTTGAGCGCCTGCGCGACCATGTCGTCGATCAGTCGGTGCTCGTACCAGATCTCTGCGTCGGCGAAGCGGTCCTTGAACTCGGCGTCGAAGACTTCCTGGAAGAGGTCCTTGAACCGCCCGTCGTACGACTTCAGGATGGTGTTCTTCGTCGATAGGTAGACTGGCCAGGCGCGCTGCAGCCCGTAATTGAACGACGCCCGCGCGAATCCACGAATCGACTCATCGAGGTTGTACATCGCCATCGCGATGCCGCCGCCGGGGAAGTCGAACACCTCCCGCTCGATCGGTGCGCCACCGTCTCGCGGCACGAACGTTACCGTCAGCTTGCCCGGCCCCGGCACCACGAAGTCCGTCGCGCGGTACTGGTCCCCGTACGCGTGACGGCCGATGACGATCGGGTCCGTCCACCCGGGCACGAGTCGGGGCACGTTCCGGCAGATGATTGGCTCACGAAACACGGTCCCGCCGAGGATGTTGCGGATCGTCCCGTTGGGGGACTTCCACATCTCCTTCAGCCCGAACTCCTCGACGCGCCCCTCGTCAGGCGTGATCGTGGCGCATTTCACGCCCACGCCGTACTGCTTGATCGCCTCCGCCGCGTCGACCGTCACCTGGTCGTTGGTCGCGTCGCGGTTCTCAATGCCGAGGTCGTAGTAGCGCAGGTCGATATCGAGGTAGGGGAGGATCAGCCGGTCTTTGATGAAGCCCCAGATGATCCGCGTCATCTCGTCGCCGTCGAGCTCGACGACGGGGTTCGCTACCTTGATCTTCGCCATATCGCTAACCTTCGATTCCCGTCCCCCGCTCGACGGCGCGAGGCCAGACTACAGCGGGATGTTTCCGTGCTTCTTCGCCGGCGGCGCCTCAGACTTGTGGCGCAACATCTCCAGCGCGTGCGCGATCTTCGCTCGCGTGTCGCGAGGGTCGATGACATCGTCGACGTAGCCATGCGCCGCCGCGATGTACGGGTGTTCAAGCCGGCGCTTGTAGTCGGCGACCAGCTCCGCACGCGCGACGTCCGGGTCGGGGGCCGCCTGGATCTCGCGGCGGTTGATGATGTTCACCGCCTGGCCGCCGCCCATGACGGCGATCGCCGCCCCCGGCCATGCGTAGTTGATGTCGACGCCGAGGTGCTTCGATCCCATCGCCACGTATGCGCCGCCGAACGCCTTGCGCGTGATCACTGTGACCTTTGGCACGGTCGCCTCCGCGTAGGCGTACAGCACCTTCGCCCCGTGCGAGATGATCCCGCCGTACTCCTGGGCGACCCCGGGAAGGTACCCGGGCACGTCCACCAGCGTCACGATCGGGATGTTGAATGAGTCGCAGAAGCGCACGAAGCGCGCCGCCTTGCGCGACGAGTCGATGTCCAGGACCCCGCCGAGGTACATCGGCTGGTTCGCCACGATGCCAACGCTACGACCCGCGATGCGACCGAGCCCCACCACCATGTTCTGCGCGAAGTACTGGTGGACCTCCATGAAGTCCCCGTTGTCGACCAGCCGCTCGATGATGTCGCGCACGTCGTACGGCAGCGTCTCTTCGTCCGGCACGATGCTCAGGATGTCGTCGAGCTTGCGCGCCGGGTCGTCGCCAGTGTCGACGACCGGCGGGTCCTCCATGTTGTTCGAGGGCAGGAACGAGATCAGACGCCTGACCTCCGCCAGGCAGGACTCCTCGTCCGGCAGTGAGAATTGCGCGACGCCCGACTTGGCGGCGTGCGACATCGCCCCGCCCAGCTCCTCGAACGTCGTCTTTTCGCCGGTGACGCTCTGAATCACGTCCGGGCCCGTGATGTACATCTGCGAGGTGCCCTCGACCATGAAGATGAAGTCTGTGATCGCGGGCGAGTAGACCGCGCCGCCGGCGCAGGGGCCCATGATCACGCTGATCTGCGGGATCACCCCCGAGGTACGCACGTTACGGAAGAAGATGTCGCCGTAGCCCGCGAGCGAGCCGACACCCTCCTGGATGCGCGCGCCGCCTGAGTCGTTCAGCCCGATGACCGGCGCGCCGGTGGCGGCCGCATGGTCCATCATCTTCGAGATCTTCTCGCCCATCACCTCGGACAGTGATCCGCCGAAGAGTGTGAAGTCCTGCGCGAATACGAAGACGGGGCGCCCGTCGACGCGGCCCCAGCCCGTCACGACGGCGTCCCCGTAGAACCGCTCGCCGTCACTCTCGTTCTCGTCCCAGTCGACCGCCAGCGCGTCGAGTTCCTCGAAGGTGCCGGGGTCCACCAGCATCGCGATGCGCTCGCGCGCGGTCAGCTTCCCGCGCTCGTGCTGGGCGTCGATCCGGTCCTGGCCACCGCCCAGCGCAGCGCGCTGCTTCAGGGCGGCCAGGTACTCCAGCTTCTCTTCAAACGACATCTAGACTCACTCTCCGGTGCCCAGAGTGTGTGGACGATCTTCCGGAGAGTATCGGCCGTATCGCCGCACGGCGCCAGCGCGCGTTATCCGCCGGGGATGACGAGCACGTCCCCCACGTTCAACTCGTCCAGGCTCGCCACGGTGCGGTTGTTCGCCGCGGCGAGCTGCTCCAGCGTCACGCCGAACCGGGCTGCGATCGAGCCGGCGAGGTCGCCGCTCTGCACCGTGTAGCGTTGCCCGCCGCCCGCCGGCGTCCCCGTCGGGACGGGCGTGCCAACGGGAGGTGCCGTCGCGACGGACGTGGGCGCCGGCGTGGCGGCCGGCGGAGCGACCGTGGACTGCCCGCTCGGGATCACGATCTGCTGCCCCGCGCGCAGGTCGGCGGCGCTCGCGATGTTATTGCGCGTCATGATCGCCTCGACGGTGGTTCCGTACCGCCCGGCGAGCGCGATCAGCGTGTCTCCCGCCTGCACCACATAATTCACGTCGCCACCTGTGGAGCTACCGCCTCCGGTAGCGCCTCCACCACCTGTCGTGGCTCCGCCGGTTGAGCTGCCCGTTCCATTGCCGCTCACGATGATGACGTTGGGCTGCACGGCGTATGGCGTCGCGGTCGCGATCGGGGTGTTCGACTCTTCGGGCTGGAGGATCCCATCGTCGTCGCCACAGGCAGCGACGAACGTCAGCAGGGCGGCGGTGAGGAGTGCGGCGAGTCGCATCGGCGTCCGTATCGAGGGGGAGGCTCCAGTCATCGTAGCTGAGCCGTCAGCCCGCCAGCAATCGGTCCAGTACTGCCACCGCCATCTCGAGGAACTCGCCGAGGTCGTCGTCGGATACGTTGCTCAGGTCGTCGTCCGCCGTATGGATGAATTCGTCGTCGCCCGAGTAGAACATAAGCGCAGGAACGCCCGCCGCCTGGAACGAGGCGTGGTCCGAGGACGTGCCCGGTCCGAACGAGGTGATCGTCCGCGCCTCGAAATCGCGCTCCGCGGCGACGTCGGCGGCGATCTCGGTGAGCGGCTCGTCCCCGATGAACGTCGGGCGGGTCGCTTTCGCCACCATGTCGAAGTTCATCATGAACGCGGCGCTCCCCACGTCATGCTCGCGGACGAACGCGCGGGATCCGATGAGTCCGACTTCCTCCGCGCCGAACGCGACAACGCACACGCCGTCGGTCCGCCGAGCCCGCGCCAGCTCGATCAGCAGCGACGTGCCCGACGCGTTGTCGTTCGCTCCGGGGCCCGCAGGCACCGAGTCGTAGTGCGCGCCGAGGTATGCGGTGCACGGGGCCTCGGACGGCTTCGCCACGACGTTCTGCGACCGCCCGCTTACCCGGTTCGTCTGCACCTCGATGGTCACGCCCCCGCCGGCTGCACCGAGGGTCTCTCCCGACGCGCGCGCGACGCTGACCGCGGGGATGCGCGCGGGCTCACCGCCCAGGTCGCCGCGGAACATCCCGTCCTCGTTGTTGACGACGACGACGCCGATCGCGCCCGCCGCCTGAGCGTTGCGCACCTTCTCTCCGAACGTGATCTCGCCGCGGTCCAGCAGCGCGATCTTCCCCGCGACGCTCACCGCTGAGAACTCGCCCGCCCGCCCCAGGCCCGCACGCATGAGGTCGCCTGACACGGTCCCATTCGGCGACCCGTTGAGCGGAGCGGCCTCGACGGTCGATCCGTCGTTGAGGCGAAGCGTCGCCGATCCGCCCAGGGTCGCCTGGACGTCGAACTCCTCGATCGTCACTGAGTAGCCTGCGGCCTCGAGCTGCTGCTGGATGTACTCCGCCGCCCGCCGCTCCTCCGCCGTGGTGGCCGAACGGGATCCGATGTCCCCGGCGAGGACCCGCAGATGCTCCATGGCGCGTGCCGCGTTCGGCTCCGAACGCGTGGCCGCCCCGTCGGTGGTCGGTGTCGCTGTTGCTCCGGCCGCGGTGCCGCTGCCCGCCTCGGGTGTGCTCGGCTCGGCGGTCGTACCGCCACAGCCGGTGAACAGCGCCGCAACGAGGATCGCGGGCGTGAGCCAGGATGCGAGCCTGACTCCATACGGGGAGGACATGGTGCAGACCAATCGGGGGAGCGAAGGTCCGAGTTGTGGGGACTACCGCCGCTGGCGGCTCCACCACCGGCGCATCCGGCCGCTGAGGCCACTGGATGAATCGTACGACACCGGGCGCCCGCGCCAGTACGGTTGCTGGCCACGTCCGCTCGGCGCGCCGCGGCCTCCGCTCGCGATCATCAACACGAAGCTGGTGATGAACAGCACCAGCCCGGCGTACAACAACCACGGCCAGGCGAACGGCACACTGCGGAGGAACAGAGACGCCAGGATGAGCACGAACGCGAGCAACATCAGCTGCGAGAGAGAGACCCGAGCCAGTTCGCGCGTGATCCCCTGCGTCGCGGACGCGAAGGCGTTCCGCGCTCCCGTCGACCGCTTCGAGGAGGCCCGCTGTCGCCGCTCCGCCGCCGACGGAAACTGCTCGATGTTCTCGAGGATCTCGTTGATTTCCCGCTCGAGCCGGTCTAGTCGCTCCGGCATGTCGAATCCCCTGTCCCCCTCGACCCCTGAGACTGGCCGCTCCGTCCATTGTACAACCGCCCGCGCCGCGCTTCGTCCGCCGCGCTTGACCCAATCCGCGCCGCCTCATAGGTTGGAAGGCCTCACCATCTTCGTCCAGACACCCGCAGGAGCATCAGACGATGCCGGACACCTATGCCGCTGAACCCCGTGCGCTGCTTGGCAAGTCGGTAGCGCGACTGCGCCGCCAGGGCGTGCTTCCCGCGAACATCTACGGTCGCGGCGTGACGTCGACTGCCGTCCAGATCGCGACGCGCGACGTGCGAACGCTGCTGCAGGCGCATGGGCTGAACACGCTCGTCAATCTGCAGGTGTCGGGCGAGGGCCAGCCGCGCTCGGTCGTCGTCCGCAAGGTGCAGCGCCATCCCGTCTCGAGGCAGCTCGAGCACGTCGACTTCTACCAGGTCGACCTCGCCCGGCCGATCCAGGGCCCCGTCCCGGTCGTCCTCATCGGCGAGGCTCCGGCCGTCCACACCTACCGCGCGCTGCTCCTGCAGTCCGTGGACGCCGTCGTCGTCGAGGCGCTCCCCGCGCAGATGCCGTCCTCCATCGAGCTGTCCATCGACGGCATGCGGGCGCCGGACGCCACGGTCACCGTCGGTGACATCGATCCGCCCCCTGGAGTCACGATTGTCACCGCGCCCGATGTCGTCATCGCGGCCATTAGCCGCGCGCGCGGCTCCGGCTCGGCCGGCGAGGCCCTGCCCGAGGGCGAACAGGAAGAGCCCATCGAGGGCGAGGCCGGCTCCGAGGCTGAAGCCGAGGCAGAGAATGAGGATGCCGCGGCAGACGCCGCCGACGCGGAGTAAGTGCTACCGCGACGCGACGGCGGCAGTCACGGCTGCTCCCGCGCGCTGCCGCTGAGCGAAGTCAGTGCGCAGTTGCCCGCACGCGGCAGCGATCTCCACGCCGCGCTCCACTCGCACTGTCGCGTTGACGCCCTCCGCCTGCAGCGTGCGTTGGAACGCGCGCACGCGTTCTCGCGAGGGACGTCGCAATCCCGGCCCGGCGGTCGGGTTGTACGGGATCAGGTTCACGTGCGCCTGGATGCCACGGATTCGCCTGGCGAGGACACGCGCCTGTTCCTCGCTGTCGTTCACCCCGTCGAGCAGGGCATAGGCGAACGTCACGCGCCGCCCGTTGGCCGCGATGTACTCCCGGGCGGCCTCCACGAGGTCGTCGATCGTGGTGCCGCCGGAGGTGGGGATGAGGCGGCGTCGTAGCTCGTCGTCCGGAGCGTGCAGCGAGATGGTCAGTCCAACCTGCAATCCCTCGGCAGCGAGACGCCGGATCCCCGCGCGGAGCCCCACGGTCGAGACGGTGATGCCCCGGGCGCGCATGTCGAGGCCGTCCGCATGCGCGAGCCACCGCACCGCGGCGATCGTGGCGGCGGTGTTCGCGAGCGGCTCGCCCATCCCCATGAACACGACATTGGTGACCCGGCCCGTCCGTGAGAAGTGGAGCACCTGCGCGACGATCTCCGCGGCCGTCAGGTTGCGCGTGAAGCCCTGCTGTCCGGTCGCGCAGAAGACGCAGGCCATCGCGCAGCCGGCCTGCGTCGAGACGCAGACGGTGCTGCGGTCCCGCTCGTTCGGCGCATCAGCGTCGTAGTTCATGCGCACTGCCTCGACCGCGACGCCCGCGCCGAGGTCCAGCAGCGCCTTCACCGTCGATCCGTCGTCCGCCTCGGTCGTCGCGAGGACCGTCGGAGCGTCCAGGCGGAATTCGCCAGCCAGCCGCTCGCGGAGGCGCGCTGGCAGGTCGCTCATCTCCTCGAATGAAGTCGCGCAGCGCTTCAGGGCCCAGTGTGCGACCTGGCGGGCGCGGTACGACGGCTCACCCCAGGCCACGAACATCGCTTCGAGGTCCGCGAGGGAGAGGTCGAGGAGATGCCGGCGGATGCCGGCCGTGGCGGGAGCGATGAGATCGGGCACGATCCGAGTCTATCAGTCGCGCTGGCCGAGCCGCGCGCCGATGAACCGCGCATCGCCGCGGAGGTACTCCTCGATGTCCAGGGCACGCTTGCCCGCCCGCTGCACCCGCAACAGGGCGAGTGCGCCCTCGCCGCAGGCTACGAGCGCCGCCGCGCGCCGGCCGGCCAGCTCGGGCGCCAGCTCGCCGCCGTCGCCTGCGAGGACGGTCCCCGGCGCTGCGCCGGACACAAGTTCCACCGGCCACGCCTCGTGCAACGTCAGCGGCTCCCCACGGTACGAGGTCGTGGCGAGCGGCCATGGCTGAAATGCGCGCACCCGGCGCGCCAGCGCCTCGGCAGGCTGCGACCAGTCGAGGACGCCGTCCTGCTTCGACAGTCGCGGTGCGTAGCTCGCCTCGGTCTCGTTTTGCGCGACTGCATCGACCGCTCCCGAGACCCACATCGGGAGCAGCTCCAGCATGCGCAGCGCTCCGAGCTCGGCGATCCGCGCCGTGAGCGTGCCGGTCGTGTCGAGCGGCCCGATCGCCGTCGCCACCGTGCCGAGGACGGGCCCCGCGTCGAGTTCGCGTACCACGACCATGATCGAGGCGCCGCTCTCCGCGTCCCCGGCGAGGATCGCGGCCGCCACCGGCGAAGCCCCGCGGTACCTCGGCAGCAGCGATGCGTGGACGTTCAGCACACCGTGCGGGAACGTCTCGAGGAGGTGCGTCGGCAAGATGTGTCCCGATGCGGCGAGCACCCCGACGTCCGGCTTCAGTCCCGCGAGGTGGACTGTCGTGTCTCGCCGGATGCGCTCGGGGGTCAGGGTCTCGATGCCGAACTCCCGTGCCACTGCCGAGACCGCCGTGGGCACGGCCGTCCCCGAGCGGCCGCGCGGGCGGTCCGGCTGACTCACCACCGCGACGACTTCGATGGCTGTGTCGTTCAGGAGCAGCCGCAGCGTGGGGAGCGCGTACTCGGGCGAGCCGAAGAACACGACCCGCAGCCGGCGGCCGGTGATGGGCGGTCCGCTCGTCAGCACGATGTCTGCCGGGCTACGAGGCCGCGACGCTCCACGCGGAGAACAGGAGGAATACCGCCACGAGCACGATGGTCATGCGGTGCAACGTGCGCTGCATCCCCCGGCGTGTCCGAAACGTCGAGTCCTGACCGCCGAGGGCCGCACCGAAGCCCGTGCCCTTCACCTGGAGGAGCACCAGCACGATCAGGACGCTCGAAACGAGGATTTGAGCGAGGCTGAGGAAGTCCCTGAGTTCCATAGGTCACCAAGGCTATGCGGCCCCGCTCTCGCGGGCAAGCTCACGACCGAATCGAGACCGTTGTGACCACCTCGGTGCCGGCCTGCACCCGCAGGTCGCGCTCGTAGTACTGACGCATGACGGCCGCCGCGAGCTGCTCCGGGTCGTGCCGGTAGCGGTATTCCGGCGCTACGAGGTCGGCCAGCACCAGCCGCGCCCCCGCGTAGTCGGCATCTCCCGGCGCGGCGACCGGCCGCGATTGCCACGCGTCCGGCAGCGGCTCGGAAGGCAGGTTGCTGTTCGCGAGGATGACGTCCACCACACGGTCCGACTTCAGGTGCCGCCGGATTGCGGCGTAGTGGTCAGCCGCGGTGTACCCGTCCGTCTCCCCGTGCTGCGTTGCCACGTTCGGGATGTAGACCTTGTGCGCCCTGGAGGCGAGCAGCGCCTCGCCGAGGCCGCGCACGAGCAGGTTCGGCAGCACGGACGTGTATAGCGAGCCCGGTCCAATCACGATCAGGTCGGCTTCGAGGAGGGCCCGTACGACTTCAGGGTTGACCGGCGCCGAGGCCGGCTCGATGAACACGCTCGTCACCGGTGACGAGGCGTGCGGGATGTTGGACTCTCCGCGCACCACCGTCCCGTCCGCCAGCGCCGCCGACAGGGTGACGTCCGCAAGCGTCGAGGGCAGGATCTGCCCGCGTACCGCGAGCACCCGCGAGGTCTCCCGGATGGCGACCTCCATGTTCCCCGTCACCTCGGACATCGCGACGATGAACAGGTTGCCGAAGGAGTGCCCCGCGATTCCCTGGCCGGCGGCCTCGTCGAAGCGGTACTGGAACAGCTTCGTCACCAGTGGCTCGGCATCCGCCAGCGCCGCGATGCAGTTGCGGATGTCGCCGGGGGGGATGATCCGCATGTCGCGGCGCAGCAGACCGCTCGAACCGCCGTCGTCTGCGACGGTGACGACCGCGGTGAGGTTGCTCGTGTACCGCTTGAGCCCGCGCAGCATCGTCGAAAGGCCGGTGCCGCCGCCGATCGCGACGATCTTCGGCCCGCGGCCCTGCATCCGCTGGGCGTAGATCTGGTCGAAAATCTGCGCCTGCCGCTCGACCGGCAGCACCGCGGACACGATCGACTGGTTGAGCCGCCAGGCCGCGTACATCGTGATGCCGGACGCCGTCGTGATGAACAGCAGCCCACGCAACCATCGAGGGATGAACTGCAGCGTGACCGTCGCCGCCCACTCCGGGAACGGATAGCTCAGATAGAACTCGCGCAGCAGGTACGCCACGCCGAGCGCCATGATCACAAAGCCGAAGAGCAGCAGCAGCAGCCAGCGCTTGATCTGCAGCCCGACGTACAGCCACTTGGTGATGTTGGAACGACTCATGGACAGCCTCGACCGCTGCCCCGCCGTACTCCGGTATACGTGCCCCGTTGCTTGCCAGTCAACCCGCTCACCCGTGCGTGATTGCTCTCAGCGCCCTTCGAGATGCCGGCGGAGCACCTCGGCCGCGCCGTTCGCATCCGCACGGCCGCGCGTCTGCCGCATGACCTGCCCCACGAGAAACTGCAAGGCCGCCCCCTTCCCGGCGGCGTAGTCCGCCACCGGCTTCGGGTTCGCTTCGATGACCTCGCGTGCAATGCGGTCGATCTCACCTTCATCGCGCACCTGCGCGAGCCCGCGCTCCTCGACGATCGCCGACGGCCGCTCGCCGCTCGCGAACGCGATCTCGAGCACTTCCTTCGCGGTCGTCAGGGTAATCGTGCCAGCCTCAACAAGTGTTACCAGTTCGGCGATGTGCGCAGGCGTCAGCAGCGTCGAGGTCAGCTCGACAACGCCGCCCTCCTGGTGCAGCAGTCGCGCCAGGTCTCCGATGAACCAGTGCGCCACGGCGCGGGCCCGACCTTCGTTGATCCCGTCCGGGCACGCGAGACGGACGGCCTCCTCGTAAACGTCGGCCTCCGTCTTCGAGTCCGTGACCAGCGTCGCTTCCGACCGCGTCAGGCCGTACTCCGCCTCGAACCGCTGCCGGCGGACGTTTGGCAGCTCCGGCAATCGCCGCTGCAACGCCTCGACGTCGGACGGCAGGATGTCCAGGGGCGGCAGGTCCGGCTCCGGGAAGTACCGGTAGTCGTGCGCCTCCTCCTTCGAGCGCTGCGAGACCGTCGTCCCGGTCGCGTCGATGAAGCCGCGCGTCTCCTGCACGACCACGCCCCCCGAGTTGAGGACGGCGGTCTGTCGCTCCACTTCGGACTCGATGGCGCGCATGACTGCACGGAACGAGTTCATGTTCTTGACTTCGACCTTGGCCCCGAGGCCCTCCGAGCCGCGCGGCCGGATCGAGACGTTCGCGTCGCAGCGAAACGAGCCCTTCTCCATGTCCGCGTCGGACACCTCCAGGTACCGCAGCGTCTGGCGCAGCTTGCGCAGGAACGCGCCCGCCTGCGCTGCCGAACGGATATCGGGCTTCGTGACGATCTCCATCAGCGGCACGCCGGAGCGGTTCACGTCGAGCAGCGAGTACCCCTCGCCTGACGCGTCCTCGCGGTGCAGGAGCCGCGCCGTGTCCTCCTCGAGGTGGATCCGCTCCAGGCGGACGTGATGCGGCACTCCGTCAACCTCGATGTCCAGCCCGCCGCCGAGGCACAACGGCTGGTCGTACTGTGAGATCTGGTACCCCTTCATCAGGTCCGGGTACGGGTAGTTCTTGCGGTCGAACTTCGAGCGCTGCGGGATCGCACAGCCCAGCGCCAGGCCGGTCAGCAGCGTGTATTCCACCGCCGAACGGTTGATCACCGGCAGCATCCCCGGCATGCCGAGGCAGACGGGGCACACCCGGGTGTTGGCTTCCGCCTCGAAGTAGTCGGCGGCGCAGCCGCAGAACATCTTCGAGTGCGTCTTGAGCTGAACGTGCACCTCGAGGCCGACGACGACCTCGTACTCGGTCAACACTGCGGTGGTCATGGCGTCCCTGTCCGTTGCTGCAGGTCGATTGTAGCAGCGGACACGGAGCGACCCGGCGGGTGGCGCCGGGCCGCTGGGCCGAAGGCGAGCGCTGGAGCCTCAGTCCGGCGCCCGCGGCCCGGGAGACGGGGGCGAGGCCCCTACGCCGAGGTCTTTGCGGCTGCCTCGTCGATGTACTTCTGCGGATTGCCGATGAAGCGGCTCCGCGCGCCGATGTCGTAGAAGTAGTACCAGCTGCCTTCGTGCATCCACTTGAAGCCGGTCTTCTCGTCGTCGAACTCCTGACCCGTCACGAAGCACGTGCGCATCGCCATGGTGGCTGCCTCCTCTGTCCTCTCTCCGGCGGCTCCTCTGCAGGCAGGCCATACGGCCTGTCAGCGCATTATATCCGCGATAGCAACGTTCGTTATCGCCTGCCCGGACGCGCTCGTTGACGCCCGTAGACCTGCTCACAACCTGCCGAGGCGCTAGAGTTGACCCATCATGCTCGTCTCATTGAAGTGGCTCCGGGACTACGTCGACGTGCCCATGGACATCGACGTCGACGACCTCGCGACGCGCCTCACGATGGCGTCCTCCGAGGTCGAGGGCGTCCATCGTGTCGGCGATTGGGACCGTGCGCTCGTTACCATCGGCAGCGTGCTGGCGGTGGAGCCGCACCCGCAGGCCGACCGTCTCCGCCTGGCGACCGTCGACTTCGGCGGCGGGGCCCCGCAGCAGGTCGTGTGTGGCGCGCCCAACCTCGCCGCCGGTCAGCGCGTCGCTTTCGCGCGCGAGGGCGCGCGGCTGTTCGATGGCCACTCGGGGGAACCGTCCGTGCTCAAGCGCTCGAAGATCCGCGGCGTCGAGTCCGCCGGCATGGTGCTCTCGGAGCGCGAGCTCGGCCTGTCCGAGGCGCACGAAGGCATCATCGAGCTACCCCCGGACGCCCCGATCGGAATGCCGCTTGCCGACTACCTCGGCGACGTGATCCTCGATGTGCATACGTGGCCCAACCGCGCCGACACAATGTCCATGCTCGGCATCGCCCGCGAGGTCGCCGCCATCCTCGGCACGCAGTGGCGCGCGCCCGACGCGACGTACCCCGAGGCCGGCCCTGTCGCCTCAGATGCCGTGTCCGTGCGCATCGAGGACGCCGACCTCTGCGCGCGCTACATCGCCACTGTCGTTGACGGCGTCACCGTCGGACCGTCGCCCGCCTGGATGCAGGAGCGGCTGCGCGCCGCCGGACAGCGTCCGATCAACAACGTAGTCGACATAACTAACTACGTCATGCTCGAGCTGGGCCAGCCGCTGCACGCCTTCGACCTCGCAAAAGTCCGAGGCACGGTGGCGGTCCGTTCCGCGCACGAGGGCGAGCGCCTCACGACGCTCGACGGCGAGGATCGCGAGCTGACCACGGCGACGCTCCTGATCACCGATGACAGCGGGCCGATCGCGCTCGCGGGCGTCATGGGTGGGCTCGACACTGAGGTGACGGGCACCACGAGCACGGTCCTCCTTGAGGCGGCCCGCTTCGATCCGGCGAGCATTCGCCGTACCTCGACGCGCCTGCACCTCCGCAGCGAAGCCTCATCGAGGTTCGAGCGTGGCCTCTCTGCCGAACTCGCGGCCCATGCCTCGCGCCGCGCGACAAAGCTCCTCGTTGAGCTGTGTGGCGGGACGGCGCGCCAGGGCGTGGTCGATGTCTACCCGCGTCCGCACGTCTCGCCTGCCGTCACCCTCACCCGCGCCCGACTCGACACGTTGCTCGGCTTCGTCGTGCCGACCGATGAGGTTGAGGCGAGCCTCGGCGCGCTCGGATTTGAGGTCCGCACCGCTGGCGATGCCTTCGAGGTGCGCCCGCCCTGGTGGCGCAGTGACGTCTCAATCCCCGACGACGTGGCCGAGGAAGTGCTGCGCATCGCCGGCTACGACCGCCTTCCCGCCACGATGCCGGCCGGCGAGGTGCCCCACCACGAGGCGCAGCCCGCCATCGAGCTGCGGGACCGCCTTGCCGATTCCTTCGTGGCCGCCGGCGCGCACGAGGTGATTACGTACTCGCTGACCACCGACGAGGTGCTCGCCCGCGTCATGCCGCTCGGGGCACTCGAGGCACAGCCGCCGCTCAAACTGCTGAACACGCTCTCCTCGGAACACGAGTCGCTGCGGCCCACGTTGCGCCACTCGATTCTCGACACCGTCGCCCGCAACATCCGCGCCGGCGCCGGCCGCATCGTCGTATTCGAGACCGGCCGCGCCTACCTCCCCCGCTACGAGGAAGGTGCCGGTGGCCCGCTCCCCGATGAGCGCGAACAACTGACTGGCGCCGTCACGGGCTTCGAGGTCGACCGCTGGGGCTCCTCCGTCGGCCGCCGCTTCGACTTCTTTGACGCGAAGGGCATCGTCGACGCCGCGCTCGGCGGCATCGGTGTTTCGCTCGCCTACGCGCCCGCCGACGAGGAGTTCGGCTTCCTGCCCGGAAGGACGGCCGTCCTTTCCGTCGCCGGCCAGTCCATCGGCGTCCTTGGCGAAGTACACCCGCGTACGCTCGAGGCGTTCGACATCGGGCAACCAGTCCTTCTCTTCGAGCTGGACCTGACGCTGCTGCAGCCGCTGGTTTCCGATCGCCTCAAGGCGGTGTCACCTCCGCGCTTCCCCGCCGTCGAGCAGGACCTCGCGCTTGTGGTGGACGACGCGGTCCCTGCGGGGCGGCTCCAGGCCACCATCGAGTCCTCGCGCCTGGTCGCGAGCGCCCGTGTGTTCGACGTCTATCGGGGTGAGCAGTTGCCTGCCGGGAAGAAGTCTGTTGCCTTCTCCATCCGCTACCAGGCCGCCGACCGCACCCTCACCACGGACGACGCCAACCGCGAGCAGTCGCGCCTCCTCGCTCGGCTCGAGCGGGAGTTCGGCGCCGCCGCGCGACAGTAGCCCGGGCAATCACTCGAACCGCTCGACCTCGGCCAGCGCCTTCGCCTGGCTGAAGACCGGCCGTGCCAGGCTTCCACCGGCCCCGATAGGCCACGCCGGCGCTGCGTAAATCCCGAGGCGCGCCCCCTGCGCGCAGTCCCCGGTCGGGCGGCAGGACAACGGTCCGGACAGCCCCGGGTAGCCCTGTACCGCCAGCATCGCTGCGCGCAACGCGGACCGGTCGATGCGAAGCGCTCCACTGGGCTGTGGCTCGGCCACGCGACGGATCGCGTCAAAGATCAGGTTCGTCGCATCGAAGGCGGCCGCGTGGAACTGACTGGCGGGCTGACTGCCATAGGTCCGCGCGTACGCGGGAAGGAACGCTTCGCTGTAGAACGCGCTCGATTGCAGCGCTCCGATGTCGACTCCTGACCCGTAGACGTTCGACGCGCTGTCGCCGGCCTCGCTCAGGAAGGACAGTTCCATGCATGAGTCCGACACGACAATTGGCGTCGCCGCGAGCCTCGAATCCCGACGCATCGCGCGCACGACCTCGTGGCAGGTCGGCTCGTACAGCGTCAACAGGATTACCTCGGGCGCTTGGCGTGCGACGCGTTCGACCAGCGCCTCCATCGGCTCATCCAATGCGAGCCGTTCCCGTGACCGCATCGCGCCACCGACGAAGCTGAACCGCTGCGCGAACACCCGCGTCAGCTCGGAGGAGTATGCGGAGCCATCGTCGACCGCGACCGCGGTGCGGCCCAGGGACTGGTACGCGAACTCTGCGATCACCGCTCCCTGGATCTTGTCGTTGTAGGCCGTTCGAAAGTAGTACCGCTCATGGCGGGAGGAGGAGGTGAGCGTGGGGGCTGTGTTCGATGGAGACACGAGGAGGATCCCCCGTTCGCTGAAGATCCGATCCGCGATATCCAGCGCCGTCCCCGAGCAGCTCGTGCCAATGACCCCGAGCAGCTTCGGCGTCGCCGCCATGCGCGTCGCGGCGATACGGCCTTCTTCGGGGTCGCACCCCTCGCTGTCGGCCGCTAGCAGTACTCGCCGTCCCATGAGCGTGCCGTCGACCCCGTCGAACGTCCCGTCGAGGTAGTCGATCGCGAGCCGGACGCCCACGAGGGCGTCAATCCCGACGCAGCACTCCTCCGGGTCGAGCCAGAGCAGCGCGCCCAGCTCGATGGGCTCGCCCAGGCGGATCTCGATGCAGTCCGTCGCCTCGGAGCCGCACTCGTCGGTATCGGGCTGGGAGATGAAGCTCTCCTGCTGCTCCACCCAGGTGAGGTATCGCCCTTCTGCCAGTTCGACCTGCAGCTGCTCGATCGGTTCCCGGCTCGTCTGGAACGGCCCGCGGAACGGCCCGCTCACCGCCAGAATCGCGGCCAGGTCGAGGGGCACGATGATGATGATGCCGATCGCCACCAGTGTGTACGCCAGACCCGATCGGAGGGCCACGACGATCGCGTTGACGATCAGAAAGGCTCCTGCGGCCACGCTCAAGGCGAACAGCGCGGCGGGCAGCGTCTGCGACGCGATGGCGACCCGCACCGCCCGATGTGCGCTGAGGTCGCCGACCGCCTGCTGCATCCCCTCGCTCGATGTCGCGGGAGCGTACGGCCTCGATCCGATCGCGAAGACCGTCTGCTGCAGGTCCTTCAGCGCATCGAAGGCGGACGATCTGTCCGCGCTGCGGTTGCTCAGAGCGCGCCACTCGTCACGATCGAGCGCGACCAGGTAGTCGTTCAGCTCCGACTGCACCAGCTGGACATCGGCCGCGGGCAGGCCCTCGGTGCTGTAGGCAAGCCTGCTCGCTGCCGCCACCTCGCGCCCGACGAGGTTCTGCGTGTCCCGCAAGGTTGAGTATTCCGTGTTGATCAGGAAGCCCGTGAGGATGGCGAACAGGCTTCCGAGGGCCGTCATGTACGCCGCCGCCGTCGCCCCCGAGCGTTCGCGGTCGTCGTCCTCCACGATGTGATGGATCGCGACGTTGACCGCCGCCGAAAACAATGTCGCGACGAGGAGTGCGCCGACGACGAGCGCGACGTCCGGAAGCGAGATCAGGCGTTCCACTATGCTGCGCTATCATCCGCGAGTGACACGCCCGTCATGTCTCGGCATCCCCTGTCGATGGTCCGGCTCCGCGTCGACTTCTTCGCGGCTCCGAAGATAGCGGTGAGGCGCTCGCTCATGCTACGGCCCCTCGTCCTCGCTGCCTTCGGGCTGCTGGTGGCCGCGTGCGGAGGGGCTGGGGCGCTCGACGGAACAGTCACGATCAGTGGCTCCACGACACTACTGCCGATGATGTCGCTGGTGGGCGGCGACTTCGCCGAGGAGCATCCACTCGTCCGCTTGAACCTCGACGCCCCCGGGACGGCCGACGGTTTCGCACTGTTCTGCGATGGTCTGGTGCACATCAACAATGCCTCGCGACGCATTGCACCACGCGAGGCCGAAGCCTGTGCTGCCAGCGGCGTCCGCTTCGTCGAGTTGCCGGTCGCTGCGGATGCGATTGTCCTGTTCACGAGTCCCGCCAACCCCATCGAGTGCCTCTCCCTGCACCAGGTCTATGCCCTCGTGGGCCCCGAGGCGGGCGACGTCCACCGGTGGAGCGACGCGGAAGCGCTGGCCGAGAAGCTCGGTGAGGCCCCCGCTCGGCGGCTCCCGAGTACGCCGTTCCGTCTCGTCGGCTCGGGCGCCGAATCCGGCACCCGTGCGACGTTCGTCGAGCTCGCCGTGGCGCCCACCGCGGAAGCGCGAAACCAGGTCGCCGACCTCCGCTCGGACTACACGGCTCTTCAGGGCAATGCCCTCATCCTCGCCGAGGCCCTCCGCGACGCGTCGAGCCTCGGGTTCGCGGGCTTTCCGACGGTCGGGCCATGGGGTTCACAGGTGAAACGCCTGGGGATCGACAACGGCAGCGGCTGCTCGGTTCCGGACGAGGCAGGCATCGGCTCCGGCGAGTATCCGCTCACGCGCGTACTGTACGTGTACGTGAATCTCGATGCCGCCGCGCGCCGGCCTGCGGTCGATGCGTTCGTTCGGCATCTGCTGTCCGATGATGGGCTCGCCGGCGCCACGGGCGCCGGCAGCGTCCCCCTGACACGTGATCAGGCACGCGCCACCCGCGCCCTCTGGGACGGGGCCCGCTGAGCAGCGCGGGCGAGAGCGGGCAGAGAGGCGAATCAGTGGATGACCCGCGCGGCCCTCTCCTCATCGTCGATGGCGACAACCTCGCGCACCGCGCGTACCACGCCACGCCGAAGTCGGTGACTGCCGAGGACGGCCGGCCGATCAACGCCATCGTCGGTTTTGTGAACATGCTGGTCGCCGTCTGGCGCGTCGAGCAGCCCCGCGGGATCTTCGTGGCCTGGGACACCCTTGGCGTCCCGACCTATCGCCACGAGCTATGGCCGCCCTACCAGGGCGGGCGCGAGTTCGACGCCGCGATCGTCGAGCAGCTGGGACGCCTGCCCGGCGTGTGTGCGGCGCTGGGCTTCGCGGTCGGCAAGGCCGAGGGCTATGAGGCCGATGACCTCATGGCCGCGGCCGCCGCCGCCGAGGTTGCGGCGGGCGGACGCTGCCTCCTCCTCACCTCGGACCGCGACTCCTACCAGCTCGTCTCCGAGGCGGTGACGGTGCTTTCGCCCGCGCGTGGGACACGCGAGCTGGCGCGCATCGGCCCCGCGGAGGTCGTTGCGCACTTTGGCGTCCTGCCTGAGCAGGTGCCCGACTTCAAGGCGCTCAGCGGGGACGCTTCCGACAAGATCCCCGGGGCGCGCGGCATCGGCCCGAAGTCCGCAGCGGCGCTTCTGCTGCGCCACGGCACGCTCGACGGCGTCCTCGAGACCTGGGCGCGGCCGGCGGAAGTCGAACTCCTGCTGCAGTTCCGCGAGGTCGTCCGCCTCCGCCCTCAGATCCCCGTCGAATTGCCGGACTCCGGGCCGCCCGCCTGGGAACGTGGCGCGGAGGTGCTCCGGGCGCTCGGTGCCGAGCGTTCCGCCGACCGCCTCCTCGCACTCCGCGACGAGCTGGCCGCCGCCGACCGTTCGCCGCGCCTCGGGGACCTGTAGCGGTCCCTCCGCGCGCAACAACAGAGGCGGCCCTGCGGCCGCCTCCTGGTGAGCTTGTCGCGAGGCACAGCTACCCGAGGGCCGCCTTCGCCTGTTCCGCCACGCGTCCGAACGCCGCCGGCTCACGTACCGCGAGGTCGGCGAGCGTCTTGCGGTCGAGCTCGATGCCCGCCTTCTTGAGGCCGTTCATGAGCCGCCCGTACGTCAGGTCGTGCAGCCGCGCCGCCGCGTTGATACGCACGATCCACAGACGGCGGAAGTCGCCCTTCTTGTCGCGCCGGTGCTCCGTCGCGTAGCGAAGCGCGTGCATGACCGACTCATGCGCGACCTTATAGTTCGTCCGCCGCTTTCCTCGATGACCCTTCGCGAGGTCGAGGATCTTCTTGTGGCGCGCGTGCGCGGCAACGCGGCTCCGGACTCGGGCCATGGTTCGTGCTCCCTGACTGGCTAGCTAATCGGTGCGTACGGCAGCAGCCGTCGCAGACGCTTCTCGTGCGTGCTGTGGATGGGCTCCATGCCGCGCATCGCGTACAGCTTCTCGCGCGTCTTCTTCATCCGCTTGTTGTTGCGGTGATGCGACATCATCAGCACGCGGCCGGTGCCCGTGATCTTCACGCGCTTCGCCGTGCCCTTGTGCGTCTTCATCTTCGGCATTGCTCAGTTGCCCCCAACGGCTGCCGAGGACGCGGCCTCGGTCGCGGCTGCCGGCCGCTCGCTGCGCGCGGCGCCGACCGGCGGCCGCTCACGCTTCACTCCGGGCGTCACGATGATCGACATCATGCGCCCTTCCATCGCCGGATTGCGCTCCAGCGTCGACACGTCTCGGATCTTCTCGTAGAACCGGTCGAGCAGTTCGCGCCCGATCTCGGGGTGCGTGATCTCCCGCGCGCGGAACATCACAGACACCTTGACCTTGTCGCCCTCGGCAAGCAGCTTCCGAGCGGTGCGCGCCTTGAAGTCGATGTCGTGCTCGTCGATCTTCACCCGCATGCGCACCTCGCGCAACTCCGAGTGCTTCGAGCCCTTTCGTGACTCCTTCTCGCGCTTCGACTGCTCGTACTTGAACTTCCCATAGTCCATGATTCGGCACACCGGCGGGTCCGCCGTCGGCGCCACCTCGACGAGGTCGAGACCTGCCTCCTCCGCCATGCGCAACGCATCGTCCGTCCGGACGATGCCCAGCTGCTCCTCTTCCCGGATCAGCCGGACGCGCGGCGCGAGAATGCGCTCATTGATCCGCAGTTCCTTAGCGATAGACCTGAGCCTCCATGAGAACGGGGACGCCGACCGGCGCCGCCAGACGACGATTCTAGCATCGCCCGATCAGCGCTCACAACGAGCGCATGACCCGGCGATCAAGCCCGCGTTACGAATCAGCCTCGATGCCGTCGGCCTCGTATTCGAGGACGAGCGCGCCCTGTTCGACCCGTCCACCTTTCTCGCAGTGGACAGCTTTCACCACGCCGTCGTGCGCGGCCTGGATCTCGTTCTGCATCTTCATCGCTTCGATGACCAGCAGCGTCTGGCCGGCCGCGATCCGGTCACCGACGGCCACATGGACGTCGACCACCACTCCGGCCAGCGGCGCCGTCACTTCGCCGACGCGGTCCTTGGCGCCCATGGCGCTCCGCTGCCGCCCGCCGCCCGTCGCAGGCCCCACGAGGAAGCGCCGGCCGTCCACGGTGACCTCGAACCCTTGCCCCCGCCGCGTCACGTACGCCTGCGCTGGACGCCCGCCGATGACGAGCGAGAACGTCCCCGGAATTCCGGATGTCGTCACGTCGACGTCGAGCGCCTCTCCGTCGTCGACCGCGACCGTGATTTGGTCCGCGGTCTCGTCGACGACGACCGTGCGCTCCACGCCGTCTAGGAGGAGCCGGTGCCGCGTCGCCATCCACGCCCTCCTCCCAGCGCGACTCGTTGTTGCATCACGTTGGCGCGGCCGGCGCGCAACCATCGGCTGGCCGCCGGTGCGCCGCTGGCGGCCGGCGCCGCGCCCGCCACCATCCCCGAAGCGAGCGCCGCGGCGATGAGCGCGGTCAGTCCGCGTGGATCCTCCTCCGGCAATGCCGGCATTGTGAACGAGTTCTCGAGCCAGTTCGTGTGGATCCGGCCCGCCTGGAAGTCGTCGTTGTCCAGGAGCGCAAGGTGGAACGGCACGTTCGTGTCGACACCCGCGATCAGCAGGTCATGCAGCGCACGCCGCAGCCGCTTGATCGCCAGCTCGCGATCCTCCGCCCACACGATCAACTTGCCGAGCATCGAGTCGTAGAACACGGGCACGTCGAGCCCGTCGAACAGCATCGAGTCGAACCGCGTCCCGGGCCCCAGCGGAGCCTCGACGCGCTCGACGAGCCCGAGGCTCGGCATGAAGTTCATGTACGGGTTCTCGCCGTTGATGCGGCACTCGATTGCCCAGCCCTTGGGCTCGAGTGCGCCCTCGAGGGGCGGCAGGACCTGTCCGGACGCGACTTCGAGCTGCTGCTTCACCAGGTCGACGTTGTAGACGAGCTCGGTGACGGGGTGCTCGACCTGCAGGCGCGCGTTTACTTCGAGGAAGTAGAACTCGCCGCTCTTGTCCAGCAGAAACTCGACCGTCCCGGCGTTCGCGTAGCCGCAGCTCTTCGCCGCCGCAACCGCCGCGTCGCACAGGCGCTGTCGCAACTCCGGCGACACCGCCACCGAAGGCGCTTCCTCGACCAGCTTTTGGTGCCGCCGCTGCACCGAGCACTCGCGCTCGCCGTACGCACGGACGTTGCCGTGCTGGTCGGCCATCATCTGCACCTCGATGTGCCGCGCCTCGGTGACGAATCGCTCGAGGAAGATCGTGGCGTCCCCGAAGGACGAAGCGGCCTCCGCCCCCGAGGCGCGCATCGCGCCTTCGAGGTCCTCGATTCGCTCGACAACGCGGATGCCGCGCCCGCCGCCCCCGGCCGCCGCCTTCACGAGCAGCGGGAAGCCAATGCGTTCCGCCTCCCGACGCGCCGTCTCGAAGTCGTCCGCGCTGATGTCGTTCGCGCCGGGCACCACGGGCACGCCGGCCGTCTCCATCAGCTTGCGCGCCGAAACCTTGTCGCCCAGCGCTCGCATCGCCGATGCCGGTGGGCCGATGAACGTGATCCCCTCGGCCTCACAGGCGTCGACGAACCGGGGGTTCTCCGACAGGAAGCCGTATCCCGGGTGGATCGCGTCGGCCCCGGTGGAGCGCGCCGCCTCGATGATCTTCTCGATCACGAGGTACGACTCGGTCGACGGCCCCGGACCGATGCAGACCGCCTGGTCCGCCAGGCGGACGTGCAGCGCGTTCCGGTCAGGCTCCGAGTACACGGCCACCGTCTCGATGCCGAGCTCGCGGCAGGTGCGCTGTACACGCAGGGCAATCTCGCCGCGGTTCGCGATGAGCACGCGTCTGAACAACGCCGGTCGCCTCCATCTGCCGTGGTCGAAGAGTTGCCGTAGCCTCGCATGTCGGCGCGGGTGCGGCAACCTCCATCGGGACGGTGTGCCGACGTCGACGGCACGTTGACGTCTTCTGGCATGCTGGTGGACGTGACGAAGCGTCTGCTGCTCCTGGCCGCCGCCACCCTCCTCGTCGCGCTCGCCGTCGCGGCCTGTGGCGGCGACGAGGCCTCCGACTCCACCGCGACCGTCACGCCGACCACGACACCGGTCGCGACCTCCACCGGTACCGCAACGCCCCCGGCCACGCTCACTGCGACGTCGACCCCAACTCCCACCGCCACTCCCACAACGGGTGCGCCGCCGGGCTACGACACGTCGTGTGCTGCCGGATATCCGTGGGGCCAGACGGTGGGCGGCCCCTTCGTCTGTATCCAGTTCCCGAACAGCGGCATCACCCCCACGGCTACTGTCCCGTTGAGCGGCTACGCCGGCGGGTCTTTCGAGAACAACGTCGTCGTCGCGCTACGTGACGAGAACAACGCCACGCTGCTCCAGCAGTCGCTCACCTACACCGCGCCAGATATCGGTAAGCCGGGCGCCTGGCAGGCGACCGTGCCGTTGCCGGCGGGTCCGGCCTCCGGCTCCCCGGGGCGCATCGTCGTCTACTTCACGAGTCCCCGCGACGGCCAGGTCGTCGCCCTCGACAGCATCGAGCTCCGCTTTCCCTGACCGCCGCTCCACCGACCGCTACTCCGAGGCGCGCGAGTCCCGCTCCGCGACGAGCTTCGCCACCAGTTCGTCCAGTGGCATCGCTCCGAGGTCACCGCCGCTGCGTGTGCGCACACCGACCGCCGCTGCTTCCGCCTCCCGGTCGCCCACCACGAGCATGTACGGCACCTTCTGGAGCTGCGCGTGCCGGATCTTCGCCCCCATGCGGTCCGGCCCCGAGTCGACCTGCGCCCGCAGACCCGCCAGCGCGAGGGCGGCCCGCACGTCCTCGGCGTAGTCGAGGTGCCGGTCCGCGATCGGGATGACGACGGTCTGCGTCGGCGCTAGCCACAGCGGGAACCGCCCTTCGACATGCTCGATGTACACGCCGAGGAACCGCTCGAGCGATCCGAAGACCGCGCGGTGGATCATCACCGGCGTGTGCTCGGCGCCGTCCGCGCCGATATAGCGCAGCCCGAACCGCGTCGGCATCGCCTGGTCGATCTGGATCGTCCCGAGCTGCCACGACCGACCGAGCGCGTCGCGGAAATGGAACTCCACCTTGGGTGCATAGAAGGCCGCTTCGCCGGGCGCGATGGTGTACGTCCACCCGGCGGCGGCGACCGCCTCCTGCAACTGCTGCTCTGCGCGGTCCCAGTTCTCGATCTCGCCGATGAAGTACTCGCCGCGCGTCGCGATTTTCACCTCCACGTCCAGCAGCCCCAGGTCGCCGTACACCTCGCGCACCATGTCGAAGAAGCGCGCGATCTCCTCGGGCTGCTGCTCCAGCGTGCAGTAGATGTGGGCGTCGTCTTGCGAGAAGGATCGCACCCTCGTCAGCCCGTGCAAGACGCCCGAACGCTCGTTCCGGTGGAGGCGCGTGAACTCGGCGTAGCGGATCGGCAGCTCGCGGTACGAGTGCAGCCCGTAGCGGTAAAGCATGCAATGGCCGGGGCAGTTCATCGGCTTGAGGCCGGACTCCACCTCATCGTCACGCATCTTGAACATGTCGGGAAACAGGTCGTAGTGCCCAGAGGTCTTGAAGATCTCGGTGTCGAACATCTGCGGCGTGATCACCTCCTGGTAGCCGTACTTCGGGTACAGCGACCGGATGTAGTCCACCAGCGTCTGGTACAGCACCGTGCCTTTCGGGTGGAAGAACGGCGATCCCGGGGAGATCGGATCGAGGTGGAACAGGTCGAGTTCTGGCCCCAGCCGCCGGTGGTCGCGCCGCTCCGCCTCCTCGCGCGCCGTGAGGTACGCGTCCAGTTCCTCCTGCGTCGGGAACAGCGCGCCGTAGATGCGCTGCAACATTGGCCGGTGCTCATCGCCGCGCCAGTACGCGCCCGCGACATGCGTGAGCTTGAACGCCCCGAGCTGGCCGGTGCGCTCGGTGTGGCCGCCCCGGCAGAGGTCTTGGAACTCGCCGTGCCGGAAGTACCCCACGGTCGGATCTTCGATGTCCGCGATCAGCTCCAGCTTGTACGGCTGGTCGACGAAGATGCGCCGCGCATCCTCCTTCGGGATCTGCTCCCCCGCGATCGGCAAGTCGCGCTCCACCGAGACGCGCATCCGCGCCTCGAGCGTTTCGAGGTCGTCGGGCGTGAGCGGCCGTGGCAGGTCGAAGTCGTAGTAGAAGCCGTTCTCGATCGGCGGTCCGATGGCGTACTTCGCCTCCGGGAACATCTCCAGCACCGCTTCCGCCAGCACGTGTGCCGCCGAGTGCCGCTGCCGGAACAGCCGCTCCTCCGGAGCCAGCTGTTCGAATGCCACCTCGTCCGTCATCATCCGCTCCTTCGCCGCTGACCGTGCCTCGAGGTCCGAGTCCGACCAACGAGAAAGGCACGCCTCCCGTCCCGCAGGGACGAGAGGCGTGCCTCACGTGGTTCCACCCCGATTCCCCCGCGCCGAGCGGCGCGAGGCTCATCGTGGCCGCTAACGGGGCCAGCCGCCGCGGGTTCGCCCGCGGACTCCGAGGTGGTGTCTTCGCCGCCCGCCTGTCGGGGCTTCCAGCCGCTGGCCCCGGCTCTCTGGCAGGCGCTTCAGGCGGCGAAGCGCTGTCCTCATCGACGTTCGTATCTCAGCGTCTGAAGTGCGACGCCGTCATCGCCATCCTATCAGCGTCTTCGTCCGCCGGGAGCCCCTAGCGGTGCTGATCGATCAGGACGGGGTTGCCGTCGGGGTCGGTGAGCGTGAAGTAGGCGGGGCCCGAGTCCGACTCCGAGGTGTTCCCGTCCCCCACATCGAGGCCCGCCGCCTCGACCCGCCTGCGCAGCTCGCGGATGTCCGTGAAGCTCGCCAGCGGCTGCGCCGCCTGGTCCCATCCCGGATTGAAGGTCAGCATGTTGCGCTCGAACATCCCGTGGAACAGCCCGATCACCGTCGGCCCGTTCGTCATGATCAGCCATCCCTCCTCGCCGTCCATCGTCGAGGTGAAGCCGAGCGCCTCGTAGAACGCCCGCGACGCCGCAAGGTCTCGTACGGCCAGGCTGACCGAGAAGGCTCCGAGTTCCATCCGTCTCCTCCATCCTCGGGTGCGACGGACACACGCACCCCGTCTGCATGCGGGGATCGTCCCTGTCGGAAGCGGTCGAAGAGAGGATAGGCGGTGGTGGGCGATACTGGATTCGAACCAGTGACCTCTGCGATGTCAACGCAGCGCTCTAACCAACTGAGCTAACCGCCCGCGCGGGCGCCGGTCCACGGCAGATGCTGAGCGTAGCGCCGCCTCCGATCCGCAGTCAACGACGGACGCGATTACGCAGCTTGTGAAGCCGCACTTCAGGGCTCCACACGTTCGTTGACACCTGATCTGCCGCCTGATAACGTCGCGCCCCACGAAGCGGGACTTCGGCGCGAAACGTGGCGACGAGGCGAGATGCTGATATCCTGAGAACGTGGGCCTCTAGCTCAACTGGCAGAGCAGCTGACTCTTAATCAGCCGGTTCAGGGTTCGAGTCCCTGGGGGCTCACCAGCTTACCTACCTCGTCACACCGAAGCGTTGGATCCCGAAGAGGGCGTCGGCCGGGGGGAAGTGTCGGAACTGGCAGACGAGCATGACTTAGGATCATGTGCCGCAAGGCGTAGGAGTTCGAGTCTCCTCTTCCCCACCACCGGGGCGAGGACCCCTGGAACTCTCTCGATCGGCCGGCCAGGGGGGGCGAATGGCAAAGCTGCTTGAGGTCAGGAATCTCCGCACCTATTTCTACACGGAAGAAGGTGTCGTTCGCGCCGTCGATGGCGTGACATGGGAGCTCGAGGAGGGCGAGACCCTCGGACTCGTCGGTGAGTCGGGCTCCGGTAAGTCCGTCACCGCGATGTCGATCCTTCGGCTCATCCCGCGCCCGCCCGGACGCATCGTCGAAGGCGAGATCATCTTCGAGGGCCAGGACCTTCTGAAGGCCAGCGACGATGAGATCCGGCACATCCGGGGCAACCGCATCGGCATGGTCTTCCAGGAGCCGATGACCTCCCTGAACCCCGTCCTCACCATCGGCGCCCAGATCGGGGAAGCCCTCAAGCTGCACCTCGGCCTCGATGATGCCCAGGCAGACGCCCGCGTCGTCGAGCTGCTTGAGCTCGTCGGCATCCCGGAGTCCGCCAACCGCCTTCGCGACTATCCCCACCAGTTCTCAGGCGGCATGCGCCAGCGCGTCATGATCGCAATGGCGCTCGCGTGCAACCCGAAACTGCTCATCGCCGACGAGCCCACGACCGCCCTCGACGTCACCATCCAGGCGCAGGTCCTCGAGGTCATGGCGCGGCTCTCCCACGAGCTCGGCACCGCCGTCGTCATCATCACGCACAACCTCGGCGTCGTGTCCCGCTACGCCGACCGCGTCAACGTCATGTACGCGGGGAAGATCGTCGAGTCCGGTTCCACCATCGACATCTTCAAAGACCCCCGTCACCCCTACACCGTCGGCCTCATGGCATCCGTCCCGCGACTGGACGCGACCGAGCACAAGCGGTTGTACGCCATCGACGGTCAGCCACCCCTCCTCATCGACCCGATCCCGGGTTGTCCGTTCGAGCCGCGGTGTGACTGGCGCATCGACAAGTGCAAGACCGACGCGCCCCCGCTCGAGCTGAAGACGCCGAAGCACTGGGCTGCCTGCTGGGTCAACCCTCAGGTGGACGGACGCACGGTGATCCGCGAAGAAGTCGCGGGCGCCGAGCTTGCCACGCAGGCTTAAGCGGACGAGGGAGAGACGGCCATGACCACGACCGAGTCCACGACTTCTCAGGCGACCAGAGGCGCCGGTGCCCAGCGCCAGGGCCTCATCGACGTCAACAACCTCAAAATGTACTTCCCGGTGACCGCTGGCGTGCTCGTCCAGCGCAGGGTCGCCGAGGTGAAGGCCGTCGACGACGTCAGCTTCTTCGTCCGCAAGGGCGAGACCCTCGGCCTCGTCGGCGAGTCGGGCTGTGGCAAGTCCACCACCGGTCGCGCCGTCCTCCAGCTCTACAAGCCCTCCGGCGGCTCCGTGAACTTCGACGGCACCGAGCTCACCACGCTCAAGGCGAAGGAGCTTCGTCAGTTCCGCCGCCGGATGCAAATGATCTTCCAGGACCCCTATTCGTCCCTCAACCCGCGTATGAACGTGCAGAGCATCATCGCCGAGCCGATGGTCATTCACGGCCTGCACAAGGGGAACGAGCGGCGCGACCGCATCACCTACATCATGAACGCGGTCGGCCTCAACCCGTACTTTGCCAAGCGCTTCCCGCACGAGTTCTCCGGAGGGCAGCGCCAGCGCATCGGCATCGCCCGCGCGCTCGCCGTTGAGCCGGACTTCATCGTCGCCGACGAGCCGGTTTCGGCCCTCGATGTCTCCATCCAGGCGCAGATCGTCAACCTGATGGAAGACCTCCAGACCGAGTTCAACCTCACCTATCTGTTCATCGCCCACGACCTCGCGGTCGTGCGTCACATCTCGGACCGCGTCGCCGTAATGTACCTCGGCAAGGTCATGGAACTCGCGAACTCCACCGAGCTCTACGAGAACCCGCTGCACCCGTATACGAAGGCGTTGCTCTCCGCCATCCCGATCACCGACCCGGAGATCGAACGCAGTCGTGAGCGCATCATCCTCACCGGCGATGTGCCGTCGCCCCTCCGGCCCCCTCCCGGCTGCGTCTTCAACACGCGCTGCCCGATCGCCATCGAGGAATGCCGCGAGCGCGTCCCGGAGTGGCGCGAGGTCGTCCCCGAGCACTGGGTCGCCTGCCACCGCGTCTAGGGGACGGTGGCTGCTGAGAGGCAAGAACGCCGTGGAGGAGTCGTCCGCAGTCCGGCAGATTGTGGTCGATTGGTTCGCGGCCGCGAGCAGCGGAGACTCCTCCATCATCGGCCGTTACGTGTCCGCTGACCCGCGAGCCCGCCTCGTGGGCAGCGACCCCGCCGAGTGGCTTCAGGGCGGCGCTGACATCGCCGCCTTCTTGCGTACTGAGGTGGAAGGCTCGGGCGGGGCCGCCGAGTTTACCCCCGCCGACATCGAAGCGTACGAGGAGGGCACTGTCGCCTGGGCGGCGACAAGGCTCACGATCACGCTGCCGGACGGCGCCTCGGTTTCGCCGCGCTGGACAGCAGTGTTCCATCGCGAGGACGACGGCTGGAAGTTCGTCCAGACTCATGCCTCGATCGGCGTCGGGAACGATCAGGCCGGGTGGGTGTACGAGTCATAAGTCCCCTCCCGTCCGCAGCACACGAAATCGCGCCCGCGAGGGCGCGATTCGTTTTCCCGTCGAGCGCCCAGCGACGCGCACCCGTAGGATGGATACGTGCCCGACTCCCGCATCCGCAACTTCTCGATCATCGCCCACATCGACCATGGCAAGTCGACGCTCGCCGACCGCATGCTCGAGTCGACGGGCGCCGTCGATGCGCGCGACATGCAGGAGCAACTGCTCGACTCGATGGACCTCGAGCGCGAGAAGGGCATCACCATCAAGGCGCAGGCCGTACGCATGCCCTACACGGCCAGCGACGGCCAACGCTACGAGTTGAACCTCATCGACACCCCCGGCCACGTCGACTTCGGCTACGAGGTCTCCCGCGCGCTCGCCGCCTGCGAGGGCGCCGTGCTCGTTGTGGACGCCACGAAGGGCATCCAGGCGCAGACCCTGGCGAACGTCTACCAGGCGCTCGACCTCGACCTCACGCTCGTCCCCGTCGTCAACAAGGTCGACCTTCCTGCAGCCGAACCCGAGCGCGTCGCACAGGAGGTCATCGACGTCATCGGTTTCACGCCCGACGACGTGATCTTCGCCTCAGCCAAGAGCGGCCTCGGCATTCAGGACATCCTCGAGGCCGTCGTCGAGCGCATTCCGCCGCCGCAGGGCGACCCGGACGCGCCGTTGCGCGCCCTCGTCTTCGACTCGAAGTACGACGCCTATAAGGGCGTCATCGTCTACGTCCGCGTCATCGACGGCACGATCGAGGCGGGCCAGCCCCTTCGTCTGATGCAACAGAACACCCGCTTCGAACCGATCGAAGTGGGTTGCTTCCGCCCCGCCATGGAGGTTGTCGCGTCACTTGGCCCTGGACAGGTCGGCTACGTTGCCACCGGCCTCAAGAGCGTCCATGACAGCCGCGTCGGCGATACCGTCACCTACGAGCGTCACGGCGCCGAGGAGCCGCTGCCGGGCTACCGCCCCGCGAAGGCCATGGTGTTCGCCGGCATCTACCCCACCGACCCCAATCAGTACCCCGACCTCCGCGACGCCCTCGAACGCTTGAGCCTGAATGACGCCTCGCTGCAGTGGCAGCCCGAATCATCGGCCGCGCTCGGCTTCGGCTTCCGCTGTGGCTTCCTCGGCCTCCTGCACATGGAAATCATCCAGGAACGCCTCGAGCGCGAGTTCAGTCTCGACCTCGTGGCGACCGCCCCCTCCGTCGAGTACGAAATCACGCGCACCGACGGCCGCGAGATCGTCATCGATAGCCCGGCCGACCTCCCCGTGCCGAACGAGATCGCCGAGATCCGCGAGCCATGGATGCGCATCACCGTCGCCACGCCATCGCGCTACCTCGGCCAGGTGATGCAGCTCGTCCAGGACCGTCGAGGGCGCTTCGAGAAACTCGAGTACCTCGACCGCGGCGGCGAGGAAGGCGACCAGCGCGTGCTCGCCGAGTACCTCGCGCCGCTTTCCGAGATCCTCGTCGACTTCTACGACCAGCTAAAGTCACGCACGCAGGGCTACGCCTCGCTCGACTACCAGTTCCACGGCTACGTACCGGCCCGCGTCGTTCGGCTCGACGTGCTCGTGAACGGCGACGCCGTGGACGCGCTCTCCACGATCGTCCCCTCTGAGAACGCTGCCGCGCAGGGTCGCAAGCTCATCTCGGCGCTCAAGGAGCTGATCCCGCGCCAGCTCTTCGACGTTGCCATCCAGGCCGCCGTTGGGGGTCGCATCGTGGCTCGCGAGACCGTCCGCGCCATGCGCAAGAACGTCCTGGCCAAGTGCTACGGCGGCGATGTCACCCGCAAGCGCAAGCTTCTCGAGGCCCAGAAGGCCGGCAAGAAGCGCATGAAGATGCTCGGCTCCGTCGAGGTGCCCCAGGAGGCGTTCATGGCCGTCCTTAAGCTGCGGGAGTAGGCTCCGGCTGCTCCGGCTCTCCCGGGATCGGTGCGCGGCCGCAGGCCTCCTGGCTGAGCAGCACTTCGATCAGCTCATCCGACAGCGACACGGCGCTGGCCTGCACTTCCTGGGCCGCGCCTCGCGTCTCAAACTGCGCCTCCGCGTTCGCAACGGCAATCTGCTGCGCCGTCGTCGCCTTCTCGATCGCCGCGACCTGCGTCTCGACCGCCTTCGCCGTGTCCTTCGCCTGCTGCACCAGCGACTTGTGGTACTCCTCCGCGCCCTCCGGCGGGTTCAGCGCCTCAAGGTCGTCCGCCAGTTGCCGCGCCGCTGCCGCCTCGATATCGCCCAGCCGCGCGGCCCGCTCCTTCCGCTCGCCGAGTTCGAGCGCCGTCGGGTCGAGGTCGTCGCGCGACTCGATGATTGCCGTCAGGAACGTCTGCTGGGCGGTGCACATGCCCGCCGCCCATACCGCCGGGTCGCCCGGCTCGTCGTCGCCGCCGCACGCCACGATCGTCATCGCGGCCATCGAGGCAATCAGCGCACTGCGTAGCCGCCACTGCATGGCTATCCCCCTGCCCTGCCGTGTTCGCGCCGTGATTGTGCCACCTCGCACGGATCGACGGTATCCCCGCCACCATCGACCCACCTCCGGGCTTGCTGCTACCGTACGTCCGGATTGGAGGCCAGCGCTTGTCTGAGCAGGTTGTTTCCCCGCGCATCCGGGGCTTCATCGCCACGAACGCCCACCCCGACGGTTGCGCCGAGAACGTCCGCCGCCAGGTCGAGGTCGCCCGCAGCCTCGATGGCACCACCGGGCGCTACCGCAACGTGCTGGTCATAGGCTCCAGCACGGGCTATGGCCTCGCGAGCCTGCTCTGCGCCGGCTTCGGCCTGGGCGCAAACGTCCTCGGCGTCTGCTTCGAGCGCGAGTCCACCGAGGACCGCACCGGCTCCGCCGGCTGGTACAACCTCGCCGAGGCGCATCGTCTGGCTCGCGAGGAGGGCCGTCTGATACGCACCATCAACGGCGACGCCTTCTCGCACGACGTGAAACGGGAGGCGATCGCCGCCCTGCAGGCCGAGTTCGGCCCGCTCGACCTCGTCGTCTACTCACTGGCCGCGCCGAGGCGTCGCGACGCGGACAGCGACACGGTCTGGAGCAGCGTCCTGAAGCCCATCGGCGCTCCCTACACGGGAAAGACCATCGACCTCCGCAACGACGCCGTCGTCGAGACCACCATCGGTCCCGCAACCAATGACGAGGTCGAGGCCACTGTGAAAGTTATGGGCGGCGAGGACTGGTCCGCCTGGCTGCACACCCTCGCCGACGCTGGTCTGCTCGCCCCCGGCTGCCGCACCGTTACCTACTCGTACATCGGCCCCGGGGTCACCTACCCCATCTACCGTTCGGGGACCATCGGGCGTGCCAAAGAGCACCTCGAGGCGACCGCCGCCTCACTCGACGCGCTGCTCGCCGAGCGCTGCGGGGGCGCCGCGTGGGTCAGCATCAACAAGGCCGTGGTCACCCAGTCGTCCGCGGCCATCCCCGCGGTCGCGCTCTATATGAGCATCGCGTTCAAGCTCATGAAGCAGGACGGCACCCACGAGGGCACGATCGAGCAGATCGTGCGCCTGTTCCGCGACCGTCTCGACCTCGATGCCCCGCCGGTCGACGAGGAAGGTCGCATCCGCCTCGATGACTGGGAGATGCAGCCCGATCTCCAGGCCGAGATCGCCGGCATCTGGGATGCGATCACAACGGAGACGCTGACCGAGGTCAGCGACTACGCCGGCTACAAGCGCGACTTCGAGCAGCTCTTCGGCTTCTCCGTCCCTGGCGTCGACTACGCCGCACCGACCGAGGTGCACCGCGCCCTCGAGTAGCTGCGGCCTCGCGCCGGGCCCTACCGCGTCCAAGGTGGGCGAACGGCCAGGAAAGGAGCAGGACATGACCAGCGACCCGCAGCAGCAGGCTACTGACCTGGTGGAACGTCTCTTCGAAGACCTCCTCGGCACGATCACCACGTTCAGCGTCTTCCTCGGCGACCGCCTCGGCCTCTACCGCGCTCTGTCGGAGGGCGGTCCCGCGACTTCAGCGGACCTCGCGGCCCGCGCCGGCATCCACGAGCGCTACGCCCGCGAGTGGCTGGAGCAGCAGGCCGTCGATGGCATCCTGGAGGCCTCCGAGGAGCGCGATCCCCACCGCCGGACGTACGCCCTCCCCACCGGTCACGCCGAGGTCCTCACCGGCGTCGAGAGCCTGTCCTACTTCGCCCCCTTCGCCCGCCTGATCGCCGCGGCGGGCATCCAGGCCCCGCGGCTGCTCGAGGCGTACCGCACCGGCGGCGGCGTTTCCTGGGACGCCTTCGGGTCCGACATGCGCGAGGCGCAGGGCGACGCGAACCGCCCGATGTTCGTGCAGCAGCTCGCGCACGACTACCTGGCTCAGGTGCCCGAGCTGTACGAGCGCCTGCGCGCAGAGCAGGCGCGCATCGCGGACATCGGCTGCGGCATGGGGTGGTCTTCGATTGCACTCGCGCGGGCGTTCCCGCACGTGACCGTCGACGGTTTCGACCTGGACGCTCCGTCCATCGAGGCTGCCCGCCGCAACGCCGCCGAAGCCGGCGTCACCGAGCGTGTGCACTTCCACGAGGAGGACGCCGCCGAGGCAGCCGGCTACTACGACCTGGTGGTCGCGTTTGAGTGCATCCACGACATGCCGAGACCCGTCGAGGTACTCGCCACGATGCGCAGGCTCGCGGGCGGCGGCGGCACGGTCATCGTGATGGACGAGCGCGTCGCCGAGGAGTTCAGCGCCCCCGCAGACGCCGTCGAGCGCCTCATGTACGGCTACAGCATTCTCATCTGCCTGCCGGACTCCATGTCGCACTCCCCGAGCGCGGCCACGGGCACCGTGATGCGTCCCTCAACGCTGCGCCGGTACGCGCTGGACGCCGGCTTCGAGGACGTGGAGACGCTCCCCATCGAGAACGACTTTTTCCGCTTCTACCGTCTGCACGGCTGAGCATCGCGCTATCCGACCCGCGAGCGGCTACTCCCCGCCGAGGGTCACCACGCCGTCCGTCTCGAGCAGCCGTCGCCGCAAGGAGGACAGCACGTCGCCTTCCGCCACCTCGTATGCCAGCATTGCCGCACGGAACAGCTCGGGCGCGGTGAGCAGCGCGTAGCGCGAGGCCTCGGAGGCCACCCGGAGCGCGTCGAGGTACGGGGCCGTGCGGTACTGCGGCGCCGTCGTCCGCTCGCCGTTCACCAGCACCAGGCCGCGCTCGACGCGGCCCTCCGCCAGCGCCGCATCGAGGCGTCCTCGCAGCCGGTAGTGCGGCGCCATCCCCACAGTCCCCGAAGCACCCTCGACCTCGAGTAACAGGTCACCCTCGTCGCACCGCAGCACGACGTCGTCGCCGGGCCACACACGGAATCCCAGCAGCTCGAAGCACCGGATGGCGGCCGGCACCAACGAGTGCCGGCCTTCGCGCCACAGCACCTCGCGCACGCGCCCGAGCTCGCCCGCTTCGCGCTCTGCCGCCTGCGCCTGTTCCTCGGCGAGCTGCGCGCGCTCCCGCGCGACCTCCGCCTTCAGCGCCAGCTCCGCGAGCCCCGGGACGGACTCCTGCTCCAGCCAGAAAGGAGCCCCTTCGGCCGCATCGGCGCGCCCCAGCCGGTCGCGCACGGCTTCCTCGATCGCTGCGCCGAGGGCATACGCCTGCTCACCGCTGCGCCGTCGGGGCGTCGGCAGGAACACCACCGTCCCGCCGAGGACCGCGAACTCGGCGGCAGCAGGGTGGCCGCCGCCCGACCGGGCGAACACCCGCCCTGCGCCGGCGAACCCCGGAGCCGTCTCGTCGAACACCGCGCGGTAGAGCAGGTCGCTGCCCGCCGCATCGAAGAACCGCGCGAACGCGTGTCCGTGGTCGGTCGTCGCGACCACCGCGCCCTCGCCCCACTGGATCGCGGGCGGCGCCCAGGCGAGCCCGGCGGGCGCCGGCAGCAGCCAGTAGCGGTCCGCACCCGTAAAGCCGATCACGTCCGGCAGCGTCGCCTGCGGGTACAGGAACACCACCACCACCCCGCCCCGCTCGAGGCACCGCATCACTTCGGCGCGCCGCCGGCGCAGTACCTCCCCTACGCTCATCGAGGTCGGCGTCGTCGCCCCGTTCACCACCGGCTCGTCGCCGTAGGTCCGGAACTCCGCGGTCCCGTCCACCGCCTCGCGGACGGTCTCGAGGATGCCTCCCGGGTCGAGCACGACCGCCTCGTAGTCGGAGAACGCGGGCGCGTTGAAGATCGTGTGGTTGTCGATCGTCGGATGCGCCAGGGGACGTCCGACCGAGAGGATCCGCATCCGAGTCTGCTCCGTCCTGGCACGCCACGTCCGCGCCACCCGAATGCGCATGCTACATCCAGGCTCGCCTTCGCTCCCGCTGGGCTCCGCGTCCGCCTTCCGCGCCCGGCTTTGACGCCCGCTTCGGCTCACGCGTACGATCGAGGTGGTCGTGCTAGGTGGGGAGCTAGCGGTGCCCTGTACCCGCAATCCGCTCTAGCGGGGCTGAAGGCCCGTCTGAGGATCGGCACCTGGGGACTGCCACCGTTAAGCGGTGTTGAGAGCCTGGTCCTGCGCGGCGATGCCCGGCCAACCCCGTCAGGTCCGGAAGGAAGCAGCGGTACGTCGGTCGCATCGGGTGCCGCAGGGTCGCCGGGTTTGAGCTGGCTGACGGAGGCAAGCCCGTGGATCGTTTCGACGGCGGGGCACGACCACACTACGCATCTCTCTACACCCGTCGAGTCGATTCGTGACGAAGCGCGCCGGTCGCGTCCAGCGGCCTGCCTTCGTATCGCCTCCCGAGGCCCTGCGCCGGCTCGGCGTTACGCCGCGCAAGGCGCTCGGCCAGCACTTCCTCCTCGACCAGTTCATCCTCGGCGACATCGCCGAAGCGTGTCTGCTCACCGCTGACGACACCGTCCTCGAGATCGGCGCCGGCCCCGGCGGGCTCACCGAGGAGCTCGCGCCACGCGCCGGCAACGTCGTCGCCGTCGAGCTCGACGAGGAGCTGGCCGCTCTCTCCCGCCGACGCCTTGCCGCCCACCCGAACGTCTGCATCGTTGCTGCCGACGTCCTCGACTACGCCCCCGCCGAGCTGCTCGCCGAGTGCGACGCCGCGCCCCCCTACGTCGCCACCGGCAACCTCCCCTACTACATCACCCAGCCCGTCGTGCGGCGCCTCCTCGAGGCCGATCCCCCGCCGGAACGCATCGTGGTGCTCGTCCAGCGCGAGGTAGCCCGCCGCATGGTCGGCGGCCCTGGCCACGAGTCGCTGCTCTCGATGTCCATCAAGTGCTACGGCACGCCGCAGCCCCTCTTCGATGTCCCGCCGTCCGCCTTCTGGCCGCCGCCGAAAGTGCAGTCCGCCGCCGTCCGCATCGAACGGTTGCCGGAGCCCGCGCTCCCCCGCGAGCGCCTCCCGAGGTTCTTCAATCTCCTGCGCGCCGGCTTCTCCGAGCCGCGCAAGCAGCTGCACAACGCGATCCGCAACTCCTTCGGCATGCCGGACGCCGCGGCCCGCGAGCTCCTCGACGCGGCGGCGATCGACGTGATGGTGCGCGCGCAGCACCTCGATCTCGCCGACTGGCGGCGACTCTTCGACATCGTCGAAGCCCGCCACCCGCGCGCGCTGAACCTGGACTAGGCGCCGCCGTGCACGCCCTGCGCCTGCTCGCCCCTGCGAAGATCAACCTCGCCCTCGAGGTTACCGCCCGCCGCCCCGATGGGTATCACGACATTGACACCGTCATGACCACGATCGATCTCGCGGACGGCGTCCGCCTCTCGCCCGCGCCCGCCCTCGAGGTCGCCCTCACCGGACCGGAGGCGAGGGGCATCGATCCCGCCGATGACCTCGCGGGGCGCGCGGCACGCGCGCTCGCCGCCGCGGCCGGGCACGAGCCGGCAGTCCGCATCGAGGTCTCGAAGCGCATCGCGGCGCCCGCCGGCCTCGGCGGAGGCTCCTCTGACGCCGCAGCCGTCCTCCGAGGCCTGAACGTCCTGTGGGGCCTCAACTGGTCGCTCGAACGCCTCGCCGAGGTCGCCGCGACCCTCGGCTCGGATGTCCCGTTCTTCCTCCACTGCGGCGCGGCCCGGTGCACCGGCCGCGGCGACTTGGTGCAGCCGCAGCGCGATCTGAAGCCGCTGCGGCTGCTCGTGCTCGTCCCCCCCGACGGGGCCGTGCAGAACAAGACAGCCCGTCGGTACGGCGCCCACATCCCGCA
>JBFWSN010000015.1:0-54119 GCA_050248355.1 Dehalococcoidia bacterium
CTTTTAATCCGCGGGTTCTGGGTTCGATCCCCAGGCGGCCCACCCGTTTGACCTGCAGCGTTGCCCTCTGCCCGGCCACGAGCGGCGCCGCTTTTGAGGGCTGTGTGTTCATTCTGTGTTCGAAGGTCGCCGCGTGGCACCAGAGCCGCGGCAGCGGTCGCGGCCTGCTGACCGACACCTTCCAGGAGATGTGAGTAGGTGTCGGACGTGATCGCGAGCGAGCTGTGCCCAAGCCGCTTGCTCACCACAGCCATGGGCACGCCCGCCGCCAGCATGAGGCTGGCCTGACCATGGCGAAGGTCGTGCAACCGAATCGGGCGCACGCCGGCGTCGACACACAGTTCGCGGAAGCGCTTAGTCACCCAGTGCGGGTCCAGCGTCGAGCCGTCGTTCCGCGTGAAGACATGACCGGAATCGGCCCATCCCGGGCCGAGGACCGCGCTCTGCTGCTCCTGCCGCAGCCGATGGGCCAGCAAAGCAGCGATGGTTGCCGCGTCGAGGTCCACGACTCGGTCCTGCCCGCTCGAGGTCTTGACAGGACCGACTCTGGTCTCGTGCCCGAGCTGGACGATCTGGCGTCGCACTATGAGCCGCGACCGTTCAGCGTCGACGTCCTCCCATTGCAGGCCCAGCAACTCGCCTCGCCGTAAACCCGTGAACGCGGCGACCTCGAAGAGCGCGCTCAGCGGGTCCCTGGCGGCTTGGTCGAGAAATCTGCCGAGCTCCTCAGGCTCCCACGGCTGAACCCTGGGGCGAGAGGCTTTCGGCAGTTCGACATCCACGGCGGGGTTGTAGGGAAGGTATCGCTGCCTCTTGGCGCTGGCGAACGCCGAGCGCATGGTCGCGTGGATGCGGCGGATCGTCGCGGGACCCGGTGTCTTGCCGATGGCTTTCGACGTGGCTGCGGATCTGAGCACCCGCTCAACGTGCGGAGGTCTGACGTCGCGCAGGCGCACGCCACCGATCACAGGGCTGATGTAACGGTCGATGTGCATGCGGTAACTGCGTTCCGTGGTTGCCCGCAAGCCATTGGCGACCTTGCTGCTGAGCCAGTCCCGAAGGTACTCGTCCACTGTCTGACTTCGATCGTCCGTCCAACCACCGGCGTTCGCCGCCTGCGCGAACTCGACTAGCGCCGCCTGCGCATCCGCCTGCGTGGGGAATCCCCCTCGGCGAACCTGTCGACGCCTCCCAAGTGCGTCACGCACCTCCGCAGCGAAGTACCAGCTGCCGTGCTTGCGCTTGCAGGCCAGCGCCTTACCGGAGGGCCCAACAACGGGCGCACACGAACAGCGCTTGTACGTGAATCCGGCAGCCACATTCTCTCCTCTCAGACCGAGTGGGGACCTGGGCTCGGTCGCGTCGCCAGTAGACCACCGACCGGCGACCTTGGACCAGGACCGCCAAAGGAGATGCGCGGATCATTGACACGACACGACTGCGCTGGCGTCGGGCAAGGGGGCCTCCGTGAAAGCGGTTCGATCTGCCTCGCGGGCCGCCTGCCAGCCGCGACCCATTACGAGTTGGTTCGAGGGGGTGATCGGGGGTGGTGGAGAATGACCCTTGATGACGTTTCCGCAGGTCACAGGGTTGCGCCCATCCGGCAGCAAGGATGGTTCTGCTGCTCTCGACGGGTGTTCCGATGGGTGGCAGCGTGCGGGTGAGCGTCTTGGTCGGGGCTGACTCGAAGTTTCCGGCTGACGCCTTCGGGCTGTCTTGATAATGATCCGTCGGCCCGGCCTGGTCGCTCACCCGACACCAACCGGACGGGCGGATTGACCTACTAGGAGCCTGCCGAAACCAGGCCCGTTGCTGTCTTGTCCGCCGTCCCGGCCGGCGCGGTGTCAACCGTTCCCGGCGAAGGGTGGAGGCTGACATGGACACGATGGCAAGGATCACCGGTGGTGTCGACACGCATCTGGAGGTGCATGTTGCTGCCGCGCTCAACGACGTCGGCGGGGTTCTGGGGACCGCGTCGTTCCCCACGACCACGGCCGGCTATCGGCAGCTGCTGGAGTGGCTGTCTTCATTCGGGCAGGTCGAGCTAGTCGGGGTCGAGGGAACGGGCAGCTACGGCGCAGGCTTGTCGCGGTTCCTGCACCGTCACGGTGTCCCAGTGGTCGAGGTCGACCGCCCGAACCGGCAGAAGCGCCGCCTGTCGGGCAAGTCCGACACGATCGACGCGATCAGCGCGGCACGGGCCGCGCTCGGCGGGACCGCGAACGGCGCAGCGAAGACCCGCGACGGGAACGTCGAGGCGATTCGTGATCTGCGCGTTGCGAAGATCAGCGCCCACAAGGCCCGCACCCAGGCGATCAACCAGATCCACTCGCTGGTCTGCACCGCCCCCGACGAGCTGCGCGACCGGCTCCGCGCCCTGCCGACCCCGGTGCTGGTTGAGGCCTGCGCCGCAATGCGCCCAGGAGCCGCAGGCGACGTCACCGCGGCGACCAAGACGACGCTGCGGGCCCTGGCCCGCCGGGTCCACCACCTCGAAACGGAGATCGCTGAGATCGAGGCCCTGATCCGCCCGATCGTCACCGCGACCGCACCGGCGCTGCTCGCCCACTCCGGCGTCGGACCGGACACCGCCGCCGCCCTTCTCGTCGCGGCCGGGGACAACCCCGGCCGGCTGCGCAGCGAAGCGACCTTCGCCCGGCTCTGCGGCGCGGCACCGATTCCCGCGACCAGCGGCAAGACCCAGAACCGGCACCGGCTCCACCGCGGCGGCGACCGGCAAGCCAACTCCGCGCTCTGGCGCATCGCCCTCACACGCATGTCCTGGGACCCCGACACCAAGGCCTACGTCGAACGCCGCACCAAGGAAGGCCTGTCCAAGCGCGAGGTCATGAGATGCCTCAAGCGCTACATCGCCCGCGAACTCTTCCCCGACCTACCCCGCGAGCTCCTTGCTTGACGAACCTAGGAGCATCATTCTCGCTCGGCGTGAACCGGAGCCGGACCGTCGCGGAGGCCGCCTCAGACTGCGCAGGCGTCATGGCGGGAACGAAAGGCCAGGCTCGTCTCGCTTAGCCCTTCGACGTAGGTTTCACGCGAGGGGGACGGTTCCGTTGAGCAGTGCGAGTGATCAGCCACGACCGGGCGGACCAAGCCCCGACGAGGCCGGATTCCGCGAATGGGTGTCGCTGCGCGCCCCGGGTCTTCGGAGACGGGCCTATCTCCTCTGTGGGGACTGGCACGCCGCCGACGACCTCGTCCAGGACGCCCTGATCTCCCTCTACACGACCTGGCCACGAGTGGCCCGCGGCAACAACGTCGACGCGTACGCAAGCCGCGTCCTGGTCCACAAGTTGATCGACGAGAAGCGCCGCCCTTGGCGTCAGCAGCACGTCACCGAGGCCGTGCCCGAACGCACCGACCCCAAGGCACGTGAGGCCTTCGAGAGCGTCGAGCGCCGAGACGGCCCCCTGGCGGCGGCGCTGGCAACGCTTCCGGGTCAGCAGCGCGCGGTGCTCGTGCTGCGCTACATCGACGACCTGGCGGTCGACGACATCGCTCGGGTCCTCGACCTACCTGCGGGAACAGTCAAGAGCCGTCTGTCCCGCGGCATCGACGCACTCCGCATCCAGCTCGAAACGAGCGGCTACACGGATGCATCGGCCACATCTCACGCCCCCAGCCACGCAACGGAAGGCATGTCATGAGCATCGACTTGAACCAACTGTTCGCCGAGGCAGGACTCGACGGCCCGGTCCAGCGTCTCGACTGCGACTACATCGTGCGGCGCGGCCATCGGGCACGAGCCCGGCGCCGGGCCGCCGCTGGCGCGACAGCCGTCGTCGGTGCTGGCGTCGTCGTCCTGGCAGGCACGACCCTGGCTAGCAACCTCAACGGCACGACAACCCCGCGCGTCACGACCGCGGCCGGCCCCAGCGCCACGGTGTCACCCTCCGCCAGCTCAACGCCGACCACCGCGAGCAGCATCGAGGTCGCGCTCACGGCCGTGGCGCTCCCCGACCCTGCCCCGGGGTTCCCTTATCGCCGGTTTCCGGATGGCGGTCCCCGGCTGACGACGATGGAGGGAGGCGCGGACTACTGGGCGCGCGCGTTCTTGCTAGCCGCCAAGCCCGAAGAGACGTCGACTGATTCCAGCGGCAACGTCGTCGGCGGAACGCCAACCGGTCCGGAAGTCACGGTGCTGGTTGGGAACTTCCCGATCATGCAGCCGGAGAAGGTCGTCATCGGAGGTCGCAAGGCGTCGAGTCACCCGCAGGTCGCGGGAGTCGTTGGCACCGCGATCACAGATCAAGAGAAGGGGGTCCCGCGCGTGACCCTGGTATTCGCGTCGGGGCAGTTCAACGTGAAGATCGTCGGCACCGGTGGCGCGACCACCGAGCAGTTGGTCGCACTCGGGAACGCGCTCACCGGGCTGGGCTGACTTCGCTGGACGTCGTTTCGGGCGAGAGCGAAGTGCCCGGTGGTGAACTTCGGGCTGGTCGCTGAGCTTGTGTGGTCGTAGCGTCCGGGACGTCGCTGGGTTGACTCGCGAAGTGCCTGCTGTTGCTGGCCTGCTAACGAACTGTTGCCCGACGGCGTCCACCGCGGCGTGACTCAACAGAGGCTTGGCCACTCCCACCGGGATTGTTCCGCCGCGTTCCCTTCCCCTTCGGATGGTTGGAGCAGGCGGATGCAGGTCATCGGGATCGACCCTCACAAGGGGTCACATACCGCGGTCGCGATCAGCGCCGACGAGACGGTCATCAAGTCGGTCCGGGTCGAGTCGAGCCGACGGCAGGTGGATCGGCTGCTCGCGTTCGCGAGCGAGTGGCCCGCGCGGGTCTGGGCGGTCGAGGGGGCTGCCGGCGTGGGGCGCATGCTGGCCCAGCAGCTCGTCGCCCGCGGTGAGCGGGTCCTCGATGTGCCACCGGCGCTGTCCACGCGGGTCCGGGTCCTATCGGGGCGTTCCGGCCGCAAGACCGATGCGCATGACGCGCGCGCGGTCGCGATCGTCGCGTTGCACAACCCGAACCTCGTGGAGGTCTCGATCGAGGACTTCAGCCGTGGTCTGCGGTTGCTGTCCGACCGACGGGGACAGCTCGTCGCTGCGCGGACCCAGGCGGTCACCCGGCTGCATGGGTTGCTCGCGGAACTGGTCGAAGGTGGGGCGCCGCAGTCACTTTCGGCGGACAAGGCCGCGACCATCTTGCGCCGGATCCGCCCGACGACTGACGTCGACGCGATCCGCAAGGACCTCGCCCGTGAGCTGCTCGAGGACATCAAGCGCCTCGACGCTCGCCTGGTCGCCGACGCTGCCGCATCGCCGACGCGGTGCAGGCCAGCGGCACCACCTTGACCGAGATCCCCGGCGTCGGAGCGGTGACCGCGGCGAAGATCATCGGTCACACCGGGATCGTCGGACGATTCCCGACTCGAGGGCACTACGCCTCCTACGCCGGCACCGCCCCGATCGAGGCGTCCTCAGGCGAGGTCGAACGCCACCGCCTGTCCCGCCGGGGGAACCGGCAGCTGAACTCCGCGATCCACGGCGTCGCGATCACCCAGATGCGCCACCCAGGACCCGGCCGCGACCTCTACGACCGCGAACTCGCCGAGGGCAAGACCCGCGGCGAAGCCCGCCGCGCCCTCAAACGACACATCACCGACAAGATCTACGCGACCCTCGTCGCGGACGCGCAGCGGAGCCCGGGACGACAAATGGGGGCGACTCATGAATCCAGCGCGGCTGGCCAAACCCCTGCGGCCAGCACTTCGGAGAGGTCAGTTCCCGGGCTCCGCAAGCAGGCTACAACCGACGCCGCTTGACACACAGAGGCTTCGTTCTGCATCGCTTCAAGGCGGAACCGGCAGCAAGGATGGTTCTGCTGCTCTCGACGGGTGTTCCGATGGGTGGCAGCGTGCGGGTGAGCGTCTTGGTCGGGTCTGACTCGAAGTTCCGGCTGACGCCTTCGGGCTGTCTTGATAATGATCCGTCGGCCCGGCCTGGTCGCTCACCCGACACCAACCGGACGGGCGGAGTGACCCGCTAACCTCGAGGTTTCACCGATTGGTGTCCGACACGGGGGCTGAAAGTACGGAAGTGCCTGTCCTGCTTGGGAAACTTGGGCTTGCGAAGGTCCAAAGTCTGCCGAGCGGAAGGCACTCCGTAGGTGAAGCCTAACCAGGTTCCGTCGTTGGTTCTGGATGCCGGCCGCGAGTCGCTGGTGTCGTCCTCGGGTGCGTTGCTGCTGCGGGAGGCGGCGCGGGTCGCAGGCCTGGACCGCGGTCTGTCCGCGGCGTTGTCGCCGTGGCGCCGCGATCGTGGCGTGCACGACCCGGGCAAGGTGCTCCTGGATGTCGCGACCGCTGTCGCGCTCGGCGGTGACTGCCTGGCCGACCTGGCGGCGGTGCGGGCGCAGCCAGCGGTGTTCGGGTTGGTCGCCTCGGACCCGACCGTGTCGCGGCTGTTCGCGTCGCTGGCCGGCGACGCCGACGCCGCGGTCACCGCGATCCGGGCGGCACGTGCTGCGGCGCGGGCCACGGTGTGGGCGCGGCGCCGACCGCTGGCCGGCGCGCCTGGCGACCGCGACGGTGGTCAAGTGGTCGTGGACATCGACGCCACGCTGGTGACCGCGCATTCGGACAAGCAGGGTGCCGAACCGACGTTCAAGCGCGGGTTCGGGTTCGCGCCGATGTGTGCGTTCGTCGACCACGGCGAGCACGGCACCGGGGAGACCCTCAGCATCGATCTGCGGCCGGGGAAGGCGTCCCCGTGGAACAGCGCCGACCACCTCGTGACCTTGGACACCGCGCTGGCCCAGCTCCCCGAGCACGAACGCGCCCAGGTCCTGGTCCGGGCCGACACCGGTGCCTGCTCGAAGGTGTTCCTGCACAAGATCACCGACCTCGGCCTGGAGTACTCGATCGGGTTCCAGGCGCACGACACCGTCAAAGCAGCGATCGAGGCGATCCCCGAACGGGCCTGGCGTGCCGCCCTCGACGGTGACGGCGAACCCCGTGAGGGCGCGCAGGTCGCCGAGCTCACCGCGTGGCTGCCGACCCCGGCCACCCAGCGCCGGGCGTCGCGGCCCGGGCCGAGCCACTGGCCCACCGGGATGCGCGTCATCGCCCGCCGTGAACGTCCCCACCCCGGTGCGCAGCTGCACCTGACCGACCATCAGGGATGGCGCATCACCTGCTTCGCCACCAACACCAAGGGCCCGGGCTGGACGCTGCCCGACCTCGAGATCCGCCACCGGCAACGCGCCCGCTGCGAGGACCGCATCCGAGCCCTCAAGGACACCGGACTGCGGAACCTGCCCTTCCACGGCTACGACCAGAACAGGATCTGGATCGAAGTCGTCGCCCTCGCCGCCGACCTGCTGACCTGGATGCAGACCCTCGCCTTCGACGAGCACCAGCCCGCCCGCAGATGGGATAGCCGTCTGGCAGGTTGAGGAGACGTCGTCGCGGTTCCGGAGTCCAGCTGGAAGTCGCGTTCGATCACCGGGCCGAACTCAGGTCGCGACTCGTGCCAGAGGACGCCTCCTCGAAGACCAGGCCAACGCGCGCGTTCGTGTCGCGTGTGGTCGGGGGGCTCAGGAGCCTCCATTCCGACGGTCGACGTCGGCGGACAGACTCGCCAGCTCGCGGCGATCCTGAGCCAGGCGATCGAGGTCCCAGCCCCGTGTCGGAACTGAGTCAAGGAGCAGGCGGGTATAGGGGTGCTGAGGGTCGGCCAGCAGCCTCTCCGTCTCACCGCGGTCCACGACGTCACCGTGCCGCATGACGATCGAACGGTCGGTCATATATCGCACCACGCCGAGATCGTGGCTCACGAAGATGAAGGCCACCTGGCCCTCAGCCCTGATCTGGTTGAGCAGAGCGATGACCTGCGCCTGGATCGATACGTCGAGCGCGGCGACAGCTTCGTCGAGAACCAGGACGGATGGCTTGATGCCCAGGGCGCGTGCGATGGCGGCGCGCTGCCGCATTCCTCCGGACAGCTCCCTCGGCTGCGCCCTGCCCTGTCGAACCGTCAGACCGACCTGCTCGAGGAGTTCAGCGACGCGGTCCTCTCGCTCTTTGGAAGACATCTGGAAGTGCAGGCGGAGAGGCTCCTCGATGGCATCGGCGATGCGCAGCCGCGGATCGAACGACTGGTACGGGTCCTGGAAGATCATCTGCACCGCGCGGGCCCGAGCCAGTCGTTGCCCCGTGTCCCGCGAGGCCTGCTGAACGGCGGGCAGTTCCACTGTGCCCGAGTCGGGCAGCTCGAGCCCCACGACCATGCGTGCGGTCGTCGACTTGCCGGACCCCGATTCGCCGACTACGCCCAACGACTCGCCACGGTGCAGCTCGAAGGACATGTCGGCAACCGCGACGGTCGACCCGTACGTCTTGCGCAGGTGCTCGACGCGCAGCACGACATCGTCGTCTGGCTGTCGGCTCGAAAGGTCATGCATCGTCATGAGGCTGCTACTTCCCCGGGGAAGAAGCAGGCGGCCACCGTGCGTCCGCTCGGCGCCAGCGGCGGAACGGCCTGGTGGCAAGCCTGACCCGCCTTGGGACATCGATCACGGAACGCGCATCCCTCCCCGGCATCCGCGAGGGCCACCGGCCGGCCCGGAATGGGATGGATGGGAACGCGCGGCCCCCGGACGGACGGTGAAGACGCGAGCAGCCCCCGGGTGTACGGGTGCTGCGGATCGTCGAAGAGTGCGTCACTGGTCGCCGACTCGACCACGCGGCCGGCGTACATGACATACACGCGGTCGCAGGAGGATGCCGCCAGCTCCAGGTTGTGCGTGACCAGCAAGGTGCCGGTGCCATGCAGGCGCTGCATCCGCTTGAGCAGGCTCACCACCTCCGCCTGCGTCGTGACGTCGAGTGCCGTGGTCGCCTCGTCCGCCAGCAGCAGTTTGGGTGCACACATGAGAGCCGCGGCGATCATTACTCGCTGCAGCATCCCCCCGGAGAACTCCTGGGGGTACCGCTGCATCGCCTGCTCCGGCTCCCGGATGCCTACCTCGTCGAGGAGCCGAACGGCCCTGCTTTCGGACTCGGAAGCCTTGGCACCGGCCACTCGCGAAGACTCCGTGATGAAGTCCCCGAGTTTGCGCACGGGATTGATCGAAGCGCGAGGGTCCTGAAAGACCATGGCGGCGCGGTGACGTCGGATGTCGGCGATCACGCCTGCCGGAGCGCCGAGAACCTCGACTCCGTCGACCTTCACGCTTCCGGACCGAGTGCTCTTCAGAGGGAACAGCCCGAGGGCAGCCCTCGATGTGAGCGACTTGCCCGAACCCGACTCGCCGACGAGGCCGACAGTCTCGCCAGCAGCGACTGACAGCGAGATCCCGTCGAGAAGCGGTCGCTGCTCGTGTCGGCGATCGAGAGACAAAGATAGCGACCCCACCTCCAGCGCCGGGTGGTTTGGGCGCTCGACTGCTGCGGACGCCCCGCTCACGAGCCGCCCCCTTCGCGACCCGTGAGGGCGACGCTCAACCGCTCTCCGATGACGTTCATGGACACGACGGTCAGAAGGATCATGACACCGGGGATGATGGCGCTCCATTCAGGGTGCCGAAGCCGCGTTCGCGTGACCCGTTCTGCACGGGGGTCTTGACCCGGGTCCGGACGTGCGCGAGCTCGGGTCGGCCGGCGATGAAGGCCTCGAACCGGAACGATCGGAACGGTCCTCCGTTGTCGGTCACGATCGTCACGACCGGCTTGATCTCACCGGTCTCGACATCGACCTCGCAACGCTCGCTCAGCGCGCCTCCCCCGCTCGGGCGGGCGGCGATACGTCGCGCGGCGTGTCGCCGAATCGTGCGAGGCGAAGCGTCCGCAGCTTGTGCGAGTGCACGCATGGAGGCGCGAAACTCGTCCTCGAAGTCGGTGATTACGAGCTGCACGCGTTGGTGCGGCCAGAACCGGAGCGGATAATCGATGTGCGCAAGGACGTCGAAACGCTCGAACCCGTCGACCAGAAGGGCCACCTGCCTCAGATATTCGCGGAGCACGTCGTGAGCGGGAAGCCGCTGAAAGCTCAACGACATCTCGTCTCCGGTCGTGGAACCCAGCGCCAAGGAGGACGGCAGGGTATGGAGGGATGCGAGAACCCGGTCCGGTCTGGCAGCGTCGAGGAGCTCATTCGCGGCACCGCAGAACAGGTGAGGCTCGCTGATCTCCAGCCCAGACAGGATTGTGAGGTCCGGAAAGTCGTCGCGGCATTGATCGATGCAGCGTAGATACCCCCTGACGTCTAGGGGTGGAGGGCTCAACGAGCCGTCGGCCAACCACGCCGAACCCGACGCCTCATGAAGCGTGGTGGGATTCAGCCGCCATGAGACAAGATCGACGTGCTCCGTGAAGGCGATGCTTGAGATTCCAAGATCTGCCGCTGCCTTGCACGACTCGCGCATCGAGCCGGACGGGGCGTCCCAGGACCACTCACTGTGCACATGGTGATCCCCGGGAAGGCTCACCTGGAGCTCGCGCGCGCGGCGCCGGCAGCCATCTCAGGCTGTCTCATCGGCCCAGCAAGGACAGCGCCGCGTCCACCATCGAGCCCGCGTCGATCCGATGCAGTCGGTACGCGTCCTCGAGCGACGACGATTGCCCGAAGTCCTTGACGCCCAGATTACGGATTCGGTCACCTCGAACCCCCGCGAGGAAGGACAGTGTGTGGGGGTGGCCGTCGAGGGCGGTCACGATCGGCGCGCTCGCGAAACCGGGGAGGACCTCGTCCAGGACAGCACTCCCCGGGCCGCTGTCTCGGCTGGAACGCTGATGAAGGGCACGGAAAACCAGATCGGGGCTGGTCAGGCAGATGACTCCAGCAAGGATGCCCTGCTCCTCGAGTAGGGACGCGGCGCTGATGACCTCCGGCATGATCGCTCCCACCCCCACGAGAACGACCGACTCATCGCGGGGGTCGTGCGAGGTGATGCGGTACCCGCCCGCGGTAGCCTGCTGACGCCGACGTTCAAGCAGTTCGGGCTGGTCCGGCACTCGCGCCAGGGCCGGGTCGAGCGGGCGCGTCGAGAGACGAAAGTAGGCGGAGGTGCCTCCGGGTCTGCCGATCTGGTTCATGGCATGCAGGAAGGTCCACTCGAGGTCGTGGGCGAACGCGGGCTCCCAGGCGACGCAGCCGGGTTGCTCCAACCCGATCGACGGCGTGGTGATGGATTGGTGCGCTCCGCCCTCAGGAGCCAGGGTTACGCCCGACGGAGTACCGACGAGGATCGACTGTCCGCCGGCGTAAATGCCGTAGGACCAGGGCTCCAATGCGCGGCTCACGAAGGGGTCGTACAGGGTGCCGATGGGGATCAAAGGTTCCCCCCATCGGCTCCACGTGGCTCCCAGCTCGCCGAGGAGCGAGACGAGGTTCACCTCGGCGATGCCGAGCTCGACGTGCTGCCCCTGAGGGATCTCCGACCACTTGAGCACGCGCTCGGCATCGTCGACGAACCAGTCCTGGCGCTGGCGCATATACCAGACCCCGGTCTTGTTGATCCAGCCTCCCAGGTTGGTCGATGAGGCGACGTCTGGACTGCACGTGACGACGCGCCGAGCAACCTCAGGCGCGTCGTGCTTCAGGTCGGCCAGCAGCCGGCCCAGGACCGCCTGCGTCGAGATGGGCTTGCGATGCCCGTGTCCGAGGCTAAACGGCACCGTTGGCATGGTTGGCTGCGTGATGGGCGGCCGCCGAAGGGCGGCGCCACGGACCTGGCACAGCAGATGCGCCGGCGTGCCGTGCGCGAGGGCCGCCCACGGATCGGCGAGGTCTGTGCCGCATTCCTCGGCCAGCCGGTTCATCTGGGCCTCGTTGAGGAGGGCGGAATGGTTGTTCGGATGACCCTCGGTGGGAAGCGCCCGCCCCTTGATGGTGTAGGCGAACACCACCGAAGGACGTTCAGTGGACAAGTGGCGGAACGTGTCCACGAGGAGCGGTAGGTCGTGTCCGCCCAGATCCCGGACTGAGGCGGAGAGCTCTGTCGCCGACAGAGATGCAACAAGAGCGGCCAGGTCCGGCGCTGGATCTGCACCGAGGAGCCGGCTCGGCAACTCGTCGACCGAAGCTCGCAGCATGCGCTGGTACTCCTCGTTGGGCATGATCTCCAGCCGTTGACGCAGCGACGCACCGCCTGGACGTTCGAAGAGTTCGCTGACAACGCGGCCCCACTTGACGGTGACGACCTCCCAGCCGGCGGCCGCGAACATGCCCTGCAGTCGCTCGATCTGGATGTCGGGCACCACACGATCCAGCGATTGGCGGTTGAGGTCGACCACCCAGACCAGCTCACCCAGCTGGGGCACCATCGGGTCGGCGATGGCTTCCCAGATGGCGCCTTCGTCCAGCTCGGCATCACCCAGCAAGCTGATAAAGCGCCCAGCGTCGGGTGCCGTGGCGAAATGCGATTTGACGTAGCGGTGGGCCAGCGCCGCCCACAGTGCAGCGGTCGCACCGATACCCACCGACCCGGTGGAGAAGTCCACCGTGCCAGGGTCCTTGATACGACTGGGATAGCTCTGCAGGCCGCCCTTGGCTCGAAGGGTCGGCAGATAGGACCCGTCAAGGTCGCCCAAGAGATAGTTGATGGCGTGCAGCACAGGCGAGGCGTGCGGCTTGACGGACACCCGATCGAGATGAGTGAGCTCGCTGAACCACAGCGCTGTCATGATCTCGACCATCGATGCCGAGGACGCTTGGTGGCCGCCGACCTTCACGCCGCTGCTATTGGGCCTGCCGCGGTTAGCGGCATCGACGATCGCGGCGGCGAGCCAGCGAACGCGGCGGGCGATCTCGGTCAGAGTGGTCTCGTCGATGTCCGCGGCGTTGTCGGCCGTCGTCTTTGGCATGAGTGTGTTCCGTTTCCTGTCGCTGCGAGCACGGTTGGAGCGGCGGGATCAGCCGGTGCCGAGAGGGTCGAAAAGGCTCAGTAGCTCGAGGGCAAGGTCGCCGACGGTCAGACCGCGAGCATCCGTCTTGTCAGCATGACAAGGTATTCGCTCGCTGCGCAGCAAAAAATCGGTCGGCACCGGGCGCGCGACTCGACACACCGAAGGCACGGGCGAATCATCGCGCCGCGAGTTCTCGCGCTGACATCGAGAGCATCTGCCCTAGCTGGCCGATGCCGTGGTCGGTTACGCGTCCCACGGCCGTCGCCCGACGAGTTGCTCGGATCTCAGGCTACGCCGAGCCGGATGCGCTGCACCCGGCTGACCTCCCGCATGCGCCGCTCCGCAAGCCGGCTCGCAGCCGCAGTGGTGCCGCACCCTTCCTCGCGTGCCGTCTCCAGCACCTCGAGGGTTCGGTCGTAGATCTTGAGAGTACGAGCTCGTGCTCGGTCGAAGTTGAAGCCGTGCAGCTCGTCCGCAACCTGGATCACGCCACCGGCGTTCACGCAGTAGTCGGGGGCATACGTGATGCCCCGCTCATCGAGACGATCCTCCACTTCCGGTGTCGCGAGTTGATTGTTCGCCCCGCCGCAGATGACACGGGCGGAGAGTGCGCCGAGGAGTTGGTCGTTGACGGCACCGCGCAACGCGCAGGGTGCGTAGATGTCGAGACCCGATCGAATCACCTCGTCCTCGGAACTGACCACCTCTACCGCGGGATAGCTGGCTTGGACTCGGGCGACGGCGTCCGCATTCACGTCCGTGACTACCACCTCGGCCCCGGCTTGGAGTAGCAGGCCTGTGAGATGCGTTCCCACCTTGCCGACTCCGACGATCCCGACCCGAGAGCCGCTCAGTTCTTTGTTCCCCCACACGTGTTGCGCACTCGCGCGCATCCCCTGGAACACACCGAGCGCAGTAAGCACCGACGAGTCGCCAGCGCCACCGTTCGCCTCGGTCCGACCCGTCGCAAATCTCGTCTCGAGAGACACGATGTCCATGTCGGCGCTGTCCGTGCCGACGTCGCATGCGGTGTAGTAGCGCCCGCCAAGAGATTCGACGAAGCGGCCATACGCCCGCAAGCGTGCCTCGGACTTGTCGCAGGCGGGGTCCCCGATGATGACCGCCTTGCCGCCACCATGATCAAGTCCGGCCAGCGCGTTCTTGTAGGCCATGGCCTTCGACAGTCGGAGTGCATCCGCCACTGCGTCCGCCGCAGAGGGATACGGGTAGAACCTGGTACCTCCGAGCGCCGGCCCGAGAGCGGTCGAGTAGATCGCGATCACAGCCTGGAGCCCGGACTCGACGTCTCGACACAGGACCACCTGCTCGTGCTCTCCTCCGATCGCCCCGTCAAGGGCTTCGTTCGCGTCCATCCGTGAACCTCCCAGCCACAACCCGTCTCGATCGATTGGTCTCCTGAAGGCCATGAGAATGACCGATTGCGCTGAACATGTCAACCTCAATGACCATATGATCATCAGGCGGTGACGTCGTTGATCAACAAGGACGCGGAGCGCACAGCTGCCGCACCCGCTCGGCGACGACCTGCCGGTATGGTCATAGGCGTCCTCGTCGGACCGCGCTACTTGGAGGAATCGGTTGGACGGCACCCACCCCCCGACGCTCGACGCCGTCGACCGTCGGATCTTGTGGGAGCTTTCCCGTGATCCGCGTGCATCGAATCGTGCTCTGGCGCGAGAGATCGACATGTCCGCTGGCGCCGTCCGCGAGCGCGTCGAACGGCTCCAGCAGCAAGGCGTCATCCGCGGCTATACGTTGGACGTTGACCCTGCCGCGATCGGGCTGGGGCTCGAGGCGCTGTTGGGGCTCCAGCTGACCCAACACCAGAGCCTCATCGAGACAATGGAAGCTCTGGCGAAGCTGCCGGAGGTCGTCGCCATCGACATGGTGACCGGGCGATGGGATCTGGTCGTTCGAGTAAGGGTCCGCGACCATCAGCAACTGAAGGACGCCTTGTCTGGGGTGTGGGCCATGCCGAGCGTCCGGCACAGTGAGTCGATGGTTGTGTTGGACAGTTACCGAAACGACCGACTCAGTAACGAGATGACCCTCCCCTGAGTTCGATTGCGCCAACCCAAGTCGGCGCTCCTGACCGTTTTGCGTGCTTCGAGGGCGCTGGCTTGTGTCCGCCGCGCGCGTGACCCGGTTCCTGGCCGGGCCGACCGCGCTTCATATAACCCTGCCGTTGCACGCGGGTGACCACCGCTGGTCAAGTCCTCTGAGGTGGTGTACGAGTTTTGATCCTTCGTCTGCGGTCAGGGAGTGAGGGCTGCAAGGTCAGGTCGTCGGTCACCTCCAGGGTCGTGACGTTCGACAGCTGAGACCGGGCGAGGACGTCGAGGCCGAGCTAGCGGCGGCGTTCGGCCCAGTCGTCGTGCTGCTCGGCGAGGACGGCTCCGACGAGGCGGATGATCGAGCCGCGGTCGGGGAAGATCCTGACGACATCGGTGCGGCGCCGGACCTCGCGGTTAAGGCGCTCCTTGGGGTTGTTCGACCAGACCTGGCGCCAGACCTCCTTGGGCAGCGCGGTGAACGCGAGGATGTCCGCGCGGGCGGTCTCGAGGTGCTCGGCGACCTCGGGGTGCTTGCCGGCAAGTGAACCACCCTGGGTTGGTGGCCTCCATTAGATCCAGGGTGGTTCACGCCCGCGGCGCACCGGGCAGGGGGCGGCCGCAGGCCGGGTTCCAGCACCGGGTTCACTACCGGCGCGCCAGGCATAGGCCGGTGCAGCCGAAGGAGGAACACGTGCATAGGACCCTGCTGTCGTCCAAGATCCACCGAGCAGTCGTGACCGATGCCAACCAGCACTACATCGGATCGCTCACCGTCGACGCGGACCTGATGGACTTGGCCGGAACGCGGGAGTTCGAGCAGGTCCACGTTGTCGACGTGGAGTCCGGCAGCCGGTTCGTCACCTACCTCATCAAGGGCGACCCCGGCAGCGGCGTGCTCTGCGCGAACGGCGCCGCCGCGCGGCTCGTGCAGCCCGGCGACCACGTGATCGTGCTCGCGTACGGCCTGTACGACGAGGCCGAAGCCGCTGCGCACGACCGCGTGGTCGTGCACGTCGACGAGGCGAACCGCGTCCTCGAGCCCGCCGGCGCCTGAGATCCATGGTGGCGGCGCCGGACCGGCCGTCGCGCCCCTGGCCGGTGGGTCCACCGCACTGATCCGGGCGGGTGTCGCCGCGCTGCCTCAGGTCTACAGGATCAGCTGCGCGACCAGGACGACGCCCGTGACGGCGAGCAGCACCCCGGCAGCGGCACGCGCCGCCCGGGCGCGACTCGGCCGCGCCGGCACGTCCGACATTCTCGACATCCTCGAAGCAGTCGCATCATTGGCGCGCCTGCGGGCGCCGTAGGTCTTGGTCACTGCAGCTCGGGGTCGGTGGCGGCCATGACCAGCAGCTCGATGTCGTCCAGGACCGCGTCCAGCGGCCGGTCGGTGTCGACCGCGTGCAGGGTCGCCAGCCCGGCGAGCATCCCGGTGGCGGCGAGCAGGGTCTCACGGAGCGCGTCGGTGCCGGTGATGCCCAGGCGCAGAATCGCCGCGGCGGCGTCGTCGCGCTCGTCGCGGTGCAGCCACGCGCGCACGAGGATCATGACGTTGTGCGGATGGTCGGCGTTCTGCATGCGACGGGCGGTCCTCACGGTATGGGGGCGGGGTGCCCGGGTCCCTAACGCGCAGACCGTGGTGGGGATCCGGTCCGGGCGTTCCGGCCCTGTGAACCCCAGGGGATTCCCGTGTGCGGCCCGGGTTAGCATCACGCGCGCATCGGCGCCCACGCGAACCCGGCCTCGGCGCAGGTGCCGCCAGATGGCTGAACCGGGTGCGGGCGCCGTCGAGAAGTGCGCCCATGTGGCCGCCTGCGAGTCACCCCGCGACGGGCGCGCGCGAAACGTGCCATCGCAGCGATCTCCCGCCCACGCTCAGTTGCTTTGCCTAGGAAGGGGGGCCTCGGTCTGGGTCTTGGGGATCATGGCGTACCTGGACTTCGCGAGGTGGCGGCCGATGACCATCCGCTGGATCTGGTTGGTTCCCTCGAAGATCTGCATGACTTTGGCTTCGCGCATGTACCGCTCGACGGGGTGGTCGCTCACATACCCGGCACCACCCAGCACCTGCACGGCATCAGTGGTGACCTTCATCGCGGCGTCGGTCGCGACCAGCTTGGCGATGCTCGCCTCACGACTGAAGACCTTGCCCAGGTCCATCCGTCGCGCTGCCGCGAGATAGGTGGCCCGCGCCGACTCGACGGCGGCCGCCATGTCGGCAAGGAGGAACGCGACACCCTGGTGGTCGACGATCGTGGAACCGAATGCCTCACGGTCACAGGCGTAGTCGACGGCGTAGTCCAGTGCGGACTGAGCCAGTCCCACCGCGATCGCAGCAACGCCCAGCCGGCCGGCGTCGAGGGCCTCCAGCGCGATCGGGAGCCCCTGGCCCACGCGCCCTATGAGCGCATCGCCGGGCAGCGAGGCTGCGTCGAAGGTCACCGTCGCCGTGGGTGACCCTTTGAGACCCATCTTGGTCTCGGGCACTCCGAACGAGAGTCCTGGCGTGCATGCCGGGATGACGAAGCAGGACAGGGAACCGGGCTCGCCAGTCCGCAGGAAGGCTGTGTAGAACTCGGCGTGGCCGGCGTTGGTGATCCACGCCTTCGTACCCGTGGCCACCCAGCCATCCCCGGAAGCCACCGCGCGAGCCAGGCTGGCGGCAGGGTCGGAACCCGCATGGGCCTCGGAGAGGCAGTAGGCGCCGATTCCACCCTCGATGTTGGCTGCGAGCCGCTCCTTCTGCTGCTGCGTCCCGTGCCGCCAGGTGGGACCGCACGCGAGAGTGTGAACGCTGATGCCCAGGGCAATGGTCACCCACCGTGCCGCGATCTCCTCCAGCACCTGGAGGTAGACGGGGAACGAGACGCCGCCTCCGCCGAACTCCTCCGGCATGGGCAAAGTCGTCAGACCAGCGCGCGCGACAAGCTGGAAGACGTCGCCAGCGTAGCCCCCAACTGCCTCATGCGAGGAGGCGCGGGGCGCGAGAGCGGCGTCGGAGATCGTCCGAACCAGGTCGATCAGGTCGCGCGCACTCACCGGGACCTCACGATCGATTGTCGTCCTGAATGCCATACGTCCTCCGGTCCGTCGCTCCTACAGCCAGCAATGCCCCGGGCTCTCGGACGAGCACGGCAGTCCGCTTTCACGCGCCGCTCACAGCGGCTGTCCCGTCCACCGGGTTCGTCGTGCCGCGCGGAGTCCGCCAGCGGCGGCCCCGTGTGTCGGGCCATCGTTCCCACGACTCCCGCGCGGCAACATGTGTGCACCGGACATTGCCAGCCGCCGGGGCTCCCGGGAGTGTCGCCCCGTGGCCCAGACGTCAGGTTCGGAGCTCGGGGAACTGATCGTCGCGGTACTCCGTGGCGGCCCCTGCCCCCTCTTCCTCCCGGGCCCGAAGTTCCACGCGCCGGATCTTTCCGCTGAACGTCTTGGGCAGCTCGAAGAACTCGAGCCGACGCACTCGCAGGTAGGGCGCGAGGTGCTCGCGCGCGTACTTGAGGATCGCGAACGCGGTCTCGGCTGTGGGTTCGTAGCCAGGCGCTAGGGCGATATAGGCCTTGGGTACGGCAAGACGGACCGGGTCCGGGGCCGGGACGACCGCCGCCTCGGCGACTGCCGGGTGCTCGATGAGCACTGACTCGAGTTCGAAGGGCGACACCTTGTAGTCGCTCGCCTTGAAGACGTCGTCAGTTCGCCCGATGAAGGTGATGTACCCGTCCACGTCGATCGCCGCGACATCACCGGTGTGGTAGTACCCGCCCGACATCGCTTCGGCGTTCCGTATCGGGTCGCCCTGGTAGCCCGTCATCAAGGAGTAGGGAGACTGGGCCAGGTCGAGGCAGATCTCCCCCTCCTGCATCGAAGGCTCGCCGCTGACGGGGTCCACGAGCACTACCGGAACTCCAGGGAGCGGTCGGCCCATCGAGCCAGGCTTCAAGATCGACCCGCGCGTGTTGCCGATCTGCGCTGTCGTCTCGGTCTGACCGAAGCCGTCGCGGATGGTCAGTCCCCATGCACGTCGAATCTGCTCGATCACCTCGGGGTTCAACGGCTCCCCGGCAGCGACGAGCTCCCTCAGCTCCCCGCACCCGCCCGACAGGTCGGAGTTGACCAGCATCCGCCACACCGTCGGCGGAGCGCAGAACGTGGTCACGTGCTGCTCCCGCAGCACGCGCAGCAAAGTGCCGGCATCGAATCGGGCGTAGTTGTAGACCATGACGGTGGCCTCTGCGAGCCAGGGCGCGAAGAAGCAGGACCAAGCGTGCTTTGCCCAACCTGGCGAGGAGATGTTGAGATGCACGTCGCCGGGCTCGAGGCCGATCCAATACATGGTCGTGAGGTGCCCGACCGGATACGTCACCTGGGTGTGCTCGACGAGCTTCGGCCGACTGGTGGTGCCGCTCGTGAAGTACAGAAGGAGGCGGTCACCGGGCGCCGTCGCCGGGTGCGGCAGGGGCTTGGCGGGTGCGTCGTACGCAGGGTGCATCTCTTCAGTGGTCAGAACGCGAAAGGTACCGGGGACGTCGTCGAACTTCTTCGCGTCGCCAGGGTTGCACACCACGAAGGCCGCTGTTCCGCGCTCGATCCGGTCCGTGAGCTCGGCCGGCCCTACGGCCGTCGTGGTCGGCATGATGACCGCGCCCAGCTTCATCACCGCGAGCATCACCTGCCAGAGCTCGATCTGGTTGCCCAGCATGACAAGCACCGCGTCCCCCCGCTGCACACCGTGACCTGCGAGCCAGCGGGCGACCTGGTCGGAGGTGTCCACGAGCTCCGCGAAGGTGTACGACGCGGACGAGCCGTCCTCCTCGACGATGACCAGGCCAGTGCGCTGGTTGCCGCGCGCGAACTGGTCGAACCAGTCGTGCGCCCAGTTGAAGCGCCGGCCGAGCTCGGGCCAGGAGAACTCCTCCACGGCCTTGACGTGGTGGCCCTGAAGCGCAAAGAGCTGATCTCGCGAAGCGCGCAGCGCCTCGGTGGCCCCGCGATGGTCAAGGTCCGGGCGGGCAGTCATCGATTACCTCCTGAGGTAGGTACGCCGAATGCTGAGACGGTGCGGTTGCGTAGCGGGTGAGGGACGCCGGCATAGGACTGGTCCCTGGTCCGCCCGTCCGGACCCAGTCGACGATCAGCTGATTCACCCGCGAACTGAGAACGCCACGGAGCCAGACGGTTCGCCCTCCGGCTCGACGGCCCGACTGCGATGGCGACACAACCACGACGTTCGCTGCGTCGCACAGCAGCAGGCAGTCACTCACTCGTACCTTGGCGGTGCCGTTGAGACCGTGCACGAGTTCTCGAAGGAGCATCGAGTGATCCACGCCCGGACGCTGCGACGGATCGCCGCAGCAGCAACCTCGGCAGACCGTGAGCAGGCACTGCCCACGGCCTGCCGGGAGGCTCGCCTCTCCCGTTGCGGCGGCGTCAGCCGGACGCAAGGCTGAACTGCTCCGACCGCTCGCGAGCCACGGCTTTGTGGGCCAGATAGCCGTGGACGAGACCGATGGTCAGCCAGAGGCTCCCCAGCTGGGCCAGGGACCCCACCCGGAACTGCCAGATGAGCGAGGCAGGCACGGCGGACGGAACGGATTCGTTGATGCTCGGGGCAAGGGCGAGGACGGCACCGAACAGAAGGATGGTTACCCCTGCAGTGGCCATCCAGACCCGCTCCAGCGGAATGCCCCGCGAGAAGAGCACTCGGTTGACCGCGAAGACCGCCCCGATGACCAGCACGCCCAAGCCGATGGCCAGGACATAGGTCAATGTCCGGGTCGTGACCGTGTTGGGGTCTCCGACACCAGGCGGGTTGGCCGGCACCAGGAACGCTGGCAATACGGCCACGACCGTGAAGATCAACGCGCCCAGGGCCAGGGACTTCCCGAGGTCGGTCGTACCGGGGAGTCGATGCCGTGAACGTGCGTACAGGACGGCGAAGATCACGCCCATAAGCACGCCGACGACGACCACGGTGAGAGTGCCACCGATCTGCTGCTGGAGTCTGCTGACGATTTCACCCGAATCGTGGCCGTGGGCGGCGCCACCCACGTCTGAGTGGTCGGGCATGGCGGCCCCGTCGCTGCCCTCCAAGGCGATAGCCGACTGGAGTGCAGGCTCGACCAGGATCCACAACATCGTCGCCGAGGCCACACCCCCGGCAACACCGGCCAGGGCGCCTCGGAGCAACCGGTAAGCCCACGTGTCTGCCATGGCGGTCAGTGGCACGGCACGCCGAGGGCGTGACGTGCGTCGTGCGTGACCTCGTGGAGGTACTGGGCCGCGCTGTCCGACAGGAGCGCGCCGTTCTCCTGTACGAGGACGTACACGGCGAACAGGGCGATCGCGGCCACGAGCCATGCCACCAGAGGAACGGGGATCCTGGGGGTGCCTGTGGACACGGCGTAGGAAGTGCTGGTCATGGGTGCTTCTCCTTGGTCTCAGGTCCGGAGTGCCGCGTCGACGGCGATGGGCTCGACGTGAGCCTCGTGATGGTTCTTGCTGGCAGGCGTCGCAAGGACATCGCTGACGCGCCTGTCGAGATCAGCGGAGTCCAGGATCTCGGCGTCACCGAGCACCTTCTCCAGGGCAGCGACCCAGTGCTCGTAGTAGGACCACGAGGGGTCATCAAGCGTGGGATGGGCTGCTTCCCATGCGGTGATCGACTCGATCAAGGCTCCCTGGAACTCGGACCACGGGAAGCGGCCGGCCTTGTGCGCGGTCACCGCGAGGGCGAAGGCGCGCAGCTCCCAGGGCTCCTCGAAGGCCAGCTCGCCTGGTCGCCCGCCCGGGAGGTCGCAGACAAGCTCCGCGACCTCCCTGCGGGCATCCATCGTCGACGTGCGCTCGGCGATCACGACGCACCCGTGGCTGGGGCGACACCGATCATCGAATCCCGTGTGACCAGCCCTGCGAGCTGTTCCTCGGTCCAACCGTCGGTGCCCTCCGGGCGCTGCGGAAGGACGAAGTAGCGCATCTCCGAGCTGGAGTCCCAGACGCGGACCTCCTTGTCGGCGGGGACGTCGAACCCGAACTCGTCCGAGAGGACCCTCCGCGGCTCACGCACGATCTGTGCCCTGTACTGCGGCTCCTTGTACCAGTTCGGGGGAAGCCCCATCACGGGCCACGGGTAGCAGGAGCACAGCGTGCAGACAATCGCGTTGTGCACCTCGTCGGTGTTCTCCAGGGCGACCAGGTCCTCCCCCTGGAGGCCGCTGATGCCGAGCTCCTTCGCCGCTTCGGTCGCGTCCTCGACGAGCCGGGCCTTGTAGGCCGGGTCCGTCCAGGCCTTGGCGATCATCTTGGCTCCCAGGTGGGGGCCGACCTCGTTCTCGTAGATCTCCGCCATCCTGTCGACCATGGAGGTGGTCATGACTCCCTGCTCGATGAGCATGGACTCGAGTGCCTTCACACGGGCTGCGATCTCTTCCTGGGTCTTGATGACGCCGCTCATGCGACGGCTCCTTCCACATCGACGATCTCGAGGTAGGGGTCCCAGGCGTCGAAGTACACGACGCCGTTGGGGTCCCCGGTGTTGGGTCCCCACAACTCCTGAGCGGTGAACCGCAGGGTGTAGAGGTGCTCGGGAGCATCGCCGTTCCCGTTGCCCGCCGAGTCGGGGTAGATGAAGCTCCCGTGGTGCGCCGTGACCTCGGCCACCTTGCCGCGGGTGTAGCGGGCCCGGCGGCTGTGGCCGAACGGGCTGTCGGTCGACATGCGGACGATGTCGCCCACCTTGAACCTCGGGATCTTGTCGCTCTCCCGCCCCGCGGGCGCGCCTGCCGGCACGACCGCGTTGACGAAGTCGAGCAGCTCCTGGGACTGCTCGTGCTCAGGCAGGGGGGCCTCGGGGTTCTCCAGGTAGTACTGCGTTCGCCGGTCCAGCTCGTCTGCGTCGATGTGGCCGCCACCGATGCCGTAGTGCTCGAAGGTGTGCATCCAGTGCTCGTAGTACGGCGCCTTGAGGTAGACAGCGGGATCCATCACCTCGATGCCGTGCCGGAACTGGTCGACTCCGAACCAGCCGGCGCGGAAGCAGGCGGCGAACATGGTGAATGCCGGCTTCTCCCATTCGGCCCGGAAGATGGGTTCTTCGGCGGGTGGGTTGATCGGCCCGAGTCCGTCGGTGCCGCCGAGGTCGAACACTCCGTTCATGCGCTTCTCCTCTCGGCGGTCGGGAGCGGGAACCCTCCGACCGCGGTTTCCAGCGCGTGAGCCACGCGCAGGACAGTGGCGTCATCGAACTTCTTGCCGATGACCATCAGGCCGACGGGGAGTCCCCCCACCATGTCGGCCGGCACCGAGCACGCTGGATGCCCGGTGACGTCGAAGGGGGCCGTGTTGGCGAGCATCTCCAACGCACGCCCGAGGACCTCGTCGAGCGGGGCCCCGGGGCCTGGCAGGAGGCTGGCTCGGATGGGGACCGTCGGCATCACGAGGACGTCGAAGGTCGCGAGCGCGGCGTCGTAGGCCGCTGTAAGCCTCGCAGCAAGAGATCGGGCCATCGCATAGTGGCGGCCGTACTCCGTCCCGAGCGCATGCCGGCCTGCCAGCGCGACGAGCTTGACGGTCTCGGAGAACCTGCTCGGATCCCGACGCCACGACTCGCCGTAGTAGGCGATGAGCTCTGGGTCGTAGTAGCCCTTCCAGTTGAGGCCGTATGCGTTGCCGTCGACCATCTGCCACGTCGCTCCCTCGACCGAGATCACGTCCCAGATGGCCGGACCATAAGAGTGCCAAGGGATCGAGACGTCGTCGACTAGCAGACCCTGGTCACTCAACGTCTTAGCGGCAGCGCGAACCGCCGAATCCACCTCGGGGTCGGAGTTGGCGTGCCCGAACCCCTCGGCGACCACACCAACCCGCAGCCCTGCCGGCGATTGGCTCAGCGCACGGACGTAGTCGACGGACGTGATGGCATCCGGCTGCCGCGGGTCGAGCCCATCGACCCCGGCAAGGACCGCCAACATCGCAGCCGCGTCGGTGACCGTTCGGGTGATCGGTCCGAGATGATCGATCGACTGCTCGATCGGGAAGGCACCGGTGTAGGGGACCAGCCCGAACGTCGGCTTGTGACCGACCACCCCGCAGAAGGACGCCGGGATGCGGACGGAGCCTCCCTGATCGCCGCCCACCGCTAGGTCGACCAGACCCGCCGCGACGAGGGCGGCGCTGCCGCTGGACGACCCGCCGGCTGACCGTGTCGGGTCCCACGGGTTGCGCACTGGCCCGGTCCTGCTCGTGTGGGAACCGCCGGAGAAGCAGAGGTCCTCGCACACCGCCTTGCCCAGGATGGTTCCGCCCGAGGCAAGAAGGCGTCGCACCACGGTGGCGTCCTCGGACGGCACGAATCCTTCCACCGTCCACGAGCCGTTCATCATCGGAACGCCAGCGACGGCGATGTTGTCCTTGATCGCCACGGTGCGGCCGGCCAACGGACCTTCCTGCGTCTCGGTCAGGTCCGTCTGCACATACCAGGCGCCCCAAGGGTTGTCGCTGTCCTCGGGCCGACTCCAGGCCCGCACCGGCGCCGTCGGGGCGAGGTCCTCGTACAGGTCCTCGACCTTGTTCCAGGACTGGAGCAGTCCTTGCGTCACGGCTTGGTACGTCGCTATGTCAGCTGCATCGATCCCGAGGCCGAACTCTGCGGCCATGCGCTCTACCTGGGCGGTGTCTGGGTGCTCGACGGGCATGGGGACCTCTTCTCGTACCGGCGTCCATGGGGCGGAACGTCGGTAGTCAACTGATAGTCCGTCAATATGTCAATGGATTTCGACATATCAACAAATGCGGCCCCCGGCTCAGCCGTTGGCCACCCGGAAACCACCCTCGACGGCACGCGCGACACGGAGCTCTTGGCGCATCACGTGGGGCCCGTCCGAGGTCACCAGGCCTCGAGGCATTCGCGCCCGCGACTGCCGCAGCGCTGACGCCACCGATCGTGGGTCTCCGCCACCCTGGCGCACCGCCGCGGCGTAGAGGAGGCAGGCCTCGTAGACGGACTCGGACAACGACGACAGGGGCGGCGCCCACGCCCCGTATCGGGCGCGGTATCTGCGCACCAGCGTTGCGTTCTCGGGAGTGTCGAGGCCCTCGAAATAGCCGAAGGCGGTCCAGATTCCTGCAGCGGCGGCGTCACCGATGCGCTCTCGTGCGGACTCTTCGAGCACCAGCGACAGCGTCTCCCACCGGGTGCGGAGGCCGGCGTCCCAGGTCTGCCGCTCGAAGGCGACCTCGTCCGCTCCGACCAACGTGGAGAGGACGCAGTCTGCGCCGCTCTGTTCGATGCGCTCGAGAACAGAGCTGAAGTCGGCAGTCCCCAGTTCTACGAAGTGGTTGCCGACGACCTGTGCGCCGGCCTCCGAAATTGCGCGACGCCCCGAGTAGTGGGCGCCATGGGCCCAGCTGTAGTCGTTGCCGATCATGTACCAACGCTTGCCGCCCGCGCTCTTCATGACTGCGTCGGCAGCGGCCCGAACCTGGTTCAGGGGACGCTCACCCCACCTGAGCACGAACTCCGATCCCCTCCCGCCTTCGTTCAGCAGCGGATGGATGATGGGCAGGCCTCGGGTGGCGAGGGCATCGGCGACCGCGGTGAAGCTGGCGCTCGTGACTCCGGCGATGATCGTCCGACATCCGCTGTCGATCAGCCGCCGCGCCTCACTGACGGCTTGGGACGGGTTGGTCTGGTCATCGCCAACCAACAGCTCGACGCGCCGACCCTGCAGCCCTCCGTCTTCGTTGATCTCCTCCAGCGCGAGCTCCGCCATGTACTCGGACGCAACGGTGAACACCGCCCCTGGCCCGGTCTTGCTGGTCAGCAGCCCGACGCGGTGAACGGTGCCGTCCGCAGAGTCGGGGATGACCCAGCCGCGTCGCCGCATCACCCAGTCGAGGCCGCGCTGGTCCAGGTCACCCGTGACGCTGACGAGCGATCCGCCCCGCTTGTTGGGCCGGATCAGCACCCGGATGCACCCAGCCCACGGATGGTCATGCGCGATCTGGACCAACCTGCCGGGGACGGCCTTGGTGATGCGCCCCAGTATCTGAACGCGCTCTCCCCCGAGAGACCCGGGAGGCAAGGTCAGGGTTACGGGAGCACCCGTGCGCACCGCATCGCACTGGGCATCGAACAGCCAGCTCACGCCGGAGCGCGCCCCGAAGAGCTCGTAGACCTCGTGCGGCGGCAGCGCCACCTCATGGGTGGCAGCGAGTACGACTTCAGCCATCTCGCTCACCTCGATGTCCTACCGGGCCGGGAGCGAGCAGGTCAGGCGGTTCGCTGGTCGTCGCCCGAGCGCGTCCGGCTCTTCTGCTGCTGAGTTCCGACGAGCGACGCAGCGTCTGACGGCAGCGCGCTTCCGACAATTCCTTGGAGGAAGTTCATCGCGTCGCGGACCGGCCCCTCGGGATCGAGCGACAGGTAGCGGAACCGCCCCTGGCGACGCTCCGTGATCAGTCCGGACGTGCGCAGGATCCGCAGATGACTGGAGACAGCTGTGCGACCGACGGCACCCACGTTGTCCGCGATGTCTCCGGCCGACATCTCCTCGTTCACCGCGAGCAGCTGGAGAATCGCACGGCGCGTCGGATCGGACAGCGCGTCGAACGCGTCCTGCGCTGAACTCGGCACGGGGTCTCCGTCCTCGCCAAATGTCAATAGGTCGCGACACGATAACAGATAGTCGCGCTCATGTGTGACGCCTCAGATCCTCAGCGGCAGGTGCCCGACAGGTCACCGGCGTGGGATGCGTGCCGCTGCTGCGTGCAGGCGGTCGCCAGCGCGTGCGGTTAGTCGACGGCCAGCACAGTGCCACCCACGGGGAAGTGGCTGGCGAAGACTCCGGGACCCTTGTTCAGGAACGGCTCCTCCGAGGGGATGATCTCCGGATTCGGGTTGGTCTCCGGCAGGTGGCCGTGCGAGAGCTCGGCCAGCCGGGGCGCGAGGGTCCCTAGGTCGACAACGACGCCGTGCAGCTCGAACGGGACGCTGTCGAGGACCGAGTAGTTCACCCGCGTGTCGAAGACTTCGGCGCGACTGTCGATCTGGAAGAACTCCTCCGCCGCGTAGGTGGCCACGAGCTGCCCGCTGGTGAACGACGCGCGGTCGTCGAAGCGGCGGGTGCCGTCCGGCGACGGGTCGAAGTAGACCTTCCAGCGCGTGGTCGCGGAGGTGCGTCCGACCGTGTGGCCCGCCATGTCCCCGGAGCTGGTGACGAAGCCCTCGAGCACGTAGCCGCTGCGCACGCAGACCAGGTGCGCGCTCTGGGGGCCGCGGCCATGCGCCGCGACGGCTGCCTCGTCGAACAACGGAACATCTGCCCCGAAGACCGGCCTATCGGGGCCGTTCATCGCGTAGATGACGAAGCGGCCCTCGAACCTCGTGCCGTCGACCTCACCGGGCGGATGGGCCTCCATCCGCCCGATCCCGACGACCTGGATCGCCAATCGGCCAGCCCCAGCGCTCACCGCGGGGTCTCCGGACCCAGGGGGAACGCACCGGCGTGGCCGGGCACGATGAGGGCGGGGTTGAGCGCGAGGATGCGATCGCGGCTGGCCTGGAAAGCCGGGTGGTCGGTGTCGAGCGCCGAGGCCTCCGGAGGGCGGACGTCGGTCCACCAGGAGTGCGTGAAGACGACGAGGCCCTGGTCGGTGGAGGCCAGGGTGGTGATGTCCTGGTCGGTGTGACCAGGGGTCTGGATGAGCGTGACCCCGGGAGAGACCTGGTATCCCTCGGCGAAGCGGAACAGCCAGGTGTCGTTCTTGTAGACGCCCCAGACGTCGTGGGCCTAGGCGTTGGGGAAGAGACCGGCGTTGTAGGTGTGGTCCGGGTGCCAGTGGCTGAAGATGACGTCGGTGATGTCGCCGGCCTCGTAGCCGAGCTCGGCCAGCGGATCGAGGATCGCACCCTGCCCAGGAACGAAGCCCGGATCCACGATGATCTTGCGGTCGCCGTCGCGCAGGAAGGAGACGGTCGACGCGACAAGCCCGACGCTGCCGTACTCCCACGGCGCCGGGTCGGGCGCGTAGCCGGCGAACAGGACCTTGAACTCGTCGACTGTGCTGGTCGGGATGACGGACTCGCTCATGAGGACTCCAGTTCACGATCGGATGGGGATGGTCGGCGAGGCCGTACCCCAAGGCTCGGAGGACGACCTGCGAGTGCTCGCTGTACCCGCTCTCCGTTGAGCGTGTGCGGGAATCCTCGGGCAGGGCGAGGCTGAGTCCTATGTGCCCCATGCCCCGCGGCGCGCAGGCTTGTGTGCCGCGCGCCCTGCCCGCGGGGCCGTCACCCTGCAGGCGTGAGGACTAGCAGCAGGTCGCCGCCCTCGACGGTCTGGGTCCCGTGGATGGCGAGGCGAGCAACGACACCGTTGTGTGGTGCGGTGACGGTGGCTTCCATCTTCATGGCTTCAATGACGGCCACCTTGTCTCCTGCGTCGACCGCGTCACCGGCCGCGACCAGTGGGGTGATGGCGCCGCCGTAGGGAGCGGCGATGTGGCCGGGGTTGGCGGGGTCGGCCCTCTCCTGGGCGGGTGCATCGGCCTGGACGGAGCGGTCACGGACCTCGACGGGGCGGAGCTGACCGTTGATGGTGGCCATGACGGTGCGGTACCCGCGCGGGTCGGGCTCGCCGATCGAGCGCAGGCGCAGCAGGAGTGTCTTGCCCGACTCGATGTCGACGTCGTGCTCGTGCGCCGCGCGCAGGCCATAGAGGTAGTCCAGGGTCGGCAGGACGGAAATGTCGCCGAAGCGTTCTCGGGACTCCTCAAACTCCCGTGTCGGTCCGGGGAACAGAAGCCGATTGAGTGTGGACCTGGGATTGCTCGTCAGCAGTTCGCGCTGCTCACTGGTGAGTGGGATCTCCCGTGGCCGCGCCGTCTTGCCTGCAAGAGCCTTAGTGCGGAAGGGCTCCGGCCAGCCACCGGGAGGGTCGCCGAGCTCGCCGGAGAGGAACCCGATCACGGAGTCGGGGACGTCGTAGCGACCCGGGTCGGACTGGAAGGCGACCGGGTCTGCTCCGACCGCGACCAGATGCAGGGCGAGATCTCCGACTACCTTGGAGGAGGGCGTCACCTTGACGATGTCACCAAGGATGTCGTTTGCGGCGGAGTACGTGTCTTCGATCTGCTCGAACTTCTCGCCCAGCCCCAGTGCGATCGCTTGCTGGCGCAGGTTCGACAGCTGGCCGCCGGGGATCTCGTGGTGATAGACCCGCCCGGTGGGTGAGGTCAGCCCGGACTCGAACGGGGCGTAGACACGGCGGACAGCCTCCCAGTAGGGCTCGAGGTCGCACAGCGACCGCAGCGACAATCCGGTCTCGCGCTCGGTGTGGTCGGTCGCGGCGACCAGCGCCGACATCGAGGGCTGGCTTGTCGTTCCTGCCATGGTCGCGGTTGCCGCGTCCACGGCGTCGACGCCGGCGTCGATCGCGGCGAGAAGGGTCGCGAGCTGCCCGCCGGCGGTGTCGTGGGTGTGCAGGTGCACGGGCAGGTCGAACCGTTCGCGTAGCGCTTTCACCAGGACCTTGGCTGCAGGTGCTCGCAGCAGGCCGGCCATGTCCTTGACGGCCAGCACGTGGGCGCCGGCGGACACGATTCGCTCGGCGAGCCGTAGGTAGTAGTCGAGGGTGTAGAGGCGCTCGGCGGGGTCGAGCAGGTCCCCGGTGTAGCAGAGCGCGACCTCCGCGACCGTGGTGCCGGTGGCGCGGACGGCGTCGATGGCGGGGCGCATCTGATCGACGTCGTTGAGCGCATCGAAGATGCGGAAGACGTCCAGGCCCGTCGCAGCGGCCTCACGGACGAAGGCTTCGGTGACCTCGACGGGGTACGGCGTGTAGCCGACGGTGTTGCGGCCGCGCAGCAGCATCTGCAAGCAGATGTTGGGAACGGCCTCGCGCAGTGCAGCGAGCCGGTCCCAGGGATCCTCGGACAGGAACCGAAGCGCGACGTCGTAGGTGGCGCCACCCCAGCACTCCAGAGACAGCAGCTCCGGCGTCGTCCGCGCGACGTGCGGCGCCACGGCGATCAGGTCGAAGGTGCGCACCCGGGTGGCCAGCAGAGACTGGTGCGCATCGCGGAACGTCGTGTCCGTGACCGCTACCCGGGTCTGCGCCCGCAGGTCGGCTGCGAACGCGTCTGGGCCGAGCTCGAGCAGCCGCTGGCGCGAACCGGCCGCGGTTGACGACGGAAGCGGGGGGAGCTTGCCGCGCGGGTCGGCCAGTGCAGGAGCGCGGCCATGGGGCTGGTTCACCGTCACCTCGGCGAGGTAGGTGAGCAGCTTGGTTCCGCGGTCGGCGCTCGACCGCGCGGTCAGCAGGTGCGGGTGCGTGTCGATGAACGCTGTGGTCACCCTTCCGGCCTGGAAGTCGGGATCGTCCAGAATCGCCTGCAGGAAGGGAATGTTGGTGGCGACGCCGCGGATACGGAACTCCGCGACCGCACGGCGGGCGCGGTCCACCGCCGAGTCGAAGTCGCGGCCGCGGCAGGTCAGCTTGGTGATCATCGAGTCGAAGTGCCCGGAGATCTCCGCCCCCGTGTAGGCGACCCCGGAGTCCAGCCGGATCCCCGCCCCGCCCGGCGAGCGGAACGCGGTGATCGTTCCGGTGTCGGGGAGGAATCCGCGCGCCGGGTCCTCGGTCGTGATGCGGCACTGCAGCGCCGCGCCACGCACCACGACGCGGTCCTGGCTCAGGCCCAGGTCCGCCAGCGACTCACCGGCCGCGATGCGCAACTGCGCCTGCACCAGGTCGACGTCGGTGACCTCCTCAGTCACCGTGTGCTCGACCTGGATCCGCGGGTTCATCTCGATGAACACATAGCCCCCCGCAGGGTCCAGGAGGAACTCGACCGTGCCAGCGTTGACGTAGCCGATCTCGCGCGCGAAGCGCACCGCGTCCGCGCACATCCGCGCGCGGAGGTCGGGATCCAGGTTCGGAGCCGGGGCCAGCTCCACGACCTTCTGATGGCGGCGCTGCACCGAGCAGTCGCGCTCGAAGAGGTGGATAACCTCACCCGTCGCATCCGCGAGGACCTGCACCTCGATGTGGCGCGGATCCACCACCGCCTGCTCGATGAACACGGTTGGATCCCCGAAGGCGCCCTGCGCCTCTCGCATGCACGTCTCGATCGCCTCCCGCAGGTCGTCCGCCTCGTCCACGCGACGCATGCCGCGGCCGCCGCCGCCTGCGACGGCCTTGACGAACACGGGGAACGGCAGCGCATCAGCTGCGGCCACCAAGACATCGACATCGCGGGAAGGCGCCACGCTGACCAACGTCGGCACCCCCGCCCGACGCGCCGCCTCGACGGCGCGGGCCTTGTTGCCCGTCAGCCGCAGGACCTCAGCTCCCGGCCCGACGAACGTGATGCCAGCCGCCGCACACGCCTCCGCCAGATCGGGGTTCTCCGAGAGGAACCCGTATCCCGGATACACCGCATCCGCACCCGCACGGACCGCCGCAGCCACGATCCCCTGCGGGTCCAAGTAGGCGCGGACCGGATGCCCGCGCTCACCGATCTGGTATGACTCGTCCGCCTTCAACCGATGCTCGGAGTTTCGGTCCTCGTACGGGAACACCGCCACCGTCCGCACACCCAGCTCAGTCGCCGCCCGAAACGCTCGAACCGCGATCTCACCACGATTCGCGCACAGGACCTTGCTGAACATCGCCTGCTCCTCGGTGCGTCGGGGACGAGCATGACGGCGCGATGCCGAAACATCCGCGCCGTCGCTCGAACGCTAGGGATCGGCAGCGGAGATTCCCATGTTCGATCCGCACAGTGCGAGTCGAGGCACTGGTCCGATCGCCTCGCTGTCGCACTGATCAGCGGTCGAGCGCGGCTTCTGCAAGCGCATCCCATAGGAGCGCGAGGTCGTGTCCGTGGCCGTCGTCGTCCTCGGGGTGCCACTGGATCCCGAACGCCCACTTATCAAGGTGCTCCACGGCCTCCACCACACCGTCCTTGGCGACGGCCGCGAGCCGCAACTGCGGTGCGATGTCGCCGACTGCTTGGTGGTGGCCGGCACGCACCAGCCAATCGCGGCGGCCCAGGAGCAACTCCAGGCGGCTGCCGGGCACGACGGTCACACGCTCGTCCACGAAGAGTCCGTCGGATCGGTCGCCCCGATGCAGGTTCAGCGGATCGTCGAGGTGCGGCACCAGGTTGCCGCCCAGGGCGACGTTGAGCAGCTGGGCTCCCCGGCAGACGGCGAGCACCGGTACGTCCTTCGCGAGCGCCGTCCGGAGGACGTCCATGGTGAAACGGTCGGCCCGCACGTCGACGCCGAACTCTTCCGGAACCGGGCCCGCCACGCCGTAGAGCTCGGAGTCGACGTCACCGCCGCCAAGTACGAGGACGGCGTCGCCGAGGCTGTCCGCCGGATCGGGAAGGGGGCCAGACGTGTCCACGAGCCGCCAGTCGAGGTCTCGCTCGGCCAAGGCCGTCAGCGCCGAGCGAATGGACCGGCGCATGAAATCGGCGGTGTGCGTGGTCATGTCGGGGAAGTCCAACGACACGAGCACGTAGACGGCCGGGCCGGTTCGCGCGCCCTCCGCATCCGGCATGACATCCGCGTGGGTCAAGAGGCGGTGCCCGCTCATCGGTCCCTCTCGGCTGTTCATGAGCGTGATGGGAGCGGCCGGGGCCGCCCCCATCACGTCAACCTGTCTCGTTCAGCGCTGGTTCAGTCCACCGACGGACAACCGCACATCACGGCGCATTCTGGTCGTCGAGGATCGCCTTTTCGTCGACGAACGCCTCCATCATCTCGTCGTCGTGCAGCATGCCGATGCGCTCGTACCGCTGCGGTGCGGACCCGCGGAGGATGAGTGCATACACGAACCCGACGATTGCCACGATGGCCACGAAGAGCGGGATGAGCTTGACCACCGTTTCCTCAGAGGCCGCGAGGAAGGTGAGGTTCTCAATGAGCAGGTAGATGATCCAGGCCTGCGCGAGCGCACCCACGAGGGGTGCCACCAACGTCTTGAGCACGTCGCCCCCACCGTTGCGACCGACCCTGTTGAAGTAGCCGATCACGGCGAAGCACACGACAAGCTGCACCACGATGACGGCCAGCGTGCAGAAGATCGGCAGCCATGTGCCCAGCTGGAGCAGCGGGTCAGCGCCACCGAGGGCGAACAGCGCCACCGTCACGATCGCGATGACCGTCTGGACGAGGGCAGCAATGTGCGGAGAGTGATGCTTCGGGTGGGTGTAGCCGAGCGGCTTCGGGAGGATGTGGTCGCGGCCGAGCGAGTAGAAGTACCGCGACGCGTTGTTGTTGAACGCGAACGTGCATGCGAAGAAGCCGGTAACCACGAGCACGTCCATCGCCGTACGCACGGCCGGCGTGGTGTAGAGGCTCGCCATCTCGAAGTAGTAGCCGCCGAGCAGCTCGGTCGCCTTGTCCACCGACTGTGAACCGAAGGCGACGATCGCGGCGTACGACGCAAAGGTGTAGAACACGCCGAGGGTCAGCACTGCGATGTACGTGGCCCGCGGGACGCTCGCCTTGGGGTCCTTGGTCTCCTCGCCGTAGATCGCGGTGGTCTCGAATCCGATCCACGACCAGAACGCCAAGAAGAAGCCGATGCCCAGCGCGGGTGCGGCCCCGAGCTCGCTCGGGCTGAACGCGGAGGGCATCTGGCCCTCGGCGCCGCCCTGCAGGACCGTTGCCGCAGCCACGATGAAGACGACGAGGACCTCGAGGGTCAGGAAGACCCCGAGGATCTTCGCGGTCAGTGTGACTCGGTAGTAGGAGAACACGAACATGAGGACGAAGGCGACGATCGACCAGAAGTACCAGGGGAGATCGATCCCCAGGTGATCGCTGAACAGTGCGGCCGCGAAGTAGCCGAAGCCGCCGGAGATCGCGGCGGCGATCATGCTGTACGCCGCCAGGATGGTGAAGCCCACCGCAAGGCCGGTCGGCCTGCCGAGGCCCTGGGTGGAGAAGGTGTAGAAGGCTCCGGCAGAGGTGATGCGCTTGGCCATCTGCGCGAAGCCCACGGAGAAGATCAGCAGGATCACTGTCGTGATGGCGTACGTCAGAGGGGTTGCCATCCCAGATCCGCTCGAGATCGAGATCGGGATGTACGTCGACGCCACGACCAGCGGCGCTGCTGCCGCCGTGACCATCAGCACGATGTGGAAGAACTTGATCGAGCTGCGCAGCAGCGTCGTCGAGCGCCCGGTTTCGTCGACCGTGGACGTCTGGGTCATGCGAGTTCGCCTTCCGTCGGGCGCCTGGGGCGCGCCGTAGCCCGGACCACTGCCGATGCACTCGGCAGCCCGTCGCCCGCGCAGCGGAGCTGCTGCGTGAGGTGTGCCACAGCGTGGTGGACGGGGAACCTTCGCTTGATGTACGTGGGGACCACTCTCGACTGCTGCGTATGTGCACGGCGCACCGCCCGAGCGCGTGCGATCTGCTTGCGTTGCCTATGGGTTTCGTCGCCGTGACGAGACTGACCTGGGCCAGGGATGTTAGGCCTTGGCTCGAGGTGTCGCCCAAACCAGAACAATCCCTCCGGTGCACTGTGGCTGCGGTGCACTGCACGAGGCCGGGGACTGTGCAGCTCGACGATAGGCGCCGTCGGCGCCTGTCCTTAGCGTCGAAGTTGTCAACCGCGTCGATCCGCCGCGGCGACGTGCTGCAGGAGGAGCAGAGATGAAGGTCGGGATCCCCCGCGAGGTCAAGAACCATGAGTACCGGGTGGCCATCACTCCGGCCGGGGTGTTCGAGCTCACGCGTCACGGGCACGAGGTGTATATCGAGCAGGACGCCGGGCTCGGCTCGGCCATCACCGACGACGAGTACATCGTCGCCGGCGCCAAGATTCTCTCGTCCGCGGCTGAGGTCTGGCGGATCGGCGATCTGATCCTCAAGGTCAAGGAGCCGATCTCGAGCGAGTACCACCTGCTGCGGCCAGGGCAGACGCTGTTCACTTACCTGCATCTGGCAGCCTCCCGCGAATGCACCGAAGCACTGGTCAGCGCCGGCGTCACGAGCATCGCCTACGAGACCGTCGAACTATCTGATCGGTCGCTCCCCCTGCTCGCTCCCATGTCAGAGGTGGCTGGGCGTCTCGCACCACAGGTGGGGGCGCAGTCCCTGATGCGAGCGAACGGGGGCCGAGGGGTCCTCATGGGCGGGGTGCCCGGCGTCCACGGGGCGAGGGTTGTAGTCCTCGGCGCCGGTGTGTCGGGACAGAATGCCGCAGCCATCGCCCTCGGGATGCAGGCTGAGGTTCAGATCCTCGACCTGAACATCGCCCGACTCCGCCAGATGGACGCGGTCTACCAGGGCAAGGCGCAGACTCTGGCGTCCAACGCGTTCGCGGTCGAGCAGGCCGTGCTCGAGGCAGACATGGTCATCGGCGCCGTACTGGTTCCCGGCGCCAAGGCCCCCACGCTCGTGTCGAACGAGCTTGTGTCACGGATGAAGCCGGGCTCAGTGCTCGTCGACATCGCCATCGACCAGGGCGGCTGCTTTGAGGACTCGCGGGCCACGACGCACGCAGATCCGACGTACGTGGTGCACAGCTCGGTCTTCTACTGCGTCGCCAACATGCCCGGCGCCGTCCCCAACACCTCGACCTACGCCCTCACGAATGTGACGCTGCCCTACGCGGTTGCGCTTGCGAACAAGGGCTGGCGCCAGGCGCTCCAGGACGACCGCGCGCTGGCGCTCGGCCTGAACACCCACGAGGGGCTCATCACCTATGACGCCGTGGCCAGGGCGTTTCCGGGTATGGCGTCAGCGCCGCTCGACGAAGTCCTGTCGTGAAGAGCAGGCGGCGCGGGGCCAACGCTCCCGCGCCGCCTCCCTCACTTCTCCTGCTGCGCGCGCAGCACCCTGATGGCCAGGGACACGGGCAGCCAGTCCTCGACCTGCTCGATGGGCTGCTCGATCAGGCTGGAGATCTTGTTCAGCCGCTGGCGCAGCGTGTTGCGATGGATGAACAGGAGCTCCGAGGCCTGCTGGATGGATCCGCGCTCGCGCACGAAGATCTCCATGGTCTCGAGCAGATCGGTCCCGTTCCGCTCGTCGTGAGCCTTGACCTGGGAGATGCGCGCGACCTGCTCAGTGATCGCGGGACCCAGGTCGGTCCCCAAGGTCAACAGCTGCCGCGTCATGTCCTGGTCTCCGACCAGTGCGGTGCGGACGCCCTCCCCCGTCAAGGCCGCCCAGATCGAAGCCTCCGCTGCCGCGCGGAACTCCGTCACGATTGCGAGCGCCGTGTCCGCAGGACGACCGATCCCTACGCCAGCGCCCACGAGTTGACCCTTGTCGATGAGGGCGACGGTGATGTCGTGCTGAAGCTCGGCTGCGATACCTGCCTGGTCGACGCGGTCGGCTGATCCGATGACCAGAGCTCCGACCACACCGGCTGTGGCCGGAACGGAGCGGCGCCGCTTGCCGGTGAAGACTGACTCCACGGTCTGCGCGACGCTCTCGAGGCTGCGCTGGCTGGTGAGGGCGAGCTCGGGGTCGCATCGCACGACGACTGGGACCACGGACGTGCCCGGAGCCCAGCCGAACCGTTCGAGCATGGCGGCGGCCTCCACCTGGGACTTCTCGGCGATCAACCGCCCCAACGCCGAGGCGGCGTTGCCGCGGTTCGTCAGCCCGTGAAGAGCGAACGCTCCGTACGAGGCGATCGCCGCCAGGAGTGACCGGTCGTCAGCCGTGAACGCCGCATTGCGGTACGAGGTGAGGACACCGAGTGTCCTCTCTCCCAGCCGCATCGGAACCGTTGCCGCCTGAAGCGACGGCGACGTGCTGCGGGCCATCTCCTTGGCAGCAGCGATGGACAAAGCAACGACAGCGCCGCCACCGCCGTCGTCGTCGGTCTCGACGTCATGCCGAAGAGCCAGTGCGACGGACTCACAGGGGGATCCGTCGGTCTCCAGCGACTCGACTACGCAGATGTCGGAGGGCACGATGCCGATCGCGCGATGCGCCAGGTCGGTCAGGCAGCCCCGCACGTCGATAGGTGCGGCCTCGGCCGCGCCGATCAACGAGTCCAGCGCCACGGATTGGCGCTCCCAGAGGTCGACCACGTGCGCCCGGTCGATGCCACTTGCCAGAAGCTTCGCCACCTCGTCCACCAAGAAGAGGTCTGTCTCGGTGAAAGACCCCTCCTCGGTGGAGTAGATGGAGAAGACCCCCAGCGTCTCACCGCCGGGGACGAGGATCGGCACGATTAGGCAGGACCTGAACTCGTTCTCCTGCAGCTCGGGGAAGATCACCACCCGCGGATCCGTCGACAGCTGCTCGCTGACGAGCACGGGCCGCCTCATGAGTGCGGACCACCCAGTGATCCCTTCCCCGGGCCGCAGCGAGATCCGCCCGACGAATGCCTTCTGGTGACCCTCCGTCGCGGCCTTCATCACGAAACGGCCGGCGTCGCTGTCCCAGAGGTACACGAACGCGCCGCTCGCAGCGATCGCACGCCCGACCGCCTCGACCGACCTCTGCAGAAGGGAGATGGCGTCACGCGACTGGTTCAGTGCCTCGATCAGCTCGGTGAGCAGCGCCGCCCGCTTCTCGGCGTCACGGAGCGCCTGGTGGAGGAGCTCCACGTCGGCAGCAGCGAGAGTTGCGGCTGCCGCCGCGCTCGAGCTCTGCTTCTGGGGCACTGTCGGCCTTCCTGTGGGCGATACGGGAGTCCTCTGCCGCCTGGTCGTCACCCTTCCGGAGGTGCCCAGTGTGCAACAGGCCCGGGTTGCAACTGAAGCATGGCCACCAGCCGCTGTGCGTTGACACCGACGTAGGCGACCACGGTTCCCCCGGATGTGGCCTGATAGAGGGCTCCTCCCGTCTTGGGGACCTCGGCTATGAGATGGATCTCGGCCCCGAGAGGGATCGCCCCGAGAACTTGCACCATGCGCCCGAACTGGCGCGTCCAGAAGTACGGCACCGGCACAGGCGCCTGCAACTCGCCCAACAGGTCGCGAGCCACTGCCTCCCCGTCGACCTTGGCCGCAGTCCACGACTCGCTGCGCGACAACGTTCGGTTGGCGTCGCGCTGGAAGGCGAGATCGCCAGCGCAGTAGACGCCGGGGAAGACAGTGCCATCGACATCGACAAGGCGTCGCCGGTCGTCGACCACTGCGGCTCCTACCGGGCCGTCCGACCCGACCAGCATGAGCGGCGCCGGCACGCTGCCAGCTGCGGTGATCATGCAGTCGAAGGTCTCGGCGACCCCGTCGCTCCGCAGCGCCTCGACGGCGGCGCCGCCGCCGCCCTGCGGCGTGACATGCACGATCTTGGTGTCGAGCAGCAGCCTCACGCCAGCATCAGACACCCAGCCCGACACCTCTTGGGCCAACGCCCCTCCCAAGAGCCGCTCCAAGGGTGCAGTGGCTGGGTCCACGACCGTGACCTCGGCGCCATCCTCGGCGAGTGTCGATGCGAGCTCGAGGCCGAGCGGGCCGGCCCCCTCGATCAGGAATCTCTGAGCACCGCCGCGTCGTAGGTCACGCACACCGCGGGCATCCTCGGCAGTCCTGAGCGTCAGAACCCGTCCGTCACGCCCCGGCAGGGTGCGCGCCAAGGAGCCCGCCGCGAGCACAACCGTGTCTGCCGTGATGACCCGTCCGCTGGCGGTCCGGACCGCGCGGGCACCGAGGTCCACAGCGACGGCGCAGTCCGCGAGCCACGCCACCGAGGCAGGTGCCCAAGGCGGCCGTTGTGAGAGCCGGTCCTCAGGGCCCAGGAGCGCCTTGGTCAGGGGCGGCCTGTCGTAGGGGGCGTGACGGTCGGGGTCGATGACGAGCACGTCGCCGCCCCGGCCGGCATCCTCCAGCGCCTTGGCGACGGTGCAGCCGGCCAGGCCGCCCCCGACGATGAGGACACGGACGTCGGACATGTCAGTCCTCGGCGATGAGGATGGCCAACTCAGGGCAGTTGGCCGCCGCGGTACGAGCCGACTCCGCGAGTTCGGCAGGAACGTGGCCGTCGTTCTGCGCGCTGGCGAAGCCGAAGTCATCGACCTCGAATACGTCCGGCGCGAAGATCATGCACCGGTTGTGCCCCTGACACTTGCTGGAGTCGACCTGAACCTTCATGACGATCATGCCTCTCGGATGAAGCGGACGTGGAGCGGGCCGACGCCGTGCCAGGACTCGCTGGGGTCTGCGGCCTCGAAGCGAGGAGCACGCGCGAGGAACTCACGGATCGCCACAACCACCTCACGGCGACCGAGGTTGGACCCGAGGCAGCGGTGGATGCCGACGCCGAAGGCGAAATGACGATTCTGCTCCCGATCGATGATCACCTCGTCCGGGTTGGGGATGGCAGCCTCGTCGCGGTTGCCCGATCCGAAGGCGAGGACCACACGATCGCCCTTCTTGATGGGGCAGCCACCGACCTCGGCGTCCTTGAGAGCAGTGCGAGCCATGCCCTGGACGGGCGAGAAGGTGCGCAGGAACTCCTCGACCGCGGCAGGGATGAGGTCAGGGTCGTCACGCAGGCGTTGCTGGTCGGCCTGGTTGTGTGCCAGGTACCACAAGCTGGCCCGAATCGTCCACGCGGTGGTCTCGAGGCCGGCGATAAACAGCAGGTACTGGTAGTTCATCAACTCCTCATGCGTGATAGGCCGCCCGTTGATCTCGGCCTTGAGGAGGCGCCCCGTGATGTCGTCCTTCTCGGGCTCGTTCCGCCGACGCTGCACGAGTGCCTCGAGGTAGTCGCGGACCTCCTGGCCAGCGCGCGCGGCGTCGCCTGCGTCGTCGGCACGCGCGAAGATGCGGTCGATCCACTGGTCAAACAGATTCCAATCGTCACGGGGGTAGCCGACGAGCGTGCTGAACACGATCGTGGGAAGCGGACGGGCGTAGTTCAGACCGATGTCAGCGACGTCTTGCTTCAGCACGTCGTCTGCGAGCTCGTTGGCCGTCTCGAGTACGAACGGGGTGAGCTCGTCCACCGCCTTCGGGGTGAAGAGAGGCAGCAGCAGGCGACGGTATCCACTGTGGTCGGGCGGGTCGATGTCGATGGGGATCATGGGCTTGTCGGAGATGCTCGGCATCAGCATCGACGGGCCGACGGAGTAGGTCTGCCAGTCCTGCTCGGCGTTGAAGATGTCCTCGTTCCTCATGAAGAACCAGAAGCCGCCGTAACGCTCGCTCCAACCGACGGGGCACTCGGCTCGGAGCTCCTTGTAGGTGTCGAAGATGTTGTCGAGGGCCTCACCGTGGAAGTCGAAGTCCCGGACGGGCGGCTGGGTCATGTGGTTCTCCCTGCGAACGGACGGTGGCGTCGTGAGTCGGTTACGACGTCCGGCTCGGAGGCCGACGTCGGGCGATGCGTGGGACCGAGGCCGCGCGGGCCTCAGATCATCTCCATGTAGCGGGCGGTCTCCCAGTCCGTGACCGCCTTGTTGAACTGCCTCAGCTCCCAGTCGCGGGTCAGAAGGAAGTGGTCGACGAAGGCGTCCCCGAGCAGCTTGCGGGCGGACTCGCTGGATGCCAGCTCGTTCACCGCCTCCTGGAGCGTGCGGGGCAGCTGCACGACCGAGCCAGCAGCTGCCTCATACGCGTTGCCCGTCATGGGTGCCGGAGGCGTCATCCCGTTCACCACTCCGTGCAGGCCGGCCGCGACGTTGGCGGCGACGACCAGGTACGGGTTGGCATCGGCACCGGGGATGCGGTTCTCGACGCGCGCGGCGGCACTGTCCGACGGGATACCGCGCACCGCGACGGTGCGGTTGTCGCCGCCCCAGGTCGCACTGGAACCGGCCCAGCTGCCGCCCTCGGTGCGCTTGTATGAGTTGACCGTGGGACAGAACAGCGCGGTGAAGGCTGGAGCGAGGTCGAGCAGGCCCGCGACATACTGCTGGCCGACTGTGGACAGAGTCGTGGGGTCGCCCGGGTTGGCGAATGCTGAGGAGCCGTCGAGGTTGTTCAAGCTCTGGTGCAGGTGCCCGGAGGAACCGGCCCACTCCGGACGGACCTTGGCCATGAACGAGGCGGTGTGCCCGTGCCGTGCCGCGATCTCCTTCACTGCGTGCTTGAGGATCACGGCCTGGTCCGCGGAGGCGAGGGCATCGCCGTAGTGGATGTTCACCTCGAACTGGCCCGGGCCGTGCTCGCTGTTGCTCGCCTCGATGAAAATGCCGCAGGCGCGCAGCGATTCCCGGATCTCGCCGAGCAGGAACTCCGTCGAGGTGCCGCGGTAGATGCTGTACGTGCGGTTCCCCGAGGTGATCGGTTCGGCGTCGCGCCAGCCACGGGCAGCGAGCTGCTCCGGGGAGTCCTTGAACAGGTAGAACTCGAACTCGTAGGCGGTGATCGGCTGGTAGCCGGCGGCGTTCGCCCGCGTCACCACATCACGCAGGATCGTGCGCGGCGAGATGTCCACCGGAGAGCCGTCCAGCCGCACGATGTCGCAGAGGACCGTCGCCGCACCCGGGTCCCAGGGCGCGAGCCTCAGCGTCGAGAGGTCCGGCAGGAGCGTCACGTCGGGATAGCCGGTGTGCCACCCGGTGAAGGTCAGGTTGTCGATCAGCTCGTCGGCGACATCCCAGCCGAACAGGATGTCAGAAATGTTGCTGCCCTTCTTCCAGACGCTCTCCAGGAAGTAGGCGACCGGGATGCGCTTCCCGCGCAGGAGCCCGTCGAGGTCGGTGCCCCCGATCCGCACCGTGGTGATGTTGTTCTCGGTGAGGAAGGTCTCGGCCGCGGCGCGCGCGTCGGTGCTGCCCACGTCTTGCTCCCGTTCTGATCGGTGGCCGCGCTGGGCGGCCGCTTGAGGACCATCAAACGCGGCGACCCAGCCCAGAGCAGTGGGCGCGATGGCGACTGTCGGCCGCCGCCTGTGTGCACCCCGCACATTGCTGGCGACGATGCCACCGCAGAGGGTTGACCAGACGGCGGCCCCACGATGCGTGCCGCACACGCCGACTTCCCGCAGGCATCCGCCACCACCCGCCACCGAGGTCCTCATGTCCCAGATCGTCAATCCGTCCACGCTCGCGGTCATCGCAGAGCCTGAGGCGACGCCCGTCGAGCGCATCAACGAGATCGTCCAGCGCGCCCGACGGGCCCAGCGAGAGTGGGCGAGCCTCCCCCAGCGACGTCGCATCGATGCATTGCGGCGCATCGCCGAGCTCGTGCGCGCGAACGCCGAGGACCTCGCGCTCATCGAGACTGCCAACGTCGGCAAGCCGATCGGGGACAGCCGCGGCGAGGTCGCCATGACGGCGGACACGTTCGACTACTACGCCGGAGCGATCGACAAGACCTTCGGTGACACCATCCCGGTGGACGGCGGCCTCGACTTCACCGTGCGAGAGCCGATCGGCGTGGTCGCAGTGATCGCGCCCTGGAACTTCCCGCTGGCCATCGCGTCGTGGAACATCGCTCCCGCTCTCGCCTGCGGCAACGCCGTGATCGTGAAGCCAGCTGAGCTGACGCCGCTATCGGTGCTGAGGCTCGAGAAGATCATCGCCGAGGTCGGCGTCCCCGATGGCCTGTTCCAGGTGGTGATCGGGGCCGGATCCAGGGTCGGGGCAGCACTCACCGACCATCCGGGCGTGGGCAAGGTCAGCTTCACCGGCTCGACCGAGACCGGTCAGGCGGTGATGCGGTCGGCCTCGGGCACCATGAAGCGGCTCACCCTCGAACTCGGTGGCAAGTCCGCCTCGGTGGTGTTCGCGGATGCCGATCTCGAGAAGGCCGCCCTCGCCAGCACCGGTGCTGTGTTCGGCAACTCGGGCCAGGACTGCTGCGCACGTAGCCGCGTCCTGGTTCAGCGCGAGGCGTACGACGACTTCGTGGCGCTGTTCGTGAAGGCCACTTCTGCCCTGACCGTCGGCGACCCGCTCGATCCCTCGACCGCGATGGGCCCCCTCGTGTCGGCGCCGCACCTGCAGAAGGTGAGCTCGTTCCTCGACTCGACGCTCGACATCGTGGCTCCGGTCACCAGCCCAGACCGTGCCGGGCACTGGATGGGCCCCCACGTGGTGCTGGACCCACCGCGCGACCACCGTGTGGTCCGCGAGGAGATCTTCGGTCCGATTGTGGCTGTGCTCCCCTTCGACAGCGAGCAGGACGCGATCGCGCTGGCCAACGACACCATCTTCGGGCTGTCCGGCTCGGTGTGGACCCGAGACCTGGGGCGCGCCCTCCGGGTCGCGCGCGGACTCGAGACGGGCTCGATCTCGGTGAACTCCAGTACTTCGGTGCGAGTGCAGACACCGTTCGGGGGCTTCAAGCAGTCGGGCATGGGCCGCGAGCTCGGCATGGCCGCCATGGATGGATACACGGAGCTGAAGAACGTGTTCATCTCCACGGCGGAGTGATGGGCGAGGTGACTGTGCTCGACGTCGACGTCGCGGTGCTCGGCGCAGGACCCGTCGGCCTGTACGGCGCCTACTACGCGGGCTTCCGCGGGTTGTCCGTCGCCGTCGTCGACGGGCTGGAAGAGGTGGGCGGCCAGGTGACGTCTCTCTACCCCGAGAAGGACATCCACGACGTCGCCGGGTTCCGTGCCATCCGCGGCACCGACCTGGTCGAGAACCTGGTGGAGCAGACCGCTCAGTTCGACCCCGTCTACGTTCTCGGTCGGCAAGCCACCGGCTACGAGCGCACGAACGACAGCCACGTGCTGTCGCTCGCTGATGGCGCGCACGTCCGGTGCCGCGCGGTGCTGCTGTGCGCAGGGCTCGGCTCCATGGAGCCCAAGCCCCTTCCCGCCGCGCGGGGCTGGTCGGGCACCGGCCTGGTCTACAGCGTCCCCCAGCTGGCGATGCTCGACCAGCGGGACGTGCTCGTGGTCGGCGGAGGAGACAGTGCCGTCGACTGGGCCAACGCGGCGCAGGGACGCGCGTCCAGCGTGTCGATCGTTCACCGCCGCCAGCACTTCCGCGCCCACGAGTCCAGCGTCGAGCGCTTGAAGTCGTCGGGCGCTCGGCTCCTCCTCGACTCGGAGGTCACCGAGCTGCACACCGACGATGGCGGCGAGCTCCGCGCAGTGACCGTGTCGACCACTGGCGGGGCGGCGTCGCAGTCCAAGTGCAACCTACTCGTCGCGTCGCTCGGTTTCACGACCAAGCTCGGCCCCATCGCCGAATGGGGCATGGAGTTCGACGGCCGCCACGTCAAGGTCGGCTCGGACATGCAGACGTCCATCCCCGGCGTCTACGCCGCAGGAGACGTCAGCGAGTACGCGGGCAAGGTCCGACTTATCTCCGTCGGCTTCGGAGAGGCCGCCATCGCGGTGAACCACCTCGCCGCCTCGCTCGATCCGGGGACGAAGGTCTTCCCCGGCCACAGCACACACCACGGGAACTGATATGCCCTACGTCATCTCCGACGTCTGCGCCACCAGCAAGGACAGGTCCTGCGTCGACGTGTGCCCAGTCGACTGCATCTACGAAGCGGGCGATCAGCTGTACATCCACCCCACCGAGTGCATCGAGTGCGGGGCCTGCGAGCCGGAGTGCCCAGTGGAAGCCATCAGCTTCTCCGACACCGGCGACGACCTGGAGCGGGCGAAGCGCCTGTTCTTCGACGTGCTGCCCGGGCGCGATGCTCCGCTCGGTTCGCCGGGCGGGGCCGCGGAGCTCGGCGTCGTCGACGCAGCTTCCTGAGAACGGAGACCGCCATGCCCACACCTATCAAGGCCGCCCTGCTGCTCGACGGCGCGGACGGGCTGCACATGGTCGATGTCCGACTCGATGATCCTCTTGAACACGAGGTGGTCGTCCGTACCGAGCGCGTCGGCCTCTGCCACAGCGACGTCCACTACGTCGAAGGTGCGCTGGGTATCGAGCGGCCTGCCCTGCTCGGTCACGAGGTCGCCGGGATAGTCGAGTCCGTCGGACGGTCCGTCACCCGAGTCCTCCCGGGCCAGCGGGTCGTCGCCACGGTGACCCCGTCCTGTGGCGGCTGCCCCCAGTGCCTGGCCGGGCGGCCGACGCAATGCTCGCGCGTGACCGAGCTGCGCTACCGGTCGCGTCCTCGGTTCGCGCTTCCCGACGGCACCGCGATCCAGGCGCTAGGTGGGGTTGGCGCGTTCGGCGAGGCGTTCCTGGCGTCTGAGGGGGCCCTTGCGGTGGTCCCGCACGATCTGCCGCCCGAAGTAGCCTGCCTCCTCGGGTGCTGCATCACGACGGGCGTAGGAGCAGTCACCCATGGAGCCCGCGTCAGCAGCCACGACACGGTGGCCGTCATCGGGTGCGGCGGCGTAGGGATCGCGGCAATCCAGGGCGCGCGGCTCGCGGGCGCACGCCGTGTGGTCGCGCTGGACAGCCAGCCGTCCAAGCTCGAGCTCGCCAAGCGGTTCGGCGCCACCGACACGATCCTGTCCACGGGCGATTCCACCCGCGTCGTGGAGGACCTGCACCAGATAATCCCCGGCGGCGTCACGCACGCGATCGAGGCCGTCGGCAACCCCGCCACCGCCTCCCTCGCCTTCGACCTACTCGCCCCAGGCGGCACCGCCACCATTCTGGGCCTCATGCGCGAGGGCCAGTCGATCAGGATCGCCGCCGATGCCCTCCTGTACGGAGACCGACGGATCCAGGGGGCCTACATGGGCGCCAACCGTTTCCTCAGCGATGTGGAGATGTTCGTCGATCACTACCGGGCCGGCCGGCTGGACCTGGACGCCATGGTGACCTCTGTGCTGCCTTTCGACCAGATCAACGAAGGACTCGCGCAGATGCGGGCGCCCGGCACGGTCCGAGTCGTTGTCTCCCTCGATGCCTCATGAGCCTCCCCGTGCAGCGCCACGCCCGTCCCCCACAGCCCAAGGAGCCACTTGTATGAGCACCATCCCGGATCTGCGCCCGGTTCGACCCCAGGTCGACCTGGTCGCTGGGCAGTGGCAGGAGCCGGCCATCGTCCTCGGGACGCTCGCCGACCCCAACACGGGTGCTGCCCTCGGACCGCAGCTCGGTACGTCGGCCGAGCAGGTGGAGCAGGTGCTGACAGCTGCCGACGCGCTCCACCGGACGGGCGAGCTGGCCCGGCAGCCGCTCGACGTCCGGGCAGCGCTGCTGGAGGACATCGCCGCCGGGCTGACCATGCGAGCAGACGACCTCGCCTACGAGGACGCGATGTCCACTGGCAACGCGATCCGCGTCGCGCGGTCGATGGCTGGCTACATCGGCCCACGCGTGCTGGGTTCCCTTGCCCAGCTTCGGCAGATCGGAGAGGCCGAAGTGCTCGACGCCGACCGCGGCGTGACGCTGCTGCGTCGCCCCGTCGGGCCTGCCGTCGTGCTGGCTCCGTGGAACGCACCGACCTTCGTCGCTGTGGCGAAACTGTCCAGCGCCCTTGCAGCCGGGTGCCCTGTGATCCTGAAGCCGTCCGAGTGGGCTCCCGGAGGGTGCCAGATCGTCGCCGAGGTCATCCACGACGCCGTCGCTCGACAGGGGCTGCCAGCGGCCACCTTCCAGCTCGTGCACGGCGGCGCCGCCGTCGGATCCCAGCTCGCTGCCGACCCCCGGGTGCGCGCCATCTCCTTCACCGGCGGCGCTCCCGCCGGTCGCGCCGTGGCGGCCGCGGCCGCACCGCACTTCACCTCGCTGCAGCTCGAGCTGGGCGGCCACAACCCCGCAGTGGTCCTCGAGGACGCCGACATCGAGCTCACCGCGGCCGCGCTCGTCGATGGCATGACGAAGCTCAACGGCCAATGGTGCGAGGCGCCGGGCAAGGTCCTGGTCCCGGCCAGCAAGCACGACGAGCTCGTGGAAGCGTTGGTGCGGCACCTCGGGGAGCAGACGGTGGGCCACTGCCTGGACGAGGAGACGGACGTCGGTCCGCTGGCCTACGAACTGCACCGGTCCCGGCTGCAGGACGAGGTCGACCGGCTTGTCGAGGCGGGCGGGACCCTGCTGACCGCGGGCTCGGTGCCGGGCCTGAACGGCTGGTTCTTCGCCCCCTCCGTCATCGTCGGGCTCCCTGCCGCGGCCTCTGCGCACGAGCTGTTCGGACCGGCCATCACCGTGCACGCCGTCGGATCGATCGACGAGGCGCTCCAGGCAGCCGACGGCCCTGAGACCGGCCTGGCGGGGTTCGTGTTCGGCACCGACACCGACGCCGCGCTCGACGTGGCAGCGCGCATTCCCGCCGGCGAGATCCGGGTCAACGGCTGCAAGCTCGCAGACCTGGCGGACGGGTCGGAGCAGTCCTTCTGGAACAACGCCGGCATCGGAGGGCATGGACCGACAGACATGGTCCGCTTCTTCCAGGGCCGCCGCACCATCGGAATCGATGACCCGACACTCCCCGTCTGATCGCCGTACCACCGGACCACCGAGAGGCACAACGTATGTCGACCCGTCCCGTCATCGGGATCCCCGCCGTGTTCACGACGGCGCAGTGGGGGTTCTGGCATGACCACGCCCATCTGGTCGCGGACACGTATCTCTCGGCCGTGTGGGAGGCCGGCGGACTCCCCCTGGTGATCCCGCCGATGGGCGGCGGCAACGCGGACGCGATGGACCAGGTGCTCGCCCGGGTCGACGGCCTGCTGCTCGTCGGTGGCGCCGACCTCGACCCGCTGGAGTACGGCCAGCACCCGCATGAACTGCTCGAGGAGACCTCGCACGTCCGCGACAGCTACGAAATCCCGCTTGCGCGGCGCGCCATCGAGGGAGACGTCCCGCTGCTCGGCGTGTGCCGCGGGCTCCAGGTCATGAACGTGGCCTGCGGAGGCACGCTCCATCAGGACCTGGTCGACCAGGGGTTCTCCGACCACCGGCCGGCGCCCGGCCACCTCGACCACACCACGTTTCACGAGACGAGGGTCGAACCGGGCACTCGCCTGGCCGGCATCGTCGGAGCGGTTCTCGTCCAGACGAACTCCCACCACCACCAGGGCGTAGCCAGGGTGGCCGAGGGGGCCACCGTGGCGGCATGGGCTGCCGCCGACGGCTGCGTCGAGGCGCTGGAGTGGCCCGCGAACTTGTTCACCCTGGGGGTGCAGTGGCACCCGGAGAAGCCCAGGATGAGCGACTTCTTCCTCGCTCTCATCGAGGCGTCGCAGCCCCGAGCCAACGCCTGACCTGTCTCGCCATCACCGAAACGGAGCACCTCATGACCGATCCCATCGCGGCCTTCAACAACCACCTCCCCGTCAAGATCCGGTTCGGCGAGGGCGTGTCCGACACGCTCAACGACGTCGTCCGCGAGGTCGGAGGCGCTCGGGCCTTCGTGATGCTCGACGAGGGCATCGAGAAGTTCAACCCTGCGGCGGCAGCGCTGGTCGACCAGCTCAAGAACGATGGCGGGCTGGAGACGACGTTCTTCTACAAGCCCGCCGGCGAGCCGAGCATCGAGATGGTCGACGATGCCATCGTGGCTCTCACCACCTCGGGTGCCGAGGTCGTGATCGCCATCGGCGGAGGATCCGTGATCGACACTGCGAAGGCCGCGCGGCTCTGTGCGGAGATCGGCGTGGACTTCCGTGGATTCCTGGCATCCGTGCGGACGTACCCTTCGCCGGCTCGTTCCCTCATCGCCCTCCCGACCAGCGCAGGTACTGGGTCGGAGGTCTCTGGCGGCGCCGTGATCGCCGACTTGCAGAACAACACCAAGTCCGGCATCGCGAACCCGACCCTGCGGCCCCAGTACGCCCTCGTCGACCCTCGCCTGACGTACTCCATGCCGCCGTCGATGACCGCCAACACCGGCATCGACGCCCTCGCCCAGGCGATCGCGGGGATGGTGGCCAAGGTGCGCACCCCGATCGGCGACGCTATCGCCCTGGAGTCGATCCGGATGATGTCGCGGTCCCTGGTCAAGGCGACGCAGAACGGCAGCGACGCGGCAGCCCGCGCCGACATGGCGGCCGGGAGCATGATGGCCGGCCTCACGATGAACATCTCGGACTGCACTGCCGAGCACTCACTCGGCCAGGCAATCGGCGGCGTCAAGCACGTTCCCCACGGCCTGACGATCGGCCTCGTACTGGCCGAGACCCTCGACCGCGAGGCTCAGCACGTGCCCGAGCAGCTCGAGCGAGTGGCCGACGCCATGGGCGTCCCGGCGGATGGGACCTCCGACGGCTCCAGGTGCGTCGCGGCCATTCGGCAGATCCTCAAGGACCTGGAGTTCCCCGTGCTGCGCGACGTCGGTGTCACCGAGGATGAGCTGGACCTGCTCACCGACCTGGCCCTGCAGGACTTCTTCATCACCATGTCGCCCGTCCCGTGGACGCGCCACGAGGTGTACGCCGCGTTCCACGCCTCCTACGAGCTCGTGAGCCGCTGACCACGTCGGGTAGACGACCCGGTCCTGGACGCGACGCCTACCCACACCCTTGGACGACAGGAACCCCATGGCCGAGAGCGCGCTGCTCAAGCAGCACGTCCATCGCAAGTACCCCACGGTCGATCGCGGCGAAGGTGTCTTCCTGTACGACACCGACGGCAAGCGATACCTCGACGGATCCGGCGGGCCCATGACCGCCAGCATCGGTCACGGCGTCGAGGAGATCACGGCCGCGATCGACGCCCAGCTCTCCCGTGTCGCATTCACCTACCGCACCCAGTTCACCAACGAGCCGGCCGAGACGCTCGCCAAGCGCCTCACGGAGCGGGCGCCGGGCGATCTCGACTGGGCCTTCTTCGTCGGCAGCGGGTCAGAGGCCACCGAGTTCGCCATGCGCGCCGCGATCGCCTACTGGCGCGAGGTCGGGGAGCCCGCCAAGGTCAAGATCCTGGGGCGCCACATCAGCTACCACGGCATGACCCTCGGCTCGCTGTCCATGTCCGGCCACGCCGGGCGGCGTCCCGACTACGGCAGCCTCCTGCACGCCTTCCCCGTGGGTCCCCCTGCCTACGCCTACCGGTACGCGGAGCCCGGCGAGACCGACGACGACTACGCCGCGCGCTCCGTCGCCGAGTTCGAGGCGGCCGTCGTCGCCGAGGACACGTCGACGGTGGCGGCCATCATCGTGGAACCGATCGTCGGAGCCGCCGGCGGCGCGCTGGTGCCTCCTGCGGGCTACCTCTGCCGGCTGCGTGACATGTGCGACCGCCTCGGAGTGCTGCTGATCCTCGACGAGGTCATCACAGGGATGGGGCGCACGGGCGACTGGTTCGCGTGCACCGGAGAGGGCGTGGTGCCCGACCTTCTGGCGGCCGGCAAGGGACTCAGCGCCGGCTACTCGCCCGTCGGCGCCGTTCTCCTCCGTCGACACCTGGTGGAGGCCATCAGCCGTGGAAGCGGCGTTGCTCCGTTCGGCCACACCTTCTCCGGGAACCCCCTCGGGACCGCGACGTGCCTGGCCGTTCTGGACTACATCGAGCGCCATGACGTCCTGACCAACGCGAAGCTGCGGGGCCAGCATCTGGAGGCCGGCCTGCACGAGCTGGCGCGCAGGTTCCCGTTCGTCGCTGACGTCCGCGGACGTGGCCTTCTGTGGGGTTTCGAACTGGTAGCAGACCCGGCCACCGGGGCTGCACCTGACCCGAGCCTGAACGTCGCCGCTGCGCTTGTCGACGAATGCTTTGCCCGGGGGCTGATCGTCTACCCGGCTGGCATCGCCCCTCTGAACAACTCCGTCATCATCTCGCCGCCCCTGACCATCACCGAAGCCGAGACGGGGCTACTCCTGAGCTTGCTGGGCGACGCCCTGGGGACCCTGCGCGATGCGTCGTGGCACACGACGGCGCCCGCTCGCTGAGAATGGCCGAGCAACACTTCGACGAACACGGCGAGCACCCGACGGCGGTGTGACCGGCTTCGATCGTTGGCACCCACTCACGCTGACCGGATCCGCGCAGGGTTCGAGTGCGAGCGCATGGACTACCTGGCCAGCGTCACAGGCCACCTAGCGGTCGCCCATGAGTTCGGCGAGGGCGCCCGACACCAGGTTCGTCCATCGGCGTCCGAGATCTTGTCGACCTTGAGGGAGTCACCGCGGGACTGCCAATGCCGGCCCGGTGGCGGCGCGGACGTCGTCGATGCTGACCCCGGGTGCGGTCTCGACCAGGACGAGGCCGTCGGGGGTGACGTCGATGACGGCGAGGTCGGTGATGATCCGGTCGACCACGCCCTTGCCGGTCAGGGGCAGGGTGCACTCGTCGACGATCTTGTGGGTGCCGTCCTTGGCGACGTGCTCCATCATCACGATGACCCGCTTGGCGCCGTGGACGAGGTCCATCGCGCCTCCCATGCCCTTGACCATCTTCCCGGGGATCATCCAGTTCGCGATGTCCCCGCCGGTGCTGACCTGCATCGCGCCCAGGATCGCGGCGTCGATGTGCCCGCCGCGGATCATGCCGAAGCTGGTCGCGGAGTCGAAGAAGCTCGCACCGGGCAGGACCGTGACGGTCTCCTTGCCCGCGTTGATCAGGTCGGCGTCGACCTGGTCGTCGGTCGGGTACGGACCGGTGCCCAGGATGCCGTTCTCGGACTGCAGCACCACCGTCACCCCCGCCGGCAGGTGCTGGGGCACGAGCGTCGGCAGGCCGATGCCGAGGTTCACGTACTGGCCGTCGCGCAGCTCGAGGGCTACGCGGGCGGCGAGCTCGTCACGGGTCAGCGCCATGGCTCAGACCTCCTTCGTGGTGTCAGGTCCGGTGATGGTGCGGCGCTCGATGCGCTTGTCGGCGGCCTGCGCCGGGGTGAGCGCGACCACGCGCTGCACGAACACACCGGGCAGGTGCACCTGCTGCGGGTCGATCTCACCGGGCTCCACCAGGTGCTCGACCTCGGCGATCGTGATCCGCCCGGCGGTCGCCGCCAGCGGGTTGAAGTTGCGGGTCGCCTTGTCGAACACCAGGTTCCCGTGCCGGTCGCCCACGCTCGCGCGCACGAGCGCGAAGTCGGTGACGATGCCGCGCTCGAGCACGTACTCGCGGCCGTCGAACTCCCGCGTCTCCTTCGGCGGGCTCCCGATCGCGATCGAGCCGTCCTCGGCGTACCGCCACGGCATCCCGCCCTCGGCGACCTGCGTGCCCACACCGGCCGGGGTGTAGAACGCCGGGATCCCCGCCCCGCCGGCCCGCAGCCGCTCGGCCAGCGTGCCCTGCGGGATCAGCTCGACCTCGAGCTCGCCGTGCAGGTACTGCCGCTCGAACTCCTTGTTCTCCCCGACGTACGAACTCGTCATCCGCGCGATCCGCTTCTGCGCCAGCAGCAGACCCAGGCCCCAGGAGTCGACGCCGCAGTTGTTCGACACCACCCGCAGATCCGAGACACCGGCGGCTAGGAGAGCCCCGATGAGCACGGCCGGGATGCCGTTCAGCCCGAAGCCCCCCACCGCGACAGAAGCTCCGGACGGAACGTCGGCGACCGCGACCGCAGCGGAGGGCGCCATCTTGTCGAGACTCACGCCAGCAGCTCCCTGATTGTCGGTGCTACCCATCGTCGACATCGTTCGCGGCGGCGTCTATGTGCCCTCCGCCCGCGCACGCACCGGCGACTGTGCGCGGCGCACCCCGTCAGCCTGTCCGGGTCCGCCCTGCGCCCGACGGCACTTACCCTGCGGCGCCACGGCAGGCACCGTTTGGCGAGCCTGGCCCCTGGTTCACATCGTCCAGCTGGTCGGGACGCCGGGCGAAAGCGTCGAGCAAGATCGTCAGCGCGTACTGACCCGAGAATGAAGTGCAGGAGGGCGCGACAGCATCCGGGCGCAGCCCGGATGAACTGGCCCGTAACGGTTTCCGGCGGTCGTAGGTGTTAGGCGACGGGGTCCAGGACGACGGTGTGGCCGAGCCGCTCGAGCTGCGCGACCAGGCGTCGGGTGTGCGCCTGATCGTTGCGCTTGGACAACCAGTCAGGGCCGAGGTCCTGGTAGGGCTCGTCACGGACCAGCATCCAGTAGGCCGAGACGAGCATGGAGTGCGCGACCGCCACCGCAGCGCGCTTGCCGCCGCGACGCGAGGCCAGGCGCGCGTACTGAGCGGCGAGGTAGGTCCCGTTGGACTGCGCTGCGGAGTGCGCACCCTCGACCAGCGCCGCGGTCAGCCACTTGTTGCCCCGCCGCGAGCCGGCGGGTGTGCGCTTGCCGGCGGACTCGTGCACCGCAGGTGCGACACCGACCCACGCCGCCAGCGACTCCGGCGACCCGAACCGGGACATGTCCCCGCCGGTCTCGGCGATGAACACCTGGGACACCACCTGACCGACCCCGGGGATCGTGCGCAGCAGATCCAGCTCGTGCTTCCAGGGTGCCATCTCCGCGGCGATCTGCGCATCGAGGCGGACCAGCGCGCCGTCTACCAGGTCCAGCTCACGCAGCATCGCCCCGACCAGCAGCGCGTGATGGTCGTCGAACCGGCCGATCAGCGCCTCGGTCAGGTCAGGGATCTTGCGGCGCAGCGAGGAGTGCGCCATGTCGGCCATCACCGCGGGATCCCGCTCACCGGCCACCAGCGCGGCCAGCATCTCCCGCGAGGAGGTCCCGGTGATGTTCGAGGCCACCGACGACAGCTTGATCGAGGCGTCCTCGAGCAGCTTCTCCAACCTGCCCGCATGCCGGGTCCGGTCACCCATCAGCTGCACCCGGTAGCGGGTCAGGTTCCGCAGCCGGCGCACCGACGGCGGCGGCACGAACGACGGACGCACCAGCCCGTGCTCGACCAGCTGCGCGATCCACTCCGCGTCCCGCACGTCGGTCTTGCGGCCCGGCACCGCCTTCATGTGAGCCGCGTTGAGCAGCCAGCACTCCATCCGGTCCTCCAGGCCGTAGAACACCGGCTTCCAGTACGTCGCGGTCGACTCCATCGCCGCGACCTGCACACCCTCCTCGACCAGCCAGTCGCCCAGCACGTCGACGTGGCGGGTCATCGTGCGGAACGTGCGGATCTGCGAGACCCGCCGGCCCCGCTCCCCCGGCGTGCGCACGCACACCACCACCGACTTCTTCCCGATATCGAGCCCCGCCACCCGATCGAAGACGACATCCATCACGCGCCTCCGCACCCTCACGGCCCCGGCACTGCACCGGCGCCTGGAGCCACCCGGAGGGAGCTCTGGACGGGAGACAGACCCACGCGCTCAAACGGCAGCAATCCGGCGACCCGAGCACCCCGCACCGCACTCTTCTACGGGCTCAGCCGCACCAGAGTCTTTACGACGTCGCCGAGTGACCCGCCCATTCTCACCACCACGGCGAACCGATCAAGATCGGCAGCATCCACTCCTCTGGCTCCAAGGAGCGGACGGCCGCTGACGACGCGCTGTCGACATCGGATGCCGCGCATCTTG
>JBFWSN010000016.1:0-51378 GCA_050248355.1 Dehalococcoidia bacterium
GCAAGGAGATCCACAAGAAGATCTGGGATCGCATCCACACGGATCAGATGTTCCGGATTGCGAACGCGGGTGGGTACACCTACGAGATCCAGCAGCCGTGGCTTCGCGGCTGGCGCGGCTCGGGTGGGCCGCTCGGCTCCAGCAGCTACTTCTACGACTGGGGCGAGCAGCTGTTCGACATGTGGCTCGACAAGTAATCAGACTCGGCGCAGGCCGCGGTCAGTAGTTCACGAGCGCCCTCGGACTTCGGTCCGGGGGCGCTCTGCGTTCAGCCCGTCGCGGCCACGATTGCCAGCCGCGCGGCGACCAGCAGCAGCGCACCGCCGAGCGCCCGGATGATGAGCGGTCCGTGCAGCCGCCTCGCGAGGTGGGCGCCACCCTGCGCACCCACGGCCGCTCCCATCGCGATAGCGGACGCCTGTGCCAGTGGTCGATCCCAGCCCAGCGTTCCGGTGACGACGTGGGTGCCGGTCGCCTCGAGGGCTGTCACCGCCAGCACGAAGTGGCTCGTGGCCGCGGCGATGTGCACCGGGAAGTGCAGGATGATGGCCATGGCGGGGACGTGCACGATCCCGCCGCCGATCCCAAGCAGGCTCGCGAGGAAGCCGACTCCCAGGCTGATCGCGAGGCCCTGCCAGCGCCGGTACGCGTATACGTACGTGTGACCCTCGCGGTCGCGCATGAGACGGCGCACGACACCGCGCCCGGTCAGCGGGTCGCGGATGGCAGTCACGCCGCGCCGGGGCGACACGAGGAACGCGCCGACGGCGGCGAGGACGAGCGCGAACAGCGCATCGAATGCCCGCCGTGGGATCTCACTCACCACCAGCGCACCCGCGATCGATCCGGGGAGTGTCGCGAGGGCGAACCACGTCCCGCTTCGGAAATCGACGCGCCGTTGGCGGGCATACGCGACCGTCCCCGATGTGGCGTTCGCGAGCACGACGAGGAGCGACATCGAGGTGACGGTGTCCGGATCCCGGCCGGGGTAGACCAGAAGCAGGACCGGCACGAGCAGGAAGCCCCCACCTGCCCCGACGAGCGTCCCGAATCCCCCCACGAGGACGCCGAGGCAAATCAGTGCGGCGTACTCGATCACGCTCGTGTCCCGTCAGCCGCGTGCGGTGGAGCGACCTGGTACGCATCCGGATGGTATAGTCGCGGCCATGAAATGGTACTTCGATCCCGAACAGCGTCTGTACTGGTCTCTGGGCGACGGAGACGACGAGATCTTCCTCCGTCAGGACTTCGTCCAGGGCAATGAAATGGCTGCCATCATGTCCGGCGTGAACCTCCAGGGTATCGAGGATGCCGAGGAGAAGCCGGTACCGCGCATGCCGGCCGACCATGAGGTGCGCGGAGCCAACTAGCCCGTTCGTTCGCTTCCGCCGTCTGTCCGTGCCCCCGCCGATCGGGGGCACGATTGTCTCCGGCGATCACCTACACTCGGACGATGCCCGACTCGCGACGACGCCCTCCCGCCCAGCCGGCGCTGTTCGGCGAGCCCGGTCCCGAGCAGCGACCTGACCCATCCGCGCCGCTCGCCGCACGCATGCGTCCGCGCGATCTCGATGAGTTCGTGGGACAGGAGCACGTGCTGGGCTCCGGCCGGCCATTGCGGCTGCTCGTCGAGCGTGACGAGGTGCCGTCGATGATCCTCTGGGGGCCGCCAGGTTCCGGGAAGACCACCCTTGCCTCGGTCGTCGCGCGACGCACGCGACGGCACTTCGTGCGGCTGTCCGCCGTATCGTCCGGAATCGCGGACCTTCGGCGAGCCGTCACCGAAGCGGAGCAGCGAGCACGCGCGACCGGTGTCGCCACCATCGTCTTCATCGATGAGATCCATCGCTTCAATCGTGCGCAGCAGGACGCGCTGCTGCCGTACGTCGAGGACGGGACGATCACGCTGATCGGGGCGACCACCGAGAATCCGTCGTTCGAGGTCGTGGCGCCGCTGCTCTCGCGCAGTCGGGTCATTCGCCTCGAGGCCCTCACCCCCGACGCAGTGGCCCGCATCGTAGAGCGAGCGCTCGACGATGAAGAGCGTGGTCTGGGCGGCCGCGGCATCACGCTGGACGACGAGGCGCTGCCGGCGCTCGTCGCGTTCGCGAGCGGGGATGCGCGCGCCGCGCTCACCGTGCTGGAGATCGCGGCCGGCCTGGCGGAGGCGCACGCGGACGCGCGCGGCCTGATCACCGCAGCACTGATCGAGGCTGCGGCGCAGCAACGGACGTTGCGCTATGACCGCGCGGGGGACGCCCACTTCGACACCATCTCCGCGTACATCAAGTCGGTCCGAGGGTCGGACGTCGATGGCGCCTTGTACTGGCTGGCGCGGATGCTTGAGGCGGGCGAGGATCCGCTATTCGTGGCGCGGCGTATGGTCATCCTCGCGGCGGAGGACGTCGGGCTCGCCGATCCGCAGGCGTTGCCGCTCTCCGTGGCCGCCCAGCAGGCGACGCACCTCCTCGGCATGCCGGAAGCGGCGCTGCCCCTCGCCGAGGTCACGGTGTACCTCGCCCGTGCCCCGAAGTCGAACTCTGCCTACGCAGCCTATCAACGCGCCCGGGAAGACGTGGAGCGCTCGCGTAACGACCCGGTGCCGCTGCACCTCAGGAACGCGGCCACTGGCCTGATGCGGTCGATGGGCTACGGCTCGGGGTACCAGTACGCGCACGACTACCCCGGACACGTCGCACGCGGGCAGATATACCGCCCGCCGTCGGTGGAAGGCCACCGCTACTACGAGGCGGGCGTGCTGGGAGATGAGGGACGTGCGACGCCGGAGGAAGGCTGAGCACTCGTCGGATTGGTACCGGGGGAGGGACTCGAACCCTCACGCCTTGCGGCCGCGGAGTTTAAGTCCGCTGCGTCTGCCGTTCCGCCACCCCGGCCCGCGGATGGCCTCGGGACGATCGAGGCGCGCCGCCTGCCGAGCGTAGCGCCTGACGGCCCCGATCGCGAGGCGACACGGCTTGCCTCCGCGGTGTTTAATGCCGACGGACGGCCCGGGCCGGTCGCGAGGAGGTACGAGATGGCTGAGCTGCGCGTCGAGGTCAGCGACTACATCGCCGTGGTGACGATGGACAACCCACCGGTAAACGCATTCAGCATGGACTGGAACTTCCAGGAGACATTCGACGAGCTCGGTGATCGTGACGATGTGCGCGTGGCGATCCTCACCGGGGCGGGAGACCGCATCTTCTGCGCCGGCGCCGATGTGCGGCGCGCGGCCGCCAACCTCGATGCCGGACCTCCGCGGCCCGGCGAGCAGACGACCAGCTCGCGCCGCTCGCGGGAGAACTTCTACGTCGTAACGGAGTGCGCCGTGCCCGTGATCGGCGCGATCAACGGCCCGGCGCTGGGCGCCGGCCTGGCGCTGGCAGCGTCCTGCGACTATCTCATCGCCTCCGAGCGCGCGGTCTTCGGGCTTCCCGAGATCGATGTCGGGCTCCTCGGCGGGGCGCGCCACTTCATGCGGCTCTTCGGCAACCAGCAGACTCGGCGCGCTAACTTCACGGGCATCCGGCTCGATGCACAGGAGGCGTACCGACTCGGCGCTGTCATCAAGGTCGTGCCGACGGATCAACTGATGGAAGCAGCGCTCGAAGAAGCGCGCATTATCGCTGCGAAGATGCCCGTCGGCATCAAGATGGCGAAAGCGGCCCTGAACATGATCGAGGACATGGATCTGCGGAACGGCTACCGCTTCGAACAGACTCAGACCGCGATCCTCGTACGGACTGAGGACGCACAGGAGGCCAAGCGGGCCTTCGCCGAGAAGCGCCCGCCCGTGTTCCGAGGGCGCTGACCGGCGGAAGCGAGTAGCGAGCGGTGGCATTGCGGCCGCCCGCTCGCTCCCTACTCGTGCCGGAGAGCTTCCGCGACCCGGACGCGGGCCGCGACCGCCGCCGGGAACGCGCTCGCGACGGCGACGGTGAAGAGCGCCAGCGGCAGCAGCAACGCCAGCCAGTTCGCGCCGGGCAGAGCGCCGACGCCCGTCCCGATTCCGGCCGCGCTGGAGAGCACGTCGAACATGATCCGCGTCGCGATCAGGCCAAGCGGGATGCCGAACAGCGTCGCGAGTGCGGCAACGGCGATGCCCCCGCTGACCGTCGCGATGGTCAACTGTCGAGGCGTGAACCCGACGGTCTTCAGGATCGCCAGCTCCCGACGCCGCTCGCGGACCGCCAGGAGCAAGTTCGAGGTGAGGTTGATGCCGGCGATGCCGAACAGCACGGCGTTCAGACCGATCAACAGCGGACGCCAGCTCTCGCGGAGGTCTGCCACTGTGTCCGCGAACACCTCCGCGTCCAGTTCGCCGCCCGATGCGGCCACGATGCGGTCGGCGGTAGCGTGTGGGTCCGCCCCTGGTCGCAGACGCGCGTAGTAGTCGGTTGGCGGGTCGATGATCGGGAAGGTGCCCGGGACGGTGGCGAGGACGTCTCCCTCGGTGCTCGCGTACACGCCGACGACCGTGACGTTCACTGCATCGCTGGCTCCATGCTGGAGCGTCAGCGTTTGCCCGGCCCTCGCGCCGATGCGGCTGGCCAGTGCCGTGCTGATCGCTGCTTCCCCTGGTGCGGCCGGCATCCGCCCTGTGCGCAGCGGCCAGCGATCGTTGTCGAGTTCGCCCTCGTAGACCAGGGCGCCGAACCCGAAGCGCTCGATCCGCACGGCCGTCCCGTAGACGGGCAGGACAGCCTCGACGTCCGGGTCGTCCGCGATGATGCGGCGCGCCCTGGCATCCTCAACCGTGTCGCGGTCGAAGCCGAGGTCATACGGGGGCCCGCCGATGACAGTTGGGTCGTCCATCGTCTTCGCAAAAGTCGCTTCGATCCCGAGCGTGAAGGTGGCGGTGATCACCGCGAGCACGAGCGCGAGGAGCGTGAGCGCCGTGCGCATCGGCCGCCGCGTGAGGTCCGCGACGCCGACTCGCGCGGCGTGTGGCAAGCGGAGGCCGGCCAGGGCGCCACTGACCCTCGACACGCCCGTGCGACGTGTGACGCCGCCGCGGTCGAGCGCCGCGAGCGGGCTCACGCGAGCGGCCCGCATGCCTGGTACCAGCGTGAAGAGGGCGACGATCCCGATCACCGCCGCAAGGGGCACAAGGAGCGCGGGGACCGAGAGCCGCGGCGACGCCGGCACCCCGAGTACGTCGGCTGCCTGGCCGAGAAACACGGGCGCGAGCGCCAGCCCAAGCGCGACGCCCGACACGCTCGCCACAGCCGCCAGCGCGATGTTCTGGAGCAGAAGGGCGCCGGTGACCTGCCACGGAGTGAATCCGATCGACTTCAGGACGCCGATGTCACGCGACTGTGAGAGGACTTGCCCGCCGACCGCGTTCGCGACGATCAAGCCCGCCGCCAGGAGGGCGAACACGCTGAACACCCGCAAGAAGATGAGATTGAACTGATTCGCCTCCTCGATATTCCGTTCGATGTCGTCCGCACCTCGCACGTTGAACTCGCCGCGCAGGCTTGCGCGAAGGGCTTCGAAGAAGGACAGCAGCGGGACTCCCGGAGCCAGACGCACGCCGACGCGCAGCGTGTGCTCCTGATCTCCGCCGAAGACGACGCCCGGATGGAGCTCGCGAAGCGTCTCCGGGAGGACGTACGCGAACGCGGGGTCGTTCAGGGGATCGGGCGCGCGGCTGGCCGTCACGGCGAACCCCACGACTGTGAACTCCACAGGCCCCTCCGCCCGCAGGAGCGACGCCTGCTGCCCCACCCGCAGGTCCAGCAGCCGCGCTGCCCCCGCGTCCAGGACGAGTTCGCGCGCGCCGTCCGCCGCCAGCCAGCGGCCCGCGGTCACGACCGGGTGGTCAAACGCCGGCAGCGTCGGGCCGAGGCCGACGAGCGCGACCTGCCGTTTCACGCTGCCGTTCCTGATGCCCTGGTTCTCCCATGACACGGGATACGCCTCGCCGACTTCCTGGACCTGTGGCAGCGAGCGCAGTTGGCTGAGGTCGCCCGGTGAGTGGAACGTCACCCAGGCGTCGGCGCCGTTGCTCCGCTCTCGCAGCCGCTCGTACGGAAGCTGCGCGCTCGCCCGCAGATTGGTCGAAAGTGAGAGCGTGGCCGCCGCGGCTGCGATGACGAGGAACATCAGCAGCGTCTGCAGCGGCCGCCCTCGCAGGTCGGCGCGCGCCTTGCGCCAGATGGAACGCCACATCCGTCAGTCCTCCACAGTCACGAGCGCGCGCAGCAGTTCGTCCGACGCCGTTCGCTCTTCGAGCTGGCTCTCACCGACGATGGCGCCGTCGCGCATCCGCACGACGCGGTCGGCCCGGCTGGCAACGTTCGGATCGTGGGTCACCAGCACGACCGTCTGCCCGCGCGTGTGGTACTCCCGAAGCATCCCCAGCACCTCGCGTGTGCTGTGAGAGTCGAGGTTCCCGGTCGGCTCGTCAGCGATGAGCAGAGCCGGCTCGTTGATGAGGGCGCGCGCGAGGGCGACCCGTTGTTGTTGGCCGCCAGAGATCCGCCCCGGTGGCATCACCTCCTGTGCCTCGATGCCCAGCTGCTGTGTCAGCTCGCGACGCCGGCGCCGGGCTTCTCGCGTGGAATGGCCGGCCAGCAGCGCGGGCAGTTCGATGTTGTCCGCGACGGACATGTTGGGGATCAGGTTGAAGGATTGGAACATGTAACCGATGTGGCGGCGCCGCAGCACCGCCCATGCCGCCTCGCTGAACCCGTCGACACGCCGGCCATCGAAGTGGATCTCGCCCGCGGTCGGGGAGTCGAGGCCTCCCAGCAGATGGAGCAGCGTCGACTTCCCGCACCCGCTCGGGCCCATGATGGCGAGGAACTCTCCCCCGCGTACTTCGAGGTCGATCCCGCGCAGCGCCAGCACTTCCTCATCGAACGCCCGATACGTCTTCGTAAGCGCTACCGCGCGCACCAGCTGCTCGGTCATCACAGTCCCCCGTTTCGCAGACGGTCCTCACATAGGTCGATCCAGCGGAGATCGGCCTGCAAGTGCAGGGCAGCACCCTCGATCAGCAGTTGCATGGCAGTCTCCTGGCGGTCGGCCGCACTCAGCAGGTCATTGAGGTCGCGCAGTTCCTGCAGCACCTGTGCTCGTTGCCGGTCGAGCACCTCCACCGGCGCGACGACCCTGGCGGTGTCCGCGAGTACGAGCTTGAGGAAGAAGTCGTCGCGCAGACGGAAGCCGGTGGATGGCTCGCACAGCCACTGCTCCAGGGTGTGCCGGCCGTCGGCGGTGATCTCGTAGAGATGGCGCGCTGGCGCCTCGCCTGTTTCGACGACGCCGAGACGTTGCACCAGCCCGTCACGCTCCAGGCGCTGCAGGGTGCTGTACACCTGTCCGACGTTGACCGGCGGCCGGAATGGGGCGAAGCGCGACTCGAAGCGCTGCTTCAGCTCGTACCCGTGCGCCGGGCCCGCGGCAAGGAACGCCAGGAGCGGGTACTTCAACGCGTCCTACCTCCATACCCAGTATCTATATACGGAGTATGTAGTTGATCCCGTCGCACGATGTCAAGCGGCTGCCGAGAGCGGTTCGGCCGTATGCTGGACGGCAAGAGGTGAGCTCGATGGGTGCGGAATCGCATCGCGACTCGGGGCCGGGCCACGAGGCGCCGCGCTGGGACGCGCCGGTGCGGTACTTGCGCGGCTACCCGGAGGTTGACCTCGGCCCGCGAGGCTTCCCGTTCTACATCTGCGAGCGCTGTGGCGCGCCGCTGCAGGGGTTGCCGCGCTCCTCAGGAGGCGGGGTGATGCTCGTATGCGTCTGGGGGTGCGGGCAGAGATTCTGGGTCGACGACCAGCGCTGAGGTCCGGCGATGCTTCGCCGGGCCTCAACAGTGGACCTAACCCTGGCGAGGCAGCTCGACGACGGCGACACCCTGCAGCGGCCGCTCCCCACGGTCGTTCTCGAGGTACACGTCCAGCTTCACGACGCCCGCGCCGTCCTGCTCCTCGGTGTCGGTGATCAGGCCGAGGGCCCGTAACTGATCTCCGTGCTCGACGGGGCGCCGGAAGTCGACGTCGATCGTGCGTAGTTTCCCCTGCGGCCCCATCCAGTCAGTGACGAGGCGGGTGAGGATGCACATGCTCATCACGCCCGGCACGATCGGCTTCCGCATGCCGACGGACTCGGCGCCCTCCTGGCTGGTGAACCGCCCGGCCGCCGCTCCCGCGCCGCCCATGTTCATGTCGACATAGGCTGCCACGTGGTCGGTCTCGGCGAGCCAGGACTCTTCGAACTCGTCCCCGGGGTCGACCTCCTCGAAGTAGGGCTGATTAGCCACGGTTGACCTCCCGGTGCACCATCGACTGCTCCACGGCGGCCACGAGCACGCCGTTCTGGTTCGTGAACTCCGTACGGCGGACGACGAACACCATCGTGCCGCTGCGGCCGGTCTTCGCGAAGACCTCTTTCACCTTCTGGCGTGCCGTCACCGTGTCGCCCGGTCGCACGACGTCGTGCAGCTCGGCGCGCTCTCCCGCGTGGAAGGTGGCCTGCCCGAACTTCACCTTGGCGTCCGGGCCCTGCCCGAGCTGGAGCGAGTACACCAGGCCGGGCGGCGCGATGACGCTGCCGTACGGACCAGCGGCGGCCGCCTCGTCATCCGTGAACAGTGGATTGGTCTCGCCGAGCACGTCGCAGAAGCGCCGGATACGCTCCCGCGTGATCTCCTGCGAGCCGAGCTCGAACTCCTTGCCGATGATGCTCTCGTCGTACTCGAAGACCGGTTGTTCGGTCGTCATCCACTCCTCCTTGCCCAGTCAATACGCGAGCCTCGCCTGACCCCGCATGCAGTGTCAAGCGAGGCGAAAGCGCCGGTGCGCGAAGCACGTCATACCTCGCGCAGCGAACGCCAGAACAACAGCATGAACACGAAGATCGCGGCGGAGACGAGGAAGAAGCCACCGATCGCGCGCGCGGCGCCCCACTCCTCGATGGCGAACCCCATCGGCAACACGCCGATCGGCATCAGCGCGAATCCCATCTGAAACAGGCTCGTCGTACGACCCCGCATGTCGTTGCGGGCGAGCACCTGCACCAGCATCTGCTGCAGGTTCAGCGAGACGCCGTGGAAGACGCCCGCGACTGTGAGCAGGGCGAGTGCCAGCACGAGCGTCGTCGATTGACTGAACGCGATGAGAGCGACGGCGTAGCCGACCATGCCCCACATCGCGATCAGGCCTCGACGCTTGATGCTGCCCGCCACGAACGCCAGCCCGAGCAATCCGATGATGGAGCCCCAACCGATCGCGGCCGCGAGCAGACCAAACTCAAGGGCGCCTCCGTCGAGTACGTCACGCGCGAAGACAGGCAACAGCTGAACGTACGGGTAGACCAGGAGCGCGGGCACGGTGCCGATGACCATGAGTCCGAGTAGCGCGTGCTCGTGGCGGACGTAGACGAACCCTTCCCACGGTCCTCGCAACGGGTGGATCGAGACTCGGGGGGCCTGCCGGCTCTGGCGGCTGATGGGTAGCGTGAGCGCCGCGGCGAGCACGTGTAGCACGGCCAGCACGATGAACGGGGAGGATCGGCCCATCAAACCGATCATGACAGCCGCCAGCGGCGGCCCGGAGATGCGTGAGAGGTTCTGCGCGATCGCGCTCAGCGCCATGGCATTCGGCATCGTCTCGTCGGTGGTGATGTCGTAGACGTACGCCTGTCGCGCCGCCTGATTGGTGGTCGAGAAGATGCCGTCGAGGATCATGAAGACGTACAGATGCGCCACATGCGCGTACCCGCTCACGACCAGCGCGGCCAAGAGCGAGCCCTGCAGAGCGCTGAGTAGCGTGGAGGTCACCAGCACCCGGCGGCGGTTGTAGCGGTCGAGCACGGTCCCCACGAACGGGCTCACCAGGAGGCGGACCACGCCCCCGGTCGCCGAGATCGCCGCGAGTTGCATTGCGGACTGGTTCGTCAGGTCGTAGACGAGCCAGCCCATCCCGATGCTCTGGGCCCACTGCGCGTACCCGGCGCCCACCGTGCTGAAGAAGAGGAAGCGGAAGTCCCGCATCCGCAGCGCCTCGAAGGCGGCACCGAAGCGCGGGCCTCGTCGTGGAACCGGAAGGGCGACCGCGGCGGCGGTTGCGCCGTTGCGCCGGCGTGTCCCGAGCATGGCTGTGCCTTTCGATCTCCGCCGGAGGCCGGTCGGTGCCGAGTGCTGCGCCATTATGGCGGGCGGCGACGATTTTCCGCTACCACGATTGTTGCGTCGCCGCCAAGCGGGCCGGGAGACGGCTCGTACGCGCGAGGCCGCGGGATACGTGCCGCAGCCCCGTGCGCTCCGGGTGGGCGTGTCTACGGCGTGGTCATCGAGAGCGGCACGGGTGGTGCGGCCACGGACCAGTGCGGGATGCCGTCATCGGGCGCGCCGATGGGCATGCCGTCCGCATGCACCTCGGCCCAGTGCGAGTGGTTTGCCTGATGCAGCGTGAAGCACGCCTGCAGGGCGTTGTAGAAGCCCTGATTGTCCATCGTCTGGTTGACGGATTCCTTGACGAGCAGCGCCGTGACCGTCGGCAGCTTCGCGATGCGACGGGCGAACTCGAGCGTGTCCTCCTCGAGGCGCTCGCGCGGGAAGACCTTGCTCACCATGCCCAGGCGGTGCGCCTCCTCGGCGCCCAGCGAGTCCCCCGTGAGCAACAGCTCCTTCGTCTTGCGCGCGCCGAACTCCCACGGATGCGCGAAGTACTCCACGCCGCACATCCCCAGGCGGGTGCCGACCACGTCCGCAAACTCCGCGTCGTCGGATGCCACGATCAGGTCGCAGGCCCAGGCCAGCATGAGCGCGGCGGCGTAGCACTTGCCCTGCACCTGCGCGACCGTGACTTTGCGCAGGTTGCGCCAGCGCAGCGTGTTCTGGAAGAAGAAGTGCCACTCCTGGCGCATGCGCGACTCGAGGCCGGCGTATGTGCCGCCATATCCCCTGACCGTCGGATGCTCGTCCGGTCCACCACGCGTGCGCTCGGCGATTGACTCCGGCGTGCCCATGTCGTGGCCCGCCGAGAACGTGGGCCCGGCGCCGCCGAGGATGATCACCCGCACGCGGTCGTCCTGTTCGGCGCGCAGCAGCGCGTCGTCCAGCTCGACGAGGAGGCCGCGGCTCTGCGCGTTGCGGAAGTCCGGCCGGTTCAGCATCACGCGCACGATCGCGCCATCGTCGAGCGTCTCGGATGTGACGAAGCGGTAGTCCATGCGTCCCTTCTCCCTTTCTGATCTCGTGTCGCGCGGGCATTGTACGCCCGGCCATCCCGCCGAAGACCCGTTGAGGCGGCCTGAGGCCACGCGTAGACTGAACTGCGTCTCCCCAGGGACGAGAGGGCGCAACTGAGCGCTCCGGCCACCGGCCCCCGCCAGCTCACGCCCGCGAGGGCGCAGTACTTCGCGCTCAAGCAGCAGCATCCGGACGCGCTGCTGCTGTTTCGCATGGGCGACTTCTACGAGACGTTCGACGGCGACGCGGAGGTCGTGGCGGGTGTGACCGGTGTCACGCTGACCTCGCGGCCGATGGGTCGTGGCGAAGGGCGCGTGCCCCTGGCCGGGGTGCCGTACCACGCGCTCGAGCGGTATCTGGACCAGCTGGTTGCCGCCGGGCATCGGGTCGCCATCGTCGAGCAGGTCGGCCCCGCCGGACGCGGGCTCGTGGAACGCCGCGTCGTGCGGGTCGTGACACCCGGCACGGTCGAAACCGGCGCCCTCCTCGAGGAGCGAGGACACAACTGGCTGATCGCCGTCGCGCCCGAGAGCGCACCGGGGAAGCGGTGGGGGCTCGCCGCCTGCGACGTCACGACGGGCGAGTTCGAGTGCCAGGCGATCGAGGCGGGTGAGTTTCACGGTGAGTGGGCGCGGCTGCGCCCGCGCGAGGCCCTCGTGCCGGAGGACGCGCCGGCGCTGGAAGCGCCGGCGATGCCCGGGACGATGCTCACCCGACGGCCCGCGCGCTGGTTCGCTCCGGCGCGCGCCGCGGAGTCACTGGCGGCACAGTTCGCCCTGCGTTCGGTCGACGGGTTCGGCCTCGACGGTATCGAGGAGGGGATGCGCGCCGCGGGGGCGCTCGTCTCGTATCTGCAAGAGGCGTGGCCGGATGCGCTGCGGCACCTCCGTCCGCCGCGGGCAATCCGGGCGGCCGACTACGTCTACCTCGATCCGCAGACGCGCCGGAACCTCGACCTCTTCGAGTCGCGCCGGTCGGGCGACGGGTCGCTCGTCCAGACGGTGGACCGCACGCTGACACCGGGCGGAGGGCGGATGCTCCGCGAGCGGCTCGGCCGCCCGCTGCGGTCGCGGGCGGCGGTCGAGGCGCGGCTCGATGCCGTCGAGGAGCTCGTTCGGGCGCCGCTGGCGCGGCTGGCGCTGCGGCGCGAGCTGCGCGGGATGCCGGACATCGAACGCCTGCTGGGGAAAGTGCGCGCCAGCTCGGCGACGGCGCGCCAGCTCGTGCAGCTCCGCCAGGCGCTTGACCGCTTGCCGTCGCTGGCGGGGCATGCGGAGAGCGCGGGGCCAGCCTGCGCCTCGGCGACCGCCGGTCTGACCGGCGCGAGTGAGGCGGCAGCCTGTATTGCGGCCGCGATCGCGGACGACCCCGCCGCGGAACCTGGCGACGGCACGACCGCGCGCCCCGGGTTCGACGCGGAGGTGGACGAGCTCCGCGAACTGGCGGGAGACGCGCGAAGCGCACTCCTGCGCCTGGAGTCAGATGAACGGACGCGGACCGGGCTGACGTCGCTCAAGGTCGGATTCAACCGCGTGTTCGGCTACTACTGGGAACTGCCCCAGTCGCAGGCCCAGCGCGCACCCGCCGAGTACGAGCCGCGGCAGACGCTGGCCAACGCGCAACGGTATCGAAGCGCGGAGCTGAGTACGCTCGAGACGCGGATCCTCGAGGCGCGCGAACGGCTCGAGGAGCGGGAGCGCGCGCTGATCGAGCGCGTGCGGGCGCAGGTCGCCGCGTCGGGGTCCGCCATCGAGCGCGCGGCGGACGCCGTGGCACGCCTGGATGTGGCGGCCGGACTGGCGGATCTGGCGGCGGACGCGCGCTACGTCCGTCCCGAGCTGGCGGACCAGGGCGCGCTGGAGATCGTCGGCGGACGGCATCCGGTCGTGGAGGGGCAGCTACCCGCCGGCGCGTTCGTGGCCAATGACTGCTTCCTCGGCGATGGCCGCGACATCGTCGTGCTGACGGGCCCGAACATGGGAGGCAAGTCGACGTATCTGCGGCAGGTGGCGCTGGTGACGCTCCTCGCGCAGTGCGGTTCCTTTGTCCCCGCCGAGCGAGCGCGCGTCCCGCTGGTGGACCGGATCTTCACGCGCGTCGGCGCCCAGGATGACCTCGCGGCCGGCCAGTCGACGTTCATGGTGGAGATGCTGGAGACGGCCGCGATCCTGCACGGTGCGACCGAACGGTCGCTGGTCATCCTCGACGAGGTGGGTCGGGGGACGTCGACCCAGGACGGACTCGCAATCGCGCGCGCGGTGATCGAGTACCTCCACCACCGGCCGGGGGGCAGTCCGCGAACGCTGTTCGCCACCCACTATCAGGAACTGGTCGCGCTTTCCGCACTGCTGCCGCGCGTCATGAATCGCTCCGTCGCCGTGCGTGAGGAGGGCGGCGACGTCGTGTTCCTCCACCAGATCGTCGAGGGCGGTGCGGACCGCTCGTACGGCGTGCACGTCGCCGCGCTCGCTGGCATGCCGCGTGCGGTGGTGGCGCGGGCACGCGAGTTGCTGCGCGGGGCGGAGGAGCCGATGCCGGCGCCCCCGCCGTCCGCGCCCGCGGCGCAGCCGTCGTTGCTGGCAGCGGCGGACGCGGCGCTCCTCGCTGACCTCGCCGGGCTGGACCCGGATGCGCTAACCCCGCTTGAGGCGCTGCAACGGCTGTACGAGTTGCGTCGCGAGGCACGCCGGCGACTGGCGGTCGAGGGTTGAACGACCACGTCGTCGCCGTGCCCCCGCGCATCCGCCTGCTGCCACCCGAGGTCGCGGCGCGGATCGCGGCAGGCGAGGTCATCGAGCGGCCGGCGTCCGTCGTGAAGGAGCTCGTTGAGAACGCGCTCGATGCGGGGGCGCGCACGGTGGATGTGGAGATCGACCGGGGTGGCTGTGACCGCATCCGGGTGCGGGACGACGGCTGCGGGATCCCCGCCGATCAACTCGCGGACGCGTTCGAGCGGCACGCGACCTCGAAGCTGCGCGACGAGCGAGACCTGTTCGCGGTGCGCACGCTGGGCTTCCGTGGCGAGGCGCTGGCGGCGATCGTAGCGGCGGGCGACGTCGAGTTCGTGACACGACCGCGGGGTGAATCCGCGGCGGCGCTGGCGCGATACCGGGATGGGCGGCGGGAACGCCTCGGCAGCGCGGGGGCCGCCGCCGGGACGAGCGTTGAGGTGCGGGACCTCTTCGCGGCGCTGCCGGCGCGGCGGAGCTTCCTGCGTGCGCCACAGTCCGAGGCGAGGGCCGTCGCCGGAGTGCTGCAGGCGTATGCGCTCGCCCGCCCGGACGTGGCGTTCCGGCTGACCGCCGACGGCCGCCAGGTACTCGTTACGGACGGCTCGCGGGACCCCCGCGCGGTGTTCGCTGCGCTCTTCGGCGAGCGGCGGGCCGGCGCGTTGCTCGAGGTGCGCGAGGAACGCGTGGACGAAGGCGGCTCGGCACTGGTTTCGGGACTCGTCGGGGCGCCGTCGGAACACCAGGGCAACCGTCGGGGGCTGTTCCTGTTCGCGAACGGCCGCGCCATCGTCTCTCGCGCGCTCAGCCACGCGGTGGAGCAGGCGTACCACGCGCTGCTGCCCGCCGGCCGGTTCCCGATCGGCGTCCTGCACGTCGACGTGCCGCCCGACGAGGTCGACGTGAACGTGCACCCGACGAAGGCGGAAGTGCGCTTCCGCCATGAGCGCCTCCTGTACGCGGTAGTGACTGGGGCGGTGCGGGAGGCGCTCCATGGAGCTCCCGCGCCGGCGTGGACCGTGCCGGCAGCCCCGGAGCGAGCGCCCTGGGAGACGGGGCGGGTGCTCCTGGGCGCTCGCCCGGCCACGCGAATGACGCTTCCGGTCGCCCGCCCGTTGGGCGGGCTCCCGGATGCGGCACTGCAGTCCAGCGGCGTCGAGGCAGCGGGCGAAGCCCTGCAGTGGCCGGGTTCGGGGCCCGCGACGCCGGCGGCCGCTCGGCAGGACCCGCTGCCGCTGACCGAACGCCTGCCGGCGCTGCGCGCGCTCGGACAGGTCGACGCCACGTACCTGGTCGCGGAGGCGCCGGACGGGCTGTACCTGGTCGACCAGCACGCGGCCCACGAGCGGGTGCTCTATGAGCGGGTCGCGGCCCTGCGCCTCGGCGGTCAGCCGGAACGCCAGCCGCTGCTGACGGCGATCCCGGTCACGCTCTCCGCAACGCAGGCACTGCTGGTCGAGGAACAGGCGGACACCCTGGCCGCGTTCGGCTTCACGATCGAGCGGGCAGACGGCACTGCGGTCATCGTGCGCGCCGTCCCCGCGCTGTTGAGCGGACAGGATCCGGCCCGTGCGCTCGTGGCCTACCTCGAGCGGTTCGAGGCCGAGACGCGACTGTCCGGCCCGGACCGCGCCGTCGCGTCGCTCGCCTGCCGGGCGGCGGTCATGGCGGGCGACCGCCTCGACCTCGAACAGCAGCGCGCCCTGCTGGTCGCGCTGGAGCGGACGGAGACGCCGCAGACGTGCCCGCACGGGCGGCCGACTCTGGTGCACGTCAGCAGCGAGGCGCTGGCGCGCTCCTTCGGACGCCGCTGACGCGCGTGCAGGATCTGGTCTAGAAGATCTCGGGCAGGCCGTCGCGCCGCTCGCGCCACCGCAGCAGCGTGTCGACGGTCTGCGCGGCGGCGGGCACGGAGAAGAACGAAGCCAGGCCGAGACGCTGCGCCTCCACGTGGAAGTCGCCCGCCGGCTCGGCGGCGTACTCACGACGCACGGCGATCACCGGCCGGCCGGTCCGCTGCTGGATCGCGGCCAGCGTGCGCGCGGACTCGAGGGCGCGCTCGCGACGCCGTTCGTCGCGCTCCGCGCGCGCCTGGGGTTCGGACGGCTCCTCGCCAGGGCGCGGCGGGCTCATGCGGAAGTCGCCGCGGCTTGCGATCACGAAGTCATAGCCCGGCGCCTCGGCAGCGACCGCCGTCACCTCGTCCGCCACGCCGTGCCGGTCGCCCACGAAGCCGGCATCGATGGGGTTGTGGACGCTGTTCCCGGCGACCGGCACCCACTCGCGCAGCCGCTCCTGTGTCTCGACGGGAAGGTCGGGCATCTCGAGGTTGGCGCGGGCGATGACATCCGCCGAGAGGACAGAGAACCCGCCGCCGCCGCCGGTGAGCACGGCGCGGCGTCCGCGAACATCGCGCATGCGCGTCGTGACCGCGACCGCCATGTCGAACATCTCGTCGAGGGAATCCACCCGCAGGGCGCCGGTCTGGCGGCACATCGCCTCGAATACGGCGGCAGAGCCCGCGAGCGACCCGGTATGCGAGCTTGCGGCGCGGGCTCCGGCGGCGGTGAAGCCTCCCTTGAGGATGATCGTCGGCTTGACGTGCGCGCAGCGGCGTACCGCCTCGAGGAACCGGCGTCCGTCAGGCACGCCCTCGATGTACGCGAGCACGACCTCCGTGTCCCCGTCGCTGCTGGCGTACTCGAACAGCTCGGCGGCATCGATGTCCGAGCCGTTGCCGAAGGACACGACCTTCGAGAATCGCAGGCCCCTGGGGGCGAGGCCGCTCACGACGCCACCCGCGTTCGCGCCGGACTGCGAGATCATCATCACGTTCCCGTGGTCGGTCGGGAAGCCGAGGCTGAACGAGATGCGCTCCTCGGGCACATACAGGCCCATGCAATTCGGTCCCAGGACGCGCACGCCGCCGGCGCGCGCGCGCTCGGCCAGCTCCCGCTCGGCGGCGGCCATTCCCGCCTCGCCGCTCTCGGAGAAGCCCGCGGTGAAGAAGTGCAACGAGCGCACGCGCTTTTCGACGCACTGGTCGACGAGCGTGGCGACGAGGTGGCGCGGGATCAGCGAAATAACATGGTCGACCGGCTCCGGGCAGTCGAGCAGCGTGGGATAGGCCCTGATGCCGCGAATCTCGGTCGCCCGCGGGTGCACGATGTAAATCGGTTTTCGCTCGTGGAACCCCTGATCGAGCAGGGCGAGGAAGAAGTCCGCTCCGCGCCCGTCGAGCTTCTCGGGGACGCCCACGAGCGCGATGGCACGTGGGTGGAAGATCGGGTCCAGCGGGTGCTCACTCACGTCGTCTTATCCCCATCGTGAAACGCATCCCCCCAGGCCGCGTGGCGGTGACACGGCATCCGCTTGCGCGGGTCTGACCGGATGCTTCAGTCCTGTTGTCGTGAGGTGAACTCGTGCCAGTCCGGGCAATCCGCACAGAGCCCGCGTTTGTTGAGCTCGCCGGGGACATCCTCGAGGACGTGCGCGTCCTCGACGTGGCCACACCGCTCGCATTGGTCGCGAGCGATACGCACGGTGAGCAGGTCGGCGGACCACGCGTTCACCCGCGCATCGTAGCAAGTCCGGTCTCTTACGGCCCGTCGCGCGGCGAGTGGCCACGCCCTGGCGGGAAGCCCATCACCTTTGACATTCCCAGGCCGGGATGCTACATCCTGCAAGGTTCCCGTCGCCGACGTGCACGGCACCACACGGGCCACAGCAACACGGGCGCAGTGAGAGAGACGAGGGGGAGAGATGCCCAAGCAGTCACCAGTTCCCGAGGACGTCGACAGGGAGTTTTTCGAGGCGGCGAACCAGGATCGGCTCGTGATCCAGAACTGCACGGCCTGCAACCGGCTGCAACACCCGCCGCAGCCCTCGTGCAGCAACTGCGGTTCCGGCGACAACCTCGAGTGGAAAGAGATGAGCGGCAAGGGGACGATCTACAGCTACGCTGTCGTCTACGACACCCCGGTGGCGTCGCTGCAGGCTGACCAGCCGTACAACTGCGCGATCATCGCGCTCGACGAAGACCCGGGCATCAAGATGCTCTCGCACCTCCCCGGCACGCCGGTCGACGAGGTGCCGATGGACGCGCCGGTGCGCGCCGTCTTCCAGCCCACCCCGGCGACCGGCCAGAAGGTCGTCGAGTGGGAGGTCGTCAACTAGGCTTGGCCTGTCCGCCCGCGCTGGCGGGAGAAACGAGGGGACACCATGGTTACTCCGATCGCTCCGGCGTCGATGTACCGGACCCGTGAGGGGCTCGGGCTCTGGGAGCACAAGGGCAAGGTGGCGGCGGTGGGGGTCGGGCACTCCCGGACAGCCCGCCGGTGGGATGGCACGCCGGAGAACTGCGTCGGCGCCTGGGCCATCGAGGCTATGCGGAAGGCCATCGAGGATGCAGGCGTCGCGCCCAGCGAGATCGACGGCATCGTCCTCGACACCACGACGACCACCGGCGCCCATTGGCCGGCCGGCCGGCCGATTCCACAGGACGTGGTGAACGCGTTCAAGCCCACGGACGACCCGCTGGACGGCATCGCCAAGCTCAGCGCCGAGTGGCTCATTAATAACATGCCCGAGCTGACCAACGTGAAGTTCACAATGGTCGGCCCGGGCTGCATGTCGAACGCGATCGTCGTGGCGTCTCAGGCGATCGGGGACGGGCTCGCGCACACGTGCCTGGTCGTCAAGGCGTGGCACAACCTCGACGGGCGCTACTACCAGGGCGGCGCCAACGCCGAGGCGACGATTGCCGGATACGCGAAGTGGAGCAACTGGGCAGGGCCCGCCTCGTTCGGCACAGCCACGCAGTTCCAGCGCTATCTCCACAAGTACAACAAGAGCCACGACATGATGGCGCCGTTCATGATCAACTCGCGCAAGAACGGCCTGATGTTCCCCGAGGGCTACTGGTACCAGCACCGCCCCGAGGAGCTGACCTACGAGGATTACGTGAACGCGCGGTGGGTTGCCAAGCCGGCCAACCTGTACGACAACGACATCCCGATCATGGCTGCCGCTTCGTACCTCTTCACGACCGCCGAGCGCGCGAAAGACATGAAGCAGAAGCCCGTCTACATCCTCGGCCACGCCACCAATGCGACCAAGGTGCGCTCGGGCCAGCCGACGCTCGAGGAGTGTGAGGACGCGACGGCCACCACGGGCCGCCAGCTCTACGAAGCGGCGGGCATCAAGCCCAGCGACCTCAGCTTCGAGAACATGTACGACGGCTTCAGCCTGTTCCACGTGTTCCACCTGGAAGGGCTCCGTTTCGCGAACATCCAGCCCGGCGAGGCGCTCGACTACTTCTCATCCGAGGACATCAGCATCCACGGCCCGAACCCAATCTCGCCCAGCGGCGGGAACGTCGGCAGCGGCCGGACCCGGTACTGGAAGCACACCGACTGCATCCAGCAGATCCAGGGCCGCGCGGGCGACCGACAGATTTCGAAGCCCGCGGAGATCGGGGTCTCCGGCGGTCCAATGCCGACGGGCGGCAACTTCACGGTCTGGGGGGCCAACCCAGACTAGACCTGAGCCCGCGGTCAACCTAGATTAGCTACCCGGTGGCCGCCCGGCCGCCGGGTAGCTATCAGCGTGCCGGTCCCGGCCCGTGCAGCAGTAGTGGAGGCGCTCCCTTGGCGGTGTTCGTAATCAGCTTCGATATCGACGGCACCCTCGAGGTTGGCGACCCGCCGGGCGGCATCACATTCGACATGGTGAAGAAGGCCCGAGACATGGGCTTCATCATCGGCAGCGCGTCGGACCGCTCTCCATCGTCGCAGCAGCGGATCTGGGACAACGCGAACATCGTCCCGGACTTTGTGGCGCCGAAACACCAGCTCGAGACGGTGAAGGACAAGTTCCCCGCGGACCGCTACCTGCACATCGGCGACCGCGACCTGGACCAGCAGTTCGCCGGCCAGGCCGGGTTTGAGTTCCTCTGGACGCACGAAGCGCTGGACGAGCCGTGGCTGAAGTGGCTGGAGCAGCCGGCCGGAGGCCCGCCCGCGTTCGAGGGCTAACCGCCGCCGCTCCGAGAGCGACGCGAAGCTCGAGCGGCGCTGCTACGCGACCGACGGTGCGTAGTCCATCCCGATGTGCCCAAGCTCCTCGAACCGGCGGTACTCGGCGTCCGTAAAGTTCAGCAATTCGCGGTAGACGTACTCGTTGTCCTCGCCCAGACGCGGCGCATGCCGGGGAACAGGACGAGGCGTTGCACTGGCCCGCCATGCGGGCGCGAGGTGCAACTGTGTGCCCGTCTCGGGATGCACGACCGGCCGGAAGAACGCCCGGGCATTCAGATGGCGGTCCTCGAAGACGTCGGCCTCGGTCATCACGGCGCCGCTCGGCACACCCGCCCGCTGCAGCCGGTTCATCACCCAGTGCGCGTCGCGCTCGGCCACCCACTTCCCGAGGATCACGTCGAGTTCCGCGCGGTGTTCATGCCGGTGTGCCATCGTGTCGAACCGCCCGTCGGTGAGCAGGTCGTCGCGGTACATCGCCTGGCAGAGCGCACTCCAGTCGTCGTCATTGCGGACAGCAATCGTGACCCAGTCGTCGGCACCCTTGCAGCGGTAGACGTTGTGCGGCGCCAGCCATCCGTGGTCGTTCCCCATTTGTGACCACAGGCGTTGGTTCATCGTGTAGTCCATGACGAAGTCGCCGATGAGTGGCACGAAGTTCTCCGCCGTCGCTTGCTCGATGAACAGCCCGTTCCCCGTGCGGTCGCGATAGCGCAGTCCGCACAGGAACGCGAACGCGCCCGCGATGCCCGACGCCGCGTCCGAGGGCACACCGAGAGGGATGTACTCATAGCTCAGGCCCGGGTACGTGCGGATTGCCGGATGCCCGGCCATCGCTTCCATGAAGTGCCCCATGCTGCGCAGCGATCGGTACGGTCCCTCGATCCCAAAGCCTGGGATGCGCAGCATCACGAGACGAGGGTTGATCGCCGAGAGCCGTTCCCACGTCACGCCCTGCTTCTCGATGTTAGGCGGCAGGTTGTTCTCGATCAGCCCGTCCGCCATCGCCACGAGGCGCTCGAACACCGCCTGCCCTTCCGGGCGAGCGAGGTCCACGGTCATCGAGCGCTTGCCGCGGGCGTGCGCGTTGAACGCCGCCGACCGGTTCCAGGCGCGCGGCTCAAGGGGGCCGTCAGCGTAGCCGGTGCCTGCTGCCCCGCTTGCGAGGGCCGCGACCATCTCTGGAGGCGGATGCGCCAGCTGGCCTCGGGTCGACGGCGCGAAGTGCTGCAGCGACTCGACGCGGATTACCTCGGCGCCCCAGTCGGCGAGCTGCATGGTCGCGTAGGGCCCGGCCAGCACGACCGTGAAGTCGAGGATGCGGACGCCCTCGAGGGGGAGCCGGGCGCGGCCCCGCGCCGGCTCGCGCGGGGCCTGGCTGGGGACGGCCCGCGCTGGCTCGGTGCCCGCCAGGACCTCGGCAGTGTGCTCGCCGAGCAGAGGCGCCCGACGACGGGCCGGCATCGGCTCGTCGGGACGCCGGAGCTGGAAGTGGTAACCGGGATAGACCAGCGGGCCCGTTTCCGGGTGGTCGATCTCTTGGAAGAACTGACGCTCGACGAAGTTGGGGTCTTCGAGGAGGTCGGCGATGGTGTTCACGGGTGCGCCCAGCACGCCGTGCTCCATGCAGCCCTGCAGGATCTCCGTCTTGGTGTGCGACATCGTCCACGGAAGGAGATAGCTGAGGAACTCCTCGGCGCGACCCGGCTCCACCCGTGCCGCTACCGTCGCATATTCGGGCGTCTCGAGGAGTTCCGGCATGCCGATCAGCCGGATTACCGTGTCCAGTCGGGCGGGACCCGCGCCCAGCATGAACCAGCCATCGGCGCAGGGCACGACGCCACCGCCGATGTTTGACGCGAGCGCGGGCCGTCCGGAATACGTGCCCGTGAACTGGTACTGCATGAGCCGCGCCAGGCGCAGGTCGATCGAATGCACGGCCGTCTCGAAGATCGAGATATCGAGATGCTCGCCTTCGCCGCTCTCTTCCGCGGCGCGCAGCGCCGTCAGCGTCGCCAGAGCCGCCACCATCCCGCTGTAGAACCCGGTCTGACGGCCGGCGACTTTCAGCGGCTCGTGTTCTCGCTCGCCCGAGGCATACATGACGCCCCCCATCGCGTACAGCGTGAGGTCGGTGCCGTGCCAGTCACGGTAGGGCCCATCCTGCCCGAAGTTGCTGATCGAGGTGAGGACGACGCGGGGATTCACCCCTCGCAGGACGTCGTAACCCAGCCCGAGGCGCTCCATCGTGCCCGGGCTGAAGTTCTCGACCACCACGTCCGCGTCCCGTATCAGCCCCAGCAGCCGGTCGCGATCTACCCCGTCCCGCAAATCCAAAACGATTGACCGCTTGCTGGTGTTGAGGAACAGGAACAGACCGCTCCGGTCGGATCCGGGGATGTCCTTGAAGAACGGCGGGAGCGTTCGGGCCGGGTCGCCATCGGGTGGTTCGACTTTGACGACATCGGCCCCGTAGTCCGCCAGCAGGCGAGTGCAGAACGGCCCTGCGGTGAGCCAGGTCAGATCGATGACTCGTACGCCCTCTAGGGGCATCGGTGTGGGCATGGAGGTCCCCTCGTGGCGGTGCGGGGCGAACGCCCAACACGCGCGTATTGTAGCGGTCGTATAGCTGGGAATGGCTCGGTCTCCGCGGATCCCGGCGACGCGGCGCCTTGACAGGCGCTGATGAAGTCATGACTATGAGATCTGTAGAGGGAGTAACCGACTCGGCCCCCCGCCGAGGATCGCGGTCGTCAGTACGGGCTTGCCCCGGCCGCGAATGAGCGTCCTCGCTCACCGGTGAGACTTTGCGCATCCAGCCGTTGGGTCGCGCAAGCGCACCGTTGAGAAGGGAACGCTACCCCCGTGTTCGACGAAATACTCGATCTGTTCGATCGCAATCGACGCGAGCGCCGGAATGGCGCCCGCCCCGGGTTGCTCGGCCGCATGTTCGGAGCGGACGACCCCGACCCCGACTCCCGTCGCGACGATCGCCGCTCCGAGGATGACTGGGACGATCGCGGCGATACTGACCGCTCACGGCGGCGGCGGGATACCGACTTCGGGTTCGACGACTAACGAATCTCAACCACATCCGTCAGGCCGAGCACATGCCCGGCCTGACGCCGTTCACCGGCGCGCCTGTCGAGGAGGGCCCCAACATTGATGGAGTTGCTGCCGTGGGTGCTGTTCACGGTATTCGTGCTCGGGATGCTCGCCGTCGACCTCGGGTTCTTCCATCGTGAAGCGCACGAGGTCAGACGGCGCGAAGCCCTGATCTGGTCCGCAGTCTGGGTCAGCCTCGCGATGCTATTCAACGCCGGGGTGTATGCCACGCGCGGCGGCGGCGACGGCATCGAGTGGACGACTGGTTACCTGATCGAGAAGTCGCTCGCTGTCGATAACGTCTTCGTATTTCTTCTCATCTTCTCGACCTTCCAGGTGCCCCCGATGTACCAGCATCGCGTGCTGTTCTGGGGGGTCATCGGCGCGCTCATCATGCGCGGGGCGCTGATCGCCGTCGCCGGGGTACTGCTGCACACGTTGCACTTCGTCATCTACTTGTTTGGTGCGCTGCTCATCGTGACCGGAATCAAGTTCCTGCGTGACCAGGAGCACGCCCCGGAGCTGGACAAGAACTGGTTGGTGCGCATCGCCCGACGCTACCTCCCGACCACTCAGAACTACGAAGGACAGCACTTTTTCATCCGCAGGAACCGCATCCTGTACATGACCCCGCTCTTCCTCGTCCTCCTACTCATCGAGGCGACCGACCTCGTGTTCGCCGTGGACTCGATCCCGGCCATCTTCGCGGTGACAGATGACCCCTTCATCGTGTTCACCTCGAACGTCTTCGCGATCCTTGGTCTCCGAGCCATGTACTTCGTGCTGGCCGGCTATCTCGGAGCGTTCCGCTACGTGAAGCCCGCGCTCGCAGCGATCCTCGTCTTCGTCGGTATCAAGATGCTGCTCACGGACCTGTACAAGATTCATCCACTCGCCAGTCTTGCCGTGATCCTGTCGATCCTGACGATTGCAATCCTGGCGTCGATTCGCACCAATCGGAGGGATGCCCGCGCGACCTTCGCTGCCGGAGGCGTCGGAGCTGCCGAGGGATCGGACGCACATTAGGCCGGTGCCGGGGCGACCGTCCGTTGCCGCCTATACGGCGATCTCCCCGGCCCAGGCTCGGCGCAGCTGCTCGATGTCAATCTTCGACATCCCGAGCATCGCGCGCACGACTCGGGCCGCGCGCTCGGGGTCAGGGTCGCCCATCAGTTCGCCGAGCGCCGAAGGGATGATCTGCCACGAAACGCCGAAGCGGTCCTTCAGCCATCCACACTGGCTCTGTTCGCCGCCCTCGGCCAGCGCGTCCCAGAGGCGGTCCACCTCGGCCTGGTCCGCGCAGTCGACGTACAGCGACACCGCCTCGGTGAAATTGCCCTCGGGGGCGCCGTTAAGTGCGGTGAACGCCTGCCCTCCCAGCTCGAAGGAGACGGACATCGCTGTCCCGGGTGTTCCCGGGCTCCCTTCCGGAAAGCGTGTGACGTCCGTGATCCGCGAGTCCGGAAGCAGCGAGGTGTAGAGCGCCGCCGCCTCTTCCGCCTCGTCCCTGAACCACAGCACGGGATGTACCTTCTGCATCACCGATTCCCTTCTGCCCGGTATCCAGACCCGGGCGATGCTCAGGCCAGATCGTCCAGCAACGTGTCCAACCGGCGGAACCCTTCCGCCATGCCCTCCTCCATGCCGGTCTGGAGGGCTGCGTCGCGCGCTTCCTTTGACTGATATTCGACGCGCATGGTGAGCGTCGTGATTCCCGTGGGGCCTTCGTCGAACGTCAGCGTGTTGACGGTCCCTCTGCCCATCACGTCGAAGTACGGCTCGTCGAACCGCTCGGTCGACACCAGCCGCCGGGGCGGGTCCACCTCGAGGTACTCGCCGCTCATTGCGAGCTCCGCGCCATCGGGGCCCACGTGGACGTACCGCCACGAACCGCCCGGCCGCAGGTCGATCTCGCAGACCGGCAGCGACCACCCGTCGCGGCCCAACCAGCGGCGGAGGTGTTCGGGCGTGGTCCACGCTTCGAAGACGAGGGCGGGCGGTGCGCGGAACTGATACATCACGACGATCTCGACGTCCGATGGCAGTCGCAGCACGATCTCATCGCCGGTCATCGCTCACTCCTCCGCCAGGCCCGTCGGTCGCGCGTGCAGGCCCTGCCTGCAGTTCTTCGAGGTACGCATCGAGGTGTCCAAGCCGGGCATCCCAGTAGCGCCGGTAGGGCTCCATCCACTCGGCGGCCTCGCGCAGCGCCTCAGCCCGCAGCCGCGCCGGCCGCCGCTGCGCCTCGCGGCCCCGTTCGACGAGTCCAGCGCGTTCCAGCACCTTCAGATGCTTCGCCACTGCGGGCAGGGTCATCGCGAACGGGCGGGCGAGTTCCTTCAGCGGCGCCTCACTTTCCGCGAGCCGCCCGAGGATGGCGCGGCGCGTGGGGTCGGCAAGGGCGGCGAACGTGAGGCTGAGCTGGTCCGTCATGGGTAAACCTACTGGTTCATTAACTGGATGGTTTATACGAACCCCAGCGCGGACCGTCAAGGCCCTGCAAGGACCGCTCACCTTCGCTACACTGCGCGAAATACGCGAGTGTTATCAGTTGCGAGGGTTGAACGGAAGGAGATCGCGATGACCACTGACCGATACGGCTCGAACGTGCACGCTCCGATCGAGCGCGTCCCGCTCCCGGACTGGCCGCACAAGGAGCTGCTGTACGAGACCATCGACGACGGGCGCATCGCCCTCATCACCATGAACCGGCCCGAGCGGATGAACTCGAGCGACCCCGACATGGGCTTCCGCTGGTACGACGCATGGACGCGCTTCGCCAATGACGACGAGCAGTGGGTTGCGATCGTCACGGGCGCGGGCGACCGCGCGTTCTCCGCCGGCCAGGACCTCAAGATCCGCGCTGAGCTCGAAGAGCAGGGCGGCGATGCACCCTACCAGCGGCGCGCTCCCAACGTCACGCCCATCGGAGAGAAGCTCGGCTGCTGGAAGCCCACGATCGCCGCTATCAACGGGTTCGCCATCGCCGGCGGATGGGCGACCGCGCAGAACTGTACGTTCCGCATCGCCGACGAGCATGCCGAGATGAACATCGCCGAGGCGCGATGGAATCAGGCGGCCGGCTTCGTGGCCTGGCTGCCGCGCCTGATGAACACGAGCCACGCCCTTGAAGTCTGCATCATGGGTGACCGCCGCGTGAGCGCGCAGCGGGCGTACGAGATGGGGTTCGTGAACAAAGTCGTCCCGAAGGGTGAGTGCGTGAACGAGGCGGTGGACTGGGCCCGTACCATCTGCCGCATGGCGCCGCGCACGGTGCGCAACTTCCACCAGATGATCTACCAGTGCTTCAACATGACCATCCCCGAGGCGCAGGCCTTCGCCAGCGCGCTCGAGTTCAATCTGCGCGGGATGGAGGACTCGCTCGAGGGCCCCAAGGCGTTCGCCGAGAAGCGCCCGGCCGTCTTCAAGAACCGGTAGCAGTCGGCATCCCGGGGGCAGATTGGCCTGCCCCCGGGATGCCTGTCCGCTCCGATGATGCGTCTACGTCTTGTCGTCGACCCGGGTCGAGGTGCCCTCCGTCTTGGTCGCTTCGATGGCCGCATCGCGGGCAGCGTCCGTGGCATGCATGGGGCTGGTCCCGATGACCTGCCCGTTCGCCGCCTTGAGGTTGAAGTACGCTCTTCCATCGCTCGCCGTCAGGCGGTCATACCGCCCGTCCTGAGGTGCGTTCGCCTGGACGGATTCGATCCCGTTCTGCGCCGAAGACTTCTGCACGTACGTTTCGCTGTTCAAGAGCGTGTCACCGTCCGCTGTGCGCAGGCTGAAGCGGTACTGTCCGTTGCTGGTGGTCGTCAGTTCGAACGGCATGATGTGTTCCTCCTCGAAGCTCGCCCGGATGCCGGCGAAATGCTGCCACATCGGACGAGGCGCGACCAGAGGCTGAATGCCGGCTATGCGCCCACCGGCACCCACGCGAGCGCGACTTCCTGCACGGAGATGTCCGTCCTCTCCAGGGGGACGGACACGATCTCGATCTCCCGTCCGATCTCCTCCCACCGGTCGTTGATCTCCGCCAGTTCGTCCGCCAGGTCCGCCTCGAGCTCCTCGAGGTCTTGCTCTCGTTCGGCGAGCTGCGACTCCGCCACGCCGAGCCGCTGTGACGTCCGGGCGCTCTGGCCGCGCCGCGAGGTGGCGCCCCGCAGCACTCGAGTGGCCCCCGCCGCCATCGACCGCGTCGTGCGGCGCCCGCCTAGGAACGATCCGAGGAGGTCGCCAGCAGCCCCGAGGACTTCCGACGTTCGTCTGGTCGACGTGTCGGTCTTCAAAACCTCCACGCGGTCCTCAGCGCGCTCAATGGCCGCGCGAACGCGGTCAGCCTTGGCGTCGTAGCGATCGCGCAGTTTCGCCGCCTCGGCGTCTGCCGCCGACTGCGCCGCATCGTCGCAGCGGCGCGCGAAGTCCTCCGCGGACTCGCCCACCCGCGCCGCGAGCTTCAGTTTGCGGTTGTAGGGAATATCGAGACGTTGCTCGCGCGCGACGAGGTCTCGGAGGTCGCGTTCGACGGACCGGAAGAGCGCCGCTTGCGCGATCGGTGCGCGCGTGAGGGCGTACGACGCGTTGTCGGGTGCGTCCGTGCGCAGGTCGCGTGCGTCGTAGTCGACGTGGTGCGCTGCCGCGACGTCGACGCGCTCGCCGAGCGGGAAGAGCACCGCTTCCCATGCATCGGCATGGTCAAGGGCGAGCGCGGTGTCGTCGAAGCGGAGATGCACCCTCGCCACGATCGCCGGCTCGAGGCGGTTCCCGGGTCGTCCTCCGATCGCCTCGAGCCACGGCGCCGCCGGGTCGACGTAGTACGTGGAGATCCCGGCGGCGACCTCGGGGCGCACCTGGCTCGCGTGTTCCGGGACGGACGGCGAGACGGGCGCAGAATCCGCCGCTGCGCCGAGCGCTGGTGACGATCCGGCGATCGCATCGCGCGACGTCAGCGCGGCGATCTGCTCTCGCGTGAGCGGTCCGCGCAGGTACGACATCGCCCAGCGAGGGGCGAACAACCGCGGCCCACCCCGGTCGTGCGTGTTGTGCAGCAAGAACTGTCGCGGCCCGATGCCCGCCAGTACCCCATCCGTGTTGCCGCCGTCGAGCCCGGCCGCGGACGAGCGCAATCCTTCGATGACGCGTTCCTTGTCGCGTTCCGTCTGGAGCCGCCCGAGCATCCAGGTTCCCGCGTTCGACATCGCCTTGTAGTCCAGGTCGACCGGGTTCTGGGTCGAGAGCAGTAGGCCAACGCCATAGGCACGCGCCTGCTTGAGCAACGTGAGCAGCGGTCGCTTCGCCGGCGGCTCCGCCGTCGGCGGGGCGAATCCGAACAACTCGTCCATGTAGATCACGGCGCGCAGGTCGGTGGTCCCGGACTGCGCGCGCATCCAGCTGATGAAGCGCGTCAGGGCCAGCGCGACCACGAACTGCCGTTCCGCATCGGACAAATGCGCGAGGTACAGGATCGAGATACGCGGGCGGCCGTCGGGGTCCCGCAGCAGCCGGCCGATGTCGAGCGGCTCCCCGACGGTCCATGCCGCAAAGCTCGCCGAGGCGACCAGCGCATTCAGGCGAAGCGCGAGCGTACGCCGGTCATCCGGCGGGAAGAACGTGTCGATCTCGAACACGCCGAGCTTGCGCACGGGCGGGTCGAGCGTTCGTCCGATCAACGTGGCGAGGTCGACGTGCTCCCCGACGCTCCAGGCGGCCTCAATGAGGTTGGCGAGCAGAATGTGCTCGCGGCTCGTGAGTGGATCCGCCTCGATCCCCACGAGATTGAGCAGGCCAGTCGCGATGGCCGCAGCCTCCTCGCGTACAGATTCTGCGCCCGAGCCGGCCGGCGGCGCCGACATGTCCCCAATCACGTTCAGCGGCGTGCCCGCTTCGGATCCTGGCGTGTAAATGGTGACGCTTCCGGCCGCCCTCAGCTGTTCGACATCCGCCGGTCCCAGTCCCGAGCGCTCGAGGCCGCCCCGCCAGAGCTCGGCCTGGCTGGCGGCGAAGTCATCGACGGTCTGCCCCGCGCGCTCGGCGTCGCCCGCGTTCACCCAGGGTCGGAAGTCGGCGCCGCTGAGGGCAGGGAACGTCAGCGCGAGATTCCCCATGTCCCCTTTCGGGTCGATGACGAGCGAGGGCACTCCTGCGTGGAGGAGCTCCTCCAGCGTGACGATGCCGAGCCCTGTCTTCCCCGACCCCGTCATCCCGACGATCACGCCGTGCGTCGTGAAGTCGGAAGCGTCGTAGGTGAGCGCCTCGCCCGTCCGCTGCCCCTGGCTGTCGAGCACATGTCCGAGATAGAGCGTTCCGCGTTCTCGCTCCACGATGAACCTCCATCCACAGGGCACGCTCGATGTCCGGAGCGATCTTAGCGGCGTCGCCCGGTCGAATCGACGGACAGGCGCCCCGGGTATCATGGCTTCGGTAGCGAGAACTCAGGGAAGGCTGGTCCAGTGCGCTTCGATGACGACGCCCAGCTCGACACGTCGCAGGTCGAGGACCGGCGGGGGAGGCGGCTCGGGGGCCGCGGTGGCCTCGCGGCGGGCGGGGCCGGCGGCCTGGTGGCGGTGATCATCGGGGTCATCGTTGCGCTGTCCGGGGGAGGCGGCGATGGGTCGTTGGCGCTCAGCCCACAGCTCGAGCAACTGCTCAACCAGACCGCCGGAACGGGCAGCGAGGTCCCATCGACGCTGGCGGATGACTGCCGCACCGGAGCCGATGCCAATGCGCGCGAGGACTGCCGCATCGTCGCGGTGGTGAACAGCGTCCAGGCCTGGTGGGAAGCCGAGTTCGAGGCGGCGGGCCAGCGATATTCGCCGGCGCAGACGCAGTTCTTCGTCGACCAGACGGTGACGGGCTGCGGTGCGGCGAGCTCCGCGGTAGGGCCGTTCTACTGCCCGCCGGACGGCAAGGTCTATATCGACCTTGGGTTCTTCGACGAATTGCGCAGCCGCTTCGGCGCGAGCGGAGGCCCGTTCGCGCAGGCCTACGTGATCGCGCACGAATACGGTCACCATGTGCAGAACCTCACCGGCGACCTTGACCGCATTGGCGAGGACCGGAGCGGCCCGGCCAGCGCAGCCGTGCGCAGCGAGCTGCAGGCGGACTGTCTGGCCGGCGTCTGGGCGCACAATGCCGTCGGTACGGGCTTCATTGAGGAGTTGACGCCTGAGGCGATCGCGGATGCACTCGATGCGGCGGCGGCCGTGGGCGACGACCGCATTCAGTCCTCGATCCAGGGAAGCGTAAACCCCGAATCATGGACGCACGGGTCCGCTGAGCAGCGCCAGCACTGGTTCGCGCGCGGCTACGACCAGGGCGCGCGCGCCAGTTGCGACACCTTTAGCGGGAGCATCTGAGCGCCGAGTGGTGCCAGTCGCACACAGCCCGCGTGCTCTGTTCCGATGCCCGCACGCGGGCAAGACGTAGGGAGTCCGATCACACGTGCTCGCGTTGAGAGAGATGCGGCGGCGCAAAGTCCAGTTCGCGCTCGTCACGGGCGTCGTCGCCCTCGTGTCATTCCTGATCATCATGGTCACTGGGCTTGGCCTCGGGTTGTACGAGCGTGCGGGCACCGCACTGCTGTCGCTGAACGGCGACCACCTCGCCTATGCGGACAACGCCAGCATCTCGTTGATCCGCTCCCGTCTCACGGAGGCGCAGGTACGGGACGTCGAGACGGATGCGGGCGCCGAGGAGGCGACCCCCATCGGCTACGTGGCGGCAACCATTGAGTACGCACCCGGCGAGAACGAGACGGCGGCGGTCGTGGGGGTGATCCCCGGTTCCTTCGCCGTTCCGTCCGTAATCGAGGGCCGCCCCTTGTCGACACCGACGGACCTACTCGTCGATCGCTCATGGTCTCGCCTCGCGGGCACCGGGATCGGCGACGTGCTTCCGCTCCCTGTCGGCTTCGACAGCCGCGAGTTCACCGTGGTGGGCATCGTCGACGAGGGGTACTTCTTCTTTCAATCTGCGGTGTACGTCTCGCTCGAAGCGTGGCAGGGGATCGCCTACCAGGGTGACCCAGGCCAGCGCCCGGCGGCGAGTGTCGTGTTGCTTCGCGGTGGTGACATCGCCAACGACCGAGGTAACGGCTGGGAGGTGGTAAGCAAGCAGACCGCGTTCGACAACATCGAGGGCGTGCAGGCGCAGCAGTCCACGGTCAACGCGCTCCGCTACATGGGACTGCTCATCGGCGCGATGGTGATCGGCGTGTTCTTCTACGTCATTACGCTGCAGAAGGTGTCACTGCTCGGCATCCTCAAGGCCATCGGCGCCTCCGGCCTGTACCTCGTGGGTCAGGGGTTGCTGCAGGTGTTCGTCGTCTCGGTGATCGGCACGGCACTGGCGGCCGGCCTGGCCCTGCTCCGCGAGGCAACCGTCCTCTCGTCGGACGCCATCCCGATCGCGTTCACTACCGGCGCCATCGCGACGACGGCGTTTTCGGTCCTCGTCGCTGGACTCGTGGGCGCCGCCCTGTCGGTCCGCCAGGTGGCGGCCATCGACCCGATCGTCGCCATGCAGCAGCAATGACCGCAGACGCCATCCTCGAGTTGCGCGGCGTGTCGAAGTCGTTCGGCGAAGGCGACCGGCGCGTCGACGCCGTCAGGGACGTCACACTGGACATCGACCGCGGCGAGCTGGTCTCGCTCGTCGGGCCGTCCGGCTCAGGGAAGTCCACGCTCCTCGCGATGGTCGGCGGATTGCTGCAGCCCACCGCGGGAGCCATCGTCGTGGACGGCGAGGACATCACGAAGCACGGTACCGCCGCACGGACGCGCTACCGCCGCGACCGCGTCGGGTTCGTGTTCCAGGGAAGCAACATGGTTCCCTTCCTCACCGCGCGCGAGAATCTGCTCATCGTCGGCGAGTTCGGCGGCGCGGACCGGGCGGCGCTGCGCCGACGCGCCGACGAGTTGTTCGAGGATCTCGGGCTCGGCCGCGTCCGAGACCAGCTCGCGTCGCAGCTGTCGGGGGGCGAACGCCAGCGGGTCGCCATCGCTCGTGCGCTCATGCGTGACCCGGTGCTCATCCTTGTCGACGAGCCGACGGCGAGCCTGAACACGGAACTTGGCACACGGGTGGTCGATGCCTTGAAGCAGGAGATTCACGGTCGCAGCAAGGCCTGCATCATGGTGACCCACGATGAGCGCATGGCGCGTCGGGCCGACCGCCTGATCGCCTTCCGCGACGGCATGTTGCTCTCGGAAGATGCCGATCGAGATGCGGCGCTGTAGGCGCGCCCCGCGCCGCCCCAGCTCGGCTGGCAGTCGTGTTCGTCGGTTCTCCCCGTCCGAGCCGAGGCTGACCAGGGATCGCCCGTTCAGGACAGCTGGCGCACGATCCCGTGAAACGTCTTCGCGACTCCGTCGAGCTCCGGCATCCCCCCATCACGAAGCTCTTCGGTGTGCTCGGCGAGCTCAAGGAAGCGCTCGCGCAGCAGGTGCCAGGCAGCCTCCTTGTACGGAAGCGGATGGAGCGTGCGTACCACGAAGCTGGGCCCCGCGTTCTTTCCCGGGTGGCTCGGCCCAGCGGGCAGCCGCGCGAGGAGCTCCCCCAGTGGCACGAGCGCGCTCGCCATCGTCTCGATGGCTGTGTTGCACAGCGCGTCGGCCTCCTCGTCGGTCTCGTCCGTCATCACGAAGAACCGCGCCAGGAGATGGAGCATCGAGACGTACGCCTCGTTGAAGAGGTCGCTGAGGCGGATGGCCTGCTCGTTGTTGAAGATGTTGACCGGTCCCGAAGCTTCGGGCGGGGTGCGTGCGAAGGGATTGTCGAGCATCGCATACGCGGGCTCGAACCCTGGATGCGTCGCGCAGAAGGCGAGGTACTCGTCGAGGATGTGGTTGAAGCGCGCGTAGTGCGAGTCCGGGTTGTTGTGTGAGTCACCCTCGCCCTGCTCGACGACGTGCTCGATGTTGCGCAGCGTTGGGGCGAGGCCCGTGATCGGTTCCCACCCACTCGATTCGAAGAAGCGGCGTACTGCCGCGCGCGGGGGCGGTCCAATGAATACGTTCGCCTCCCCCATCCGCTCGACGAGGTGCTCGAGCGTGCGGCGCGCCACCGTGTACACGTCGCCGACGGAGTCGAACTGCTGGGGGTCCGCCCCGATCTTGTTGTCCAGATCGCCCTCAACGCGCTGCAAGCGGTCGGGCGAGGTGAGGGCCGGCACGTTGAAGCCATCCGGCTGCTCCACGGCGATGAAGTGCCGCATGACGTCCTCGCTGAACGGCCGCAGCTCCACCTGGAAGTCCGGGAGGTAGAACGCGCAGTCATGTGGGAAGTTCGGACGGTCGAAGTTCGGAGCCGCGCCCAGTGCGGTCAGGAGATGGTTCACCACCGCGAGGTGGAACATTTCCTCCACCGCCACCGTGATGATGCTGCGCTTCCAGCGGCGCACGGATTCGACTGCGTCCGCCGGTAGCCCTTCCTCCTCACTGTTCTTGAGCGAGAACGCCGCGAACAGGTAGCTGCACGACAGACTATGTTCGAGCTCGGTTGCCTGGTTGAGCAGGAAGACGAGTTCATCACGATGCGAGGCGACGACGTCGGTCATCGGCGGGCTCCGTTTCGGCTGCAGGCGCTCCTCGGACCGGATGCTGGCCATGGGCACCCGGCGAGGCGCGAACGGACGTTACTGCGGACGTCGGCGCGAGGCAACCGCAGCCCGCCGCCCGAGCAACGGATCACGCGCCATGGCCGTCCGAGGGCTATGCTGGGCCTGTTTTTGAGAGCAGAGATCGGATGGAGGCGAGCGTGGACGACCAGCTGCACATCGAGATCGAGGCGAACGGGCCGTACATCGTCAGCGGCCCCATGCCAGTCACGGAGCTGGCGCCCGTGCACACGTTGAATGGTGAGCCGGTCGACTGGCATGTGCTGCGCGATATTCAGTCAGACGAATGGCCCGCCTACCTCTGCCGCTGCGGTGGTTCGAGGAATAAGCCGTTCTGCGACAGCAGTCACGAGTCGAACGGCTTCGTCGGCACGGAGCGCGCCGATCGTCGCCCGTTCGCCGAGCGGGCGATGGTGATGACCGGTGAGCACGAGCAACTACTCGACGACAAGCCCCTCTGCCTGCAGGCAGGCTTCTGCCGCACGCGGACGACCAGCGTGTGGGACCTGCTGGCGCTCGGTGGTGACGCCGTCGCCGCAGGGCGCCTTCGAGAGATGGTGTGGAATTGCCCTTCTGGACGCCTCGTCTTGCAGGACCTCGACGGTAATGACATCGAGCCCGATCTGGCCCCCGGGGTCGGCGTCGTGCCGGGCGGGCCGCTCTGGATCCGCGGCGGTGTCCGTGTCGTCGGGTCAGACGGTACGGAGTGGGAGACGAGGAACCGCGTCGCGCTCTGCCGTTGCGGGGGCTCGGCGCAGAAACCATTCTGCGACGGCGCTCACCTCCGCCGGCACTTCGACGAGCGATAGATGCAGCCTCCACCGCTCCCTCAGTCGACGAGGGTGGGGAAGAACACTTGCCATGCAAGCGCTGACTTCGCGGTGAGGCTCAGGACGACGTACACGACCTCGCCGAATACGTAGTCGCGCCACGGACCGATGCGCCTGTACTGGAGCCACATGTTGAGCGCGAACACGTTGAAAAACACGAACAGGGAGATGAAGATCCCGTAGACGAATGCCGGTGGATCCGCAGCCGAACCCGGACTCACGAAGTAGATCGCGACGGCGATCCACGGGACGATGCCGGCGATCGAACCGACCCAGAAGGGCAGCATCCGCCCCTGACCGGGCTGCTCGGTGTGCTCCTGCACCAGACCGAGCAGGATCATCGTCGCGTTGACGCCGAAGATCGCGACGAGCGCAGCGATGTCCCCGATTCCGGTGAGCATCGCGATCAGCACGATCATAATCGACGCACTGACCGAGTATTCGTACCAGCGAGCGTCGTTCCTCCCACGCCGCAGGTTCCTCGTGTACCACCCGAAGATGCCCGGCAACACGAGCAGGAAGTGCGCCAGCGCCGAGATGAACACGAACGCCGCTACGGCGGGACCGATTCGCAGGTCGAAGAGCACATCGAGCTCTGGCGCAGTCGACCCCGGCGGACCCTCCATGAAGGTGGCGTACACGGGCAGCGAGAAGTCGTTGCTGAGCGCGAGGATCACGAGGCCCTGCCCCAGGTGGAGGACACCCATCGCGGCGTTGTGCCAGCGCAACCGCGCGAACCACCGCTGGGACTCTTGATTCGTCATCGGGACGGCCCCATCCGTGCTCGAACGTGTGTGGAATCAGCGTACCTCAGGGGCGGAAGCACTCCGAGACGACGGCGTAGACTGAGTACCGAAGCCGTGAAAGGACTCATCTTGGAACGCGTCAGCGACGCAACCGGCGTGCTGTCGGTGCTCACGCCCGCCGGGGAGCCGATTGTGCTTGCCTCACTCTGGGCTGAGCGCCCGACCCTGATCGTACTCGTACGCCATTACGGCTGTCAGTTCTGCCGAGAGCAAGTTGCCCAGTTGCGGCGCATCATACCGGCTCTGGCTCAGGCGGGCGTCGGCATCGCGATTATCGGCAACGGCACGCCTTTGATGGCGCAGGCATTCATCGAAGAGACCGGGCTCGATGTGCCGCTCTTCACGAACCCCGGCCGCGAGGTGTACCACGCGCTCGGGGCTCGCCGCCCCTCGGTTCTGGCGCTCCTCGATCCACGGCTCTGGCTGAACGGCGCACGCGCGGTCGCGCGAGGCTACCTCCCACGCCGGCCGCAGGGAGACACCGCCCAGCTCGGCGGAGTGTTCCTCGTCCTGCCCGACGGGTCGATGCCCTATGCCTACCGGAGTGAGCGTGGCGGCGACTACCCGTCCAACGCCGAAGTGCTCGACGCGGTCGGGTCGTTCCCGCGCACGACGGTATAAGGCGCGTCCTAGCCACCTGCCTGCTTGACACGCAGCCCGTCGGCCTCCAGTCGAGCCTGTATTCGCTCGCGATGGTCTCCCTGGATGATCAGCACGTCGCCTTCCCGCGAGCCGCCGGTGCCGCAGTGGGCCTTCAGTGTCTTCAGCCAGCGGTCGAGGTCGTCGGGGTGTCCCTCGATCCCGGACACCGCCGTCACGGTCTTCCCGCCTCGACCCTTCTTCTCCCTGCGCACGCGCACGAATCCGTCCTTTGGGTCGGTCGGGCGCAAGGCTGCGTGCGCAGCTGAGGGCCGGGCCGTCGGGGTGCGGACACGCCCCCCGTCGGTCGTGTATACGAGTCGCGAGTTCGATTCCGGCATGGAGCATCCTCGTTGAGCAGACGGCGCCAGTCGCCGCCCATTATCCCTCACATGGTGGTTCGCATCGAGCGAGGCGGCACGATGCTGCGTACATCTCTCGGACGCGTACGCCGCTCGATGATGGAGCCACGGGGCTGTATGTCGGTCGGAGGGGGTCACGCGATGAGCGTCATTGCCTGGGTACTACTGGGGCTGGTCGCGGGAGCGCTCGCCAAGTTGCTGATGCCGGGACGCGACCCCGGCGGGGTGCTCGCCACCATTCTCATCGGCATCGCCGGCGCGATCGTGGGCGGATTCATCTGGAATGCGTTCACGGGGAACGATAGCTACGGAGACTTCGACGTTGGCGGCATCCTGATCGCCGTCCTCGGCAGCATCATCCTGCTCTGGGCGTACCGGCAGTTGGTTGCCCGGCGCGAGGTCCGGTAACACTCGCTACTCAGCTGAGCGCTCGCTCGATGTCCTGCGGCCGGCCGCCCAGCACGAGTTGATCGCTGGCGGCGATGACGCGGTCGTCGGCCGGATCGACGTTCACTTCGTTGCCGCTCGCGATGATGAACAGTCGCACGTCGAACCGGCGATCGAGGTCGAGGTCTTGCACGCGCCGGCCGACGAACGTCGCCGGCGCGATGGCGCGATACACACCGTACCCCGGTACGACATCGAGCGAGTCGGCGATCGAGGCGGAAAGCCAGCCGTCGGCAAGGCGCACCCCAGTGTCCCGTTCCGGCAGGACCACCTGATCGGCGCCCACCCGGCTCAGAATCTCACCGTGCAACCCGTCGCCGGCCTTCGCGACCACCCGGTCCACGCCGAGCCGCTTGAGCAACATGGTCGCAAGGATGCTGCTTTCGAGATGCTCAGCGATGCTGACGATGGCGGCGTCTACCTCCGCGAGCCCGGCCCGTCGGAGCGCCGTCTCGTCTGTCGCATCGAGGACGACGACGTGCGAGAGCAGCGGCGCCAGCGCCTCTACCGCCTCCATGCTGCGGTCGATCCCGATCACGTCGTGCCCCGCTGCCTGGAGTGCTGCGGCCGCCGCGGACCCGAACCGTCCGAGCCCGATCACCGCAATCTGCTGGCGCTTCACAGTGACGCTTCACCCAATGCTGATCTCCTCGGTCGGGTACCGAAGCGGTTCCATCTGCGAGCGCTGAAGCAGGGCGAGCGCGACGGTCAACGGCCCCAGCCTCCCGATGTACATCCCCACGATGAGCGCAAGCTGCCCCGCCGTCGAGAGTTCGGGCGTGATCCCGGTCGATGAGCCCACCGTTCCGAACGCTGAAACCGCCTCGTACATCAGGTCGAGGAACGGCAAGCCCTCAATCGTCGCCAGCGTGAACGTGAGCAGGAAGACAACCGCGAGCGAGAGGAGCGCAACGCTCAGCGCCCGGTAGACGTGGCGCGACGCGATTTCCCGCTCGAACAGTGTGACGCGCTCATGCCCTCGCAGGGCCGCCCCCACGGTCGCGACCAGCGTGCTCAACGTCGAGAGTTTGATGCCGCCCGCAGTCGAGGCGGAGGCCCCGCCGACGAACATCAACCCCGCGAGCATGAATAGTGTCGCCGGCTCGAGCGACGCCGGGTTGACCACGGAGAACCCGGCCGTCCGCGCGAAGACCGACATCGCAGATGCATCGAGCACATCGTTGCCAGCGAGTTCCCGGTTCCACGGGTGCTCGAGGATGAGGAAGGCCAGGGCGCCGCCGGCCCAGAGGACGACGCTCGACACGAGCACGATCTTTGTCTCGACTTGCAGACGTTGCCAGCTTCGTCGCAATGAGAGATCCGCGAGGACCGCGTACCCCAGCCCACCCAGCATGACAAGCGCCATGACGACGATCACCGTGGCCTCGTCGTCGCGCCGCGCGATGAGGCTCGAGAAGCCGCCCTCGACGTCCATGCCAGCGTTGTTGAAGCCGGAGATAGCCGTGAACGTGGCCCTCCACAATGCCCGCCCGCTCAATTGACCGTCCAGCACGAAGAGCAGGAGGACGCCCGTCGCCTCGATACTCACGCTGAAGAGCACGATCCGCCGCACCAGCTGTCCAACGTCCGTCGTATCCGTGCGGCCGAGGGTGTCGCCCACGAGGAGACGCTGGCGCAGGGACAGACGACGCCCTGCCAGGATGAAGAGCAGCGTGGAACTCGTCATGAACCCGAGCCCCCCGAGATGGATCAGGGCGAGGATCGTCGCCTGCCCCATGGGGCTCCAGTAGTCGTTCGTGTCGACGACCACGAGTCCGGTCACGCACACCGCCGACGTCGCCGTGAAGAGCGCCGTCATGAACGGCGCAGCCCCCTCGGCACGGCTCGCCATCGGCAGCCACAGCAACAGCGTGCCCGCGGCAATCAACGCGAAGAACCCGAGCAGCAGGTACGACGAATGCGCGCGCACCGGAGAGTGCGCGACGGGCGGCTGGACGCGCAGCCGGACTCCCCGCCGTACCGAGTTCGACGTGCGTCGGATCACCTGGCGAGCCCATCTTGTGCGCGACGCGCCCCGCCGCACCACTCGATGTCGAGGGGTGCCCGCGCGTTCCGAGGATAGCGCCCCCCGGATGCGCGCGCCCAACCCCTGAAGCCCGCCGCGAGGTCGTGGTCGCTTCCGCGGCCCCGTGCCGCTACGCTCACGGATGGAGCATCGAGGACGGGAAATGGCCAAGACGGAGTCATTCGACATAACAACAGGGTGCGACCTGCAAGAGGTCGACAACGCGCTCAATCAGGCGCGCCGCGAGATCACCGGGCGGTTCGACTTCAAGGGCACGCTGGCCGATATCGAGGCGGATCTGTCTGCTGGCACGATCACCATCCACACCACAGACCGCTACAAGCTCGATGCGATCTGGGACATCATGGTCGGCCGCTTCGTCGCGCGGCAGGTGCCCGTGAAGAACCTCGAACGAGGCGAGCCGCAGCCGGCGGCCGGCGGCACGGTGCGCCAGACCGTCAAGCTGGTGCAGGGCATCGAGAGCGATACCGCCAGGAAGATGGTGAAGTTCATCCGCGACCAAAAGCTCAAGGGTGTCCAGTCGCAGGTGCAGGGCGACGCCGTCCGCGTCAGCGGCCCCAGCCGTGATGACCTGCAGGCCGCCATCCGCGCGCTCCGCGATGAGGACTGGGGCATCGAGCTGAACTTCGGCAACTACCGGTAGCAGAACCGAAGCCCGCTAGCGGTAGTCGTAGCCCTCGCTCGCTGGCCTGGTGAGGAAGGTCATCAAGAGCGCGAGTCCCACATAAAACGTCGCGAGGAGGTACGCAACGCGCCAACCGTCCATGAAGGCGTCCGACGCGCCGTTCGTCTCCGCGATCTTGCTTAACGGAACGTCGAATCCCTGCGACGCCATTACCGCGACGACCACCCCCGACGCCACGGCCTGGCCCACGACGTTCCCCACGTTCCGGGTGAGGTTCGACAACGCTCCGACCACCCCAAGGCGAGAGGCCGGGACGGTGTTCATGATCATGGTGTTGTTCGGCACGTTCCACAGGCCCATCGACAGGCCGTTGATGAAGAGCACCGTCATGATGAGCGGGAAGGGCGTCCGCTGACCGATCGTGGACAGCAGGAACGCCGTGCAGACCATCACGCCGAAGCCCATCAACGAGAAGCGTCGCGGTCCGAAGCGGTCCGAGAGTCGACCGGATCCCTGCGCGGCGATGCCCATCCCGAGCGAGGTCAGGAAAAGGATGCCACCGGCGGCCGCCTCCTCGAGCTGGCGGACGCTGATCAGGTAGACAGGCATCAGCAGCAGCGTCACGGTCGTGCCGAGGAATCCCAGGAACCGCGCCACCACCGCCATGCTGAGCACCGCGTCGGAGAACATCCGCAGGTCGAGCATGGGCGACCGGTGCTGCAGTTCCCACCACCCGAACGCGGCCATCAGGACGGCCACGGCCACAAGGCTCCCGAGGATGAGCGGCGACAGCCATGCGACGCCCAGCGGGTTGTTGATCGTGATCACGAGCAGCGCGATCCCGGTCGCCGAGAGCGTGGCGCCCACGACGTCGAACGGCGGGCGCATCCCGGTTCGGTTCTGGTTCAGCCGGCGGTCGTCGAGGATGAAGTACCCCGCGACGAACGCAATCACGACCGGCGGGATCAACACCCAGAAGAGGGCTTCCCATGGGAACACTTGGAGCATCAGGCCGCCGACGATCGGTCCTGATGCCCCACCAATCGACACAGCCGTGGTCTGGCTCCCGATGGCCGTCCCGCGCTCCGCCGGCGGGAAGACGGAAACCACCATCGCCGTGCCGACAGCCTGCCCCATGGCCGCGCCCGCGGCCATCACGACACGCGCCAGGATGAGGATCGCGAACGTCGGCGCGAGTGCCGTCAACAGCGCTCCGACCCCGAAGAGCGCCAATCCCCCCAGGTGCACCCGCTTCCAGCCGATGATGTCGGCCAACCGGCCCATCGGCATCATGAGCGCGCTGATCACCAGCGCCTGGGCCACCACGACCCACGCCACCGCACGCAGCGTGACGTTGAAGTCGTCCGCGATCGATGAAAGCGCCACGAACACCATCGACATACTCGTCACCTGCGTGACGAACGAGACGCCGATGGCGACGAACGCCTTCCACTTGTAGCTGTCGTCGCTCAAGACCGCGACCGATTCCGCAGCGCCCGCAGGCGGGTGTTCACTCGACGATGCGACGTTTGTCATAGGGCGCCATTATCCGCGCCTGGCCCATGCGCACCAGCGCTGCTGCACTATCCCGCCCAGGTGAATCGCTCAGTCAGAGACAACCGTTTTGCGGGGCCGGGATGTTCCGTCCGGGGCGATCGGTCCTCGGCCGGCCGGACGCGCGGTCGTTCACGACTGTGGTACAACGTGCGTTCAAGCCACGGAGCGCGAGGGAGGATACGATGCCGGGGCCGCTCGATGGGATCAGAGTGCTCGAGATCAGCCAGATCGTCGTCGGGCCCTACTGCGGCATGATGCTCGCCGACCTCGGGGCCGAGGTACTGAAGATCGAGCCGCCCGGCGGCGAGGGCGGTCGCCTCATCGGGGGCTTCATGCCGGGCGAGTCGAAGAGCTACCACGCGCTGAACCGCGGGAAGCGAAGCCTCGTCCTCGACATGCAACGCCCCGAGGCGCAGGCCCTCGTCCAGCGCATCATCCCCGCGTTCGATGTGTTCATCATCAACTCGCGGGCGGGCGTTCCGAAACGCCTTGGCGTCGATTACGAGACGCTCTGCAAGGCGAGGCCTGACCTCGTCTACATGGAGAACACCGGCTACGGAGACGAAGGGCCCAGCGCGCGGCGAGCCGGCTCCGACATCGTGGCGCAGGCCTTCTCCGGCCTCATGGCCGGGGAAGGCAAGGTCAACGAGTACGGCGCTCCCAAGCAGATCACGAGCACCGCCATCGGTGACTTCGCGACGGGGCTCGCTGCCGCCATGGGCATCTGTGCCGCCCTTTACCGCCGCTCCCTGAGCGGCCAGGGGGACCACATCAAGACATCTCTCCTTGCGACGGCTCTCTCAATTCAAGGCGGGAGTGTCGGCAAGCTCCCCGTCTCGGACGAGATCTACCAGCGTCCGATCCTCGAGGACGTGGCGCGGCTGCGTGCCGAAGGCGCGCCCTGGGCCGACATCGTCCAGGCTCGTGACTCCCGTCGTCGCACGGGCGGCGCGTTCGCCAACTACTACAACACGTATCGAGTGAAAGACGGCGCGATCACGCTCGGCGCGCTCACTCCGCGGAACCATCAGCAGATGCGTGAAGTCCTCGGCATCACCGACGACCCGATGCTGCATCCCGACTTCAACGCCGCCGATCCTGCATGGGCCGCGAAGGTGGAGGTGCTCGCGGCGTACATCCGCGAGACAATGCTCACCCGGACGATGGAAGAGTGGATCGAGGCTTTCGATGCGGTCGGTGCGCCGGCGTCGAAAGTGAACATCCCTGAGGACATGGCCGACGACCCCCAGGTACGGGCGATGGGCTACATGATCGAAGTCGACCACTCGATCACCGGGCCGGAGCGCTGGCCCGGTCCGGTCACTCGCCACCGCAACTTTCCAACCGGCACCAGCCGGCCCTCTCCCGCCCTCGGTCAGCACAGCGACGAGGCCCTGATCGAGCTGGGTCTCACGGAGGACGAGATATCGGCGCTCCGCGCCTGCGGTGCGGTGGGATAGCCGCGGATGGTGGGCACGCGACTCCCCATCGAGGTGGTCGACTGGCTCCAGTCCGAGCGCCTCGTTGTGCTCGCCACGTCTTCGAGCGATGGCGTCCCTGCCACGCACGTCGTGTCATGGGTGCTCGCGGTCGATCCAGTGACTGTCCGCCTCGCCGTGAGGCACGCGGCGGATGCGGTCGCTCACGTCCGCCAGACCGGACGCCTGGCGATCGAGGTCGTCGGTGATGGCTTCTCTGTCGGAGCGCGCGGCACGGCGAGGATCGTGCGCGAGCACATGCCGTCCACGCCGCGGGAGAACGCGATGATCGAGCTGACCGTCGAGGAAGTGGTCAGCCACCTGCCGCAGGGCATGGCGCTCCGCGGTCCCGCCTGGGACGTGCCGCCCGGCCGCGCCACCGACGCTGCCGCGCGTTCCGCCGCCGTGTACGAGGAGCTCCGCCGCGGAGGCGACTGATCCTCGGACGGTCGAGGCCTTGACGATCGTGCCGTAGAATCGCACCAACACCGAATCATGATCGGGAGGACACGTGTACGCGACGGTCAGGCAGTACGAGGGCGTTGAGAACCCTGATGAGTTGATCCGGCAGGTCACGGAGACGTTTCTCCCCGTGCAGCGCGAGATTCCCGGGTTCATCAGCTACTACTTCGTCGATGTCGGCGACGCCGGCGGGCGTATGGTCGCCGTGAGTGTGTTCGAGACCGAGGAGGGGACCGCCGAGTCGAACCGGCGTGCCGCCGCGTGGGTAACCGACCACCCGAACTTGATCCCGCCGGCGAAGTCCGCCGAGTCAGGACCGGTCGTCATCGGCGACTAGTCGCCACAACCAGGTTCGAGGGAGTAGACCCGCGACCGATGCGGGTTGGGGGAGATTATCGTGCCCGACACCGCCGTAGCGGCCATCGATACCTTTGTCGCAGAGCAGTCAGTCGACACTTCGAAGTCGAACTGGCGCACCCGCCTGAACCCGCCGCCCATGGTCGACCTCGATTCGGGTTCGACCTACTTCTGGGACCTCGAAACGAACCTCGGCTCGATCAGCATCCGCCTGATGGCGGACGTGGCCCCGATGCATGTCATCAGCACCATCTACCTCACGCGGCTCGGCTTCTACGATGGGCTGACGTTCCACCGCGTCATTACGCAGTTCATGGCTCAGGGGGGCTGCCCGCTTGGGACGGGGACCGGCGGGCCCGGTTATCAGTACGCCGGTGAGTTCAGCAACAGCGTGCGGCACGACCGCCCCGGGCTGCTGAGCATGGCCAACGCCGGTCCGCGTACCGACGGCAGCCAGTTCTTCCTGACCTTCGTTGCCACGCCGTGGCTCGACGGCAACCACACGATCTTCGGCGAAGTTGTCGAGGGCATGGACACGCTGCAGGCCCTCGAGGCGCGCGGCTCGCAGAGCGGTCAACCGTCCGAGCATCTCGAAATCACGAAGGCGGCGATCCGCGTCGCCTGACCTGACCGGGGGCGGGAGCCGTCAGGTTCCCACCCGCCGCGGCGCTGTCGAAGGCCCGGCTACCCCAGCTCGAAGGTCGTCACGCCGAAGATCCGGTCGACGTCCACATCTGGCTGGCCGTGGTTGTACATCCGTACTGTTTCGAACGTCGGGTGCATCCCGTATCGCTCAGCCAGCCGCACCGCCTCACGGTGCGGTTCGGGCACATCGAGGTAGATGAGTTCGTCGTCGAGGCGCGCGCAGAGCGCCCGGAACAGCGCGTCCGCCGCTCCCTCGTCGTCCGCGGCGAGCGGCCCGAACTTCCAGCCCGCGCCGCACTTCCTTGCAACCCCGAAGCCGCCGAGCCGGCTCCTGCGCTGCAGTCCCAGCCCCACGCTGTTCGGCATCGCGGCCCACCGCTCAAGGAAGTCCCGCCGCTCGACGGGAAACACCGCCCGGTCGTACGCGAGCACGTCCTCGAAGGGCACATCCGTCAGCGGCACGATACCGTTCTCGTCCGCGCCAGCTGCGGGCCGTCGTCCTTCGTACCGCACGTTGCGGTACGCGCGCGTGAACCCTGAGCGCTCGTAGTTCGCTTCCTGTGCCACGACGCTGTCCAGACCCACGTTCCGGTCACCGAGGTACGCTGTCACCTCACGCCACAGCCCCAGGCCGTAGCCGTTGCCGCGATGTTCCGGCTTCACGATGTACAGACCGAGGAACCCGTAGTCGTCGTTGTACGCCACCCCGGACAGCGTCCCGATGACCTCGCCGTCCAGCACGCCGACGAAGAACCCGCTCGGGTCGGTCCGGTAGAAGGTATCGGCGTCGTGCAGGCCCGGGTTCCACCCCTCGAGCGTGGCCCAGTCGATGGCCAGTTGTGCTTCGTCCGGCTGCATCCTGCGGATGGTGTACTCACCCATTGATGCGGCTCCTCTTCCCTTGGCGTCGGCGTGCCGGCATAGCCTAACGTCTCGTCGTTCATCTGCGGGGTGACCGTTCGGACACGGGCCGGCATCGCTGTGATATGAATGGCGCGGTGATCCGAGCACATCGGCGGCGAAGGAGGTCTTGATGCCACACCGACGAGTCCCCCGCCCCTTCAACCTCCTCTGGGGCAGCGGTCGCGTCATCGAGGAGGCGGCCATCGAGGGCGGCCTCCACGCTCCCGCGCTGCAGTTGCTCGCCTACGACGACGGGGAGAAGAAGGGGCAGCTGGCGGTCCGCTTCGCCGCCTACGATCCCGAAGGCGAGCTGGAACGCCGGCCGCTCATCATCAACGAACGCGAACTCGCCGCCCTCCGCCGCGAGCTGGACCACACGCCTCGCATGAAGGCGCTCCTCAAGCGTCTCCTCGAGGAATAACGTCCGTTCCCCCGGACGACCGAGCAGACGCTGGGAGGTCGCCGTTGCCTGAACCCGCCGAACGCACCCCCGACCTCCGCACACTCGAACGCACCTTGCGCAAGGAAGCCCGCGGGCGCCTCGCCGAACACTTCCGGGCGCTCGCCCGGGACCGTCTGGCCCTCACGGCGAGTGTCCGCGACGGCGCCGCCATCGCGCAGGCGAGCCTGGGCCGGCTGCTCCAGCGGGACGAGGAGTATCGCGCGGGTATCGCCCCGATCATCGCTCGCTCACGCGAGGCGCTTGCGGATCTCGAACAGCGCCAGCAACTCGTGGCGGCGCCGGTCACGCGCGAGACCGCACTGAACCTGCTTGCCGGCGGTGGCATCCATGGCCTCGACCAACGTCCCGGCAGCTTCATGGCGCTGACAATGGGCAAGGACACGCGCGCCGATGTGCGCGTGCCGCCGTACAACGATGCCTGGACCCACCTCGAGGGCGGCCGACATCAACAGCAGCGCGCGTGGGCGCGCCGCTCGGATGGCGGGTTCGGCTTCGTCTATACGATCGGGGATGAAGGCGGCGCAGCGTGGTCGGGCGCCGGGGTTGAAGTGCTGTTCATGCGTGATCACCCGGGTTCACCCCCCGGGCACGGACCAGCGGGCCTCGCTCAGGTGCGGACGCACACTCCGTACGAGTACACCTGGCGCAACGTCTCGTACTTGGGGACAGCCCATCAGCATGCCGGCTTCGGCGTCTTCGTATGGAGCGCGCCGCTCGATGGCGGCCCGTCGCGAGTCGAACAGGATCACCGGTACTGGATGTGGTCGGACGGCACATCCTGGTATCAGGAGCACCACAATCCCGGAGTCCCGGGCCGGGACGCCGACACCGCACTGAATTTCCAGCACCAGGCGCCCTACTTCGGCATCGAGCCCGGGCGTGTCTACGGCGCCTGGATCTGGTGCTTCGGCGGCGGTGACAGCTCGGGTGCAGACATCGTCTCCGCCGCCTACGCACAGGCCCTCGTCGATGCCACCGCGCGCTTCGTCGTGATCGGGCAGCAGTAAGCGGTTCGGACGAGGATCTAGCCTGCCTCGGCCAGCACCGCCTGGAGCTTGTCGAACGCCTGGTTCCAGCCGCCGCCCGCGCCCGCAGCCATCGAGGCGTCCGGCCATCCGAGGTGTCGCAACGTCAGCTTCGTCCCGCCGTCGGGCGCGTCCTCGAACGTGACGATGATGGTCATCGTCGCGGGCGTCCCGTCTGGCATCCCGTAGTGGGGTGGCGCCACTGGATTGCCCGCTGCGTCGGACAGCGATTCTGAGGCCGTGAACCGCTCGAGCGGGACGATGTCTTCGTACGTCCCGGTCGTGTAGTACTCCCATCCCTCCGCTGAGCGAAGGCCGTACAGGTAGCGGCCGCCAATGCGGAAGTCGATCTCACAGACGTGCTGCGTCATTCCCTGTGGGCCATACCAGCGCTGCATTCGCGCTGGCTCGGTCCAGGCTCGCCACACCAGCGCTCGAGGAGCAGCGAAAACCCGCTCGACAGTGAGCGGCTCCTCGTGCGTCGTTTCTGTCAACTGGTCCGTCATCGCTCTGTCCTTTCCGTTCAGCGCTCGGCGCGTTCACCGGTGACGTCGTCGCCTTCCCCCGTGGCCTGCAACTCCCGGAGGTAGTCGTCGAGCCGGTCGAAGCTGCCCTCCCACAGCCGTCGGTATCGCTCGACCCAGGTCGCCACCTCGCGAAGCGGGGCAGGCGCAAGCCGGCACGGCCGCCACTGCGCGTGACGGCCGCGTTCGATGAGGCCCGCCCGCTCGAGGACCTTGAGGTGCTTCGACACCGCCGGCAGCGTCATCTCGAACGGCTCCGCGAGCTCGGTGACCGCCGCTTCGCCTTCAACGAGTCTCGCGAGAATCGCGCGACGTGTTGGGTCGGCCAGCGCCGCAAAGGTCAGGCTGAGGGGATCGCGTGCGGCGCTGGCCACGGCCATGTATTTTACCAATCGGTTGGGCAACCGATTGGTAAAATACGGGCCGGGCATGCGACCGTCAACCACCCTCGACGCGCCCCTCCCTCGCCCCGGACAATGCTGACGGGCGAGCGAAGGGGGAGCACGTTGCGCGTCGGTATCGGCTACGACATCCATCGCTTCCGCGAAGGCGGCACACTTCGCCTCGGCGGCATCGAAGTGCCGGATGCCCCTCAGCTCGATGGCCATAGTGACGGCGATGCCCTGATCCACGCCATCATCGATGCGCTCCTTGGCGCGGCGGGTGAGGGCGACATCGGCCAGCACTTCCCGCCGGGCGATCCCGCGACGGCCGGGATCGACAGCCGCGAGCTGCTTACCCGCATCGTGCGTCTCGTCGCATCGCGGGGCTACCGGGTGCACAACGTCGACGCGACCGTCGTCGCTGAGCGACCGAGGCTCGGCACACACCTGTCCAGCATGCGCGATGCGGTCGCGCGCTGCCTTGGCGTCCCATCCTCATCGGTGAACCTGAAAGCCACCACGAACGAACGGCTTGATGCGTTGGGAAGTGGGGAGGCGCTCGCCGCGATGGCCGTCGCCTTGCTCGAAGAAGCAGTACCATAACGCGATGACGGTACTGTCCGCGCCGCCCGGTCTGGATACCTGCGCGTGTCGATTGGGGCGCCCCGAGTCCGGGACGCGCCCCGCAGGAACTGCCCACCCGAACCACGCGCGGAAAGGGGCCGCCAATGGGCTGGCTCGCACACCTCAGGGAAGACATCGGCGTCGCGCGACAGCGTGATCCCGCTGCCCGCTCTTCCTTCGAGATCGTCCTCACCTATCCCGGCATCCATGCCATCTTCATCCATCGCATTGCGCACGGCCTCGCCGTCCGCGGTTGGGTCGTGCTGCCGAGGCTGATCGCCCACTTCGGGCGCGCCGTCACGGGCATCGAAATTCACCCGCGCGCCGAGATCGGGCGCCGCCTCTTCATCGACCACGGCATGGGGATCGTCATCGGCGAGACTGCGGTCATCGGGGACGACTGCCACCTGTATCAGGGTGTGACGTTGGGGGGCACCTCGACGCGGCGCGAGAAGCGGCACCCGACGCTCGAGGATCACGTCACCGTCGGCGCCGGCGCAATCATCATCGGTGCGGTCACACTCGGCTCCCACGCACGCATCGGTGCGGGTAGCGTCGTCGTCTCCAACGTGCCACCGCACGCCACGGTGGTCGGCGTGCCAGGCCACATCGTCGCCATTACCAACGCCACGAACGACACCGTCGAACGGCTGCCCGACCCCGAGTGGGACCGCCTCCAGGACCTCGAGCGCCGCGTCTCCCGCCTCGAGGCAGGGGCCCCTGCGCCGGCGCCGACGGGCGGCGGCTTCGACGGAGGTTCCCCCACCACCCGACCCGAGGAGCGAGGCTGAATGCGGCTGTACAACACCCTCACCGGCGCCGTCGAGGAACTGACGCCGGTCACGCCCGGCCGGGTCGGCATCTACGCCTGCGGTGTCACGCCGTACTCCGAGAGTCACGTGGGCCACGCCATGAGCGCGATCGTCTATGACGTCTTCGTGCGCTATCTGCGCTGGCCCGGAAATCCCGCCGGCGGCTACGAGGTGACGTTCGTCTCGAACTACACGGACGTCGACGACAAGCTCATCGACCGCGGCCACGAGCTCGGCATCGACCCGCTCGACCTGGCGGAGCAGAACATCACGCTCTGGGAAGAGCAGCAACGCGCCCTGAACCTCACGTTCCCGGACGTTCGTCCCCGCGTCACGACCCACATCGAGGCGATCGTCGCGCTGACGCAGCGGCTCATCGACACCGGCCACGCGTATGCGACGCCCTCGGGCGATGTCTACTTCCGCGTCCGCTCCCACGAGGATTACGGCAAGCTCTCGCACCGCAACATTGAGGAGCTGCGCGCCGGCACCCGCTTCGAGCCGGGCGGCGAGAAGGAGTTCCCCCTCGACTTCGCCCTCTGGAAGGCGGCGAAGCCCGGAGAACCGTCGTGGGAGTCGCCGTGGGGGCGCGGCCGCCCCGGCTGGCACATCGAGTGCTCCGCGATGTCCCAGCGGTATCTCGGCGAGACCTTCGATGTCCACGGCGGCGGCCTGGACCTCGTCTTCCCGCACCACGAGAACGAGATCGCGCAGTCCGAGTCTGCCACCGGCAAGCCGTTCGCGCGGATCTGGATGCACAGCGGCCTCGTGCAGCGCGACGGCGAGAAGATGTCGAAGTCGGTCGGCAACGTCGTCAACGTCAGCGAGGCGCTCGCGCGCTGGTCGCCGGACGCGCTGCGCCTCTTCGTCCTCAACAGCCACTACCGCAACCCAAACAACCTCACCGATGAGGCGATGGCCGCGGCCGAACGCGGGGTCGAACGCCTGACCGGCGCCCTCCGCTCCTCCGAGGGCGGCGCGCCCTCCACTCTCGACGGTTCCGAGGAGCGCGCCCGCTTCGTCGCCGCGATGGACGACGATTTCAATACGGCACAGGCGCTCGCCGCGCTCTTCGAGCTGGCGCGCAAGCTCAACCGCGCCCGCGACGCCGGCGAGGACGTCGGCACGGGGCAGGCGGTCCTTCGCGAGTTGACCTGTGTCCTCGGGCTCACGCTGGAGGAGCCAACGTCCTCCGTCGACCTCGACATCGTGGCGCTGTCGAGGCTCGCGTCGCGTCTCGGCGTGCAGTGCGGAGGCACCGACGCGGAGTCGACCATCGATGCGCTGCTCTCGAACCGCATGGAGGCGCGCAAAGGCCGTGACTTCGCGCGTGCCGACGCTATCCGCGACGGCCTCGCAGAAGCGGGCATCGAGGTGGAGGACACACCGGACGGGCCACGCTGGTCGGTCCGCCGGTAGCCGGCACCGCGCAGCTCGTCGCCCGTCTGTGCGCGGCGTCACGAGATTGCCCACGTTCGAGGCAGGGATATAGTGGGCAGCGGCACCGGACCGGAGGTCGGCCGTGACCGTCGAACCCATCGAGGCGCCCGAGCAGGGCATCCGCCTCACCCCTGAGGCATCGGCTGCCGCTGAGGCGGGGCCGCGCTTCTTCTACGGCTGGCGCATCGTCGCGGCCGCGTTCGTCGCGAGTTTCACCACCGCCGGCGTGCAGGCGTACGTCGCCGGCTCATTTCTCGTGCCGATGAGCGACGACCTCGGCTGGACGCGCGCGCAGTTCCTCTACGGGCAGACGCTCGGGCAGTTCTTCATGGCGTTCGCGGGGTTTTTCATCGGCGCCTATGTGGATCGCTGGGGAGCGCGTCCGCTCATGCTCACGGGCGCCGCGATCCTCGCGACCACGCTCGTCCTGGTGAGCAACGTCACCGAGCTGTGGCAGTGGATCGTGCTCCGTGGGACCGTGTCGATGCTCGGCGCTGCGCTGCTCGGCAACCTCGTCGTCAACGTCACGATCTCGAAGTGGTTCGTGGAGAAGCGAGGACAGGCCATCGGCCTCGCCTCGATCGGCGTCTCGTTCGCGGGCATCGTGCTGCCGTCACTGGTCACGCTGATCATCGACGAATTCGGCTGGCGCGCCGGCTGGCGATTCCTCGCTGCGTTCGTCCTCGTCCTCGGCGTCCCCGCGGCCCTCACCATGCGGCGCAGCCCCGAGGACGTGGGCCTGCATCCCGACGGCAAGAGCGATGCCGACATGGCCACGGGCGCGGGGGCGGCCGCCCGCACCGACTTCGCGAACTCCTTCACGAGGCGGCAGGCGCTCCGAACGACGACCCTCTACGTGCTGGTCGTCGCGTTCGGCCTCGGCAGCCTTGGGCTGAGCACGATGATCATCATCACCATTCCGTACCTGAGCGACTCGGGGTTCGACCGCGGGTTCGCCGCCCTGATGGTGACAACCCTGGCGATCCCGTCGGCCGTGACGAAGCCAGCCTGGGGGTACCTTGGCGACCACTGGTCGGAGCGCTTCTCAACGGCCACGAGCTTCGCCCTGAACGCCGTCGCGCTCGTACTCATCATCGCGGCGACTGCGGCCCACGCGAAGCTGGCGCTGGTCGTGGGCTACGTCCTCGTTGGCGCTGGGATCGGCGGGCAGATCCCGCTCCAGGAGTCGATCTGGGCGACGTACTTCGGGCGCCGCTACATCGGCGCCGTCCGCTCGGCGGCGATGCCGCTCACGATGCTGT
>JBFWSN010000017.1:0-50851 GCA_050248355.1 Dehalococcoidia bacterium
GCGCGCGCGCCCCGCCCCCACCTGCGACCGCCACCCCCCCGGCACCCCCGACAACTGGGGCGCCTGGGGCGCCGCACGACGCGCCCACGACGCCTGGTCACCCCCACCCCCACCACCAGTGGCCGTCGTCCTCGCCGAGATCCAAGCCCTCGACGAACCGCTCCACGAGGCCGGCTGATGGAACTCCGGCGCCTCAACCCCGCCCAGCAGGTCCTCATCCGCTGCCCCGCCGGCTGCCTGCACCTGCACACCTTCGACCTGCTCGCCCTCCACCCCGACACCCGAGGCCCGCAGCTGCTCATCCCCTACATCGCCACCACCCCGCCCCACCCGAACTAGGAGCCGGCATGACCACCATCGAACCGACCGCCGAGGGCCTGCGCCCGAAGTACCACGTCGAGCGCCTCAACGACCCCGACGGCAAGCACGACCACTGCCGCTACTTCGTCCTCGACCCCCAGCACGACCCCATCGCCCGCGAGGCGCTGCGCCGCTACATGACCGTCGCGCGCGAGCAGGGCTACGGCGCGCTCGCCGACGACCTGTGGGCGTGGATCGAGGCGACCGAGCCGCACTACGTCATGGAGGTCCAGCCCGACGGACGCCTCACCGTCGAGTACCCCGAGAGCGAGACCCGCGACGCCGTGGCCGAGGTTGAAGCGGCCTTGCGTCGACTGACGTACATCGGGCGGCAGTCGTACCGCGCCCTCGGCGAGGCCGCCGTCGCCGCGATGGAACTGCACATCGCCGACCGCATCGCCGCCGAGACGGAGGCGCTGCGGGAGGAGCGCCGCAAGTTCCAGGCCGAGACCGCTACCACGTGGTTTCTCGCTGAGCGCCTTCGCGCCGGATTCGGTGCCTCGACGCTCTGCGACCGCTGCAAGCGAGCCAAGGGCGAGTCGGTCGTCACCAAGGCCGACACCCGTGAGTGGGTGTGCCGCACCTGCCTCGACGGCACCGCCACTCCCGGCCCCGTTCACCTGCCCGGCGTGCGGGTGCCTCCCGGCATCGGCCCGCGACTCAGCGACTACAGGAAGGACCAGCCGTGAACCGTGACGACGCCGTGACCGCCGTGGCCGAGGCGCTGCGCCACTACGAGGCCATCGACTTCGGCCCCCGCGCCGGGTACACCGAGCGCGATTTGGCGGTCGTCTCGCGCGTCGCCGTCGCCGCGCTGGAGCCGTACATCGCCGCCCGCATCGCCGCCGAGACGGAGGCGCTACGGAGCGAGGTGGAGCGCGACCACGACGCGCACATCGACCGGCTCAACGACATGTGCGAGCGCCTGGGGCCGTGGCTGGTCGAGGACGACGTGGCGCAGGAGGCGCTGATCGGGGACGCGATCACCCGGATGCTCGAAGCCCTCTCCCTGGCGCTGGCCGAGCACGAGCCGGAGGACGTTCCCGACAGCGAGCACTACTACTGCCGTCCCGCCGACTGCGACCGCGCAGGCGAAGGCGTCCTCGTCGCGCGCTGCAAGACCTGCGAGACGGTCCACCCCTGCGCCACCCGCCGTTCGATCACCGGGGAGGACGCATGACCACCATCGACCCGACCGCGCTGCTCCTAGACTGCGACCGCATCGACGCGACGCATCACGCCGACACTCGGTTCATCGTGCTGCACACCGCCACCATGCGTGCGCTGGTCGCCGCCTACGTCGCCCACCAGGGCTGCGCCGACGCGCTCGCCGCCGAGATCGTGTGGTGGCAGGACATCGCCGCCGCCGACAACGACGACGTGACCCCGGAAGAGCGGGCACACGCACTTCTCGTCGCCACCCGCCTCTCTGCGATCACCGGGGAGGAACCGTGACCATCCCCGAGCCCCCGCGGTGCGGCCGAGGCGATGCTCGCGTTCGGCGTCGCGATCGCGCTCATCACCACGATCGTCATCTGGGCGATCTACCACCAGTGACCCACCACGCAAAGGGAGCACCATCAGTGACGGACGCACGCACCTGCGCCGAATGCGGCGCGCCGCTGCCGGCCGACCGCGCCCAGCAGCTGTGCGCCCAGCACGCCGACAACGTCCTCGACGTCCTCACGCAGATCCCCGACCTGGTCGACGACGTCAACCTCACCATCACCCGCCAGACCGCAACCGGCGCACGCAACGGCGCCCGCTCCAGCAGCGACACCGTCATCGCGTTCGACGCCCGAGCCTCCAAGACCCTCGCCACCGCGCTCGCCCGCCTCGTCACCTGGGCGAAGACCACCACCCCCCAGCTGCTCAAGGAGCAGGTCTCGCTCCGCCGCTGGCTGGACAGCCCCGCCTACTACCTCATCGACTACACCACCACCGCCGTGGCCGAGCGGCGCCACGACTGGCTCCGCGACCAGCTCACCTACCTCACCGGCGGCCGCTGGCTCATCGCCTCCACCCACCGCCGCCTCATCAGCATCCTCACCGACCAGCTCGACACCCTCCTCGCACGCCCCGACGCGATCGGCTTCGCCCGCGACATCGCACGTACCCACCGCGAGCTCCTCGCCGCGTCCGACACCCCCGCCCCCCGCCTCTACCTCGGGCCCTGCCGAGCCGACCCCCTCAAGAAGGGTGTCCTGTGCACCTCCGAGGTGTACGCCGTCGACCACTCCGACAACGGCAAGGACCACCTCTGCGACCGCTGCCGCACAGTGAAGTGCCCGGTCTGCTCCACCGAGCACGACGTCGCCCAACGCCGCGCCTGGCTCACCGAAGCGATGGAGGACCGCCTCGCTACCGCCGGCGACATCGCTCGAGGCCTCGCCGGCACCACCGGCATCACCGCCACGAAGGACCAGATCAACAACTGGGTCAGGAAGTCCCGGCTCCTTCGGCACGGCGTCGACCAGAACGGCGTCGCGCTCTACCGCGTCGGGGACGTCATCGACCTCGCGCACGAAGCGGCAGCAGCCCGCCACGCCGAGCGCCCGGTCTCGGCTTGACTCGTCGACCCCAGACGCTACCTTTGTGATACGACCACCACAGGTGGCGACGATCACCGAAGGCCCCGAACACCCCGCACAGGGTGACGGGGCCTTTGCCATGCCCGCACCGATGGAGGACCTGTCATGGAGATCCTGCGCGTCCGCAAGCTCGCGGACAGGTCGGCCCCGGTCGCACGTTTCGACCCCACGACCGGCGAGCCCCTGGCCAACCCCGAGCCCTACGCCCTGGCCGGGCTCCGCATCGAGAACGACGGCGGACCCCCCACCGAAACCACGGTCGGCATCACGTTCATCGACCGCGGCATCGCCGAGGGCTGGCTGTCCGTGCAGGGGGAGACGGTCGTGCACCGCCCCGGCGGCCCCGCCTCGAACCCGCACTCGCTCACGCACACGTTCCGCCACTTCCAGCGGATCGTGCTGCACACCGTCGACGGCGACGTCACCTACCGGGTCGTGCACCAGGCCGACAAGTACGCGCTCGAGGGCTACGAGCAGCCCACCGACGCCCAGTACGCCGCCGGCCAGACCCGCGTCGACTGGTTCGTCACCCTCGAGCTGGAGGCCTGAGCCATGGGAAACTTCGTCTTCAACCGGTCCAAGGGCCGCTTCGCGGAGTTCGCCGAGCGCGTCAACGCCAACGACCCCGCCAACTCCGTGTTCGTCATCGACGTCCTCGCCACGTCCGGCATCGAGTCCGACGCGACCCTGCTCGACAAGGACGACTTCGCCGCGCTCGTGTCCGGCACGACGAACTTCGTCACCCAGTCCTCGATCCGCAAGACGATCGACCAGACCGGCGGCCTGACCATCACCTACGACGACACCAACGACCGCGTCGACGTCGACTGCCCCGACCAGACCTGGACCGCGGTAGCCGCCGGCGACGGCTGGAACGACATCGTGTTCGGCTACGACTCCGACTCCACAGCCGGCACCGACGCCAACATCCTCCCCGTCACCCAGCACGACTTCGTCGTCACCCCCGACGGCTCGGACATCACCGCGACCGTCGCGGTGTTCGCACGCGCCGCCTGACCTGAACCACCCGGCGTAGGAGGCGCGGACCATGGCCGTCGCCTTCGGATCCGTCTCCACCCCGGCGTACCTGTCCGGGGCGACGATCAACATCACCCCGAACGCGCCGGCGTCGATCGCCGCCGGGGACTACCTCGTGCTCCTGCTCGGGGTGAAGCCCGACACGTCGGTCAACGACGAGACCATCACCGGCTGGGACTTCCTCGGGGAGTTCTCCGGCGGTGGCGGCACGACCGGCATCGACACGGGCCCGACCCTGATCGCCGCCTACGGCAAGGTGGCGGTCGGGTCGGACTCGATGCCGACCATCAACATCACGTCGACGAACGTGTCGTGGGCGGTCGTCTACCGGTACACGAACGCGACCGGGGTGTGGGATGTCGCCGTCGCCGGCGGGGTCGACTCCACCACCGGCACCGCGGTGTCGGTGACGTGCGGGTCCAACCCGGGCCTGACCGCGGGCGATCACTACATCGTCGGGTTCTGCATCCCCACCGACGTCACCACGCCGTCGCAGTTCTCCGCCGAGGGCGTCACCGCCACCGGGGTCTCGGCGTGGGGCACGGTCACCGAGGACACCGAGCCGGACACCAACGTCGGCAACGACATCGGCGGCGTCACCTTCCGCGGCTCGGTCACCACCGGCACCTCCACCGCCGCCCCGGTCATCGCGGCCACCGCCGGCGGCACCACGACGAACGTGCGCGGGCCCGCAATCCTGGTGCGCCTGCGCGAGGCCAGCGGCGGCCCCCTCGGCGGTGCAGCTGGGACCGCGACGGAGACCGACACCGCGCAAGCTGTCGGCAAGGCCAAGCGCAGGGCCGTCACCCTCGCGTCGGAGACCGACACCGCGCTCACCCCCGGCCGCCGCAAGACCCGCACCGTCGGCACAGCGTCCGAGACGGGAACAGCCCAGGCTGTCGGCAAGGCCAAGCGCAAGGCGCTCGGCGTCGCCACCGACACCAGCACCGGGCCCACCATCACGGCGGCGCGCCGCTACGCCCTCGCGTCGGCGACCGCGACCAGCACCGCGCTGGCGATCGGCCACCGCTGGTCCCGCACCCTCACCTCGGCCACCGAGACCGACACGGCCCAAGCGATCGCCGGCAAGGCCAAGCGCAAGCAGGCATCGCCTGCATCCGAGACCGACACGGCGCAGTCCATCACGGGCTCCAAGCGCAAGGCCGTCACTCTCGCGTCGGAGACCGACACCGCGCTCGCCCCCGGACGCCGCAAGACCCGCGCGATCTCAACGGCCTCCGAGACGGACACCGCGCCCACCGTCGCCCGGTCCAAGCGGAGCACCCTCGCAGCCGCGTCCGAGACCGACACGGCCCAGACCGTGACCCGGGGCAAGGCACGCGCCCTCACCGCAGCGACGGAGACCGGCACCGCTGCCGGCCTCGGCGATCGCCGCGCGCTCGCCCTCGCGGCAGAGACGGGCACCGCGCCCACGCTCACGGCCAGCAAGACCATGGCCACGGGCACAGCGGCCGAGACGGACGCCGCGCAGACCCTGAACCGCCGCAAGGCACGCCCGCTCAGCATCGCCGCCGAGACGGACACCGCCCTCGCACCCACCCAGACCGGCAAGCGCAAGACCATCGCCGCCGCCACCGAGACCGCCACCTCGCAGGCCCTCAACGCGCGCAAGGCTCAGCCGCTCGCCGCAGCCACGGAGGCCGACACAGCCCTCGCCGCCGCAGCCGGCCTCGCCTACACCATCACCATCGCGCCCGAGACCGACACGGCCCGCCCGGTAGGCGCACTCAAGCAGGCCGCAGCACCCTCAGCGTCCGAGACCGACACCGCGCGCCCGGTCAACGCCGGCAAGGCACGCACGGCGGGCACCGCGACCGTCACGCACACCGCGCTCGAGGTCGGAGCCCACCAGCAGCACGGCCTCGCCGCGGCATCGCAGACCTGCACCGCCGGCACCATCACCAGCCGCAAGCTCCTGCCACTGGCCCCGGCGACCACCACCTCCACCGCGCTGGCGATCTCAGCCGACCGGATCCTCGCCCTCACGCCCTCCACGGACAGCAGCACCGCCCTCGCGCTCCCTCGCCCCGCCCGCTCCCTCGCCGCCGCCCTCGAGACCGACCAGGCGCTCACCATCGTCCGCCTGCTCACGGCAGCCGACGTCGCCGAACCTGCGGTCCTCGTCCGCGGCACCCTCTCCGCAGTCCTGGTCCGGTCGATGCTCGCGGCCGCGCTCGAGGCCCGCACCCCAGCGCCCGTGGTCCGCAACCGGTCCCGCACAGGATCCATCACCATCAGGAGGCAGACGTGACCGACACCGTCTACCTCAAGGCAGGCGACCTCGCCCCCACGCTCGAGCTCACCCTCACCGACGGCCGCACCGGCACCGCGGTCGACCTCAGCACCGCCGAGTCCGTCACCCTCGTCATGACCGACCGCACCGGCACCGTCGTCGTCGACCACGGCCCCATGACCGTCGTCGACGCCGCGACGGGTCAGATCGAGCGCGACTGGGAGTCCGGAGAGACCGACACCCCCGGCATCTGCCGCGCCGAGGTGGAAGTCACCTGGCCCGGCGACAGGATCCAGACGTTCCCCGCCAAAGGCCACATCACCATCTCGATCGACGCCGACCTCGGATGACCTACGCCCTCGTCCTCATGGACGACCACCGCGACTACCTCGCCAACCACCGCGCCCAGATCCTCGACGCGCTCTCGCACGAACCGCCCGACCTGGTCATCGAGCACATCGACACCGCCCAGCGCGGGTTCACCGCCCAGATGCGCACCCTCTGGGACCATCTGCGCAGCATCGACACCCACCGGGTGCTGCTCTGGGAAGCCGACTTCCTCCCCGCCATGCCCGTTCCGGTCGGCCCCATGACCTACGCCCTCGTCCGCGACCCGGACCTGGCCCAGGTAGCCCTCGTCCGCCAGCCCTGGTGGCCCAACGAGCACAAGGCTGGCGGCCTCCTAGCAGCCCTCGAGCAGCAGGGCACCACGTTCACCGAGCGCCGCTGCGTCCTCGAGCACACAGCCGGCTGGACCAACAACCCCTGCATGTTCCCCCGCGCCATCGTCGACCAGCACGACTGGCCCGACAGCGCCTGGTCCGAAGCCCAGTACGGCCGCCAGCTCGCCGCGGCCGGCAAGCACTTCGCCTACTACGGCGCCCGCGACGACGGTCCCCGCGTCATCCACCACGGCGTCCGCACCGAGGCGTCGCATGGATACTGACGACGTAGCCCTCGTCATCCCATGGCGACCAACACCCGATCGGCTCCGCGCGTTCCACCACGTCGTCGCCGAATGGCAGCTGCTCGGCTACGAACCGGTCGCTGCCGACGCCGGCGGTGCTCGCTTCAACCTCGCCGCATCCAGGAACCTCGGGGTCCGACGGGCCGAGGCGGCCGGTGCACGCGTGGTGGTGGTCTCCGACGCCGACACCTTCCCGACCGCTTTGCCCCTCGAAGACGCCGTCCGCGCGGCCCGCAGCAGCAACCGCGTGCACCTTCCCTACACGGAGTACCGGAGCCTGGGCCTGGCCGGCACTCTCCGCCTGACCCGTGGAGCTCACCCGCCCGAGATCCCCTACCAGCTCGTGCCCGGTGCATGCTCCGGAGTGTTCGTGGCAGCGCCCGCCACGTGGTGGTCCATCGGCGGGATGGACGAGCGCTTCACGGTCTGGGCTCCTGAGGACTACGCCTTCCGGCTGGCGCATGAGACGCTCCTGGGCCCGCTGGAGCGCCACCCGGGCGCGGTGTACGCCCTGCACCACGAGGACCAGCCCAGCAAGGCCCAGGGACCGGCCTACGACGCGTGCGTCGCCCTGTACCAGAGGTACGTCGAGGCGCACCACGATGTGGATGCGATGCGTGCCCTCGTCGACCACAGCATCTGATGGCCTGGCCCAAGCACCGCGGCTACCCGAAGCCGCCCGGCTGGGACGCTACCGTGCGCCGCATCAAGGCCCGCGACCCTCGCTGCCGCATCCGCGGCCCGCGCTGCACCGGTACGAGCACCGAGGTCGACCACGTCATCCCCGTGCATCTCGGGGGTGGACACGAGGACGGCAACCTGCAGGGCACGTGCCACGCCTGCCACGTCGACAAGACGGCGCAGGAAGCAGCGGCGGCCCGCCCACGGGCCCGGCGAGCGCCCGAGCGCCACCCAGGACTCCTCTGACGCCCGGCGCCAAGCCCTGGCCCCCAGGGGGCCACCCCCTCCCACCCCGTCGCGGCTTCACGGAAGGTGCTGCGGCTCGCGGCGTGTACGGGTTGGCCGAGCCGGAGCCCCGCCAACGAGCATCGACCGCCGCGCCCGACACGGGCGGGCGGCCCCCCATCCCGACACGGGAGACCCGCCATGCCCGGACCCCTGCCCGACCCCAACCGGCGCCGCCGCAACGCCCCGACCATCCCGTCCGTCGACCTCCCCGCCGGCGGGTTCAAGGGCCGGACCCCCAAACCCCCGGCCTGGCTCAAGCTCGGGTCGGCCGGGCTCGCGTGGTGGAAGTGGGCCTGGCACACCCCGCAGGCCGCCCGATGGGCCGGCGGCGGGTTCGACGTCGTGATCGCGCGCCGCGCCCAGCTCGAGGACGACCTCGCCGCCCTCGACACGGTCGACATGCCCGACCTCGACGAGCTGATCCAGGTGGCCGGGGAGCTCGCCGAGCCCGGCGACCTGAAGATCCTGATCTCTCGCCTGGCCGCCCTCACGTCCGGGCGCCTGGCGATCGCGCAGAAGATGCTCGACATCGAGGACCGCCTCGGCCTGACGCCCAAGGGCCTGGAGACGCTGCGCTGGCGGATCGTCGACACCAGCAAGGACGACGCGCCCACCACCTCCGGCAGCCCCGAGCCGGGCGTGACCCGGATCGACGAGCGTCGAGCGCGGCTGACCGGTGCCTCGTGACCGGATCGTCGCGCCGGGCCACGACCGCACCCGTTCCCTGGGCTGGCTGGCCACGGCATGGATGGAGCACTTCACCGTCCATGGGCCCGGCGACGTGGAGGGCCAGCAGGTAGTACTCGACGACGAGCTGGTCGAGCTCACCGTCGACTCGTACTGCGTCGATGCGACCGGGCGCCGCCTGTACGACTCAGCGTTCATCTCCCGCGCGAAGGGCCGCGACAAGTCCGGGCACGCCGGGCGGCACGCGCTGTTCGAGGCGTTCGGCCCGTGCCGTGCCACCGGCGAGCTCGCGCGCGGCGGCGAGGTGTACCGGTGGCGGGACTTCGCCTACGAGTACCAGCCGGGGGAGCCGATCGGCCGGACCGTCACCCACCCGGTGATCCGGTGCATCGCCACGGAGGAGACCCAGGCCGGCAACACCTACGACAACGTCTACTTCAACCTCACCGAAGGCCCGCTCGCCGAAGGCCTGCCGACCAACGCCGCGGGACTGACCCGCACGAACCTGCCTCAGGGCGGGGAGATCATCCCCTCGACCGCGGCGAACTCGTCCAAGGACGGCGGCAAGGAGACGTTCGTCGTCTTCGACGAGACCCACCTGTACATCACGCCCGAGCTGCGGCGCATGTACTCCACGGTCCGGCGGAACCTCGCCAAGCGCAAAGCCGCCCAGCCGTGGTCGTTGGAGACCTCCACGATGTACCTGCCCGGCGAGGGCAGCGTCGCGGAGGAGACGCACCGCCTGGCGCTGCGGATCCGCGAGGGCAAGGTCCGCCGCGCGCGCCTGCTGTTCGACCACCGCGAGGCCCCGCCCGACGTCGACCTGTTCGACGAGGCGCAGCTGCTCGCCGCGCTGCACGAGGTCTACGGCCCGTTCGCGGACGTCATGGACCTCCAGCGCATCATCGACGAGATCTGGGACCCCCGAAACGCACCGTCGGACTCCCGCCGCTACTACCTCAACCAGCCCACCTCCGCGCAGGACGCATGGGTCACCGGGTACGAGTGGGCAGCCCGGCGCCTGCGCGACGCGGCCGGGAACCCCGTCGACGCGGAGATCGGCGAGCGTGAGCCCGTCACACTCGGCTTCGACGGCTCGCGCAAGCGGTCCCGCGGCGTCACCGACGCCACCGCGCTGGTCGCGTGCCGCGTCTCCGACGGGTACACGTGGCTGATCCGGGCCTGGGAGCAGCCCGACGGCCAGGAGGGCGAGGACTGGAAGGTCCCCGTCGCCGAGGTCGACGCGACAGTCCGCGCCGTGTTCGCGCAGCTGAACGTGGTCGGCTTCTACGCCGACCCCGCCAAGTGGGAGACCATGGTCGCCACCTGGGAGCGGGACTTCGGTACCAGGCTCGCGGTCAAGGCCAGCCGCGAGAACCCGATCGAGTGGTGGATGACCGGCGGCCGCTCAAACCTGATCGTGCGCGCCACCGAGCAGGCGTTCAACGCCATCCTCGACGGCGACATCAGCCATGGCGGCCCGCACGACGACACCCTCACGAGGCACGTCACCAACGCTCGCCGCCGCCCGGGCCGCTCGGGCATCCAGATCGCCAAGGACAGCCCCGACTCCCCGCGCAAGGTCGACGCCGCGATCGCGCTGATCCTTGCGTGGCAGGCCCGACTCGACGCGCTCGCCGCCGGCGTGCGCACCCATGAACCCGCCCGCGCACCGCGCCGGCTCCGCTGACCCCGCTGCGATGGAGGTGCTGACCCGTGCCGATCGACCCGTCCACGGCCTACGGGCAGGCCTTCGCCGCTCTCGCCGCGCGCCTGACGGCCAAGCGCGAGCGCCTGGACCTGCTGGCCTCCTACCACGACGGCAACCCCCCGCTGCCCGAGGGCGCGGCCGGGATGCGCCAGGCCTACCAGCGGTTCCAGCAGAAGTCCCGCACCAACTACGCCGAGCTCATCGTCGAGGCCACCCGAGAGCGGATGATCCCCAACGGGTTCACCACGTCCCAGGAGCAGGACCCCGAGGGCGACGCCCTGGCGTGGCAGTACTGGACCGCGAACGCGCTCGAGGTCGGATCCGCGGACGTGCACTCCAACATGCTCGGCCTCGGGGACGGGTACACCATCGTCGGCGGCGTGGACCCCGACACCGGGGTTCCGAACATCACCAGCGAGGACCCGCGCCAGGTCATCACCCGCCACGACCCCACCCGCCCCCGGGTCGTCACTGTGGCGCTCAAGGCGTTCACCGACGAGTGGACCGGTCAGGACACCGCCTACCTGTACACCCCGGGCCAGGTCCTGGTGGCCACTCGGGACACCCGCGACGCGCAGTCCGCCCTCCTCGCGGACCTGTCCACCTGGTCGTGGTCGGCGGATCGCTCGTTCGTGTTCCCGCACAAGATCGTCCCGGTCGTGCGGTTCCAGAACCGCCGCGGATACGCGGAGTTCGAGACCCACATCGACCTGCTCAACCGCATCAACCTGACGATCCTGCAGCGCCTGGTCATCACCGCGATGCAGGCCTACAGGCAGCGGGCACTGAAGAAGGATCCCAAGGCCGACGCCAAGGCCGTGATGCCCACGCACGACGACGAGGGCAACGAGATCGACTACAACGCCCTGTTCGCCCCCGGGCCGGGCGCGCTGTGGGACCTCCCGCCCGGCGTCGAGCTGTGGGAGTCGGAGCAGGCGCAGTTCAGCGACATCCTGTCGGCGGTCAAGGACGACGTGCGCGAGCTCGCGGCCGTCACACGCACCCCGGTCGGGTACCTCATCCCCGAGGGCGCGAACCAGTCCGCGGAGGGCGCCGCGGCGATGCGGGAGGGCCTGGTCTTCAAGGCTGAGGACCGCATCGCCCGGGCGAAGGCGTCATGGGAGCAGACCCTTTCGATCGCGTTCCGGTTCGCCGGCGACGACTCCCGCGCGAACCTCGCACAGCTCAAGTCCCACTTCCGCGACCCGCAGAGGTACTCCCTGACGGAGATGGCCGACGCCGCGGTCAAGGCCACGGACCTGCCTCTGGACGAGCGCCTGGTCTCGATCTGGGGGAAGTCGCCCGCGGACCTGCCGGGTCTACGGGCGCAGCGCTCGGCAGACCTGCTCGAGCAGGCCGCCGTCGCCGGCGTGAACCGTGGCGCCTGACCCGCAGGCGGCGCTCTCAGCGGCATACCGCGACCAGGTCGCCCAGGTCCGGTCCCGGGTGCTGCTGTTCGTCGCCGCGACCTGGTTCGCGCTCGGGAACTGGCGAGACCGCGACGTCGACGAGTTCGTGGCCCTGGTCGTCCCACGCGTCATCGGAGGACAGCGCACCATCGCGTCGCTGACCACCGGCTACCTGGCCTCCCTCGCGGTCCTGCACTTCGGGGGCCGGCTGCGACCGGCGGACGTCGACCCCGCATCGGTCACCGGAGCAGCGGTACGGCGCGGCACCGACCCGGCCGCGGTGTACCGGCGGGCAGGCGAGCAGGTGTGGACGGCCCTGTCCCGAGGGCAGTCCCTCGAGGCCGCGGTCCTGCAGGGCGTCGACCGGGCGCAGGAGGCAGCGGCCACCGACCTGCAGCTGGCAAAGACGCACACCTCCGCGCAGGTCCTGGCGCAGGACCGCCGCAAGCCCACCGGCTACCGGCGGGTGCTGGAGGGCGACTCCTCGTGCGGGCTGTGCGCCCTCGCAGCGACCCAGCGGTACACCATCTCCGAGCTCATGCCGATCCATCCGGCGTGCGACTGCTCGGTCGCTCCGCTGTACGGGTGGAACGACCGCGTCCTGGACCCGGCCGAGGCCGCCCGCATCCACGATCTCGCCCAGCAGTTCTTCGGCGACGGAGTCGACACGTTCGAGGCTTCCAAGGGCTCCCACAGCGGGAGACGGGAGTACGACTTCCGCGACTTCGTGGTCGTGCACGACCACGGCGAGCTCGGCCCCGTCCTGGGCCGCAAGGGCCAGCAGTTCACCGGCCCCGACGAACTGGGCAAGCGACCCCGCCCCGCGCCTGAACCGCGGACCGAGGCCGACACCCGCGACCTGCAGATCACCCAGCTGCGCGAGCGGATCCCCGGACTGGCCGACCGCGTGGCCGCCGGCGACGCCACCGCCCAGGCCGCGCTCGACTGGTCGCAGACGCGCCTGGCCGCGCTGACCGGCTGACCCTCACAGACCACCCGCGCGCCGCGCGGGCCGCCCGCCATGGGCCAACCCCCACCCGACACGGGAGAACCACATGTCCGAGACGACCACTGAGACCACCGCCGAGACCACCAGCACCGCATCCACCGCCACGGAGGATCAGACGCTGGCCGAGATCCAGGCCCTCGCGACCGAGCTCGGGCTCACGCCCGGCCAGATCAAAGGCCGCCTCGAGGCCTCGCGCAAGTGGGAGCAGCGGGCCAAGGACAACGCCACCGCGGCCGAGGAGCTCGACAAGCTCAAGGCCCAGTCGATGTCCGAGCAGGAGAAGGCAGTCGCCGCAGCACGCGACGAGGGCCGCAAAGCGGCCACCGACGAGCTGACCGACAAGCTCCTGCGCGCCGAGTTCAAGGCCGCCGCCGCCGGGAAGCTCCCCGACGGCCTCGTCGAGGCCATCGACGTCAAGCGGTTCCTGACCGAGGACGGCGAGGCCGACACGGCCGCGATCGCCAAGTTCGTCGAGGACAACGCCCAGCCGGAGTCGGGCACCAGCACCACCTCGGTGCCTGACTTCGGACAGGGAAACCGCGGCAGCGCCGCGGGCACGGCCAGCAGCGACCCGCTGCTGGCCGATCTCATCTCCAAGCTCTAGGAGCGACCCATGGCTGTCACGGCCCCCACCAAGCGGTCGGACTTCGACGCGAAGTTCCTCCCGCCCGAGATCTCCGCACCGATCTTCGAGCACGCCGCGAAGATCTCCGTCGCCCAGCGCCTCGCCCAGCAGGTCCCCCTGGGCCTCAACGGCAAGGCCGTCCCCGTCGTGACCGGCAAGATGTCGGCTGGCTGGGTGGCTGAGGGCGGCAAGAAGCCCGCATCCAGCGGATCCGTCGGGCTCAAGACGATTGACCCGAAGAAGCTCGCGGCCATCGCGGTCGTGTCCACCGAGGTCGTGCGGTCCAACCCCGCCGGCTACATGGGCATGATCAAGGGCCAGGTCGCGGAGGCGTTCGCGCTCGCGTTCGACGCCGCCGCGTTCCACGGCACCAACACCCCGTTCGGCACCTACCTCGACCAGACCACCAAGGCGGTCGAGCTGGGCTCCCACACCCAGGCGCAGGGCGGGGTCTACCAGGACCTCGTCGACAGCCTCAAGCTGCTCGTCAACGACGGCAAGCGGCTCAACGGCTTCGCCCTGGACAACGTCGTCGAGCCGATCCTGCTCGGCCAGGTCGACTCGACCGGCCGCCCGATCTTCATCGACACCCCGCTGGACGAGACCACGGCGGCGCAGTTCGAGAACGACACCGCCCAGCCGGCATCGCCCGGCAAGCTCATCGGGCGCAAGTCGTTCATGCAGGACGGCGTCGCCACCACCGACCTGACCTCCGTCGTCGGCTACGCCGGCGACTGGACCCAGGCCGCGTGGGGCGTCGTGGGCGGCATCTCGTACTCGACCTCGACCGAGGCGACGGTCACCATCGACGGCGAGCTGGTCTCCCTGTGGGAGAACAACCTGGTCGCCATCCTGATGGAGGCCGAGTACGGCTGGCTCGTCAACGACGTCGCGGCGTTCGCCAAGATCACCAACGCGAACCCGATCGCCTCCGCGTAGGCCCGGGACCCGCTGGTGAGGCTGCTGGCCGCGCTCCCGCACTACCCGCCCACCTCGCGGGTGGGAGCGTGGCTGGCAACCCACCAGCTGCTCGCGCACCTGGCCGCCCGAGGCCACGCCGTCACCGTGACGACCAGCCTCGGGCAGCCGGGGCGCTACACCCTCGACGGGGTCGCCGTGCGGCCCCTGACACGGCCCCGCACCCTCATGGCCCACCACGACGTGGTCCTGTCCCACCTCGGCGGCGAGCTCGCGATCGCCGACCAGGCCCGCCGTCACGGCCTGCCCCACGTGGTTTCTGCGCACGGCGCCGACCGGTTCAACCAGCACCGCCTCGAGCGGATGAACCCGCACCTGCTGATCGCGAACTCCGGCACCCTGATGGAGTCGCTGCGCTGGGACGGCCACGCCGCAGTCCTGCCCCCCACGGTGTGGCCCGACCAGTTCCCACCCGCGGCCGGCGGCGACGCGATCACCCTGGTGAACGTCACCGAGGCCAAGGGCTCCAGCACCTTCTACGCGCTGGCCGCGGCGCACCCGCACCGCCGGTTCCTGGGCGTGCGCGGCGGCTACGGCATCCCCGACGAGCGCGCCCTGCCCAACGTCGAGCTCATCGACACCGTCCAGGACATGCGCGAGGTCTACGCCCGCACCCGCGTCCTGCTCATGCCGTCAGCAGCCGAGACCTACGGCATGGTCGGCATCGAGGCGCTGTGCTCGGGGATCCCGGTGCTCGCGCACCCCACCCCGGGCCTTCGGGAGTCCCTCGCCGAGGCCGGCCGGTTCGCGCACCGCGACGACATCGACGCCTGGACCCGGCACCTCGTAGACCTCGACGACCCCGACGAGTACTCCGCCACCTCAGTGGCCGCGCGCGCGCGGGTCGCGCGCCTGACCCCCGCCGCGGACCTGGACCGGGTCGCCGACCTCATCGAGTCCCTGACCACTCAAGGAGCCGACCGTGCCGCTGTCTCTTGAGCCGCTGGTCACCGTCTCGGACATGACCGACCTCGGCTACGACCCCGTCGACGTGACGATCCTGGCGCGCGTGTCCGCCAAGGTGCGTCGAACGACCGGGCAGACGATCAGCGCCGCCACGTCCACAGCCACCGGGTACTCCCCGATGCGGCTGCCCCAGTACCCCGTGCGGTCCATCACTTCGGTGACCACCGAGTCCGGCGTCGAACTGGGCGCCGAGTCGTGGAACCTGCGCGGCCAGGTCCTGACCGGCCCGGTGTCCCCGGGGATCAACGACTTCGAGATCAACCTCGACGGCCGCGGCGCGACCCGCCACGGGTGGCTCACAGTCGTCTACGAGTCCGGATGGGACACCCTGCCCGACACCCTCATCGAGCTGCTGTGCTCGATCGCTGCGCGCATCGCGTCGGGGGAGGGCGTCGCCGCCGCCGGGATCCGGGAGAAGCACGTCGGCGACCAGTCGCTCACCTTCTCCGCCGAGGCGCTGTCCCTGCACCTGACCGACCTCGAGCAGCAGCAGCTCACCGCGCTGTTCCCCGCCCGGTCCGGGCCCCGCACGATCGCCCTGGACCCGCCGTGGTGAACCCTCTGTTCACCGACACCGTCGTGATCGTGCGCCCCGCCACGACCACCGACCGGTACGGCAACACCGTCCTGGACTGGGACGCCGCCACCCGCACCAGCGTCCCCGGGGTGTCAGTGCAGCCCGACACCCAGGCCGAGGCCGACGACGGGACCCGCGACACCACCCAGAGCACGTGGTGGCTGCGCACGCCCATCGACGCCGGCGACCTGGACATCGCGCCGACGGACCGTGTCGAGCACGCCGGTCTCACCCTCGAGGTCGACGGCGACCCCCGCCGCTACCCAGGCCTGCTCGCCGAGGGCGTGTCCTGCGTGCACGTGCACCTGCGCCAGGTGGTCGACCGATGACCGGGACCGCGTTCACCCGCCTCACTCTCAACAGCGCCAACCTCGCCCGGCTGCTGTCCGACCAGGGCCCCGAGGGCGGCAAGGTCCACGCCCGCGTGCGGCGCGCCGCAGAGCAGATCGCGGACCAGGCCCAGAGCCAGGCCCCACCAGGCGAGGGGTACCGGACCATCGTGTTCGACGACACCACCACCCCCGGCCGCGCCGGCGCGTTCACCCGTCGCCGCCTCGCCGTCATGCTCACCCACCCCGACCCGCAGGCACGCGGCGCCGCCCACACGATCCTGCTCGCCGCGATGGACGCCGCACGATGAGGGGCCCGCAGACCTGGCCCGACGTGGAGCTGCTCGTCATCGAGCGGATCCGCGACGGCCTCGGCTCGGTGCACGTCGGCACCGACGTCCCCGCAGCCGCGGCCGCGACGTCGGTACGGGTGCAGCGCGTCGGCGGCCCCCGCAGCCAGGTGCTGGACCAGGCCCGCATCCTGCTCGAGGTCCGCGCCCCAGACCGCGGCGACGCCTCCGATCTGACCGGGCAGGTCCGAGACCTGCTACGCCGCCTGCCCGGCGCGCACGACGAGGGCACCGTCACCGGCGTCCAGGAGGTCGGAGGCCCCGCGTGGCTGCCCGACCCGCTCACCGCGGCCCCGCGCTTCACCCTCACCGCCCTGGTGATGGTCAAGCCCGTCGACGTGCCCGACTCCACCTGACCGTCCCCCACGACTTCGCCCCCGCATCCGAGCGGAGGCGACGCTGCCGCGCGCCCCGCTCGGCCCAACCCAAGGAGAGCCCATGACTGCGGGAGTTCCCAAGGTCGACCCGGTCAAGCTCATGGCCGTGGCACCCATCGGCACCGCCCTGCCCACCGCGCTCGCCGAAGCGCTCGACGCAGCCTTCGTCGACGTCGGCGAGATCAGCGAGGACAGCCTCACCGAGGCCCTCAACACCGCCAACGCCACCATCAAGAACGCCCGCGGCACCGTCGTGCGCACCGTCAACACCGAGTTCAACCCGACCTTCGAGATCACCCCGCTCGAGGAGAACGAGGCGACGCTGCTCCTGTACTACTCCGGCAGCGACCTCGCGACCTCCGGGACGGGCTCCAAGCTGACGCTCAAGCCCGTCCAGTCCGGGGACCGTCGCGTCGTGGTCATCGACACACTCGACGGCGACGAGGTCACCCGCTATGTGCTCCCCAACGCCGAGGTCACCGACCGCGGCAACCGCGAGCACAAGAACGCCGACGCCGCCAAGTTCCCCCTGACCATCACGGCCTACGCCGACGACACCGGCGCTCACGCCTACATCTACTACCCCGAGGACTACACCTCGGCGTAGCACCCAGACCTGGGTCGGCCCGGTTCCAGGGGTAGCCGGGCCGACCCAGCCTCGTCCCACCCCGACCCCGACCCGACCTCGCGGAGACCCCCATGACCAGCACCCCGTTCGACCTCGACGCGCTCGAGGCCGAAGCCACCGCCACCACCTTCGAGTTCACCCTCAAGGGCGAGCACTTCGAGCTCCCGGCTGCAGCCGGCTTGGACTACCGGGTCGCACTCGACGGCGAGTACAACGACAACGGCACACCCACCGTCGGCGAGATGCGCCGCGTGCTGCGCCTGGCGATGGGCGAGGACCAGTGGGAGCGGTTCGACGTGCTGCCCCTGTCCATCGCCGGCCTCAACGCCGTGTTCGCGCAGTGGTACGCGTCCATGGGAGTGGACCCGGGGGAAGGCGACGCCTCGCCGAGCTCCTGACCGAGCACGGCGAGGCCATTGAGGCCGACCTGGCCGAGTACTACGCCGTTGACCTCGGCGACCTGTTCCGCGGTCGTCTGTCCTGGCGCCGCCTCGGCGTCCTGATCCGGGGCTTGCCCGTCGAGTCCCGGTTCGTATCCAGCCTGCCGCGCACGACCGGCGTGGACACCGACGACAGCACGGCATCACGGTGGTCGCACCAGGAGTACATCCTCGCCGACCTGTACGACCTGCTGCTCGCGGCTCACTCCCGCGACCACAGCGCCAAGCCCTACCCGCGTCCGCGCCACCGAGTGGTGCGGCGACGGGCCGACCCCGCACGAGTAGCCGAGCTGCGGCGCCGAACCGGACGAGAGGTGGTGTGAGCGATGGCCGAGGAGATCGCATCCGGGTACCTGTCCATCGGCCCAGCGCTCGCCAAGGACTTCAAGGCCAAGCTCGACGCGCAGCTGCAGCCCGTCGCCGCACAGGCAGGCCAGCTCGTCGGCCGCCGCACGGCCGAGGCGATGCCCGCGGGCCTCGCGTCGGGCGGCACGGCGCTGAACCGTGCGGGCCAGCAGGCCGGCGCCGCCATCGCGCGCAGCGCAGCGACGGCGGCCGGAGATGGCCTGGCCACGGCGGCGCCTGGGATCGTCACCCGGTTCAAGGACCGTGTGGCGGCGAGCGTCACCAGCTTCGCCCGGTCGGGCGGGTTCTCCTCGATCGCCTCCAGCGTGGGCGAGATCGCCACGACCGCGCTCCCGCAGCTCCGGGAGCTGCAGACCTCCAGCGGCCGGGTCACGGGTGCGATCAACGGCACGGCCAACGCTGCGGGCAGTGTCCTGCCAGGCGCTCTGGCGATCGGTGCGGCCGCGTTCGGGGTGTGGCAGACCGCTCAGGAGAACGCCCGCAAGGCCGCGGAGGACTTCGCCGCCACCCTGGACAAGAACTCCGGCGCCGCCACGATGCAGACCTACCAGCTGGCGGCCCAGAGGTTCGTCAAGGAGTTCAGCCTCGAAGACCTCCAGACGACGCCGATCACGCTCCGCGAGATCACGAGCGCACTCGTCCGTGGTGGCGACGAGCTCACCCGGGTGCAGGCGAAGCTCCAAGCCTCCCGTGACGCCGAGATCAAGGCGGCCGGGCTCAACTTCGTCGCAGCGAACCAGGCGGCGGAGAAGTACAACCGGCTGGGCAACGCCATCAACAACCTGGCCAACGACAACCGCAACTCGATCACGGTATGGCACGAGGCCAAGGCCGCTACCGAGGCAGCGACAGGTGCTGCGGGGGAACAGGAGGGCGCCGTTCGCAGCCTGTCCGTCGCAACAACCGGCCTCGCGACCGCGATCAACTCCATCCCCGGCGGCGCGTCGGTCGTCATCAGCACCAACCTCGCCACCGTCATCAACGAGGCCCGCCAGGCCCTGGCCCTGCTCGCAGCCCTAGGTGCCGGCGCGCAGTACTCCGCCGGCGCCGCCATCAACGACTACCTCGCCGGCATCGGGTCCGGGAAGTACGAGGACCCCATCGCCGCCGCGAAGAAGAAGGCCGACGAAGCAGCAGCCAAGGCGCGCGCAGCCGCCGAGCGCGCAGCACGCGAGGCCAGCGCAGCAGCACGCCGCGCCGCCCGCCAGGCGCAGAGCGAGGCCGACAAGGCCGCGCGCGAAGCCGCGCAGGCCGCGCAGGCCGCGCGCGAGCGAATCGCCGCGGACCGCAAGTCGCTGCAGGACTCCATCAGCGGTGTCGTGTCCCGCGCCCGCCAGACCGCGTTCCCGGACATCACCTCCCTCCCCAAGTCCCCGCCCGGCATCCTGCGGGCGCTGAAGAAGCAGCTGTTCGTGCTGCGACGGTTCCGCGTCCACCTGAACCTGCTCGCACGCCGCGGTCTGCCCAAGGTGTTCCTGCAGCAGCTGATCGACGCCGGCCTCGACGGCGCCGAGACCGCCGCCGCGCTCGCGCGCGCCAAGGACTCGGACTTCAACGACATCAAGCGCACCACCAAGGCGCTGAACACCGAGTCCGGCAAGCTCGCCACCTCATCCCTGTCGATCCTGTACGGCACCGGGCAGAACGCGGTCCGAGCGCTGGTACGGGGCATGGACGCCGAGCAGCGCCTCGTCGAGCAGCAGATGCTCAAGATCGCCAAGGGGATGAAGAAGGCGATCGAGAAGGCGCTGGGCATCAAGTCCCCGTCCCGGGTGTTCCGCGAGATAGGCCGGAACATCGCCAGTTCCATCCCGCTCGGCGTGGACGACCGCCGTGGCCTGGTCGACCGGTCCATGGCCGGCCTGGTCCGCCCGCCCCGCGCGGTCCGGGTTCCGGCCGCGATGTACGGTGCCGCGCTCCCCGGCCCGGCCTCCCTCATCGAGGGCGGCCTGCACATGCACAACCCGGTGGAGAAGACCCTCAACGCCTCGACCACTGACGCGCTGCGCGAGACCGCGTTCCTTCTGGGGTACACCGCATGACCGCGATCATCGAGACCGCCCTAGTCGACGGCACCGACCTCGCAGACTTCGGCGTCATCGAGGACCTCGGAGGGCTCTACGCGACCGGCGGGCGACGCGGCTCGAACTACGTCGTGCCCGGCCGCGACGGCGAGATCCACGTCCCCAAGCCGCGCGGGTCCTACGCCGTTTCCATCGGGCTGACCCTCTACGCCGTCGACCCGGACACCGGCGCCGAGCTCGCCGACGACGACGCCCGCACCCGACGGTTCAACCAGGCCTGGCTCGACCTGGTCGCGCTGTGCGACCCGGCCGACGGCCTGGTCGTCCTCACCCGCCGCCTGTCCCTGCCTGGAGGGGTAACCCTGGACCAGACCTGCTCCGCCGAGATCACCGGCGGCATGTCCCCGAGCCTGCTCAACCTCGTCGCCGGCCGCGTCGTCCTCCCCTTCACGAACCTCGACGGCAGCTGGTCGGCAGGGACGTCCTCATGACCGCCGCGATCACCGCGACCCTGTACGACGCCGACGGGGGAGGGGCCGGCACGGTCCTGGAGAACGCGTCCGGCAAATCGTTCCTGGTCGAGTCCAACGCCACCGGCAGCGGCACGATGCGCCTGCCGATCACCGACGACGATGCGGCACTGCTGGACTACGACAAGGTGGTGGTGTTCAGCTACGCCGACCAGGACCCCAAGGCGTGGTTCATCGAGAGCCTCGACTGGAACGTGGTCGACGAGGAAGGCAACCGGTACGCCGTGGCCACCGGGCGCGGGCTCGAGGGCTGGCTCGAGGGCGCCGCGGTCTACCCCTTCGGCGGCATCAAGCGGAACTCCGCGCTCGAGCGGCATTTCACCTTCGCCTCCCTGGACTCCTTCGACCACGACATGGGCGTCACCTGGGACCGGCCCGGCGCCATCACCTGGGACGACCGCGTCGGCCCGCTCGCCGGGTACCCCCTGGACTGGCCCGACATCCAGGCGCGCTGGATCTGGGCCGGCGACCCCTACGACCTCGTCCCCGCCGAGACCCCCAACTGGTTCCGGCGCCGCTTCACCCTCACCGCCCGGTACCCGGTCCGGGTGTTCGCCACCGCCGACAACGGCGCCGACGTCTACATCGACGGCGAGCAGGTCCTGTCGTTCCCGCACGGCGAGACCGGCAACTGGAAGCGCACCTTCACCGCCGACCTGGTCCTGGAGCCGGGCACCCACGTCATCGCAGCCGAGGCCCGCAACGCGATCATCCCGACCACCCCGACCCCGGCCGGGTTCCTGGCGATGATCACCACCCTGACCCCCGACGGCGAACCCGACGCCACGATCCTGCGCTCCTCGACCGTCTTCGCGTGCGCCACCGACGAGCCCGGCTGGCTGGCCGGGGACGTCCTGCACACCCTGGTGCTGGAGGCGCAGGCCCGCGGCGCCGGGCGCCTGGCGAACCTCACGATGGACTTCGACGCGGCCCTGGACTCCAACGGCGACCCGTGGACGATCAAGGTCAAGCGGTCCTGGCGGGTCGGGTTCGACAGCGTGCTCACCGTCGCCGGCGACCTGGCCGAGCTCGGAGTGAACTTCTGGATCACCCCGGACCTGGTGCTGCACGCCGCCGAGACCCGAGGCCAGATCACCGACGTCACCCTGCACCGCGGGCAGGACGACGGCGCCCCCTCGGTCCAGGCCTGGTCCGTCGCCGGTCAGCGCCCCACCGCCACCCACGCCCTGATCCTGACCGGCAAGGGATGGGTGCAGCGCGTGGACAGCGCCGGCCTCGCCGCGCACGGCCGCCTCGAGGTCGGCCTCGAGCTCGGCAACACCGACAGCGACGACACCGCCGACGAGGTCGCCGCGATCGCGTTCAACGCCGCGGCAGCGCCGCAGGAGACCGTCAAGGCCACGTCGCTGATCCCCGCCGCCGACGCGATCGCGTTCGTCGACTTCGGGATCGGCGACGTCGTGAACGGCTGGGACAAGGACGGGGAGCCCGCCCAGGTGCGTGTCCTGTCGATCTCGGTCACCGAGGACGACGCCGACGGCAAGGTCACCTACGGACCCGAGTTCGACGTGTACGACCCCGACCGGGCCCGACCCTTCCCGCCCCGCACCCCCGGGCAGACCCTCGCGGTCGCAGTGAGGAAGGCGTTCCCCGGCGCAGCCGGCGGCAAGATCCGCTCCGTAGCCCCCGGCACCAGCAGCAAGACCCCCGCGACCGCAGGGACCGCGACGTCCGCCGGCGGCGGCGGGCCCGTCGGGTCAGCGGCCCTGCTGTCGTGGGCGGACGACGCGTTCGACGTCACCCCCACCGACCTCGGCCCGTTCGGCCTGTCCTACCGGCCTCTGCTGCTGTCCGAGGACGTCAAGGTCAACGGCGTCGGCGTGGACCGCTCCACCTGGACCCGCGACGACACCACCCTCAGCGTCGACCCCGCCGTCTTCGACGGCATCGACGCCGACGGCCCGTGGCTGCTCACCGTCCACTATCAGCACTCCGGGATCACCGGCTCGCCCACCGACGCCCCAGACACCGGGGTCGGCGACGCAGTCCCCGTCGATTGGCAGCTCAACGGCGACGCCTACCTCGACGGCACGACCGTGGTGCTCGACCCGGACACCCCGGCCGGGTCCGAGAAGGGGACGATGGTGAGCGTCGCCACCGTTCCCGCGGGATGGTCGATCATCAGCGTCGCCCTCACCGCCGACCTCCAGGTGGACGGGTCGAGCGGCAACGGCATCGCGTTCGGGCTGCTCGACTCCAGCGAGGACGAGACGTACATCGGTCCCGGGGCCGGAGCTGGGCTGGGCATCGGGCAGGGCGACGACCCGGGCGGCGTCCCCATCGACACGGTCGCGTGCGCGCTCGGCTGGATCGACACCGAGTCCTACTACTCCGGCGACGGCACCGGCGCGTACCTCGGGTCACGGAACCTGTCCGGCACCACGACGACCGACTCGGACTCGGGCCTGTTCGCCGACGACGGGATCAACGACTACGAGGTCATCTTCACCGCGACCACGCCCGGCCGCGCCTCGGCCGTGCTGAAGTGGAACGGCACCACGATCCTGACCTCCACGACCGACCTGTACGTCCCGACGACCCCGCGCATCATCATCGGCGCCGCGTCCGGCGCCAACCACCAGTACGCGAAGGTGACCGCCGCCGTCGTCTCCACCGGCGGCGTGGCGATCCCCGACCCGTCCACCTACGAGCCGGGCGGCACCGACACCCCGCCCGACACCCCGCCCACCCCGGGCACGCCCGACCTGTCCTGGGCGCCGCCGGCCTCCAGCGGCTGGACCGAGCGCGAGATCCCCTCCGGCGGCGGCACCCTCAACCTCGCGCAGGACGAGGACTGGTACCTGGCCGCCCCCGACGTCGTGACCGCTCCCGTCACCATCGTCGGCGGCGGCAACATCAAGCTGATCGGGCTCATCGGCGAGCAGTCCAACACCGTGCCCACCGGCGACTACGACGCCGAACGCCGCGGCCTGCGGTTCAAGGACGGCCCCAACCCGAACATCGCCCGCCGCATCCACTGCGAGGGCGTCTGGTTCCGCGACGGCTACTACTCCGACCCCATCCAGCTCGCGTTCCAGCGGGAGAACGCCGTCACCTTCGTCCTCGAGAACTACCGCGTCGCCGACGACGCCATCGTCTACGGCGGCAACACCGGCGGCCTGATCCACGCCGACCTGATCCAGTTCTACGGCGGGCCCCGCACCTTCCTGTCCGACGGCGTCACCGGCAAGGGCCTGACCTACCAGGGCGCCTACCTCGACGCCGGCGACGACAGGGCCCTGCCCGCCGGCGCCGGCGTACCGTGGCAGATCCGCCGCTGGAACCTCGAGGAGGACACCATGAACGGCGGCGCCCACTACCTCCTCGCCGACCGCCAACCGGCATTCACCCAGCTGGTGTGCGACGAGGTGTACGTCCTGGGCGGGAAGAACGTCAACGACAGCTTCGGCCGGTTCCCCACCGCCGGCGTGCACCGCGACGCCACCCCGCCCGGCGGCGACTTCGTACCCGCATCCCTGTGGACCGGCGACACCTACACCTCCCCCGGCTACGTGTGAGAGGCCCACGATGACCCAGCCCCGCCTCGCGCAGCTGCACCAGTCCGGCGCCGAGCTCGGCCACGCCGTCGTGTGGGACGGCACCACCTGGGTCGCCGCGCCTGCCGCGACCGGGATGGACGTCGTGGGGAACTTCGACGACTACTTCGACCTCGACACCGGCGACTACGACGTCGAGTTCGACCGCGCCGACACCACCTCGCTGCCGCCCGGGTGGTCGTGGGTGAACCAGGGCGCCTCGGACTACCGCGAGGTCGGCGGCCGCGCGCGGCTCCTGGCCGACGGGTCGGGCGGGTCGACGTCGACGGAGGAGTGCCACCGCATGCTCGTGCGGGCGATACCGTCCGAGTCGTCGTGGACCGCGGTGCTGAAGATGCCGTCGCTGGCGTGCTTCCCCTACGACTACTTCCGCGCCGGCCTGGTCCTGCGCGACTCCAGCGGCGGCGGCGGCTACACGACGTGGGGACGCCGCGTCACCAACAACAACCTGCTCACCAGCATGTCGTTCGACAACTGGTCCGCCCTCAACACCCTCGCCACCAACTACTCGACGTCGTACATGGCCGACCAGCAGACGTTCCTGAGGATCAAGAAGAACTCCGGCACCTCGTTCGACTTCGCCTCCAGCGCGGACGGCGTCGCCTGGCGCGGCTTCTGGGGCGGGTACGACCCCACCGCCGACGGCCTCACCCTCGACCAGATCGGCATCTTCGGCTCCTGCCCATCGGGCGACTACTGCACCGTCGGCCTGGACTGGTTCCGGGTCCGCACCTGATCCACAGACCACCCAGAACGGGGAGCGCGACTGATGAGCATGGGCTACACGACACCCGACGCAGTGCGGATCTGGCAGGACTTCTGGCCGATCATCCTGGTCCTGGCCGCCGGCGCCGGATGGTCGTGGCGGCGATCGCGGCGACGGTGGGCCAAGTTCAAGACCGAGCTCGTCGGAGAGCTCGTCGGCGAGCTCAAGCAGGCCACCAAGCCGATCCAGCCCGACACCAACGGCGGCAAGTCCCTGCCCGACCTCCACATCAAGGTCGACGCCCTGCAGAGCACGCTCGCCAAGGTCGAGACGAACGGCAACAACACCGCCGCCGCGCTTCTCGAGCACATCGCCAACCACCGGCCGACCGACACCCCCTGACCCGACCGCACCACCCGAAGCCCTCGCCGACCGGCGGGGGCTTCTCCGTTGAGAGGACCCCCGCATGGCCGACTCCACCCGCCGCGCGCTGCGCACGGCGTACCAGTACCTCGCACCCGGACTGCTCCTGATCAGCGTGCTCGCCACGTTCATCGAGCCCGTCCGAGCGCTCTGGCCCCAGGGCGCCGCGATCCTCGCGGGCCTGGCCACGTCCGCGGCCCTGGTCTCCCGGCTCCTGGCCGCGTTCGAGGACCAGTTCCCCGGCCTCGCGATCTGGCTCAAGAAGCCCGACACCTACAAGCTCCCCGACTCCACCCGCCGCGCCATCCGTACCGCGATCGCAGGCATCGTCGGCGCCCTCGGATTCGTCGCGGGCCTGTCCCTGTTCGCACCGCAGCTCGTCGCCCTGTTCCCCGACCAGGCCCCGCTCATCGCCGGCATCATCGCCGCGGCCGCGCTCCTGTCGAAGATCGCCGCCGCGCTCGAGGACGCCGGCCGCCGCGTCCCTCTCCTCACCATCCCCGCGAAGGACCCCGCCGGCCGACACCAGGCAGGCGACTGACGTGCCGGTCTCCCTCGGCGGGTTCCCCGTCCTCGAGCAGGGATCCGCGCAGCTGAAGTCGGCGCGGATCCCGGGCACGGAGGACGACCCGATCTGGCTGACTATGCGCGCGGACGTGCTGCCGCTGTTCCTCGCGCTCGCGCACGACTACGACCTGAAGGTCGCGCCGCTGCGCAAGGGCGAGGTCGGCGCCTACGCGTACCGATCCTCGGCGATGTCCGACGAGTGGTCCGACCACGCCGCCGGAATGGCGGCCGACTACAACTGGGCGCACGAGGGCGCGCCCGGCCTCCCCGGCGGCATGTCCACCATGACCCGCAAGCAGATCAAGGCGTGCGCCGCCCTGAAGAAGAAGTACCGCATCCTCATCTGGGGCGGGGACAAGGCCCGCGGCGGCGACTACGCCAACCCGTCCAACTGGGACCCGATGCACTACGCGGTCCGGCCGGGCACCAGCGCGGCGCAGATCCGCGCGACGATCGCGGCGCTGCGGATCCAGCCGGACGGCACCGTGCGCCAGTCGAAGGTGACCCGCGTCCTCGCGCCCAAGACCGGCATCTACGCGCGCAAGGACGAGCACTCCGAGCGGATCCAGACCCGCCTGGCCGGTCGAGCGATCGAGTACGTCGACGTCGTGCGCGACTCCAAGGGCCGCAAATGGCTGGTCACCCCTGCCGGGCACTACGTGCTCGCCGCCCGCACGTTCGCCCGGTGGACCGCATGAGCGACCACGAGGACGCCAGCTACGGGCTGGTGATGCCGTTCGTCGCCACGACCAGCAACGGCGGCCCGTTCGACGACCAGGCCTTCGTCGCGGGCTACGAGTGCGGGTCGATCGACATGGCCCTGCACGTCCTCGCACCGATCGGCGCGACCGTCTCGCGCTGGGTCCACCCGGAACTGCTGCCCCAGCTCGACCTCATCGCGATGCGGCACGGCCGCCAGGTCTACGTGGGCGACGAGGACGACACCGGCACCTGGCGCCACATCACCATCGACCTCCCTCAGCCCACCCCCGAGGAGCCCTCATGAGCAAGGCCACGACCGCGGCGATCGCCGCCGGAGCGCTCGTCGTCGGCGGCATCGCCGGCGCCACCCTCGCACCCGTCTCAAGCACGCCGGCGCCGGCGCTGGCCGACCTGCAGGCGAAGGCCCGCGCGCTCGCTGACGGCCTCGACGCCTACGCCGCTGCGCTGCCCACACCGACCGCGAGCCCGTCACCGTCCGACATCCCGACGGTGCTCCCGAGCCCGTCGGCGACGGATGTATCGCCAACCATCAGTCCGACGCCGAATTCATCGTCAACGGCCCCAACCTCTAGTTCTCCGACGCCGTCCGGTTCGATCGGCACGCTCGCGTGGAAGCCGCCGGCACTCACCAACCCGACGACGATCACCCCCACCGACGAGCAGGGCAAGATCACCCTCTCGGCCGGCAAGGACTACATCATCAAGCTGCCCACCGATCGGCCGTGGAGGAACAGCCGCGGCCTCTGGGTCGAGGGCGGCCGCAACGTCGTCATCATTGGCGGCCAGGTCGACGTCGGCGACGGCTACTTCAACGGCGGCACCGGGCCCGGCGTCCAGGCCAACGGCTACGTCCGCCGCGCCGCCTACTTCCTCAGCCAGACCGGCACCGTCCACCTCGAGGGCGTCCGCTTCACCGCCTCGAGCGGCGCCCTGTCCGAGGGCATCAACATCAGCGCAGCACTCGCGAAGGTGCAGATCCAGAACGTCGCCATCAGCACCCCGCTCGTCGGCACCAAGGCCGCCAACCACGCGGACGCGCTCCAGTCCTGGAACGGACCCACCACCCTGCTCGTCGACGGATTCACCGCGACCACCGGCTACCAGGGCATGTTCCTCAACCCGCACGACACCTCGAGCGCCTCCGTGGTCACCGAGGGCTGGCAGCTCCGGAACGTCGAGATCATCGGCACCGCGGCCGCGAAGTACATCCTCTGGCGCGTGAAGCCGCCACAGTCGATCGCCACCGTGAACGTCTACACCTCCGGTGGGCTTGGGAACTGGAACGGCGCCACCGACTGGCCGGGTGTGAAGCACGGCGTCCGCGCGCCGGCGCCGTTCGCCACCACCGCCGGCCCCGGCTACGTCAGTCCCGGCTACGGCCCCTGACGTGTGAGCCTCGCGTGATTCGAAATCACGCGGATTTCATACCGGATTCCATACCGCCCCCGTCCTGCTCCGGCAGGACGGGGGCTTCTAGCCGTTTGGATCGCGATCACGGAGAGTGAGACGTACACCGACGACGCTCGCGCGCTGACCTGAGCACGGATCGATCCGTGCATCTGAGCATCGCCACAGGTCAACGCATACGACGACTTAGCGTACAGACCTGGTCTGACGATCACGCAACGTTACGGCACGGCATCGTCCGGACGACCTACTGCGCCACCGAACGGCGGATGGCATGATGCGCGCGTGAGCGAGCAGACGAACGAGCCCGTCATCCAGGGGCGTCTCGCCTGGCCCAACGACCACACCCTGATGAGGCAGTCCTCGCTCATCAACCAGATGGCTGCGACCGTGGTCCAGACTCCCGACGGCGACCCCGAGTGCATCGCCGTGACCCTCGGCTTCGCGATGCAGCCGCAGTTCGCCGGCACCCCCGAACAACAGCTCGAGGCGGCACTCGCGGCTGTGCGCTCCGATCCGGACGGGTACCTCCGCGTCCCGATCGAGCCAGTCGCACGGTTCCTGGTCAGCCGCGGCCAGGCCGAACGTCTGCGCGTGATGCTCGACGACATCATCGCCCGCTACGACGCCCTCGAACAGACCCACGAGGCCTGAGCAGCGATGTCTCCACAGACCCTGGCCTTCAAGGCCGCCCGCGGCGGGACCGATATCAGCGTGAAGGTGACTCGACGCCAGAGCACCGGCTCGTCATGGGCGATCGTGCGCGACGCCCGCGCAACCATCGGGGAGACGGCCATGGCAGGGACCATGTACGCACAGCCGGAGGCGACCCCGGAGTCGCGGCTCGACGCACTCAGGCAGGCTGCACGCGGCCGGGCCTCGACCATGCCCGCCGCTGCTGTCGTCGGCCCTGAGGAGCTGCTCGAGCGCGAGGGGATCTCCGCTGGGATGCAGCTGCTCCAGGACGAGACGCTCGACCGTTGAACCGGGGCGACGTCTACCTCATCGACATGCCACTGGTCGATCGGACCCCATCCCCACGGGACGTGGTCGTTCACGCCAAGTACGTCGTGGTCCTCCGTGCTCTCAGCAACGAATCCGACGCCTGCGTACTCGTCTGTTCGACCAAGCGCCCCCCCGACCGCGCCCTCGCCGCGTATGAGGTCGAGATCGGAACCGGACAGGGCATGCAACACGAGACCGTTATCGACGGTCGATGGCCGTACACCATCCATCGGCGGAAGCTCACGTCAGGCCGCCATATCGGCACACTGCCGCGAGACGTCATGAAGCAGGTCGACCTCGCGCTAGCCATCGGCGTCGGGCTCATCTGAACCCGCCACCGCGTCGGCCACCACGTCTAGCGTGAGGCCCGTGACCACCGAGGCGCCGCTCACCGACGACGAGAAGCGCATCCTCGACTTCGCCGGCCGCACCTACCGGTACGACGGGTCACGCGACGCGGCCATCCGCGACGAGTTCAAGACCAGCGCGCACCTGTACTTCCAACAGCTGCACCGCCTCCTCGAACGACCCGAGGCGCTCGCCTACGCACCCACCACCGTCAACCGCCTGCGCAGACTCCGGGACCAGAGACGCATGGCCCGGTCGCTCCAGTCGCTAAAGTCCGCCTAGCCCTCGGTGAAGATGATCTCCAAGCCGCTGTTTGGGTGGTACCGCCAGGCGGCCGTGTAGTTCTCCCACGAGGCTTGCTGGCGCCCGTCCAGGGCACGGGTCGCATCGATGTCGGAGGTCACTGAGTCAGGCATCTTCAGGATGACCGCCGCACACGCCACCGTCACCAGGTCTGCGCCAGTCGAGTCGTCTTCGCCCTTCGTGTCGATGGTCAGCGTGTGGCCGTTGTCGCCGAGCGTGACGCCCTCCGATCCGGGACCGGCGCACTGCTGAGCCACCGTTGACAGCTGGGTGTCCTTGGAGCCGTTGCGAACCAGCAGCAGAACGATCCCGATGACTACGACCACAGCGATGGCGCCCAGAATGACCCAGAGGGGACGCCGGCTCGTGGCTGAAGAATCAGCCACGGCGGCATGGGCGCCTTCCACCGATCCCGCGGCGTCCGCGGCGACCGTCTCATCCAGAACCTCAGTTGGAGAGTCCTGCCAGGCGGAGCCATCCCAGTACTTCCGCGATCCGTCGCCCTGCGGGTACCAGCCCGCCGGCGCCTTGGGTCCTTCCGTCATTTCATCCTCCCCGTCGACCGCCCCCGGCCGCTCATTGGTTCTGACGATATCGTCGTCTGTCCCCGCGGTCAGGCGACGTTCAGTACGGCTCGGCGGCGCGCATCGTCCGGCACCTGGGTGTACCGCTGCGTCGTGGCAACCGAGGAGTGCCCGAGCAGCTGCTGAACGGTGAGAAGATCCCGCTCGCCGGCGTAGGCGCGAGTGGCGAACCGGTGCCGCAGGCTGTGAGCCGTCCACCCCCCGCCCAGCACTGCCTTCATCTGCTTGCCAACCCAGTCGGGGGAGAGATGCCCGTGGTCCTTACCGGGGAAGATGAAGCCTTCGCGCCCGCGCAGCCCCTCGACGAGTCGAGGGTGTAGGGGCACTTCGCGAGTTTTTCCGCCCTTGCCGGTTACCCGGAGCGTGTCACCTTCGACGTTGCGTGAGTGAAGCCCGGCGATCTCGGCGCGCCTAAGCCCGGCGTAGGCGGCGAGCATCAGCATCAGCACTTGGTCCCGCGAGGCGGTGGCGAGCGCCGAGTCTACGACCTCGGTTGGGGTGGGGTGCGGGATCGCTTGGGGCACAGCCACTTGTGGGAGATTGAGTGAGGGGTCCTTGGTGACGCGCCCGGTCTTCGCGGCCCACGTGTAGAAGCCGCGGAGCGAGGCCCGCACGCTCTTGCGGCTCTCTGGTTTCCAGTCGTTGGCGGCGAGGTAGGCCGTGAGCCGGTCCTCTTCGACGTCGAACGGGGGAGTGTCCAGCCAGGTGAACGCTCGCTCGAGGTGCATACGTCGCAGCCTGATCGTGGTGGGTGCGCGCCCGGCTGCGTGCAGGTACTGCACGAAAGCGTCGAGCTCCGACTGCCACATGGGGCGATTGTGCCGCATGAGAAGAGACCCCCGTCTGATCCTCCGACCTTGCAGGGGTGTCACGCTGCCGGTGTAAGCGTTCACGAGCGAACCGCCATTTGGGTGAAGATCGCTACGCAGCGTCGAGTTTGAGGTGTGGCTGAGGGTAAGAGTTGACCAAGTGCAGAGACCTGTAACCGGGCGGTTTCTGGTTCGAATCCAGACGCGGGAGCCATCGCAGGAGGCGCCGCCCGAGAGCGGCGCCTTCGTCGTTCCGCGGGTCAGTCCGCTGTGCGGCGCAGCGGCGTGGCGAGCGGCTCGATCGCCAGCCAGGGCGGCCCGTCGCGCAGCCAGCCGAGGAGCACCTCGCCGCTGACTGGCGGAGAGAACAGGTAGCCCTGGATCGTGCTCACGCCCTCGCCCACCACGGCGTCGAGCTCGGCCTGGGTCTCCACGCCCTCGGCCGTCACGTGCAGGCCGAGCCTTCGCCCGAGCGCGGCCACCGAGGCGACGACGGCGGCGTCGGCGGTGTCGGTGCTCATGCCGCGCACGAACGAGCCGTCGATCTTCAGGCCGTCGAGCGGCAAGGCGCGGATGAGGGAGAGCGAGGAGTAGCCGGTGCCGACGTCGTCGAGCACCACGGCGAGGCCCTGCTCGCGGGCGTCGCCGAGCGCAGAGGCGGCCGCACGCGGGTCCTGGACGACCGCCTGCTCGGTGATCTCGAGCCCCATCCAGGCCAGCGGCGTCCGGTCGGCCTCCGCGGCGTCGAGGTGCATGCCGATCACAGCCTCGAGCGGCTGCTGGCCGGCGGATACGTTGGTGAAGATCCGGAAGTGGTCGCCGACGTACCGGCTCACCACGCGCCGGAACGCGCGCGCCTGGCGGGCCACCTCGATGTCGAGCTCGGTGGTCAGCCCCACCTCGGCCATCAGCGGCAGGAACATCCCGGGCGCGACGACCTCCTGGCCCGGACGGCGCCACCGCGCGAGCGCCTCGGCCGACACGATCCGGAGCGTCCGCGGGTCGACGAGCGGCTGGTACCACGCCTCGAACTGCCGCGCCGCGAGTGCGTCGCGCAGCTCGTTCTCCCGCTCGAGGCGCGAGGACAGCGACTCGGTCATGGCGTGGTCGAAGAGCACGACCGTGTTGCGGCCCTTGGCCTTGGCCTCGTAGAGCGCGGCATCGGCGTACCGCATGAGGTCGAGGGCGGAGACGTCCGGCACCGACATGGCGACGCCGACGCTGACGGTCACGGTCGAGCGCAGGCCGGCGATGTGGAACTCGGGATCGAAGGCGGCGCGCACCCGTTCGGCGAGGGCGAGGGCGCCGTGCACGTCGATGTCGGGCGCGACGAGGGTGAACTCGTCACCGCCGAGGCGGGCCAGCAGGTCGTCGTTGCGGATGCAGCCGCGCAGCCGCTCGGCGGCCGCCTGCAGGAGGGCGTCGCCCTCGGCGTGACCGAGCGAATCGTTGATGACCTTGAAGCGGTCGAGGTCGAGGTAGAGGAGTGCGAGCTCGCGCGAGCCGGCGTGCACGGCCTGGATCCGGCGTTCGAGGACGTCGCGGAACAGGGCGCGGTTGGCCAGCCCCGTCAGGTCGTCGTGGGTGGCCCGGTGCACGAGGCGGGCGTTTGCCTCGTACAGCTGCTCGGACAGGCCCTCCTCGACCACGCGCGCTCCGATCGCCTCCAGGATCGTGCGGTGCGCCTGCTCGAAGCTCACCGCCAGCGCGCCCGCGAAGCACACGCTCATGAACGCGAGCCAGGGCGAGATCTCGGGCAGGAGCGAGCCGGTCACGATCAGAATCGTGGTGGGCGCGAGGTTGCCCGCCATGAGGGCGAGGAAGAAGGGGCGGTACGCCGCAGTCGCCGACAGCGACGTGGCGGCGGCGGCGATGCAGAACATCAGCGCCAGGTAATGGCCGCCCTGGTCCTGCGGGTCGAGGACGACGAACGCGGCCGGCCACACCGCCGCTGCGAGAGTCAGCGCGATGACCGAGGGCACGTGCGTCGCAGCCGGATCCTCGCGGAGCTTGCGCAGCAGGGCCGTCAGCGCCGACAGCGCCAAGGCGACGGTGGCGGCCTCGAGCGTGACGAACAAGGCGACCTGTCCGGCCGTCGTGCCGTGGGTGAGGAGCGCGAGCGTCAACGCTGCCGGAGGCCCGATGAGGAGCATGGCCCGCGACGCCAGCGCGGCTCGACGGACGAGCTCGCCCCGCACGTCCGGGGTGCGAGCGGCTCGGTCTGCGCGCCGGCGATCCCCCTGCTCCACACGGGAAGGCTAGGCGTCCCTGGGTGGTCGTTGCGCGGCCAGCGGCACAGGTCACCTGCGTGCCCGCGCTGCTGGCTAGGCTGCTGCGGCCGGGGCGGTAGCTCAGCTGGTCAGAGCAGCGGACTCATAATCCGTCAGGTCGTGGGTTCGAGCCCCACCCGCCCCACGAAAGTCGTTGGATTCCGGCGACTTCTACTTGTCGCCGTCGGGGTTTGACACCAACCCTGACACCAACGCGGCGAGCACGGCGGAGTCGTCGACCAGCAGATGGCCGTAGACGTCCATGGTCAGGGACGCACGGCGATGGCCGAGCTGCTTGGCCACGACAGCAGGAGGGAGGGCCGAGAGGCCCGCGGTGGCCACGTAGTGGCGCAGGGCATGGAAGGAGCCCGGGAAGCCCACGGAGGCCGCCGCGGCACGGAACTCGCGCCGCACGTTGGCGGAGTGCTGCGGGGTGCCGACACTGGTCGGGAAGACCAGGTCCAGCTCGGTCCAGGCCGACTTCGCCCGCTGCCGGAGACACTCGACATGGGCTGCCTGCGCGGACAAGTGCCCGGAGACGGCGGGGGAGAGGGCGACCCGTCGCACACCGCCGGCCTTCGTTCGGTTCCCGACGACTGTCGCTCCCGACGCGGTCAGGGTGGTGGTGCTCCGGATGCTCCACGAGCCCCCGGTGAGGTCGAGGTCCGACCAGCGCACGGCGAGTGCCTCGCCGATGCGGCAGCCTGTGCCGACGATCAGCGCGACCAGGTGCTCGATGTCGGTGCCCGAAAGTGCTGCCAGCAGGTCACGGACCTGCTCGGTGGTCGGCGGGACGACTTCGGCTGTCCGGGGCGCAGCGTCCGGCACGCTGATCCCTCGGCCCGGGTTGGCGGTCAGCAGCCGCCCGCGGACGGCGTCGTCGAGGCAGGCCGACAGGGCGATGAGCGCCCCTTTGATGGTGGCGCCCGACAGACCTCGACCGGCGAGCGTGTGCGCCAGGTCGTCCACGTCGAGGGCAGTCAGGTCCCGGAGTCGCAGGCCGCCGATGATCGGAAGGACGTACGTCTTGAGCCGGTAGTCGTAGGCGGCGACCGTCGATTCGCGCCGGCGGCGGGCCGCGCGGCCCGACGAGGTCCAGTCCTCGACCCAGCTGCGGAGGGTCGCAGCCGAGTCGAGGACGGTCTCGCGACGCTCCGCCTTGGCCAGCATGCCGCGCCGCTTGCGGACCGCCTCGCCGCGCGACGCGGCGTAGGCCGTCCGGCGCTTGCCCGAGGTCGGATCCGTGACCCGGATCATCCAGCGGCCGTCGCTGCGCTGCACGATGGATCCCGCGCCGTTGCTCTGCTTCCGGCCACGGGGCCGGTCATCCTGATCCGACATGTCAGGCACCGAGCGCCGAGCCAGGCACACGTCGGCGGGCCACGAAATCCGCCAGGGCGTCGACGGGGATGCGGCGCAGATGGCCGATCTGGATGCTCTCCACTTCTCCCCGGGCGATGAGCCCGTACATCGTGCTCCGGCCGACGCCGAGCCGGCGCGCTGCCTGCTCGACGGTGAGAAGGACGCACGCGGGATCCATGCTGCGAGGGGTGGCGGATCGACGGGGCATAGCTCCTCCAGGGTTCGTCTAACGGTTGAGCCCAGGTCCATCGGGGGCCCGGGAGTGTGAGCGCGCAAGTGCGGCGGATGGAATCTGTGGACGACGCGCCGACGCGGGCTGCCGCGACAGGGGCGCGGGAGCGAGCTGCTCGGTGGCGGACGCCTCGGCACCCTTGGTGGCGAGGATCTGCTCGAGTGCCTCGCGCGCCGTCGTCGGAAGAGGCTCGCCTGCATCGCTGTGGTGGGCCTCGTCGGTCGCCTCGTGGTGGTCGAGGGGGACGTAGGCATGGTTGACGTGCCGGCCGCGGGTCATGGCGACATACAGGTGCTCGCGGGCCATGCCTGGTCCGGTGATGACGTGGGCGGTGTCGACGGTCGTGGACTGGGCGCGGTGGGCGGTGATGGCGTAGCCGAGCTCGACGTGCTCGGCCACGTAGTGCGCCGGAAGCCGCACCCACGCCGACGCGCTGTCCGCACTCGAGTCCTCCCCCCGGCCCTGGTTGGTGTCCTCGCCGCGCACGGGTAGGGCGTCGAGGGAGCCGTCGGGGTGCACAGCGATGACGGTGAAGACCTCGCCGTTGCAGACGTGCCCGCCGTCGGGCAGCCGCTGGGCGCGGTCGTTGCGGCGGGTGGTGATGCGGTCCCCGACCCCGGCGCTGGTGCCGTCCCACAGCTCCGCCCCTGCCGCGGTGGAGCGGCCGGTGGTGATGTTGTCGAGCCGGATGCGGGCGTTGAGCTCGCGGACGGTGGCGGTGTCGGCGGCGATGAGCAGCGAGTCCAGGCCGGCGTCGGTGTCGGCCCGCCACGCCGCCACGGCGGCGGCGAGGATGGTGTCGTGGTCGCCCTCGTGGAGACGGCCATGAGCGGTGTAGGCGTCGAGGGCGGCCGGGTCCCCGTGCCTCAGGAGCCGGGTGGCGTCGGCTTCCCACCGGTGCTGGAACCGCCACAGGTCGCTCAGCTCCGCGGTGCGGGTGCGCCGTGCCAGCAGCCCGAACGCGCCGCCCGCCTGCACGGCCGCGAGCTGGTGGTGGTCCCCGACCAGTAGCACCCCCGCCCCCGCAGCACTGGCCTGGGTGACGATCAGGTCCAGCTCAAGGGTCCCGGCCAGGGATGCCTCGTCCACGATCACCAGCTGCCCCGGGTGCAGGCGCCACCGGTCCGCCTCTGCGGCGGCCCGCTGCCACGCGACCGCCCGGGCGCGCCGCTGCTCCTGATCGGCCGGTGCCGGGCGAGGGGTCGCGAGGTCGGCGAGCAGCGCGGCACGGGCCTGGCCCGCGGGGCCGGTGGTCTCGTGCAGCCACTTCGCGGTCGTCTCGCACCCCACCCCCAGCGCCTGCGCCAGGCGCGCGGCGGCGGTCGCGGACGGGGCCAGCCCGACCACCGCCGGGCCCCGCCGCGGACCGGTGCTCCCGGGGCGGTGGCGGGCCCACAGGCGGGCGATGACCGTGAGCGTGGTCGTCTTCCCCGTGCCGGCGGGTCCGACGAGGACCTGCACGGCGCGCCCACCGGTGCAGACCTGCGCGACCGCGGCCGCCTGGTCGCCCGACAGCGGCACGAACCCGGCAGCCCGCACCCGCCGGTCCCGCGCGGCGTCGACGGGGCGGTCCCCATCGGTGGTGAGCGCGGCGACGACGGCAGCCACCGCCGCCGGGTCCAGCGCCGGCCCGGTGCTGGTGGCGGCGTCGAGGAGGCGGGTCTCGGCGTCGAGGATCGCGGGACTGGTGTAGCGGCGAGCCGTCGCCCCCCACTCCACCTCTGCCGTTGCCGCGTCGGCCCCGCCCGGCTCGGCCGTGCCCGCCGCGGCGTCTGTGAGTGCCGCGGCGGAGTCCGCCGCCACCGCGACGGAGTCCACCCGCGCCTGGGTTGGCGCCGCGACGGAGTCGGTGACGGAGTCGGAGTGGGTCACGGCGGGGCCGCCGGGCTCAGCCGCGGATGGGCGAGGTGAGCCGGTCGCGGCCGTGACGGAGTCGGTGACGGAGTCCAGGGCGACGCATTCGGAGATGGCGTGGGCGACGACGGCGGCGTGCAGTGCCGCCCGCTCCGTCGGGGAGGCCATGCGGAGGTGCTTGGTGAGCCGTGCGGTCTCCGCTTCGAGGTTCCACGCGTTCCACGTCGAGCGGCGCTCGGACACGCCCAGGACGACGAGGGCGGCGAGGTCGCGGCGGGACCGGGTCGAGATGTCGTGGGCGTGCAGGGCCCGGGTGTAGGTGCCGTCCAGAGCCGAAGCGAGCAGATCACGCGGTTCGCGACCCGTCACCACGCGGGCCCGCTGGCCCCAGGCGGTGAGCAGCTCCGCCCAGGCGTGCGGGGTCTTCGCGGGCCGGGTCGCCAGCGTCGCGGTCTGGCGCAGCCGGATCGTCTCGACCCGCGTCGGAGCGCGCCCATGCGTGATGTGGAACCCGGTGACCAGATCGTGCAGATGCTCAGTGATGTCCCTCGACCGGGTGGAGAACACCGCCAGGAGCGGGTCGTCGATGCCGTCGACCTCGAAGCCAGGGGTGCGGCGCGGGCCGCGGTCCCGCCAGGAGAACCCGACCCGGAGCCGGCGGGCGACCTCATCGGCCAGCAGCGCGTCGTAGGTCTCCGACAGGGCCACGGCGGCGGCGAACAGGACCTGCCCGTCCAGGGTCCGCCACGCTCCGTCGCCGCCCTGGACGCGGTTGGCGAGCACGACATGGGTGTGCAGGTTGGGGTCCCCCGCCCGGGTGTCCGGGTGGTCGAACGCCGCCGCCACCGCACCCCGCACCGGCACCCGGGTCTGTCCGCCCGGGCCGACCCGTGTCGCGGCGACCCGGGCCTCGAGGATCGCGAGGGTCTGGGCGACGGCGGCGTGATGGGCGCCCGCCACGGCGGCGCGGGTGTCAGGGTCGCCCAGGGCCCACAGGACGCTGATCGACTTCACAGCCGTGAACGTCAAGTCATACCCAGCGACCCCGGACGGGCGGCGCACCCCGTCCCGACCGGTCGTGGTCGGGAACCGTCGCCCCAGCGGCGTCCCGGTGACCGGGTCGACGGCATGGCCGAACACCGCGGTCATCGCGGCCTCCGACACCCTCGTCCCGGCCGCGATGCCGCCGCCGGCCAGGCCCTCGAGTCCGCGGCCGAGCCAGCGGCCCGGCGGGTTCCCCGATGCGGCGTAGTAGTCCACCAGCGCCAGCTGCCCTCGGTCCACGTCCGCCGACGCGGTGTGGCGCAGCAAGTACCGGAACCCGCCCGCCGCCGACAACCGATGCACCGACATCACCGCACGGATCACCGCCCTCAGCCACCGCCCAGTGAGCCGGGCGTCTGGATGAAGGTGCGCGGCCACGGCCCCCGACAGGAGACAGCGAACCCGCACGGGGTGCCGCGGCTAGCGGCGGACCCCGTTGCACGAGCACCGCGCCAGAGGCCGGGCCGTCCGACGCGGCGAAGCGCGCCCCGCGGCACGACAGTGCAAGACGAGTGCTGGCGGCTCAGGGCTGCGGGTCGAAGCCTTCGGTGTCGAGCCAGTCGCGTGCGCGTCCGAGCTGGCGTTCGCCGGACCAGACGCGCCAGTCGACGCAGTAGGTGTCGTGCCGGTCGAGTGCGGACTTGAAGCGGCTGAACGCGCCGCGCCCTTCGATGGCGACCTGCAGCACCTCGCGGACGTGATCGTCCTCGACCGCGGCGGCGAAGTCGGCCATGTCCTTCCACGCCTCACGGCTGTCCCCGGGCACCGCCATCCACCGGTCGGACTCGAGCTCGTCGTCGTCGACGTCCTCAAGGCCGCCGTCTTCGAAGATCGCGGTCGGCCAAGACTCCCCCGTGGCGAGCTCCAGGTAGCCGCCGAGCTGCTGGCCGAGGACATCGCCGAGCATCTCGAGGTCGGCGACGATCTCCGTCCGTCCCGTCGGGGTGCCCAACCGGGCAGCGAGCAGGGTCTCGGCCGCTATGTCGTCCCCCGCCCAGCCGCGAGTCCTGAGCGCGGCGGCCAACTCATCGGCGCCGACCTCCGCGGACCGGTCCGCGCGCAGGGCGACCAGCGCCAACGGGACGGCAGCTTGGAGCAGGCCCACCCGGACCGCGTCCCGAACCGCAGCCGACGTCGCGTCCACGCCTGACGCTCGCCCCGCCGGCCGCAGCCGGCTCCAGACGTTGTCGATCGCTGACCGATCACCCACAAGTACAGCCTCTCCACGCGCTTGGGCCAGGGCAAGGAGGCGAGCTTTGTCAGTTCGGGGCAGTCTTCACGTCGACATCGGCGGGTGAGCGGTCTCGTAGATCCATGTGACGAGTCCGAGTCCGAGGAGCACTGCAACTGCCGCTGCGAGCGCGATCGATGCCCAGCGCGGCACTGGGTGACCACGTAGCGTTGCCACGCCGAACACCACCGCGATCAACCCGACAGGGCCAGCCCAGACGGCACCAGCACGGCTCAGCCCCGACGCGTACAAGAGAGCCGCAACCACCAGGACGACCAGACCGGCGGCTGTCAAACACGTTCCCCACCGCGCCGAACGATGGGCTGCCGTGCTCGCCCTCATCACCATGCGAGTGAGAATGCCTCGTCGCTCAACTCGTAGCGAGCGACGGCCCATCTGCGCGGTCAGGCAATGCCAACCGATGTGAGGTCCGGGAGGTCGTCGGTGCCGTCGGACGGTGGGCCTTCGCGGTAGAAGATCAGCCGGTTGCCTTCCGCGTCGAGCCATTCCTCGGCGATCACCAGGGTCGCCCACCGCCGTTTGGCCCTGCCCTTGCGCAGTTGCCGCGTGTTCTCCTCAGCGCCTACCGCCACTGCCTGCGCGTCGCGCAGCGCCGAGGGCTCCACCGTCAGCCGATAGGGAGCCACGTGCACTCCGCACCGACCGACTACCCACGAGGCACCCGCTTCGATCGCGGCGGCGGCGGCCTCGGGCTCCATGACCGGGACTCCGCGCACCCAGCGCCTGTCGGGATGCTGGTTCACTGCCACGTGGCCATCCTCCCGAACGAAGCTGACGCGAATGCGGGGTCACTGGGCCAGAAGCGAGCGCGATCGGCCATCGGCTCGCCCTACACGAGCAGCTTCCAGAAGACGATCTTGTCCTCACTGGGCCCGTAGAACTCACGGATGACGGCCTCCCTATCGAAGCCCCGGCTGGCGTAGAACGCCCTTGCTCCCTCGTAGGCGGCGCTGCTCGATGTCTCGACGATGAGGACGCGGGCGCTCTCCTCGCCCTTCGCTCGCAGAAGCCGCTCGACATGTGTCACCAGCGAGGACCCCACGCCTCGTCGGTGGCTGCTCGGATCGGCGGCAAGGAAGTACAAGTTCCAGACTCGATCCCCGAAAGGCTCAGGGGCGACGTACGCCGCTCCTGCCACTTGACCGCCCGTGTCGGTTGCCACGAGCCAGCTGTGACCTTCCGCCTCACCGCTCAGGTAGCCGCTCAAGCCGTCGTCGAACCCGTCCATCTCGTCCGGCGCGAACATGCCGTTGCCCATGGCCAGCGCTCGAACCTGCCCAACGTCCTCGCCCTCAGCCGCACGCACGAAGACCGACTGAGGAACTTGAGAGCTGAGATCCATCCCAGGATCCTGCCTCGGCAAAGTGCTCGAAGGCGAGCGAGATCGGGACCTATGCCCGGCGGCGCGTCGCCGCGATGGGGAATGCCAACAGCAGGAGGCCCATCACGACCGGCCCCCACGAGGGGTACGTCACGAGCGTGATTGCAGATTCGCTGCCCTCGGCGAAGTAGGTGCATGACACGCCAGGCGGCGCCCACTGCCACGCGGGCTCCCCGTAACCGGAGCCGTCGTACCACAGCTGAGCGCAGGGCGAGATGAGCAGGTCGACCAGCCCTCGCAGCAAGTACCAGGCGAGCGCCAGCGCCCACACGATCCAGGCTGCAACCAACTGCCACGCGATCTGGCGCTTATTGCTCGTCCCCGTCTCAGTCACCCGAGGCATGCTTCCAGGCGTGAGGCCCCGCGAGCGCGAACGGCGCATATACGCGCGGCCGGAGGCGACCTCAGGTCAACAGCCGTGGCCCGGAGATACGCGACCCGAGTCCTCAAGCGTGAAGCCCAGAGAGGCAGTGCCGCCTTCCCAGATGCTCTCCAGGGCGTACTCGCCGGGGCGGGGGGCCAGCGTCATCGTCAGGCTCCGCGCTTGGCGATCCGGAGTCGTCACCTCCGATGTCGACAGACGCTGAAGGCTCGCCCCAGCCTCACCCGAAGAGCCATCGAAGTACAGTGACTCGGTCACTGCGGCAGACGTCAACGACACTCGCCACGTCTCGCTGGCGCGGCGGCCATCGGCCAGGCTGACGAGCAGGCCGACCTCCAGGACAACATCCCCGTTGTCCAAGGCTGCCTGAACACGGTGCCGACATCCCGACGGATCTATGGCGACGATTGCTTCAGTCCCTTCCATGAGGGTCCCCTCGCCCGTGGTGATGCAGAACGGCACATCGGCGCGCCGCGCAGCGGCACGCTGTCGGCACATCGGAGCGGTTCAGCAGGGCACTTCGAAGGCGAACCACGCGTCACCGAGGTCAACCGAGTTGGTGGCGTCGCCTCCGCCAATCACCGACGGGTCTCCGCCTGGGAGGTACGCAAACCCTGACGTACCGCAGAAGCTGCTCGAATCATCGAACTGTGCGCGGTCGCCGTCCCGGCTGAATCCGATGATCTCGTAGGTGCCTACCTGCACAGGAGGTGACAGGTAGCCATCCCCGTTGGTTGCGGTGCCGAAGTCCGGCGAGGCCAGCGCTGCGGCGAACGCATCCTGACTGCCAGCCCAACGGACGTGAAGCGGCACGTTCGCGGAGAGCAGGAGCATGACCAACAAGCCCCCCAACGGGGCGACAGCCATCCACCAACGCAGGCGACGCTGAACCACCAGAGTCACGATGACCGCGATGAGCCATGCGACCGCCAATGAGGCCAGCAATACGAATAGCAGAAGCACGCTGGCGGTCGTCCCCGGCGAGCTGGACTCCCAAAGCAGACCAATCGCGAGGACCAGGCACAGCAGATGGAACACCCAGTTGAGGAGGCGAGATGCGTTAGCAGACCTCCGCGATACCGAGACCACCGTCTGGCTATCCATCCCCGTCATGCGAGTCAGAATGCCGGGTCTTGAGCCTGTTGGTCGAGCCCTCTCTGCAGGCGTTGGAGTGGCATCGCGGGTCATGGCGCGACCGCCGCTTCCGGGACGCCGAGGCGCCGGCAGGTGCCGCTCCCGCCTGGGAACACGACCAGTTCGCCCTCGACGATGCATGCGGTGAGCTCGTCAGGCGCGTTGGCGCCGCCGTCCTGGAACTCGGCACCGAGGACGCCTGCCTGCCGCATCGCGGCGCAGGCTTCGACCGCGTCCAGGGTCTCCCAGGTGCCGTCGGGGGCCTGCACCGCCCCGAAGGCGTACCGGTCCCAGACTGCGCGGTCCAGGCTGGCGACGGGGGCGCAGTAGCCGAGGTTAGCCTGGTCGGGCTGGGCGTAGAGAAGGACCGCGGTGGCCGTGCCCGCACCGGCCAGCAGCACGGCCGCGGCGCCCGCGACGACGGTCAGGATTCGGCGGCGGCGGCGTCGAGGCGCGGCCTGGTCGTGAATCTCCGCCATCACCACCGAGCGGATCTGCGCCGCCCTGCGGGGGTCCAGCTGTGGCGGCCATGAGCTGGAGTCAGTCATCTCCGTCCCCCTCCGAGCCATTCGCGTCTGGGTCGTAGCCGGCCGCGAGCAGGGCGTCTCGCAGGGTCCGCCGGGACCGGGAGAGCCGTGAGCGGACCGCTGCATGGGACAGGCCCAGGACGTCGGCGGCCTGTTGGTAGGTCAGGTCCTCGATCAGGCACAGCGACACGACCCTCCGGTCGGTGGCGCCCAGCGATGCGAGCGCGGCCGCCATCGCTCGAGCTCCGTCCGCGGTGCGCATCCTCTGCGCGACCTCGCCGCCGTGGTCCGGGACCGGGTCCGGCGGCGGGAGCTTGGCCAGGGCGGAGCGGTAGCGGCGGAGCCCACGGCGATGGTTGCGCGCGACGTTGGTCGCGGTCACCAGAAGCCACGGCAGCACGGTGCCGTCGACCACGCGGACCGCGTCCCGGCGCCGCCACGCCTCCATGAACACCACCGCGGTCAGATCGTCGGCGTCCTGCACGGTTCCCAGCTGGCGGGCGCAGTGCGCGTGGACTCGCACGACATGCAGGTCGTAGAGGCGCCCGAACGCCGCCGCATCGCCCTGGGCCGCGGCTGCGGCCAGGGCCGTCTCATCGGCGACCGCCACCCGATCCATACCCCCACATGTCCGCTCGCGTGCCATGGTCGCAGGCCCGCCCACGTCCACCGGGTACGACGTCGGCCGACGAAGCCCGCACAGGCCCCGACGGGCTATGTCCGCAGCACGGCAGCCGTCGCATCGCGGCGAGGACGCCGCCGGCGCTGCCGCCGTGCGACGGTCCCCCCGATTCGGACAAGAGCCGAGCAGGGGCGGTGCGACGGCGCCTGCTCCGCGGGGGTGAGCAGGCGCCGTCGCATCACCCCCCGCGCCCGTGCGGGCGCCGGAGATGCTGGAGGTCGGCATGGTGGGCATGAGCGCGACGCGGGAGCCGGCACGGCCGGATTCGGCAGGATCGAAGGCATGAGCCTCGGGGGAACGGGCCGGCGCACGGCTGTCGCGCTACTGCTGCTTCGGGCCTCGCGCTGAGCACGCTGCGGCAACGGATCCGCTCAGCGCCCGCCGCGACGACCAGGCCGCGGATCGACACGGCCACCCTCGCCGACCTCGGCGCCTGCATCGTCGATCGGATGCACGGCGGAACCGGCATCGACCGGGTCCAGGTCTTCCAGGCCGGCCGCGACGAGGCACTTAGCCTGCTCCTCGGCGGCGCAGGGCCAGCTGGGCCTGCCGGCGCCCCCAGCTACGTCATGTCGGTGACTGGTGCCGAGCCCCCCGACGACGGCATGGAGACCACCAGCGGTGGCGCCCAGCCAAGTGGATCCACGATCGGCGTGTGGATCATCGAGCCGGTCGACCGCGGCCCGGCGCTCGCAGGGAAGCCGGCCTGCCAGGGCGAGGACTGGGGCTCGGTCAAGGAGTCCCAGGGAGCCCCCGCACTCGACCTGCTCGGCGGGTCAGGCGATCTCCCGAAGCCGGCATACGACGTGGCTGCACGCCGGCGCACACGCCGGCCGCAGCACCCATCACCGATGAGGTCATGGCCAGCCTGGGACGGTGCCTCGTCGGGGTGCTCGTCGCGGAAGGCTCCGACCCCCAGGCGGTCGAGGTCTACACGACGACCTGGCGGCTGATCGGCGAAGCGACCGGCGCCGGGCCCGGAGACGGCGCCCTGGACGAGGCGGTGTACTTCCTGTGGGTGACCGGCGACCTCGAGCCCTTGGGCGGCTCATCAGCGGTCTCCCCGCCCAGAGATCTCGGCGGACTCATCGGCCAGTGGCTGGTCGAGCCGATCGCGCGCCCGGCCGACGGCCCGCCCTGCTGCGCCGGCAACTACGCAGGCGGCGCCAACGCCGCGATGCCGGCAGCCCTTACCCTGCTCGGCGCACCCACCGTCATGCCAGCGGCGTACTACACCGTGACGGCCGCCCACAGCTCGTAGAGCCGACACGAGACCGGGAGGCGCGAGCGACACTGCCTGGGGCTACTCGACAAGAAGTGAGCGCGATCGGCACTTCAAGGCTGAACCGAAACTGGCTTTAGGTCGACGATCATCGACGGGATGATTCGGGTGTGAGGATCCATGCCGTGGTGCCGGACTGGTTGGTAGCGGACGACGAGATCGAGCGCCCCGTGGTCGGTGGCGTGCTCCACGGGGACTTCGAGGTCTGGGACGCGAGCTGGACCTACGAGCCTGTCGCCGGGTGCAGCGTGAGACTCATGGGGCACGACCCAGAGGGCCGGCCAGAGTCAGAGCTGGTCGGTATCGCACGACTCCTGCCCGACCGTGAGCTCTACGGCTTCTTCGTCGATACCGGTGAAGTCTGCGCCTACGTCTACACCGGCCCGTACGAGGCAGACGACGGCCCCATCAGCGCCCGTCCGCAGCCAATCGATGGTGAGCATGTGGCGGTCCGCGGGACGTTGGGTTTCGCACCCGAGTACGTCGCCGAGGGAACCTTCGTGCCGCTGAGGGCGCTGGATGGACGGCCGGACGCCGAGACATTCGTCCCGACCTGGTCCGTGATCGTGGTCGAGCAGCATCCGATCGGGAGCTGGCATGTCGAGATAGAGGCCACGGGCGCATAGCCTCTCACTGCCGCAGCCAGGCGGTATCGATACGGCCCACCGATGCCACGCAGGCCGTAAGTCGCCGCTCGCACGTGGGTCAGAACGGCATCTGCGCGCCACGCATTGCGTCGGGCCTCAGGCGGACGCCGAATCCGAGCCTGGACGGGGGCGACGGGGCTCCCTATCGCCTGCCATGCCCCCGTCCCCCCACTTGTCCCGCTCGTCGGTGCTCGTACGCCACGTGAACGGCGCAACCAGACGCAACCTCGCTGCCGTGCGATAGAGGTCGTGCCGGTAAACGGCGATCCCTGCCTGTGACACGAGGCGGGCTTCAGCCACGTCGCACGCAAGCCGGGCGTCCTTCGCTCGCACGGTGGTGGTGAGCACCACCGTGTCGGGCGCAATCGAAGAACCCATCCCGACTCGAATGTCCCTGCGTCCCTGGAGCGCCTGGAGAAGGTCCGACGCCGACTGCGCGTCGGGGCACACAACGTTGATGCAGCAGGCGAAGCGCGGCGTCATGATGGCATCATGCCTGCGTCCGCTTGCGAAGGCGTCCGGCGAAGTCCCGCGACTATGAGCGCCAGGGCGAGAGCGAGCAGCAGCACCGAGCCGATCACAGCGGGCGCGTTCCAGCGCGTCGTGCTGCAGTCCAGCAACTCGATGGAGTCGGCAACGTCCTCGCAGGTGCTCCAGTCCACGGACCAACCGGCGGTCCAGAAGAGCGCGGCACCGGCGACGAGCGCCAGAGCCCCGAGCCCCACGAGGAGCCATCGCCGGTGGCCGGTCTTCGCTTGCTCTTCCACATCCACCCCCGTCATGCGAGTCAGAATGCCGGAAAATGGGTGTCCGCGTACGCAGTCTGGCGGCCGTGCGAGCCGACGCCCACATTGCCCAATGAAGATCCGGCCTCAGCTCGGACAGCGAGCGCAATATCCGGCAGTATCACTCGCATGAGTACACGGGGGAACGCACGTCTCTGGGGCTGGGTACTGATCGCCCTGGCCGTCGCGGCTTCTGCTCTGGGCCGGGCTCGAATGGTGGTACCAGGGCAACGGCCAGCAGGTTCTTGACGGGATGGCTCCGTCTGACTCAAGCACCATCCCGGTCGATTGGGATCAGGAGCGCCAGCAGAGCCAGGTTCGGATGGCATTGGCGCTGATCGTCGCTGCCGCCACGGCTGTCAGCGGCGTCCTTGTGTTGAAGCGGCGCAGCCGCGAGCCAGCGTCGGTCGCCTAAGTGCCTGATGGTCTGCTGGGCTGGTCGCTGGAGCTTGCGAGTTCTAGCGTCGTGACACCGGTGGTCTGACTCTCTAAGTGCCTGCCGATCGTGGCTTTCTAACGATCTGTCGGCCACCGGTGTCGCCGCGGTGTGACTCAACAGGGGCTTGGCCACTCCCATCAGGATTGTCTGCCGCGGTTTCCCTCGTTGGCGCTGGCGGACAGGAGATCGTGATGCAGGTTCTCGGAGTCGATCCTCACAAGGGGTCGCACACGGCGGCGGCGGTCGCGCCCGACGGCACGGTCCTGGGTCGCACCCGGGTGGTCTCGGGCCGGCGCCAGGTGCAGCGGCTGATCGCCTGGGCGGGGCCGTGGCCCGAGCGGGTCTGGGCGGTGGAGGGCGCGACCGGGGTGGGTCGGGTGCTGGCCCAGCAGCTGGTCGCGGCCGGCGAGACGGTGCTGGATGTCCCGGCGGCGTTGGCGACCCGGGTCCGGGTGCTGTCGGGCCAGTCGGGTCGCAAGACCGACGCGCATGACGCTGTCGCGGTCGCGACCGCTGCGATCCACCATCCTCGGCTTCGCGAGGTGCAGGCGGAGGACCACAACGCGGTGCTGCGACTGCTCCTCAGCGTCCGCCGCAACCAACTGGTCGCGTCCCGGACCCGAGCGGTCTCACGGCTGCATGGCCTTCTGGCCGAACTGATCCCGGGCGGGGCGCCTAAGAACCTCGACGCCGACCGCGCCGCCGCCCTGCTGCGCTCGGCCCGACCCACCAGCGCGGTCGACCAGACCCGCAAGTCGCTGGCCCGCGACCTGCTCGACGACGTGCGACGCTTGGACCGCAAGCTCGAGGACAACCGGGCCGACATCGTCGAAGCCGTCCGCGCCAGCGGGACCACGCTGACCGAGATCCAGGGCGTCGCGGAGATCACCGCGGCCAAGATCCTCGGACAGACCGGACGCATCGACCGGTTCGAGGACCGCGCGCACTACGCCTCCTACGCCGGGGTGGCACCCCTGGAGGCCTCCTCCGGAGCCGTGCAGCGGCACCGGCTCTCCCGCCGCGGCAACCGGCAGCTCAACTCCGCCATGCACGGCATCGCCATCACCCAGGTCAGCCACCCAGGCCGCGGTCGCGAGTTCTACCTACGCAAGCTCGACGAGGGCAAGACCGAGGGCGAGGCCCGCCGCGCGCTCAAACGCCACATCATCGACCTGGTCTTCGCCACCATCACCGCCGACACCCAGCGCGCACAGCGGAGCCCGGGACGACAGACGGGGGCGACTCATGAATCCAGCGCGGCTAGCCAATCCCCTACGGCCAACACTTCGGAGAGGTCAGAACCCGGGCTCCGAAAGCAGGCTACGCCAAGCGTCGCTTGACACACAGAGGCTTCGTTCGCGATCGCTGGTGCTCGTCGAGTTGGCCTCGACTGGTCGCGCCGAATTGGCTCTTTGTGCTCGCCCTCGCATGGCTCCGTGGTAGCCCGCTGATCCAGGTAGGGCGGGCCTGGCTTCCCGATGGTCGTGTTGGCAGTTGCGCTCCCCGGTTCTTGACACCAACCGTGACACCAACGCGCATCAGACTCCCCTGAACTGCCGCAACCTGACTGGGGTCATAATGCCTGGTACGCAACGGCATTGCGGCCGCACTCGCATCGCCGCGCACGAGCAGCTTCGACCCGTCAGGTCGTGGGTTCGAGCCCCACCCGCCCCACCGGGCCCCGATGATCTTTTCGGGGGCGATCCTCAAGAACGGCTCTCGGCGGTGCCGATGCCTGCCTCGTCAGCACGAGGAGGGCACATGAACGCGATGCTCGCCGCGGCCCGGGGCATCGGCTTCGTCGGCAACCACCGGCTCTCCCGCTCAGCCCTCAGCCCGTCCGACCTGGCGGCGTTCGACGTCGAGCACTCCGTGGGCCCGAGCTCGCGCGTGGCCGACTGCGGCGTCGAGGTGGGGTTCATCGTCGGCGGCCGGTTCGATCCGCGCAGCGCGATGGCGTGCCCGGACTGCGCGGCTGCGGCGTACCAGTCGATCGCGAGCTGATCAGGCGCCCTTGTCGACGCGTCGCCCCGGCCGGGCCGGGGCAGAGTGGTGCCATGGACACCAGCAGCCCGTGGGACCGCCTGTTCGCGCGTGCGGACGAGCTTCAGGCGCGGCACTCCGTGCTCGGCTTCCCGTACGCGGTGCTCAAGAAGTACGGCGACGACCAGGGCGGGCGGCAGGCCGCACTGCTCACGCACTACGGGTTCCTCTCGCTGTTCCCGCTGCTGCTGCTCGTCGTGGCGATCCTCCAGCGGGTGCTCGCCGGCGACCCGGCCCTGCGCGACCAGCTCATCGATGCCGTGGTGCCGCCGGACCTCCAGGGGACGGTCGACTCGGCCATCACGGCGCTGCCGTCGAGCGGGCTGCCGTTCGTGGTCGGCATCGTCGGTCTCGTGCTGTCGGGCCTCGGCATCGTGGGGGCGGCGTACGAGGCGCTCAACTCCCTGGCGGGGGTGCCCTACCGCACGCGCTTCGGCTTCCTGCCGCGCACGCTGCGCACCCTGGCGGCGCTGGCGCTCCTCGTCGTCGGCGTGGTGGGGGTGGGCGCGATGACGGCCCTCGTGGGCGCGGTTACGGCGCTGTCCGCCCTGTCGCGTGTCGCGCTGTTCCTCGGCGGCGTGCTCTTGACCGGTGCGGTCATCTGGGGGCTCGTGCGGCTGCTCGTGCCGGTGCGGGCTCCGCTGTCGGCGCTGTGGCCCGGGCTCCTCGGCGCCGGCGCCGCGGTCTCGGCCCTGCTCACCTTCGGCGCCGCGCTGCTCCCCGGCTTCGTCGCGCGCAGCGGACCGGTCTACGGCAGCTTCGCCACGATCGTCGGCCTGTTCGCACTGCTGGCACTGGTGTTCCAGGCCGTAGTCATCGCGGGGGAGGCTGTCGTCGTACGGCGCCGCCGTCTGTGGCCGCGAGCCCTCGTGAGCGACCGGCCGACCGGCGCGGACCGACGCGCGCTGTCGGATCTGGCGCGCCAGCAGGAGCGGATCGGGCCGCAGCGGGTGCGGAGCTTGTTCGACGGCGGTTGACCAGTAGAGGAGTGGTCAGAACCTGGTCGCTCTCCGTGCTCGTTGCCGGACCGTCTTCTGGACGTTGCTCACCGGCTGCGGTCACCCGGCCGGAGGATCTTCGGTCACAGCGGGCCATCGCCACGAAAACGTGACATGAAGTGCTGGAACTCCTCTCAGCGTGCACCTAGGTTTCCCCTGGACCACGGACGATCTCCGTGGCCGATCTCTGCCGGGCCGCACCGCGGCCCGGCCAACGTTGGGGAGGGAAGCACGTGCGTCGACCCGTAGTGGGGCTCCTCGGACTCGCCCTGGTGTGCGGAAGCATCGCCACCGGCGGGGCCGCGGCGAGCGCCGTAACCGCAGATGGGGCCAAGGCTCCGTCAGCGGTGTCCAAGGCCAAGGACACGAACCACGACCTGCCGAACCCGCTGGAGGACAAGCGTCGCGCCGAGCGCGAGGCCGCCCTCGCCGCGGTCCTCTCGGGACAGGCGAAGCCGGTGCAGCGGGGCGGCAGCACCGTCGTCGACCTGGGCCCGGGCGCCGGAGCACTCGCCGCGAACGCGTCCTCGCGTCGCGCGTCGAAGAGCTCGAACCTGAACAAGACCCACAACTACGTCGAGCTCGCGCGCGAGACGACGGACAAGATCTTCGTGGTCCTCGCGGAGTTCGGTAACCAGCGCCACCCCGACTACCCGGACGTCGACTCCGACCCCGACACCCCTGGGCCGACCGTGTTCGACGGCCCGCTGCACAACCAGATCCCGAAGCCGGCCGCCGACGACAACTCGACGGTGTGGCAGAAGGATTCGTCGCCGGCCTTCTACAAGAAGCTGTACTTCGGCGAGGGCTGGGGCGTCGAGTCGGTCAAGACCTACTACGAGCGTCAGAGCTCGGGCCGCTACAGCGTCGACGGCACGGTCACCAACTGGGTGAAGGTG
>JBFWSN010000018.1:0-50237 GCA_050248355.1 Dehalococcoidia bacterium
CGGAGCGTGTCCACAGGTCATTTCCAGTCCTCCGGTTCCTTGTCCGGCAAGCCATGAGCCCACGAAGGAGGTCTCAGATCATGGCGCCCAGAAGGAGCAAGCCCGCGATGGACAACAGCACGATCCCGCTCGAACGTCTGCGAGGGGCGTTCAACGTCTACAACCGCACAACCAACAAGTCCCCCCGCACCGTGGACTGGTACGAGCTGCGCTTGGAGCTCTTCGAGCGCTACCTCGGCGAGCAGCCGACCCTCGGCGACCTCACCGTTGCCAACGTGCGCGCCTTTATTGCCGACCTGCAGGCTCGCGGCTCCAAGAACGACAACAACCCCAATTGGAAGGGCAAGCGCGGCGCGCTCTCCAGCTCATACATCCAGGGCTTCGCCCGTGCGCTGCGGGCCTTCAGCAGCTTCCTGTACGAAGACGGCTACCTCGAGACAAACATTCTCCAGCCGCTTCGTCCCCCGAAGATCCAGCGGAAAGTGATCGAGGTGCTGAGCGACGAGGAGATCGGCCAGCTGCTCGGCCAGTTTGACCGTCGCAGTCCCATTGCCGTTCGAGACCACGCCATCCTGCTCACGCTGTTGGACTGCGGCCTGCGAGCCTCGGAGCTCTGCGAGCTGGCTTCCGAGGACGCCCACCTCGATGAGGGCTACCTCCGCGTCCTCGGTAAGGGGAACAAGGAGCGACTGGTCCCCATCGGGCGCACCTGCCAGGCTGCGCTTCTGCGTTGGCGCGAGCAGTTTCGGCCCTGGTTCGAACCGACGACTCCCCAGTTGTTCGTGAGCACCTCGGGCGATGAGCTCAGCGTGAATGGGCTTGAGGCGATGGTCCGACGCTCGGCCGGGAAGGCAGGCCTCCGGAGCATCCACCCGCATCTACTCCGCCACACCTTCGCTACGACCTACCTGGTCAAGGAAGTCGGCGACCCGCTGCGACTCCAGCAGGTCCTCGGGCACACCTCACTGGAGATGGTCCGTCACTACGTGGCAGCGGCGAATGTACAGCAGAGCCTTCTTGACCGCCGGGCTTCGCCGATGGACCTCATCGGGCAGGAGCAACAACGGACGAGGCACTCGAGGCGAGTACAGGCGCGGACACAACAGTTCCGCCCGCGCAAACCGCGTCACGAGCAGCCGCTGCCCTGATTCCGAAAAGGGTTGCATGCTTCCATCCTGGCTGTCGGCACTTCGAGGAGTTGCACGAAGGGTCGGATTCTGGAGTGCTAGGTCGCCCGCGTCCTGGCGCGTTCGAGACCTAAGAACGGTGGACCAGGTATAGCGAGCTCGTCGGTGGGGATTTCCATCAGCTTCGCCAGCCATGCGGACACGAGATGACGATTAGTTGGGGTAAACGGCAATGCACCGATCCCTAACGAATCTAGCGCTCCGAAGAGCTTGCCAGTCTCGAATTCGGCGTTCAGCCGCGACGGGAGTGGGAACAGCGCCACACCCTTCACAGTCGGGCGACCCCTCTCGGTTGATCCGTGAACAACGATGGCATCTCGGTATCGATGGAGTGCATTTACGGCATCGATGGGTGGGCCCGCCGTCCCAAAGGTGGCGATGTATGCCGGGTCAGAGTTGAGTCGATACTTGGCGTCGAATACCACGACTATGGGTGGCCAGGTCGGACGATCGAACTGAAGAACGATGTCTGGCTGCTGTTGCCCCGTCGGTCCTGGATAGGACGGGTTGTAGCGGACGCGGACAGTTCTCCCATCTTGCTCAAACTTTATCTCGCTCGCTGCTCCCGCAGAAAGTGCAATTCGGAGGCCCTGCCTGCTTGTCTTGATAAGGTCAGATTCCAACTGAGCATGATTGAGAAGCAACGCGACTTCCGCGGCTAACGCTAGGAAGCACCAAGTCTCATAAAGCCTATGAACATCCTTCACTGAAAAGTCTATGTCGCTGCCATCTATGCTTAAGGCGAGTCGCAGAACCATGAGAGCCTGATACGCATCACGATACCCGGTAGCGGCGATAATCGCGAGCGAGCTAAAGGTTCGTGGCGGAGGGTTCGTTGCGGCCAACAGTGGCGGGAGTCGAAGCAGGCGGTTTAGTCGGACGGCGAATCCGGCTAGCTCCTGCCGCTCGGCTCGGGTACGATCTGATTGTGGCCGCCCTGGAACTTCCCGCGCGGCACTTACGAGATACGCGTGCAGCTCTTCGACGCGAAGCGCGAGTTGAGCAATCTGCTGACGCAGCCACCGATGCTCCGGTGTGTCCAGCGTTTCTTGGGTCACGCGAGCCGGGACAAGGGGGCGAACCTTGCCTATTCCGGTGACTTCGAACGGATCTCCAGAACCTAGACCACGAGAAATCGCTCGCCGGGTCGCAGGATCGGCACGACGAGCTCGCTGAGTTCGAAGTTGGGCGGGCGCCTGTTCGAGACTTCGGTGCGGATGTGCGGCGATGAAGTTGAGAGCCCGCTCAAGATCGTCGATTTGACGACCGAGAAGGATCGCCCACTCAAGCGATGTCTGAATCTCGGACCGATCGAGCCCGCCGGTCATGAGAGTGGCGCGTAGGTATTCCAGCGCAAGACCGCGGGCTGCCCCCGAGACCTCATGAAGAAGCTGGCGGTAGTCCGATTCGTAGTCGAGCTTCGTCGGGAATACCTCGAGGCCAATCCTGATTGATGAGCCTCCTCCAGCCAAGATCAGTTCCGCTCGACCGATCTGCCGTCCAAAATTCAGCGAGGCAGTGACCAGCCGACCCCCGTCATGCAAATCGATTTCAGTAAGAATTGTCGGATCCCGTTGCGCGACACGGGGGTGCGCTCGACCCGTGAGGTCTTCAACGGTGAGACGGTAGCGGGTCTCCTCGAAGAGGAGCGGTCCGCCATCAGAGTCAGTTGAGTACAGAGTTCCGTCTGGCGAGGTCCAAGTAATCACGGGGTCGGGCCCGTTCTGGACGGACACTTCCAGTTTCGGCCGTTCCCCAGACCAGAGCCCGACGACACCAACATGAGGATGCTGACCGGGCCCCCGGATAGAGACACGAATCTGGCCAGGAACCTCGACGACCAATAACCGAAGATCGGTCATGCTCAGAGCCAATAGGAGGTGAAACCGCTGTCAGATAGTCGACCCAACATCAGTTTGGCCCGTTCGGCGGTAAAGGGGAACGAAGTGGCGTTCCCGCTTGTCAGTCCGTCATCGCCGGTGCCCGCGCCGCTTGCCCAGGCGTCGATGGTGCCCAACGCTGAGCTTATCGCGTTACCGCCACCCTGAATCCTGGGAAGGATCTTCATAGTTACAGCCAGATCCAGCGGATCGATGGGCGACTCATCTCGGGTCGTGAAGCAGTCCGTGCAGCTCTGAGCATTCAAGCAAAACATCGCGACTTCATCACGCACGCGATACCCGACCTGCAGCTGAGCGCTCTCCAATGCCTGATTCACGGCGGTCAGCGCGTCAATCACCCGGTGCACCTCGGAGCTCGCCTTGTCGGGGTGTGATGCCAGTGTGAGCGCCTGCTGCCGCCACCGCTGTACTGGCCAAGGAACGGGCAGCGAACTCGTGCGTGTTTCGCCGATGGCGGTCAGATCGACCGATGCGAATTCAATCACGAAGCTTCTGTCGAGGACTTTCCGAGAGAAGCCGAAAGTCGTCTCATCCATGTTCACCGACCCGACGATGCATAGGTTGGACGGGATGCGGACATCATTCCATTCATCGGGAGCGGATGGAGCAATGGGTGCTGAACTGATCACCTCACCTTCCTCGCGGCGCTCCTCGATGAGACTTAGCACCTCGGCAAGGTAGTACTCGACCCGCGCGATGTTCATCTCGTCAAGAAGCACGAAGTGCTGACGGTCTGGGTTTTCGCTGGCCTCTCGCGCGATTCGGAGCAATCTACCCGCGACCCAATCACCTGTGATGCGCTCGTATCCGACAAGATCACTGCTGTCCGTCCAACTGGGCTGAACCGGGATAACGTCGAAATGAGCCTCGGTCGCCTCGGCGACGAGGCGGGGCAGCTTCGTTTTACCAGTGCCAGAAATACCGGCTAGAATAATGAAAGGCTTCGTGCGAGCCGCCGTGATGAATGCTGCGACCTGCCACGGATGAAAGACGAATCCCTGAGAAGAGACGTAGTCAATCACAGCTCGAATGTCATGCGCGGTCGGATGGTTCACGCTTGCATTGGACGACGGAATAGGCGTATCTGCGCCCGTCGTGATACGTGGCCCGGGCGGCAAATAGTTGCTCGGATTAGCAATTTCGCCCGCGAAGGAGACCAAACCTTCATCGTCCTCGGAGAGAGTCTCAAATACTTGTTTCTCAGCGTCACCGAGCGCGAACGCTGACACGAACCGTTCGACGAGTTCGACCTCGGTAAGAGGCTCGTTGAACTCCGCGAACCTTTGCCACCAACACGCTGCATCGAGGAGTCGCGGTTTGTAGCCCTTGTTCGACTGCAGCAGAAGAAATTGCTCAAACTCAGCCGGTGTCCCGATGTTGAGCTCCCATTCACGGGGCTTGGTTCCTGGAACGAGGGTGACAGGAGTGAATGAAAGGTTCTGCCAGCCCCCAGCTGTATTGTCCGGTCCGTTCGATGGGTATTTCGCGGATTTATAGCCGTGCGCCCCTTCACGAGTAGCGCCGAAGGGAACGAAGTAAGGTTGCAATTTCCAATCAGCGACAGCATCTCGGGGCTGGCAGCGCGCGATTTCATCGACGGCCTGCACGAATCTATCGCTGCGCAATCCGGTCCTTATCCGTGCAGCACCATCTGACGACGGCGACGACAAGTGGAATGCCCTTTTGAATATTAGGAAGTCACCGAGTCGAGGAGCTGCGCGCGACTTACCAAGTCGGTCGACAACATGTCGGAGCGTTGCTGCATCAAGAAAGACTCCCATCGGAGCGTCCTACCTACCGCTACTAGACGAGCCGAGGACTCGTGCGGCCTCTGCGGCCTCCCTGCAGTAATCAGGCTTAATGTCTATGCCGATACTTCGAAACCCATGCTTGCGCGCAAACGAAGTAGAGGTCCCGATGCCGTTAAACGGGTCAAGCACAATGCCCGAGGGAGGCGTCGTCGCCAGGATCGGAGTCGCGACGAGTTCTTCGGAGAACGAGGCGCGATGTGTGCCCGTGCCTCGAGCTGGCGGGAGTATCCATGTGTCCAAGGGCGGCAGGGTCCGCCCCGTAGGAGTCCGCCTTCCGACGGCATGGCGGTCGAAATAGTACCAGCGTGATTTCGTGAAATGAAAGACGTATTCATGTGACATTGAACAGCGGTCTCGAACCTGATCTGGGATCGGGTTGGGCTTCACCCAAACGTTGTCATTTCGCACGAGCCACCCATCGTCCTGCATCGCGATCGCGAATCGGTGTGGTAGCAAGAGTAGCTGCTTTGGGCGTGCCCATCGGCCGTCACCGGGCAAATCCTGCGGGCGGATGCCGAAGCGTCTTGCGGTTTGCTTCAGCTCGGAGCTCTTATGCGCGCCTTTCCCACTCCAGTATGTGTCCCCAAGGTTCACCCACAGACTTCCAGTATCGCGGAGCACGTTCCAGCACAGCGCAAATACGTCCATGAGATGGTCTATGTACAGCTGCGGGCGGAGTTCGAGTCCGATTTGTCCTTCAACTCCGTAGTCACGCTGCCCGTAAAATGGAGGCGAAGTAACAATGCAGTCAACCTGAATACCCTCTTGGACGAGGTGTTGCAGCGCTTCCTTCACGTCACCGTTGAAAATGACGGTCTGGGAGTCGTGATAGTACGCGGTGGCAATTAGAGAGTCCCGAAGGAGAGCATCGGGAGGGGAGGACCTTGGCGACAGCGCTCGATTGGCCGGCGTGTCCTTCAGGCTCCCGTTCGCTACGGAGGCGGCCGAAGGCGGACTAGGAGGGGTCGCCACTTCTCGATCGGGCTTACCGACAGTCACGGTCAACTCCCAGGGCGTACTCGGACTATCATCGAACGCGACCGTGGGGAGGGGTCGTGCCCACCTGAGCGCTCTGGAGAAACGCCAGACGGACGAGGCTCAAACCCTACCATGAGCGGAGCTGCTGGGGGAGGGTCCTGGCGCGCCCTAGTTGAGGCCTGCTTGGTGACGGGGTTGTGTTCGCTACCTCCGGCCTTCCAAACCCTAGCTCTTCGTCCACGCCTCGCTGCTACACGATCCCGCTCGGCGCGTGTACGGTCAGGAGGATGAGGGCGCGTCGGCCAGCCTCGTGCGGAGCTACCGAATGCTTCGCGCTAGCGCTAGCGGCTTGTAGTCGGCCGCCAGTAGGATCTCGTCCGTGTCCTCCACCGAGAGCCCCATCCCGAACACAGTGAGCAGGATGAGGGCATCCCGGCTTGGATTCGTCCGCTCCCCCGAGAACAGCCTTGACACGTAACTTTCGTCCAGCCAGGCGTCACGGGAGATGTCCGCTTGCGACTTCTTCAGCTGGGAACGGAACCGGTGGAGCGCCTCTGTGAGAGGAGTGCCGGTCGTGAACCCGAACTGTAGTGATCGATTCATCATGGTCGCCTCCAACCTCAATCAACGTGAAGGCTGACCAATCGATCTCGACTACCCGCGCCCTCCCTCCGCTCATCACGATACCCCACCTGGCCGGCGAGTCACTTGACTAGCCGGCAATGCCGTCGCTGCTCAGGCGGCAATGACCGCGGCTTCGACCCCGTCTTAACGTCTCTTGTACCTGCAGCCTGGACTTGATTCGTATACTCGAATTATCATATAATGGAACCGTTCCCAGACTATGTCAGTTTTCGCTCAACCATCCCAGCCATCGACCCCGCTCCTTCCTTCCGACGAGGCTGTCCTCCGCGATCTGGCGCGCTATTACTTCCTCTCGGCGCAGCAGGTGTGCGGACTCCATTACTCGCGTGGGTCGCTGACGTACGTACAGGCCAAACTCAAACGCCTGACCGACGCAGGCTTCTGTCAGCGAATTTGGCTTCCTCGTCCCAGCGCTCGTGGCAGCGCCCCCTCGATCTATACGCTGGGGCGAAAGGGCCTCCTTCACCTCCACGCATTGGGAGTCGAGGTGGCAACCCGGGCGCGCGCGTCCGAGCATCGAGAGCACTCGTACCTCTTCCTCTCGCACACGCTTGCCGTGAACGACTTCCTGATCGCGGCCGAGCTCGTCACGCGAACGCGTCAAGGACTCACGCTGGCCTCGATGCTGCATGAGCGTGATCTCAAGCGCGTCCCCGTGCTGGTGGAGGCCGCGGACGGAAAGCGGATGAGGGTCATGCCGGATGGATGGCTCGACCTCCGTATCGACGGCAGCTACCAGGTGTGCCTCGCGCTCGAGCTGGACATGGGCACAGAGGAGCAGAAGGCGTGGCGGCGTAAGGTGCGCGGCCTGGTCGCGTACGCCAACGGCCCCTACCAGGAGGCGTTCGGTACCCGCTCGCTCACGGTCGCGGTGGCCACCACGGCTGGCGAGAAACGACTGCTCGACTTGGTCCGTTGGACGGAACGTGAGCTGGCCGGATTGCGGGAGGAGCACCAGGGCGACCTCTTCGTCTTCACCAGCTTCTATCCTGCGACCACTAGCCCGGGGAGCCTGTTCTTCTCGAAACGATGGGTGTCCCCGTTCGGGGAGCACCTCGTCGCGCTGATCGCGCCGGAGTAGCCCGCGCGCTCATTCGTGTTCTTGCCCGCCAAGCGCCCTGCCCTCTGTCTGGGGACACACGGTCCACCCCTCCTCCGGCGTCGTTTCGTGCTTGCGCCTCACCTCGTCCCCGCCCATAAGCACGTCATCGGGACGACGGGCGTGGGGAAGAGTAAGTTCCTCGCCTCAACGTTCGTCCAGCTCGTGGAACAGGGCATCGGGGCGGCGCTGATCGATCCGCATGCGGACCTGGCCCACGACGTCCTACGGCTGCTTGCCGATCGCCGCTTTTTCCGCCACGCAGACGCACAGAACCGCCTTTTATTCGTCGATTTCTCCCGCCGGGGTACATATGTACCGTTCAACGTCCTCCGACAGCCCTATGACGATCACACGGTCGCCAGGAACGTCGTTGAGGCTTGCAAGCGTGCCTGGCCGGCGCTCGCCGACGGCTCCGCGCCACAGTTCGAGAACATCCTGCTCGCGAGCACGCTCGTGCTGATCCAGAACCAGCTTCCGCTGACGCACTTGCCGCGACTGCTCACCGACGACCGCTACCGAGCCACTTTGCTCACGCGGGTCAGCGACCCGGAGGTGGTGCACTTCTTCCACGCTCGCTTCGACCGCTGGGGCCGCGAGGCGGCGGTCATGACCGAGTCGACGCTGCGGCGGGTCTTCCTGCTTACATTTAGCCCACCGCTGCGCCACGCCCTGGGCGCGACGGAGAACGCGCTCGATCTGCGCGGGTGCATGGACCGCGGGACAAGCCTGATCTTCAACCTCGGCGGCCTCGACGAGGATAGCCAACGGCTCCTCGGCTGCCTGCTCACCGTCGGCTTCGAGGTGGCCGCGCTCTCCCGTGCGGAAGTTCCTGAGGCCGAGCGCCGACCGTATCACCTCTTGATCGACGAATTCTCCCAGTTCTCGGCGCAATCCGAGGGGTCACTCGCGCGCGTGCTCTCGCTCGCGAGGAAGTACGCGCTCTCGCTGACGCTGGCGCATCAGACCTGGTCGCAGGTGTCAGCGCGTCTCGAGGGCGCACTGCAGAACGCGGTCGAGATCGCGTTCCGGCTCGGCCGGTCCGACGCCGAGTGGGCTGCGCCCCGCTTCGGTCGTTACGACCCGTATGCGGTGAAGCACGAGGTGGCGGACGCGATCCAGCTCGGGCGCACGCACCCGGTGTACTTCAGTCTGCAGGAAGCGTTCGAGGGCTGGACGCAGTCTCTCACCGACCTCAAGCCGCGCGAGGCATTCGTGAATACCGGCGAGCGGACGTTGAAGCTCCGCACGCTCACCGTACCTGAGGGCCGCGGAACTCACGAGGAGCTGGGTGCATTGCTCGACCGGTATGCCGAACTGATTCAGAGGCCTATCCCGTCGAAGGGAGTCGCAGTCCCGGCTCGACCGGAGCTCGTCGGCACGACCCGGGTGATTCGCCTGGACGAAGACTGAGGCGGCGACGGTGCACTCGCCGCCGCCCCGGCTGTTTAGGTGCCGCTCCCGGTACCGTTCATCATCGTCCTCCTTGGAAGCCGTCGCTGGGGTTGACCCGACCCAGGCTGGTCGCGTCCATTCTAGTTCCAACTCCGGAACAAGTTCAATCGGCTTTGTTCTTATGCGGATTTCTGCTTCGTTTCTCCGCATCCTGCAGGTACTCGGCGACGGCGCCCCAGGTGGTGACCCAGTACGAGCCGATCTTCATGGCTCGAATCGTCCCCCTCCGGCAGAGCCGTCTGAGGAAACTTGAACTGAGTCCGCTGCGCGCTGCCGCCTCTTCGAGCGAGATGAGTCGCTCGTCGACTGGCGGCCTCCCTGCCTAGCCCTCTGTGATGCCTGAACTCTACCTCGCGGCGGCGATGTGCCGCAGCGACTCCCCGGAGATCCGGCGACGTTGAAAGCAGAAGTGATAATTGGTATAATCAATTTCTTAAACAGTCACCTATGCAGTCCGGGGAACGAGAACGTCACTACGAGCACGAGCCCGATGCGTATCTACAGTGCGCACGTTTCGCCGATGCGGAGAGTGCCGGTCGCGTCTATGACGCTGTTCAGGAGGCTATCTTCACCTCCCAGTCGGACCTTTCCTGTTTCCGCTTTCAGCTGAACGACGTCTGGCACGATGCCGTGCTCGGACAGGTCCCACCGCCGGATCTCGGCCTGCATCTGGACATGCTCTTGTCGGCCGGCAGGCCCGCAACGCTACCACCCGAGGTCCTGCGCCACCTCAGGGCACGTCGCGCTGAGGCTGTCGCCTCGGGCCTGCCATGGATCGAGCGTCATCTTCCCCGGTCTGACGAAGGCTAACGACCTGCTCCCACTTGACATGTTATAGTACGGATGTTCTATAATGGGAATTGACCCAGCTCCCGGCATGCTCCCTCGGAGATGACCGGAAGTCGGGCACTGACCGTATGGAGTTACCGTATCTCGCCTACTTCGGGCTCAAAGAAGAGCCCTTTTCGACCGTCCCGTCTCCGCGGTTCTTTTTCCTGACCTCAACCCACTCGACCGCCCTGGAGAAGACGGCCTACGTCGTCGGAGCGAAGAAGGGGCTGGCCGTCGTCTTCGGCGACACCGGCTCAGGCAAGTCGTCGCTCGCCCGGCTGCTCCACGAGAAGTTCGTCGACGCGGGCTTCCTTTGCTCGCTGCTCGTCAATCCCAGCTCTCCGACCCCGTTCACACTGCTGCGCACCGTCGCCCAGGAACTCGGCGCAGGGCAACGCCGCAGCTTCAAGGACACGCTCGATGGCCTGAAGGAGTACCTCTGGACGCAAGCGGCCATGGACGGCCGAACGGTCGTCCTCATCATCGATGAGGCGCAGACGCTCCGCGGTCCGCACCTCGAGCTGCTGCGCCAGCTGATCAACTTCGAGACCAACGAGAGCAAGCTCCTGCAGCTCGTACTGTTCGCGCAGGATCAGCTCCGCGCCACGCTCGCGCGCCCCGCGCTCCGCAACTTCCGCAGCCGCATCGTCATGGCCTCCACGCTCGAGCCGCTCACCCCGGCCGAGCTGCGGTCCGTGATCGCGTTCCGCTGGCAGGTGGCGTCCGGTGGTCAGGCGCACCCCTTCACCGACGAGGCCGTGGGTGCCATCTACGAGCAGGCGCAGGGCCTGCCTCGCGAGGCGAGCATTCTCGCGGACAACGCGCTGCTGCTCGCTTTCTACCGCAAGTCGCCCACCATCACCGCCGAGCTCGTGCGCGAGGTCGCTGCCGACCGTCAGCAGAACCTGACGGGGAAGGAGGTCGCATGACGAGACCGGGTGCCTTCTCGGGCCTGAAGCTGACCGATCAGACCACGAAGCCAGCCCTCGACCAGCGTCTCTTCACGGCACCACCCGCTGTCGCTTCCGCGCCCTCCCTCGAAACAACGAAACAACGTGACAACGAAACAACGTTGTCGCGTGGCCACGAGACAACGCTCCCTCCCACGAGCGAGCCAACATCTGTGAGCTCGAACGAACGCCTGCCCCAACGTATGTCCTCACCCTCGAAGCGCCGCACGAGCGCAGCAGCGCCCGGGCGCACGCCGGTGAGCCGCTTGCTTGAGCGGCATTCGCACGACATCTATCAGGACCAGGTGCGCTGGCTGAACCGTACCAAGCTCGACTTCGAGGAGACCTACGGGGTGAAGGTGACCGGGAACGCGATGGTGCAGCTCGCCCTCGACCGCCTGCGACGCGACTTCGAAGCACAGGGTGAGGCTTCGGACCTGTTCCGCGTCCTCGTGCTCGACGAACCGCTGCGCTCGGACGGGGAGGAGGAGCGTCCGTGAAGCCGATCGGTCAGATCCTCGCCGAACGTACGATCGTGCTCGAGGCCGCCGATCCGGTGACCGCCGAGGGCTTCACACAGGTGCCGAACTTCATGCTGCGGAGCCCCGACCTCTCGATGGGGGCCAAACTCACCTACGCCATGTTCCTCTCCTATGCCTGGAACAACGCCTTCTGCTTCCCCGGCCAGGCCACCCTGGCCCGCGACATCGGCGTGAGCCGGCAGAGCGTAAACGGGTTCATCGCGGAGCTCGACCGCGCCGGGTACGTGGAGGTGAAACGCCGCGGCCTCGGCAGGACGAACGTCTACACGGTGAAGTTCAGGGTGCGCGGCCGCGGGAAGCGAGGCTGATGTCGGGATTCTTGACATCCAGATGTCAACCGAGCGGACATCCAGTTGTCGGCTTTCACGACTTCAGCACGACGCGAAACGGCCCGCGCCCATGAGCAGAACTGCCTCGATTGGCGCTCGGAAGAATACGCAGTCTGAACAGACTCAGATTGAACCATACCCAGTCTTCACGATTGCATCGTCGTTCATAAGACGGCGTCTCGACGCGCGGTGCTCGACGATCAGCGCCTGCTCATCGTCGAGATCGGAGTAGAGCCTCGACTAGAAGTCGACGCTCTAGTATCCGGCGTTGCCGGATGGGTCCTGCGGACAGGAGACAAGGGGGATTGACCGCGTTCGGTTGAACGCGGGGGGTGCCCTGCGGGCGGGGGGAGTGGACGGCCGGAGCGGTGCTCCTAACCGGTTCGGTTGCCGCCCACTCCCCCCGCCCTCTCGCCTTCACTTCCACACATCTGCTTACCTGAACAACGTCCTTGTTCGATCACAACGTGTGTGCAATGGACAGGCGGCGAGGGGCACCCCCGGAGGGGGAAGCGCCACGGGGTTTCCCCCTTGAACCTCCTCCCCGTGGCGCAGGAGACCCTAGCGGGGAAGGACCGCCGCCGCGTACAGCTCGCGGACCAGCTGCACGCGACCACCGCGGGTGCGGGCCTCACGGTCGTGCCAGTAGCCCACGACCTCCACCTGGTGCCCCTTCGTCAACCTGCCACGTAACCGTTCGGCCCGAGCCCCGAAGGCGACGACTTGATGCCAGCTGGCCTCGCCGCCCTCGCCCGTCACACCGAGCGGGAAGCGCGCGACCGTGCTCCCGCCCTTCGTGGTGCGGAAGCTGACGTCCGCTCCCAGCCGCCCGCTGAGGCGGACGCGCTCTGCACGCTCGTTATCTTCGGGAGTTGCTGGTTGCTCGGTGAGCAACCCGACAGCGAACTGCCGTGCCGGTCCGCAATGCGGACAGTCGAGGTCATCACCGCCGCAGCGGTCGAGGGCATCGAGCAGTTGCACGACGGCCTGCTCGAGCTGCCGCTCGCGGGGTGTTGCCGCTGAGCGCTCGGAGAAGCGGGACGCTGTTCGGGTGTTGCGTTCGCTGGGCTCCGGCGTGTGGTGCGGGTGTTCGCGTTCCATAAGCCAGCGGCTAGTCGCGAGGGTGCCGCCTCACACGTACACCGGCCTCGCTGACCACGAGGAACGCGTTCAATTCGTCGGAGTGGTGCGTGAGCACGTCGTGCATCGCATTCACCTTCGCCTCCAGGGAGACGGACTGCAGCCGAAAGAGGACGACGCCGCCGTGGGCAAGCCGCTGGCGGAAGATCAGCTCCCCGAAGTCTCGGTCGTTCGTGAGCAGGATGCGCCCTTCCTCACGGGCGACCCTCAGCACCTCGTCATCAGGCATGCCGGGACGGTGGTCGAGACGGATCGAGGTCACCTCGTGCCCATCGTGTTGCAGATGGGCCTGCAGCCGCGCGTCGACGCTCTCGTCGAGCAGGAACCGCACGGCTTATGCGTGCGCGGCGTTCGGAGGGGTCGCGGGGTGGACATCTTCGCCCTGGATCACCGCGCCGGCGTAGCCGAGGCATGCCTGGACATCCTCCACCGTCAGGTGGGGATAGGCGGCGAAGAGCTCGTCGAGGTCGGGGTTCTCGGCGAGGTGAGCGAGCACCAGTTCCACGGCGATACGCGTCCCTTTGACCACGGGCTTTCCGGTCAGGACCTCGCGGTCGACCACGATGCGGTCTTGGTATCTGAATCGTTCGTGCGCCATGCTGTTCACCTCCTTTCGCCGAATTTGTTCATCAACATTAGTAATTATAGCACAACGGCGGTCGGGCTCCCGGATGACAGGGAGGGGCGGGACGAGGGGTGTGCTCGTCCGCCTGCGTGCATAGCGTGATTCCGGAGGCGGCGGTCAAGGCTGCCGTTGCTCGCCAGGCTCGGCCTTGACCTCGGGGCATCAGAGCTCACATCGACGTCCAGCTGATCGTGACGCGCTCGCCGAGCGATGGTCGACGTATGGTGAAGCTGAGCACCGAACCTCCTCCTGGGAGAGGTCGCGCGGTGAGCTTCGTGTCGATCTCCCGCAACAGGCACCTGACCCGGGAGCCGCGTGGCCGTGACCCCGGCGGGAAGAGGACGCGCATCGTGAGCCGCTCAGTGTGGTGATAGACCTCGCTCTCCAGCCAGCGGTCAGTGGGCCGCGTGAACGCGCCGCGGATCTGCCGTGTTGCTCGCAGCGAGAGCCGGTGTCCGCGTCGTACGACGCGCGGCAGTTCGATCACGTGACGCACGCGAGGTCCAACTTGTGCCGAACCGATCACGCTGCCTGGCTGCACACGGTGTCCGACGAACTGGCGACCGTTCCCCCAGTTGACGTCGTTCAGCGTCCGCACCTCATCCTGCGTGACTCGTACCCGCTCACGCTTGCGGTAGGTCGCGCTCTGACCGCACCGGTCGTGCAGCACGAGTTCACCGTCGAATGATTCCACGCGGTATGCCGCGCCCTTGTCGCGTCGGCCCCACTGTGCGAGTTGCTCTATCATCCGCGTCACGAGTGGGACGAGCCGTTGCAGCAGCTCCAGCCAGGCCGTCAGTTGTGGTGCGATGTCGTCGAGTTTCATCCTTGATGATTACTATTTTACCAGATGCTCCCCGGGGTACCGTTGTAGCCTCAACGCGGCCCAGAGTAATCGCGCTATAGGCCGCCTAGCCGTCGCAAAGAAGCGAGCGCCACGCTCGCCGAGCTTCAGCGGTCAACGTCGCAAAATGCAGATTGTGCGACATGACCGGACACTTCGGATGCCGTCGGCCCGTCTCCGGCGAGATTCCTTCGCGCATTCGTTGCCTGGACGACGATAGCTGCCCCTCCGGATGCGATAACATGCGTTCATGGACGCTGAGATCGTTCTCGGCACGGATGTCGCCACTGGCTCGCCAGTCACCCTCGGTCTGGCCGAACGGCAGCAGGGTACCTACGTCATCGGCAAGCCCGGCACCGGGAAGACCACGCTTATCGAGCACATGGTGGTGCAGGACATCGAGCGCGGGCTCGGCGTCTGCGTCCTTGATCCCCACGGCGACCTCATCGACGCGGTCCTGTCGCGCATCCCACAGGAGCGAGAGCACGACGTCATCCTGCTCGACGCCGCGGATACGGAGTTCCCCTTCGGCCTCAACCTCTTCGAGTGCAGCGACCTCGGCGATCGAGCACTGGTCGGACGCGTGGCTACCCAGGCGGTCGAGGTGTTTGAAAAACTGTGGGGCGAAACCTCGTGGGGCCCGCAGCTTGCGCAGGTGCTTCGTAACTGCGCCTACACGATGGTGGAGAATCAGGGCTACACGCTCACCGAGGTCCGCCGCCTGCTGACGGACGATGAGTTCAGAGCGAGGCTCGTCGCCAATCTCACGCTCCCCCAGGCGCGGGAGTTCTGGGAGCTCGAGTACAATCCGTTGCCCAAGCGCGAACAACTCCAACGCGTGAGCTCGACCTTGAACAAGGTCGACGAGTTCCTCACGCCGGCGGTGTATCCCATCGTTGGATTCGGTCGGACTACCGTGGACTTTCGACGGGCAATGGACGACGGGCAGGTCGTTCTCGTGAAGCTCCCGGTGGGCAAGCTCGGAGGCCCGCAGATGTCGTTGCTGGGCTCAATCATCGTCGCCCAGATCTTCAACGCCGCCCTCTCGCGGCAGGACATGCCGCCAGACGCTCGTCGACAGTTCAACCTGTTCGCGGACGAGTACCATCGGTTTGCCACGCCCACCTTCGCGGACCTTCTCGCTGAGGCGCGGAAGTACGGTCTCGCTACCACGCTTGCTCACCAGTTTCGGGACCAGCTGGACTCATCGAATCGCGGAGCCACCTTGACCGCAGGAAATCTCGTGGTCTTCGCCGTCGGCGGAGAAGACGCCGAGGAGCTTGCGAAGCAGTTCGACCGCAAGCCTCCCGAACCCGAGGTCATCGGTCAGCGTCCCCGCCTTTCGATCAGCAAACGTCCCGTGGAGCATCTCGTCCGGAATGGGCATACCGCCGACGTAGCTCGCGAGGCAGTGTCCGGTTGGTTGGGGCGCCTGGCTCGCCTGGCGACAGAACTCCATGATGGGGCCGCTTATGAGATCAATCGACCGCGCCAGAGCTACCGCTCAAGCCCCGAAGCATTAAAGGATGGCGTTCGGGAACTTGATGAGTACTTGGTCGAGATGATGGAGCACCGTATTGAATTGAACTCTCAAGCCGAGATGCGACGTATCGCGAATATCATCGTGACGCTGCGCGCTTACATCGGATTCGCTCCGGAATTGCATGAAGTCATGGGGCGGACGGAATACCCGTTCCCGGCCGAGAGTCTCCATGCCTTGCTGCCGTTCATCGATCTCATGATCCGCGCCTTCGATGAGACTCTCGGCCACGTTCAGCCGAAAGAGGGGAAGCGTGCTCGAGACATGATGAGGGAGGTTGCGCCCCGTCTGCGCGAGGCTCGGCTCCGGTACTGGCAAAGTAGACACTGGGAAGCCGAGCAGGCGGACGCAAATCAGATGCGCGCGCTCGAAGAGATGCGCGCTGTTTTCCCGATGGCATTTGATATCCACTCCCTCGGGCGAGAGCTACGAGCGAATCCCATTCTCGTAGACAGCGGTCAGTGGGAGCCGATCTTCGATCGTCGCAGATCGTACGCGGATGTGGAGGCAGAGATCGCGTCGGAACTTGTCAACCTACCCAAGTTCCGAGCACGCTCCAAGCTCTTGACGGGGAATGGTGTTGCCGAGCACACGCTTCAAATCTCCCCGCCTCCAAGTCGAGCCGCACCGACATCGCCTCCCGTCCTCCCGATTCGCGAGCGGAGCCGCCGAGTCTACGCCGCTCCATTGGCCGACGTGCTCGATCGCGTCGTCGTGCGCGGCAGGCAATCCGAGATCCCGGATCAGGCGCATGCCACACGGCGCGTTCGTCTGTAGCTTTTATCGGTGAAGTTGCGACGGGCGCACCAGAGCGTTTGCGCACTGCGCTCAGTCGGTATGACGGCGACAGGTAATCGTGATGGAGCGAAGCGTCACGTAGACCTTCTTGCGAAAAACGCCAGCATGTTCGATAGAGACATCTACGAGGCGATCTCTGATCATCTGGGCAGCATCGATCTCACCATCTAACTCCCAGCCGTCACTGCGCAGACTTGCGACCAGGCTCATGACTTCCAGGCTGATATCTGCTGCGAGAACTCCTGGCCCGCCTCGATTCCATTCATCTTGGCTCATGACCACGCCGGGGGATGTGATGTCCCTCTTGAACGTCCGGTACTCCCACTTCGGTGGCGCTGTGGATTCGCGATTCTCTGGTTCGGAACTGTCTCCGCTTCGTTCAATTATCCATCGGTGCAGTTTCTCGACAAGAGCGGGATCGTCCAACGAACGGGCGAGAGCTGCGCCAAAGACATCGACCGGTCCGTTCGCGTTGGAGGCCAATGCGGGGACAGCCGCCCCACACTCCGCGCAGAATTTGGCATTCTGTATCAGCTGGCTCCCACAGGCAACGCAGAACATGGTTGCTGACCTCCAGCGCATCCCACCGACTCAAGAATACAACTCACCCGACGCCTGCGGAGGCGCGGTCGACCTCCGTCGTGCAGCGCGGCCACCTGGGAACCCAGCGAGCGCACCCCCGAGTTGCCGATTCGCTCTCTGTAGTCCAGCAAGTTCACCGGCTTGATCCCGATCACCGTTGAATCTGCCCGCGAAAGCTTCAGGGGTCGAGGGCTGGATTCTCCGTCGCGTGGTGTGAGGAAGACGCCATACCTTCAGCGAGGTATGGCGTCGGATACGCTGTGTCAGGGGTTGCTGGAACTCTGGCGCCGAATATACACCGCTCCACCTTGCCGCTCTAGAGAGTAGCCGGCCAGCTCCTCGAGGACTTCAGTGACTCGTTGGTGACCTGTCGCGGCTCTCCAATTCGGCCAGCGACCATTTAACTGCAAGCCCAACGTTGCTGCCGTGATTCCCCCTTGAGAATCTGGATGATCCAGCAATTCGTCCAAGAGCAACTTAAGGTCGTCGATATCTCGAAGCTCACGCGGTGCCGCTCGCCTGACTCTCCATGCGCGCAGTCCCGTATATGAGAAGCCCAAGTTGAAAGTCACAACTTGATTAAGATCAGTCGCTCTTCTGAATTGCGCACCCGGAACGAAGAACGCGGTCAACCCGACACTCCTTTCCAAACGGATGCGCCCGATTCGAGGGGCACCGTCTAAGTCGACGATCGTCCCGCGGGATCGAGCTAAACCTTGCGGGCGCTCGAAAAATTGCACGGATGCATTTCGATTCCACCTGCCTTGCGTGAGTGCGCTGACGACCGGAAACCATACTGGCTCGTGTGACAACCACTCGTCGGACCACCAGCCGCGCTGGACTCGGCGTTCGCTTGTCTCCCTAATGGCATCGATAATAGGGCGTTCATCACGAGTAAGTCCCAAATACCATCGAATAAACTGAAGCACGTAAAGGTAATAATACGCCTCATTCGCGTTATCGCGCAAAGCCCATGTCGTCAATCGATCCACCGCATCGATGAAGCTGAATTCCGGTAGCGACCTAACCGCCCTTAGCCAGGTGAGAACATCACGCCCCTCGTAGTGGCCTTCTGCAAAGTTCGCCTCCATCAGGTCCACCACGCGCCTCGCATCGTCAGGCGGCACCAGGTCCCAGCGTCGGCCGGCCCGCGAATGGTACGCGTTCGCCAAGGCGCGCCTTAAATCGATCGACTCGTCGACGCTTCCTAGTCTCCCCTCCCAGCTAGTGATTAGTGCTTCAAAGTCGCCGTGCATCGAAGAAAGCATATTGCGACACGCCAGTTCGTACGAACCCAGTGCGCTCGGTCCTCGCTTCTCCTCCATTTCATTCAGTAGTGAGCCTGCCTCTCCGACTCGACGCCACAGCCATCTGGCCGCGTTGGGGTGCGTGTCACCGACTTCGGCGATGTGGCTTACGCCAATCGACTGAAGTACGCGTTCGGCCACCTCAAAAATCATCTGAATAGCGGTGACAAAACCATGGTTGTCATTAGGCCGCAGCCGTCTGGTTTCCTTAAAGCTCTCGAGTGCAGTATCAAGTGCCCCGTCGGCTAGTTGCAGAACCTCATCAGGTGTGCAATTCCCATCGCGTTCACGGAACAGTCGGCGCAACGCATCCTTCGTCTCCATTCGGAGAATCATTCCGAAGGTATGATGATGCAGTCCATTCCCCGGATCGATTTCGATTGCTTGTTTCAGGCACGCCCGCGCCTGATCGAATTGAGGGGACCGCGCGTACAGTAGATGTCGGCCTAGATGGTTCCAGTAATGAGGGTTGTCTGGAACTTGGCGCGTCAAACAACGAAGAAGGCGTTCTCGGCCAACGTCAGTCGGTATCATGCGCACTATTTCAGAGAATGTGTTCCTGTACTGATTTGGCGCCCACGAATCGCGACGAATGAATATACTTTCAAAGAGCCGATTAAGATCTTCAGATTCAGGATCGCTGCATCTCACGGTTTCTTCGATGAAATCGATTGCCATGTCGGCAATAGCATGCCGCCATTCCTCGTCGTGACGAGTTGAATGACGCAGAACTTCGTCGGCAATTATAGGATGAGAGAGCCGGACCGCGGATCCGTCGGATAAGAAGAGGCGAGCGAATACGGTATCACCCGTCAAGTCGTCAAGCTGCCAAGAAAGTCCGTTCGCCGCCATCAGCCGCGCAAAGAGCGCGTTAGGGATTCCCTGCTGAGAAAAGCGAGTGACCAGTGCAGCTTGTCTGGTGAGCCTCCGCTCCGCATGATTAGCAGCTTCTAAGTGGGCCGCTACATAACGTTCGACCCCGTGGAATCCTTGCTCGAAGGTGACTAGGCCGTAGAAGAACGGCAATCGAAGTCGCGCCATCTGGCGGTCGTTCGTCAGGTGGCGCAATCTGGTCACAGCATCGACGTCGTCTGCTTCCACGGAGTACACGTCGAAGAACCGAGTTGCATCCCCCGGTGCCATTGGGCTCGGCACTGAAATGGAGCTAGAGCGGGAGGCGTCGAGGCGGTCGTTTTCGGTTGGTTCAGTATCACGAAGGATAAATAGAGCAACAAGAGGCACAGAACTTTCGTTAAGGGTGTCGAAAATGTCTCGCGCTTGGGGTTCTGGGATGCCGTCAAACAGTGCCAGCACAGGCTTGCCGGTCTTAGCGTAGATATCGGACAAGCGTTCGGCGGTCAACCGCCCGATCCGTCGGACTACGACGACTGGATACGAGCGCCGCAGGTCCCAAGCTACACGTCGCGCGATCGTGCTCCCGCCAGCCCCGGGTGCGTGGTTGAGGCGAACCACGTGAATGCCGCGTCCCTGGAGTCCATCGAGTACAAGCGAGGCCAGCGGATGCTCAGTTTCCGGACGGCGAATATCGCGCCCTGCATCCAAATCAAGCCAGGTCGGGATCCCGCCGCGAAGGAAGACATCGCCGGCAAGCGGAGCGACTTCTGTGAGGATGTTGGAGTGCAGCACATCGAGATCTTCCTGAAGGTTGCGAAGCCATCTGAGGGGGACGCCAACATCTCCTTCGGATCCCGGAATAGTGGGCTGCTCCGTAGCGTCAGAGTTCCCGAGGAGTGCTGCGACAGATCTGAAGAACGATGAGGCTGGAACTCGGTAACTCGCATAACCGATGGAATCATCGATGAGGTCGGCAGAACCAAGAACAGAAACTTGACAGGTCCCCGATGTGGCTTCATCGATCGCCTCGATCGTACGGGCTATGCGGTCGTCATACAGCCCGGATTCCGATAGAATGACAAGGCAGAGTGGTAACGGAGCGGATTGGTGAGATAGATCGGTCGACAGACGGCGGATTCGATGGAGATAGCTGTGACGCCAAGCACTCAGCGAAGCGGGTGTACTTTCGGAACGTGAGTCCCATCCATTCGCGAAAAACCAGCAGGTGCCATTCGAGAAGTTTATCTCATCGGACACGAGTCCGGTTGGTCTAATCGAGCGCTTCTGCTCTAACGCTGACGAGGCGCGTGCGAAGAGTCCTCCACCGTCGCTGGCCGCGTCAAAGTCGATCACCGCCGACCACGGCAGCTGGCCCAGCGAAACAGCGTCGTCGCTGGGGTGCGGTACATCTGAGATTAAGACGTAACGAGCGCGGTTCGGATCGAACGCCCCAACGTCGTTCCAGAAACGAAGAAAGGTTCGGTCGTCCGTTGTTGAACTCGGACCGGCGGACTGTTCTGTGGGGCGAGCCGTGGGAAGGGAATTACGGAGCTGAATGGCCGCGAGCCCGCCGTATGCCAAGGCGACGCGACGGTCAACGTCGCTTATTGGCTTATTGATCCAGTTCAAGGAAGCAGCAACCCGGCTTAATAGGACTTGAGTATCGAATGCGTCGGCTCTGTCCGGCTCATTCTCTTGTTGCCAAGTCATGAGTGAACGCCGGATGGAACGGAGCGCCTCTAAGGTGCCGATATCTTGTGCCGAGACGAGGCCTCCTTCTGGTGCGTCTGGGGGGTGCTCGGCGGCCGATAAGACTGAGAGTATGCGATTAGGCGAATGGTCTACGAGTTCGATTAGCAGCGACAACTCAAGGTAGGAATGGTCGAAGAATAGTGGTGCGCGGTCAGAGAGCGCCCAGTCGATGACCGAGTACCTGCCGCCAGTGGTTGCCAGAATATTTCCAAGATGAAGATCGCCGTGTCGAAGGCCGACGAACAAGGTCGTTAAGTCAGTCGCTGATGAGGTGATGTGTATCGGATTGAGGAGGACGCGATCTCCCAGTATAAACTGCGATTGCCCCTGAGTCTCAGCCGCGATAAATTCGCGAAGCCGTGGCGCTTGTTGTGGGTCGAGACGGTAGCTCAGCCAGGGTTCGAATGCGCTCCGGGCCTCTGCGCTGGGGATGACCTCGTAATTCGTATTAAGAGAGACAAGTAAGTCGTACGAAAGGGCTTCCATCGTCCTTCGTAGGTCTGCGGCTGAAAGGTCGGCGCTGCTGAGCAGCGTGAGTAACCTTGGGCTGGCACCACGATATAGAATGGCAGAACGGCCGTCGACTTCGACCTGATGGATTAGGTCCGGTAGATGGGTGCGGGCAAACTCCGGCGCAAGCTCGAAGACAGCGAGATGCCTGGCGGCTTCGGATGCGTCATCGGCAGACCACGGGGACGGGGGTATCAGCTTTAGGATGAAATGGCCATTAGGAGCTGTACTCGTGGCAGCGTAGCTCATCCGTTCAGGCACAGAGACATCGACGATGTAGACATAAGCGCCGGAACGTCCGGACAGGCGGCGGAGAGGCGTGATTCGCGGTGGAGGGGACCACGTGGTGCGAAGCCGCTCCAACGCCTCGGTGAACTCATTCGGGAATACGAGGTCTTCCGACGTCATGCCTCCCCCTCGGATGAGCGGCATATTACACCAGGTTCGGGGGTGTGCAGATAAGAGTTCGGGTTAACTCTCTGAAGTAGACTTCGGAAGCGACCTTCTCGCGATGCCAGCCGATTGACAGTGACCGAGTGCAAGGCCGATTGGAGGCTGAGTCCGAGTCGTATGTAACTGGCGGCCGAGTTGGTAGGAGCAAAGGCTGACCAGCTTCGTAGAGAGAGGGGACGTAGGACTGGGGGACGTACGCGCCGTTCAGCCGGTAAACGGCGGACGAGATCGTTGGGGTGCAGCAAGGGCGCGTACGCCGTTGTCAGTAGTGCGATGTTGCGGGGTGCAGCCGCCGGCGCCTGGCGCTGCCTCGATCGCGGCAAGAAGATGCTAGCTGCACGGTGGGTCCAGCGTCTTGCCCGCAGTGATCAATGCAGGGCTGCTGCCGACCAGGTGGGCTGTTGACCGCCTCGCGCCGAGAGGGTAGCTTCGGACGCGAGGATGAGGTGTGTGGAGTTGCCTCGAATCCTCCGGTTCGATGCCGCCGCGGCATGACCGTTGGACTGGGTGCTGAAGCGGGACGAACCGCTTGCCTGGTCAGGTTCGAGTAGGCATGAAGGCCGCTAATTGACGTAACGCGGCCTTTTAATCCATCGGTCCAGGGTTCGAATCCCTGCGGGCCTACCACCGAATCTGAGATCTAGGCAAACGTCCCCGACCGATGCCAGGTTTCGGTCCGAACGACTGGTTGCGTGACCGTTGGACTCGTCTGGAGGTCATCGGCTGCGCGCTCTGGCAGACTTCCGTCTCGAACCTGATGGTCGCTCCAGTCGACTGGTCGGCGCCGCTGCGTCGCCCAGAGGAGCCACCGTCCCTCGGTTGGATCTAGCTGATCCCCGCTCGCCCGGATGGCCACCGACGCGGCGCGTTCGTGCGACGCAGGATCGTGTATAACTGAGCCGCATTGGGAGAGCATCCGCCTCGCGCGGACCGAGTCGGCAGGGCTAAAGGAGATAGCGATGAACGGCGTGCAGGCGTTTCAGGCATCGTTTGGTGGCGCGCACAACTGGTTCAACGGGACAGTTGCTGACGTGACGGAAGAGCAGGCGACCAGCGTGCCCGCTGGTGTGGCTCACCCCATCGGCGAACTCGCCGCGCACGTCCTGCACAGCGAGGACGGCGCGATCAGCATGGTGACGGGCGAGCCGACCATCTGGGAGGCCGAGGGATACGGTCAGAAGTTGGGTATCGAGTTCGTCTTTAGCCAGGACCATGAGGTCGCGCGCGCTCTACGGACTACACCAGCACAACTGTCGGAGTATGCGCAGAAGGTCTTTGCTCGAACGGATGCCTACCTCGCGTCCCTGACGGACGCTGACCTCGATCGGGAAGTCAATGCATTCGGGCAGATGATGCCTCTGGGCCAGTTTCTGGGCGCCGTCCTGCTCGGGAACACCTACGCGCACACCGGTGAGATCTCCGCTCTGAAGGGTCTGCACTCGGCGAAAGGGTATCCGTTCTAGCGCCTGACCTTCATCGGCCGGACTCGCGGTTCCCGGTGCGTGCTGTCTGGCATCGTATGGCAGCGCGCACGGACCGAGGGCTGAGGTTCGGTCATTTCTAGCTCGAGTTGCATTCCGTGCCTGCATAGCAGATTTGCAAGCCGGCCGTGGCTCATTGCGGGATCGGAGGCAACTCGTAGATCGCGAAGCGGACGCTCCCGTCAGAGGGGAACGTAGTATTGACGCTCAACCGACCGGATCCGGGCCCCACCGTCCCCCCTGCGCTCTCCACGTGGCTGTGGATCCCGCCGCGACAATGCACTTCCAGCGTCACCGACCGAGAGGGCTCGAGGTATTCTGCATACACTGCCTCGCCGGTCTTCGCATGCGAGCCCGTTTTATAACTGAGCTTGAACGTCACGGTCTCAGGGATCGGATTGATGACGTCCGCCGGTGCGCCGGACGGCCAGCTGGCTCCAGACGCATCGCTCGATCGCAGGACGAACGGCGTGCTCGTGTAGTTCTCTACCGTGATCACGCAGTGCTGTGTTGCATCGTCGATGAAGAGCTCCGCTTCGGTAAACTCACCCGCGAGGCTCCCCGCCGGCGCGAGTTCCAGGGATCGAAGCGCCACCGACGTCTGCTCCAGCGGCGTCGCCGTGAACATCAGCGTGGCGGCGGCTGAATCGTACGCCGGCTCGATCAGCTCGAAGGGCACCGTGACACGCTCGCCGTCTGCGTTCGTCGCAACGAGGGACGCGTTCGGCGGTGCGACAGTAGGATCCCACACCGTCGTCAGCATCTCGTTCGCATCGATCGTTCCGGCGTCTCGCGCCGGACGATCGCTGAAGTACGTACTACGAGGCGCCACTCCGCGCAGCTGGAGCGCGTGAGTGCCGTCGCCCAGGTCCCGCAACGTGCCGCCCGCGGCTGTCTGCACGTACAGCACGCCCAACCCGGTCTCCTGAGCAGCCTCGGAAGGCGCTTCGATCACGCTCTCGTCCTCGCCCAGGCCGAGCGGATTAGCGGTGTACGTAACGATAAGGGAGGCAACCGCCGCGAACAGTAGTACCGAGGTTGCGAGCCAACGGGGATCCCATCGCATCGGCGGAATCATAACATTGGCGACCCAGCCCGTCCGGCCGCCGCTTGCAACGACCGTTCACTGAGGGACGAAGGCTGCGAGTTGGCGTAATTCGGCCGTTGAGTCCATCGGTTCAGGTTCGAATCCCTGCGGGCCTACCACCGAAGTCATACCAGTCCCCACCATCCTCGCCTCTCATTGGCTCTCCTCATCGTCCGTCCGGCTTGACCGCCTCGGTTACGATCGTGTTGAAGCTGGGCTCACCTGGAGGGAGAGAGACATGGACGAAGAACGTGAAAGACAACACAGCGCCCTGACCGCCGTCATCGAGCGCCGGTCGCTGCTGCGCGGCTCGCTGCTCGCCGGCGCCGGCATTGCGACCGCCGTCCTCATCGGCTGCGGTAGCGACGACGACGAGCCGGCCGGCACCCCCGCCGGCAACGACGACGAAGCGGCCGCCGCCGGCATCGACTTCCCCGGCGGTCGAGGCGATCTCGTCACTGGCGATGGCCTGCCGTACCCCTACAACTTCCCCGAGCCCAGCAAGCAGCCGAAGACCGGCGGCACCATGGTGGTCTCGGCCACCTGGGACGTGCAGACCGTCGACCCCGTCGTCTCCGCGTCGGGCGGCACCGTCACCGTCCCCAACATGACCTACAACCGCCTCATCGGCATCTCCCGAGGCCCGGACGCGGACGTCTTCCAGCCCGGCCTCGAGCCCGAACTGGCAAAGTCGTGGGAGCGCTCTCCGGACGGCCTCACCTTCACCTTCAAGATGACCGAGGGCGTCACCTGGCAGAACCTGCCCCCGCTGAACGGGCGGCCCTTCGTTGCTTCCGACGCCGCCTATGCCATGAACCGCTACGCCGCCGAGGGGGTGCACCGCTCCTACTACGTCAACGTCGACTCCATGACCGCCGTCGACGACACCACACTCAAGGTCACGATGAAGCGGCCCGTCGCGGACTTCCTCTGGCCGCTCGGCAGTAACAAGCAGACGTTGTTCCCGAAGGAACTCGTGGACAACGGTGAGATCAGCAAGAAGGCCATCGGCACAGGCCCGATGATCATGACCGAGATGACACCCGGCTCGCGGGTGACCTTCAGCAAGAACCCGGACTACTGGGAACGCCCGGTGCTCCTCGACGGCTTCGAGTTCCGCATCCAGCCTGACCACTCCGCGAGGCTCGCGGCCTTCCGCTCCGGCCAGGTCGACTACGCCTATTCGGTCGCCGACACCCTGAGCGACATCGAGAAGCTCAAGGACACGAATCCGGACATCCAGGTCAACATGATCCCGTCCGTCCTCGGCGTCGCCTTCGCCTTCAACCTGGCCAACCCGAAGTTTCAGGACGAACGCCTTCGGCAGGGCATCTCTCTCGCCATCAACCGCGACATCATGATCAAGATCGTCTTCGAGGACCTCGGCAAGATCGCCGCGACGGCGCCCTGGACCTACGTCTTCGATAGCGAGCCCTCGGTCGAAGGTGGCGAACTTGGCAAGTGGGCCCGCTATGATCCCGCCGAGGCGCGAAAGATGCTCGACGCCGCCGGCGCCGCGAACCTCACGATGGCCAACGTCTACTACGCCTATACCGAGGCGGCGAACCGCTGGACACAGGTGCTCGTCGACCAGTTCCGAGACGTCGGCGTCACCATGACCGGCGGCAAGGCAGACTACACCGAGTTCAACTCGCAGTGGATCGGCCGCAAGCTCCCGGAGGTCTCCAGCTACGGCTGGGCCACCTCCGGCTTCGACGCCGATAACTGGTTCTACAACCAGGTCCACTCGCAGTCCCAGGGCAATCGCTGGAACATCAACGACTCACAGCTTGACGGCTGGGCGGAGCAGCAGCAGGTCGAACTCGACCCCGCCGCCCGCAAAGCGATCTGGCGCAAGATGTGGGACCGCGAGATGCAGATGGCGTACCGCCCGCCCATGGCCGTCGGCCTGACCTTCCAGGTCTACCAGCCGTGGATGCGCGGGATCCGCTGGACCGGCACGGCGCCTGGCGACAACTCGAGCTACTACGCTTGGGGCTCCCAGGTCGCGCACGGGTGGCTCGACAAGTAGCCACCCGCGCGCCCCACGTCCGGCGCTAGGACATCCCGTCGCCCGCGAGGTGTGACCGCAGGAAATACGCCTGCAGGTCCACCTCGCGCTGCGCCTCGATGAAGATGTCCTGCGTCGACAGGTCCTCCGCCTCGTCGGCCTCGCGGATCGCGTCCGTCAGCCGCTGGCTGTACTGTTCGAACCGCTCGAGGATGGCCCCCACCGCGTCACGCCACTCGATCTCCCCGATCGCGATCTCCTCGAGCGGCGATTGGGAGGCCGCTTGGCGCACCGTTCCGCGAGCCACTCCGCGCAACGCCCGCACGCGCTCCGCGTACAGGTCGACATGCTCGAGGATGATCCCTGCCTGCTTGTCGAATAGCCTGTGCAGCGCGATGAAGTTCGGCCCCACTGTGTTCCAGTGAGACTGCTTCACCTGGCTCCGCAGATCGCTCGCCAGTGCCACGAGGTGGTTGAGTGTCTCCACCATCGCGCCCGGACGCTCCATCACCGCGCTTCCGGTCCGCGTTCCCCGCGCTCCATGTTCCTGCACCGTCATCTGGTCGCTCCTTCCGAACCGCGATGTGCCCTGAGGACGGTCGAGGCTGCGACGCGCCTCTGATCCTCATTGCCTGCTCTTCATTGTGGAACTGCCCCCAACGCCCTCGCGCGAGGTTCGCGAGGTATCTCGCCAACTGACACGCGTCAGCAACATCCGGGCCCACGGTGCCACCGCAAGCGGATGCCTCTCCAAACAGAATCGGGGAGGTGACCGGTCCCCGACCGTTCTGGGCTCGGAACCGGCACGAAGAAGGCTTGGCCCCGCAGATATTGTCGATGGGAGATGCACGCATGCCGCAGGCCAACGGGACCGACCCGATCGCACTCCTCAAAGAGGACCACGAAAAGGTCAAGAGTCTCTTCGACGAGTTCGAACAGACCAGCAACAAGCGCTCGCAACAGCGCATCATCCGTGAAGCCATCCTCGAACTCGATGTCCATGCCGGCATCGAAGAGGAGATCTTCTACCCTGCCTACGCCGAGGCCGCGAAGGAGTCTGAGGACGAAGAAATCATCCTCGAGGCCGAGGAGGAGCACCATGTCGTGCACCTGCTCATCGGCGAACTGCGCGACACGTCCGAGATGAACGACCGCGTCGCCGCCAAGTTCACCGTACTTGCGGAGAACGTCCGCCACCACATCGAGGAAGAGGAGAGCGAAATGCTGCCGAAGGCGCAGGAACTCCTCGGCGACCGCCTGCAGGAACTCGGTGAGCAAATGACGCAACGCAAGCGCGAGCTCATGAAGGAGCTCAAGCAGGCCTGAGCCACGGCACGCTCATCGATCAGACAGACGCGGCGGTCGCAGCTTCATGTTCGGCCGCTCGCGTTTCCGCCTGCTCCGCGAGCTTACCCGCCAGCCGCCGGAACACCGGCCCATGCACCGGGATCAACGTGAGCCAGTACAGCAGCCCCCACACCCCCGCAGGGTGGAAGTACGCCGTCGCGGACACGCGCGACGTCCCCTCCGAGGCGCCCGGCAGCACCTCGAGTTCGAGCACTGCCGCCCCCGGCACCTTCATCTCCGCGAGCAACGTCAGGCGTCGGCCGGGCTCCACCGCTACCACCCGCCACCAGTCGATCGCGTCGCCCACCCGCACCTCCGAGGGGTGGCGTCGGCCGCGCCGAAACCCTACCCCGCCCACCAGCCGGTCGAGGACCGCCCGCACTCGCCATAGCGCCTCGTACGCCGGCCACCCGTTCTTCCCGCCCACCGACACGATCGCCCGCCACGCCTCCGCCTCGGGGGCGTGACACTCCGCCGTCCCGCCCGCACTGCGTGAGTAGAACGAGACGTCCGGCCGCCCCGCCCGGAAGACCAGCGCCCCCTCCTGCCATCGCGCCGGCACCGTCCCCGACCGCTCGTCCGCCAGCGCCTGCTCGATCGCCTGCCGGTACCCGTGCAGTCGCATCGGGATCAGCGACCGGATCGAGGTGTCGTCCGCCAGCAGGTCGTGCTTCAACCCGTCGATGAGCGGCCGCGCCACGTTCGCCGGCACCGCCGTGACGAGGTCCAGCCAGTACGACGAGATCCGCGGGCTGAGGACGGGCACCGGCAGGATCGTCACCTTGCGCCCCACCACCTCCGCGAACCCGCGGATCATCCCCTCGTACGTCAGCACTTCGGGCCCCGCGACGTCGTACGTCCCGCCTGCCGTCTTCGGCTCCTCGATCACCCCAACGAGGTACGACAGCAGGTCTTCGAGGGCGATCGGCTGCGTCCGCGACCGCACCCACCGCGGCGTCGTCATCACACGCAGATGGAACGTCAGATCGCGGATCACCTCGAACGCCGCGCTTCCCGCGCCGACGATGATCCCCGCCCGCAGCTCGGTCACCGGGATCGGACCATCCCGCAGGATCTCCCCCGTCTCCCCGCGCGATTCGAGGTGCTCCGACCGCTCGCCGCTCGGCTGCAGCCCGCCCAGGTACACGATTCGCCCCACGCCCGCCCGCTCGGCCGCGCGCCGGAAGTTTCGCGCCGCTCGCCGGTCCCGCGCCGCGAAGTCCCGCCCCGACGCCATCGAGTGCACCAGGTAGTACGCCACGTCGATCCCATCGAGGGCGCCCGCCAGCGTCTCCGGGTCAAGCGCGTCCGCTGCGACGCACTGAACCGCCTCCCACCCGCGCCCCGCCAGTGAATCCGCGCTCCGCGATGACGCGCGCACCTCGTGACCTTCCGCTACCAGCCGCGGCACAAGGTGACTCCCGATGTATCCGCTCGCCCCGAATACGAGCACACGCATGGCCGGTCCTCCGCGACGACACGCCCCGTCCGTCGCCAGTTGTCCGCTGCTTCCGAAGCCGAAGCAAGACTACCCGAGTCCGGCGCCCCCCTCGAAGCGCGGCAGAATCTGGCGGATTACTGCCTGGTCGCGGTCCAGCGCGCCGTCCGTCGTCATGGTCCCGACATCTCGTGCCTGCAGAGCGCTGAACCGCTCCCACTGCTCATCCGACATGAACTCCGCCATCGGCAGCAGCCGCTCGCCCGATCCGCGGATCGAAACCCACCGCTCGAGGTCGTCCTGCCACCTCCGGAGCGTGATCGCGTACCGCTCGTACGCCGTCCGAGTGTCCCCAGTCGCCGCCTCGCCCGCCGCCCACCGCTCGAGGCAGCGGCGCAACTCGGCGGCTACCGGGCTGAACTCGTCCGTGCTCGCCTCGCGAAATGCCAGCTCTCGCTCGTAGTCGTCGAGGAATGCGCCGATCAGTCGTTCGCTCGGCGCTTCAGAGCCGGGCTCGTCCGCATCCATTCGTGCGCCTACGCCGCCGGGCGGAGCGCGTCGCGCGGATCGATCTCAGCCGGCGATCGCCATCCGCACTGCACGCACGACAGATCCTCGCCGTCGAACATCACGCGTCCGCGGGCGCACCGCCCGCATGCCATCAGCTTGATCACTGCCTGCTCCATAGCCGTGCCTCCATTGCTCATCAGCGAGAGTTGGTGTCCAGCGGAGATGTCCTCGCTGAACAAGATAATACGGCTAGTGGAAAAGAATAGTCAACAAGATGAACAAGATATGACCAATTAACGGCAAAGGGAGTTCCCTCCATGTGCGGTGGACGAGGGTCCACTGGCGCACGCGTCGCCGCGGCGTAAGGGCGCGAAGAAGCCCGCCTCCATAGAGGCGGGCTTCTTCGTGTCGTACCGGGGCTGAGAGCTACTCGACCGTGAACGCGACGTGCATCCCCTGCCCGTAGTGCGCCGGGATGTTGCAGATCAGCACGTACTTGCCGGCAGTCAGGTTGAAGCTCTTGTCTTCTTCCGCTCCGGCCGCAATGTTGGCCGTGCGGCCGACCGGCGGGACCTGCTTCTCGTCCACCATGCCGTTGGCGACGGGCAGCTTGTCGTGAGCCAGGTCCGTCTTCACAACCGCCAGCTCGTGTGGAGCCGCGCCCTTGTTCGTCACCTCGAACGTGACCTCGCCCGCCGCCGCCTTGGCGGCGGACGGCTTGACGGCCCACTCGCTCAGCTCGACCTTGACGGCGCCCGCCGCGGGCGTCCCGCCGCCGTCGCTGCCGCCGCTGTCCTCTTCCTCGTCGTCGCCGCCGCCACAGGCGATCAGCGCCGTCATCGCGCCGACTGTCATCAGCACGAACGCGATCCGGATAAGCCGCTTGCTCATGTCGTCCCTCCCTGAAAAAGCGGCCTCCTGGCCGCGCTCATCAACCCACATGCAATCCTCAGCCAGGGCAGCGTGTGCCCTAGGGGCGATAGTCCCACACATATGTGACTTTCGTCACTAGCGAGTATGACCCCCTCCATCGAGATTCAGGAGCGCTTGGCTTGCGAAAGCGGGGGCCGTTTCATGCGTCGCGACTTCACCCTCTTTGCCATCGTCTGGGCCCTCGTCACTGCGGCGAGCCTGGCCGTTGCCTATTTCATCATCAAGGAAATCTCGTTCCCGACCGTCGGGGCCGAGGAGGCACACGTCATCGATGACGCCTTCATGGCGCTCACCTACATGGCCGCCCCCGTCTTCGGCGTCGTCATTGCCGCTCTCGTGGTCGCCGTCCTGAGGCACCGGTCCGCCGGCCCCGAGAACGGTGACGGCGCACGTATCCTCGGCACCGGGTCCGTCCCGGTAGTCTGGTTCGGCCTCAGCAGCCTCCTCTGCGCCATTGTCATCGTGTACCCGGGCCTCACGGGCCTCTGGGAGCTGCGAAACCACGACGACCCCGACCTCCGTATCGTGGCCACCGCCCAGATGTGGTCGTGGACGATCGAGTACCCCGACTCGAAGGTGAAAGTCTTCGGCGCGCAGGAACTCGTCCTCCCCAAGGACGAGACGATTGAGTTCGATGTCGTCTCGCTCGACATCCTCCACTCCTTCTGGATTCCCGCCTTTCGCCAGAAGATCGACGCCCTCCCCGGTCAGACCCGCAAGGTCTACATCACCCCCACCGAGGTCGGCGACCGCGAGAGCGACGTGGCATACCGGCTGCAGTGCGCCGAACTCTGCGGCGTCGGTCACGCCATCATGGCCATGCCCGTCCGGGTCGTGGAGAAGGCCGAATTCGAATCCTGGCTCAAAGAGCAGCAGAGCGTAGCGGAGGCGAAGTAACAGCCATGACCCGAGTCGTACGCGCACCCATCTTCGTCGGGCTCGTCCTCGCCATCGTCGGCTTCTTCTTCGGCGTGGCCTTCCTCGGCGCTCTCCGCACCCTCCGCGGGCAGACCTTCTGGGAGATCGAGGCCGGCATGTCCGTTGGCTACGTCTTCGCCCTCGTTGGCTGGGTCGCCGGAGTCGGCGGCTGGCAGCACTGGGGCCGCGAGTGGTTCGGCCTCGAAGCGAAGCCCTACACCCTCACCGGCTGGAAGCGGTACTTCGGTTTCAGCCCGGACCACAAAGTGATCGGCGTTCAGTACTCCGTGACCTTCGTCGTCATCTTCCTGCTGTCTGGCCTCACCGCGATGCTGATTCGCCTCGAGCTCATGCGCGATGGCGAGCAGTTCTTCACCGCTGACCAGTACAACGCCGCCATGTCGTTCCACGGCATCACCATGACCGCCGTCGCCGTAGCCATCCTCCTCGGTGGCTTCGGCAACTACTTCGTGCCGATCATGATCGGCGCGCGCGATATGGCCTTCCCGAGGCTCAACGCGCTCTCCTACTGGTTCGTCCCCCCGGTCGCCGTCCTGCTCATCATTGCCGTCCTGATGGGCGGCTGGGACTCGGGCTGGACCGCGTACCCGCCGCTATCCGTGGTGAACAAGCATGGCCAGGTGCTCTTCAACCTCGCTGTCATCACCTTCGGGTTGGTGTCCATCCTCGGTGGCATCAACTTCCTGGTCACGATCATCTACGAGCGCGCTCCCGGTATGACGTGGAGTCGACTCCCCATCTTTGTCTGGGGCGCCTTCGCGGCGTCCCTCATCTCCTTCTTCTTCACACAGGCGCTCGCGGCCGGCCTGCTCATGGTCCTGCTCGACCGTATCGCCGACACCTCGTTCTTCCGCTCTTCCGAGGGCGGGAGCGCGCTCCTCTACGAGCACGTCTTCTGGTTCTACTCACACCCCGCCGTCTACGTGATGGTCCTCCCCGGATTCGGCGTCGCGCTTGAGGTGCTCTCGCACCTCTCGCGTAAGCCGCTGTTCGCCTACCGCTGGGTCGCCGGCGCGATGATCGGCATCGTCCTGCTCTCCGGCGTCGTCTGGGCCCACCACCTCTTCACCAGCGGCATGGCTCCGTACCTGCACGCGCCCTTCTTGGTCTTGACCGAGCTCATCTCGATCCCGACCGGGCTCATCTTCCTGGGCGCCATCGGCACCATATGGGCCGGCAAGCTCTGGCTCCGCACGCCGATGCTCTTCGCGCTCGCGTTCGTCTTCAACTTCCTCATGGGCGGCGTCACGGGCATCTACCTCGCCGATGTCCCCACCGACCTGCACCTGCAGGACACCTACTTCGTCGTCGCCCACTTCCACTACACGATCGTCGGCGGCGAGATCTTTGCCCTGTTCGCCGGCATCTACTACTGGTTCCCGAAGATCACAGGCCGCATGTACAGCGAGACCCTCGGCAAGGTGCACTTCTGGATCATGTTCATCGGGTTCCAGCTCACCTTCATCCCGATGTTCCGCGTCGGCATCCAGGGCATGAACCGCCGCATCGCGGACTACCCCGCTGAGTACGCCGACTACAACACGATTATCTCCCTCGCCGCGTTCCTCCTCGGGGCCTCGTTCCTCTTCTTCGTCTGGAACATGGCCACCGCCTGGGTCAAAGGCCGTGTTGCCGAGGCCAACCCCTGGCGCGCCACCACCCTCGAGTGGCAGGTCTCATCACCGCCCCCGGAGCACAACTTCGACGAGATTCCGACCATCACCGACACGCCCTACGGGTACGGCGGTGGCCCCGCCCACAACCGTCCGTTCGCCGGTGGCGTCGCCCTCGCGACCGAGGAAAGGTAGGAACAGTGACCAGACAGCTCTCGAGCGACCGCTCCCACCACGGCGCCTCCGAGGCAGCCGATCAGAAGCGGGGCCTGACCGTCATCGTGGCGCTCGCCGTCATGACGGTGGTCGAGTACATCTTCGCCATCGCCCTCGATTCGCCCGCCGCCCTCGTCGTCATTCTCTTCTCGGTCGCCGTCGTGAAAGCCTGGCTGATCGTCATGTACTTCATGCACCTGCCCCTCGTCTGGCAGGGTGAGGAGGCCTAGTCATGGCAACTGCCGCCCCGGCCACTGCACCACAGCCCGCCCACGCCCACGAGCCGCACGACGAGGTCAAGAAGGTTCGCATGAACCGCCTCGGCCTCTGGCTGTTCTTCTTCTCGGACGCCCTGGTCTTCGCCCTCCTCTTCAGTGCCCGCTTCTACATGAACGGCACCGAAGTCGATTCCCACATCAGCCAGCTCCTCGGCCTTGGCATCACCTCCGTCCTCCTCCTCAGCAGCTACACCGCCTATCGAGGCGAGACGGCGATCCACCATGGCAACATCGCGCAGGGCCGCACGATGCTGCTCCTCACCATCCTCCTCGGCATCGCCTTCTTCGCAGGCGTCGTCGTCGAGTGGTCCATCGCGGAGTTCACCATCTCCGAGGGCTATGGCACGTCCTTCTTCTCCATGACGGGTATGCACGCTGGCCACGTCGCGTCGGGCGTCGTCCTGCTCTGGATCGCCTGGCGCAAGGCCGGCAAGGGCTACTACGACGGTGGTGGCCTCAAGGCCTACGGCGTCTCCGGCGTCGTCATGTACTGGCACTTCGTCGATGTCGTCTGGGTCTTCTTCTACCCCGCCCTCTACCTCCTCAAGTAGTCCTCGCGGGGGCATCGCGCGCGAAGGGCGGGAGCAATCCCGCCCTTCCGCATCCCCAGTGTTGAGGACTCCACCGGCCGTTTGAGGTATCGTCCCTCGCACACCTGAATCCATCGGAGGCGCCCGTGAAGCTCGGCATCCACCTCGCGAACTTCTCCTGGGTCGACGACATGTCGACGTTCGCCGGCAAGCTCGACGAGATCGTCGCGGACGCCGAGGGCGTCGGCTTCGACCGTCTCTCCGTCATGGACCACTACTTCCAGATCCCCGGCGTAGGCCCCCACGACACGGAGATGTTCGAGGCCTACAACATCCTCGGCTACATCGCCGCCCGCACCAGCCGCATCAAGCTCGGTGTCCTCGCCACGGGCGTTACCTACCGCAACCCCGGCTACCTCGTGAAGCAGGTCACCGGCCTCGATGTCCTCTCCGGTGGCCGTGCCTGGCTCGGCATCGGCGCGGCCTGGTACGAGCGCGAGCACCAGGGCCTCGGCTTCGAGTTCCCCCCGCTCAAGGAGCGCTTCGAGCGCCTCGATGAAGTGCTCCAGATCGCCAACCAGATGTGGAGTGAGAACGACGGCGCGTTCCGAGGCCAGTACTACCAGCTCGAGGAGACCCTTTGCGTCCCGCAGCCGCTCCAGCAGCCGCGGCCGCCCATCCTCGTCGCGGGTAGCGGCGAAAGGAAGACCCTCCGCCTGGTCGCCCGCTACGGCGATGCCTGCAATGTCCGCGGCGACTCACCCGAGGAAGTACGCCGCCGCTTCGAGATCCTCGCCGACCACTGCGAGGCCGAGGGCCGCAACTACGACGATATCCACCGCACGATCACGCTCCGCATGGACCCCGGCGCCTCCGGCGAGCGCGTCGACGAGCTGGTCGACACCATTGGACGCTTCGCGGAGGCGGGCGTGCAGACCACCATCGGCACCATCGCCAGCGTGCAGGAGCCGGGCGTACTCAGAGCGATGGGCGACGTCATCTCCCAGGTCTCGGATCTCTAACCCGGCACGGACGGCCGGAGGGCCCACCGCGACCACACCCGTCGAGGACGGACGATGCGCGCGGGCCTCGCCCTAGACGCACTTCCCGAGGAACCCCGTACGTTCCGGCAGCGACCCGCCTGGAAACGCCAGCAGGAACGACGCGTTCACGGCGGTGACCGACGAGCCCGGGATGAACGTCACGAACGAACCGTTCACCGTGAAGTAGAGCACCATCGTCTCGACCGGGCAGCCAGTCGATGTCACGAGGTCGTCCACCGCCCCGCCTCGGTACACCGCAAGCCCGAAGCCGCCGTCAGCCGGGACGGTCCCCCCCGTGAGCGCCTGCACCGTGCTCGTCCCGGTTGCGGTCGCTGTGGCGGCGGGTGTGGCCGTGCCGGTGCCCACGGCCGTGTTCGTCGCTGTCGCTGTCGGCGTCACCGGGGGCGCCGCGCCGCACACGACGTTCTTCGAGAACGGCGGTGCCGGGTACTGCACCAGTTGCACCTGGCCGCCCCCGAACGATCCCGTGGTGCACAGTTGCTGCGCATGCGTCACGTCGGTGGCGCCGGCGACCCACACCGGCAGCCCGGGTGAGTACGTCCCCGCGATGATCGCCCACTGGTACGCCGTCGAGTAGATCCCGATCGAGGCGCTGATTGTCCTGAGGTAGTCGATCGCCGCTTCGAGGACCACGGCGTTCATCACCTTGTCCTCCGACCACGTGTTCTCGGTCTCCACATCCAACCACCACGTTGCGACGTCGAGCACTCCCTGCGTCTTCGCGTACGCCACCGCGTCTTGCGCCGTCTTGTATCCGTAGTTGTATGCCTGACACCTCGAGTCGGTGGCCGCGCACGTCCCCGCCGGCCCCGTGTCTCGCTGCCCGATCGTCGTCCCCGAAGGGAATTTGGTGTTGATGTACACCGAGGGCGGTCGGCCGCTGGCCACCGCCCAGTTGTACTGGGCGCGCAGGCACGGGTTGTGCGTGAACGCCCGCCCGCCCGTCGCGCCCACGATGCCGAACGCGTACGGCTGCGACGGGAGCGTCCCCCCGCACTGCGGGAACGAGATGTCGTACCCCACGCTTCCAGGCGGATACGGACTCAACGCCGTCGCGCTCAACGCGGAGAGCGCGATGGCGCCGATCAGCACGACGACCGAGGCGAAAACGCGCATCAACGTGATCCGATCCCGAGGAGTAAGTGGATTGTCCCATCCCCCGCTCCCCGGGATCGAATGTTGGTTTGCCCGCTACGGACGAGCTATTGCGAGAGGAACGCCGAAGCGAAGTCGCGCACAGTGTTGGAGGCGATGGCGAACCCCACACCGACGAAGACCGTCGCTCCCGAGGGATTCTCGATCGATGTGTTGATCCCGATCACCTCACCGGCGGCGTTGAAGAGTGGCCCGCCGGAGTTGCCCGGGTTGACCGCAGCGTCTGTCTGAATCATCCCCGTCAGCCCCCCCGCGCCGGATGGCGATGACCGGTCGAGCGCGCTCACTACCCCGGCAGTCACCGTGTAGTTCAATCCAAACGGGTTTCCGATAGCGAACACCGGGTCGCCCGGACGCACGCCGCCCGAGTCGGCGAACGTCGCCGGTGACAGTACGTCGGATGGCACAGACACCTGCACGACCGCCAGGTCCTGGTCCTCGTCGCGTTCGACAACCGCCCCCGACGCCACCGTGCCGTCGCGGAAGGTCACCGTAATCTCGCGCGCGTTCTCGACGACGTGGTAGTTGGTCACGATGTGACCGTCCTTGTTCAACACCACGCCGGTGCCGGTCCCGCTACCCTGCCGGAACCCCGTCCCCACCGTCGTCCGGATCGTGACCACCGAGTCCGACACGCGCTCCACGAGCCCAGGCAGTCCCTGCCCCTCGACCGTCGCGATGGCGATCGGACTGTCGGTCGCGGTCGCCTCCGCCGTCGACGCGGGTGCCGCTGCCCCGCCATTGCCGCCGCTGTCCGCGAACGTCAGCGTCAGCGCGCCGCCGGCCAGCAGCGACACGATCACGACGAGCCCGAACAACATTCCCTTGAATGACCCGCTCTCAGTCACGATGACGGCCTTTCAGTACTACCAACCCCATCGTGACGCTCAGAGGTCAAGAACTGGCCCTGTCGTTGTAATGCGCCTGCAAAGCGGCCGAGGTGCCCCGCAGCTCGGAGCACAGCCCGCGACTGGCGCGCCTCATCCACGACCCGGAGCTTCTCCCGGGAAGGCTCACGGCGGGGACTCACAGCCGCCGCCCGGGCGTGTCGACTATCTGCCGAAGAACCGTCGCAACCGCTCGCCGAACCCGCCGCCCCCACCGCGACGCGTCGCCTCCCAGGCGGCCTCCGCGGACGAAACGCGACCGAGGCCCCGCTGCCGCTCCCGGATCAGGTCCAGCACTGCGCGGTCCTCGTGCTCGTCCAGCCAGTACCCGTGCTCTACACACGTCTCGAGTTGCAGGTTGTGCGCTCGATAGTTGAACGCGGTCATCGGCCGCGCGCATACCGGACACGAAAGCTCCGACGGGCGTTCGGCGTACGTGACCATGCCGCGTCGTACGTCGTCGTTCGCCGCCGTCGCCTCCAGCCGGTCCAGCTCGTGCGGGTCCAGCCACGATCCCCGGCAGGTCTCGCATCGGTCCACGGGAATCCCGCGTAACCGCTCATCAGTCAGTCGTGCGCCGTCTCGGGGGCAGTAGAGAATCCGTGTGTTCATGCAACCAGTGTCCCACGAAACCCCGCGCGTTTGCCCGTTCGCCCCCACCGCCCCGAGGTGCAAGTGTGTCGTCCCGGATCTATGCCCGGGCTGTTAATATCCGCGCGATCGACCGCCATAATCGGGACCGCACGAGGAGCACACCATGTCTGCCCGGACCGCCGTCGTCATCATCCCCACCGAGCTGCGCGCCGCACCCGCCGATGCACGACCTGCCGCCTCGCTCGATCGCGGGATCGCCGTCGACATCCTCCGCGACCGTGACGGCTGGTACGAGGTCGAATGCCACCTTGGCCGTGGATGGGTCGCCGCCCGTGCCGTCGGCGCCACTTCTCGGGGCCTGGTCACCGACTACCTCTGGCAGCACGAGGAACTGCGTTCCGCCCCGCTCGAGGCTCCGCCCGATCGCCGCCTCGAAGCCGCCGGTTTCGGCCAGCTCGGCGTCGCGCTCGCCGCTACCTGGAACGCCTATGGGGGCCTCCTCGACGCTCTCTGCCGCATTGTCGGCCTGGACCCCGCCGCGATCGTTGCTGTCCTCTATACCGAATCCGGCGGTCGCGGGTCGGGCCCAGATGGGCGGATGATGATCCGCTTCGAGAACCACCTCTTCCGAGGCTTCCTCGGCCAGGAACGCGCCGCCGAGTTCGATGCTCATTTCCAGTTCGATCCCGGCACCGTCTGGCAGGGCCACCTCTTCTGCCGTCCCGGTGGCGACTGGCAGCCCTGCCACCTCAGTCAGGCCGGCGAGTGGGAGGTGCTCGACTTCGCCCGCAGCCTCGATGACCCTGCCGCCCTCTACTCGATCAGCATGGGCATCGCCCAGATCATGGGCTTCAACCATGCGCTCGTCGGCTACGACAACGTCCACGAGATGTTCGATCGCTTCAGCAGCGACATCCGCTACCAGATTCTCGGCATGTTCGACTTCATCCGCGGGCACGGCGACACGTCCCCCATGCTCGAGGCGCTCCGCGTGCGCAACTACGAGGCGTTCGCCACCGGCTACAACGGCAACGGACAGGCTGCGTTCTACGGCGGCCTCATTCGTTCGGCCGCCGCCGTCTTCGAGCAGCTCCAGGGGGCGCCGCCTGCCCCATCCGGCGGCGCGGTCTACGTCGTCCGGCCGGGCGACACCCTCGGCGCCATCGCAGCGCGCTTCGGTACGACCATCGCCGCGCTCGTCGCCGCCAACGGCATCGCCAACCCGGACATCGTTCCCGTCGGCATGGAGCTGCGTATCCCCGGCGCCACCGACACGCCGATGACAGAGCCCTCGCCTCCGCCTCCCCCGGCCGCCCCAGCGGGGGACGGCGGCTCGACGGAGCAGACCTACACGGTTCAGCCGGGGGACATCCTCAGTCGTATCGCTGCACGCTTTGGCGTCTCGACGCAGGCGATCATTGCTGCGAATGGCATCGCGAACCCGGATCTCATCCAGGTAGGACAGGTGCTGCGCATCCCGCCGTCCAGCCAGCCGCGAGGGCTCCGTCCGCCCCGCGAGGCCGTCCGAGAGCACCTCGTCCTGCAGGGCGACTCGTTGTACGCGGTCGCCTCGAGGTACGGCGTGACCGCCGAGGCGCTGGCCACAGCGAATGACCTTCAGCTCATCCCGGGCCAGCTGCTGCGGCTGCCCCCGGCGACCGGGGCCCCCCGCTAGCGCTCCCCGGTCGCGCCCTCCATTGCCAGCTCGGTATGGTCGCCGGCAATGGTCCGCCGCGCCTGCCGCAGCAGGTGCACGACGTGTGCGCGCTCACGGATCAGGATCGTGACCGCGAGCACCATGTAGATCCCTGCGATCACCATTCGGATCGATTCCACCGGGATCACGAACTGGATCATGAACAGCGTGAACAGGAGGATCGCCTCCCACCGGTTGATGCTCAGACTGACGAGGATCGCCACCGCGAACGCCGACTGTGCCGCGGTGATGAACACCTCCTCGGTCTGCCGCGTGTCCAGCGGCAGACCGTGGAAGCCGCCTTTCGAGATCGCGTACGCCAGCGGCAGACCACCGATGAGCAGCGTCCACTGGTTCACCTTCGAGGACAGCAGCGCCCCCATCGCCACCCCGGCTCGTCCGCGGTTCGCCAGGATCCCCGCGAACAGGAACTCCGGCGCCTCCGACGCGAGCGGCGCGAGCCACTGCACCAGCAGGAACTCGTCGATCCCCAGCTGCACGCCGCTATGCACCAGCCCCTCCGCGAACGGTTCCGCTGACGCGAAGATCGCTCCTGCTGCGTACACCAGCATGATCACGATGGTTGCCCGCCGCTGGTACATCGGCAGCGTGCCGATCGTCCGTGCGGGTCCGATCAGTTCCGGCTCCTCCGTCGGCGCCTTTGCGATGATGTACACGTACCCGATGAACAGGGCCGCGAGGATCGCCGTGTCGTACAGCGCAATCTCGCCCTTCAGCGGGATCGTGAACGAGTAGAGCGTCGCCACCGCCAGCGTCGCGATCTCGATCGCGTGTCCATGCTCCAGGCGCATGACGTGCCGTCGCGCGCGCCACCAGAACAACAGAAACACCATCGGCCAGGCCGCGCCGATGAGCAGTCGGTTGCCACCCGTCATGTTCGCAACCGCGTATGGCGCGAACTCCGGGTCGGTTCCGGCCTTCCACGCGAACGTCATGTCCACCGCGTATTCGGGCAGCACGGCGATCAGCGCCACGAACGCTACCGCCAGCGCCTGCGAGATATCGACCTCGGCCGCTTCCGCTCCCCACGCGAGGAGGAACGCGGCCGCCACGATCGCCAGCCCGAACACCGATGTGTCGGCCACCGTGCCCAGGTGCGTCCCGGTCAGCCGGAGCGCGATCGCCGGCAACGATAGCACCGCCATCACGAAGATCAGACGTGCCCCGCCCACCCGCGTTCCCCCCACCCGTCAACGCGTTTGCAACCGCTCCGAGCATACGCGCTCCACGGCTGCGCGCATCCGCCGGCATGCTCGGATGGTCCCCAGGCGCCGGCGGCCTACGTGGCCGCAGTCTGCTGCGCCTGCGCCGCCTCGAGCGGGCTACCTCCCGCACGCTGTGAGCGAGGAGGCCCGATTCACCTGCGGGCGCCCCGATCACCGCATCGCAGAGCGCTGGAGAAGTCCCCGCAATGACGAAGGCCGAGGAGGTCACCCTCCTCGGCCTTCGCTTCACCCTCAGGCCACTGTCCTAGGAGGGGTTGTCCAACATCTCCTCCAGCACCGCCCGCGGCGACGCCGGCAGCTTTCGCATCCGCAGCCCGGTCGCGTGATAGATCGCGTTCGCCACCGCCGCCAGCGCCGGCACGATCGGGACCTCGGCCACGCCCCGCACCCCGTAGGGATGACCGGGGTTGGGGACCTCCACGAGGATCGTCTCGATCATTGGCAGGTCCAGCGTCGTCGGCATCCGGTAGTCGAGCCAGCTCGCGTTGCGCATCTGTCCCTGCTCGTCGTAGAAGTACTCCTCCGACAGCGCCATCCCGATGCCCTGCACCGCGCCACCCTGGATCTGCCCCTCCACGTACGAGGGGTGCACCGCCGTCCCGACGTCCTGGATCGCCGTGTACCGCAGCACCTGCACCTTGCCCGTCTCCGGGTCGACCTCCACGTCCGCGATGTGCGCCGCGAACGAGGGGCCCTGCGTGCTCTTGTTGATGTCCGCCCGGCCCTGGATCATCCCGCCCGTGTGCGGCAGTTGCCCCGCCAGCTCCCGGAAGCTGAACCGCTTCCCGTCGGGGCCGTTCACGCCGCCGTCCTCGTACCGCACGAGGTTGCGGTCGACCTCCCAGATCGCCGCGGCCCGCTCTTCGAGCTGGCTGCGGATGTCCATCGCCGCCTCGTAAACGGCCCAGCCGCCCGCGAACGTCGTCCGGCTGCCGCCGGTGACGCCCGTGTACCCGACCGAGTCCGTGTCCACGACCTTCGGCTTCACGTCCTCGTACGGGATGCCCAGCGTCTCCGCCATCTGCATCGCGTGCGAAGCCCGGCTGCCGCCGATGTCCGTCGCGCCAATCACCAGCGCCACCGTGCCGTCCGCGACCACCGAGGCATACGCCGAGGACTCCATCCCCGCATTGCCCCAGTACCCCATCGCCACGCCGCGTCCGCGGTGCTTGCCCTGCATCTCGGAGCGGTAGTGGTCGCTGTTCTTCACGGCTTCCATCGTCTGGATGTTGCCGATCACACCGAACACCGTGCCGTCCGTGCGCCGCGTCCCCTCCGTGGCCGCGTTCTTCAAACGCAGGTCCATCGGGTCCATGTCGAGCATCTCCGCCAGCTCGTCCACCAGCGACTCGAACGCATACTCCGAGGCGGGTGCGCCCGGCGCGCGGTACGCCGCGACCTTCGGCTTGTTCACGACGACGTCGAGTGCGTCCACCAGAATGTTCGGGATGTCGTAAGGCCCCCAGATGCAGACCGCGCCACCGCCTGCGGGCGATCCCGGGTACGCCCCGCCCTCGTAGGCCAGGAACGCCTCCGAGGCCATGAACGTCCCGTCACGCTTCGCCCCGAGCTTCACCCGCAGGTACGCGCCCGAGGTCGGCCCCGTACCCTCGAATACCTCCTCGCGGTTCATGCTCATCTTCACCGGACGTCCCGTCTGCCGTGACAGGATCGCCGCCAGCGGCTCCAGGTACACAGGGATCTTCCCCCCGAACCCGCCGCCGATCTCCATCGGAACGACGCGCACCTTGGACACCGGCAGCTTCACGATCTTCGCCGTCTGGTCCCGCACAGAGAACGCGCCCTGGGTGCTCGTCCACACCGTCAGCTCGTCGTCCGAGTTCCAGAACGCCGTCCCGTTCTGCGGCTCGATATACCCCTGGTGCGTCATCGTCGTCTCGAACTCCCGCTCGAGGATGATGTCCGACTCCGCGAACCCCTGCTCCACGTCGCCGTTCTTGAACTGCAGCGTGCTCGCGATGTTCGTCGGCCGGTCGCCCCGCTCCGGGCCCGGCACGAAGCGCGCCAGCATCTTCACCGTCCGCATGTCCGGGTGCAGCAGCGGCGCCGACTCCAGCATCGCGTCGCGCACGTTCATCACCGGCGGCAGCAGCTCGTACTCCACCTCGATCAGCTGCAGCGCGTCCTCAGCGATGTGCGGGTCCGTCGCCGCCACCGCGGCGATCGCGTGGCCCTGGTACAGCGCCTTGTCCGAGGCCAGGATGTTGTCGAGCAGCCACTTCAGGCTCGTTGTGCTCTCGCCCAGATCCTCGACCACGTCCTCCGCCGCCGGGAAGTCGGCGTTCGTGATCACCGCCTTCACGCCGGGCAGCGCCAGCGCCTTCGACACGTCGATCTTCTTGATGTGCGCGTGCGCGTGCGGGCTGCGCTTCACGCGCCCGAACAGCATCCCCGGCAACGAGATGTCCGCGCCGTACTGCGCCCGACCCGTGACCTTGTCCGCGCCGTCCGGCCGCACCGGCCGCGTCCCGATCGTCGTGTATGGTTTGTCCGTAGCGACCAAGGTGCATTCCTCCCGAGGATTGCGTCGTGACTGCGCCCGAGCGTTCGGCCCGGGCGTCGCTATCTTACTCGCTTCGTGTTGAGCCGGTCAGGCCCGCATCGAGGAGTCTCCATGCTCGTCGCTTTCTCAGTCACCCCCATCGGCACCGCCTCCACGTCGGTCAGCGACGCCGTCGCCGATGCGGTACGCATCGTCCGCGAGTCCGGACTGCCCAACCGCACCGACTCCATGTTCACCACCATCGAAGGCGAATGGGACGAGGTCATGGCGGTTGTCAGAGCTGCCACGCTCGCCGTCGCCGCGCGCACCGGCCGCGCGAGTCTGGTCCTCAAGGCCGACCTCCGCCCCGGTGTCGAGAATGCGCTCGAGGCCAAGGTGCGGGCCGTCGAGGACCGCCTCGCTGCGGACTGAGCAGTAAGCCCACCGTCATACTTCGGTAAGTCTTCCCGCGTACCGTCGTCGTACTACAGAGAGAGGACGGAGGCGCACCATGCCCGATGCCAGGCGCATTCTCGTCGTGGAAGACGAAGATATGGTCGCCGAGGTCGTCGAGCGCTATCTCCGCCGCGACGGCTACGAGGTCGAAGTCGCCCACGATGGGAACGCCGGACTCGCGGCGTATCGCCGCCTCGCGCCCGACCTCGTCGTCCTCGACGTCATGCTGCCCGGCATCGATGGTCTCGAGGTCTGCCAGCGTATCCGCGAGGACGGCGCCACCCCTGTGATTCTGCTCACCGCCCGCGACGGCGAGGCCGACAAGATCAACGGCCTTGGCCTCGGCGCGGACGACTACGTCACCAAACCCTTCAGCCCGCGCGAGCTTGTCGCCCGCGTCGAGGCCGTGCTGCGCCGCGCCGCCGCGCCAGCGCGCGTCAACGGTTCCGGCGCGCGCGGCAGCCTCCGCTTCGGCGATCTCGAGGTCGACCCGGTCAAACGCACGGTCCTCCTGCGCGGCGAGCCCGTCGCCCTCACCGCCCGCGAGTTCGACCTGCTCGCCTACCTCGCCGAGCACCCCGGCCGCGTCTTCAGCCGCGAGCAGCTCATGGACGCCATCTGGGATGAGGATTTCGAGGGCGACGCGGGCACCGTGACCGTCCACGTCCGCCGTCTCCGCACGAAGATCGAGCAGGATCCTTCGCGCCCGGTGTTCCTCCGCACCGTCTGGGGCGTGGGCTACAAGTTCGAAGGCTGATGTCTCGGCAGACTGGAGCCCGCTCATGAGGAATCACGTCGCGCTGCGCGTCCCCTCCACCCCCTCGCCCGGCCTGGCGACTTTCGCGCTCGCGCTAGGCGCAGCCATCCTCGTCGGCCTGCTCGTCGCCCAGTTGCTCATCCAGCCCGCCGCCGGCGACCTCCGCGCCCTCGCGCTGTATATCGCCCTCTCTGGCGCGGCGACGCTGTTCGGCGGCGCCGCCGGCGTCCAGGCAGCCGACCGCGCCGGCGCCCTCACCTTGCGCACGAAGGTCGCCCTCGGAGGGCTCATCGGCGCCCTCGTCGGCCTCCTCAACGTCTTCATCGTCTCCCAGCTCATGTTCGTGTCGACTGATCACGACCTCGGCCTGCTCATCGCGCTCGTCGCGGTGAGCGCGACCATCTCGCTCGGGTTCAGCACCTGGGTCGCCACCACCATCACCCGCCGCCTGCACTCCGTGACGGAGGCTGTGCGCGTCCTTTCCCTCGGTCGCTACGACACCCGCGTCCCTGCGGTCGGCCGCGACGAGGTCGCCCGTCTGGCCGGCGACGTCAACATCCTCGCCGATCGCCTTCAGGCCGCCGAGCTCGCCCGCGCCGCCCTCGAGCGCGACCGCCGCGACTTCACCATCGCCATCTCCCACGACCTCCGCACGCCGCTCGCCTCTATGCGCGCCATGGCCGAAGCCCTCGACGACGACGTCGTCACCGCTGAGGCCGAGGTGAGGCGCTACCACCACGCCATGCGCCGCGAGGCGGAACGCCTCGGCGCGATGATCGACGACCTCTTCCAGCTCTCCCAGCTCGACGCCGGCTCCCTGCAACTGGCCCGCCGCTCCCTCGCGCTCGACGAGATCGCGGCCGAGGTCGTCGACGCCATGCAAGCCCAGGCCGCCGCCCGCGGTATCACCCTCGCCCTCGAGGTTCGCGCCGCCGTTCCCGCAGCCTCCCTCGACGGCGCTCTCATCGAGCGCGCAGTCCGCAACCTCGTGAGCAACGCTCTCGCCTACACCCCGCCCGAGGGCTCAGTCACCGTCGTCGTCGAACCCGTCCGCGAGGGAGTCGCCCTCCACGTCCGTGACACCGGTCAGGGCATCGCCGCCGAAGACCTCCCGCGCGTCTGGGATCGCTTCTTCCGGGCGGAGCGCTCCCGCACCCGCACTGGCGAGAGCCACGATGGTGCCGGCCTCGGCCTCGCCATCGTTCGCGGCATCGTCGACGCCCATTCCGGCTCCACCGCCGTCGTGTCCACCCCGGGCCGCGGCTCCACGTTTACCCTTCGCCTCCCCGCCGCCTGACGGAGTTCCGCAGAGACTATCGGCGTCTCGGCCCTCCATCTTGCGGCCGGAGAACTAATGTTCCAAGATGATTGGCGAACCGTTGCGGCGGCACCGCCGGTACGCGGTGCGGTCACGGAAGGAGCGCCCGCCGTGCGGACCCATCTCGCGCACGTCCAGCTGAACATCGATCCGGAGAACAGTGCCTTCTATCGAGAGCTCTTCGGCCTCCTCGGCTGGCCCGTCATCTACGAGGGGGACGGGTTCTTTGGCTTTGGCGGCGCCGGAAAAGACAGCATCTGGTTCCACGAAGCGAACGCGTCGACCAACGACTACGACGGCCCGGGGATGAATCAATCGGCATCGGTACGGATGCCCCGGCGGACGTCGACGAGGTCGGCGCGTGGCTGCGCGGCCAGGGCATCGACCTGCTCTTCGAGACCCCGCGCCATCGTCCCGAGTTCGTAAACGACGGCGAGACGTACTACCAGATCATCTTCGAGTCACCCGACCGCCTGCAGTTCGAGATCTTGTACAGCGGCCCGACGGTCGACGAGTAGTCGGGACAGGCTTGCTGCCATCCCGCCCCGGAGGGCTGAGCGCCCGGGCGCCCATGACCGCCGGTAGCAGCCGCCTACATCTGCTCCGGAGCGCTGATCGACATCAGGTCCAGCGTCCGCGCCAGCACCGTCCGCGTCGCCTCCGCCAGCGCCAGTCGCGCCTTCGTCAGCGGCACGTCTTCGGTGATCACGCGGCACTGGGTGTAGAACACGTGGAACGACTGCGCCAGCGACTGCGCGTACGCGGGCAAATGGTGCGCCTCCAGCGACGTCACCACCTGCTCCACCACCTCCGGCAACAGCAGCAGCTTCCGCAGCAGCGCCTGCTCCGCCTCGTGCGTGAGCAACGAGGTGTCCGCGCCGTCCGAGCTCACCCCCTCGGCAGTGGCCCTCCCAAGGATGCTCGAGATCCGCGCGTGCGCGTACTGCACGTAGTACACCGGGTTCTCGTCGCTCTGCCGCTTCGCCAGCTCCAGGTCGAAGTCCATCGTCGACCCCGCCGAGGGTGACAGGAAGAAGAACCGGGCCGCGTCCGCACCGACCTCCGCCACCACGTCGCGCAGCGTCACGATCTCGCCCGCTCGCTTCGACAGCGGCACGACCTCAGACCCGCGCTTCAGTGTGACGAGCTGGTAGAGCAGCACGTCCAGGTCATCGCCGTTCCCGCCGACGGCGGTGACCGCCGCCTTGACTCGTGACACGTGCCCCTGGTGGTCCGCCCCCCAGATGTCGATCACCCGGTCGAACCCCCGGAGGACGAACTTGTCATAATGATAAGCAACGTCCGAGGCGAAATATGTCGGCACACCGTCCGACCGGATCAGCACGTTGTCCTTCGATTCCCCCAGCTGCGACGAGGCGAACCACACCGCTCCCTCGCGCCGCACGATATGGCCTCGCTCCTCGAGGATCCGCATCACCTCGGAGTACGGCCCGCCCTCGGTCTGCAACGAACGCTCGGAGAACCATCGGTCGTATCCCACGCGCAGGAGCTCGAGGTCGTCCCGGATCTGGTCGACCATGAGCTGGATACCCAGCTCGCCAAGCTCCGCGCTGGTCTCCTCACCCGCCGGCCGCAGGAACCGGTCCCCGTGCAGCTCCCGGATGCGCTCCGCGATCTGCACCATGTACTCCCCCGGATATCCGTTCTCCGGGATCTCGACTGCGCGTCCGAACAGCTGCTGATACCGCGCGTATAGCGTCCGCGCGAAGATCGCGACCTGAGTCCCCGCGTCGTTGACGTAATACTCCTCTTCGACGTCATAGCCCGCGGCCCGCAGCACGCGCGCGAGCGTCGACCCGATCGCCGCTCCGCGCCCGTTCCCCACGTGCACTGGCCCCGTCGGGTTCGCCGATACGTATTCAATCTGCAACCGCCGCCCCGCGCCGGCCGCGCTCCCGGCGTAGTCCGATCCGGCTGCCGCGATCTCCGTGACTTGCGAGGCCAGCCAGGCCCCGTCGAGGTAGAAGTTGAGGAATCCCGGCGGCGCTACCCGCACGTCCGCGACCGCCACGTGCGCCGGCACGTGCCGCCGCAGCGATTCCGCGACGTCCACGGCCTTCATCCGCGCGAGACCCTGGATCCGCAGCGGCAGGTTCGCCGAGTAGTCACCGTGCTCCACGCGCGCCGGGTGCTCCACCTGGATCTCCGGCACAGCGAACACCGGAATGTCGCCCGCCTCCTGCGCCGCCGCCAGCGCCTGCGCCACCAGCTCCTGCACCTCGTCACGAATCATGTTCGCGGCCCCGGTCCCACGAGGGCCCACGCATGGGCCCGGATCACAACGGCCCGCGTGCGCGGACCGTCGCTGTCGTCAGTGTGCCCGCCAGTGTAGCGCGGCCCCCAGCCGAGGGGGCAGCGCACGCCCTTACTCGCACCCGCTGGCCTGTCGCGCTACCGTGAAGATCGAGGCACGACACCCCCTGGGACGGAGCACGCTCGTTGGTGGAAACCCGCATCGCCGCAATCGATGTCGGCTCTAACTCCATGCGAATCGCGGTCATCGATACCGACGGCCGCGCTGCTCTCGAGGTCGTACAGGAGGCCCGTGCCGTTCCCCGTCTGATCCGCGATGTGCGTGAGACCGGGCGCTTGAGCCCGGACACGGTCACCCGCGCCGTCGATGTCCTGCGCGAGTTCCTCGCCATCGCGCGCACGGCGGGCGCCACGGAAATCGCCGCGGTCGCCACCTCCGCTGTCCGGGACGCCGCCAACGCCGCCGAAGTCGTCGCGACCGTGCGCGCCCGCCTCGGTCTCGACCTCTGCATCGTCCCCGGCGAAGAGGAGGCGCGACTCGCCTTCCTGGGCGCCCTCCATAGCCTCCCCGTCACCGAGGGCGTACTCGTCGACCTCGGCGGCGGCAGCGCCGAGGTCGTCAGCTTTCGCGACCGCGCCCCGGACACCCTCGCGACACTGCAACTCGGCGCGGTCCGCCTGACAGACGAGTTCTTCACCGGCGACCCGCCCGCTGCGAGCCAGCTGCGCGCCCTCCGGAAACACATCGCCCGCGAAATCGCGCGCGTCGGACTCAGCCGACTCAAGGGCCGCGCGCGCCTCGTCGGTACTGGCGGCGCCATCCGGAACCTCGCCAAGATCGCGCGTGTCCGTTATGGCTACCCGCTCCCCCACCTGCACGGCTACGCCCTCACCCGCGTCCGTCTCGATGAGATCACCAGCGACCTTGCTGCCATGACGCGCTCCGCGCGTGTCGCCGTCCCCGGACTCAACGAGGATCGTGCGGACAACATCGTCGCCGGCGCATTGGTCATCCAGGCCCTGCTAGACCACCTCCGCGTGGACGAGATCGTCGTCTCCGGTCAGGGACTCCGCGAGGGGGCCGCGATCGCCCACCTCCACGGCGCCCTCGTCCCGATCCCCGAGCTGCGCGCCGCCGCCGTCGACCGCGCGCTCGCCCGCTTCGCCCCCGACACGACCGCCGCGGCGGCACGCCGCGGGATCATCGCTACCCGCGCCGCCTCTGCCCTCCGGCGGCCCGAGGACGACGTCACCCCGCTGCTTCCCGTCGCCGCCGCCCTCCTCGACCTCGGTCGCGGCATCGACTACTACAACCGCCATCGCCATACCGAGAGCATCATCCTCGCCCGTGGCCTCGATGGCTTCACCCACCGCGAGCAGGCCCTGCTCGGTGCCCTCGTGCGCGGCGCCAACTCCGAGCGCTATGACCCCGTCGCCTATGCCCCCCTCGTCACGGAGGACGACCGCGCCCCCCTCGCCTGCGCCAGCACGCTCCTGCACCTCGCCGACGAGCTTGAGCAACGCCTGCCGCCGGGGGCCTTCCACTTCGGCCTCACCGTCGACACCGCCGCCGCCGAAGCGACCATCGAGGCTGACCTCCCCCCCGGCTGGGACCCTTCCCCCTTCCGCAAACGCTTCGCTCGCGCCTTCGGCCTCAACCTCGCCATCACCTCCGCCCCCGAGGTATGATGTCCGTCCCCGAGCGGGAGTAGCTCAGTTGGCAGAGCATCTGCTTCCCAAGCAGAGGGTCGCGAGTTCGAATCTCGTCT
>JBFWSN010000019.1:0-46239 GCA_050248355.1 Dehalococcoidia bacterium
CATCTGCTTCCCAAGCAGAGGGTCGCGAGTTCGAATCTCGTCTCCCGCTCCATTCCCCCCACCCCTTGTGGTCCGCTGAATGGGTAACGGGCCTCCGCACTCCCCGGAACTCGTACCCCGCCACCTCTCGGTAACGGCGGTCGCACGCCGTCCGTCACGGACAGATACACGAGGATGTACCGGATCTCGAGGACCGGCGCGTGGGGGCGTTTCATCCCCGCTGGTACGTCCATCGAGGCCCGATAGCCGGCTGGCGCCACTGCTGTCCGAGTCCCCCCGAGCGGTCGAGCGCCGCGAAATGGGCGGCGCCGGCCACGAGAAGCCCGAGGTTCCGGTCCCGAGCGCAACCTGAGGCCAGCGACTCTATCGAGGGGGTCTGAACTCGATCTCGATAATGCGGTCGGTTCGGAGATCGCTATTGACGGGAAGCATCACCGGCTCCCCATCGAGTGTGGTCGAACGCACCATCGAACCCTCCGGCAGAGTGATCGCCACCCGGAGCGGGATCGCCCGGGTGCCCGCCTGCTTCTGCACGTACAAGCGGTAGCGTTGCCAGCCGTCGTCCAGCGTCTCGACCACGCCTGCCGACTCGTAGAAGAACTCCACGATTGACGTCTCGCCCGGTCCAAGCGGCGTGTAGCGTCCGAACACCGCCCGCCCATGTTCCTCTGAGGACTGATGCGGCCCGGCCGGCTCCCCGTCCACCCACAGATCCGTCAGGCTCGCCTGCGCCGGGGCGTACAAGCGCAGGTAACTCCCATAGACACCGTCGAGCATCAGCGCACGCACCAGCAGCGGGTCGCGTCCCTGTCGCCACTCGTCGAACGGGTTCGCGGTTGCGTACGCCACCCATGATCTTGCGCCGGTTCCGTCGAGGCGGATGCCCACATCGATCGCGTTCTCCAGAATCAGGTTCAACTTCGTGCTGCCGACACTCGTATCCGCGAGCATCAGATAGTCCCCGGACGGGTCCGCCATCCCGCCATCCAACCCGTACTCCCGCGCGCCCGCCTGAAGCCGGTCGTCGTCGAACTGCAGTTGGAGGTGACGCTCCGCCCCCATTCGGCTCAGCGTCTCGATCAGCCCGAGCCACTCATCGTCCGGCGTCGCGAAGACCAGCCGCAGGATCTCCTCCGCCAGCGAGGAGAGAAACGCCTTCCCCGCCGCCCCCGGCACCAGCGTCTCCGACCGCGTCTGCTCCAGGACCACGGTATCGAGGTTGTCCGCGGACACCCGGACACTGCCGTAGTCGCGGACGGTCACCGCTCCCAGGTCGCGCAGCAGCGCCTCCACGAAACGAAGGTCGATCGCGATCACCCCGTCTACGGACGGCCCCCCGCCCTTCTCGACGAATGACCGCGCGAGCTCGGCCGTGGTCGGGAAGTCCGGGTACCAGCCCGCCTCCCCCAGCGCCCACGTGGTTCCGCGGAGCAGGTAGTCCCTGAGCGGCGCAGGTGGCTCGATGTACTCGCTGCCGGATGCCTGCTGCCACCGCCGGAACAGCTCAGTGAAGTACTCAAAGCGCATCTCCACCAGCTGCCCGTCATCGAACGTCACGATGCCATAGTTCGATATCAGGCCACCCGAGGGAAACAACTCCGTGTCGTTCTGCGCCAGCACCAGGTAGGTGCGGGGTCGGTCGAATCCCAGCAGGCTCGGCAGCATCGTACGTGCCTGCTCGTAGCCGCCCACCACTTCATCGATCCGCCCGACCGCCTCCGCCAGACGGTCGCGTCGCCGTTCGAGCGGTCCGGCGAGACCGTGCGGTATCCGCGCCTGCAGACCCTCCGTGCGGTTCAGCGATTCCCGGACCCGGGCCATCGGCTCGGCCTGGCTCTCGATGAACGCGACGCCCTCCTGTACCGCGGTGCGCTCTGGGTCGTCATCCCGGGTGCTGTACGCGACGAGGACCTCCGCAGCGAGGACGCCAGTTGCGGCGCTGGAGTGCGCCGCCTGGATCAACCCCGTGAGGGCCACGGCCTGCGTCCGGAGGACCGGCAACCGCCGCGCCAGCGCCATCAGCGGGTCGCTCCCCACATGTTCTGAGGCGGTCCGCAGGTCCATCTCCGCACGCACCAGCCGCTCTCGGGCCTCGATCGCCGCCTCCGGTGACAGCGGCAACGCGTCGCGGTCGAGCTGCCGTTCGAGCTGCGCCAGCGAGTCCTGCGCCCGCGAAGCATGCTGGTAAAACGACAGCCACCGCCCCGCCTCGACGAGGACCAGGACGCCCAGCACGACGGCCACGAGCCACCTGACCCGACGAAGGCGCCACACCGTCCCGGTCACCCGCGCCACGGCCCCCGCCTCGCGACGCCGGCCGCCCTCTCGGAGGCTGGGATGCTGCTCGTCCGTGGGTCGGCCCGGCCCAGGGCTACTCGCTGGCGACCGATGATTGCGACTGTGCTTGATCGGTGGGCGGCTCGGGCCGCGGTCGGTAATGCCCGTAGTACCCGTACGCTGAGCCGCGGCCGCTCGATTTGTTGACGACCACGCCGAGGACTCGGGCGTTCGCCTGCAGCAGTGCCTGGTGCGCGCGACGAAGCGCCTCCGTCCGCGTCTTCCCGCGCTCCGCGATCAGTACGGCCGCGTCGGTCCGCGCCGCAAGGATGCTCGCGTCGGTCACCGCGAGGATCGGCGGGCTGTCGAACAGCACGTAGTCCGCACGTCCCGCGAGCCGCTCGATCATGCGCGCCATCGCTGGCGACGTCAGCAGCTCCGATGGGTTTGGCGGCCGGGGACCCGAGGGCAGCACCATCAGGTTCTGGATCCGCGTCGCGACCAGTGCCACGTCTGGCTCCTCGGCCTCGGTCAGCAGCAGGCCGGTCAGACCGAATGAGTTCGGAATGCGGAAGAACGTGTGCAGAAAGGGGCGCCGCAGGTCTGTGTCCACAACGATGACCCGCTGCCCCGCCTGCGCGAGCACGACACCCAGGTTCGCCACACTCGTCGACTTCCCCTCCTGCGGATTCGCGCTGGTTACCAGGATCGTCTTGAGCGGCTGCGCCACCGCCGCAAAGTGGATGTTCGTCCGCAACTGCCGGTACGACTCTGCCGACTCCGCCGCGGACAGAGCACTCAGGCTCGGTCGCGACTTGTTGCCCCGCGCCTTCCCGGGCAGCCGCCCGATCGCTGCGATCATCGATGTCCCCGTGAGCGCCTCCACGTCGCTCGCGGACTTCACCGTGTCGTCCAGGTACTCCTGCAGCGCGACGATCCCTCCCGCCACGACGAGCCCGAGCAGTGCGCCCAGCACCACGTTGACGAGCACGTTCGGACTGACGGGTGCCGTCGGCTGTGTGGCCTGCTCAACGACAGAGACCGTACCCGGCTGTGTCGACTCCGCCGCGTTGTCATCGATGAATGCCTGTGACACCCCGTTGGCAATGCTCGCCGCCAGGACCGGACTGTGATCGCGCGCCGACACCTTCAGCAGCTGCGTGTTCCGGACGACCGACACGCTTACCTTTGCCGCGAGCGTCCCTTCGTCCACCGTGAGCCCGAGCCGCCTGATGACCTCCCGCAGGATCGGGTCCCGGTCCACCAGCTCCGCGTAGGTATTCGTGAGCCGTTCCGAGGTCAGGATGTCGTTGTACTGCACAACGCCGGGCACCTGCGTCTGGTTGACCAGCAGCGTCGCCGTCGCGGAATACGTCGGCGTCATTGAACCGGAGACTACGTAGGCGGTGCCGCCGGCGAGCAGCGGCCCGAGGAGGAATACCCACCACCGTCGTCGCAGCAGGTCGATGTACCCTCGAAGCTCCATCTGCTCTCCTCAGTACGCTTCTGCCGATCGGTTAAGTTCCTCCAACACATCGACCTGAACGTCGGATAACGCAATACGAGGCTGCCCTCGTCTCACGAAACGATACGCGGCGTCTGGCGAATACCCTAGACGCATCAGCGTCGAGCAGGCAACAAGCGCGCTCCGGCCCCGGCCCTCGCGGCAGCCGACGACCACGCGGGATCCCTCCCGGATCCGCTCGACAATCCAATCACTGACCTCCAGCAGCTGGCTCACAGGCGGCGCCCCGCCATCGCGGATCGGCAGGCAGCGCAAGGCGAACCCGGGCGGGACAGCCTCGTCGATGACGCCCCGCTCCTCGTTCGTCCGCAGGTCAACTGCCGCCCGGAACCCCGCGCTGTGCAGCCACTGCCACGAGCCTCGCTCGCCCGCTGCCCACACAGCGAGGTCGCTTGTGATCCAGCGTGGCTTGTCCGGGCTTCTGGCCCGGAGTCCAACCAGTCGCCGCCAGAGTGCACCTACCAGTGCCGTCTCCGTCACCGCCGCACGTGTCCCGTGATCCGGGGTTTCGCGCGTGCTGCGGATACCACGGCACGCGCCGATCCCGTCGAGGACGAGCTCCCGCCGGGATCAGTCAACCGGAGCACGCGGGCAGTACGCCCGGGCTGCATGACTTGACAGGCGAGGTTCATTTCGTGAGTATCACACTAACCAACGATTTAATACGACATCAAGACCAATAGGTGGTGGCTGCTGGAGTAAGTCTTAAACGCGGGAGGTCTCCATGACGCGCCTCGGGGTCATCCTGTTCGCAGCTTCGGCAATCGCGCTATGGGTCGGCGGCAGCGGCGTTTCCGCCCAGTACCCGCCACCGGCTGATACCGCCGTGGTGTCGGTGACTGACCCCACTCCCTCGCCGAACTCGATCGTCACCATCATCTGGCGTATCCAGAGCCCCCAGGGGGCGCTCCCGCCCGGCGAATCGCGCCAGCAGCGCATCTTCGCGATTTCTCTGCAGACCCCCACCGGCGCCCAGGCTTGTGTACCCGCGATCGCCTCCCAGCCTGGTGCCGACGCACGCTTGACCGTGCGAAACGACCCCGCCGACCCCGCGACCGGCAGGGCCGACTTGTTCACGGGTAGTACCCCCGGCGCCATCGTGGTGCGCGTCACGTGCCCGCAGGGGCCCGCCGCCCAGATCACCGTCACGGTCCAGGGCGCAGCGACACCGTCCGCCACGTCCACGGGGGCGCCCGTCGCCGGCGGTGCGCTCGCATCGACGCCACGTCCGCCGAGCACGGGGTTCGGCGCCCGGCCGGATGAGTCACGGTCGGATCTCCTGCTCGCGAGCCTCGTCGCTGCCTCGGCTGTAGCGGGTGCGGTCGCGCTCGCGGCTGTCGCTCGGCGGCGCGCGAGCCGGAACGGTTGACCCCGTGTCGAGGCGTACCGGACTCGAGAGCGGGGCGGTCCGCGGTCAGCCGCTGCTCGCCGCCACGCCCGGTTGGACCCTGCCGCGGGCGGATCCGCAGGCGGCGCCCGACTTCGGGCAACCACCGCCACTCGGAGAGACAGCGCGTTCGTCGGCTCGCGACGGCGACTCCGTCACGATCCAGCTCGCCCCGGCCGCTCGCCCGATCTACGAGGTCACCAAACGGACGTTCGACATCCTCATAGCGGCGGGCCTGCTCGTGTTCCTGTCGCCACTGCTGCTTGCGACGTTCCTCGTGGTGAAGGCCACGTCGAGCGGCCCGGCGCTCTTCCGCCAGGCCCGCTGTGGCCGTGGAGGGGCGTCGTTCACCTGCTGGAAGTTCCGCACGATGGTGTACAACGCGGAGGCCGCCCGAGACGCGTTGCTGCCGAGCAACGAGTGCTCCGGCCCAGTGTTCAAGATCCGCCGCGATCCCCGCGTGACCACGATCGGAAGAGTGCTCCGCAAGACGAGCATCGACGAGTTGCCGCAGCTATGGAACGTTCTCCGAGGCGATATGAGTCTCGTCGGACCGCGTCCGCCCCTCCCTGGAGAAGTCACCGCCTACTCCGCGCGCGAACGCGAGCGGCTCTCGGTGCGGCCCGGGCTGACCGGCCTGTGGCAGGTCTCCGGCCGCTCCAACCTGAGTTTCGAGCGCTGGATCGAGCTCGATCTGGAGTACGTGCAACGCCGTAGCTTCCTGCTGGACCTGCGTGTGCTCGTCCTCACCATCCCCGCTGTGATTACCGGGCGGGGCGCATGGTGAGCGCGCCGCCGCGCCCATCCTCCGTTCCCCGCGTCACGATCTTCGGCCTCAACTACTGGCCCGAGGAGACCGGGATCGCGCCGTACACCACCGCGCTCGCCGAGCACCTCGTACAGGAGGGGATGGCGGTCACCGTCGTCGCCGGCATGCCGTACTACCCCCACTGGTCCGTCCGGGATGGCTATCGGCGAAAGCTCTCCCTCCATGAGTCCATCCGCGGCGTCTCGGTGGTCCGCTATCGCCAGGTCGTCTCAGCTCGCCAGTCCGCGCTCCACCGCGCCGTGTTCGAGGCCACCGTCCTCGCGAACTCGCTGCGCTCACTTCGGCTGGCCCGGCCCGATGCCGTCCTCGGGATCGTCCCGAGCGTCGCGAGCGCCGTGCTCGCCCGCGTCGCGTCCCGCCGCTACGGCGTCCCGTACGTGCTCCTCTTCCAGGACTTGCTCGGGCCCGCCGGGCGCCAGACCGGCATCGCCGGTGGCGCCGCCTCCGCCCGCGCCGTCGGCGCTGTCGAAGGCTGGGCCGCCCGCGGTGCCGCTCGTGTCGGCATCGTCGCCGAGGCCTTCCGCCCCTACCTCGAGGCGCGCGGCGTCCCCGCCGGTCGTCTCGAGCATCTTCCGAACTGGTCACATGTCCCGGCGCCGGGGCGCCCACGGGAAGCCATCCGTGCCCGTCTCGGCTGGGCTCCCGGCGACGTTGTGGCCCTGCATGCAGGAAACATGGGCCTGAAGCAAGGACTGGAACAGGTCGTCGTCGCGGCCCGCGTCGCGTTGCGCCGGCAACCACGACTGCGCTTCGTCCTCATGGGGGACGGCAACCAGCGCCGAGCGCTCGAACAGCTCGCCGAAGGCCTTCCGAACCTCGCCTTCCTCGATCCGCAGCCGGCCAGCGACTTCTCCGACATCCTCCACGCCGCCGACGTGCTCCTGGTCACGCAGCGGGCCACGGTCATCGACATGTCCCTTCCCAGCAAGCTCACTTCCTACTTCATGGCCCGCCGTCCCGTCGTGGCCGCCGTCGACCCGGCGAGTGCCACGGCGCGCTTCATCGAGCAGTCGGGCGGCGGGCTGGTCGTGGACCCCGATCACCCTGGTGCGTTGCTCGATGCCATCGCTCGCGCAACGGAGGACATCGCCATTGCCGGCAGGCTCGGCGACGCCGGCTACGCCTTCGCCCGGGATCATCTCGGCGCCGCCCCCGCTCTTGCCCGCATGACACGCTTCGTCGAAACGCTGCTCGATGACACCCGCACCCCTGCGCGTCGCCCCGAAGTACCGGTGGGCCATGAGATCTAAGGCGCTCATCAGCGGCATCACCGGCCAGGACGGCTCCTATCTCGCCGAGTTCCTGCTCGCCAGGGGATACGAGGTCCACGGCGTCATCCGACGGTCGAGCAGCTTCAACACGGGCCGCATCGACCACATCTACCGCGACCCGCACAGCCGCGACATCCCCCTGTTCCTGCACTACGGCGACCTCGCCGACGCGTCGATGCTGGCGCGCCTCTTGCACCAGGTTCGCCCCGCCGAGGTCTACAACCTCGGCGCCCAGTCTCACGTCGCGGTGAGCTTCGAGATGCCCGAGTTCACCTTCGACGTGACCGCCACCGGCACGCTGCGCATGCTCGAAGCGTTGCGCTACGCCGACTGGCCCGTCCGCTTCTACCAGGCCGGGAGCAGCGAGATGTTCGGCCTCGTCGAGGAGTCCCCCCAGCACGAGGGCACTCCATTCCATCCCCGAAGCCCTTACGCCGTCGCCAAAGTCGCCGCGCATCACCTGACCGTCCAGTACCGCGAGGCGTACGGCCTCTTCGCGTGCAACGGCATGCTCTTCAACCACGAGTCCCCGCGGCGCGGTGGGACGTTCGTCACCCGCAAGATCACCCAGGCCGTCGCCAACATCCTCGCCGGTCGCCAGGACCGCCTCTACCTCGGCAACCTCGATGCGCGCCGCGACTGGGGCTACGCGCGTGAGTACGTCTCCGCCATGTGGAGCATGCTCCAGTGCGACCGGCCTGACGACTATGTCCTCGCCACAGGCGAGATGCGTTCCGTCCGCGACTTCGCTGACGCCGCCTTCGGGGCGGCCGGCCTCGACTGGCGCGACTACGTCGAAGTCGACCCGCGGTACTTCCGCCCCTCCGAGGTCGACCACCTGTGCGGCGATGCCTCACGCGCGCGGGAGCGTCTCGGCTGGCGCCCCCGCACCTCGTTCCACGATCTCGTCCGCATCATGCTCGCCCACGACCTCCACGCCGCGGGAATCGACGCGGCGTCCGTGATGTCCCTCGACGGTCTCGATGCCGCCGACCTGCCAGGGGAGGTGGGCGTTGCCGAGCAACTCCTTCTGGTCGACTAGGTCCGTGCTCGTCACGGGCGGCAGCGGCTTCCTCGGCCGCTCCGTCGTTGCGAGGCTCCGCGCCCGCGGCGCTGGCAACGTCGTCGCCCCCCGCAGCGCCGACTACGACCTCCGTGAAGTGGCCGATGTCCGACGTTGCCTCGCCGACGCGCGCGCCGACCTCGTCATCCACCTCGCCGCCGTCGTCGGCGGCATCGGCGCCAACCGCGAACACCCCGGCGACTTCTTCTACGACAACGCGGTCATGGGCATCCACCTCATCGAGGAGTCGCGCCGCGCCGGCATCCAGAAGTTCGTCACCGTCGGCACCGTCTGCTCCTATCCGAAGTTCACTCCCGTCCCCTTCCACGAGGACTCTCTCTGGGACGGCTACCCCGAGGAGACCAACGCCCCCTACGGCCTCGCCAAGAAAATGCTCCTCGTCCAGGGGCAGGCCTACCGTGAGCAGTACGGCTTCAACGCCGTGTACCTCATCCCGGTCAACCTCTACGGCCCCGGCGACAACTTCGACCCCGCCAGCTCCCACGTCATCCCCGCACTCATCAAGAAGTGCATCGACGCGCGCGACGGCGGCCACCCGGCCATCGAGGTCTGGGGCACCGGCGCCGCCTCCCGCGAGTTCATCTACGTCGAAGACGCCGCCGAGGCCATCGTCGCCGCCGCCGAACGCTACAACGGCGCCGACCCCGTCAACATCGGCGCCGGCTTCGAGGTCACCATCCGCGACCTCGTCGACCTCATCGTCGAACTCACCGGCTACGAAGGCGAAGTGCGCTGGGACCCCGCCCGACCAGACGGCCAGCCCCGCCGCATGCTCGACACCTCCCGTGCGCGACAGCTGTTCGGCTTCGAAGCCACCACCGACTTCCGTACGGGCCTCGAGGCGACCATCGCCTGGTACGAGGCGCGGCACTCAGTGATCGCGGTGCACGCGTGATCCTCACGAAGATGCTTCGTGGATCCAGCGGGCGACGGACCCGCCTGCACACCGAACGCGGCACGCTACTGCCGCCGCAGGAATGGCCTCGACTTCCGGCTGCCATGGCTCGGAGGCTCCGAGGATCTGGCGAAGCGCCCTGGATTGCGCCCGCGGCTGTCCGCTATCTCTCGCGCGTCGTGCACCCTGACTGGCACGTCGTTGAATGCGGCGCCGGGATGTCGACGCTCTGGTGGGCCAAGCGAGCGGCTCGCGTCACCAGCCTCGAACACGACGTAGCCTGGTGCGCCAGACTGCGTCAGCACCTCGACGAGGATCGCATCACGAACGTCGATTTGCAGCACGTTCGACTCACCGATCTCGTGTCCAGGCTCATCCGTCTGAACCCGACCGTCGATCTGGCGTTCGTGGATTCCTCCGAAGAGGGAACCTCGAACCGTGTTGCCTGTGTGGAAGTGCTCTGCACGAAGCTGCGGCCTGGCGGCCTCCTGGTACTCGACGACTCGGATCGGCGCCGGTATCGAGCAATCGACGGGATGCTCGCGGACTGGCCCGTGAGGCGCTTTGTCGGCATCAAAGGACATCCATTCGTGGCGGTGGAGACCTCTGTCTACGTTCGTCCGTTAGGCCTGCAGGGACCTATACCGGCGTCGGGAGGTTCTTGCGACGGGTACAGCGAGTGATGTCGATGACAGCGACGATAGCGTCCGTGACTACGCGCGCACGCCGCGCTGACTCATATCGGCCGATGAGCATCGGACTGCTCGCCTCGGCGGCCGTTATGGCCATAAACGTGGCGACCGGCACGCTGCTGGCGCGCTCGCTCGGCCCGCATGACCGTGGCGAACTCGCGGCGGTCATCCTCTGGCCCTCGCTCCTGGCCGGTTTGGGCTCGCTCGGCGTTTCCGAGGCCGGAGCGTACTTCGCCGCGCGGAACGACCACCCGCTCGGTCAGTTGCTCGGGACAACCGTTGTCATCGTCCTCCTGCAGGCCATTCTCCTCTGCTCGGTCGGGCTCGCCGTGGTCCCCACTGTGCTGGCGGGTCACGACGCTGCAACAGTCGCGACCGCCGTCGGGTACCTCGCGTTCATCCCGCTCACCTTGCTGTCGTCCTCGCTCCTCTGGTTGCTGAACGGCGTCGGACAGTCCGTCTGGTTCCAGTGCCTGCGGCTCGGCGTGTACATGATTCCGGCGATCGCGTTCGCCGCGCTCGCAGGACAGGGCGCGCTGAGCGTCCGAAACGCCGCCGCCGTCTACCTCGTTGCCAACGCCGCCGTCGCTGCCGCCGCTGCCCTTCGTTTGCTCCGAGACACGCAGGGGCGTCCGGCCTGGAGCGGGCCCCTGGCCCGCCAGATACTCCACTACGGCGTCCGAGGACATACCTCGACGGTCTCCGGCATCTTCAACGAGCGCCTCGACCAGATGCTCATCTCCGCCTTCCTTGCGCCCACGAAGCTCGGCCTGTACGTCGTCGCCGTCACGATGACCTCAGCCACCGCGATGATCGGCAGCTCGATCAGCATGGTTGCGCTGCCCGCGGTCTCGCGAGCCTCGTCCGTCGCTGCGGCACGTCACACCGTCGTTCAATTCGTCCGCGCCGCGATCGTCCTGTCGGTGGCCGCCACGCTGCCACTGTTCGTGGTGATGCCCGTGGTCGTCTCGCTGTTCTTCGGCGACGCGTATCGAGGATCGGTCGAGGTCGCTCGCGTGCTCGTTGTGGGTGCCGTCTTCCTCAGCTGTGCGCGGGTTCTGGGTAGCGCGCTGAAAGGTCTCGGCGAGCCACTGGATGCGGGCCTGGCCGAAGGCGGCGCGCTAGTAGTGACCGCTGCCGGTCTGGCCATCATGATGCCGGCCTTCGGTCTCATGGGAGCCGCAGTCGCATCACTCCTCTCCTACGTCGCGAGCGCCATCTGGGCGTTCAGGCGGGCGGCCTTCCGCGCCGGGATCACCCCATCCGAGTTTCTCGTCGAACTCGTGCGTCCCGCCCGCCCCGCACAGGCGGTCGTTCATGGCGACTAACCACGCAAGAGGCGTCGTGGTCGGCAATCCCGGTTCGATCCCCGAGCTGTCGCACATGGCGTCCGGTCTCGCGGCGGCCGGGATGCTCAAGACATACGTCACACCTGTCGCCGTCCCACCCGAGCGACGAGGACCGATAGCCCGCGCGCTTCGTCGCCGCCCCCGGCCTGCACACCTGACCGACGGTCAAGTGCGCCTGGAGGGCACCGCCAGCGAATTCGCCGTCGTCGCCGCGCAGCGCTTGCGGACGCCGGCTTCCGTCACGAGCAGCATGATCCGCCGGCGCAATCGATGGTTCGACGCGCGTCTGCAGAACCATGTCGAGCGCGGAGACCGTGCCGTAATCGCCGCGCACGGCGCCGCGCTCGCGACGTTGCGCCACGCGTCCGAGATCGGCGTCCCATCGTTCCTCGAGTACCCCATCGCGCACCACCGCTACGCCGCCGCGCTCCTCGCCGAGGAAGCGCGCCTGCGGCCGGAGTTCGCTGGGACGCTGCAGTTCCATCAGCTCCCCGCTGCCGAACAGCGGCGCCGCGAAGAGGAAATCGAGGCCGCCGACCACGTCTTCGTGCTCTCCACCTTCCAGCGGCGGACGTTCATCGAGTCGGGCGTCGCTCCAGAGAAGCTCCTCCTCACGCCGCTCGGTGTCGACCTGGATCTGTTTCGGCCGCGTCCTCGCCCCGATGACGGTGTGTTCCGGGTCATCTTCGTCGGCCAGATCACCCAGCGAAAAGGCATCTCCTACCTCCTCGACGCATTCCGCATGGCCGCGATTCCCCGCAGCGAGCTCGTCTTCGTCGGCAATCCCGTCGGCGACACAGCACCATGGCGCGCTCAGCCCGGCGTCCGCCACGTCACCCACGTCCCGAGGTGGCAACTCCCCGAGTACTACGCCACCGCGGATGTCTACGTCCTCCCCTCCCTCATCGAGGGCTTCGGGCTGACCGCCCTCGAGGCGATGGCCTGCGGCAAGCCGGTGATCGTGTCGGAGCACACCTTTGGCGATGACGTCATCACGGACGGAGAGGACGGCTTCGTAGTCCGGATCCGGGATTCCGGCAGCATCGCGGAGCGGCTCCGGCAACTCCACTCGGATCCGGAACTGCTCACCCGGATCTCCTGCGCCGCCCGAGGACGTTCCGAGGAGTTCTCGTGGGGACGATATGGGATACGTGTGACGGGAGCCGTCCGGCACTCCTCCACGAGCGCCACGGAGGCGACGCATGCGTAGCGCTGCAGCCCCGCTTCCGCGCGCCCCATTCGTCGATTGGCAGATCGGGGTCTTCCTCGTATCAGCGATCCTCGTCGGCGCTGCCGCGACGTTCATCTCGGTGCGTGTGCTGCTGTTCATGAGCATTGCCTTGGTCCTGAGTGGCCCGCTCGTCCACCGCGCGGCACGGCGCCAGTTTGACCTCCTCGAGCCACTCTTCATCGGCAACATCGCACTGGGCGTCATGTTCCTTGCGAGGCCCATCGCGACGGTCGCATATGACGAGATGGCCTACGAAGGGCGGTTTGACATCGAACCAACCTTCGACAGGGTCCTCGTCATTGCACTGGTTGGCATCGTCACGTACACCGTGGGCTACTCCCTTGGCGTCGGCCCGACGGTCTCCCGGCGTCTCCCGGCGCCCCCGCAGCAATTGCATCGAGACACAGCATCCCTCGCTGCGCTCTTCTTGGTGGGACTGGCAGCGGTTGGCTACGCCATCTACGCGCTCAGGGCAGGGTTTTCCCCGTTGTCTGTGTTTTCAGGCGGTGGTCTCGTGACTGGGGGGGATACCTCAACGGCGTACTTCTACATGACGCCGTTTCTTGTTCTTCCTGCGGCACTCCTGCTAATGACCGCCGGATTTTCCGGTCGCCGGCGGGCGCCGACGATCCTCGTTCTTGTCTTCGCGGTGTTGGTCTTCAGCTCGGTGGCCTCTGCCGGACAGCGGCTCATAGTCCTGCTGCTTCTCGGGAGCCTTGTAGCCTATCCCATGCTCCGGAACAACTGGCGCCCTGGCCCCCTCCTCATCCTCGCGCTGCTGCCCACGCTTCTGGTCGGCACCGTTGCGATGCGAGACCTGCAGCTCGGTGGAGGTCCCGGTGCGCTCGCCGACGCACTCCTCGCCACGGCCCGCGATCCCCTCGCATCGGTGCGTCGACTTCTGACGGAAAACGACACAGAGATGTTCAGTGCATTTGCCGTCGAGCTACAGGTCGTGCCGGCCGAGCTGCCATACCAACCAGGTTCGGCAGTCACCACCCTGCTCGCCCATCCGCTGCCGCGAATCCTATGGCCGGCAAAGCCGCGCGCCTCCGATGACGTCATGAATGTGTACATCGATGAGTCTCGTCGCTTCGGCGACCGAGGACGGGCGTTTTCCCTGCTGGGCGGGTTCTATTACGACAGCGGGGTATTCGGCGTCGCGGCAGGCATGTTCATCATTGGTATCGGACTCAGGACGTTCTACGAGTACTTCCGCGTGCATGCCGACAGCGACGTGGCTCGCATGTTGTTCGCCGCCGGCCTCCCGCTGCTGACGGTCGTCCTGCTCAGAGGCAACCTCACCCACACCTTCAGCTTCGTTCCCTTCACCATGCTTCCGCTTGTCGCCGTCGCCTGGGTCGCCGCCCGGCGCACCGCGCGTGAGCCAGCCGGCCGGGAATTCTCCCGATGAACCCCACTGTCGTCTATTGGAACAACATCCCCTCCCCCTACGTCGTCGAGCGCTTCAATACCCTCCACGCCCGTGGCAACCTCCGCTTCGAGGCGTGGTTCAATCAGCGCCGCGAACCCGACCGTAGCTGGGACGTCCGCGAGGCAGACTGGCAGTTCCCAGCGCGCTACATCCCGGCGCGGACCCTGCTCGGCCGCTCGCTCCAACTCCCGCTCGCCGAACTGCTTGACCGCCGCCCCGACCTACTCGTGTCGCTCTACGCCTCGGCCTCCTTCGCTGGCGGGATCGCCGGCGCGCGCGCCCTCGGTGCCCGCACCGCGATCCGAGTGCTCCCCACCTTCGACACCTGGGTCCGCCGCTCCCGCGCGAAGGAGTTCTCCAAGCGCCTCCTCTTCCGCGCTGTCGACGGCGCGAAGGTCCCCGGACCGGACGGCGAGGCCGTCGCCCGCAGGTACGGCATACCCGCCGGCCGCATCGTCCGCGTCACCCAGTCCGTCGACCTCGCCCGATACGCAACGGCCCGCGACCTCCCCGCCCACGTCCGCGAGGCTGAACGCCGTCGCCTCGGCCTCATCGGCTGCACCTTCATCTACGTCGGGCGGCTCTGGCGCGCAAAAGGCCTCGACTACCTATTCGACGCCTTCGCACGCGTCCGCACGCAGATTCCGCAGACCACACTCCTCGTCGTCGGCGATGGCGTCGACGAGCCCGCCTACCGCGAGCGCGCCTCGCACGTGGACGGCATCGTCTTCACGGGCTTCGTCCAGCCAGCCGAGATCGCTCGGCTCTACGGGCTGGCCGATGTCTCCGTCTTCCCGACGCTCGGCGACCCGCACGGCCTCGTCATCGAGGAAGCCATGGCGGCTGGCCTCCCCGTCATCTCCAGCGACGCTGCGGGCGACGTCCGGCGCCGTTTGCCGGACGGTCAGGCGGGCTACGTCGTCCCCGCCGCCGACGCGATCACGCTCGCGACCCGGATGCTCACGCTCGCGTCCGACACCGAACGTCGCCGCTCGATGAGTGCCGAGGCCGCTCGGCTCGTCATCGGCCGCGGCCACGACGCCTGGGCCAGCGACTTCGAGACTTTCGTCGACCGCATCCTCGCCCTCCCTCGCCGCCGGACCGCTCAGGCCCTGGCCGCTGGCGCGCTCGGGCGCCTCCTGCTCGCGGCCGCCCGAGACACCGCCCCCGCCCCGAAGGTCGCCGCACTCGACGGGGGAGTGTCGTCATGAACGTCGCCGTCGTCGGGCAGGGATATGTCGGTCTGACTGCAGCGGCCTGCCTCGCCGCCGCCGGCCACCGCGTCGTCGGCGTCGAGTCCGATCCCGCTCGCCTCGCGAGCCTCGAGCAAGGCCGCATCCCGTTTGTCGAACCCGGCCTGCCACACCTCGTTCTTCAGGGCGCCGAGACCGGGCGCCTCCGGTTCGCGTCCGCATTGTCCGAGGCCACGCCCGTGGACGCCGTCGTAGTCGCCGTCGGGACGCCGCAACTCCCAACGGGCAATGCAGACCTGCGCCAGGTCGCCCGCGCTCTTAACGAGGTCAGAGAACTGCCGGCGCTCCCCGGCCTCGTCCTCATCAAGAGCACCATGCCCCCGGGCACCAGCGCCCGGCTCCTCGCCGAGACAGAACCGAGCGCCGCCTTCTCCCGCATCTACGCCTACAACCCCGAGTTCCTGAGCCAGGGACAGACGATCCGAGGCTGGGATCGGCCATCGCGTATCGTCGTTGGTCTGTACGAGCCCGGCCTCCTCACGGCCGTTCGCGAACTCTACAAAGGGATCGACGCGCCGTGGGTCGTCACCACGCCGACCAACGCCGAAATGATCAAGTACGCGAGCAATGCCTACCTCGCCACGCGCATCTCATTCATCAACGAGATCGCCAATCTTTGCGAGGAAGTCGGCGCCGATGTCGAGGAAGTGGCGCATGGGATGCAGCTCGATCCGCGCGTGGGCGCTGGCTTCCTCGCTGCCGGCGTCGGCTACGGCGGCTCCTGCTTCCCGAAAGACACCCGCGCACTGACGTACCTGGCGTCCGCCCGCGGACGCCGAATGCACCTGCTCGAATCCGTGATCCGGGTCAACGCCGCGCAGCACGACCTCGTCCGCGAGCGTCTGATGCACATGATCGAGGGCGTCCGAGAGCCGCTCGTCGCTGTCCTCGGACTGAGCTTCAAGCCCGGCACCGATGACCTGCGCGAGGCGCCCAGCCTCTCCGTCGTCCCCCACCTTATTGGCAGTGGTTGCGCCGTCCGTCTCTGGGATCCCGCCGTCTCCGGCGCGGACCGGCGGCCCGAGTTCGCCGGGGCGTCGGTGAGCAGCAGCCTCTATGCGGCGGTTCGCGGCGCGCATGCGGTCCTCGTGCTCACCGAATGGCCTGACATCATCGACGCGAACTGGGAGCGGGTCGCGACCCTCATGCGACGGCCGCGCGCCGTCATGGACGGACGCAATTGCCTGAACCCCGCGCGCATGGTGGCGGCACGATTCGCCTACCGAGGCGTCGGCCGCCTCGCCGTCGCCGGTGGGAATGGTTCGTCCGAGGGCGCGGACGGGTCAGCGCCTGAGTGAACCTGCATCACATGGTCCACGATCCCGTGCCCGGCGGCGCCCGCAGCCTGGCCCTTCGCCTGGCCGATCCCGGCAACGCCCCCGGCCGCATGAGGGCACGGGTCCTCCCCGGTACCGAGAGAGGAAGCGCAGTGAGCGGCGGTCCTCCGCGACTGGTAGTCGCTACACCTTATCGAGAAGGCTCGATTCTCGCGGTTGCTCGAGCGGCAGCGAGGGGCCAACAGCTCGAGCGGTTATATACAACCGCCTACACTCGCCGGTGGCTTTCGACCGCTCGCCGGGTGCCGATCAGTCAAATCCGACGACGGATCATGCGGGAGGCCGACAGGCGGGCGTTGCCGGGAATCCCCGACCGCCGCATCGAGTGCGTTTCCCAGTTGCCAGAACTCCTGCGCGTCGCTGCGGCTCGCCTGCCGAAGGCCCAATCCCTCGCGAGTCGCCTGATGTATGAGGGCAAGGCGAAGTTCGACCGCGCGGTGGCTGCCCGCCTCGCTGCGAGCGCGTCGGATGTGGTGGTCGGACAGTACGGCTCGGCGGCGGAGACGTTGAGCATAGCCAGGCAGACGGGCCGGCTGGGCGTGCTCAACTTTGTCAGCAGTCACCCCCAGTATCGCAATCAGTACCTCAGAGAGATGGCGGGACTGACTGAAGGTCACCACGAGCTTGTGTCTGCACGCACGGCGGCAGCGATTCAAGCGGAAATCGACAGCGCGGATCTGATTCTGGTGCCTTCGCGCTTTGTTGCGAGGCAGCTTCAGGAATTGGGCGTGTCTGACGACAAGATTGCCCTTGAGCCGTACGGTGTCGACCTCTCCGCTTTCCGTCCTGCAGAGGACGAGACCACAGGATCCAGGAGCCAGCTCCCGCTGGTTTGCCTCTATGTCGGCCAGATTTCCTACCGCAAAGGAATTCGGGTGCTCATCGAGGCTGCCCGGCGGCTACCGGCGAGCAAGTGCCAGTTCACGTTGATCGGTCCCCTGGTGAGTCCGGACGTGCTCAAGGATCTTCCTGAGAACTGCAAGTGGCTGGGTGCATCAGTGCATGGGGAGGTCGCAGCCGCCATGCGCCACGCAGACATATTCATACTCCCGTCGATTGACGATGCCTATCCGCTGGTAACGCTGGAGGCAATGGCTTCCGGCTTGGCGGTAATTGTCAGCGACCATGCCGGAACGAATGAACTCATCACAGACGGCGAGGATGGACTGGTCGTGCCGGCCGGGGATCCGGACGCGATCGTGAGGGCGCTTGAGCGCCTGATGCAGACCGATGGTCTCGTGAAGGACACCGGGCAGGCCGCGCGCCGGACCGTAAGCAAGGGCAACTCATGGGATGAATATGGTGCACGGGTTCTGACGAGGTTGACCGGCAATCCGCCCGCAAGCAACGGAAGCCTGCGGAAGGAGAGCTAGGTGGAGATCCGGCGCTATTACGAGACGTATTGGTCCGAAGACGGGTTCTACCCTGTCGGTTCCCTGGCACCTGCTCTGGCCAGCATATTCGCCCAATACGTTCCTGCGGGACGCCGGTGTCTCGATATCGGCTGCGGCGATGGACAGACCGCCGGTCCGTGGCTTCTCCAGAACGGCTGCCAGTACGTAGGGGTCGACATCTCCGGGAACGCGGTGCGCGCCGCGCAGGCGGTTGGCCTCGATGCACGTCAGATCGAGGATGCGAGCGCGCTACCGTTTGAGGACGATTCCTTTGATGCGGCCATATGCGTGGAAGTGTTGGAGCATTTGTTCCAGCCATCGGTCGCAGTGGGAGAAGCGCGCCGCGTGCTGAGACCAGGGGGGGTCTTGCTGGTCACGGTGCCGAACGTGGCGTATTGGCGGCGGCGAGTTGACTTGGCCCTATTAGGGCGCTGGAATCCGCTGGGGGACACGTTGTCTGTCACGCAGCCGTGGCGAGATCCGCATATCCGCTTCTTCAATCCCGGGGCGCTCAAGCGGATGCTCGTTGCCGCCGGGCTTGAACCGATCGTGGTGGGTGGACATGGCGGCAGCTTCTTGCGAGACATTCCGTGGGTCGGAAGACGGTTGGGGAGCGGGGGAAGCTCGCAGTTCTATCGCTTGGGAGAACGCGTTATGCCTTCGTTCTTTGGATACAGAGTCCACGCCGTCGCTCGGAAGCCGCTGGTCGAGTAGCGACTGGTGTCGCTGCTGAATCAGATGGTTGAAACCGCTCGGGCGCTGTCCGCCTCCACCGCCGGTCGCCATGCCAACGATTTGCTGGGCATGCCAGGAGTTCATCGTCGCGGCGCGTCGTGCCTGGGCGATGTCTACGCGGAGGCAGGCCGCGTTCCTGTATGAACCTGCTCCACGTCGTCCACTATCCCGTCTTCGGCGGCCCCCACAACCAGGCCCTCCGCCTCGCCGCGCCCCTCCAGCGTCGAGGCTGGAACACCACCGTCCTCCTCCCCGGCGAACCCGGCAACGCCGCCGCCCGCTTCCGTGCGGCCGGCATCGAGGTCGTCGCGATCCCGCTGCACCGGCTGCGCGCCACGCGCAGCATCCCGACCCAGGCGCGGTTCCTCGGCGGCTTCATCCCGGAGGTCGCCGCCATCCGTAGACTCATCCGCTCACGGTCCATCGACCTCGTCGTCATCGCTGGCCTCACCAACCCGCACGCAGCCATCGCCGCCCGCCTCGAGGGCATCCCCGTCGTCTGGCAGCTCGTCGATACCCGCGCGCCCCTGGCGCTGCGCCGGGCGCTGACCCCCCTCGTCACCGCCCTTGCCGACTCCGTCATGACCACCGGCGCCGAGGTCGCTCGTGTCCATCCCGGCCTCGAATCGGCCCGAGACAGGCTGATCGTCTTCGCGCCGCCGGTCGATACGACCGACTTCCGACCCGACCCCGGCCGCCGTACAGGCGCGCGTCGGACGCTCGGCGTTCCGGACCATGCGTTGGTCGTCGGCGCCGTCGGCAACCTCAACCCGCAGAAAGGCCACGAGTACTTCATACGGGCCGCCGCGGGCGTAAGCGCCCGCTACCCGGACGCCAGGTTTCGCATCCTCGGCGGCCAGACCCCCACCCAGGCCGCATACGCTGCCCGGCTGAGGGCCGAGGTCAGAGACGCCCGCCTCAGCGAACCGGACACGTTCGCCATCCTTGACCCGGAAGCGGACGTCGCCGCTCTCGTGCCGGCGCTTGATGTCCTCGTGCTGAGCTCAGTCCCCAGGTCCGAGGGCGTCCCGACGGTCATCCTCGAAGCCATGGCCTGTGGCATCCCCGTCGTCGCCACCGACGTCGGAGCCGTCCGCGAAGTCGTCGAGGATGGTGCCACCGGCTTCGTCGTCCCGCCCCTCGACCCGGACGCCACCGCCCGGGCAACCCTCCGCCTGCTCGATGACCCCGTGCTGCGCCGGCGCATGGGCGATCTTGCCCGCCAGCGCGCCGTCGAACGCTACGACGTCGAAGTCTGCGCAGACGTGCACGTACGCGCCTTCGAAGCCGCGCTCGACCACTATCGCCTCCGGCGCGCCCCTGACTTCGGCCGCCCGGCGGCTGCTCGTGCGGCAGCGGCAGCGTCGGCCGGTCTTCGCGAGCTCCTCGTCTGCCCCGGCTGCCACGGTGCACTCTCGTGGGCGGAGGAGGTCGCCTGCTGCCAGTCCTGCGGACACAGCTTCCCCGTGATCGATGGCATCCCCGTGCTCCTCCTCAACGGCGCGGCCGCGGACCACGACGAACTCGACCACCTCCACGGCGTCCCGCACCCGCACGGTTCCGGCGAGTCAACCCACAAGCAACGCCAGGCCGCTCACTTCGACCGCGCCGACGCCGCGGAATTCGAGGTGAATCGGCCCCACGGTACGCCGTCGTGGTACCGCTACCTGCTCGCGGAGAAGTTCCGCCGCAGCATCCGCGGCATCGAAAGCGCACTTTCCGGCGCCACCGCGCTCACCGTCTGCGGCGGCTCGGGCATGGACGCCGAATTTCTCTCGAGGGCTGGAGCGCACGTCATCGCCAGCGACATCTCCCTCGGCGCCGCGCGACGGGCCGCCGACCGCGCCCGCCGGTACGGACTACCGATCACCGTCATCATCGCGGACGTCGAGCGGCTCCCGTTTCGCGACCGCTCCGTCGACGTCGTATACGTGCACGATGGACTCCATCACCTCGAACGGCCGGAGGCAGGCCTGTCCGAAATGAGCCGCGTCGCCGCTCGCGCCGTCTCCGTGACCGAGCCCGCGCGAGCGCGCGCCACGCAGCTCGCCGTCCGACTCCGCTGGGCGCTCGAGCACGAAGAGGCAGGAAACCGCGTGGCACGTCTCACCGCCTCCGAGGTGACGGCGGTTCTGCGGGGAGCCGGGCTCCGTCTCGTGCACGAGGAGCGGTACGCCATGTACTACCGGCACCTCCCCGATCGCGTGACCCGGCTCCTGAGCGCACGCGGAGCGTTCCCGCTGGCCCGCGGAGGATGGCGTCTTGCGAACGCGCTCGTTGGCCGCTGGGGCAACAAGCTCACCGTGCAGTCCGTCCGCGAGCCGGCCTGAACGCCGGTTGCACGACCAGCGCTCGCTACCAGTCGCACCACCAGCCCGGGGCCACCGAGCAGCCAGCGGCCTTCGCTGCCGCCTCGTTGTTCACGTCGCCTGCCGGTCCATCACGGCCGCGCAGCAGGTGTTCCACCTCGTGCCGGACCACGTAGCGGACGTAGTCATCCCCGTACACGGCAGGGTCGACGTTCCGCCAGTAGATGACAGCCGTCCGAGGGGGCAGGCCCGCGCACTGGTCGTCGAACCAGCCCGCGCCGTCGTCCGGGAACAACTCCCAGTCGCAGGCGATGCCTGTCATCCATCGGCCCTCATCCGCCGAGACATACACATTCTTGTCGTGAATCTGCTCCGGGCTCAGTCCGAGCGTGGATCCGAGCAACGCCAGGACAACCCACAGGGGTAAGAGAATTCCAGGGACCATCGGACGCGTACCTCACGGGGTCCGCGGCGCTTCGCCGCGTCCGCCAGTTCATGAGGCGCGATGGTGGATGGCGATCCCACGCGGCAACGACCGAGGCGTGACCGGTCCGGCATCGGGATCCTACGACCGCGCGAGTGGGCGGCCGGCTGGGACGGCGCAGGCAGTTGAGGCGGCGGCTAAGGCGCGAGGCGCAAATGAGACCAGCTCGACGCGAGTGGACGAGTCAGCGTACGAGGCGCACAGGAGGTCGCACGGAGAGGCGGCAGGTGACGGTCAGGCGTTGCTCGACCGACGGATCAGTGCTGTAAAGAATGTAAAGCCGTCACGCTGTCCGTGCAAGGGACGGCCGGCCGTTTCGTGGCGCCTCGTGACTCACGCTTTCGCCTCCGCTCCGGGCGGCGCGAGAAGCAAACCCGCAGCGACCGACGCCGGGGACAGCCTCGTCATCGGGGGATCGTGGGCGATCGCATCATCCGCTCACTTCGGCGGACAGTGCCAACGATGTCAGCATTCCTGCCTGCCGAACGCGCGCGCACAGGCAGCGCCTACGTTGCTCACCGGGTGCGCGTATGATGCGCACGCTCGGCGGCGTCCGAGTCGTAGGAGCGGAGGGTCTTGTGCCGATTTCAGATCTCAAGCGGGCGAAGCTAACCCACTACTTCCGCGCGATGGACGTCACCGGTGACGGCCTGATCCGCGAGGCAGACTACCTGGCCGCGGCTGACCGCGTGATCTCGGTGCTCGAGATGGACCCTGAATCTGGTGATGCCCAGGCGCTCAAAGCCGGCTACGAGCGCCTCTGGAAGACGATCGAGCAGGCCGACGCCGATGGCGACCATGCGGTAACCGTCGACGAGTGGGTCGACCTCCACTACCGGCTTTCGCTCGACACGGAGCAGTTCGAAGCAGTGATCGTCGAGCGTGGCCAGGTGATTATCCGCATCTTCGACCGCGATCACGACGATCGGATTTCACTCGACGACTGGCAGCTGTTCTTCCGCACGATCGGGTTCTCCGAAGAGAATTTCGAGACAGCGTTCCGGAAACTGGACCGGAATGCCAACGGCTATCTGACCGTCGACGAGATCGTCAGCGCTGGGCGCGAGTTCTTTGCGAGCGATGATCCCGACGCGCCGGGGAACTGGCTCTATGGGGATTACACCGGTGAGCTCAACGTATCTGACCCGGTCGCCGCGCCCTGAGCCACTGGGGGCGCGTCGCCTCGCTCGACCGACCGCCCTCCCGTAGATCTGCGGCACACGCTGTCACCCAGACTTGCTCACGAGGTGCGCGGTTGAGCCCCCTCGCCTGACGGGCGCACCCCGAGTGCGCCTCGGTATTCCCGCCACTCGAATCGGCAGTTCCGGAGTACAGTTGCGGCGCCCGCTGTCGACGTTCGTGCGCGGGTGAGGAGGACGGCGATGGACTTCGAGCACGTGATCTACCAGAAGACGCCCCCCGTTGCGTCGATTACCCTCAACCGCCCGGACAAGCTCAACGCCCTCTCCATCGAATTGCAGAAAGAGGTGGAGAGCGCGCTGCACGACGCCGGGTGGGAGGACGAGTCGATCCGCGTTATCGTCCTCAAGGGGGCCGGCCGCGCGTTCAGTGCTGGCTTCGACATCGGCGGCGACTCCAGGCGTACCGACGCCGTCCAGACCCTGCGCCGCTCGCAGCAGCAGCGCGGCTTTCGTGTCTCGTGGTGGGAGCGCTTCTGGGACAACCCGAAGCCGATCATCGCGCAGATCCACGGCTTCTGTATCGCGGGTGGCCTCGCCACGGCGACATTCTGCGACCTCCGCGTCTGTTCCGAGGATGCTCGGTTCGGTGCCCCCGAGATTCGCACCGGCGGACCCTACATCCCGGCCATCTGGCCCTGGATCTTCGGGATCACGAAGGCGAAGGAGATGCTCTTCACCGGCAACCTGATCGATGCGCAGGAGGCATACCGCATCGGGCTCGTGAATCGAGTCGTCCCCGCCGACCAGCTCGACGACGAGGTGCAACGCCTCGCGGCCACGATCGCGAAGTTGCCCGCAGCCACGGTCGAATACAACAAGAAGCTGATCAACATGGCGTACGAGCAGATGAACATCCGAGGTGTGATCGAGCGCTCCCACGAACTCGAAGCGATCGTCAACAACAGTCCGGATTCGCTCCCGGATCTCGCCGAGTACCGTGCGATCCGTCAGGAGCAAGGACTCAACGCCGCCCTCGCGTGGAATGCGCGGCGCTTCGCTGAGGAGGACGCCTGGTTCCGCTCGGCGCGTCAGCGAGAGTAAGCCCGCAACCAGGCGACCCGGTCGCGGCGCGACCGCTCTCGAGGCTCGAGGGGCGCCGGTCGTATCCTCTCGCCATCGCCATCGTGTCTCACCAGTGCGCCCCACCGAGAAGGCCGCGCACGCCGGCGGCAGCTCGTCGCTATACTCGCGCTCGTGATGGAGCAATCGTCCGGCGCGATGGCGCTACCTCTCGAGGGCATCCGGGTCGTCGACCTCACGCACTACAGCGCCGGGCCCTTCTGCACGCGGGTGCTCGCCGACTATGGCGCGGATGTCATCAAGGTCGAACCGCCCGAGGGAGACCCGGCCCGCCTGCTCCCGCCGTTCTACAGGGACGAGCCCGGCCTCGAACGCAGCGGGACCTTTCTCTTCCTCAACACCAGCAAGCGCAGCGTTGTCCTCGACCTGAAGACGGCCGAGGGCCGGGGCCGCCTCCTCCGACTCGTGCGGACCGCAGATGCCGTCGTCGAGAACTTCGCGCCCGGGACCCTGTCGAAGCTCGGCCTCGGCTACGCGGAGCTGAGTGCCGTCAACCCGCGTCTCGTGCTGACGTCGATCACCAACTTCGGCCAGGACGGACCATGGCGAGACTGGCAGGGCACGGACCTCACGCTGTACGCGATGGGCGGTCCGATGATCGCCACCGGCGACGCCAGCCGCGAGCCCGTGCGCTTGGCCGGCCGTTGGGCCAGCTACCACGTCGGCCACCTCGCGGCCCTCGCCACTACGATCGCCCTCCGCGCTGCCGAGCTCAGGGGAGTCGGCGAACACGTCGACCTCAGTTACTTCGAGGCGTTTACCCACTCTATCGAGCAGCGCCTGTCGCAGATGATGGCCTACCAGTACACAGGCCGGCTGGCGACGCGTGCCGCGCATGCCGCCAACGCCGGCGGGGTCTTCCCCTGTGCCGACGGCTGGTTCTTTGTCGGGGCTGGCGCCGGTTACTTCGTCAGTCTCGTGAAGATGCTCGGTCAGGAGGCGCTCCTCGACACCCCTCGCTACGCCGACCCCGACCTGACCGACCCCGAGTTCGTCGAAGAAGTGCGCACCCTTATCCTCGCCTGGACCCTCCAGCGGACACGCTCCGAGGCGCGTGCCGCGTGCCAGCGGTTCGGCGTGCTCGGTGCCCCCATCAACACCACCGCCGATTTCATGTCGGACGAGCACTTCCTCGCGCGGAACTGGTTCCACGAGATAGACCACCCGACCACAGGGCCGCTACGCTACCCCGGCTACCACTTCCAGATCCACGACGAATCTGGGCCGATGCCGCCCCGTCGCCGCGCGCCCCTGCTCGGCGAACACACCGAGGAGGTGTTCGCCGAGCTCGACGACGCGGCACCGCCACCCAGGGCCACCGCCCCGGACCGGCTCGGCGGCCGTCTCCCCTTGGACGGCGTCCGCGTGCTCGACTTCACCGTGGTCTGGGCTGGACCGTACGCCACGATGCACCTCGCCGACTGGGGCGCCGAGGTCATCCGTATCGAATCGCGGCAGCACTTCGCCGCGATCACCAGGATGCCCACGGCGAGGCCGCCCACGACGTACATCGGCCCGACGACCGCCTTCCCGGACGAGGTGCTGGGCGCGCGCCCGTGGAACCGTTGCGCGCTCTTCACAGGACACGCGCGAGGGAAGAAGTCGATGACGCTCGACCTCGAGCGGCAGGACGGCCAGGAGGTCTTCGAGCAGTTGGTGCGCGAGGCGGACGTCCTGGTCGAGAACAACCTGCCGTCACATATGGAAGGGCTGGGGATCACCTGGGAACGCCTTTCGAAGGTGAACCCACGGCTCGTCCTCGTGCGCGTCCCCGCCTTCGGACTGACCGGCCCCTACAGCGAGTACCGCACGCTCGGGAACAACATGGAATCGATCGCCGGGCACAACGTCATTCGTGCGTATCCCGATCTGGCCCTCGACTACGCGCCTGGAGGGGTACCCGCCGATGCGCTCTCAGGCATCGCCGGTGCCCTCGCGGCCACCCTCGGGTTACGCCATCGCGACCGCACCGGACGCGGCATGTACGTCGAGTCCGCCACCACAGAAAACATGGTCCCCATGCTCGGGGAGTTCATCATGGACTTCTCGATGAACGGCCGGCAGTGGGAGGGCATGGCGAACGACCACTTCTTCCTCGCGCCACACAACGTCTACCGCTGTGCGGGCCAGGACAACTGGGTCACCATCGCGGTCCGCCACGACGAGGACTGGCGTGCGCTCTGCGCACTCCTGCAGCGCCCTGATCTCGTGGACGACCCGAGGTTCAGCACGACGGCGGGGCGCTACGAGCACCGCCGGGCGCTCGACGCCACCATCGGCGAGTGGACGCTCATGCGTGACGCGGACTGGATCATGCGCCGCCTCCAGGCGGAGGGCGTACCGGCGGGCGCCGTCATGCATGAGCCCCAGGTGCTCGACAGCCCCCAGCACGCGGCCCGCGGGTTCTTTCAGGAGATCGAGGGCGCCGAAGTGGGACGTTATCGGTATGTTGGACCCGCCTGGCGCGCCAGCCGCACACCGCGGGCGACCGCCACGCCACCGCCTCTCCTCGGCGAGCACAACCCGCACGTCTACCGGGACATCCTGGGGTTCACCGACGAGCAGTACAGGCAGTTCGAGGGTCTCGGGCACATCGGGATGGACTACGAGCTCGCGTAGGGTCCACGGAGAGTGAGAGGGGACGGCACGTGATCCTCGATCAGTTTCGACTCACCGACCGTCTTGCGATTGTGACGGGAGCAGGGCAGGGGATCGGTCGAGGTATCGCGCTGACGCTCGCGGAGGCGGGGGCGAATGTCGTCGTGGCCGACCGCAACGCGGAGACCGCCACGACCACTGCCCGGGAGATCAGGTCGCTCGGACGCCAGGCCCTGCCCTGCGAAGTAGACCTTCGCCGTGGCGAGGACGTCGCCGGCATGGTCGATGCGGCTGTGCGGGAATTCGGCCGGCTGGACATCCTCGTCAACAACGCCGGAGGTGGCTTCGACCTCCCCACCCTGGACATCAGCGAACACGGCTGGGACGCCGTGCTGCGCGTGAACCTCAACACGACCTTCAACGCTTCACGAGAGTGCGTGCGCTACATGAAAGATCACGGAGGCGGCGCGATCGCCAGCATCGCATCCGTCGCGGCCATGCATCCTTCGCCGAGGCGCGCCGCATACGGCGCGACGAAGGCTGGAATCGTCAGCCTCACTCAGTCGTGGGCTGTCGAGTGGGCGCCGTACGGCATCCGGGTGAACGCCGTCGCCCCTGGGTCGATCCTCAGCGGCCCCGGCGTGGCCGACCTGTTCGGCACCTCGGAGCAGCAGGCCGCAGCTGCCGCACGCGTGCCGCTGGGGCGGATGGGCACGCCCGAGGACATCGGCGCCGCGATCCTGTTCCTCGTTTCGGACGCCGCGAGCTGGATTACGGGCCAGACACTCGTCGTTGACGGCGGGCCCTCCCTCGCGGGGTAACGCCAGCCGGCGTCGTGGCGAGATGCCCGCGAACGCGCGGTCGCCTCGCACGACCTCGGTCCCTGCTCGATGAAGAGCGCACGAGGCAGCCGATGACGCGCGCCGCCTCGCAGTGCCGCCGGCGCTCAGCCGCTCTGCCTGCTGGCTCGCAGACCCCTCGATCCCCGCGGCGAGCCGTTCGCGCTCACCCGGGAAGCCACGCGAGCACGCGGCGCCTGCGCACGCAGTCTCGGGAGCGCCGCCTCGAGGCGTCGTGCACGGATGATCAACTCCGCCGCTGCCAGGACTGTCGCGGCTCCGGTGCCGGCAATCAACGCTTCCATATCGTCGCTCCTTCCCCGCTCGTCACCGACCGAGTCTTGCCCGTCGCGGATTGCGAGGCCCACAAGGAAGCCGCCGCGGCATGTCGGATCGCTCGCAGGCCGCCGCCGGCGCGGCCATCGCCGCGCGCCCGCTGACTGAGGCGCGAGCGCCATTCCGCCACGGTCGCCATAATCACGTGCAGCACGAGGCGAAACGAGACGACCATGACCGAACACGAACACCAGATGATCGACGTTCCTCCCGAGCTCATGCGGGCTATCGGCACGGCCGTCGGACGCGTGCTCGGACACTGGCCCGGTGGCACCAACTGGGATGTCCTCGGCTGCGTCGGCTGCGGCTTCGCCCAGGTGCGCTTCGACAACGGCGCCAGGCTCGCCGCCCGGGTCCAGGTGCCCGGTTGGAACCTCACCCTCGCTCCGAGGTCGGATCCGCCCGGCCGCTGACGTCCGCCCCGTCGTCACCGCCCGCGCCCGCGCGGTACCCTCGATGCGTGCTCCGTTTCGCCCTTACCGCGCTGCTGGTCATCAGCGTCCTTGCCACGTCCTGCGGCGAGGACTCGTCCGCCCCCGCGGGCGGTACCGCCACGAGCACGCCGCTTGCCACGCCGGATGGCTCAACGCCGCCCGCCGCCCCCGGCGGTCGCCAGCCCGTGATCCTCGTGCACGGCTGGCTCGGCAGTCCCCGCGAGATGCTGCCGCTCAAACGCTTCCTGGACGCGAACGGCTTCCACGCCTTCATCGCCATCCTCCCCGGCGACGACAACCGCGCGAACGCCGAGTACCTGCGCTCCTTCGTTGACGAGATCGAGGCTCTGACAGACGTCGAATCCGTGGACGTCGTCGGCTTCTCGATGGGCGGTCTCTCGCTCCGGCACTACATCCGCTTCCTCGGCGGGACCGCCGAGGTCAGCCGCTACGTTTCCATCGACACCCCCCAGTTCGGCGACCTCTCCGCGTGCCTCCTCCCCGCCGAGACTGGAGGCCAGATGTGCCCCTTTAGCGACTTCCTCAACGACCTCAACAGCGGCGACCGGACGCCCGGCGACGTGACGTACACCACCCTCGTCAATGAGGAAGGCAACCCGGACCTCGGTCGTCTGTACAGTGATGCTCGCGAGGCCTCGGTCGCCGGCCCCCACGGCGAGCTCCTGAGAATGCCCGAGGTCCATGCGGCCGTCCTCGCCGCCCTGACCGACTGACCGGTGCCGTAAGCGGCCACGAGGCTCCGTCACCTCGCCGGATTCGCTACAGTGGCGTCGAGGCGGACGTGAGCGAAATCGCATCAATGTCGTCGCGGGGCGCGGCGGGCGAGCAGAGCCGCGCGCGGGAGCTCGCCGCCATCGTCGCGCAGTTCGAGGTTGCGTGTGGGAGCGGGCCCGCGGGCGGCGCCCGCGCCGTACTCGTCAGCGGTGATCCAGGCATCGGCAAGAGCTGGGTGGTCAGACAGGCCGCCGCCCTCCTCGCCGCGCGCGGGGCGCTCGTTCTCGAAGGCTACGCCCTCGATCTGCACGGGATGCCGCCCCTGTTCCCCCTTGGCCGCGCGTTCGGCGCCACCCTCAGGGACGACCCCCTGCTCGCGGATCGTGTCGAGGCGCGCTTCGTCCTTGCCGCTGCTGGGGTCGGGCACCTCCCCGCAGGGGCCCCGGATCCGCCGCGCCTCGGCCCGGAAGCCGCGGCGCTGCGCGTCTTCGATGCCTTCGCCGAGGTGTGCCGCTGTCTCGCTGCCGCTCGGCCCCTGGTGCTCACGCTCGACGACATGCAGTGGGCCGCTGCCCCAACGTGGGACACCCTCCACTACCTCCTGCGTACCTTGCGCGACGCCCCCGTGCTCGTGCTGCTGGCCGGCCGCGAGGAGTTGATACGTGAGCCCGGCGGAACCGCCGCTCGCACCGTCGCCGAGCTCGTCCGCCAGCGGACGCTGACGCAGTTCCAACTCCTCCCCCTCGACCCATCCGAGACGGCCCGACTCGCCTCGAAATGGCTCGGTGGCCACGAGGTCGCGCCCGAACTTGTCGACCGCCTCGTGAGGCGCAGCGAGGGCAACCCCTTCTTCATCGAAGAAATGCTGCAGGACCTCCGCCAGCGCGGGCTCCTCACGCGGCGCGGAGGCGTCTGGCGTCTCGCCCCCCACGCCCCGGATGTCTCCCCGGCAACGCTGCAGCTCGCGATCGGACTCCGCCTCGACCGCTTGCCCGCCACATGCGAGGAGCCGCTCGCCGCGGGCGCGGTCCTCGGCCGCGAGTTCGCGGCCCGCACCGTCGCCGCCGCCGTCGGCTGCCCGCCCGAAGATCTGCGTGCGCGGTTGGAGCCCGCGGAGGTCGCCGGCCTCATCGACGTCACCTCCGGAGGCTGGCGATTCAGACACGACACGGTGCGCGAAGCCCTCCTCGACCGCCACGCGTCCGAGGCCGAACTCCTCCACGCGGCCGCGGCTCGCGCCATCGCGCAGTCCGCTGGATACGCTCCGGGCGTCGACACGTTGCTCGCACTCGCTGAACACTGGGAACGCGCCGATATCCCGGAGAAGGCGGGCCCGGCGGCCATCGCCGCTGCCCGCGCCGCGATCTCCATCCATGCGCTCCCGCAGGCCCTCGCTTACGCCCGCAAGGCCCGCCTGCTCTGCGAACGCGCCGCCGACCGCCTCCCCCCGGGCCCGCTGCACGAATCCGCGCAGCTCCTCGGTGACATCGCGATGGCCGCCGGCGCGTATGGCGAAGCCGCCGAGGCGCACCGCGTCGCAGCCGACCTCGCCCGCGCTTCCTGCGAGACCGTCGCCGAAGGCCGCGCATGGTTGCGCCGCGGCGAGGCGCTGCGCCGGCAGGAGCGCCCGGTCGAGGCCGGTGCCTGCTACCACGAGGCGCTGGAACGCCTCGACGATCACACGCACGCGGCCGACGTAGCCGAGGTCCTGATCGCGCTTTGCGACCTCGAAGGCCTGACGCGCGCGCGATACGCTGCGGCCCGCGAGGCCGGCGAGCGAGCCCTCACCCTCGCGGACCGGCTCGCCGACCGCGGACTCAAGGCGCGCTCCACGCTGGCGCTCGCCAACGTCGAGAGCCGCGCCGCCGGTCCTGAGGCCGCCCTCGCGCTGCTCGAGGGCGCGCTCGAGCACGCACTCGCGGCCGGCGACCTCATCCTTGCGGCCGAGGTGTGCGGCAGCCTCGCGAACGCCTGCTACTGGCTGGGCGAAATCGGACGCTCGCGCGCCCACGCCGAGGAGCGCCTCCGCATCGCGCGCCGGATCGCGGACCCGTTCGCGCGACGCCACGCCCATTCTTGGCTCGCGCTCCTCGCCGCGACACGTGGCGACTGGGACGAGGCAGCCCGCCTCCTTGAAGAGTCCGAGCGCTCCCTGGTCGGTCTCGACAGTCCTGAGCCCGTCGCGTTCCTTCAGGTCGTGCATGGCTTCATCGCGGTTCGGCAGGGACGGTTTGGCGACGCGCGCGATCGCCTGCAGGACGCGCTCGCCACCTTCACTCAACTCGGCGACGAGACCGTGCTCTGGTACGCCGGCCTCCTCGCGCTCGCATCCGTCGAGGACGGTCGCCTCGACGAGGCCCGCGCCCTCGCCGCTGATCAGGAGCGGCGTCTCGCCTCGCTCGACCCCTCAGCCCTCCCGGCGCGCTCCGCTCGCTGCGCGCTCGGACTCGTGTACGCCGCCCTCGGCGATCGCGAGGCGGGAGCGCGCTGCGAGGATGCACTGCTCCCCTATGCGCTGGACTTTCACTGGAGTCCCGCTCGCCGGACGCTGGCCGCGCTGGCCGCGCTGCGCGGCGACACCGAGGCGGCTGACGCGCACCTCGCCGCCGCGGAACTGCGGCTACGCGCCGAGAAGCTCCTGCCGGACCTCGGGCTGGTCCTGCTCGATCGCGCCGCGCTCATGCCGCCTCAGGCGCGCCGGCCGCTCCTCGATGAGGCACGCGCCATCCTTGTGCGCTTCGAGATGCGCGCCGAACTCGCACGCCTGCAACAGCTGGCGCGTGCTGTCCCGCGCGCCGCGGCTCTCCACGGCCTGTCCGCGCGCGAGGTCGAGGTCTTGCGGCTCCTCGCCGGCGGGATGACCAACCGCGACATCGCCACTCATCTCGTGATCAGTGAGCGCACCGTCGCCAACCACCTGGCCCACATCTACGGGAAGATCGAGGTCGACAACCGCGCCGCGGCGGCCGCGTTCGCCTTCCGAAACGGCCTCGCCTGACAGGCCGGCCGGCGGAATGCCCGGTGGTCATTTCGTACTACGAGCGTCACCCATTCGCTCCGTTCGGCGCCCCCGCAAGATGAGTCGTCCTGCCGATGCCGCCGCCCGCCGCACCGTCGAGGATGTGCTCAGCGGCCGCAACCACAACCAGATCAGGCGGCCAGGGAGGACGACATGGCATCGGCTGAGCAGAAACAGTTTGGGCGTCCGGACGAGACGCGGACCTTCGAGCGCGGACAGGTGGATCTCCTCGAGATCGGAGGCGGTCAGGTCGGACGCCTCACGCTGCAGCCCGGATGGCGCTGGTCCGAGCACGTGAAGCCCCTCGCGAACACGGACTACTGCGAGGCGCCCCATTTCCAGTACCACGTCTCCGGCACGCTCCGCATCCTCATGGAGGACGGACACGAGTTCGACGCCGTGCCCGGCGATGTGACCGCTCTGCCCGCGGGTCACGACGCGTGGGTCGTCGGCGATGAGCCCGTCGTGGTGGTCGACTGGTTCGGCGCCAGCAACTACGCGAAATAGCGGCGCGCTCCGGCCGCTCGGAGCTCTCTCGAGGGCCTCATGCCCTTGAGGGAGCTTCACTGTCCCTCCGACGAGCATCGAGGCGCGTCCCTCGGGGAAAGATGGTCAGCCCGGCGCTCGCTCGGCACGCGTGCCGAGGACGATCGCCCAGCCCACGGCCAGGATTCCGGCCACGACCAGGACCCCTGTTTCGAGGCCCACCGCCTCCACCCCGAGCGCCGACGCCGGAGTCAGCGCCGCCCGCACGAGCGCCAGCGCTCCGAGGAGCGACAGCCCCGTCGTCGCGACGGTGAGCCGCCCTCCGATCCGCAGCAGCACTGCCCCCGCTGCCATGAGCAATGTTGCCTCCACCAGAGGCGTCGCAAGCCGCGGCTCACTGAGCCCCGACATCTCGAACCCGAATGGCGCGGGAGCCGCCGCCCCGTAGCAGGCGTCACGCACCGCGCACGTCACGTCGTAACCCACCGTCCCCACCGCCAGCGCGATCGAGGCGGCTCCCACGACCGCCCACCGCGTGGCGGCATCCTGGCCTCGCGTTTGCCACGCCGCCACGGCCGCCACCCCTACCGCGCCCGCGAGCGGTTCGATCCCCGCCTGGAACCGGATCACCACCAGCGGGTCGAAGAGCGAACGCGGAGCCTCCGCCGTCAGGTACGCCAGTCGCCCCACGGCCACGAACGCCACGACTCCGTTGAAGATCAGGTCCCCCACCAGCCGCCGAGGAAGCCCCACCAGTCCGGCGATCGTTCCGCCGCCGGCCCACAGCAGCGCGAGCACAAGGAAGAACGAGACGTACTCCCCCCGCACCTGCACGAACTCCACAGCCCCACTCACGAGGCGTTCCCGACCGCCCCATCGTCCCCCGCCGGCCGCGACAGCGCGTCCTCGATCAGTGCCGTCAGCTTCGACTCGGAGATCGGCCCGTAGTGCCGCACGAGGACGCCCCCGTTCGCGTCGAGGACGTAGGTCATCGGAATCCCCCGCGCCCCGAAGTCCGACAGGAACGCTTCGTCGCCCATCGCGTGCGGATACGACAGCCCCCACTCCCGCGCGAACGCGAGCGCATCCTCCGCGCTGTCGTCGCGCACCACGCCGAGGAACACCACAGGCTCCGAGGCGAAGCGCTCCGCCGTCCGTCGCAGCGCCGGAGCCTCCTCCCGGCACGGCGGGCACCACGATGCCCACACGTTGATCACCGCCACCCGCCCCACGAGGTCCGCGTTCGTCACCCGGCCTCCCTCCAGCAGCTCGAGCGCGAACGGAGGTGCCGCCTCAGGCGTGCCCCCGCTGGACACGCCCCCCAGTCCCAGTACAGCCAGCACGAGGAACAGCGCCCCGGCGCCTCCGGCCAGCGCACGCGACAGCCGTCGACGGAGCTGGTCGGTCGCAAGGTGCTCGCCGGTCTCCCCGCTGCGCGGCCCGGTCCCCGTCACTCCGGCGCCTGCTCCGCGTCCGCGTCGTCGCTGCCCGTCCGCACCACCAGCGGGACGCCCCGGAACAGCGGGTCCGGCAGTCCATCGAGGAGCGCCACGACCGTCTCCACCAGTTCCTCCGCCGTTACCGTCCCGGGCTCGAAGCGGACTTCCAGCGAGGATTCGTCGGCCGTCCGTCCAGCCACCGCGCCCACGGCAAGCACGCCCGCCGTACCCCGCAACGCCTCGGAGACTGACGCCGCGCAGTAGGCCACATCGCACCGCAGCCGCCGCGAGGACAGCACGACCGTCGAAGCATCGCGCACGTCCACGTCCAGCACATGGTCTCGCGGGATCCTCGTTACGAACCGCAGCTCGTTGGGAAGCGGCGCCGGCTCCGCCCCTCCGACCGCCGCATCCAGGTACGTATCGAGGCGCGCGCGGTTCGTCGCCCCTGCGTACGTCGTCCGCACGATCCCTTCCGCATCGATGAACACGGTATGCGGCAGACCGTGCACCCCGTAGGCGTCGCTCACGGTCAGGTCGAAGTCGAGCGTCCACACGAACGGCGCGTCGATGATGTCGATGAACTCCTGCGCCCGCTCCCGTGTCTCGCCTGCGTTCACCGCCAGCACCGTGAAGCTATCGAGGCCGCGCTCCGCCTGCGCGGACTGCAGTACGGGCATCTCAGCGAGGCAGCCCCCGCACCACAGCGCGAAGAAGCTGATCACCACCGGCTGGCCGCGAAAGTCGCTCAGCCGGACGCGCGTCCCGTCCATCCGCGATATCTCGAAGTCGGGAGCCAGTTCGCCGTCGCGCAGCCCGATGGTCACCGGCCGCGAGGGCTCGGCCGTCGCCGCCACGAGCTGCGCGTCCGTGAATCCGGACTCCTCGTCCGCCGGATCGCCGAGGACGAACAACCACATCGCCGCCACGCCCCCGGCGACCAGCGCGATCACGATCACCAGGCGGCGGATGTCGACGGCCACGTGACTCCGTTCCTGCTCGGCTCACCTGCGCCCTCGAGGGCAAGCGTGTCATGGGCGCGCCTGCTATGTAGCGTATGACGCTAGCGGACGTCCGCGCAGGCGTTGGTGACCGCGATCACCGAGCGCCGCCCGCCGCCCGCGCGAACCTCACGAGGCGGAGGCGAGGCCACGAGTCATGGAAGCCCCCGGCACGCCGCAGATGAGCCGTACCACCGTGTTGCCCGCGGCCGCGCGCTACGGCCGCTCCTTCGCCGTCGGTGCCGGCTTTGCCGTCGCGTGGACGCCATGCATTGGCCCCATCCTCGGCGCCATCCTCCTCCTCGCCGCTTCCTCGGGCACCGTCCTCCACGGCGCCGCCCTGCTCCTGGCCTGGTCGGCCGGCCTGGGCGTCCCCTTCCTCCTCGCAGGGCTCGGTGTGGGCGAACTGATGGCCGCCTCCCGCCGCGCCCGTCCCCTGCTGCCCGCCATCGAGGTCGTCGCGGGTGTCCTCGTAATCCTCGTCGGCATCCTCGTCCTCATCGACCGCTTCACCGTCTTCAACCAGTACTTCGCCCCCGGCGCCCGCACCGTCGTCGAGGCCGAAGGAGCCATCGAGGGCCTCAGCCTCACGGGCCCCGTCGGCTTCGCGACCGCCTTCCTCGCCGGCGTCATCGCCTTCATCTCCCCCTGCTGCCTGCCGCTCGTCCCTGTCTATCTCGGCCACCTCGCGGGCGTCACCGCCGCCGAGGACGCTGGGCGCGCGCAACGCCTCGCGACGCTCCGCCACGCCGCCGCCTTCGTGGTCGGCTTCTCCGTCGTCTTCGTGCTCATCGGCGCTTCCGTCGGCGTCGTCGGCTACCTCGTGCAGGACAACCTCGCGGCCATTCAGAAGGTCGCCGGGATCGCCCTCATCGTGCTCGGACTGAACCTCGCGGGCGCCATCCGCGTGCCCCTCCTCTACCGCACCTGGGAACTGCGGCCGGGCGGCTGAACCACTCGCGCGCTCGCAATGCCCCGGCTGCCCGCGACGGCGTTACGGGTCGGCACGGCCGCCCACTTCTGGCCTCCGGAGACGACGGACGATGAGAAGAGCTCCGCGGCGTCGGCCACCACCGAAGTCGCAACGGGGCAGTCGCGCACGCTCGTAGTCTCGCCGGGTCCGATGAGAGGCCTGGGTGACGCAGATCACAGCCTCAGCCCGCGCCGCGTGCTGCCCTGTGGTGAGAAGCATCGAGCGAGGCGAGCCATGGGAGGTGCGGGATGACACGCAGCGAGCGACGCCGCCAGGCAAAGCAGCAGCAGAAGCGCAAGTCATCTGGTAGCCACCTGATGCGCCGCTGGCTCCCTCTCGCCGCGGTCACCGCCCTCGTCGTCGTGTTCGGCGCGTACGCGCTCGGCGGCTCCTCCGATGACGGCGGTGGCGGAGCCGCCAGCGCTGCGACCGCGGAGACCGCGGAGGCGAACGCCGGCGGCGCCGTCGTCCGCTACACGGGCTCACACCACACGGTCTATCACTCCCCGGACCCCCTCCCCAGCGCGGACGCCCCCTCGCCCGATGGCCGTCCCACCCTCGTCTGGTTCTCCGGCACCTCCTGCGAGTACTGCGAGCAGATGGAGCCCTTCGCACACCAGACCGCCGCCGGGTTCCGCGACCGCATGCGCTTCATCGAAAAAGAGGTCAACCGCGACCGCGGCGCTTCGTCGAAGTACGCGGTACGAGGCACCCCCACGTTCGTCCTCCTCGATGGCGCCGGCCGCGAGGTCACCCGCTTCTTCTACCAGCCCTCGGCCGCCCAGTTCTCCGGCGCCATCGAGGCCGCCCTGCAACAGGCTTCATGACGGCCCCCGCGCGCGGTCAGCGTGCCGCCTGGCGATCGGCGCTGGGCGGCTACCCCCGCTCCGCCGTGGTGGGGGCCACGTTCGCCGTCGCGTGGTCGCCGTGCATCGGCCCCATCCTCGCCGGCATCCTGACACTGGCCGCTACCTCCGGCACGGCGGCACAGGGGGCGTTCCTCCTGTTCGCGTACGCGCTTGGGCTGGGGGTGTGGTTCCTCGCCATCGGGGCTGCGTTCGGTTCCCTGATGCCCCGCCTGCGTCAGGTGCAGCCCTACCTGCCCTGGCTCACGGTGGTTGGCGGGGTCCTGTTCATCCTCGTCGGCATCGCCCTCCTCACAGGCCAGTTCGCCCGCCTGAACGAGTACTTCCTCTCGTACGGCTTCGCCTTCGGCCAGACGGCCGTCGCGGAGCAGCGCGCGGTCGCCGGCCTCGGGGGCTGGCTCGGCTTCGGCGTCGCTTTTGTCGGCGGCATGCTTTCCTTCCTCTCCCCGTGTGTGCTCCCGCTCGTCCCCGTGTACCTCGCCACCCTCACCGGCGAGGTCGTCCGCCCGGGTGAGGAGACCGCGGCGCAGAGACTGCACATGCTGCGACACGCCGGCGTGTTCGTCGGCGGCTTTGCACTCGTCTTCACCATCCTCGGCGCTCTCTCCGGTCTCGCCGGCTCCGCGATCGGGCCACACCTCGATACCTTCACCCGCGCCGGGGGACTGCTGCTCGTCGTCTTTGGACTCCACATGAGCGGCGTCGCCCGCATCCCCTTCCTCGACCGCACGTTCCAGCTTCCCAGCCGAGTCTGACCGCCGATGGATACCATTGAGCTCGAGGTCTACGTGGACGAAGGCTGCGCCACTTGCCGGCGGGCCGCAGCCCTCGCCCGCCAGGTGGAAGCGGAGCACCCGGAGGTGATCGTGACGCTCGTGTATGCCCGCGGCGACGAGGGAGCGCACCGCCACCTCGTGGCAGCGGTGCCCACGTACATCCTCAACGGTCGCGTCGTCTCCCTCGGCAACCCGCGGCTCGCCGACCTCGAGGCGGCCATCCGCCTCGCCGGAGGCCCGGCATGAAGCTGTTCCGCCGTGAACCCCCGCCCGCCGCCCAGCGCGCCGCCCGCTCGCTCGAAAGCAAGCTCGGACTCCTCAGCGCCTCCGATCTCTTCCGCGACCTCTCCGAGGATCAGATGCGTCAGGTCGACCAGATGACGGTCATGACCACTTGCCCCGCCGGGCGCACCGTCTATGAGCCCGGCATCTCGTCCGAAGCGCTGTTCTTGCTGAAGCAGGGCCGCATTCAGATCTACCGGCTCGCCGCTGACGGTCGAAAACTCACCATTGGCACGGTCCTCCCCGGCACGGCCTTCGGGAACATGTCGTTCACCGGCAACCGCATGCTCGGCGGCTACGCCGAGGCCGCCGAGGACTCGACGATCTGCGTCATGAGCCCCAGCGACATCGAGGGCCTCATCGCCGCCTACCCGGTGATCGGCGTCCGTCTCGTCCAGATCCTCGCCGGGCGCCTCGCCGATCTCGAAGCGCGCCTCGAGGAGAGCACCCTCCGCGATGTCCCATCACGAGTCGCGGCCGCCCTCGTCCGCGCCTGGGAGCAGCGCGGCTCCCGTCTGTCGATGACCCACCAGGAACTCGCCGAGACGGTCGGCACCCACCGCGAGACCGTCACCCGCGCCCTGGGTGACTTCCGGGACCGCGGGCTGCTCTCCCTCTCGCGTAACACCATTCAGATCGAGGACGTAGCGGGCCTCCGTGCCGCCGCGGGCGACGACCCGACCTGACGAGCCCCGGTCAACGCCTCGGCTCCGCGCGGGGATCGTCCTCATCGGGCGCGGACTGAACCTCTCGGGTGCCGTCCGAGCACCCTCCTGTACCGCACCAGCTGCAGCCCGGCGGGTGAGTCCGATCGCAAGCCGTTCGTCGTCCGGTGCCGCGGCGGCCGATGCTAGGGAGTGCGGTTGCTCCGGCCGTTCAGAGGCGCAATCGCGCGCACCGTCGTTCCGGCTCCTGTTCGGCTTTCGATCTCGAAACGTGCTTGTGCGGCCTGCGCCCGGCCGCGCATGCTTCGCAGGCCAAAATGCTCCGCTTCCGGGGAGGAGTGACCATCGAACCCGATGCCGTCATCCCGGATCTCGAGCAGGATTCCGTCCGCTTGTTCGTTGAGCGTGACCCGGACGCTGGACGCCTGAGCATGGCGTCGCACATTCGATAGGGCCTCACGCGCGAGCAAGAACAGCTCGAACCCCGTCGCCGGCTCAATCTCACGAGCGGCGACGTTCGATGCGAACGAGGCTTCGATCCCGGACGTTACCGCGAACAGGCGGACCAGATCGTTGAGCGACGAACGGAGGTCCCCGTTGAACTCCGCTGGGTGGAGATCCTGCACGTACCGCCGGACATCGCCGATCGCGCCGTTCAGTTCCTGGATGGCCGTGGTGATCCGCTCCCTTTCCTCGGGGGTGACCGCATTCGCATCGTGCAGGAAGCTCGTGAGTTGCAGGCCGACCGAGTACATCGCCTGCATCACGCCGTCATGCAGGTCGCCGGCGATGCGGTTCCGCTCTCGCTCGATCTCGGCCTCCGCGAGCAGGTGTCGGCGCTCACTCTCCAGGTCCCGCTGTTCGCTGACGTCGCGGACGGTCACCGACACCAGCATCCCGTCGTCTGTGTACACGGGCGCGAGGCTGATCTCGACATCGAATTCGCTGTTGTCGCGGCGGCGTGCCTTCAGTTCCATCCGGCTGCCCATGGGCCGTGGTCGGGGTGCACGCGCATACCGTGACCGAAGCTCGACGTGGTCGGCACGAAAACGCTCAGGTAAGAGGCGCTCCACTGGAGAACCGATCAGTTCTTCCCGTGAGTAGCCGAAGAGACCCTCGGATTGGGCGTTTGCGAAGATGATGACGCCATCCCGGCCGACGACCAGGAAGCCGTCTGGCGCAAAATGGACGAGCGAGCGGAACACCGAACCGGGGAGCGGGCCGTCCATCTACCAGTCGCTCCGTCACTCGCCACCTTGGAGCGCTTGATTTGCAGTCGGTAGTGTACCCCGTCTGGTCTGCACGATAGCGGACATAAGCTCACGTTCAGGCACTGCTCGGAAGCGGCTGCGCGCAGTTCATGCGCCGATAGCACTCGCAGGATCGCTCCTGCAGGCCAGCGTGGTCGACGATCCGGATGTGCCCCTGCCCGGCCCGGCGCACGAGCCCCAGACGTGCGAGGTTCCGGAGCGATTCCGTGATGCTCTGTCGCCTGACCCCGAGCATCTCCGACAGGAGCTGATGCGTGATCGCCAGCGTGTCTTCATCCTGGCGATCCGCCACCATGAGCAACCACCGGCTGCAGCGCTGTTCGACCGAGTGAAAACGATTGCACGCGATGCCGAGCGTGGCCTGCCAGTGCAGGGCCGCCTGGACGCCGGCAGTTGGAACGAGCAGCGCCTGAAGCAGATCGGGATTGGCCAGCAGGCTGTCCGCTTGGACGCGGAGTGCCATCCCGGGTACCTGGACGATGCAGACCCATGGCATCGTGCGTCGGCCGAGGATGACCCCTCCGCCGACCGCCCCCTCGCGCCCGACCAGCCCCGCCTCGATGGTCTCGCCGCCCTCCATCACCGTGAGCAGTGAGATCGCACCGGAGACCGGGAAGTAGATCCATTCGATCTCGGATTCCGCGTCGAACAGGATCTCTCGATGCGCGAGCGACACCCTCTCCGCGATCTCCAGCAGGCGCCCACGAGAGTCGCTCGGAAGGCCATCGATGACGTCGTTTCGCGTCGCGCTTCTCGACATCCGCAACCGATCTGCGTGTCCGATTTGAGCGGTGCCGCCGAGGTGTGGCGGGACGCTCTCTGCTGTTGATACCGTTCGTCCCCCGTGGCGTGCTGTCCGGCAACGGACAATATCCCACAAAATATGTGACGTTAGCCTCTTGACGCAGACGCAGACGCAGACGCAGACGCAGACGCAGACGCAGACGCAGACGTAGACGTAGACGCAGACGCAGACGCAGACGCAGACGCAGACGCAGACGCAGACGCAGACGCAGACGCAGACGCAGACGCAGACGCAGACGCAGGCCGACCGCCAGTACCCTGCTCGACCTCAAGCAGGCCGGGCTGCGCTCCATCGTCGTCGCGCTGGTCGGCGCGGCCTGCTCTCTGCCATTTCGCCGCGCACAACAACGGGCCCGAGGTATCGCCTCGGGCCCGTTGAGGACCATCGTCCCGTCCGCTCGCGTTACGCCTCCGGGCCGAGCAACTCGTCCAGCAACACCCGCGGCGAGGCGGGGAGCTTCCGCATCCGCAGCCCTGTCGCGTGGTAGATCGCGTTCGACACGGTCGCCATCGGCGGTACGATCGGCACCTCGCCCACGCCGCGCAGGCCGTACGGGTGCCCCTGGCTCGGCACCTCCACCAGGATCGTGTCGATCATGGGCAGGTCCAGCGCCGTTGGCATCCGGTAGTCGAGCAGGCTCGAGTTCCGCATCACGCCGTTCTCGTCGTAGAAGTACTCCTCGTTCAGCGCCATCCCGATGCCCTGCGAGGCCCCGCCCTGCATCTGACCCTCGACGTACGAGGGGTGTACTGCCTGCCCCACGTCCTGCACCGCCGTGTAGCGCAGGATCTCCACCTTCCCGGTGTCCGGGTCGACCTCCACGTCGCAGATGTGCCCCGCGAACGAGGGCCCAACCTCCGTCGGGTTCACGCTCGCGCGGCCCTGCACCATGCCGCCCGTGTGTGGCAGCTGACCCGCAATCTCCTTGAACGTCATCGTCCGGCCGTCGGGCCCGGACAGCTTCCCGTCCTCGTACCGCACGCTGCTCGCGTCGACCTCCCAGATCTGCGCTGCCCGCGCTTCCAGCTGCCGCGCGATGTCCATCGCCGCCTCGTACGCGGCCCAGCCGCCCGCGAACGCCGTCCGGCTGCCGCCTGTCACGTTCGTGTACCCGATCGAGTCCGTGTCCACCACGTGCGGCTTCACGTCCTCGTACGGAATCCCGAGAGCCTCCGCGAGCTGCATCGCGTGCGCCGCACGCGTCCCTCCGATGTCCGGCGATCCCGTCGTCAGCGCCACCGTCCCGTCAGTGTTGACCGAGGCGTACGCCGCTGACTCGAAGCCCACGTTGAACCAGAACCCGATCGCGACGCCCCGGCCCCGGTTCTCGCCCTCGAGCTCGCTTCGGTAGTGCGGGCTGTCCTTGATCGCCTGGAGCACCTCCACATTGCCGATGCGCCCGAATACGACCCCATCCGCACGACGCGTCCCCTCGACCGCCGCGTTCTTCATCCGCAGGTCGATCGGGTCCATCCCCAGCGCTTCGGCGATCTCGTCGACGACCGACTCCACCGCGAACTCCGCCTGCGGCGCACCCGGCCCGCGGTATGCCGCTACCTTCGGCCGGTTCACCACCACGTCGAACCCGTCCACCTGCACGTTCGGGATCGTGTACGGCGCCACCGCGCACATCACGCCGGCGCCCACCGGCGACCCGGGGTACGCCCCCGCCTCGAACGCCAGGTACACCTCCGCCGCCGTGATCGTCCCGTCGCGCTTCGCGCCCAGCTTCGCCCGCATGTACGTCCCCGAGGTCGGCCCCGTCGCCTCGAGCACCTCCTCGCGCGTCATCCACATCTTCACCGGCGCGCCCGTCTTCTTCGACAGCAGCGCCGCGAACGGCTCGAGGTACACGGGGATCTTCCCCCCGAACCCGCCCCCGATCTCCACCGGCATCACCCGAATCTTCGACACCGGGTGGTCGAGCAGCCCCGCCAGCGCCGACCGCACGGAGAACGGCCCCTGCGTGCTCGTCCAGACCGTGATGTCGTCGTCCTTGTTCCACAGCACCGTCGCGTTGTGCGGCTCGATGTACCCCTGGTGCGCCATCGAGGTCTCGAACTCCCGCTCGAGCACGATGTCCGCCTCCGCGAACCCTGCCGCCAGGTCGCCCTGCGCTAGCCGCATGTGGCTCGCGATGTTCGTCGCCTGGCCCGCGCCCGGCGTGGGCGGCTCGAACAGGCTGATCATCTCCGCCGTCCGCAGGTCGTCGTGCAGGATCGGAGCGCTCTCCGTCATCGCGTCGCGCACGTTCAGCACCGGAGGCAACACCTCGTACTCCACCTCGATCAGGTCGAGCGCGTCCTCCGCGATGTGCAGGTCCGTCGCCGCCACCGCCGCCACCGCGTGCCCGCGGTACAGCACCTTGTCGCTCGCGCACACGTTGTCGAGCATGTACTTGAGGTTGCCCGTCCCCTCACCGAGGTCGACCAGCCCCTCCGGCGCCGTCCGGAAGTCCGCCCGCGTCACCACCGCCTTCACCCCCGGCAGCGCCTCCGCCTTCGAGGTGTCAATCCGCTTGATCAGCGCGTGCGCGTGCGGGCTCCGCTTCACCCGCGCGTACAGCAGCCCGGGCATCTTCACGTCCGCGCCGTACATCGCGCGGCCTGTCACCTTGTCCACGCCGTCCGGACGGATCGGCCGGGTACCCACCACCTTGTACGGCTCTGTCGCGACCACGATGCACCTCCGCTTCCCGAGTTCGCGTAGGGGTTATCACACCCGTTCGAGGAACACAATCGTCACCGGCCCCGCGCCGTCTCCTGAGTCACTCCCCCCGTTGACCCGCCGCCCGCGCACGTCTATACACCCCTCGTGACCTTCGAGGATCGGACACTGCCCGACACCCCGCTCCGCGTCGCCGTCGTCGGCGGCGGCATCGGCGGCCTCCACGCCGCCTACCGCCTCGGCCTCGCCGGCTGCTCCGTGACCGTCCTCGAGCAGGGCGACCGCTGGGGCGGACGCATCGAGACCGTTCACCTCCCCGCCCGCGATGGCGACGCCTTCGTCGCCGAGTTCGGCCCCATGCGCTTCGAGCCCGAGCTCCAACAGGAACTCCTCCGCCTCGCGCAGCACCTCGAGATCGAGTTCGTCCCCTTTTCACCCACGACCGCGCCCGTCTCCCCCACGCAGTACGACCAGACCGATGTCGAGGCGAGCTTCGAGCGCTCCTCGCATCTGCTGATGTGGGCCGTCCTCCGCATGTTCTACGGCGCCCCCGACGAGGCGGAGGTCTCGGTCGCCCTCGCCGCGGCCACCGACGACGACGCCGGCCGCCGGGGCCCCGCCGAGTTCGCCGTCCTCCGCGCCCGCATCGACGCCGCCTTCGACAATCCCGACTACGAGGCCGTCCAGGCCTACCTCGACACCCTTCGCCGCGAGGGCCGACTCCACGCCGACCCGGAGGGCCCCCTCCTCCACGACCTCGGCCTCTGGAACGCCCTCGCCGAGACCATCTCCCCCGGCGCGCTCGCCCGCATCCGCGACACCGGCACCTTCTACCACTTCATCGAGCACAACCCGAACGCCGCCGAATGGGGCATCTTCTGGCTCCGCCAGGCCTCGACCGCCGGCGCCCGCCTCATGACCTTCGCGCCAAGCAGCGGCAACGGCGTCGAGACCCTCGTCGACCGCCTCCTTGCGAAGCTCGCCGTCCTCCCCAACGTGAAGCTCGAGCTCGGCGCCACCGTCCGAGGGCTCGCCAACCGCCCCGACGGCACCCTGGACGTGGCCATCGAGGGGGCCCCGCCGCTCAACGTCGAGCACGCCGTCCTCGCCCTCCCCCAGGCCCCGCTGCGCCGCTTCGCCGCCGCCTTCACCCCGCGGCTCCAGGCCGATGTCGAGTCGGTGCTCCCACTCCCGCTCCTCAAGGCCTTCCTCGTCGTCGACCATCCGTGGTGGAGCCCGCACGCCGAGGCCCAGTCGCTCGCCTGGCTCGTCCCCACCCGCGAGCTTCACTACTTCACCCACCCCGGCCCGAGGCCCGACTGCCCCGCGGCGGCCGACCCCGAAGCCCGCTGCGCCTGTCCCGTCGAGGCGGGCATGGTCATGCTCTACACCGACCACCCCTTCATCGAGTTCTGGCGCCCGCTCCTCCCCGAGGGCCCCGGCTTCAACGCCGTCACCCACGTCACCGGCGTCGCCTCCCAGGACGACCCGCGCCTCGACGCGCTCCGTCGCTCCCTCGTCCGCCAGCTCCTCGTCGAGGCCAACCCGGACGTCATCGCGAAGATCAATGCCCAGCGCACCCGCGTCGAGGAAGGCCTCGTCGAGGCCCTCGGTCGCCTCGGCGAGGAGCTCGTCCGCCGTGGCCGCGAGCCCGGCCAGACCCTCGCCGGCGTCATCGCCGCCCATCTCCACGCCAGCTCTCCCGAGGAGCACGACATCCTCGAAGACCTCTTCTCAGACCTCTTCGGCGCCGACCACAGCTGGGTTCCCCGCCTCCTGCGTGGTCCCGCCGACGTCCTCACCGAACGCCTCGAGGACGCCCTCGCGGACGTCCGCTCGTTCGGCATCCACGACTGGTCCCACGAGGCCTTCGGCGGCGCCGCCTACTGCTGGAAGCCCGGCATCGACTCCACCGAGGTCCGCGCACGCCTCCGCGCCTTCCCCCTGGAGGGCTCCACCACCCCCAACGTCCACGTGTGCGGCGAGGCCTACTCAGACTTCCAGGGCTTCATCGAGGGCGCCCTCCGCTCCGCCAACCACGCCGTGGCCACAATCATCGGTCGCGACCGGTGACGTTCCCGGCGTCGAGCTAGGACTCGAGTCACCACCTGACCCCACGCACGCTGGACGCCGTGGTCTCCTCACTCGCGGCCGTCTTGTGACGCTCGTCGACATGACACCCGCCCGTACCGAGTCCGACCTCGTCGTACGTCCCGTCGAGTTCCTCGCTGAGGAGCTACCTCTCCCTCGCCGCCAGCGTCGAGGCAGCACTACCCCCACAGTTGACCCCACCCCCCACCGCGGCGTATCAGCTACACAAGAACCATCGCCTCACCAGCTACCCGCCGAGGAGCCACGCACCATGGACTGGAACGACACCACCGAGCAGGCCGCCTTCCGCGCCGACGCCCGCGCCTTCATCGAGGCTTCCCTGCCGAAGTACTACCGGGACCAGCTCGTCAACGGCCCCGAGGACGACAACCCCGAGGCCGGCTGGCAGTTCGACATGATGCACGGCACCGACCAGGCCAAGGCCGCCGCCCACGAGTGGATGGAAGCCCTCAACTCCCGCGGCTGGGCCGCCCCCAGCTTCCCCTCCGAGTACGGCGGCGCCGGCCTCTCCACCATCGAGCAGTTCATCCTCAAGCAGGAGCTCGCCCGCGTCGAAGCCCCCGAGGTCGGCGGCGCACACCTCATGCAGATCGGCCCTACCCTCCTCGTCCACGGCACCGAGGAGCAGAAGCAGCGGTTCCTGCCCCCCACCCTCAAGGGCGAGTACCTCTGGGCGCAGGGCTTCTCCGAGCCCGGTGCCGGCTCCGACCTCGCCTCCCTCCAGTGCCGCGCCGTTCGTGACGGCGACGAGTACGTCGTCAACGGCCAGAAGCTCTGGACCTCCGCCGGCCACATGGCCAACTGGATCTTCATGCTCACCCGCACCGACCCCGATGCTCCCAAGCATCGAGGCATCACCTTCCTGATGGCCGACATGACCACCCCCGGCATCTCGGTGCGGCCGATCATCTCGATGGGCTGGCACCACGCCACCAACGAGACCTTCTACGAGGACGTCCGCATCCCCGCCAGCCAGGTCGTCGGCGAGGTCAACCGCGGCTGGTACGTCGGCATGACCCTCCTCGACTTCGAGCGCTCTGGCATCGCCGGCGCCATGCAGCAGCAGCGCGCCCTCAACGCCCTCATCGAGGACGTCAAGGGCGGCCAGCGCGCCAACCGCGCGCACCAGCTCCGTCATGAGATCGCCGACCGCTTCATCGAGGTCG
>JBFWSN010000020.1:0-42720 GCA_050248355.1 Dehalococcoidia bacterium
AGGTTGACCACCTGCGCGGGCATTCGTGGCGCGTCCGGTCGGTGATTCAGGTCGTAGCCGCTGCACGACACGCCGAGGCGCGCGAGGCGACGAAGGTCGTCGCCGCGTCCGCAGCCGTAGTCGAAGACCGTCGTCTCAGGAGTGATCACGCCGTCTTCGACGGCGCGAGCCATCGGCCGGGAAAGGGCGGCGCGGCCGAGTGCGGTTCGGCCGCGGGCCTCGACCGCGTCCGACGTCACCCCGCCGCCGAGGCCTTCTCGGCCGCGTGGCGCCGTGCGTCTACGAGCCGAAGCAGCCCTCTGATGCTGTTGACCTCGGCGTCACCAAAGAGGTAGCCAATGCCGCGGTGCAGGTGAAGGCGGAGGTAGCGGGCGACGGCGATGTCGTCGGTATCGAGACCGTCGAGCGCGCACCGGTGGCGGATGAGCCCGAGGTACAGATCGCCGTGGGGTCCGGCGAAGGTCCTCCAGCTCATTTCGATGCCGTCCTCGACCGAGATCGGGACGTCAGCCGGAGGCGTCGACTCCCCAAGTGAGCGGCAGACGGCCCAGCGGCAGAGTTCGTTCCAATGCGTGATGCCGGTACGGCGCTTGAGCGTGATGAGCTGGTCGCGCGCTGCGGGTGAGACGCGAACGCTCTCGATCATGCCGCGGTCTCCGCCTCGAGGTAACCAGGATTGATGATCGTGGCCTCCTCATCGCCGTTGAAGGTCAGCACGTAGCAGGCTCCCACGAACGGCTCGAGGTGCTCGAGCAGCGACCCCTCGATCTCGGTATCTGTGGACAGCACGATCACCTGCTGGCTGGCCATCGGCAGGTACCGCGCCACGACGTGCCGGCGGTGGCTCGAGTCGAGGCGACCCAGGGGGGTGTCGATGAGGACCGGAAGAGGCCGCCCGGATGCCCGCGCGAGGGCCCAAAGGAGAGCGAGTGCGGTGAGCTGACGCTCGCCTGCGGAGAGCTGATCGGTGTGAATCTCACGGCCGTGGCGGTCGTGGAACGACGGCACGAACGACTTGGGGTCGATCGTGATCTGCGCGATCAGGCGGTCCTTGCGCAGAAGCTGCTCGAGAGCTTCAACCGCGAGTTCGGCGATGCGGTCGACATTGCGCGCTGCTGCTCGTTCGCGCAGCAATGCGAGGGTCGCTCGGGCCTTCTCGGCGTGGCGGATCAGGCGCTCGCTGTCCAGCCGCTCGAGTTGCTGGTCGGCCAAGCGCCTGGCGAACCGCTCGCGCTCGGCTCGCGCACGTGCGACGGCGCGTTCGGCGTCGTCCCGAGCGCTGGCTGCGGCGTCAGTCTTCGAACGCAGGAGCGCGACCCGATCGGCGGCATCCGACCGGGACTGTTCCAGGGCCCGGACTGCGTCCTCAGTGGGGATCTGAGCTACGAGCCGCTCGACGTGATCGAGCCGGTCGTGGCTCTCATCGATCGCTTCGATGGCCTCGGCACGCCGGCTGTCGTAGCTCGCGAGCTCGCAGCGGGCCAGTTCCTCGAGCAGTGCCACGACCGAGCTGAGACCGAGCCCCTCGGGCAGCCTGGCGAGCTTGCGGTCCATGGTCGCACGGTCGTCGCGCAGCCGCCGCTCGAGCGCCTTCGTCAGCTCGGGCGGTGCATCGAGTTCGCGGAGCACTTCGCCGAAGAAGGTGTCGCGATCGGCAACAGCGTGGCGAGCGGCCTTCAGCTCGTCGGCGTCTTTCTCGCGCCTGGCATCCTCGGCAAGCGCCGCGACGGCGCTGTCGATGAGCAGCAGCGGCGTCAGTTCGTGGACGGCCAGCGCCCGGGCCTCGGTCTCGGCCTCGCGCACGGCGTCCCTAGCGGCCTCGAAGTCGGCCAGCAGCGCGGCGCGCCGTTCGTAGAAGGCGCCGCCCGCCGCGCGAAAGGCATCGTCAGCCTGCGAAAGCTTCCGCACGGCCTCGAGGACGTCCCGCTCGAAGGCCACGAGCTCCTCGGTGCGCTCGCTCAGCGTCTGCTCAGCCGTGCGGACGATCTCGTCCATCGTCGCGATCTCTCGTCGCTCCTCAGGCGTCGCGGCGTCGGCCGCGCGTCGACGCTGCAGGACCTCGAGGTCTACGGCGAGTTGATCGACGAGGTCGAGGCCGAGAAGCGAGCCGACCGCCGTACGCAGCGTGGTGCTCGCGTTATCGAGCTCAGCGAGCGCCTCCACCTTCTCGCCGTCGAAGAAGACGAGCCGCGCGATGCCACGAGGTACGACGCTCTCAATGAAGTCGAGCCAGCCGTCGCTCAGCGCTTGGTCGTGGCTGCCGTTGCGAGACGCCTCGACCTCCTCGACGAACCCTCCGCCGCGGCGGCGCCAGGAGCGTCGAATGCCGATCTCCTCGTCCTCGGCGTTGTGTTGCAGCACGAAGCTCAGCTCGACGCGCGCGACCTTCGCGTGAGCGCGGGTGACGTCCTCGAGGTAGCGGTCGTAGCTCCCGCGACGCTGGATGAGCGGAAGGGCGTGAGCGCCGTAGAGAACGTGGAACAGCGATCGCATGAGCGTCGTCTTGCCGGCACCGTTCAGGCCGCCGATGAGAGTGACGGGCTGCTCTCTCGAAGGGGGGGCGAAGTCGACGCGCTGCTCGCCGGCGTAGACGCCGACATCGGTGAGCGTCAGAGCCTTGAGGATCACGAAACGTCCTCCACGCTGGATGCGACCTCGACGACTTGGAAGTAGTCATCCACTGGCGCCGAAATCTCAGCATCGTCGATGGAGCGCACCGGCACTGACTTCAGGTCGCGATGCATCCTCGCCCGCTCGATCGCGTCGTCCTTGTCGGTGTAGAAGCCGCGCTTCAGGGCTCTCTCAAGCTGCTCGAACAGTCCGGCGCGGCGGACCATCGCACGGTGGCGGCGCTCGACGTCGAGCAGCTCGCGGACCATCTCGTAGTGGATGCGGTCCTCGCCGCAGAGCTCCTCAAGGAGCTCCAGCTCGTCACGGCCGAGGGGGAGGCTGCTGTCGAGGTTCCGGCCGGGGAAGTGCTCGAGCAGCGTGTCCTCGTAGATCACTGGGAGCCGGTCCTCGAACTCGTGCTTGTCCATTACCCAGATGCGGCGGATCTCCTCGAGTTCGGCCAGCGTGATCAGCTCGATGCCTCGGACCTCGTCTGGCCCGTTCTCCCGGATCCAGCGCTGAGCTTGCAGCAGCTCACGGAGCCACGTCTCCCGCGCCGACTGTGTGTAGGGACCGTGGATCGGACGGTCGTGGAACAGCTGGACGGTCCCGTTTAGGCGCCGGAAGTCGCGCAGCGGCTTGTCGTCGGCGACGTCCAGCTTGTCGCGCAGACGGAGTAGAGGAAGCATCCACTCCTTCTCCTCGTCGTTCTGGATCATCGCGTGCATCGACTTATCCTTATCGACGAGCGTGCACGTCCAGCACCCAAAGCGGCTGTCGCCGCAGCTCGGGGTGGAGCTGTCAACGACCAGTGGACACTCGCCGTCCGCAGACGCGCCCTGGTACATCGTGAGGAGGTCCTTGTTGTCGTAGCCCCAAGGATTTGGCTGTTGCATCAGGAAGGTCCAGACATCGTCGTTCGTCCAGTCCTCGATCGGCGAGAAGACGAGGGAGTTCGGCAGATTTGCGTTGGGGCTCAGCTGGTCACGGACCCGCTGAGCCTCTTGGCGCGCCATGGCTCGCGCCCGCGCCTGGCTCTCGGCCTTGCGGATTCCGAGCACGAGAATCGCCTCTCCGTTCTCTTGCACGACCCGGCGGATGAACGCATTGGACGGCTTGATCTTCATTCGCTCCGTGCACCAGCGAAACTTCGGCCGTGGCGCCGGGTAGCCCTTCCCGATGAGGTTGACCCAGAAGGTGTCCTTGATGTCCGGGGTCAGACGATGGGCCTTCATCGGCATCGCCCGGTCGGCGGCCGCGGCATTCATCACTTCGAGCGACCGTGACACCCAAGCGGCGACGATCGGGTTCTCGACCAGCGTGTCGGTGCTGATGACGTGGACGGGCTTGATACGCCTGTCAGCGGGAAGTGCCTCGATGGCCGCCCACACGAGCTGGAGCGTGGCCGTCGAATCCTTGCCACCGCTGTAGCCCACGACCCACGGCACGCCATCCTCGCAGTAGAGCTGCTGGATGCGATGGGTCATGGCATCGAGCGTCGGCCGCAGTCCGCGTTCGGAGAAGGCGGAGGTCATGCGCCCTGCCGCCCGCGCTGGAACGCGTGCTCAGCCTGCTGCTGTTCGTCGTCGAGCGGGATCTGCAGGGCGGCCAGCACGACGTTGGTTGTGAGAACCACGTTCTGGCTAGCCTTCGACACCCTGCCGCCGATCAGCGCCCGGCCCTCCCAGGTGGACGCGTTCGAACGCGACCAATCGAGCTGGCGCAATGGCGCGAGGCGTTCGGCGAACATGACTGGTGTGACTCCGGACTGGATAAGGGCATTGCCCGCTCGCCCGAGGGCTTGGAGCGCGATCCCGTGAGAGTGGATGAAGTCGCCACGGACCTCGCCGGCTGAGAGCTTGCGCGCCCGGACGGCGTGCCAGTCGGGGATCACGTCGGCCACCGCTTCCCAGTAGGCACGGGCGAGGGCCTCGCGCTCCTCCAGACCGCCCGGGTGGTCAGCGAGGAGCCCCTTGGTCGCCGTGTAGATCGCGCTGAGCGTGAAGAGCTTGCGTGATCGCTTGGCGAGAGTGCTGCGCTCCATCTCGACCAGGTCGCGGAAGACCGGAGACTTGAGCACGACGACGCGCGTGAGTTCAGCCAACTCGTCGCGGTGGTCGTAGAGCACGCCGATGGAAGTCGACGGCCGAACGGCGTAGCGGTTGAGGTCGGCGAACATCTGCTGGCTGCGTTCGAGGCCGGCGTCGAGGAAGAAGACGATCGCGATGCTTTCGTCAGCCAGGTCAGGTCGCTCGCGCAGTGCGAGATCGATGGCGGCTCGGCGGTGCTGGCCGTCGTTGATGACGAACCGCGCGGTCATCGGCACGCGGAGCAGTCCCATTCGCTCGGCATGCGCCGACTGCTCGGAGACCTCGAAGCGAACCTCGCCGTCGATCGACGCGGTCAACGCGGAGAACACGTAGGACTCTGGGTTGTCGATGATGTAGCGCGCGATCTCCGGAAGGCGGCCACGGTTCAGCACGCGTTGGGCGCGCAGCTCGGGGACGAGCTCGTCTTCGTCGAAGAGGAAGACCCTCGGAATGAGCCGCCACGGGCACATGGAGACGAAGAACTCGCGGCCGGCCTGAACGCCGCGAATCGCTGGGAACACGTACTCGAAGGCGCCGACGACCGGGGTGCGGTCCGCGGCGTCCGGTAAGCTGTGTTCGTGACCATCCACGGTCGTGTTCGTCATGATTTGACAAACATACCCCATGGGGCAGACGTCCGCGCCGCGCGTCCGGTCTACCTCGACTGCTGTGCCACGACCCCGCTGCTTCCAGAGGTTCGAGACGAGGTTGGATTCTTCCTGGATCAGGAGTACGGCAACGCAGGAAGCCGGACCCACGAGTACGGCGCGGCAGCCAAGCGGCGTGTCGCTGCCGCCCGCCGAGAAGTCGCGGCCGTCGCCGGGGTCGAGCCCGATGAAGTCGTCTTCACCAGCGGCGCCACGGAGAGCAACAATCTCGCGATCCTCGGCTTGCGCCATGCGCTGTCGGCCGTAGGTCGCCGCCACATCGTGACGACCCGGCTGGAGCACAAGGCCGTGATCGAGCCCATCGAGCAGCTCGAGCACGACGGGTTCGAGGTGACTTGGCTAGAGACGAGCTCCGGCGGCGTCGTCGAAGCGCGGGCGATAACGGAGGCGGTTCGCGACGACACCGGACTCGTCTCGTTGATGCACGTCAACAACGAGACCGGGATAGCGCAACCGATCGAGGAGGTCGCAAGGGGCCTTGATGGTCACGCCGCCTTCCTGCACGTCGATGCTGCCCAAGGGTTCGGCAAGGAGCTGACTGGGCCGCGTCAAGAGAGGGTCGATCTGGTCAGCGTCTCCGCCCACAAGCTCCATGGACCGAAGGGCGTCGGCGCGCTGGTGATGCGGCGGCGTGGGTTCGAGCGGCCTCCGCTCTCGCCGCTGGCGTTCGGTGGTGGGCAGGAACGGGGACTTCGTCCTGGCACGCTCCCTGTCCACCTCATTGCGGGATTGGGGTCTGCGTGCCGGCTGGCGGTGGCCGAGCACGGCGAACGCCTGGAAGCTAACGTGGCGTTCCGCGAGCGTGCACTAAGTGCGCTCGAACCTCTGAACCCAGTCATCAACGGTGACGAGTCCCGCGCGCTGCCGCACATCCTGAACGTCTCGTTCCCCGGCGCGGACGCCGAGGCGGTGATCGTGGCTACTAAGGACTTGATCGCGATTTCCAATGGCAGTGCGTGCACATCCCACCGCTACGAGCCTAGCCACGTGCTGAGCGCGATGGGGCTCAGTGGGCCGCGCATCGCTGGCGCAGTTCGACTCTCGTGGTGCCACCTCACCGAAGATCCGGATTGGGACTCGGTCGTAGCGCGAGTCGCCCAGTTGACGAGCTGACAACCCTCGTCGTGCCCGGAGGTGTCAGGCTTGCCTTCAACGCCGACGAGTGAGACGTGACGGACGCTGGCGACAACCTGCTGCATCGCCTCTACCCATTGGCCTGGTGGCAAGCGGCCGTGCTCCCACGTCTCACGTCCAAGTCGGGGACCGGCCATTCGCCTGCCGCCGTCACCGCTGCCACGATCATGTCCGACCCAGAACTGTGTTCTCGGCCCTTCGGAGAGCTTCTCCCGGGTCTCGACCGGGTTCCTCGTGGATCGCCGGCGGATTTCCTCGAGACCGCGCGAGCGAGGAACATCGTCAGACGGGAGACGCCAAATACGTGGGAGAGCCTCGCACGCCACAGCGCCGATCTTGTCGCCACATGGACAAGTGCTGGGCGCAAGACAATCCCTGAGATCGTGGGCGGTGTGTTGACCGCCTGGGCCGCCCATGCTCCTGAGACAGACGCCCCTGCGCCTGACGCCACCAGCAGCGCGATGAACCACGCCGAGGGCGGCGAGACGCGCGCGCTCGCCGTCCCGGCGCCACCTGACGAGTACCTTGCCTTGCGTGACCTCGCCCGCGTTGCCTACCGGGGGGGCGCGGCGACGATCGGCGAGGCGGTGGCGCTCTCCAAGTCCGCTGATGTCGGACGCGAAGCGTGGGAGCTGTTCTCCAACATGCCGCTCGACGCGATGCTCGATGCCTACGGCGACATTGATGAGGCATGGGATCAACTTCTTCGGTTCGACAACCGCGAACGGATGATCCTTGCCCGCCGGGTGTTTCCGGTTGCGACGAAGCTCACGCTCGATGAGCTCGGCCGAGCGCTGGACGTCACCCGCGAACGGGTGAGACAGCTCGAGGTCCGTATCAGGGCGCAGATCGACGACCGCTTGGCGGCGGGCGACTCGTGCGCGGCGATCGAGCACGCCGCCGCCAAGCTACGCCGATCGTTGGGCACGATCGCGACCGACGCGACGATGCGCGAGGCACTGGCCGCACATGTCGGGGATGAGATGGCCGATGCCGATCTCCGTCGGGCCGTTCTTCGAGCGCTCGCCGGCCCGTACCGCTTCGAAGATGGCTTCTGGCAGCGCGATGACCCTCTGGCTAGCCTGAAGACGGGGCTGCTCGAGCGCGCCGACGAGCCCCTCACCTCGGATGACATCGACGCACTGCTGGCGTCGGCTGACGTGGCCGACACGTCTCGAGGCGCCGTCAGCGCGGTCCTACCGCTGCGTGCGTTCGACGAGCGGTATCTCGTCTGGGTTGGGGGCTTGCAGGACAAGGCGTGCCGGATTCTGCAGCTCCACGGCGAGCCGATGAGCCGCGAGGAGCTGTACGAGGCAATGGGCCCGGACGACGTGAACTTCCGGTCGATGGTCAACGCGATCCAATCGGACGACCGCTTCCGTCGCCTCGGCCTGAATCGCTACGGACTCGCTGCGTGGGGGGGCGAGGAGTACACGACGATTGCCGACGAGATCGAACAAGCCATTGATCGACGGGGCGGGCGCGCCGACCTCAACGAGATAGTCGAGGAGCTCGTCGAGCTGTTCGGGGTGTCGGCCCAGTCCGTCCGGAGCTACGCAGCCTCGCGCCGCTTTCATCGAGACGGCGACGGCGCCTTGGTCATCGCCCCAGCGGGTGCCCTCGCGGCGGCGGTTGCTCACATGCCCGCCGAGCTGGACCGCGACCTGGTGGCATGCGCAGGTTCGTGGGCCGTGCGGGTCGTTGTCGACCGCGACGTGCTCCGGGGTTCGGGACGACCCACGCGCTCGGCCATCGCACAGGCAGCAGGAGTACGGCCGGGTGATTCGCGCACCATCGAGCTGGCGAATGGCAGCGCTGCAATCAGCTGGAGGGCGACGCAGCCGGCGTTTGGTTCCACGCGCGGGCTCGTCGAGGTCCTCGGGTGTGCCGCGGGCGACATGCTGTTCGTTCCACTTACGGACGGCGAGTCGGCGTACGCCGTCGCCCGCAGCGCCGTAGATGCCGCAAGTGGGCTGCGGCGCGTCGCCCTCGAAGTCGGGGTGATCGATGCTGATGACCGGCTCGACCTCATTGCGGTCGCCGTCGGTCTCGACCCCACTGCGTCGATCAGCGACCTTCGCACCCGGCTACGAGCTCGCCGCCAAGACGAGCTGGCCCGGCACCTGCCCCACGACGAACCGAGCGACGACGACGCGCTTGAGGAGCTCATGGGGCTCGGCGAGTGAGCGGCTTCGCCGACCTCGCCCTGAAGACCCGATATCGATCCGGCGAGGACGACCTCGTCGACGATTTCTACCTGCCCTGCCTCCGACGAGCAACCGAGTACGACCGCGCGGTCGGGTACTTCACCAGCGGCGCGCTCGCCCTGGCCGCCCCCGCCCTGGTGCCGTTCCTGATAAACGGCGGACGAATGCGGCTGGTGGTTTCGCCGCACCTAACCGAAGCCGACGTTGACGCGATGCTCGCCGGCTACCACCGGCGCGAAGAGATCATCACCGAGGCGCTCCGGCGCGAGCTGGTCAGCGCCGCACTGCCAGACCCGGTCCGCGACACCCTTAGCTGCTTGAGCTGGTTGATCGCCCACGAGCGACTGGAGGTACGTGTCGCGGTTCTGTCGGATGCGGGCGCACCCGGGATCTACCACGAGAAAATCGGGGTGTTCCGCGACGACGTTGGCACCCGTGTCGCCTTCCAAGGCAGCGCCAACGAATCCGTCGGCGGGTTGGTCAACAACTTCGAGAGCGTCCTCGTTTTCTCCACCGCCAAGCCGACCGAGAGGCCGATCGCCGAGCAGCTCGACTGCGACTTCGCCGCGCTATGGAACCGGAAGCTCTTGAACCTGGAGGTCATCGACTTGCCGGACGCGGCCCGGCGGACGCTGCTCGACACTTACACGCCCGATCGCGCCGAGCGCCTGACGGCGCGGTCGCGAGGCGGCCCCCGGCCCGCGTCGCCGGCGGGCATACAGCTTCGCGAATACCAGCGTGACGCGATGGCGGCCTGGTTCCGCGCTCGCGGGACTGGCGTGTTCGAAATGGCCACGGGAACCGGCAAGACCATTACCGCTCTGAGCACGGCCACTCGCCTCGCCGAGGAACGGGCCAAGGGCGGCGGCGGCCTCGCTATCGTCGTCCTGTGCCCCTACCAACATCTCGTGAAGCAATGGATCGCGGAGGCCAGATCCTTCGCCTTTGACCCGATTGGCTGCTTCCGCGGGCGCGGCCACTGGGAGGCCGAACTCCGCTCGCAAATGCTCGAGCTCCGGGCCGGCGCGCGACCGACCTTGATGGCGATCGGCACCAATGCGACCTTCGCCACGGAGCCCTTCCAGAAGCTGCTCGGCGAGCTCCCAGAGGCGTCGCTGATCATCGCCGACGAGATGCACAACCTCGGGGCGCCGGCGCTGCGCCGCGCGCTTCCCACAGGGCTGCGGTTCCGGCTCGGGCTCTCAGCAACGCCGGAGCGACACCACGACACGGAAGGCACTGCCGCGCTTCAGCGCTACTTCGGCGATTCCGTGTTTGAGCTCGGTCTGGGTGACGCCATCCGGATGGGTGCGCTCACTCCCTACCTCTACAGACCGATCGTGATCGAGCTCGAGCCCCACGAGCTCGACGAGTACCTCGCGCTATCGGAGCGTATCGGGCTACGAATGGCGATCGCCGGTGACGATCCCGACGGGGACGAGGTCCTGATGGGCCTTCTGATCCGCCGTGCCCGGCTGATGGCTTCTGCGAGCGGCAAGATCCCCCGCCTTCTTGAGCTCCTCAGACCCCAACGTCACTCGACCCACAATCTCGTCTACTGCGGCGATGGACGCGTCGACGCGGTCGATGGACACGACGAGCGACAGGTCGAGGCGGTGGTGCGCGCCCTCGGCCAAGGTTTGGGGATGGCGGTCAACCGGTACACCGCGGACGTCGACGTCGACCAGCGCGACGTGCTGCGCGAACGATTCGCCGACGGCTCCCTGAACGCGCTCGTCGCGATCAGGTGCCTTGATGAGGGCGTCGATATCCCCGAGACGAGACGCGCGTACATCCTCGCCAGTTCGACCAACCCACGTCAGTTCATCCAGCGCCGAGGTCGCGTGCTGCGACGCGCGCCGGGCAAGGAGATCGCCGAGATCTTCGACTTCATCGTCGTACCGCCAGTCGGGGATCACGACAACGTCGATCCGGCCGAGCGGAAGCTGATGGCGCGGGAGCTCGAACGGGTGGTCGAGTTTGCGGGGCTGGCCGTGAACGGCCCCGAGGCGCTCGCGGAGCTCCGCGACCTCCGGACACGGTACGATCTGCTGCACATCGGCACATGACCACCAAGGAACAGATCGCCCAGCTCATGCGCGAGGCCTCCGAGGACACAAGGAGGTCCATCGCCGCGATCTTCCGCATCGAGAAGGAACACGCGTACCACACGCGCCCCGTGCGCGTAAAAGAGCAGGTACTCGACGCGATTCGCGAGGCGGTCAAGTGATCCTCACCGCACTCGAGGTGGAGAACTTCCGCCAGTTTCGCGGCACCCAGCGCCTTGAACTCTCAACGAGCACCGATCACAACGTCACGGTCGTCTACGGCGCCAATGGCGCTGGCAAGACCTCCCTGCTGAACGCCTTCACGTGGGTGCTCTACCGGACGTTCAGCCCGGGCTTCGAACAGCCGGACCACCTGATTAACGAGCAGGCGTGGGCCGACGCGCAGCCTGGCGACGATGTGGCCGCGAGGGTCACGCTCGAGTTCGAGCATGAGGGCCGCCGGTACACGGCCAGCCGCACGACCGTCGACCGCAAGAACGCCGAAGGCGCTGCCTCACGTGTCAAGGAGGCCGTCGTCTCAGTTGCGTTCATCGACGAAGACGGCGAGCACCACAATCGCGACGACACCAGCTCCGGAACGATCAACGAGGTGCTCCCAGAGCGATTGCATCGCTTCTTCTTCTTCGATGGCGAACGCATCGAACAGCTCGTGAAGCCGGACGCGTACGCAGAGATCGAACAGGCGATCAAAGGCATCCTGGGCCTGCAGATCGTCGAGAACGCGATCAAGCACACCGACGAGGCGCGCAAGGACCTCGAACGTGAGCTGCGGGACCTCGGCACCGATGAGGACCGAGCGCTCTCCGACGAGCTTGTCCGCGTGCGCACCAAGCGTGACGAGCGAGTTGAGGAGGTGGCCCAGCACCGGCGAAATCTCGCGGCGCTCGACGGCGAGCGCCAAGCGGTCGGCGACCGGCTGGCGCAGCTCGCTGAGGCCGCCGCCCTCCAAAGCGAGCGCGAAGAGCTCGAACGCGACCTGGAGGACTCCGAGAAGGCAATCCGCTCGTCACGGACGTCGCTGGGCGACGCCATTGCTCGCAAGGGATGGCTCGCGTTCGCCGCAGGACTCGCGCAGCAGACCAGGGCCGTGTTCGACGCGCGCCGCGAGCGCGGCGAGATCCCTTCCGACCTCAAGCGCCAGTTCGTCGAGGACCTGCTCGACCGGGGCCGCTGCATTTGCGGCTGCGAGCTGATGCCCGACACCGAGCCGTACAGTCTGGTCGCCGAGTGGCGCGAGCGAGCTGTCCACGCCGACGTCGAGGCGGCGTGGACGCGTCTGCCTGCGCTCGCGGACGGCACGCTCACTCGGCGCGAGGAGCTCTACGCCTATCTTCACGAGACGCTCGCGGAACTCGGTCGCCACCGCGATGGGCGAAAGCGAATCGTCGACAAGCTCAGCGCAATCTCCGAGTCGCTGCGCCACGGCGACAGCGACACGGTCAAGGAGCTGGAGGAGCAGCGCGAGCGAATCGGCGCTTCCATCGCTGAGGAACAGCGCCTGAATACTCGGGCGGAGATGGAGATCGAGGATCTCGACGAGCGCGAGCGGACGCTCGAACGCGAGCTGGAGAAGGCGCGGGCTGAGAACGAACGCGCTGAGATCGCCCGCCGACGCGTGAGCGTCGCGCGCAGCAGCGCCGGGATCTTTCGGGAAATTCTGCGGCTGCGCACCGAGGAGGTGCGCGAGCAGCTCGACCGGCGAATCAAGGATCTCTACTCGAAGATCTCGTTCAAGGCATACGTTCCGCTGCTCGACGATGGGTTCCGGTTGGACCTGCGGAACGCCGAGGGAGAGCGATCGGCATCCGTGGCGAAGTCGACCGGCGAGAACCAGATCTTGTCGCTGAGCTTCGTGGGTGCGCTCGCCGAACACGCCCGGGACCGGTACGCCGAGGCGCAACGCGATGGCAGCGACGGCCTGCTCAGCTTCCAGGGGGGTGTCTATCCAGTCGTGATGGATTCGCCGTTCGGCAGCCTCGATCTGAACTACCAGCAGCGCGTGGCCGACGCGGTTCCGAGGCTTGCTCCGCAGGTCGTCGTATTCGTCTCGAAGAGCCAGGGGCTCGGCGCGGTCCAGGAGCAGATGGGCCCCCGGATCAGCCGTGAGTACGTCATCGACTTCCACACGCCGAAAGAGGATCTGGAGGTCGAGACGATCGAGCTGCGATCAGGGACGTACCCGTACATCAGCCGCTCGATTGACGGCGAGCATGCCGAGCTGGTTGAGGTGAGGCCGACGCCATGAGACGCGTCCGCCGTCCGGCCGAGCACGAAGCCCTGATGAAGCGCTTGGCCAGCGACGAGGGTCCGTTCGGAACCCTAGCCGAGGTGCTGACCTTCGCCGCGGGACTCGGCTTCGCGGAGGGCCGGCGCGAGCCGCTCGGCGCCTCGGGCGAGCAGATCGACTTCGACGTGTTCCAGCGTCTCGGAGTCGAGGGCTTCATCGACATGCTCGCCGCCGCGGTGCACGACGACGTGACGATCCTCAGCGCCGAGAAGGCCGATGCCCGCCTGACCGTCTTTGAGGAGTTCGCCAAGGGCGGGTTGGACATCCTGCAGAGCCGCCTCGCCCAGTCGAAGGCCGATCTCGACAGCCTGCTCAACATCGTTCTCGAACGTGAACGTGACGCCGGAGACGACGACGGTGCCGGCGTCGATTTCGACGCCGTGGTCGACGAGCTCACGCGCTGACCCCGGCGCGCGCCGCCCGCCACTCGTCAGCGACGCGCCGACCTCTTGGAGTCAACCGATAGCCGGCTCGTGCACGCGACCGCTCCAGCATCCCGTTCTGCTCGAGCGCTCGGAGATGCGCCGCAAATGTCGATCGGCCCCCACGAAACGGCAGATCGGCACGCCACCAGATCTCCGCGGTGACCTTGAGAAAACTGATGTCGGCATGCAGGACGCAGGCTTCAAGAACAGCGTGCTGCACTGCGGTGAGATCGGTCGTGGATGACGCCATCAACCGCACCATGAGCGACCCGCAGACGTTCTGCCCGCGGTGGCGCAGAGCTCTTGCAGTTTCGTCGCAGTCTTGGCGCATTCCAGGGTCTTCGCCCAGAGAACCCGCGCCGTGCGCTCTCGCGGTGGTCATGGCTAAGGGCTCCGTCTAGCGACATCGGCTGCGTTCTTTCAGGCGTACCCTCGCGCCATGGGCAGTCCTATTTCAGACGAGGACCCGGCCGCCGCCCTCGCCTCGGCCGTGACGGCATTCGAGGCGCATCAGGCTGCGTTGAGCGCCGAACTCAATCTCCTGATGGAGAGGGACGGCGCGATCATCAGGGCGATCAGGGCTGGTGCTCGCCTCGAGGAAGTAGCCGAGGCGGCACTCATCTCGCGGGCGGCCGTATCAAAGGCGGCGCGCAAGTCTTTGCCCGCCCGGACAGGAAGGGGTGGACCGTACTCGCGACGCCGAGGCAGCTCAGCAGCCCTCAGTGCCCTCACCGAGGCAGCACACCGCTTAGCGGCCGCACGAGAGCGCACCCATGACGCCAAGGCTCGGCGCGATGGCGAGATCACCACTGCGGTCGCTCGCGGCGCCGGAGTCTCCGCGACCGCCGCCGCGATCGGAATGACGCCGGCGTCCGTCTCCGTGATCGCCCGCCCGGGCCGTTTCAAGAAAGCCACGCGCGACAGCGTTGGCGCAGTTGCATCCCCGAGGGGATAGGCGATCAGCGTTTAGAAGCGGTTGACGAATTATGCGCGCCAGGTGTAGCTTGGGCGGCACAGCGAAGAGGCCCGGCGGCGCTGTGAACGCCCCGGGCCGTGGCAACCGAAGGAGGCCTTCGGATGCGTTTCGACCGTACCAACGGGCGATCGGCGTTGCTCGCGCGCGCCGGTGGCGCCAGCCCGCGGAGCGGGGCTCGCTATGCCCGCTGACCTCAACACCGTCGGCCTGGTCGGCCGACTGACGCGTGACCCCGAGCTGCGCTTCACTGCGGCCGGTGAGGCGGTCTGCGGCCTGCGCCTCGCCGTCTCGACCCGTACGCGTACCGGCGAGGAGTGGGAAGACCGCCCAAACTTCTTCGACGTCTCGATTTGGGGCCGAAGCGGCGAGGCCGCCGCCGAGCACCTGACCAAGGGGCGCCGGATCGGCGTCGCGGGGCGGCTGACGTGGCGCGAGTGGAAGACCGACGACGGCTCGCGTCGCGAGGCGGTCCAGATCGTTGCCTCGTCGGTGCAGTACCTCGACTCGCCGAGGAAGGACGACGCCGAGCGCGAGCCGGTCGGCGCGATGAGCGGAAAGGGGGCCTCCGGTGGCGACGACATCCCCTTCTGACCGGCCGGTCCTGGCCCTCGCGCCCGAGCCGGAAGCGGCCGCCGCGCCCCGCATCGACGAGGCCGAGGCCGACCGGCTCTACGCCGAGGTGATGGTCGCCGCACGGCGTGCGGGGCGGGTCGCGCACGAGCTGGAGCGTGCGGCGGCGGCTGCGGGCGACCCCCGGTGGCAGGTCGCGACGGCAGCCGCCCGCCGAGCGGAGACGGGCCTTCGCACGGCCGCGCAGGCGATCCCCGAGGTCCCCCCGGGCGCCCCCGCCGACCCGCGCCGGGCGATCGTCCTCGGCGCGCTGTCGATCGACCGAACGCGCCGCGCCGCCTTCTGGGCCGATGCGCCGCTCACTCTCACCCGGCTGGAGTTCGATCTCCTGGTTGCCCTGGCCGAGCGCCCTGGTGAGGTGGTCACCAAGGAGGACCTGCTGCGGCGGGTGTGGGGCTACGCCGGGCGCGCCCGCACCCGCACCGTCGACTCGCACGCTTCGCGCCTTCGGCGCACGCTCCACGACGCGGGCGCGCCCGGCGCCACGGTCGTGAACGTGTGGGGCATCGGCTACCGCCTCTGCGTCGGCGAGCCCGAAGACGCGGCGGCATGAACGGCCGAGGGGACGCCGCCGGACGCCTCCGTGCAAGGGTGCGCGCCGCCCTCGCCGGAGGCGACCTCGAGCCGGTCGTGTCCGACCTGCTCGAGCTGCGCTTCCCGGCCGACGGACCCGGCGCGCGCCTCGACGAGGCGGGGGCCGCGCTCGGCATGAGCGCCGCCCTCGTCGCGCACATCGAGTTCGGCGCGCTCTGCGCGATCGCCGCCCGGCGCTCGCCCGCGCGCGCCGCCACGACCACGACGGGCGGCTCGGCCAGAGGCGCCGGCCGCCTCCGGGATGAAGGGGGACGAGCATGACGACGACCCATGATCCGAGCGCGCCCGCGGGGCTCGCGACGCTCCCGTCCGACGAGATCATCGTGCGCGAGGGTTGGAACCCGCGCGCGGGCGACGACGAGGTCGAGCACCAGGCGCTCACCGACTCGGTCCGGGCGCAGGGCATCCTGCAGCCGCTGCTCGTCGAGGGCACCGAGGAGGGCGCGGTCCTGATCGACGGGCACCGGCGCCTCGCCGCCGCCCGCGCCGCCGGACTCGCTGCCGTGCCGGTCATCGAGCGCAGCGGGGAGGACGGCGAGGCGCCGCAGCTTGCCGCCGCGCTTGCGGCGAACATGCGCCGTCGCGGCCTGGGCCCGATCGAGGAGGCGCGCGCCTACGAGCGCGCGACCCGGGCGGGCTGGCCGCAGCGGCGGATCGCCGAGGCGGTCGGCTGCTCGGCGCGCCATGTCTCGCAGCGCCTGCGGCTGCTGCGGCTCCCCGAGGGGGTGCAGGAGGCGATCGGCGCGGGCGTGCTGCCGCTCTCGGCCGTCGCCACCGTCGAGACGATCGCGGCCGTGGCTCCGGCGGTCGCCGAGGCGGTGGCGGCGACGCTCGGCGCTGGCGGTCTCAGCGCCGCCGAGCTCGTCGACCACCCCGAGGGCGCCCTGCGCGCGCTCGCCGAGACCGGGGAGGACGAGAAGCAGCTCGGCCTGGTCCCCCTCCCGGGCCACGTGGACCTCGGCGCGCTCGACTTGCCGCCCGACCTCGCGGAGCGCGCCGCGGCCGCGGGCGTGCATGGAGTCGGCCTGTCGGTCGAGGACATGGACGCCGCCCGCGCGTTCGGGTGCCTGATCGAGTTCGGCGGCGGCGAGGACCGCTATTGGCGCCGCGGCTTCGTCGCGGACGCCGCCTTCCTCGCCGATCGGGTGCGCCTGCACGTCGAGCGCGCCGAGGCGCGCGCCGTTGAGGAGGCCGAGCGCCGGGCCGAGGAGGCCCGCGAGCGCGCCGAGCGCGCCGCCGCCGAGGCGTCCGAGCGCGGCGAGGACCCGGAGCAGGCGTCGGCCGCCGCGCTGGCGGAATCGGATGGGGAGCGGCGCGCCCGCGAGCGCGCCGAGGCGACGGAGGACCGCCGAAGCGCGCGGCTCGCGAACCTCGACCTCGGACGGCGCGCGCTCCTCGCCTTCGACGAGCCCGAGGCGATCACGCTGGAGATGGCGCGCGCGCTCGCCCTGACCGCGCTCCACTACCACCAGGCAGAGGCGGCGCGCGGTCTGGCGCTCTGCCACGAGCGCCTCCAGTCCACAGAGACGCGCACCACCAAGGCCGGCGCGGTGCGCGAGAAGGTCAGCTACCCGGACGCCCACGACGCCGAGCGGGCGCTCGTCGAGTGGATCGAGGCCGCGCGCAGCCCCGAGCAGGTGATCGGCCGCGCCGTGCAGGCGTTGGCGCTCGCGTGGTTCGCCGATCAGACCGTGGTGCCGCGCTCTGAGCGCCGTCCGACGCACATGCCGGGCCGGTGGGGCGACGGCCTGGCGGCGGCGCTCCCGCCGCTAGTCACCGGGCTCGTACGGTCGGTGCTGCCCGAGCGGATGGCGGCGCGCCTGCGGTCTGGGGACGACGGGGCGCTCGCGGCGTAGCGGGCGCACCGACCGGGACGGGCGCGGCGCGGCCCCATGGCGACGAAGGGGTGACCCTCCCCGCCCCGGTCTTCGATCCGCTCCGTGCTCACCGGCACGCCCGCCGGGCTCTTGGCTGCCCGGCGGGCTGCGCACAGCCGATGCGCTCGACCGAGCGCCCGGCACGACACGGCGTCCGTCGCTTCCCATCAAAAGAGCGCATGGTCAGCCGCCTCGCCCGCGCCGATCGGTTCACAGCGTCCTGTCAACCGAACAGCAAAGATGGCGGGCGCACTTGCATCATGTGATGCTGCCCCCAGAATGCTGACCATCCGCGCCGCCAAGGGGCCCGACTACTACGAGCGCGCCGAGTTCGCCCGCGACGACTACTACGAGGAGCGCGGGCAGGTTCGCGGGAGCTGGGAGGGGCGCGGATCGCGCCAACTCGGCCTCGCCGGAGGCCCGGCCGACGGAGACCTCGGCCTGCTGCTGGAAGGCATGGACCCAGTCTCGGGAATCGCTCTTGCAGGCGCGCCCGTGCGCCGTGGTGGCAACGTCGCATTCGACCTCACGATCACCGCACCCAAGAGCGTCAGCGTCCTGGCCGCGGTCGGCGACGAGCCGATCCGACGTGCTTTCCTGGCCGCGCACGCCGCGGGCGCGCGGGCGGCCCTCGACTATCTGGAGCGGCGCGCCTGCTTCGTCCGCCGCGGCCGCAACGGCGTGCGCGTCTCGCCCGGGGAGGGGTTCGCGGCCGCGATGTACCTGCATGAGATGTCGCGCTCCGGCGATCCGCACCTGCACGCTCATCTGGTGGTCGCCAACCGGGTCAGGGGCCCCGACGGGCGCTGGAGCGCACCCGACATGCGACCGGTCTACGCGGAGGCCAAGACCGCTGGCACGATCGCCGAGGGCGTGATGCGCGAGGCGTTGACGCGAACCCTCGGCGTCGAGTGGGGGCCGGTGCGAAACGGCATCGCGGAGCTGGCCGGCGTGCCCGCCACGGTGCGCGAGCACTTCTCGCGCCGCCACGCCGAGATCGTCGAGGAGGCCCTCGCCCGGGGCTACGCGAGCGCGCGCGGGATCGACGTCGTCCAGCGCGAGACCCGCGACCGAAAGAGCGTCGTCTCGCGCGAGCGCGCCGCCTCGGAGTGGCGCGCGCGGGCGGCCGAGCAGGGGCTCGGGGCGCGCGAGCTCGCCACCCTCCTCGGCGGTCCACGCGAGGCGCCGGCCCCTGGCGAACGGGCGCTCGACGACGCGCGGGCGCACATGCTCGGTCCCGCCGGCCTCACCCAGCGCGTCTCGGCCTTCACGCGCCGCGAGGTCATCCAGGCCCTCGCCGACGCCCACCCCGAGGGCGCGGCCGAGGGGGTCCTCGAGTCCCTCGCGGACGACTTCCTCGCCTCGGCCTGCATCGCCCTCGCCCCGTCCTGCGTGGCGCCCGGGCGCGGCCACCAGGAGGCGCTCTACTCGGTCCCCGACATGCTGCGCGCGGAGGCTCGCCTCGTCGATGCGGCGCAGGGCGCCGACCCGCGCGGCGGCCTTGCGGCCGAGCCCCGTCACGTCGAGGCCGCCATCGCGGCGCGGCCGAACCTCGGTCCCGATCAGGCCGCCGCGGTGCGCCACCTCGGCGGCGGTGACTCGCGGGTGCGGGTCATGGAGGCGCGTGCGGGGACGGGCAAGACCTTCGCCCTGGAGGCGCTTCGCGAGGCATACCAGGCGGGCGGGACGCCCGTCGTCGGCGTCGCCTGGCAGGGCCAGGCCGCCGACCTCCTGCAGCGCGATGCGGGCATCGCCTCGCAGACCGCCGCCCTCCTTCTCGAGCGCATCGCCCGCGGTGACGAGGGGGCGATCCCGGCTGGCTCGGTGATCGTCTGCGACGAGGCCTCGACGATGCCCACCCGGGCGCTCGAGCGCCTGATGACCGAGACGGCGCAGCGCGCCTGTCGCCTCGTCCTCGTCGGCGACCGGGCGCAGCTTCCCGCGATCGAGGCGGCCGGCGGCTTCACCGCGCTGGCGGACCGGCTCGGCGCGGTGGCGCTCGAGGAGAACCGGCGCCAGCGCACCGAGCTCCAGCGCCGAGTCGCCGAGCGCCTGGCCGGCGGTCGCGCAACGGAGGCCCTCGCGCTCCTCTCCGAGCACGGGCGGATCCGCGGCTTCGACGACGCGCGCGACGCCCGCGCGGCGCTCGTGGATGAATGGTCGCGCACCTCGCTCGCCGACCCGGCGAGCGCGCTGATCCTGGCGCACGACCGCCACGAGGTGGCGGCGCTGAACCGGCTCGCCCGCGAGCGACTCGACGCGGCGGGACTGCTCGGCCCGACACGCCTCGTGGCCTCCGGTCGCGAGTGGGCGGCCGGGGACCGCCTCGTCTGCCGGCGCAACGACTACCGACTCGGAGTGCGCAACGGCACCCGCGGGACGGTGGCCGCGGTCGACCGTGCCGATCGCTCGCTTCGCCTCCGCACGGACGACGGCGTCGTCGTGCGTCTGCCGGCTTGCTACCTGGCCGATGCCCACCACGGCTACGCGCTCACCGGCCACGTCAGCCAGGGTGCCACCGTCGAGCGGACCTACCTGTTCACCACGCCCGAGCGCGGCGGTCGCGAGTGGGCATACGTCGCCGCGACGCGCCAGCGCGTCGACCTGATTCTCTTCGCGGTGCACCACGACTCCGAGCGGCTCGAGGAGGCGCTCGCACGGTCCTGGAGGCGCTCGGACGCCAAGCACCTCGCGCTCGACCTCGCGGAGCCGCGCGAGCGCGCGCGGGCGCAGGACGCCGCGCGCGCTGAGCTCGCCCAGGTGCTCCCTGAGCGCCTCTCGCGGCTGATCGGCTCGCTCCGACAGGACCGCGAGCGCGCTCGTGAGACTGCCCGAGCGGGCGGCCCCGGGGAAGCTGCGCAGGCCACGCGGGAGGCGCAGCGGCTCACCGGCCGGCTCCGGGAACTCGAGGCCGCCTCGATCCGGTCGGCCGCCTCCGCCGAGGTCGCGCGTCCGGCGACCGCCGTCCTCGCCGCGTTCGGCCCCCGGCCGCTGGAGACATCACGCCGCGCCGTCTGGGAACGGGCGGTCGCGGCTGTGGCGACCCACCGAGCCGCGTATCCCGTGGCGCCCGATGAGGCGACCCTGCTCGGGGCTCGGCCCGGGTCGGTGGACGCGCGGGGCTCGTGGGACCGGACCGTGGCGATCACCGAAGAGAGCATGGGTGCCCTCGATCGGCCCGCGGACGCCCGCTTCCACGTGTCGGAGCGGGTACGCGGCTACAGCCGGTCTACTTGACCCCTCCGCTCAGGCCTCCCTGGTTTCCCGCCGCCCCCCGAGCACCGCCCGGCCCCCGCACCGTGCCTCAGTCGCCCCCGTCGCGAACGCTCGCCCTGATGGCATGCCAGACGAGGGCCCAGCCGTCGTGATCGTTCGGTCTCTGTCCTCGGAAGTTGACGCCGGCCAGCATCCGAACGTCCGTCTCGGTGAGGCGGTTCGCCTTCGCGAAGGCTCGGAGCGAATCCGGGATCTCGCTCGGTGGGTCCATCAGGAGCTCCCGCCCCAGTAGATCCGACATCGTGGTGCCGAGGGCCTCGGCGATTGCATAGAGAGTCCGTCCCGACGGGCGCGCGTCGGTCTCGCCCTTCTCGAGGCTCCAGAGGTAGCCCTTGGAGACGCCCGCCTTCTGAGCGAGCCCGCTCAGGGAGAGATGTGCCTCCTCGCGGCGCTGGCGGATCCGCTCCCCGACTTTGGAGCTCGCCTCGGGGCTCATCCGGCGCGCTTCCTTGAGCTGGCGACCGGCTCGTAGAGGGCAAGCACACGCTCGCGAAGGACACCCTGCGGGTCCAGGTAGGAGAACGGCTGGGCCGAAACGCGCAGGGGCTGATCGCCGAGGCTCAGATCGGCGAGCGACCCGGTTTCGTTGACCAGCTCCCCCAACCACGCCCGGTGGAGCGGCCCGCCCTCGGCGGCCGACTTGTTCCGCGGGACATGCCGCGAGATGGCGGCGCCGGCGCTGTAGAGGACGCGCAGCTTCGGCCGTGCCTCCGGGTCCGCCCGCTCCGCCTTACGCAGGCCGGGCGCGAGCACTACTAGCAACGTGGGCTGGGGCCGCAGAGTCACGTAGCGGAGCGCCGTCGCCTCGACGCTGGCCTCGTATCGGTCGGCGAGTTCGATAACCGACTCAAGCCTGAAGGGCAGCTCGCGAGCGTCGGCCTCAAAGAAGGAGCGCGGCAGGAGGAGCTCGGTGCTCGCGACGTCGGCGAGCTTCTCCGTCTCCTCGCGGCTCCGGTTGGCGCCCAGGGCTTCGCAGCGAAAGCTCGTCGCCTCCCGGTACCCCGGCTGAAAGGTGTGGCCGATCTCGTGGAAGCCGGAGAACCGACGCCGACGAGGGTTGTCGCTCGCTCGCAGGCGTATGACGAGGCCTCTTGGCTCCGGAGTGAGCGAACCTGCGCAGGGCAGATCCGGCTCGGTGCGGATCACTCGGATGTCCCGGTAGGAGGCCACCACCTCGAGGCTGACCGGTGGCTCCTCCCCCAGCTCGGCGATCACCCCCGCTGCGATGGCCGCGACGCGGGCGGCGTCGGACGCGCCTGGGTCGAGGGCCCGCTGGATCTCGAGAAGGCTGAGCTGACGCATGTTCCTCATCGCAGCCTAGCCGTGCTCTTGTGGGAACGCGAGGAGCCGCGCTACCCTGATCGTCGGTCGTTCTTGATCGAGAACGAACCGTACTCTGTTGGTTACCTAGAAAGGAGCCGCCGATGCGGCTGTACGTACACCGTGAGGGCAAGCAGGACCCGGAGGCGGTCGAGGCCGACGAGGGGGCGACGCTGGCCGGCGTGCTCGGGTCAGAGGCGTCGGTCGTGCTGCTGTTGGAGGACGAGGACGAGGTGCTCGACCCCGCCCTCACGCTCGGGGCGGCGGGCGTGAAGGACCGCGCCCACCTCTTCGTTGGCCAGCGCAAGCGCGTCGAGGTGGTCGTGATGTTCAACGGCAAGCAGATCGAGCGCACCTTCAGCGCGTCGGCGCCGGTGAAGCGGGTGCTTCGCTGGGCGGTCGGCAAGCGGGGGTTCGACCTCGAGGAGGCGGACGCCGCCGAGCACGAGCTGCGCCTCAGCGAGAGCGGGAAGGTACCCGCGCCCGACGCCCACCTCGGCTCGCTCGATGACGCGACGCCGGGCCGCCTGAGCTTCGCGCTCGCGCGCAAGGTCGCCTACCAGGGTTGAGCGGCGAGACCGACCATGAGACCGGCTCCCACGCCGAGCGGCTGTTCCGTGAAGACCTCGCAGGCGGCGCCTTCGCCGCCGGCGAGGATCGCGGCATGTGGCGTCTCGATCTCATCGCCTGGCCGCGGGCGGTGATCGAGGTCGCCGCGCCGCCGCGCCCCGGAGGTCCCGAGTGGTTCGCCTTGCGCTTTGAGCTCTCGGCCTATCCGGGCGCCCCCTCGGCGCAGCCGTGGGACCCCGTCGCCGACGACGCGCTCCCGTCGGCACGCTGGCCGGACGGCAACGAGCGGCTACGGCTCGCTTTCCGCCCTGACTGGCGCCTCGACGCGCTCTACATCCCGCTCGACCGCCTCGCGCTCGAGTCGCACCCGAACTGGTCGACGGAATATCCGGCCTCGATCTGGGACCCTCACGGCGGCATCGTCCAGTACCTGCGCTTCGTTTACGACTTGCTGAACGGCGCCGGCTACAGCGGTGTCCGTGGATAGCCCGGTCATCGAGATCTCGCGCCTCCGCTGGCGACGGCTGGTGAGTGAGCTCGCCAGGCGTGGGCGCCGTGAGCGGGAGAGCGGCGCCTTCCTGCTCGCCCGCGCCGGGTGCCGCACGCGCCGGGTGGCGGCGATCGTGCCCTACGACGACCTCGACGCGCGTTGCCTGGTCGGGGGCATCGACCTCGACGGCTCCGCCTTTGCCCGGCTCTGGGCACTCTGCGCGGGGCGCGACCTGCGGGTCATCGCCGACGTGCACACGCACCCCGGGCAGGGGGTGGCTCAGAGCGCGACCGATGCCAGGCATCCGATGGTCGCCACGCGCGGCCACCTGGCGATCATCGTGCCGAACTTCGCGCAGGGCCGGCCCGCGCCGCGGGAGTGCGGCGTTCACGTCTACGAGGGCGGGCATCGCTGGCGCAGCCACCTGCCGCCTGAGAGTGCAGCCCTGCTGCGGCGGACCTTGTGGTGAGGGTGCCCGACCTCGACCCAGACCACGTCGACCCGCTCGCCAAGCTGCTGGTGGACGACGAGGAGGTGCCCGACTTCGAGGCCGCGGCCGAGGCGCTCCGACGCTACCGGGTCCAGGTTGTCGTCGGCGAAGACGTCTGCAGGGATCCGGCCTGGCAGGCGGCGCTCCTCACGATGGTGAACGCCGGCGTGAGGGCGCTTCCCGGCGAGGTGATCGTCGTCATGGAGTCGGACCCGGTCGTCGAGGAGGTGCCGCTGGCCCTGGGTCGCCGGCTCTCCGAGTCTCTTGGGGCCTACGGCGCGCGGTTCGCGCGTGCGCCCAGCCCGTTCGTCCCCACGATCGTGATCGGGGATGTCGATGACGGGATGGTCGGGCGCGCGGTCTACCCCTTCGCCGGGCGCTGGAGTGCTGGCGTGTCCACGCGGGCGCTGGCGCCTGGCGGCCCGGTCTCGGTGCTCGCGGCGGTCTTCGCCGGCGCGCTGGCCGTGTCGGAGGTGTTCCAGCACTGGCGGGGCTATCCGGTGGCGATGGAGCGCGACGTCCGGGTATCCCTCTGGGCGCCGGGAGGGGACCCGATGACCGAAGGGCCGCCGATCACCCAGCTGCCGAGCGAGATCTGGCTGCTCGGACTCGGGCATCTCGGCCAGGCCTACTCGTGGTTGCTCGGTCTGCTCCCGTACGCGCCTGAGGGGAGGCGGCCGCTCGTCCTGCAAGACGACGATCGCCTGAGCGTCGCCAACCGGGCCACGGCGATGCTCCACACCTCGGAGGGCGTCGGCGAGCGCAAGACGCGCGGCGTCGCTCGGGTGCTCGAGCCGCTCGGCTGGGACACGAGGCTCGTCGAGCGGCGCTACGAAGGTGGGCGGCTGTGCGGCACGGGTGAGCCGGCTCTCCTACTTGCCGGCGTCGACAACGCCGGGACCAGGCGGGCGTTCGACGACGCGGGCTTCGAGGCGGTCTTCGACGCCGGGCTCGGGGCAGGGGCCGACTCCTACCTGGACATGAGCATCCGCCGGCTCCCCGCCTCGCGACCGCCGGCCGAGTTCTTTCCGGACCCTGGGCCGATGGCACGCGAGCGGCGCGCGGCCGCCTACGACCGGCTCGAGCAGGAGACGAGAGATCAGTGCGGCGTCGAGCTATTGGCCGGTCGGGCCGTTGGGACCGCGTTCGTCGGCGTCACGGCCGCCTGCTGGGTCATCGGGGGTGTTCTGCGTGAGCTCCACGGCGGGCCACGGATCGAGCTGGTGGGGCACTCACTGCGAGATCCGGCGGAGGTTGTCGTGGTGCCAGGTCCTGCGGTCGGTGGGGTGATCCGGGTGCCGACCTCGACGATCCGCGGGAGTGGCTCGGGATTGGCGAGGGCCTCCTCAACATGAGGCGAGGACCGGTGCTCGTCCTGGCGCACCAATTATTCTCGGCAGTTCGGTAGCCAGGAGACGCCCCGTCGGACCCGCCCGGGCTGCTCATCGTCCGGAGGTAGATCAACGACCCCTGCTGGCCTCGTTCCCGCGTCGCTGAGTGGGCGCGGGCGCGGGCGGATCAGATAGCCAGCTCGGCCTCCGCAGCCGCGAGGACGACCTCCCAGTCGTCGCGACGCGGGCGTGCGCCCAGCTCCATGATCGCCATTCGCACGACCACCGGAAGCCCCACCGTCCCTGTCGGCAGATGAGCGCCGAGAACCGGCGCTCGCGCGCCGCTACCCGCACCGACGTGGAGGTGAGGCCACCTCACCGGGCTCAACGCGTCGGGGTGCCAGTGGTAGGCGACCAGCTCACCGGCTCCTGCGCGATCGAGGCCGACGACGTAGGAGCCGACCTCCGCCACCCACGCGTCGCCGTCACGCACGAGCCGATACCCGATCGCCACCCGCAGCAGCAGCCGGTCCTGCCCGACGAGGGGCACGGGCACGCCGCCCTGAAGTGCGGCGGTCTGAAGGGCAGGCGCGGGGCCACGCCCACCGCCCACAAGGACCGCATCGGTAACGCACGACAGCGAACGCCGCAGCGGGCCGAGGAAAGCCCGGAGGGCCTCGGCCGCGCTTCGCGCGCCCGGACCCCTCAACGCGCTCCTACCGGGCCCAGGGAAGGAGCATGGCGACGTCCATCACGCCTGGGTGGGCGTCCGGATCGGGCCCGTACTCGCCGGCGTCCCAGGTCCGCAGGAACTCGTCCCCGGAGACGCCCAGGTAGTGCTGGGCGGCCCGCTCGAAGGCGGCGCGCGCCTCGGTTGGACTGAGGGTCTCGGGTGGCTTGGGCTCGGCGTCGATGGCCTGAGGTGGGATGCGGTGCGTCGCCATGGGTCGGATGGTCACACATCGCGCCCGGTCTCGCGAGTGTCGGCGCCGAGGCCACCCTCACCGGCCTCGCGCGATCGGGCGGCGCTCACCCCTATCGCGGCCGCGTGCCAGGTCTCGGGCTTCGCCCGGATGAGACGGCAGCGTTCGGCTCTGCGGCTCGAGCTCGAGCCCAAGGGCGGCCTCAAGGCGCCCGGCGATGCGATGGACGGCGTCGGCATAGGCGGCGAGTTCCTTCGGCGCGGCGTCGGCCCAGCCGGAGACGTAGGGGATCGACTGGCGACGGGTGTCGAGCCCTGCGGCCGACAGCGCGACGAATGCCGCCGTCTCGGCGACGACCTCGGCTCCAGCGCGCCCGAACTCGCGGTAGCGGGCGCCGTGGACGTGGGCGAGTTCGTGCACCAGGACGGCCACCTGCCCGTTCGGCTCCAGGGCTGCGGAGACCACGACCCGGGCGGCGCGATGGTCGACGAAGCCCTCGGCGTGCCCCGGTATCTCGACTTGACGCTTGACGGTGTATCCGGCCCGGCTGGCCTCGGCTTCCAGGCAAGTGAGTAGAGCCGCGTGCGAGTCGCCCGACAGCGGGATCGCCGGCGGCGGCTCGGGCAGCGGTGGGCCGTCGGTCTGGGCGATGTCGAAGACCGGCACCAGCACAAACCGCCGCACCGAGGCCGTCTCCTCGCCCGTCTCTTCGTCCCGCTCGCGCCTGACCGAGGGCGCCCAGATGCGCATCGCCCGTTCCCCGCGGCGCACCTGGCGGCCGAGCTCGCTCCAGCGCCGGTAGCTGGCGACCGTCGTGGCGTCGGGGCGCTGGGCCAGGATCAGCATCGTGTTGGTGAGGGAGTAGCCGCGCAGGAGGGCCCGGCTCTTTGCGAAACGCCGCCAGCCCTCGGAGCTGCGGAGCTCGGCGCAGGCGGCCTCGAACTGCAGCCGGGCCTGCTCGCGACGCTCCTCGGCTGCCTGCACAACTGAGTCGGCGTCGGGCGAGCGGCGAGCGCTCACGTGCGGGCAGGCGCCGCGGCCCGGCGCAGCGACGGCTCCCGGTACCAGGGCCGCAGCGCCAGCCGGGCCGGGGCAAGGTGGCCGTAGACGAGGATCGCCTCGCCGGGCGGGATGCCGCGGACGGCGTCGGCGGGGGCAAGTCGCCGCGTGCGCGTGCCGCGCGTGCGGGTCGCCCCACCCCGCTCGCCGCTGGTGCGGCTCTCGTAACCCACCTCCTCGTCCCCGAGTGCCCGGCCGAGGTAGTCGAGCGTCCGGGCGTCGGATATGCCCGACAGGAAGAGCTTGGCCCGGTGGTTGGCGAGGATCGTGTCGGCCGCCTCGCCGTAACGCGATCGGGCTTGGGCCAGGTCCTGGAAGACCGTCACCACCTGGACCCCCTGCCCGGCCGCCGTGGCAGCGATCTGGGGCAGGTTGCGGATCGGGGCGGTGTTGGCGGCCTCGTCGAGCACCAGGAGGAGCGAGGGATCGCACGGGCGCCCCGCAGCCGCCCGACCGTAGGCGGCGTCGATCACGTGCTCGACCAGGCCGGCGAAGAGCGGCGCCAGGCGCTCCTGGTCCTTGGCGGGCGCGACGACGTAGAGGGTGCTCCGCCCCTCGAGGAGGGCCTCGGGCTCGACCCCGGGCAGCTCGATGCTCCGGAGGACGACCGGATCGGCGAAGGGCGCAAGCACGGCCTCCGCGGTCGCGTAGACGGATGAGAGCGTGCGCTCCTCGCGCCGGCACGTGGCCCCGAAGGCGGCGTGGGCGTCCTGCTCGCCGAGGTCGAGCAGGAGGTCGTTCACCGCCCGCTGCTCGCCGGAGTCGACCCACGCGACCACGTCGCGCATCGAGCCGCCCTCCCTGCCGGCGGCAGCGAGCAGGAGCGGCGCCAGCAGCTTCGCCGCCATCTGGAGCCAGAACTCGGCGTCCCGTCCTCCACTCGCGCCGTGGGCGCTCGTCAGGTGGTGGGCGATCCGCCGAGCGGCTGCCCAGTCGGCGCAGGCGCGCACCGGGTCCCAGCCGACCAGCTCCTTGCCTTCGAGGCCGGCCGCCCCGGTGGGGTCGTAGACGAGGCAGCGGCCGACGGCGCGCCGGGCGGCCAGGGTGTGGTCGAGGAGGTCCCGCTTCACCGAGACCGCCACCACCGGCCCGGCCGCCTCGAGGATCGCCGGGATGGCGAGGCCGGCGGTCTTTCCCGACTGGCTCGGGCCGACGACGATCGTGCTCGCCCGCGGCTCCGTGGCCACAAGGCGCCGACCGTGCCGCCCCACAACCAGACGCCCGGGCGGGGGCCGGCGGACGCGGAGGGCGCGAAGATCATGCGGCCGCGCCCAGCGTGCGCCCGCGGGTGTCGGTGCGCCGGATGGCGATGCCCATGATCGCCCCGCGATCCGCAGGAGGCCGGCCGTGGTGGTGGCCCCGGCGGCGAGGACTGCGACGGCCACGGCGTAGAAGGCGATCGGCCCCGGAAGGCGGGCCCGGTCGGCGGCCGGCCAGGCCGCCGCCGGGTCGGCGAGGTTCGCCGGGAGGCGCACGAGCACGCCCGGCATCTCGGCGCCGCCGCTCGCGAGCGCCCCGCCGCCGAGGGTCAGGGCCGCGAGCTGGCCGATCGCCCACATGAGTCCTCCGAGGCCTGCGGCGCCGGCGGCCAGGGTCAGCCCGAGAGCCACCCAGGGTTCCTCGGGCGGGCCCCCTCCGAAGCGGCCCACCAGTCCTCCCTACTTCGCCGGAGCGGCTGCCCGCGGCCGGCGGGTACGCCGGGAGGGCTCGCGGGCGGCGTCGATGTCGCGCTGCTCGGCCTGGAGCTCGGGGATCGCGCGCTCGAGTTCCTGCTCCACCCGCTCGACCACCTCCGCCAGCCGCGGAAGCGCCGTGTCGGCGATACGCGGCGCGAGGCCGCAGGCGCGCATCCCCTCAAGGCCGACGACCGCCCTGGCCAGATCGGCGACCGCCAGCCGGAAGCGTCCGTCGAGGCGGGCCGAAGCGCCGTAACCGCCGACGAGGTCCGCCGCCGCCGCTGCCCGCCTGGCCAGCTCGGAATCACCGGCGCGCGGAAGGAGCGCCGCCGGAACCTCGGGCGCGGTGTCGTCCTGCGGCAGGCCGGCGTGCTCGTGGTCGTTCACGGGGACGCTCCTTCGCGCATGGACATCAGGCGGGGTTGCGTCGCATGCGCGCGTCGGTGTCGATGAGCGACCGCTCGGCGCGCGAGATGCGGTGCTCGACGAGGAAGGAGCGCTCGCCGACCTTCCAGAGCGCCGCGCCGCGGGGCAGGGTGGCGACGTGGTCGATCTCGGTCCCCGTCAGGCCGACGAGCTCGCGGGTGGCCTCCAGGTCAGCGGGGCTCTGGGCCAGGATCACCCGGGTCTCCGAGTCGGACAGCAGGCCCTGGGCGATCTTCACCTCGCGGGAGCCCGCCTCGCCTGCGGCCGCCAGGTCCGAGAGGCGGTGGATTACGAGGACGTTGGCGACGCCGTAGGAGCGGGCGAGCTTCCACGAGCGCTGCAGGAAGGTGGCCGCCGCCGGATCTGCCAGCACGGCCCAGCCCTCGTCGAGCACGACGAGGCGCTTGACCCCGTCGTCGCGGGCGAGGCGCCCCGACAGCCAGGCGCTCACGCACACCATCAGCACCGCCATCGCCGGAGAGCCGTGGAGGGCGGAGAGGTCGAGGGCGACGATCGGCGCGTCGAGCTCCACGCCACCGCTCGTCGGCCCGTCGAACATCCCGTGGAGGTCTCCCTCGCAGAGCCGGCGCAGCTCGAGGGCGCACGCGCGCCCATAGCCGGCGAGCGCCTCCGCGGCAGCCGAGATTGAGCGCGCCGCCTCCGCGGCCGGGTGCAGGAGGTGGTGCTGCACGGACGGCAGCGTCGGCGTCCCGTCCTCCGCGGCGGCTCGGTAGGCGAGGTCGAGGGCCGTGTGCTCCTCAGGCTGCAGGGCCCGCCTCAGCGAGCCGGCGACCAGCGCCCCGAGGAGCGCCACCCGCTCCTCGCGGCCGCCCGCCGCGTCGAGCGGGTTCAGCCTAACGCCGCCGCCGGGGGCGAGGCGGATCGGGCGGCTGCCGAACCACTCGGCGAGCGGCCCGTACTCGCCCTTCGGGTCGATCACCACGGCCCGGCGCCCGAAGACGGCCTGGCGGGCGAGGTAGGTCTTCACGAGGGCGGACTTACCCCGGCCCACCTGCCCGGCGACGAGGGCTGAGGGCCCGGTGATCGCGCCGTCCTCGTAGAGCACCCAGGGGTCGAAGCAGAAGCTCGTCCGCGTGTAGACCTCGTCGCCGATGTAGACGCCGCGCCCGCCCAGGCCGCCGGCACCCATGAACGGGTAGGCGGCCTGCAGGTGGGCGCTCGTCAACTGGTGGGCCGGATGGCGGGGGCGGCTCCTCATCGAAGGCCCCGGCAGAGGGGCAGGGTGTAGGTGAAGCCCATCGCCTGCTCGCCCAGGAGCGCCCGCAGCTCGAGGCGCGCCCGCTGCGCCGACTGCTCGATGTCGGCCATGGCGTCATCGAGCCCCGCCTCGGCGGCGCATGAGATCGTCACGTAGCCCGAGAAACGGACGCCCGAGTGCCCCTCGGCCAGTTCGCGCTCGCGCTCTGCGAGCGCCTGCTGCTGGCGCTGGCGGCGCGCGGTGGCGAGGAAGCCCATCCGGGCGCGAAGGTCGTCGTCGGAGATCTCGTTCGTCCGGGCGTTCTCGGCCGAGCGCAGGGCGCGGGCCGGATCGAGGGGCTCCATCACGATGGCGATCGTGCGGCGGGTCGCCCCGGCCAGGACGAATGGCAGGAGGAAGTCCGCCCCGACGTCGACCCGCGGCCACTCGGCGATCCAGTAGGAGGCGTGGAACGCGCCGTCCGTGCGGTAGTGGCGCCAGGACTCCTCGGCGGCCATCGGCCCCGCGTTGGCGGGGTCCGTCCCGCCGAGCTCCGGGTCGCCCGCGCCGCGGCGGTCGAGCGCCGGCCGGTCGTCGGGGCAGTAGCCGAGGCGGATCGCCCGCGCGAGCAGGCGCGGTGAGAGGGCTCCGCGCACGACGACCTCGGCCCGGCGCAGGTGCTCGGCCAGCGCCGCGAGCTCCCGCACGAGCACGGCCGTCGCGCCGCGATCGCCGCCGCCGGCGCGGCGGATGGTGCCCGACGCCCGGCGGGCGTCGACCCGAAGGGCGATGAAGGTCTCGTGCTGCCGGGCCGCGGGTCCCGCATCATCGAGCAGATCGAGGTAGGAACGCACCCCGGGGTGGGAGGCGGGGAGGGCGAGGCCATCGCGGAGGTAGCGACCCAGCTCGTCGACGGGCTGGGTGACGGTGCGATCGATCCAGGCGAGCCGGCTGACCGGGCTCCCCGGCCGCGCGAACCCGGCGAGAACGCCGCCCCAGCGGGCGAGGCGCCGCTCCTTGTCGTCGAGCTCGAGGAGCGCGAAGGCGCTCGCCTCGACGGAGAGGACCGCCGTCCAGGTGGCGCCGTCGCGGGCGATGCCGATCGGTCCGTGCGCCCCCTCGGCGCGGAGGATGCGCAGGCCCCGAAGCGTCTCCGGCAGGCTGCTCTCCCCGTGCGGCCCGTGGCCGCCCGTCGCCGCGCCCGAGGCGTAGCGGTAGCGACCGGTGGCGCGCCGGGCAAGGTAGCCGGCGACGATTCCGGCCCAGGACACGGGCGGCCGCCCCGACAGTCGGAGGAAGGCGCCGGCCAGGCCGGCTCCGGCGATCACCAGACCGAGCAGGGCACCCGCCGCACCGGCGGCGATGTTCAGGCTGAGGACCAGCCCGGCGAGTCCGAGTCCGATGCAGGCGATCTGGCTCCAGCCGAGGCCGCCGAGCGCGCCCGCGGGCTCGAGCGGGCCAAACCGGTAGCGGGCCGGATCAGGCGCCATCGCGACCGCCGTCGGGGCGAAGGTCGAGACGCTGCTGCACTGGGCTGCTTGTGGGTGGCCCCGCGGGGCGCTGAGGCGGCCGCGGTGCGGTCGGGCTGGCGACGCGCGCCGGCTGCCCGACGGGCGTGACCGGCGTCCGAGACGGATCGAGCGGTGGCGGCCCACCCGGCCGCGGGCCCGTGGCGCCGCCGGTGCCCTCGGGACCCTGCGGGCCGCCTCCACCCCGCGGCCCCAGGCCGCCGACGGCGGCCGCTGGGAAAGCCGGCGACGCCGCGCCCGCGGTGCCGAACGTCATCCGCGTGCGGGCGACGCTCCACGCGAGCGAAGTTCCGGTCGCCCCGGCGATCGCCTGGCGGCTCTCGCGCTGAGGCTGCGCGGCGTCGGCAGCCAGCGGGATCAGCGAGAACAGGACGAACGGCGAGAAGGCCGCGATCAGGAACATGCCGGCGCCCGCCAGGACCGACGAGATCCCGTCGCCAGAGGCGAGTGCCGACAGACCGAGCGACAGCGTCGCCACGATCACGAGCTTCGAGAGCACGGCCGCGACCATCAGCTGCACCAGCCGCCGCACCCAGCCGGAGGTCGCCGGCCAGATCATCGTCGCGAGGAAGAGCGGCAGGAACATCATCGCCACGTAGACGACGCCCGCGCGCAGGATGAGCTCGAACCAGACGAAGATGGCCGCGAAGGCCATCACCAGCGCCATCAGGAAGGAGGCGAAGAGCGGCACGCCGCCGCCGACGGCGCTCGCCTTCGTAAGCGCGCTCGCGAGGGAGCCGGTGTCCTTCGCCACCTGGGCGGTGAGATCGGCCGAGAGGGTGTCCACCACGACGATCGAGGTCTGGGCGACGCCGACCGCGAGCCCGGTAATCAGCATCGCCGCGGGCAGGTACAGCAGAACGAGGCGGACGAGGATCCACGGGTCCTGCCGCAGCAGCGCCTGAAGGATCGTCAGGAGGACCAGCGGCAGCAGCAGGATCGCCCCGACCTGGAACATGAAGCCGTAGTGGCTCTCGAACCAGGGCGCGGTGAGGTCGACGGCCGTCGTCGCGTCGATCGCCTGGGCGACCTGGCGCAGCAGCCAGGCGGCGCCGGCGCCCACCCAGCTCGTGAGCTGGCCGAGGATGGCGTCGCCCGCCGCTCCCACGGCGGCATTCGCCGCGTCGCCGACCGCGTCGCACGCGATGCTGACGCCCGGAACGTCGCACGGACTGGGAAGGTCGATCGCCTCCGCCCGGCCCGGCTGGCCGAGCGGCAGAAGCGCGGCGACCAGCAGCAGCAGGAGCGGCCACGTCGCCGGTGCGAAGCGGCGGGCGACGGTCATGGCTCGAGCGGCGCGAGGTCGCGGGCGAGCGCGACGAACTCGGCCGGTCCGGTCGAGGCGGCCGGTGCCGTGACCGCGGGAGTCGGGCCGGGTGTGTCGGCGCCGAAGCGCTCCACCCGCCAGCGGCCGCCCGACCAGACGAGCTCGGCCCGGCTCGTCGCCCAGGCGGCGATTGGCTCGCGTTCGGTGCTCCCGATGAGGGTCACCTGCCAGACCGCCACAGTTGCCCGCTGCGGCGAGAACGCCTCCACGCGGTATCCAACAGGCGCCATCCGGAGGACCACCTCGCCCGGGCCGAGGGTGGCGGCGAGGTAGGAGTAGGTCCGGTCGAAGAGCGGAACGAGCTCGGACCGGTAGCGCGGGACCGCGAGCTCTGCGACCGCCGCCCGGCGGCGCGTGGGGTTCGTTAGCAGGCCGGAGTCGGCGAGCGCCGAAAGTGCGCGCGCCGCGGCGTGCGCGGCGCCCGAGGGCGTCCGCTCGGACGAGGCCGGCGGCTCGACGGCCGGTGGCGGCGTCGGCCCGGGAAGGATCTCGAAGACGGGCTCGGAGACCTCGGGCTCTGCGTCGCTCGACGGCAGGAGCAGGCCGCCCAGCGCCAGGCCGAGTAGCAGGACGAGCGCTCCGGAGCCGAGCAGGCGGAGGCGTCGGCGGTCCCGGTCCCGACCGAGTTCGAGTCGCTGGCGAGCCATCTACTGCCGCCCGACGCCGTAGAAGAAGTTGACGATCTGCGGGGCCATGCCGACGAGGAGGCCCGCGGCCGCGGCGATTAGGACGCCCCGGCGGCCGCCTGACGCCGCCCCGTGGTGGTTTGACTGTGCGCCCCAGGCCCAGGCGATCGCGGCGACCACCAGCGCCGCGAGGATCAGGATCAGCGACCAGGAGTAGAGGCCGTCGACGAGCGATTGAAGCTTGTCCTGGCCCGGAAGGCCGCCCGGATCGGGCTTGGCCGAGACCTGCATCGACAGGATCGAGACAAGACGAGTCGGTTGACTGAACATAGCAAACTAATACGGCATCGCTGTGGGCGGCGCAAGCCGCCCGGGCGCCATCGGCCACGACGCTCACGCGCTGGTTGCGCGCGACGCCGCTTCGGGTCGGGGGCTGTGTCCTGCACGAAGGCCGGCATCGTCCGCGGCGTCCGGCGCCTCGTCCTCGCTACTCCGGCCGAATCGTTCCCGGCTCGATTGCGGCCGAGGATCGCGCCTCGTCCTCGTGCCGACCGCCAAGGTTCGGAGGCGGGCTACGATCGGTTCGATGGGAAGGAGGATCGAGCATGCCTGCACCTGCGGCTTGTCCGCGATCGTGTCCGGGAGGACTGACGCGGGCATGAACGCGCTGACCGAGACGGTCGTGTGTGGCGCCTGCGGCGCCCTCGACGACCGGCTGACCCACGAGCTGGGGCCCGGTTCTTCCGATGCGAGCAGCCACTCGTTCGTCGCCGTGGCCCCCGCGCCGTGCGTCCGATGCGAAGCCGCGTCGTCGCAGCTGCGGCCCTGGGTGAGCGGTGAGCCCTGTCCGTCCTGTGGTCGGCCGCTCGCAGCGACCGGTCCCGAGGAGGTGCTCTGGGACTAGCGAAGCTAGCCGCTCGACGCAACGACGGCGCTATGGGCCGCGGAGACGCATGATCTCGCCCGGGCCGACCTACCGGACCTCAACGCGGAAGCGTCGAGCAACGACGGGTAGGAACCGGCCCCCCTTCTCGCGTGGCACGACGAGTCGCATCGGCACCGAGAAGGAGCCGGCGTCGCGGGCGAAGCGGTACCGCAACGAGAAGCGGCCTCTCCGGTCGGCTGTCGCGAGCTGCAGTGGAAGCCATCGGCCGCGCAGTCGCCACTCGAGCTTGACCAGCTTCCCGCGACCAGCGCCCCGCGGCGCGATCGCGCCGCTGACCTTCAGCGTGCCGCCCGGTCCGAGCATCCGGCTGTTGAGGCGCGCGCGGACGAGCGGCCGCAGCTGAACGACGGCGGGCGCGACGACGAGGGGGCGGCCGAGGGCGATCGCCCGCCAGGTGCCGATGCGGTCGCCGCGGACGCGGAACGCAAAGCGCCCGCGGCGATCCGTCTGAGTGGTCGCGCGCGAGAAGCCCTTCGGGTCGACCAGGTAGACGGTCGCGCCTCGCAGTCCGTGACCGTTCGGGTGGAGAAAGCGGCCCGAGATCCTTAGCGCTTTCGAGTACGTCGAGACGATGACTGGGACCAGCATCCGCCCGTTGCGGGTGTAGCTCCGCGCGCCGTGTGCGCGAAGTCCGCGCGTCTCGATCCGAGAGAAGTTCGGGAGTGGGACGCCGCTAGCCTCGATCCGTCCCGGCTCGCCGAGCGGGCCGTCGCCGCCGATCACCGTTGCCACGGGTCCGCCCGTGCCCGCGCTCGGACGCGTTGCCAGCGCCGAGGTGACCTCGCGCGAGAGGCCGGCGTTGTCCGTTGCGGTGAGGACGAAGCGGATCGATTCGCCCGGGGCGGCGTGCTGCGCAAGGTCGATGTCAGCCACGTCGCCTCCCGTCGCCGACGAGGCGACGGTGGCCCCGCTCCGTCCTCTCGCGCGGAGCTGCCAGTCGCGCGCGCCGCTCGTCGCGTCGGACACCGACACGGTCGCGCGGACGAACCCGTCCGGGAGACCCAAGAGCGTCACCGCCGCGGCCGGAGGCGTGCGGTCGATTCGGAGGGTGGCGTCCTGGAGCCCCGACCCGGCGGTGCCGTCGCCGTCCGCCTCCAGTCTCAGCGTGTGCACGCCGTCGGCCACGCTGGCGAGATTGAGATCCGCGATATGCGAACCGGCGCCCGGCGACGCGGCGTACGGCGTGCGCCCACCGATAGAGATCCGCTGCTGTCCGATCCCGTCGGAGCCGAAGTTGTCCGAGGCCTGCCACTCGACCCGCGCCTGATCGGCGGTCACCCAGCCGCTCGGCGCGCCGGTCCACCGAACCGTCGGCGCCTCCAGGTCGCGGACGAGGATCGCCGGGTCGAGGAACGTCCAGACCCGGTTCGGCTGTTGACGCGCCTCGGACTGCCATAGCCGAAGCGACGCCGTCTGGGCCCGGAGCCCGACCTGGTACGCCTTGGGCTGGGACGGGCTCCGAGGAATGTCGGCCTCAGCCACCTGCCAGGCGAGGGCGCCGTCGGCGAGCACCTGTTGGGCGATCGAGGTCGCAGCCTGGTGGAAGCGGACGACGCGCCAGCTGAAGGACTCGATGACCGATCCGGCGGCCGGCGGCCGCAGGTCGATCTGCCACTTCGTGCCGATGAACGACGTTCCGACCGGCGGACACGTGACGCCGAAGCTCGCGCCGGTCTGCGAGACCGAGCACTGGCCGTCCGGCACGGCCTGCGCGGCCAGCGCCTCGACGCCGAAGCGGTAGAGGCTGCCCTCGGTTCCGAGCGCGGGGGATACCGCGAACAGCGAACCGACCGTCGCGGCCGCGATGGCCGCGTGCCGGCGGCCGCGCGCGCGCCGCGAGCTCACTCGAGGTTCCAGGGTCCGGGGGTGAATGCGCGCTCCGCCTGGGAGACGCCGGGCCAGGGATCGACCGCGCGCGCAGGTGCGCTCGGCGCCTGGACCACGGGAGTCACCTTCGGCGTTCCGGCCGGCGGCGGCGCGGCCGGCCCCTGAGCCCGCTGCTGTCGACGCTCCGCACCCCGTGCCCGCTCGCGCCGCTCGCGCGCCGCCTCCCGGCGCCGGTCGGCCGCGGCCTCGAGGCGAGCGTTCAGCCTCTCCGACGCCGCGATCCACTCCTCGGCGCTCGAGCGACTCCCCGTGGGCATCGTCAGCCCGGCGGTCCGGTCCGAGGCCGGGTCGAGCGAGCCGGTGCCTCCGATGGACGGGATCACGACCGCCGCGAGCATCACGATGGCCGCGACCCCCCCGAGGATCGCGGTCCGGCCCGACGAGACTCGGGGGATGGCCATCCTGACCCGCGGGAAGCGGCCGGGGCGCCTGGCGAGCCGCGAGGCCTTCGCCGCGGGAGGTCCGCGATCGTCAGCTCCAATGGCCACGAGGCCCTCGTCGAGTTCCTCGCCGCCCGGCCCGAGGTTCGGCTGGTAGGTGGGCGGCCAGGGGAGGTCCTTGTCGAGCTGCGTCGGCTCGTCCGCGGGCGGCGGCGGGGGACGTCGCCGGGGGCGGCTGCCGCCCTCACCGCGCCGGTCCATCTCGCCATCGCCGGTTGCCATCGCCCCGCCGTCTCCCTATGCTCGGTTGACTGTATATAGCAAACCGAATTGGGCCGATGTTGAAGAGCGCTGCACAACCTATGAAATATTGCACCCGTGGCCGCTCGCAACCTCGTCCGTTCGGTCAAGATGGCGCCCGTGGGGCGCACACCGGCGAACGAGATCCTTACCGCCAGCGAGGTGGCGGACTGGCTCGATCAGAACATCGAGACGGTGCAGCGGGCGGCGAAGGCCGGGCGGCTGCCAGCCCGCCGGATCGGCAAGGAGTGGCGCTTCCTGCGCGACGACGTCGCGGAGACACGGGGCCTGCGGATCCGGCGGCGGCCCGGGGCGGACGAGGCGGACCTTCCGCGCTCCCCATTCGACGCGGACGCCGGCATCGCGTCGGCCGGGATGGACTCCGAGGAGGCGGCGCGCTTCCTTCGGACCAAGGAGTGGACGGTCCGGAGCGAGGCCAATCAGGGGCGCCTCCCAGGCTGGCGGGAGGGTCAGCGCTGGCGCTTCTCCCGCGACGAGCTGATCGAGCACATGCGCACCGACGAGCCGGAGGATCGGACGCGCTACGACCGCCGCACGGCGCGGGAGCGATCCGCCTGACGAGGGGGCGGCGCGCGCGTGGCTGAGTCGCCCTTCCCGCGCGCGAACCGGGTGCGCCAGCTTGAGCACGCGCTCTCGGTGCTCGACCTCTTCAGCGCACCCGATCGGGGGGAGCTGACCCTGTCGCAGATCGCCGCAGAGCTCGATCTCTCCGAGCAGTACGCGAACAAACTGCTTCGCCACCTCGAGGCGGCCGGCATCATCGTACGAGGCCCCGCGTCCGGTGCCTGGCGCCTCGGGATCCGCCTGGCCGAGCTTGGCGGCCGGGCCATTGCGACGCTCCGCCCGTGGGACGAGTTCCGCCCACCGCTCGCCGCGCTGCAGGAGCGGACCGGCCTCGGCGGCCTCATCGCGGTCCTCTCCGGCGGCCGGGCCGTACACATCGATCACTTCCGCGGACCCGAGCGCGCGCTCGGGCGTGCGTTCCCCGCGCACGCCACTGCGCTCGGCAAGGCGATCCTTGCCCAGCTCTCCGACGCGGAGCGCGATGCCGCTCTGGGCGAGATCGTCCTGGCGCCCTGGACGGCCAGGACGATCACGGAGCGAGAGGCCCTCCTCGCGGACCTCGCCGCGGCCCAGGGGCGCGGATGGGCGCTCGAGGACGGCGAGCTGAGTGTGGCGCGCCGGGCGATCGGCGCCGCGGTGCGGGACCACACCGGGTCCGTCGTTGCCGCGGTCGGCGTCGGCACCACCCCGAGCGGGCTGGCGGACGATTCAGTCGATGAAGTCGCCTATGCGGTGGTCGAAGCGGCGACCGAGGTATCGCGGCGACTGGGCGCGGGCACCCTGCCGGAGCTGCCGCCATGGCGGCCGGTCGTCGAGGTGCAGGCGGTGATGGAGCCGCCGCTTGAGATCCGCCCGGTCGGCACGGGCGAAGAACCGCCACCCAAGCCGCGCCGGCGCCGACCGCGGCCGCGCTCTCGACCGGGCTCGTGAGCTCGCGCGGCTACACCTTGGGCCGGCCGGCTGCGGTGGCCGGCGCGGGCCTGGCCGCACTGCTGACCCTGGCCGTCGGCCTGCCGGTGATCGCGCTGCTCGGCCTTGCGGGCTCCGGCGGACCGGCGAGTGCCGGGCGCGCGGACGCCGGAAGCCTCGACGCATGGATGGCCGAGCGGGTGCCGTCGTCGCCGCTGGTGGGACTCGGCGCCGTCTTCGTCCGCGAGGGCGAGCGCAACGGCATCGATCCGCGGGCCCTCGTGGCGATCGCCATGCACGAGTCGGTGCTCGGCACGGCGGGCTCCGGCGCGGGGATCCACAACGCCTTCGGCTGGGGTCCGGCGATCCCGTTCCCCACGTGGGAGGCGAACATCGCGATCGTGGCGCGCGGCCTCGCGCGGGGATACGTCGCTCGCGGCCGCGACACCCTCGCCGCCATCCAGCCGATCTGGGCGCCGGTCGGCGCCGTCAACGACCCAGCCGGGCTCAACTCCGCGTGGACCGAGGCAGTCGGCCGCTACTACGAGGACCTCGGCGGCGACCCGGACGGCTCGATCGCCTACGTCCCGGACACGCCGGCCGACGTGCAGGGCGCGCTCTGTCCCATCGGACCATGGGGCGGTACAGAACGCCCCGTCGAGACTCTCGCCCGGCTCGCCGGCCTCCCTGTTGTCAGCGTCAAGCGCGAGCGCCGGAGCACGGCGAGCGGCGGCGTGTCGGACCACTGGACCGGGTGCGCCGAGTGCTACGCCATGGACCTCGGGACGTCGGCCCCGGCCGGTGACGCCGCCGCGTCGCGGATCGCGAGCGCGATCGGCGGGCCAGGTTACGCCGACTGGGGCTCGCGCGGCGGCGTCCTGAACGTGGAGCGCTGCAGGATCCGCTTTCAGCTCCTGTGGCGCACCCACGTCGGCGGCAACCACTGGAACCACATCCACATCGGGGCACGCCGAGTCGGGTACGCGCCGTGACCAGCACGCCCAGGACGGTGGTGCTTCTGACCGTCAAGGAGGCCGCGGATCGTCTCGCCGTGTCGCCACGCACGGTGAGGGCCCGAATCCGGTCGGGCCGCCTCGCCTACGTGCAGGAGCGGCCCGGCACCGCCCTGCGGATCCCAGAGGACGCGGTGCTCGAGTACCTCGCGAGCATCAGAAGGCCGGCCACCGTTCTGCCGGACCCGCCCGCTCAGCGTGCTCCGTTACCGAGGGCGAGCCGCGCGGCGTCCGGACGGCGGGTGAGGCGGCTCTGGGACGCCTGAGTTGAGCTGAGTCGAGCGTCAAGGGGCGCAGGGGTTCGACACGCCGGCGGGCCCGATGAAGTACGTGTCCGCGCAGGTCCAGGTGATGCGGAGGTGCGCGAGGATGGTCGGGCCGGACGCCGCGACCGGCTTCACTACAAACGTGACGTGGGTGCGGCCGTCGGTGGCCGGGAGACTCTCGGGATCGCCGGTCAAGTTTCGGCAACCGTCGCGCCAGCGACCGCCGAACGAGCCCCCTGCGACGTCGGTCCGGCCATCGAGCCCAGCCGGGCACGCTCGCGCGCTCCCCGCCGGAGCCGCGAGAAGCTGAATCGGCTCCCGTGTGGGGTGCACGGAGAAGGCCGCCCCGGCCGATGTGAGGCGCACCGGCCCAAGCTCCAGCGCTGCGGCGGGCGACCGAGGAGGCGACGACCCGTGCTCGGGCGCGTCGGCGAGGTTGAGCGGCGGCGGCGACAGTGGCACCGTGCTCCGGGCGCTGGCGGCCGTCAGCGGCACCCGCTCCGCCGTCGATGAGCCGCACCCGCCAAGCGCCATCGTTGCCGTGAGGCCGAGCGCGAGGGAAGCGCTTCGCAGAACGGATGGAACCCGGCTGGCCGGGCTCAAGCACTACCCCCCCGCAGTCCGCTCGCGGTTCCTGAGCGCCTCGAGCGCCGCGGGCGCGTCGCCGAGACGGCCGGGATCGGCGTGGACGTAGGTCCGTGCTGTGAAGGCGGGGTCGCGATGCCCGAGTCGGGCGGCGATCTCATGACCGCCCTGGCCGGCGTCGGCGAGCAGCGACCCGTGGGTGTGACGCAGGAGATGGAAGCCACCCGGCACCGAGGCGGCCTTGGCCACCCGCTTCAGCCCGCTTCGCAACCGGCCGCTGCGCGTGAGCCGGCTCCCGTCGTGGCTGAAGACGAGGGCGCCGTCGGGCGGCCCTCCGGTGGCCACGCGATGCCGCTGGAGCGCGGATGCCGTCATCGCGTCGAGGCCGATTGTCCGTACGCCGGCATCGGTCTTCGTCCCCGTCCGGCGGACAGCGACGCGGGGTGGGGATGCGTCCAGGTCGATGCCGTTCTCACCCCACGTCAGGTCGATCGCCTCGGAGACGCGGAGGCCGCCGTTGACTAGAAGGGCCACGAAGGGTCCCATCAAGCTTCGGCGCATCCGCTCGTCATCGACGACCGCCGCGGCGATCAGGGCGTCGGCCTCGGCCAGGCTCAGACGCTCGTCGCGCGGGGCGGGGGGAGGCGGAAGCACCGGCCGAGCCGGCAGCGCGTCGATGACCGAGCGCTCGTAGAGGTCGCGGAGGACGGCCGAGAGGGCCGCGTCGGCCACCCGGGCAAGCGACGGACTGGCGCCGGTCGTCACGGCGTTGACCAGGGCCTGGATTGCGCGCGCGTCGAGCGCGTCGGCTGGCAGCGCCTCGAGGGGCACGCCGAGGAGCTCGTGCCGGTGCGGCAGCACGTGCCTGCGCAGAACGTTCTCGTAGGAGGCGAGGGTCGTCGCCGCATAGGGCCGCCGGCTCCGCGTCAGCGCCTTGCTCGCGGCCGCCCGCTTGAGGAAGTCGCGGGCGGCGGCTCCGAGAGTTGGGATGCGCGCGCGCCCGGACGGTGCCGAGAGCGCGCCCGCGACGGCAAGGTCAGCGCGAGCCCGCTCTCGCCAGGCGCTCGCCTCGTCGAGGGTGGGGAAGGACCGTGTGGCGGTTCGCAGACGCCCTTCGACGACCATCGCGACCTTCGCCCGGAAGACCGGGCGGCATGTGCAGCGTCGTCGCCCGCGCGCGTAGTTGCAGCCGCGCTGATGGCGCTCGACGACACCGGGAGCCACCTGCCGCTGAACCCGCTCGGTGCCAGCCGCCTTCGTCACGACGACAGGGTATCCCGGCCGCATCCCACTGGGGTCCGAATTGGGGTCCGAATCCGTTGGGAAGCTGCGCCCACCGGAGGTCACTCCCTGCCACCGATGCCGCCCCTTAACCCCTGCTCAATGCAGACTTTCTCGAAGCCGACGCGGGGACTCGAACCCCGGACCCCTTCATTACGAGTGAAGTGCTCTACCAGCTGAGCTACGTCGGCCCGGGCCCCTGGGGGCCGCGCAGGGCAGGATAGCCCACCGCCGCGCCTTGATCAGGGACGTGGGGACGAACCGGTCCCGCCGGGTCCGGGTGCCCCCCGGTGGCCGAGCGTCCACCGGCGGGCGCGCTGCTCGGTGGCCGGGGCGTTCTCGAAGTCCGGCCTCACGTCGAGGGGATGCGCCGCCCACCAGCGCGCGTACCGCGCCGCCAGCGGGGCGGCCGTGATGCCGTGGAGGAGGACGGAGAGCGCGATGGTGACGAGGATCGTCGTCATCAGGGTGGGCTCGTTCTCCAGGGCGGCCTCGTCGACCAGGATCACCGCGAAGACGATCGAGGCCAGGCCGCGCGGCCCGAACCAGCCGAGGAAGGCGAGGGTCGGGAGCCGGGCGCCGCTGCCGAGCATCGCGACGGCGACGGGGACCATCCGCACCACGGTGAGGCTCAGGAGCGCGTAGACGACGACCTCGACGGTGATCTCGTCGAGCACGGGGACGAGCATCACGGCGCCGAAGAGGATGAAGGTGACGGCGCCGAGGACGTTGCCCGCCTCCTCCAGCAGGTCGGTCGCCT
>JBFWSN010000021.1:0-37391 GCA_050248355.1 Dehalococcoidia bacterium
GCTCTTCCGATCTGGGGTACCGGTACACGCCGGGGCCGATGCGTTCGGTCATGAACACCAAGCATCCGTTCATCTGATACAGATGGTCTATGCAATAGTGACAATCACGGTACGCTGTACACTCCACACTGGTCAACGGGCCGCTGCTACTCTGCTCCGGTAGGAGACTGCATGTCACGACGAGACGATATCGAGGGCATCGCGGAGTTGTTCCGGGAGGCCATCCGGGCGCAGGCGGGGGCGCTTCCGGAGCCGTTTCTGAAGCTGGAGATCACCCTGCTGCAGCTCAAGGCGGCGCTGGTCCTCTTCGCCCGGGGGCCCGTGTCCACGAGCGTCCTCGCTCAGTCGGTAGGTGTGGGCCCTGCCGTCGTGACCGGTGTGGTCGACCGGCTTGAGTCCCATGGACTTGCGGAGCGCCGTCCCCACCGCTCTGATCGGCGCGTGACCCTGGTCGCGCTCAGCGCGGACGGCGAGCAGCTCGTCGAGGGGATCACGAGGGCAGGCGTGATCCGGCTTACGGAGCTGTTGCACGCGTTGAGCGATGAGCAGCTCGAGGCACTGCGGTACGGGTACGCGGCGCTTGTGGATGCGCTGCGCACGGAGCAGCTTGAGTACATCCCCGCCGATCCGACACGAGAGGTGCGCGTCCCGAGCCGTTAAGGGTAAGTGGGCGAGACGTGGGGGCGTCAGCCACCGGCTCACCGGGCTCGGCCAGTCCGGACGGACGAGGATGATCCGTGACCGGATGGCGACGGGTCGACGGGAACGGGCCGCACCTGTCGCTCTGCAGCCCGCAGCCGGAAGCGGCTTCTCCGGGCAATCGAAAGGACGCGTCGGTGTCGTTATACGAGGCATTGCTCGTGATGCACCTGGTAGGTGCCTTCTGGATGGCGGCTGGGGCGGGGATCGTTACCATCGCCACCATGCTCAGCGGCCGCGCGGTCGACCGCTCCTCGCAGGCGATCACCGCGCGAGCGATCCGACTTGGCGTGCTCTGGGGGGTGGTACCTGGCTCGCTTCTTGCGATCGTCTTCGGCTCCTGGCTCGTGAGTGAGGCTGGGTACGACTTCGGTGCGATATGGGTGAGCCTCTCCTATGTCCTGTGGCTTGCGCTCCTTGCGATCGCGACCGGCGTGATCTCGCCTCGGGCGCGTCGTCAGGAGCGATTGGCCCTGGCCGCGATGGCTGTGCCGCGGGAAGCTGCCGGTTCAGGCGCGCCTGCCGGCACGCAAATCGGCCTCACCCTCGTCGTGGATCTCCTGCTGGTAGTGTTCCTCTTCCTGATGGTCCTTCGTCCCGGGGCGTGAACGAGATCGCGGCCGATCAGCGCCGGGGTGATCGGACTGGCTCAACGGACCAGCATGCGACGAGCCGCAGTGCCTCACGTTCGTGCGGCGCTGGCTCGCTGCCGATCGAGGGGCTCGTCCGCGATCCGGGCGAACGCGACGCCCGCAGGATCCCGAGCGGCACATGGACCTCGCTGTCGCCCCCCTCGATGGGCGAGGCGCTGGGCTACCCGGTCGCGGACTGGTTCGTCATCGGCGGCCCCGAGCGCAAGGTCGAACCCCACCCCTCACGTCGAGTATGCCCTCACATGGTTCGGAATCGCATTCGCCCTCGCTGCCATCGCCGTCATGCGCCTGGTGGTCGAGCCACACCGGGAGCGCCGCGCCGCCGGAGCGCGGGGTGGCGAGGAGCCGTGCTAGCTGTGAGCTGTCGGATCGGATCAGCGAGCCAGCCCTCGGTTGCCGATGGACGCGTCGTATGGCCTCTCCCATCCGGCTTGGTAGGGGCGGTGCCTCAGGCGAAGAGCGAAACGCTATCTTCGTTGGTCGCGTGGACTACGCCGCCTAGGTGGCGTACGCGGACACTGACTATCGCGGCAAGGCGTGTTCCAGTCACTCGCCGGATTGACACATCATCGAAGTCGAGTACGGCGGGGGCACGATTCGCTATGCCGTGGTCGCTCAAGCGCAGCGTCGGCGTCGCCGGGGGTGACCGACTAGAGCACCGTGTGGAGTGAATTGAGTGCCAGTCGAGGCGGTTACGCTCTACCTTTGCGGCGGGGACTTCGACCCCCTTACGCAGACGGACAACGAACGCACGGTCGTGCTCCCGGAGCGACTCACATGAGTTCAATCATCGGATTCGGCAACGTAGTGTTGGTTCTCGGTCTTGCTCAGCTGCTTCGCTGGGCCGTTCGACGGGAACCCAGAACGCCGTTTCGTATCTGGATCGGCACGTCGCAGGCATGGGGCGGCTGGGCGATCTTCGCCGCGGTCGCGATCTACATGTCGACGTTGCTCGCGGTTGTCGTGGTTCAGGGCATGTGAGAAGCGTCGGGCTTGGCCGGTAAGCGGTCCGAGCGTACGCCGAGGGTGTCTGCAGTGCGCCGTGCGGGCGTTGCCCGTTGTAGAAGCGCAGGGGTCGTTCACGACGAACAGGGTGGTGGCCATCGACGTCCTCCTAGCGTTTCCCGATCACCGAAGAGCCTGGAGCCCCAGCACGACGAACCCCGCGTTCGGGAGGCCTGCGGTCTCGACCCGGAGTGACGGGATCACCTCCGGAGGCTCGAATGGGGCGGAGCGAACTGCGCGGACACCGAATCCCTCGGCCCGCGCGAAGGCGGTAAGTTTGTCGGGCGTGTAGAAGTGTGCCTGACTAAACAGTTCATCCCCGGCCCCCCGATTCCACCCGGTAGCGATTCGCCCATGGCCCTGCTGCCGTGAGGACCCGGGGGCGAAGAGGCCGCCAGGAACTCGACGACGGCGACCGCCATCGCGGCGCCGGTGGACGCATCGGCGAGCGGTAGGCACTCAGCGACGCCCCGCGCAACATTCGGCAGTCCACCGCCGGGTCAATCCCGAGCTCCACGCGAACGGCCTGACCAAGCCGGCCACTTCCACAGCCGACCTCCACCCAGGGGCGCCCGGCTCCTGCCAGCAGAGCGCTCACACACAGGGCCTCAGCCTCAAGCACGCGGGCGCCGACGGGGGACGCATATCAGGCATCGTAGGCAGCGGCCGCAGCCGGACCACGCTCAAACGGATTCAACGGTTCCCGCCAGCGCCCACTCCCGCACGCCATTCCGCCCATCCGTGGTCGGTCCTCGCTGCATCGAACCCGTGCGCACGCAGCATCAAGACTGCCTCGGCGGCGAAGGTGCAGTAGGCGCCTCGGCAGTACGCGATGATCCGGCGATCTCGAGGCAGGTCAGTGAGTTGCGCGGGGAGTTCCTCGAGCGGAATCGAGATCGCCCCGTCGAGGTGTCCGTGTTCGTACTCCAGGCGCGGGCGGACATCGATGACCATTGCCTCGTCGGAGATGCGGAGCCGTTCGAGTTCCCCCGCGGACACGACTTCCTCGCCGACGGCGCCCAGGGAGCGGCTTTCGGCGAGGACCTGCACGTCCGCCAATCGGGTCGCCGCCACATCTCGCAGGTCGAGCGATAGCCGGAGCACCGCATCGTCCGCGAGCCGGTATAGCACCCGGTTTCCGTCCCGCTCGGACGCGACCAGTCGGGCGTCCTTCAAGACCTGGAGGTGCTGCGAGGTGTTCGCGACGGACATGTCGACCTCGCTCGCGAGGGCCTCGACGTGGCGTGGTGCCTGGGCCAGTACGTCGAGGATCTCCAAGCGGCGGTCACTCGCCAGCGCGGCGCCAATGCGCGCGAACTCGCGATACAGCGCCTGCTTGAACTCTCGGTCCGCCATGCCTGAAGGATATGGGGGATGGAGAGTCGTCACAACTATTCAATTGATTCCTTGACAAGAATCAGAGGCGATTCCGATACTGGGCCGAACCCAGCGAGGAGCACCGATTGAGCCGAGCGCCAGTCTCTCCGCCCCACGAGCAGCACGTGGCCCTCGGTCTGCGCGAGAACCGCGGTCAGTTCACTCTGCTCGTCGCCATAAACGCCTTCGTGGGCGCGATGGTGGGGCTCGAGCGAACGGTGATTCCGCTTCTCGCAGAGCAGGACTTCGGGATCACGTCCGCGGCGGTGACGGCGTCGTTCGTCGGGGGGTTTGGGCTGGCCAAGGCCGTCACCAACCTGCTCGCGGGGGCGGTCGCTGAGCGCCTCACCCGACGGCGCACCCTCATCCTCGGCTGGGTCTTCGGACTCCCCGTGCCCCTGCTGATCATCTGGGCACCGGCCTGGGAGTGGATCGTGTTTGCCAACGTGCTCCTCGGCATCAACCAGGGGTTGGCGTGGTCGATGACGGTGAACATGAAGGTTGACCTGGTCGGTCCAAGACGCCGCGGACTCGCGCTGGGGTTCAACGAGACGGCGGGCTATGTGGCGGTGGGCGTCTTCGCGTTCCTCAGCGGGCTGGTCGCGGAGCAATGGGGTGCGCGGCCAGAGCCGTTCTACCTGGGCATCGCGATCGCCACGATCGCACTCGCGCTCTCGGCCCTGTTCGTCCGCGACACTACGGGGCACATGCAACTGGAGGCACGGCAGCACTCGTCCGTACCGGTCCGTCCGGAGCCACTGCGCCGAGTGTTTGCCGACGCGACGTGGCGCCGACGGGAACTGTTCGGACTGTCACAGGCCGGGTTCGCGATCAACCTCAACGATGCCGTCGCGTGGGCGATCTTTCCGCTCTACTTCGCCGCGCAGGGCCGGTCCCTAGACGAGATCGCGGTGCTCGCCGCGGTCTACCCCATCACCTGGGGACTCCTGCAGGTCCCGGCCGGTTGGGCCAGTGATCACGTTGGACGTCGAGGGTTGATTGTCACGGGGTTCGTCCTGCAGGCCGTCGGCACCGCTGCCGTCCTTGGCAACTCGGCGTTCGGGCTGCTCGTGATCGCCGCGATGGTGCTCGGCGTCGGGAAGGCGCTCGCGTACCCGACGCTCCTCGCCGCGGTGAGCGACGCGGTCGCGCCTACTCGACGGGCGTCGTCCCTCGGTGTCTACCGCTTCTGGCGGGACCTGGGCGCGCTCGGTGGAGCCGTCCTGGGCGGCGTCCTCGCCGACGCCCTCGGCTTCTCCTTCGCTATCGCCACCATTGCCCTGATCACGCTCGCTGCCGGCCTCGTCGTTGCGGTCACGACCAACGACGGACGATCTGCACCGAGCACTCTGGAGGTTCGCCCATGAACGTCATTCCGTTTGTCCATGAGGGGCTCGGGAACTCCTCGTACCTCGTCGGACTACCGGGGGGTGAGGCGCTGCTGGTCGACCCCGACCGAAACGTCGATCGCTACCTTCGGGCGGCCGCCGACCAGGGTTGGCAGATCAGCGCGGTGCTGGAAACGCACCTGCATGCGGACTTCATCTCCGGCACGCATGAGCTTGGGGCGCGACGCGATGTCGCGGAGACTCGGCTGTTCGTGCCGTCCGGGAGTGAGGCGCGGTTTCCGCATCAGCCGGTAGCTCCCGGAGCCTCGCTTGCAGTCGGTGGCGTGCTGATCGAGGCTGTCGCGTCTCCCGGCCATACCCCCGAGCACCTCTCGTACATACTTCGCGCCCCGCAAGGGCCACCGAGCCTGTTCAGCGGCGGATCGCTGATTGTGGGCGGCGCGGCCCGAACCGATCTCGTCTCGCCGCACCAGACGGACGCCCTCACGCGGGACCAGCATCACACCACGCACCACGCGTTCGCCGCCCTGCCGGACGAGACGCTGCTCTACCCCACGCACGGTGGAGGCTCCTTCTGCTCTACGGGTAGCGGTGGCGAGCGGACGTCCACGCTGGGGGCGGAGCGAGCGACCAACCCCGTCTTGTTGGTGCGCGACGTGGATGAGTTCGCCAGCTGGTTCCCGGCGACGTTCCCCGCGGTGCCGGCCTACTTCTTCAAGCTCCGCCCGATCAATCAGGCCGGACCGACGCCGACCGGTAGCATTGCTCCACCGCCGCGGCTCTCGGCCTCGGAGTTCGCGGCGCGGCGAGACGCCGGAGCACTCGTGGTCGACGTGCGAGCGGTCGACGCGTACTCCGCGTCCCACATCCCCGGTGCGCTCAGCAATCCGTTCCGGGATGCCTTCGGTGTCTGGCTCGGCTGGCTGACGGATCTCCAGATGCCGCTGCTCTTCGTGCTCGGTGATGTGCCACTCGACCGCGTCATCGAGGAAGCACGACTCGTGGGATTCGAGCACTTTGCCGGGGTACTCGACGGAGACATGGCGTCGTGGGAGGCCGCGGGGTACGAGGTGGCTCACAGCGAACTTGTGAGCGGGACGGCCGCACGGGAGGCGCTGTCCAAGGGGGCGCTCGCCCTCGACATCCGGGAACGCGACGAGTTCGCCAGCGGTCATGTCGACGCGGCGGTCCACATCCCGCTCGGTGAACTGCCACAGAGGACGGAGGAGGTGCCGGCCGGACGACCGCTGGTGGTCTATTGCGGGCACGGCGAGCGGGCAGCGAGCGCGGTCTCGATCCTGGAGCGATCTGGGTACCGCGACCTGCTCAACATCGATGGCGGCTTTGACGCCTGGCGAGAGGCCAACGAATAGAGGGAGAAGACGTCGTTCCGGCCAACTTCCCCTACCGATGACGTTCGCGCGCCACGAGATGGTGAGCGCCCAATGCTCTTCTCCCGCTCCAGCACGTTTGCGTACCGCGGGTGGCCGCCCAGCGAGGGATGCCCTGTGGAGGACGCTGAGTAGGTGCTGACAGCCTCACGGCGAGCTGGAGTCCGCCGAGCCCTTGTGGGGGGGGTGGCGGGGATACCGCACCCCGGCCACCCACCCCGCTATGCCGCCGCCACTATCTGATCGGTTTCGGTGTTGCCACTGCCTCGTCTGCGCAGCAACGCGGGCAGCCACCCGCTGCCCGACAGGAGCTCCTCGGCAGCCTCTGCCATCGGCTGCTTCTTCAAGCCGGCAATACGTACGGCCGCCCCATCGGACGCGCCTTCTTGCACCGCCTGCGCGATGTGTGCCTTCGTGACTCGTCCGAGGTAACGGTCCGCGGTCGGCTGCCAGTACGCGGCCATGTCGAGCGACACCGCGTCGGCGAGCGTGTCCGCCAGCGCGAGCGAGCGCCCTCTCGTCTCCCACCGCTGCTGCACCGAGTACACGGTGCCCGCAACGCAGTGTGCGAGCAGGCCCAGCCGCTCCTCGTTGCCGAGCGAGGCCACGAAGTCCCAGAGGTCGTCCGAACTCCTGGGGACCCGCTCTGCCCACGCACGGTGGCGCTCCTCAAGGGCCTTCGCCGCCGCCGTCTCGCCGATCCCCTCAGCGTGATGCCCGAGCGGGGAAGTAGTCATGCGGACCTCCAGGCAACTGAGCTCTGCCGCGGACTGGTAGAAGGTCTGGCTGGCGAGCGCATGGGTGAGCGCGATCAGCGCCACCGCAGGCTGCTCGCCAAGCACGAAGCGGAGGGCAAGCGTGCGGTGGGCGGTCAGGTCCCGGACGAGCGCGTCCGACAGCGGCTTGCCCAGGTCGCCGGCCTCCTCCTCCTCATCGTCGACGCCCCGCTCACCGTCCTCCTCCGCGCTCGCATCGCGGTCGTCGGCGTCGTCGCTGCTCGCGAGGGGATTCGGCGTCGCCTGCGGGATGTCCTCTGGACGAACGAACCCGCGTTCGATCTGAGGGTCGCCATCCCGATCCAGCGAGATGAACACGCCGCACCGGGCGATGACGTCGGGGTCGAACACGCGCTGGCGCTCGGTGAACTGCTCGACCTCGGCCTCAAGCTCGTTGAAGCGAGTCTCCACCTCGTCGGGGACGTCCTCGTCGCCTTCGTATTGCTCAGCGAGGTCATCCCATTCGCGGCGCAGCGCCTCGTAGCGCTTCTGGTCCGTCTTGGAGAGCGGCACCTGTCGTGGGTACTCGCGCCGGAGGCCGTGGCTGTACGGGAAGTCGAGGTGCGCCTCGACCCACTTCCAGCCCTCCGTGCGCACCTCGTCGGCGAAGGTGTTGAGCCGCTCTGATGCGAGGCGGTCGAGGAGCCCGGCGTCCTCGAAGTAGCCGCTGCCGTCCTCACTGAAGAGGTCGCGGACGACCATGCCGCCCGCCTGTTCGTAGGCGTTGATCCCCACGAAGACCGCGCGCCGGTCGCTCGGTGGGACGTGGGTCTCCATCATGCGCGACCGGATGGTGCGCGGCTCCTTATTCCAGCCGAGGTTCTCGTACACCTCCTCCTGGCGGGCGTGGTCGTCGCTGATCGCGAACGCCATCAGCTGTTCGAGGGTCAACTCCCCGTCGCGGTAGCACTGCATCAGCCGCGGGCTGACGGCCGCGAGGCGGAGCCGCTGGCGGACGGTGAGCGGCGAGATGCCGAAGCGCGCCGCGATCTCCTCCGCGCCCCAGCCGCGTTCCTCGTTCAGCGCGCGAAACGCCTCGAACTGGTCGGCCGGGTGCATCTCGGTGCGGGTGACGTTCTCGTCGAGGCTGACCTCGAGCGCGTCGTGGGCCGCGTCCACGATGCAGTGGACCGGCTCCGTCCGCTTGATCTCGCGCCGCTTCGCCCGCAGCTCCAGCGCGAGTCGGCGGCCTTCGCCGGCGGTAACGAGGTAGTAGCCCGTGGCGGTGCCATCGGCTTTCACCTCCGGTTGGACGACGAGGTTCTGCAGGAGCCCCTTGTGCGCGATGCTCGCGGCGAGTGCCACGATCGCCGCCTCCCCGTGGGGCGTCCTGCGGGCGTTGTGGGGGGACTTCTTGAGCTTGTTCAGCGGGATGAGCACCCCGGCGCCCGGTTCGGCGGCGGGTACGGTCTTGGTCGTCATGCTGTTTCTCCTATTTGGATTGGGTGTTCGGGGCGTGAGCCCATGGGGTGATCGCGGGCGCGAGGCCGCCTGGAGGCGGCCTGCGCCGCGTGGTCTTGCGTCAGAGCAGACGCATCTGTTCGCCGTCGTCGGACCCAAATCGGTCCGCGACGGGAGTCCAGCCGTCCTGCAGCGCGGGACGAGTGCCCGCGCCCACGAGGACGGGCACGGCTTCGGGAGCGAGGTCCCGAGCGTCGAGAGCCTCCTGCGCGCCATCGGCGACGAGACGCGCATCGGCGAAGAGCGCTTCGAGCGACTCCTCGTCGACGTCGCCGCCGCCTGCGAGTGACCGCGCGAGTTCGAGCGTGAGGTTGTCGCCCTCCGCCCCGTGTGCCGCCAGCCCACCATCACCGATCTCGCCTTCGACGATCAGCGACGCCTGGAGCTTATGGGCGACGAGCAGGAGCGCCTGTGCCTGGAGCGTGGCGCGGTAGGCGAAGTAGATGACGCGCACCGGACGGCGCTGGCCGATCCGCCACGACCGCCGACTCGCCTGGCGCATCGTGTAGACCGAGTATTCGACCTCGTACCAGGCGATCGTGGCGAAGTCGATCAGGTCGAGGCCCGTCTGGACCAGGCGGGGGTGCACCAGCAGCACGTCGACACCGGTACGGACGCGCCGGGCGACCCACTCCTCACGCCGGTCAGGCGGCACGGTGTCCGCCTTCAGGATCGCGACGCGCAGTCCCGCCTCGCGCAGCACCCGTTCCAGCCGGGGCGTGAGGTCGCGCGTCTCCGTATGCGTGATGTACACGAGCACGCGACGGCCCTGCTGCCGTTCCTCGACGGCGAGGTCGACGAGCTGCTGCTCCTTCGGGTAAAGGCGGTTGTCCGGCAGGGCCGGAGCGGAACCGATCACCGCCCCGGTCGAGCGGTCGATGACCTCCTCACCGAGCGTGCAGGCGTCGGGGTACGCGAGCAGCGCCTGGAGGTACGCGCCGAGCAGACGGCGGGAACCGCTGGCGAGCGCCGCCATCACCGCCGCGTGCAGCGCGTCCGCGAGGTCGCGATAGGCCGACGCCTGCGAGGCGCCGTCGCCGTCGCTGCGGGCCATGCTGACCAGCCGCACCTCCTCCCGGTACTCGGGGAGGTCCGTGGCGACATCCGTCAGGCGGATGAACACCGTGTTGCCGATCAGGTGGAACAGGATCGCGGGGGAAACGCCAGGCTTCTCCACGGTCCGCGTGCGATACCCGCGCCGACGGCTCGATCGACCCTCATCGATCACGTCTTCGTTGCCGGTCTTGCGCGTGATGCGTTCGACGATCCCGTAGCGGGAGACCCAGCGGGCCTCCTCGCCGTAGGCGAACTCTCCGCGTACCTCCGGCGAGAACCGCCAGAGCAGGTGGAAGAGCGTCGAGGCGTAGCCGCCCATCAGCGTGCCGGTGAGCGTGAGCGTCCGGCCGCAGGTCTCCGCCAGCGTGCCCGCCGCGATCCCTTGCGCCGAGCCGCGCGCCTTGTACTCGTGGCTCTCGTCGGTAATCAGGAGGTCGAAGGCATCCGGCATGTGCCGGCTGATGAAGTCCGCCAGCGGGACGCGGGCTGGCCCGCTGCGGTCGGCCTGCCACAGCGGCGTCCCGCAGTTCGAGCAGACGTGTCTCCGTCGCGCGAGCTCAGCGAGATCGAGCGGGAGCCCCTCCTCGTCGAGCACCGTCCGCCAGCAGCCCGGACAGCAGGTGCGCCGCGCGACGTCGCCGTGCTCGTCATGGACCACACGGCCACCGGCCGCGTCCGGACGGCTCAGCACCGCGGGAGTCCAGCGATACGAGAGCTTGGCCTTCTCGCGAGAGAGGATCACGAACAGCGGCCACCGCTGATCGAGACGCAGCCGTCGGAGGTCACTGATCGTGTTGACGATCACCGCCTCGGCGAGCGGCACGGTCTCCTGTACCTCTCGTACCCACTTGCGGGTCAGGTGGGGCGGACACAGGACCAGGACGCGCCGGAACCCGGCGACGTAGGCCGCCGACGCCCCGATCATCGTCTTTCCCGTGCCCATCTCGCCGACCACGTTGGTGCCGCGATGACGCTGGAGGGAGACCGCGGTCGCGCGGATCGCGTCGCCCTGCGCCCCCATCGGCCGCCGCTTGAGCGTGGAGAGGTCGAAACCCCAGTCATCGCGTGTGCGCGCCGTGTAGACCGGCGGATAGGCGCGCAGGACCGCGCGCGTGATCGCCTCACCATGCTCGGTGAGGAGTTCGGGGAGGGTTGTCACAGCGCGGGCGTGTCCGCTGCGCCGGTGTCGATCACCTCGACGTCGCCGGTGCGGAGGTTGAGCACCGCGACCGACGTCCGCATCACCTCGCGCTCGACTTCGACGTCGGGGTCAGGTGAGTAGACGGAGACTGATTCCTTGTAGGTGCGTCCCTTGACGAGCAGCCGCTGCTGCCCGGAGTGGAGCACGACGCTGTCGAGGAATCCCGCCGCGACCATCACCGCGAGGTGTCCGCGCCGGAGCGGCATCAGCGGCTGGACCCTGCGCTCCTCCGGCGGCCAGAGCCGTTCGATGAGCGCCGCGTGCGTCCATACGCCGGAGCGGCGTGCCTCGACGGCGGCCTCCGCCGCGTCGAAGTTGAAGGACGTGAACAGCACGTCGCCGGCGGGGAGCACCGGCAGCGTGCGTGGCTGCGTTATCGCGCCGGCGACCGGCAGTTCGGGTAGCGGACTCGACGCCCACCCCTCGACCGTCGCCCGCGCGGCGTTGTCGGACACGGGCGCTTCACGCAGCGTCCCGAAGACGACGGTCTGCTCGAAGCGCTCGTGGAGGCCATCGGGGAAGCGCCAGCAGGCGAGGTCACGGTAGTGACCCGCGAGGTAGCGCGCTGACGTAGCCAGCCGGCGTTGCGGCACGATGTAGATCAGCAGTCCGCCGGGGCGGAGCACCTTCGTCATCGCGGTAAGGAACGTGTGCTCCAGCCGTCGCGCATCCAGGTCGATGTCGTAGGGCGGATTGAGGAAGAGGCAGGAGAACCCACCCTCCTCAATCCGCGCTGCCAGCGCGTTCCCGGGGAGCGTGTGGTCGAGGACGGCCGCGGCCTCCTCGTATCGGTCGGCTTCGAGCTCGATGCCGTAGGTCTCGCCGCCGAGCGCCGCGGCGAGCTGCTGGAGTGCCGCGCCGGTGCCCGCGCAGGGATCGAACAGGCGCACGGCGACGCGGCCTCCGTGCGTCGCGGGCCGGATCATCGCTGCGATCCGGGACACTACCTCAGGCGGCGTGGGGAAGTACCCGCCGACCGCGAGCGACTCAAGACGCGGCACGCCACACCTCGTCGCTTCGCATGGAGATGCGTGCGATCACGCGGCGCGCGCCAGTTCCTCCGGCGGGACCGGAATCCGGTGCCCGCGGAGGGCACGCCCCAGCGCCACCTGCAGCGCGTCGAGGTCGGGTACACAGCGCCAGGCATGGATGCCGTGCGCGTCGAGCGGGCGAATCTCGCCGCTGTCCAGCCCGCGTGTCCAGAGCCAGTCGCTCCACAGCGGGTGCAGGGGGAGGTCGATCCGACGGCTCAGGTACCGGTAGTGCAGCACCGGAGCCTCCGCCTCGGTCCGAGCGAGCAGCAGGAAGTCCCTGCCTTCGCTCGCGTAGAGCGCGGAGGACGGCACGAGCATCGCGTGCGTCGCCCCGCTGACGGGCAACCGCGTCGTATGAAAGCGGCAGTCAGCGCGTGTTTGCGGCGCTAGCGTGCAGTACCCACCGCCCATGAGCGCGTCGTCGCTGATGACGGCAGGTTCGCCTTTGAGCAGCCGCGCCCAGAGCGCGCGGATCGACTGTTGATTCGAGATCATCGAGATGAACCACAGGTCGGCGCCGTCGCGCGCATAGGCATCTACGGCCCCGGCGAACCCGGCGCAGCGGATGTGCATCGTTTCCATCAAGTCTCCTTTCATGTCGCGTGAGAGTGGAATCGCCCACGCTCGTCGAGGTGTCCGACCTCGGAGCGGGCGATCGAGGCGGCATCCGCCCAGCGCCCGTCCTGGAACGCGGCCGCGAGCGCACCCTCGAACCAGGCCTCCCAGGCCGCGCCGTCCTCCTCGATATCGTCGGGAACCGAGAGGTCGAGGACGCCCGAGAGGTACAGCCGCAGGACGCGCACGCCCGGCGACGGTGATGGCGTTGTCACCGAGGTGCCGCAGCAGCGGCAAGCGCTCGACAGCGGGTGCAGTACCGCGGGTCGGTTCGCGTCACGTTCGGCATCCGTCCGTAGGCGACGGTGCGTCCGCACAGTGTGCGGGCGAGGTGCCCGGGCAGGTCGTACCCGGGCACCTCGATCACGTGGCGCAGGCGAGGCATGGCGTTCAGGCAGCCGTGCGCTCGTCCGCGCCGTCGAAGACCCCGCTCACGACGTTGCCGGGCGGGGGGTCAGGTAGCCCAACGTCATCGAGCCACCCCTCTGCCGCGAGGTAGTGCTCTACCGCCTCGGCGACGAGGTGCGTCATCGGCCGGCCCTGTGCCTGGCCGAGCCGGTAGAGCGGCGGGATCAGCCGCTCGGGGATCTTCGGGCTATACATCAGCGTGCTCCTCTTCATGGGCGGGTGGGACTGGCGTCCGCGGGTCGCGACCGAGGATGTGGTCGACTGCGCGCTGGGCCTGACCCGCCGCCGCGACCGCGAGCCGGCGGTCGTCCTCGAGCGCCTTCAACCACGAGGCGATGTAGGCCGCTGACTGGTCGAGCCGCGAGACGTCGACTCCAGCCTCCTGGCAGAGGAACGCCGCTGCGAATTCGGCGATCAACTCCTCGCGTGAGTAGACGGGCGACCCGAACGGGGCCGACTCCTGGTAGCCCTCACGGTTGAGTCGCGAGGGATGACCGGTCGAGTGGGCGAGCTCGTGGAAGAGCGTCGCGTAGTAGCCGTCGACATCGCGGAACGCGCCGACCGGCGGGAGATGCACCTCGTCGCGCGAGGGGATGTAGTAGGCGGACTCACCGTCATGGAAGACGTGAGGCCCGTCCGCATAGCCAGCGACGATCGACTCGGCCCGCTCCAGCGGGTCGAACTCGTCCCCGGACTCCGGGTCCGGGAGCGAGAGCCCCTCGCACTGGGCGACGTTGAAGACGGTGTAGAGCCGCATCAGGGGGAAGGCACCGCGGCGATCCTCGTTGGCGGAGTCGACGTTGTCGTCACCGTCCTCTTCGCGACCGAGCCACTTCCAGAGGACGACCCGTGTGCCCTGTTCGCCGCGGCGGACATTCCCACCGAGCTGCTCCGCCTGGCGGTAGGTGAGCCAGCGGGCGTCTTCGTAGCCCGCCTCCATCGAGGTCAGGCTGAGCATGAGCAGGTTGATCCCGCGGTAGGGGCGGCGCGAGACCGCGTTGCGCAGGCCGCGTGCGCGCCAGGGGTGACGCCACGGGACGGTGCCGCGTTCGAGGGCGGCGATGATGCGGGCCGTGACCTCCGCGTACGGGTCGCGGCGCGCCGCCGCCAGCCTACGCTGCGTGCGAGCCATGGCGAGGGCCCGTGACCGGACCGATCCGTTCGTAGACGGTGAGCCGCACCGTGTGAGCAGAGCCGTCGGTGCGCACCGCCTGCACAGCGGTGGCGTGGAAGCCGGGCAGCGGCGAATGCCAGAGCGGGATCACCGCCACCGCGTACTGGCCCGAGCGCGTGGTGACCACGCGCCGGGCTGACGGCTGCAGGAGCATCGTCAGGCGGCCTGCGCGTGTCCATTGCGGCGGTCGAGGCCGCGTGCGAGCCGGGTGACGGCGTCCTGGAGGCGACGGGCGTCGAGCTCGTCGAGCGGGCGGCCGTACTTCTCGGCGATCCACTCGCGCGTGCGCGTCTCGTCGGAACCGGCCCGCTCGGCGATCGCGATCACCTCGCGACGCAGCGGTTCGGTGTCCGTGGTCAGGTCCGGCGCCAGCGACCCGTCGAGCGCGGCCGATAGCTCGTTGCCAAGCCCGGCGCCGTAGTGCCGCAGTGCCCGCTTGAGGCCATCGGTCACCGCCGTCTTGTAGGCGGTCGCATGCCCGTCAGCGGTCTGTTCGTCGACGCCTCCCGTGCCCACGTCGCTGTGCGGCGGGCAGCCGTCGACGCTGACACGCACCGTCGCTGTGTAGATCCCGAGCACCGGGGTGGCGTTCCGTCGGCCCGTCTGGGGGATCGGGCGGTAGGTGACCTCTCCGACCACCTCCGCGCCCCAGCGGTCCTCGCCGAAGATCGCGTTCGCGAGCTGGATGGCCCGCCACCCTTCCAGGTAGCGGATCAATCCGTCATCACCCTCGCGTTCCGAGATGTGCTCGGGCGCGAGCGGCTGCCGGAGCTGCCGCTTCGTTGCGGTGCTCAGGCGGCGCGGTTGAGGGGCATGCGGTCGCTCTGCTGCCATGACTCCTCCTGTCGTCTGCTCGCCTCGGCCAGCGCCGCGAGGAAGGCATTACGCCCGCCGCGGCGTTGTCCGAGTTCGTTGAGGTCGTGCGCTCCCGCTGGGAGCGTCACCGGAATCGCTCGCTCGCCGAGGGCGGACGCGAGCTGCGCCGAAGCGCGACGGCCGGGGCCGTCGGCATCGAGCGCGAGGTAGACGGTGCGGAAGCCGCGCAGGGCGGCGAGGGCGAGCCGCGAGGCATGCGTGCCGACGAGTGCCACGGCCGGCACGTCCCACTCGCACGCAGTCAGCCAGTCGAACGGGCCTTCCACCACGACGACCGCGTGCTGTCCGACGAGCCGCGCCCCGTTGAGGCCTAACAGCGGCGAGGGAGCGCGGAGGTTCAGGTAGCGCGGACCGCGGTCAGCGAGCGCCCGGCCGGTGAGCCAGTTCGCGCGGCGCCCGGCGTCCAGGTCAGGGACAATGACCCGACCCGTGAACGGTTCGCGATCGTTGTCTAGCAGCCCGAGTCGTCCCGCTGCGTCGAGACTCAGGCGCGACTGACGCAACTTCGGGGCGAGGCCGCCCGCGGCGTAGCCGATGCGCAGCCGGCGTGCAGTCTCCATCGAGATGCCGCGTCGGGCGAGGTACGAGCGCACGTCCCGGTACTTCAGGAGCGCGCGCTCGTAGTGCGTGACGGTTGCCTCGACGACCGCCAGCGACGCGGCATCGAGCCGCGCGGCCGGCGGCGGTGCCGGGAGCCGGACGACATTCGCCGGCAGCTCCGGCAGTCCCCGCGAGAGCAATGCCGCCGTTTCCCGGAACGGCGTGCCCCGGATCCGTCCGACGAAGTCGATCACGTCGCCGCCGGCGTGGCAGCCGTAGCAGAACCACGACGCCGTCTCCGGGTAGACGACGAAGCTCGGGTCACGGTCACGGTGGAACGGGCAGAGCCCGGCCAGCCGTTTCCCCGACGGCCTGAGTTCGACGCCAGCGGAGGCGGCTGTCGCCGCGATCGGGTGTGCGGCGCGGATCGCCGCGATGTCATGCATCCGGAGCGTCCGCTTCGATCTCGCTGACCCGTCGCCAGAAGCATTCCTCCTGCACGGTCAGCGCGTCCGCAGGGTCGATGCCCGCGGGCAGGTGCGGCCTCATGACCTCGCCGGGCGGGTCTCCGACCTCCCAGTAGCGGGCGATCAACTCGCCTTCGCTCTCAGCATCGGCGAGCCAGGCGACCAGCGCCTGGACGGCGGGCTCCACCGATACCCGCTGCGCATCGCTCCATTCGCTGTAGATGGCATGGCTGTTCTCCCACACGCCGCGCACGGCGCGCTGGAAACGATCGTTCTTGGACACGTTCGGATTCCCTTCATTGGACACGGTTGGTTTCGTTCTCGGGTGCGCCCGACTGCCGAGCGCACCGGCTCCCGTTTGGACGGGCAGCACGAAATCGGGGCCGCCCGAAGGCGGCCCCGAAGGAGGTGGATGGCTGCCGAATCAACGGGTCAGGCGAGCGGGCGTGCGCCTCGCAGCGCCTGCGGCGCGAACCGGCGACCGCGCTCCCAGCGGCGCAGGCCGATCGCGGAGACGACCTCGTACTGGCCGTCGACGGTCGGCATCAGCACCGCGCCGCGCCCGAAGCCGGTCCGGTAGTGGACCGCGGCGAGCAGCCCGATCCGCCGACAGGCGGTGAGCCAGAGTCCATAGAGGTGCCGGGCCAGCTCCTCGGGCAGCCCCTCCAGGTCGAGCGGTTCCAGCAGGTCGAGCGCCGTCACCGGTTCGCGACGGTGGCAGCGGCGCGCCTCGCGCAGTGCATCCTCTGCCATCTGCACCTTGACGGCCTCCGCGCGGTTTCGTAGCGTTTCGACTGTCTCTTTGAGGTTCGGCACGCCGCTGATGCTCTTTTCCAGGGAAGTCAGCAGTCGCCGGGCCTCTTCGTGTCTGGCGTGGTCGAGGTGCTCCTCCACCAGCGTCAGCGTCTCTCGCATCTCCATCTCTCTCTCCTTGTTTCGCTCCTCGTCGAGGAGCCGCTTGATGTCCTCCCGCTCAGCGAGGGCATCCGCCTCGCGTTGTAGGACAGCTGTATGCGCATCGGCCCGCGTGGCGAGCCGGCCCATGTGTTCGGCCACGGAGCGCGCCTGGTGGCGATTGCCGTCGGTGAACCCGCTCCGCGCGATTTCGTCCGCCCGTGCGGCTGCCTCGTGCGTCTGAGCCGCGATGCGGCCGACGCGATCCAGCTCCGCTCGGATGCGTCGCCACTGGGCGAGTCCCGCCTGGGCCTCCCCCCGCCGGGCGCCGTCGGCCTCGATCACCGATGCGAATTCGGCGAGCGCCGCCTGCGCGTCCGCGACCAGCGTCCCGATCGCGTCGGGATCGCGCCCGTCGATCACGGGCACGAGCGCCAGCTCATCCGGCACGCGCTCGTCGACCAAGAAGCGGTCACGGACCGCTGCGAGGTCAGTCAGGCTGTTCAGCACCAATCCCTGGGTCATCGTCTCCATCTCCTATCGCTGCGCAGCGACGGCGTAGGCGCCGTCACTCGCGGGTGTTATGGGTGCGTCGGCGTCGTCCGGGAACGGCGCCTCGTGGTCGAAGGGCGGTGCCTCCGGCGTTGGCAGACGCAGCGGCACGACGGGCGCCGGACGCTGCTTCCTCGCCCGTTCGCCGGGAATGGCGCAGACCAGTTCACCCAGCGCCTCGCCCACGACCTCATGCAGTTGCTGGCGCAACGCCGCGACAACGGTGCCGTCGGTCATCGGCTCGCCTTCGACCGTGAGGGCGAGGAAGAGCACATGACGGCGGACCTGTTGTCCGGTCTCGAACACCTGCAGGAGTGACGCCAATTGGCGCTCCTCCTGCTCGACAGTGCGTTGCACCACGATCAGCAGGTGATCCGGGTGTGGGACGCCCAGCGCCCGGAACTGCGCCCGCGTCGCCCGGCAGAGCATCCGGCGCAAGCGTCGTGCCCGGCCGCGCTTCGCATCGACGAGCACGACGGGGCGCCACGGGCGCAGCCGCGTCGCGGCCGTTCGCCATCCGGCGCGGAGCTGTACGCAGCACCAGATGACTGCATGCGTGATCCGCCGGATCCACCGCCTGATCCGTTCGCTGCACCGCTCCAGCAGGCGTGGCTTCCGCTTCCTCGTTCTCCGTTCCATCCGATCCTTCCTTTCCGTCCCGCTCCAGGCGGGACTGCTACGCAGGGATGGCTTTCGCGGCGGTCGCGAGCACGAAGGTGATCACCATCACCGTCGCGACGCAGCGCGCCAGGGCCGGGCCACGGCGGCCTCGGATGTACCGCCGATCCCCGGACTCCTCGATCTCTCCGATATCGAACCGATCCATTGCTTCCTCCTGTGTGAGCACGCGGAATCGCCCCGGATGGGATCCATCGGGGTGGTTCGCGGCGTGCTGGCTAACTGTCAGGTGTCTGGCATCGAGGCACGTCGTGCCGGCCGCAGCACCGATCACGAACGATCTGGTGCTCAGCGAGCGGGCATGACGGTCAGATCCGCCAGGTGGTTGCGCGTCGTGCCCGAACGGGCGCGGCTATTCGAACATCGTTTCGGTCAGGACTCCTTTCGTGTCGATGACATGGTTCTGCCCGTGACGATCGCACCGCGGCAGTCGTGGCATCGCTCCAGCGTGTTCCTCGTTCGTTCTCAGTGTGCCTCCTGTCAGTGTTCGCTCTGGGTTGGCTGGTGGCTCGTTCGACGGGTCGGGTGGAGAGCGCTGCTCGTTTCCCTGAGAGGGGTGATCCGTCCTCAACGTCCTGGATGAGCCCATCCGTACCGGTTTTCTTGCTCACTGGGAGCTGGCGAGACCGGCGAAACGCACTACTTACGCGGAGCAGCCTAGCAGCGGCGACTCCACGGGCAGTCCACCGGCACGCTTACCTCGCATGACGCACGCTTATTTCGCACCACAAGCGCTGATCGAGGTGGCGAGGGCGCTCGCGGCCCGACCAGTAGCTCGCGGAACGGTGCGGCTGTGTCGGCTGCGGGTCATTGTCGCTGCGGCGCCCAGCCGAGCATTGGTCAGGATCCCGCCGGCGTAAGCGTCAAATAAGCGCGGATTGCCCTCGGATATATATGGACTGGCTGCATGCACGTCCGATGGAGTTTCGCCGGAGGCCCCAGCCCGGCTGTACCGGTCACGCGTGCTCGGGACTCATGAGCTCGGTTGAGGCCCAGTCACGGATCGTCGCGCAGGCATCCTCGAGCGTGACCCGCTCGCCCCAGTACATCGGCTCGATCGCACGGTAGGCGTTACGGATCTGCGTCCAGCGTTCGTCGTCGCCGGGCAGGAAGGCCGGGTCGTCGGCGGACGGGCGTTGCTGGATCTGTCCTTCCGAGCGCATCTCATCCGTCAGCGCGGCGATGTCCGGGTAGGAATCGAGCGGCGGCAACGAAGATGCTGCCGCGATGATGCGGGCCGCATCCTCGAAGTGGCGGACGAAGGTGGAGGGATCCAGTTCGTCTCTCGGGACGCGCCGGTGGGGAGCGTCGAGCTTCTCGATCAGGGTCACGAGTGGGTGCACGCACCGCACCGCGCGTGGGCGGTTGTCGTCGAACGCCGCGAGCTGTCCTTGACGTTCGAGGTAGTCGTGGACGAACGAGGTCAGGTCTCGCTCGACGTACGGCGTGACCCGTGCGCTTCCCACTTCGAGCAGGACGAACGGACGGAGCGGCCCGAGGTCGCTGAGGTGGCGGCCGGGATACGTCACGCGGATGCCGGCGCTGCGCCACGAGCGGTCAGCCAGTTCTTCCACCAGCGACGGCTCGCCTCCTGGCACCTCCAGCAACCTGACGAGCGTCTCGAAGTAGGCGCGGCGTTCTGCGGTGATGCCGGCGCCTTCCCGCGTCCAGTCCGAGACCTCCGGGAGCGCCAGGACGCGCCCCGGCGAGACCTTGAGGTCGAGGTCCTCGGAGAAGCGCTCGATCAGGCCGAATCCCTTCGAGAGCGAGGTGCCGCCCTTGAACCAGACGTCGAACCCCTGGTGGAGGAGCGCCCAGAGGACGTGCGTGACCCAGTAGTCCTTCTCGACGAGGCCGACGGTGAGCCCGTGCTCGTCGGCGACGATCCGGAGCAGGTCGTCGAAGTCGCGATCCTCGTGGACAAACATCCGTGACTACGCCGCCACCGACCGCGCGACCTCGAGGGCTTCCTCGATCCGCCGTTGGGTGTCGCGTGAGCCGTACTCCTGCGCGCATGTCCGCAGCCGGGCCGCGTCGAACCGCCCGCGCCGGAGGGCTTCGCTGAGCGCCCGGGTGAGGTCGTCGCGATCGGCAGCCGCTTGTTCAGCGTGCTGAAAGAGGTCGACCACATACCACTCGGGCGACGGCTGCTTCGGGAACGCGATCCGCCGCAGCAGGTATCGGCGCCCGCCCAGCTGGAACTCGCCCGAGCGCTTGGTGTTGTAGACGAGCTGTGCGGCAAACGAGGCAGAGGTCCCGAGGCCGAGCGCATTCCAGCGTTCCGGGCCGGTCAGGACGAACGGTGCGCCATCGAGGAACGCGCGCATCACCGCTTCGTCGGTCGGCGGCACCGCACCGAAGCGTCCCTGCTTCGGGGAGACGAAGAGCCCGTGGGCGAGCGGCTTCAGCCGGCCCTCCTGCGCGAGCCGCCGCGCGAGACGGGGCGGGTTCGATGTCCAGCGTGCGAAGTCCCGCGTCCGATAGACCCGACCGGGCGTCAGTGTCGGTGGCGCAGGTGTCATGTCCGAAAGCTCCCGGAGAAAACATACACTATGCGGGGACGATCACAGCAGCCCGGCCGCCCGTCGCGGCCTTGCCGGCTGTGCGAGCGCCTGCCATCTGACCTCAGTCGCTGCCCGGAGCGCAACCGGGGCCCGCGCCCTCAGGCCCAGTGAGACCGGGGAGTGCGAATGCATCGAGGACGTCCGGCGCGTCGGCATCGATGGAGCAGACGTCCGTCACGGTGAGGGGCTCCGGATCGCCAGCACCGCACGTCGCCGCTGTCGACGTAGGCTCCGTTCAGCGTCCCGGCGCCGAGTGCGCGGTCGCGCAGCCAATGTCGCGGTACCGCACCCGCGGGCCATGCATCGTCGTCGCCCTCGATCTCCTGGAGTCCGGCGATCACCTCGAGGTCGGGACGGAAGAGAGCGAGCGTCTCGACGAGCGCGCCCAGCCCCTGTGACGAGGCGTAGAGCACCCGGTAACTCCCAAGCGGATCGTCCCAGCGGTTCCCGAACGCGCCGTCCGGGGAGGCCTGACTCCAGTCCGGCCACGCCCACGGGTCGGGGCGCGTCCGACCCGGTACACGGTCTCCGCCGGATAGACCGGCGTGAGCTGGCTGCTCATCCGCCGGCGAGGAATGCGCGGGCGGCGCCGACGACCTCCGGTCCGACCTCGTCGAGGTCGCCTTCACGGAGCAGGCGCGCCGGCGAGCGATCGCCCAGTTGCGGGTTGAGGCCCTGGAACCAGGCGCGGGCCACCCCATCCCCATCGACCCGGGCGATCGCGTCGGCGACCTGGAGCGCCAGGCGCAGCCGCCGCTGCACGCCAGCTGACGGTTCTCGGGAGGCGGAGGCCCATTCACTGACGGCGCGCGTCTCCTTCACGTTCCCCACGTAGGCGGTGAGCTTGAGGCCGAGGATGCGGCTCAGTTCCGTCACCGCTTCAGGAAGCGGTAGACGTGGCGCGCGTGTGCGCCTCATAGTCGTCGAGACGGGCGACGTTCGGGGTCATGGATGACTCCTCTCGTCACGCATTCTATACCACCCAGGATCACATCACGAATCACATGCACAGCGGCAAATTGAACTTGCACGAACCGTCTTGGGGGGCAAGGCGGCGCCCTCTCTCGTCTTCGGCAGAACCTCTGTTTCGATCAACGCGCTGCGGGCGCAGGTAGCCGATCAGGCCGCGAGGGAAGTGCTTGCGCACTGTCAACGTCCGCGCCCGATCTTGGGCCCGCATTCGATGCCACAACAATGGTGATAGAATGGTGACAGACCACCAGCGTCTGGAGACCGGAGGTGACCAGTGGGTGCGGTACAGGTGAGCGTCGACCGTCAGGGGCGCGTCGTGATCCCGTTGCGAGAGCGTGAACGGCTCGGCGTGGCCGGGGGAGGGACGCTCGAGTTGATCGCGACCCCCGAGGGCGTGCTGTTGGAGCGGCACCGTTCCGCGGACGTACGGATCGCAGCGGACGGTCTGCCCGTGATCACGATCGAGGACGGCGAAGCCGTCTCCAACGACGACAGCCTGGACGCGATCCACCGCGACCGGGAGCGGGCGTGATCGACACGTCGGTGCTCGTTGCCGGGCTGACGTCGAACCACGAGTTTCATGTGCTTGCCCGCCCGGCCGTCGTTGCCGCGGCCTCGGGACGTATCCCCGGGATCGTGCTGGCCGAGACGTGGTCAGTCCTGCGGCGGTCCCCGTGGAGTCTCGACGCGGCGACTGTGGAAGAGGCGCTGCGTCCGTGGATTGCCGAGGAGCGCATCGTCGCGACGCCCGCGAGCGCGTACAACGCCGTGCTGCGTGACGGCCGCGCACTCAACCTCGGTGGGAACGTCCACGATCTGCTGATCGCCCACACCTGCGCGGTCGCCGGCCTGCCGCTCACCACGCTCGATCGACGACAGGCAGCGCTTGCCAGGACCCTGCCGGGGCTCGTCGTCACATTGTTGTTGCCCGAGCGTGAGGGCTTCCCCGCAGACCCTTCGGGGTGATCGTTGCGCACGCCGCCGCTGACTGGTGTGCGGCTCGCCCCTCGCACTCTCCTGACTTCCCCGCCCGCTCATGCTCCCGAGTGCAGCCGCAGGAATGGAAGCCACGAAGAGGACTGCCAGACCGGTTACGCCCGACCGGCCATGCAGTCGCACCACGAACAGTGCCAGCCGCGGCACGCCGAACTGATCGCCGGTCCGCTCCACGTCGTAGGACTCGTGAGTGCTGTGCTCGGCGAGCGGATGTTCCCGTCGTGCGTGCGCTCGATCCCGCGCGAGCAGGACGAGTGGGTCTAGGCAGATCCACAACAGCAGGCGTGCGAGGCGGCTCATCCGCCGGCTCCGCGTACAGTCTCGGCGTGACGCTGTAGTCGTGATCCGCGTCAGCCCCGTGTCGCGTTCGCGTCGCTAGTCGTCAGCGAGGTACGGCGCGACCAGCGCGCGTAGTTCGTCGGCGGGTTCCACGTCGATGATCGCGCGAAGCCGCGCACGGAAGTCCCGGTAGGTCCGTACCGCCTGCGGCCGATTGCCCTCCGCGAGGTGGATCGCGATCAGCGTCGCCGCCGCGGTCTCGCGCACGGGATCCGCCGCCAGTGCGGCGTGCGCCGCCTCCAGCGCGCGGGCATAGTTCCCGACCGCCGAGAGGCGGGTGGCGTGGGCCTCGATCGCGTGCAGGAAGAGATCACGCAGCCGATCGCGCTCGAGGCGCAGCCAGTCGTCATCACAGTCGGGCAGGATCGCCATGGTCAGACGTCGGATCGATTCCTCCGCGTCGGTGTCAGGTACGGGGCCGTCGATCAGGCGGCGGGCGAAGGCCTCCAGCGCGTGCACGTCCACGGCGACGTGCTCGGCGAGCGCGATGTAGCCGGGGCCGGTGTCGAGTAGCGCTGAGGATGCGTTGAGGCGGAAGAGTGCGGTGCGGAGGCTGCTGAGCGCGCTGCGCGGTTCGAGGTGTGGCCAGAGCCGTTCCGCCGCCACGTGCCGGGGGATCGGGCCGGCATGCAGCGCAGTGGCCGCCACCAGCCGCCGGCTCGCTGCCGGCAACCTGATGTCGCGACCGTCCTGCGTCGCGGCGAAGCCGCCGACCAGGCGCAGATGAAAGGTGGGTATCTGCGAGCGACGTGCCGGAGCGCGATGCGTCCGGTGAGGCGTCGACTCACCGCTTCCCGTTGCTACCCCCGCCACGAACCAGTGTTCCTTACTGGCCGGGCCTGGCTCCGCCTCTTGCCTGCCGTGGCCGCTAGATTGCTCCGCGCCGCCCCGCGTTTCCAGTATGCACCATTACACACGACATCGCGTAGCACTTGCGTCGCAAATCGCGTGGCACCCGCGCTACATCAAACGCGCGTATCTCGACCGCTTATTCCCGCCACGGGCTGGCGCCGTACCGAGTGCCGCGAACCGCCCCCTGCGCCGCCGCCTGCCACGTCTCCACTGCACCTCCTGTAGCGCGACCGGCACGCGCGCCCTCGTAGGGTGCCCGCCATGACGAACGCCTCACGCGTGCTGACGGACCGGCTGTTGCTGCGGGCCACGATCACGCCCGGTCGGCGGCCTGCGTTGCGGGTGGTGATCCTCCACCAGCACGAACCCGGCCACGAGGAGGAGCAGCGCGGCTTCGTGGACGCGAAGAGCGCGGCGGCGTTCGTGCAGACCTGGCTCCAGGGACTGGAGCGGCGCTGGGAACACGGCGAGCGGTCGCACGGCCGCCGGGAGGAGTGACGCGATGGCCGCTGGCAGCACCCGCATGCGCGCCCGCTCGTGGGCCCTGCCTCATCTCGACCCCCGGCTACTGATCGGCACGCTCGTGGTCGTCGTTGCGCTCATCGGCGGCGTCACCGTCATCAACGGCTTTCGGGTCACGGAACCGGTCGTGGTCGCGGCGCGGACGCTGCCGCCCGGCCACGTAATCGTGCGCAGCGACCTCACGACGAGCGAGGCACGGCTGGAAGGTGCGCTCGGCGCGCTGGCGGTCGACGAGGCGGAGATCGCGACGCTCGTCGGCCGGACGACGAGTCAGACGATCCACGCGGGGGCGCTCGTCGTCGGGCCCGACCTCGGCAGCGGACCGGCGCTTGGACCCGGCGAGATGGCCGTCACAGTCGCGGTCGGCGCCGACACCGTCTTCGCCCAGCTGCGCCGTGGCGACGAGGTGGCGGTCGTTGAGACGACGGAGCCCGGACGCCCCGGCAGTGCGACCGCGCTGTTGCTGGAGCGAGCGACGGTCTACCACGTCGCCGCCGACGCGGGACGGCTGGGCATCGGCGGCGGTGCGGCGTCTGAAGAGGGTGGGCGGATCGCCAACGTCACGCTGATCGTCCCGCAGGGGGACGCCGAACGGGTCGTGCACGCACTCGTGAACGGGCGCCTGACGCTCGTGCTGGTGCCCGCACCATGACGAATCAGCCGACCACGCTGGAGACCGCCACGCTGGGCGTGCTGATCGCGACGGGCGACCGCGACCTGGAGCTCCGCCTCGTGGACGGACTCCCGGGCGAGGGGATCGCCGTCGTGGCCCGTGCGCTTGACGCCGCGACCCTACTCGAGCGGGTGGCACTGGGGTCACCTGCGGTGGATGTCGTGCTGGCCGCTAGCAGCCTGCACGGGCTGGGCGAGTCGACGCTGCTGGCGCTGCGCGACCGTCGCGTGCCGGTGCTGCTGCTCGCTGCGGACGACCGCGAGGCAAGCCGGTACGACGAGCTCGCGCCGGCCCTGCTGGCATCGACACCGCTCCCGGCGATCGCGGCGGCGCTGCGGCGCACGCGCGATGGGACACCGCTCGTCGATTCCCGGGAAGCGATCGCGCCATCGGCACAACAACATGACGCGGATGAGTGGAACGAACCAGCGACCGCAGGGCGCGTCATCGCCGTGACCAGCGGGAAGGGGGCGCCGGGCAAGACCACGCTGGCGATCGCGATCGCCGCGGCCCTCGGGGACGCCGGCTGCTCGGTCGCGCTCGTGGACGCCGACCTGCGCGGGGGGAACGTCGCGCCCTACCTCGGCCTCGACCCGCGCCGCGGCCTCGTGGGGCTGGCCGTCGCCGGCGGTCCGCTGGATGCACGCCTGGCGACGGAGTTGCAGGAGGGGCCCGGCTGCGCGGTGCTGGCGGGCGTGGAGCGCCCCGAGCTCGCCGCCGCCCTCACCCCTGAACTCATCACGGGCGCGGTCGCCCGGCTCCGTGCCCGGTACGACCGCGTCGTGGTGGACCTCGGATGGCCCCCGGAGGCGAGTGTCTTGCGGGCCGCCGACCACGCCTTGCTGGTGACGGCGCCCGACCTCGTCTCGCTCTGGAACGCCCGCCTCGCGCTGCGATCGCTCGGCGAGGACGACCGCGGCCGCTGGAGCCTCGCGGTCAACCGCCGGGAGGGCCGTGAGCACTACGACGGGCATGAAATCGAACGGGCGCTGGGGCTGCCCGTGCTCGGTACCGTGCGGGAAGACAGTCCGGCAGCGCGCCGCGCGATCGACCGCCAGGTCCCGCTCACGGCGGCAGGCGGCAAGGCTGCCGCTGACCTGCGCACGCTCGTACGGGCGCTGGAGGAGGAAGCGCCTGAGCCCGCAGCGGTGGTCGCCGATGCCGTGTTCGCGCCCATGGTCGTGGAGGCATCGCGATGACGAGTGCCGTGGGGACGAATGTGACAGGGGCGGCCCGTGACGAGCGTGAGCAGGCGATCCGCGCGGACGTCCAGGCCGCTCTCAGGCGAGGGTCGGACGGTGATGAGATGCCGCGCATCGGAGCGCAGGAGCTGGCGCACGCCGAGCGGGTGATCCACGAACAGATCGCCGCGGCGGAGCGGCGGGCGGTCACGCTCGGCCAGCCGCCCTTCGCAGACAGGTCAGACCTCGCCCGTCGCCTGCTCGCCGACCTGCTGGGACTCGGACCGTTGCAGCCGCTGCTGGATGACCCGTCGATCGAAGAGATCATCGTCAACGGCCCGCGCCGGATCTTCGTGATCGCCGACGGCCGCAAAGAGCTCACCGAGATCACGCTCGCGGACGACGCGGAGCTGCTGCGGCTGGTGCGGCGCGCGATCGGACCGCTGGGCGGCCGCCTCGACGAGACGAGCCCGATGGTGGACGCGCGCCTGCCCGACGGTAGCCGTCTCAACGCGGTGATCCCGCCGCTCGCCACCGGCGCAACCCACGTCACGATCCGCAAGTTCCTGCAGCGGGCACGGACGCTCGACGACCTCGTCGGTCTCGGGACGCTCACACCCGAGGCTGCGGCGTTCCTGCAGGCGTGCGTGCGTGCCGGGTTGAACATCCTGATCTCCGGGGGCACCGGGAGCGGCAAGACGACCTGCCTGAAGGCGCTCGGCGCGGCGATCCCCGGCATGCGCGAGCGGGTGATCACGATCGAGGAGACGGGCGAGCTCCAGCTCGAGTCGGTGCTGCCCGACTGCGTGGCGCTCAACGCGCGGCTCGCGAACGTCGAGGGTGAAGGTGGCGTGTCGATCCGCGCCCTGGTGCGCAACGCGCTGCGGATGCGGCCGACGCGGATCATCGTGGGCGAGGTCCGCGGCGACGAGGCGCTGGACATGCTCTCCGCGATGAACTCGGGGCACGAGGGCTCGATGTGCACGTTGCACGCCAACGGCCCGCGCGAGGCGCTCTCCAAACTCCGCACCTACGCGCTGATGGCCGAGGGGCACCCGCCGTCGGAGACGGTCGCCGAGATGATCGCGGAGGCGATCCAGGTGGTCGTGCACCTGCGGCTCGACGGCGCCACGCATCGTCGCACGGTCTCCCACATCTACGAGGTCACCGGTGTCGAAGGCGGCGCGATCGCCGGCTCAGAGCTGTTCGCGCTACGCGAGGGAGGGCTCACGTGGACCGGGATCCGCCCGCGCCGGGAGGCCCGTCTCGTGGCCGCGGGCTACGCCGGGCCGGAGCGAGGGGGGACCGGATGAGCGCCTCGATGAGCGCCCGAACGGGTGTCCCCGGGACAGATTTGGCAGAGTCTCGCGGCGATCTCGCCCGTGTGGAGCGAAATAAGCGTGTGTGGAGCCGGGTAAGCGTGGCTGTGGAGTGCTGGTGGAGTGGCCTGGTGCAGGCTGACCCCGGGAGCAACACGCCATGCACGTGACCTACAGCCTGCTGCTCGGGATCGGCCTGCTGCTGATCTTCCTCGCGCTGACGTCGAAGCGACCGGAGCGCGCCCGCCGAGCGGACGCTCCGGCCACAGCCGGGGGCTGGGTTGCAGCGCTGCCCGACGCCGGTGGCCGGCTGGCCTTCGCAGGGGCCGTTGGCGTGGTGGCGGCCGTCATGACCCAGATGTTCCTAGGCTGGCCAGCGCTCAGCCTCGCGGCCGGGATCGTCGGTGCGCTCGTGCCGTCATGGGTCGCCCGCCAGCGCGACGAACACCGCCTGGAGGCGGTGGAGGACGCCGTCGTCGAGGCCGTGGCCGTGCTGCGGGACGGCAGTCGCGTCGGGATCGGGATCGAGGACGGCCTCCGCTCGCTCGCCCGCACCGGCCCGCTCGCCCTGCGTCCCGCCTTCCGGGCACTCGCCCGGGATCTGCGGCTGGCCGGGTTCGAGGAGGCGGTGACACGGGCACGTGCGCAGGTCGCCCACCCGGCGTTCGACATGCTGAGCGCGGCGCTGCTGATGTCCTACCGCGTCGGTGGCCGCAACCTCAGCGAGGTGCTCGACGGGCTGGGGCGTTCGGTGCGGGGGACGGCGCGCGCGCGCCGGGAGGTACGCGCGCAACAGGCAGAACACGTGTTGTCGGCCCGCGTGATCGCGGCGCTCCCGCTCGTGCTGATCGTGGCGATCCGCGCCACCAACCCCGGCTACCTGGAGGTGTTCTCCACGCCCGGGGGCCAGTTGGCGCTCGCTGCGTGCCTGGTCAGCGTCGCCGTCGGCTACGCGGGCATGCTCCGTGCGACGGTGCTGCCGGGCCGTGAACGGGTGCTCAGGTGACGGCGGCGCTGGCGGTCAGCAGCGCGCTCGCCGCCGGGTTGTGGCTGGTGATCATGGCACAGCCGCTCGGGCGGCCGCGTCCCGACTTGGGGCGGCGCATGCACCGGCTCTCCGCCCAGGGGCGGATGGAGCTGGACGAGGGCGAGCAACGCGATCCCGTGTTCGAGTCGGCGACGCTGGAGCGCACGCTACGACCGCTGCTCGACGAGGCGGGACGGCTGATCGGCGCGATCCTGCGCCGCGCCGGCGTCGAGACCGGCGACCTCGACCGACGCCTCGCGCTCGCCATGCCCGGGATCAGCGCTGCGCAGTTCCGCGGACAGCAACTGGCGACCGGCCTGGTGGGGGGCACGGTCTTGCCGCTGCTCAACCTGCTCGGCGCCCACCCCACCGGGGCGTGGCCGGTCTGGATGTGGGTGGGTGCCTTCGCGGCGGGGTTTGCGGCGCCCTCGTGGCAACTGCGCGGACGGCTCCGCCGCCGCCGCATCGCGATCGTGCGCGAGACGCCCGTGGCGCTTGACCTGCTCGTGCTGGGCGCGAGCGCCGGGCTCTCCGCGGAGCAGGCGCTCACCGAGGCGGCGCAGCAACTGGACGGAGTGCTCGGGGCGGCACTGCGCGGCGTCGTCCGTGAGACGGCGATCGGCGGCGAGGGCTACGCGGATGGATTAGGCGCGCTCGCCGACCGCGAGGAGGTGCCGGAGCTGCGCTCGCTCGCCGACGCCTGGCGGCTCGCCCACGAGCAGGGGACACCGCTCGCGCCGGCGACGCTGGCGCTGGCCGAGACCGCACGGGACCGCGAACGCACGCAGCTCCTCGAGGAGGGCGGGAAGGCCGCCGTGCGGATGCTGTTCCCGATCGCCCTCTTCATCTTCCCGGCATTCCTGGTCGTGCTGCTCTATCCCGCGGGGACCGAGCTGCTGGGGCTGGGACGGTGAGGCAACAGAGCAGATGGCAACCGGGTCGACGACAGGAGGTATCGAGGTGCTGAAGCAAGTCAAAAACGAGATCACGCGGCTCCACGCGGACGAGGAGGGCGCGGCGATGACCGAATACGCGATCGTCGTCGCCGGCATCGCGGTCGTGGCGATCGTCGCAATCCAGGCCGTCGGGACGGCGATCGTCGGGGTGTTCAACGACATCGTCACCGCGATCACGAGCGTGTAGCCCGATGCGCCGCCTCCTCCGCGACCAGTCCGGGGCCAGCACCGTCGAAGCGGCGCTCGTGTTGCCGCTGCTCTTCATGGCGCTCATCGGCGTGGTGCAGTTCGCGCTGGTCCACCATGCGCAGACCGTGGCGGAGACGGCGGCGATCGAGGGCGCGCGGCTCGCCGCGGCCGAGGGATACAGCCTCCAGGACGGCGCGTCGCGGACGCGGAACGTGCTGGAGGCCGGCCTCGGCGCGACCGGGGCGGCGTTCGCGGTGGACGTCGAAGCGTCTGACGACGTCGTGATGACGCGGGCGAGCGGGGAGTACCGGCTCTTCATCCCCTGGGTGACATCGTTGAGCGTCCCGATCGAGGCGCAGGCCGAGGTCTGGCGAGAGGGGTTCCGTGGTGGTCCGTAGACTGCCGGCGCCCGCGCGCCGCCTGACTGCCGACGAGACGGGCAGCGCGATGGTCGAGGTCGCGCTGGTGCTGCCGCTGCTGCTGGTGCTCGCCTTCGGCGTGGTGATGGTCGGGCGCGTGACGCAAGCGCAGATCGCGGTGCAGTCGGTGGCGCGTGAAGCCGCGCGCACGGTGGCGGTGGCGCCATCGGCAGAGGCGGGCCTTCAGTCGGCAGAGGCGCGGGCGGTCGCAGTCGCGCAAGGCCACGGACTCGCCCTCGACCGGCTCGGCGTCGAGATCGACCCCGGCGGCTTCGAGCGCGGCGGCACGGTGCTAACGCGGGCGACCTACGACGTGCACCTCGGCGACCTGCCGCTGCTTGGCGTGGTCGGGGTGACGGTCTCGAGCAGCCACGCCGAGCGGATCGACCAATATCGCAGCCGGGCGGCGGCGCCATGAGCGCGCGACTGCGGGAGCTGGCGGCGGATGAGAGTGGTCAGGCGCTGGCACTGACGGCGATCTTCCTGGTCGGACTGGTCGCCGTCGTGGGGCTGGTCGCGGACGGTGGCCTGGTGATGGCGGAACGGCGCGATCTCCAGCACGCCGCGGATGCAGCCGCGGCCGCAGGGGCGATGCAGCTCGACGAGGCGGCTTACCGGGCATCTGGAGGCGCAGTGGTCGTGCTGGATCCGGGTGCCGCGCGGGAGGCGGCGATCGTGCGCCTCATCGGGGAAGATGGCATGGACCATGCGGTCTACGCGGACGGGACGCGCGTGGAGGTCGAGGTGTCGCGCCAGGCGACGACGGCCTTCCTGCGGGTGCTCGGGGTGGGGGAGGTGGAGATCACCGCCCGTGCCGTCGCGGAGCCGCGCTTCGGGGTAGGAGGTCCGGTGCCATGACAGTAATCCGATCAGGAGTGATGTGGGTCGGCTGGGCGATCGCGGCGATCGCGCTGGCGGCCTGCGGTGGTGGTGACGCATCGCCGACCCCAACGCCGACGGCCACAGTGGTCGCGTCCCCAACGGTCACGCCGACCGAGCCGCCCGCCACCGCGACGCCCTCGCCGGAAGAGCTGGAAGCGGAGGTGTCCGCGGCCTACCTCGCCTACTGGGACGCCTACGCGGAAGCGCTGTTGAAGCGCGATGCGTCGCTCGTGGAGACGTTCGCGGTGGGCGTCGAGTTGCAGGCGATCAGGGATGAGATTGAGCAACTGCGATCTGACGGCTGGGCCGTCCGGATCGTTGTCGAACACAACTTCGAGATCGCATCACTCGATGAGACGGATGCGATCGTGATCGACGAGTACTTGAACAACAGTTATCTGGTGAATCCGGAGACGTTGGAAGGGGACGAGCAAGCCGGTCCGAATGAGGTGATTCGCGACATCTTCCTGTTGGAGCGGATCGACGGTCGCTGGATCGTGGTCCAAGGCGGCCGGGAAGCCAGCGACTGAATCCTATGAGAATGGTCTTCGTCGCGGTCGGAGTCGTGCTGCTCGCAGCGTTCATAGCGGAGACCGCGCATGCTCAGGTTCCGGGTGGGGGTGGGTACACACCGCAGCCAGACCGACCGCACGTTGATACGACCACGCAGGTCGTGATGACGGAGGCCGGGGCCACGATTGTCATCAGCGTCGTCGGCTTGTCCCCGGGATTCCCCGGTGCGCCCGGGAGCACGACGATCGTGGAAGGCCCGACTCCCCAGTGCACCTCGCATCCGGGGCCACCGAGCGGGAACTCGTCGATCATCACCCAGCAGGAGTACTGGGCAAATCCAGGCTCTGTCCCCTTCTTCGTCTCCTGCGATAACGGCTACCTCGGGATCGTGTGGGTCCCGCTCGACGCAGGGCCGCCTGACCTCGTGGTTCAGGTGACCCCCGACCCGGGCATCGATCCACGGGCGATTGCTGAGGCGCTCTTCGGCATCGTCCCGTTGCCGCCCATTACCGTCCGCGCCAACCCCGGCACCGGCCTCGTCGCGCTGCCGTCCTGGTTCTGGGTCGATGGCTACGACGGGAGCCCCCTCTACGGGAGCGAGGCGCTCGGCAACACCACGGTCGAAGTCGAAATCACCTCGCAGCGTTACGACTGGCACTTCGGCGACGGCGGCTTCGTCTCCACCGGATCGCTTGGACGGCCCTACCCGGACGAGAGCGACATCCAGCACACCTACGAGCAGTCCTCGCTGGTTGCCGGCGGGCAGTTCGAGGTTCGTCTGGAGATCACGTTCGCCGGGCAGTTCCGCGTCATCACTGAAGAAGACGACGGCGAGGGAAACATCGTGGTCACTGTCGGCGACTGGGAGCCGCTCGACCCGATGGTGCGGTCGTTCGTCGCGCTGTACCCGGTGCAGCAACTGCAGTCCGTGCTGACCGCGGGCCAGCGCTAACGAGGAGGATCATCATGTCGCGGACACTCCCCGCCGCACGACGGCAACGACATTCCAGGGCACCAGCGACGCCGGGGCCGTGGTCGATGGCCGTGATGGTCGTGGCCGCGGCGGGGCTGGGCGTCACGCTCTGGCTGATCGCGGGGCCGCCGTCCGAGGCCTGGCGCCTCCCTGATCTGGCGACGGTGCGCACGACGCTGACCGCGTCGGAGATCGCGGATCGCGACCTCATCGCAGTGGCGACCGCCGTGGCGTGGCTCGCGCTCGGCTACCTCGCGGTGACGGTCACGCTGCGCTGTGCGGCCATCGCAGCTGACCGTGCGACGCGCGGGGCGCGGTGGGCGCGCGTCGCCCTGCGACTGACCAACCTGATCACCGTGCCGGCGGTGCGGCGGATCGTCGACGGCGGCGTTGCCGGCACGCTGGTGGTCGCGAGCTGGATGCCCGCGACGGCACGGGTGGCAGGGGCGGCGGACCCCGTCGTGTCGCTGCCGGTGCCGGTGGTGGTCCAGACGGGCGATCCTGCACCCCGGCACGCGGAGCAGGAACCCGAACGGGCACAGGTCGTCGCGTACACGGTGGTGCGCGGCGATGACCTGTGGGGGATCGCGCGCCGCGTGTACGGCGATGGCTCGCGCTACGTCGAACTGTTCGAAGCGAACCGGGACCGCGTGATGGCGGACGGTGAGCGGTTCACGGACCCGCGCGTGATCCGGGTCGGGTGGGTGTTGCACCTGCCCCTGCCGTCGCAGCGGATCGACGTGGACTCCGGAGTGCCGACCTACCGCACGCTGCCAGGCGACCACCTGTGGGGGATCGCCGAGCGCTTTCTCGGCGACGGTTTCCGCTGGACGGAACTCTGGGAGGCGAACCGCGACCGCGAGATGGCCGCGGGCTGGCGTTTCACGAACCCGAATCTGATCTATCCCGGATGGGAGATCGCGCTGCCAGCCGAGGTGCTTACGCACGCGCCCGCGGTGAGTGACCGTGCCACGCCGGTCGAACCGGAAGTGACGGCGACACCCGAAGCTGCGCCGGTGGCAACACCGGATCCCGGTGCCGACCCGCTGGTCGGCTCCGACGACGCGGCGGATGCCGAGGGAGCCTCGGGGATCGCGTGGGACTGGCCTTCCCCGCCACGGCCGCTCGTGATCACGGCGGCAGGGTTCGTGGTGCTCGGGACGGCTGCGCTGTTCGTCTCACGCCTCCGTCGCCAGGGGCTCTTGCAGCTGCCCTCGTTCCGGCGAGAGGCGTGGGCGACCGGTGACGCAGGGCGCATCGCGCTCGTCGGCCGCGCGGTGGCGAGTGCGATCGCCCAGGCGGGGTGCCCGGACGCGCGCCTCCTCGTGATCCACGAGACGGAGCGACACCTCACCTGCACGGTCGACTGTCCATCGGGCGACGGGGAGGTGCTGGCGGCGTTGGGGGCAGGGATCTCCGAACGCCTGGGGTGCGCGGTCGAAGGCGTGCTCATCGGGGCGAAGCGTGTCGACCTGGTGCTCACCGGCGCCGGGGAGGCGACGCTTCGGCAGGGGAGCGCGGCGGATGCGGGTGAGGCACTGATGCTGCCCGTCGGGACGGAGGCATCGGATGCGATCGTCTACCTCAACCTGGCAGGCGCGGGGAGCGTGACCATCTCTGGCGCGGACGGTGATCGCCGCCAGCTGCTCCACTCCTGGCTGGCGACATTGGCGGCGACGGCCGGGGCCGACGAGTTGGCGCTGCGCGCCGACAGGACGGCCGCCACGCTGGCCGGTGACGACATGGAGCTGCCGCACTTCGGCGGCGCGGACAGCCCCGACGCCGACGCGCTGGTGGACGAACTGGAGGACCTGATCCAGTCTCGCGAGGGGACGAGCATGCGCCGTCCCCTGGTGGCCGTCCTCGACGCTGGCGCGGCGGCGGCGAGGGCCGACGCGATCGTCCGGTACGCCCCGGACGCGGGGGTCTATGTCGTGGGACTGGCGCCGTCTGATGGTCCGCGCGATCGCCCCGGCGAGGTGTTCGGCGCGGTGGTGTGTCTCGGATTCGACGCCTCTGGGGCCGACGCCGACGGCAGCGACATCGATCGCGGCAGTGTGCGACTGACGGTGGGCTCCGGTGAGCCGCTGTGGCTCGACCCGGTGCTGGTACGCCGGGACGCCTCGCCACGGTGGCGAGCGGTCGCCCCACCGAGAGGAGACCTCGGGGCCAGAGAAGTCGTGGACACGACGGAGGTGCCGAACACGGAAGACGACGAGGGTCATACGACGGATCCAGGTGGGAGAGCGGCTCACACAACCCCGACCGCGCCGTTCGACTGGCATCGTGCGCTCTTCGAGCCGGTCCCCGTGCCGAATGGGCCACCGGCGGTGGAGTCGTGCGAGGCGGCACCAGATCGGGAGCGCGATCCCCTCGTGGAGCCCACCCTGCTTGCGCCGAGTGATACGGGTACAGGTGGGATGCCGCTTGAAGTCGCACCTGATCCCATGCGCGAACCTCAGACGGACACGGTCGCGATAGCCGCTACGGCGGTCGAGCAACGGCCCGAGCATGAAGACGGGATGGGGGCTGGCGGGACGACACCCTTGCCCGCGCCCGCGGTGCCGGAGTCCGCGGTTCACCTACGTGCGGGCGATCCACCTCGCACACCTGAGTATCACGAGGCGGCCTCTCCGCTCGCCGCCTCGCATTCCCCGATCGTGCGACAGCAGCCGCTCTGGCTGGCGGAGACGCTGGCGGGAGACACCGCAGACGGGGAGGGGACCGAGGCGCTGATCAGGGTGCGGTGCTTCGGTGAGTTCGAGGTCTCGGTGGCGGGTACGCCGCTGACAGGCTGGCGATATGAAAAGGGCCGCGAACTCGTCGCGCTGCTCGTGGCGCACGGCGGCGCGCCCGTCCCGCGCAGGGTGGTGGCGGAGTTGCTCTGGCCGGACCTGCTCTGGGACTCGAGCGTGAAGCACATGATGGACAACGCCGCGACTACTGCCCGCAAGGCGATCCGCGTGGCAACAGGCCAGAACGACCTGCAGCCGATCACCCTCGCGCGCGACCGCTACCAGTTCCAGCCCGGCATCCTCCAGTCCGACCTCGACGAGTTTGACGCCGCGGTGCGGCGGGCGGCCGGCCTACCGGCCGCCGGTGCGCTGGAGCACTACGCACAGGCTGTCACGCTCTACCGAGGCGACGTCATGGAGTCCGAGACGTTCGAGTGGCTCGACCGGTTCCGCCCGGAGTACCGCAGACGCTTCCTGGATGCGGCGCGTACAGCCGCGGGGCTCGCGGCCGAGCTGGGCGACGTCGAGCGCGCAGCCGCCTTCTATTCCGCCGGGATGGAGCGCGCACCGACAGACGAGGTCTTCGTGCGGGGGCTGATGCGCTGCCGCAGTGCGCTTGGCGATCCCAGCGGGGTGCACAAGGTCTACCAGGTGCTGACCGAGGCACTCCAGCGCGAGATCGGCGTCCCCAGCGCGGTGCCGAGCGCCGAAACGCGCGCGCTCCTGGAGGAACTGATCGAGGCGGCGGCCGTTGGCTAGCGCCACGACCCTTGCCGCCGCCGAGGCGCGAGTGTGGTCGGCGCAACGCGTCGCGTCGGTCGCGACCGTCGCCGCATCAATCATGGTCGTCCTCGTTGCGGCGACGGTGACCGGACAGCGCACGCCGCTCGAGATCGCGGCGATCACGGGATGCGCAGCGCTACTCGCGGCACTCGCGGACATCGACGTGCGTCTGCGGGTGCTGCCGAACGCGATCGTCTACCCGGCGCTGGCGATCGTGCTCATGGTCGCGTGGGGCCGAGCGGATCAATCGCTGGGCGGGGCGCTGGCAGGGGCTGCGTTCGCGGCCAGCCCGTTCCTGGTGGCGTTCTTCTTGATCCAGCCGCGCACCGTGAGGGCGCGGCCGGGAAGCCGTCCGCTGGGATCTGGCCGCAAGGGCGACGTGAAGTGGGCGGGGCTCGTCGGAGCGGGCGGCGTGCTTCTGGCGGCGCTGGTGCAAGCCGATCAGGCGATGGGCGGAGCGATCGCGGCGGCGATCGTCGCAGGTGGTCCGTTTGTCGCGTCGTTCGTGGACGAGCACCGAAATCGTTGTGAGGACAAGCCGGTCGTGGTGAGCGGAGACGGCCGTGGGATGGGTGGTGGCGACGTGAAGCTTGCGGCGCTGCTCGGCGTGATCGCCGGAGTGCCAGGGGTGCTGGCGGCGCTCACGGTGGTGGTCTTCGGCGGTGCGTGTGCTGCTGTGGCGCTGATCGTGATGCGACACGGCGGTGGTGCGATCCCCTACGGGCCGTTCCTAGCGGCGGGCGCGGTGGTGGCAATGGTGTGAGTTCTTGGCAGAGGCGCGTTCACCCGATTGAGGCGCCAACCCTAGACGGTGGCGTGTTGGCCCTGCGTCCGGAGCCGCTCACGCCGACTCCGATAATCTGGGATCGCCTGCGCTAAGACGCTCCAGTACTCGACTGAATGCGGGCGCACCCGGAGGTGGGCGAGTTCGTGCGCGACGACGTAGTCGATAAGCGCAGGCGGGAGCATCAGCGCCCGCCAGTTGAAGCGCAGTGTCGTGTCCGGGCTGCACGAGGCCCAGCGGACGCGCTGGTCACGTATGAGGACCACCTTTGGCCGGACGCCGAGCAGCTTCGCAATCCGCTCGACGCGAGGTGGGAGTTTGAGTGCAGCGCGCTCGCGATACCAGGCTTCGACGGCGGAGCGGACCGCGACTTGTCGCTCTTCGCCGCGAAGGCGTCGAGGGACATCAACATCGAACTGCCAGTGGTGGAAACGGATCGCGACCTGATCGCCATCCGTCGGGCGAACCGTCAGGCGCACGGAGCGTCCGAGATAAGGGAGCGACTC
>JBFWSN010000022.1:0-34723 GCA_050248355.1 Dehalococcoidia bacterium
CTTGTAAGCGGTAGGTCGTCGGTTCGATCCCGACCTCCGGCTCCACAGCCGACCAGCGGTTATGGCCGTTGGCGGGCCGCGCCATCCCCGTCCGAGCGCCGCCGGTCGCGTGGCTCTGGACGCGCGCCACAGTGACGGCCTGGCTTCGCGAATCCCCGGACAGCACGTTCGCCGTAGCCGGCGACGTCGCGGCGGATCACCGTGGCTACCGGCTCGGAGTGCCTCAGCCGGATCGAACGCACGGCCCGCACGATGCGACACCTGACCCGACCCGGCATTCGGGCTTGTTCGGGGCATATCGGCGTGCGCCGCGCTCCCCTATCGTGGCGGTGTGGGTCACACCGACGTGGACGAGTCGTCGAAGCGTGCCCTCACGGCCGTCGCGGTTCGTTGCCTGCCTCGCGTGGAGGACCAGTACCGCGCGTGGCTGCTACTGCTCAAGCAGTCCGGGTTGTACGGCGACTCCTGGGTCGACCACGACGAGCTCCGCGCGAAGGCTCTTCAGGTATTCGAGCTCATCTGGCGCCGTATTGCCGGATTCGAGGTTGTCGACGACCTCGCCGAGGTCTCGCACCGTGTCGGGGTGCGGCGGGCGGAGCAGCGGGTGCCCCTCAGCGAGGTGCAGGCGGCGGCGAATCGCGACTTCCAGATCGTCTGGGAGGCCATGCTGGCAGAGGCGGACACGCGCGAGGCCTCCGCGCTGCTGCACCATGCCCCGGCGATCTGGGCGATCGTCGACGACCACACCCAGCGCATCACCGCGGCCTACCGTCGCCGGTCCAACGAGCTGGACGAGCTGTCCGACGACCGCCGCCGGGAGTGGTTCAGGCGCCTGCTGAAGTGCGGCGGGGAGCGTGCCGACGTCGTTCGGAACGCGGCCGAGGTGCTCGAGCTGCCGGTGGACGCCCGCTTCCGCGTTGCGATCGCGACCCGGGAGTTCGCCGGCCGCCTCCGCGACGCGCGGGACGCGCTGACGGCGCTGCGGTGGTCGTTCCACTATCAGGAGGTCGAGGGTGGTGACCTCCTCGTCGTTCAGAGCACCCCGGAACAGGACAAACGTGTCATGAACTGTCTGGCCGGGATTCGGTGCGCCGTCGCTCCACCGGCCCACGGCCTGGACGAGGTCCCTCGCGCGACCCGGATCGCGTCCGACATCCTCGCGGCGTTGCCCGAGGATCGAACCTCGCCAGGGCTGCTGGAGGACGCGTGGCTCTCGGTTGCGGCGACCCAGGCCCCGTTGGTGACACAAGCGCTGGCCGACCGACTGCAACGCTGCCTGGAGAACGTCCAGGACGCTGATGTGCTGCTCGAGACTGCGCGGGTGTTCTGCGACGGGGACGGCACGGTCTCGCGGGCGGCCAGCGAGCTGTTCTGCCACCGGAATACCGTGCTCAACCGGCTCGAACGGCTGCGGAGCCTCACCGGGGTGGACGTCCGGCGACCTCGTGACGCGGCCGGCTTCCTGTTCGCGATGAGCGCCGGGAAGCCGGCCGCCGGACCGGCGTAGTGCGTACCGCGTCGCCCGCGGACTACGACGGGGGCCGCAGCTCGAACGTCGACTCGGTGGCCGCCTCGACGGCGGTGCGGCTGTAGAGCAGAGGAAAGTAGTGGCCGTTCGCCCAGCCGTCGGCCAGGTCGTCGAAATGTGGGGACGTGGGGTCGCCGGACTGCCCGGGGTGGTTGAGGGCGAGCGATCCGTCCCAGTCGCCGACGTCGATCACCACGCGGAACGTCGACCCACCTGTCTGCACGAAGGCTGAGTCGTACGCGGTGTCGCACACCGTGTCTCCGCTTCCCCCACGGGGAAGGGGTCCGACCTTCACCGTGTCCCCGGTTCGTTCGTCCACGAGGCCGAGTGGGTGCCGCAAGATCGAGACGTGCAGCTTCCCCCATGCCCACGCCGAAGCATCGTCGCCGAGGAGCGACGAACAGTCCGCATACGCTGATTCGAGCGAGGAGACCATGACTTCCCGCAGGACGGCCGCGGGGTCGGGTCCCAGACGTTCGGCGGGTTGCTCGATCAGGCTCAGCAGTACCCGGGAGTCGGCGAGCAGCGACTCGTCGGGTGCCAGTCTTGCCACGGCGTCGTCGATCGCTGTCGCGGGCAGGAGACGGGCCAGCGCGGCCGCGAGCACCGCGGGCCTCAGGTGCCGGCGGTGCCACACCTCGAACAGCGCTGCGGCCGCGGACGTCGGGTCGAGGACGCCGTCCCAGCGGCTGAGCATGGTGAGCGCGGGGGTGGCGTCGCCGTCGACGAGACGTAGCAGAACGCGCAGGATCCGTTGTGCGGGAAGACTGGTCACATCGCCCTGGAGTCCGGCGGCGTCGCTGACCGACCGGACCCGACCCTGCGAGATCGACGAGTCGATCCGCTGCTTGCGGTCCGGGGCGTACCAGTCGTGCGTGACCGTCTTGTCGACCGGGTGGTCAGGGGGAAGGTTCATCTCGTTCGCCGAGGCGAACCAGCCGGCCTCCGGGTTCTCGATCCCGGGGAGCTCGTCGGCGTCGTAGAAGCCGTCCCATTCGTAGCGCCCGTCGCCCGGCACGGGCAGGGTCCCGTCCCAGTTCGGCCTTCGGGGAGTGAGTCCCGCCGCCTTCCACGCGATGTTTCCGTGGACATCGGCGTAGATCTGGTTCTCTGCAGGTGCGCCCCACCTGTTCATCGCCGCGCCGAAACTCTCGAAGTCGGTGGCACGCATGTAGTCCACACTGCCGAGGTAGGGGGCCATACCAGGCTCCAGCCAGGCGGCCCGGACAGCGAACGCGTGCGTCTCTGTCGCGCGCACGACCGGCCCGTGCCGGGTGAATGCGAGTCGGACGTCGACGTCGGCGCCGTCGCGGACCTGGAGGGAGCAGCGTTCCACCCGCATCTGCTCCCAGCCGTCGAGGTAGCGGTACCGCAGCGGGTCGGCCGGATCCAGCTCGTAGACGTACAGGTCTTCCTGATCGACGCTGAACAACGTCATCCCGAACGCCATCGCGCCGTTGTGGCCGATCGAGACCCCGGGCAGCGCCGGCTCACCGCCTCCGATCACGCTGAAGGACGGTGTGTTCAGGTGGACGAGGTATCGCAGCGACGGCAGCGAGAGTGCGCGATGCGGATCGTTCGCCACGATGGCTCGTCCGGTCGACGTGACCCGGCCGCCGAGGACCCAGTTGTTGCTGCCCTCCAGCAGGACGGCGTCCGACGACGGGACGTGAGCCGGGTCGTCGAAGTCCGGATATGTCGTCGCGAGCTCATAGACGGCGAGGACGTCGTCGGGGATCGCGTCGAGGTCGAGGCCCTCGGGCACCGTGAGCGGGACGAAAGGCTCGCGCACTTTTCGGAGTTCTTCGACCGCGATGCCGTAGTCCCTGATCGTGCGGGCCCGGGCGACCTCCTCGCGCACGTTCTGGAAAAGGCCGTGGCTGCGGATGCGTGCGACGTCCTCCGGTTGCCAGCGCGCGGGCAGGTAGTCGTAGCGGCGGAACTCGGGAGGAAGGAGACCGGGCGAGGCGTTCACGAGGTCGACGTAGGCATTCACCCCGGCCACGAACGCCGTTGCGATGCGTTTGGTGTCGGATCCGTAGGCGAGCCACTCCTGACGCATGTCGCCGCGGAAGAGGAACAGCCGCGCCGCCCGGTCGCGCTCGACGAACTGCGGTCCGAAAACCTCCGACAGGAGCCCGAGGCCGCGTCGGCGCCACAGGTCGATCTGCCACAGCCGATCGCGGGCGGCATTGAAGCCCTGTGCGAAGAACGCGTCGTGGGTCGATGACGCGTAGATGTGGGCGACGCCCCAGCGGTCGATCAGCGTCTCCACCGACGATTCGAGGCCGGCGACGACGTGGACCCGTCGGTCGGCAGGTACGTCCTGCTGACTCATCGTGACTCCTAGAAGGTGTGCAAGGTCTGGCGGGCAGGCGGCAACGCCGGGAGACGGCTCTCTCCGTCTCCCGGCGCTGCGAGACGGTCAGCCGACCGGGTTGCCGCTCTCGTCGTAGGCCAGGTCGTCGAAATCGCTGACCTCGATCAGCCCTTCCTCGACCATCTTGTTGAACGCCTCGCCGCGCTCGATGAGCTTCAGCGGGGCGCGGTTGGCGGTGAGCTCCTGACGTCGATCGGTGGTCGCGTCGACGTCGACGGCCAGGGGATGCCGTGGGTTGCCGCTGTCGACGAGCACGACGCCGTAGTCGTCGCGGGCGCTCTCCGGTGACACCAGGCCGCGGTGGACGTCGAGACGGACGGCGTCCGGATCGCGCTTGAGCGGGTCACCCCATCCGCCGCCGCCAGGGGTTGTGATGCGGACGGTGTCGCCCTTCCTGACCGGGACCATCTGCTGGCGGTGGACCAACTTCACCTCGTCGGGTGTGCCCGGGTTGATCCAGCACACACCCGGGAGGCCGGCCTTGCCGCCGTTGACGCCGAACGGGCCGAACACGGTGCGGTACGCGGTGATCGAGAGGAAGCCGTCGGCGAGGCAACGAACGTCCTTGAGGTAGCCGAGGCCACCCCGGTAGAGCCCCGCGCCACCGGAGTCCTTGTAGAGGCCGACCCGCTCGACGACGATCGGGTAGCGCTGCTCGATGAACTCCGCCGGCAGGTTCTTGGAGTGCGGGACGAGGTCGACCGTGTCCGTTCCGTCGGCCCAAGGACGTGCACCCGAGCCGGCGCCGAAGATCTCGCGGTACAGGTACTCGTTGCCGTCGTCGTCGTGGCCCCAGATGCCGTAGAGCTGGATGTTCATCATCCCGGCGATGACGTTCCCCTTGTGCGCCTTGGCCAGCGCGGCAGTGTAGGCATTGATCATGACCAGCATGCATTCCATGCGGTCGACGACCGGGGCGGGATGCCGCGCCGACAGAACGGTGTCGGGCGGGATCATCATCTGCATCACGCGGCCCATGCCCTCGTTGACGAGGATCTCCTGCCCCGCCTCGCCGGCGAGGAACGCGCCGAGCCACTTGATGTAGTGGCGGCCGTCCATCGCCCAGTTGACCGGGCCCTCCGCCGTGGAGCCGGTTCCGCTGGCGTCGATCACCATGCGGTCCTTGTCCTTGTGGATCGTGTACTTGATCTTGATCGGCTTGTCGGAGATGCCGTCCTCTTCGATGAAGTCCTCCCCGACGTAGGTCCCGTCGGGGATGTTCGGCAGCGCGTGTGCGCGCGCGTCGTTCTCGCAGCGGTCCATGATCGCGTAGAACGCCGCTTCGACGGTGTCCGCGCCGTACTGGTCGACGAGCTCGAGGACGCGGCGCTCCATGAGGCGTGCACACGCGATGAACCCGTCGATGTCACCCTGCAGTTCGCCGGGGAAGCGGCTGTTGCGCAGGATGATCTTCTGCGCGTCCGCGTTGAGCGTGCCCGCGTTGAAGAGCTTGATGACCGGGCAGATCGTGCCTTCCTCGTAGATGCTGGTCGACCGGATGGGCCAGCTTCCCGGTACCGCACCGCCGACGTCGGTGACGTGTCCGAAAACCTGGGAGAAGCCGATCAGCCTGCCCTCGCCGAAGATCGGGATGACGATGCAGTAGTCGGGCAGATGGCCGATCGTGGCGCACGAGCCGTGGACGTCGTTGTAGATGTAGACGTCACCGGGCAGGATCTCGTCGAGGGCATAGGTATCGCGGATCGGGTCGGCGGTCGCAGCCCACGACACCGTCGTCACGTTGTCGCAGTCGATCGAGTTGATCGAGGCGCGGTAGTCGTGCTGCTCCCGGATGATGCTGCTGCGCGCCATCCGCTCGACAACAGCCTCGCCCTCCTCGACAGCCCACTGGAGCGCGCCACCGATCACGTCGACGGTGAGGGAGTCGAGCGTCGGCTTGAGCTTCTGGATTCGCTCCCATGCCGCGTCGTCGCGGGGCCAGCTCTTGAGCCGCATGGGCTCGTAGCGCGTGCGGTCCTCGTACGGGGTCATGTCGATCGTGAAATGCGTGATCTCTCGGGTCATCTCGGTCTCCGTTCGAGGCGTCGGGTCAGTCGCGGGTGGCGAGGATCTGGCCGTTCTTGTCCACGGTCATCGACCAGCCCGGCTCCAGCACGAACGTCGAGTCCTCCTGGACCACGATCGCCGGCCCCGACGTGGACACCCCGACAGGAAGCCCGTCCCGCGGGTAGACCGGCGTCGGTACCCATCCGCCCTGGTGGCCGGCCTTCGACTCGAAGAAGACCTGGGTGTCGCCGAGATTCGCGTCGCCCCAGGTGGTGTTCTTCGGCGTGACCTCGTTGATGGGCGGCCGACGGAGCTCCCCGATGCCGGCCGCGGCGAGCGCCACGATCTCCACCTGGTCCTGCCCCTTGTAGGAGTACCCGTAGGTCCGCTCGTGAGCGTCGTGGAACTGCTCGATCGCCTTCTGCCACGCCTGCTCGGAGAGCTCGTGGGGGTCCCCGTCGAAGTGGGAGTCGACCTGGACCCGGATCTCGTAGGCCTGGCTGCTGTAGCGGAAGTCGAGGAATGTCTCCACCCCGATCCGTTGCTGCTCGACGCCGTCGCGACGGGCCGCGGTCAGTGCCTCCTCTGCGATGTTGCGGTAGGCCTGCTGGAGGTCGGCCAGCTCGACCTCGTCCTCTCGCCTGACGTAGGTGTAGACGGCGTCGGTACGCAGGTCGGTCATCAGCAGGCCCTCGGCGCAGGCGAGACCGGGCGCGAGCGGCACGAGGACCTTGGCCGTCTGCATGATCTCTGCGCACCTGCATGCGTGCAGGCCGCCGGCGCCGCCGAACGGGAACAGGGTGAACCGGCGCGGGTCCCGTCCGCGGGCGACGCTGGTCAGGCTGATGCCGCGGGCCATGTTCTCGCTGGCGAGACGGAGGATGCCGAGGGCTGCTTCCTCCGGGCTGACGCCGAGCTTGTCGGCGATGTTCTCCGCGATCGCCTTGCGTGCAGCGTCACGGTCGACCGTGATCGAGCCGTCGCCGAGGGTGGCCTCGGGGATGCGGCCGAGAACGACGTGGGCGTCGGTCACCGTCGCTTCCGTACCGCCCTTCCCATACGCAGCGGGGCCCGGGCTCGCACCGGCGCTCTGAGGGCCCACCCGCAGGGAGTCGTCGCCGACGATCGACGCGATCGATCCACCGCCTGCGCCCAGCGTCGTGATGTCGACCATCGGGGTCTTGATGTTGTAGTGCTCGATCTTCCCCTCGGCCAGCATGTGCGGCCGGCCGTTCTCGATGAGGCAGATGTCCGTGCTGGTTCCACCCATGTCGAGAGTGATCAGGTCCGGCTCGTCGGCGACCTGCCCGAATGCGCAGGCGGCGAGTACACCGGCGGCGGGGCCGGACAGAACTGCCTTGATCGGCTGGGTGGCGATGTCGGCATCGGGGACCAGGCCACCGTTGGACTGCATGACGAACAGCTCGGACGTGCCACCGCTCTTCTCGATGGCCCCGGAGAGTTGCTTGACGTAGCGCGTCAACGCAGGCATCAGTGCGGTGTTGAGGCACGTGCTCAGGGTGCGCTCGTACTCGCGGTACTCCCGGCTCAGTTCCGACGACAACGTCAGATAGCAGTCCGGGTACACCTCGGCGAAGATCGCCCGGACGGCCTCCTCGTGGGCCGGGTTGCGGTAGCTGTTGAGCAGCGACACCGCCACGGCCTCGATACCCATGCTCTTGAACTCCTCCGCGACAGCGCGGACGGAGTCGGAGTCGAGGGGGACCATCTCGCTGCCCGTGTGGGCCATGCGGCCCTTCACCTCACGGACGAGCTCGAGCGGTACCACTCGCGGTGGCTTCTCCCAGTAGGCGATGTTTCCGAAGCCGCCGGGCACGGTCTGCCGAGCACACTCGAGTACCTCGCGGTGCCCGTGCACGACGATGAGGCCGGCCTCGCTGTACTTGCTCTCGAGAATCGCGTTCGTCGCCACGGTCGTTCCGTGCATGACCATGGCGGTCTCGTCGGCGCTGACGCCATGCTCCGACAGGCCGCCGAGGCCGTTCGCGAAGCTCTCTGACGGGTCCCACGGGGTGGACGGGACCTTTTCGTAGACCCGCCGCCCGGTCTCTTCGTCGATCGCGACGACGTCGGTGAACGTCCCCCCGATGTCAATGCCAACTCGCCACGTCATGTGGTGTCCCTTTCCGGGTTGCTCGACAGCCGGTGGGCGGCGGCCGTGATGCGGGATGGCCGTGCCGGTGACCTGGCCCACACCGGTGAGCACTCAGTACAGACGTCGGCGTGGCCGGTCACAAGCGACAGGCTCACAGCCTTGGAGCGGGCCGGTTGTGCAGATGCAGCCCGACGAACCGCTCGCTCGCCGACGACCGGGCACACCACGAGACCACGACCCGGGCCATCGCCAGGAGCCGGCGGCAGCGGGCCCTGACATGGCATTTTGTTCGTTCCGACATGATGGGCGTCGTCACGTCCTCGCCACGCCTCACGGGCATGGCCGGAGTGACCCCCGTTGAGCACATGTCGAACCTGGGCACCGCATCGCTCGATGTCTGCCCATCGATCCGTCGAAGCGGAGCGCCTAGCGTTCTCGGTTGTACGCCGGCGCCGCATCCGCGCCGATCGCAGGACGGACCGGGAGGTCGTTGAGGCATGTCGGTGGTCGCCGAGATGGACGCAGTCGGTCAGGCAGAGCTGATCCGCCGTGGCGAGGTGTCTCCGGAGGAACTCGCCCGAGTGGCCATCGACAACATCGAGGCCCTGAATCCGCGGATCAATGCCGTTATCCATCGCATGTTCGACGAAGGGCTGGAGACCGCCCGGCGCCTGCACACCGAGGGCGCGCCGACGGGGCCGCTGCACGGCGTCCCGTTCCTGCTGAAAGACCTGTTGGCGGAGTACGCCGGGCAGCCCTACCGGGCAGGCAGCCGTTTCCTCGACGGCAACGTGTCGACCCAGGACGCCGAGTTGACGGTGCGGTACAAGGCCGCCGGCCTGGTCACGCTGGGCAAGACCAACCTTCCCGAGATGGCAGTCGGTCCCGCCACCGAGCCGGCGCTGTTCGGCGCGACCCGCAATCCGTGGAACCTCGAGTTCTCGACGGGCGGCTCGAGCGGAGGGGCCGCGGCGGCCGTCGCCGCCGGACTGGTCCCGCTCGCTCATGCGAACGACGGAGGCGGGTCCATCCGAATCCCGGCGTCCTGCTGCGGGCTCGTCGGTCTCAAGCCGAGCCGCGGTCGCAATCCCCTCGGTCCCCGGTACGGCCAGGTCTGGGGCGGACTCGTTGCCGAACACGTCGTCAGCCGCAGCGTCAGGGACTCCGCAGCCGCACTCGACGCCACCCACGGCCCGGATACAGGGGCGCCCTACTGGTTCCCCGACCCGCCGACGACGTACCTGGAGGCGACCGGTCGTCTGGAGCGGCGGCTCCGGATCGCGTTCACCGAACACACGTACGGAGGCAACGACATCCACGACGAGTGCCGCGCAGCCGTACGGCATGCCGCGGCGCTGTGCGAGTCCCTGGGACACACGGTCGTCGAGTCCCGACCGCGCATCGACGAAGATGCCCTGTTCGACAACTTCACCCGCATGCTCGCTGTAGCCGTTGCCGCTACGGTTCGCGACGTCGCCCGCATCAAGGGTCGGGCGCCCCGGCAAGGGGAGGTCGAGCCGCTGGTGTGGCTGATGGCCCAACGCGGTGAGAAAATCAGTGGAGGTGAGTACCTCACGGCGGTCCAGGACCTGCATCTGCTGAGCCGGACGGTCGCACAGTTCCACGAAGACTTCGACGTGCTGCTCACCCCGACGCTCGGGCAGCCGCCCGTTCGGCTCGGGTCGTTCGTGACCGAGCCCGGTGGCGACCCCTTCGAGACCAGACGACGGATGTGGTCGTTCGCGCCGTTCCCCCAGTTGCAGAACGCAACGGGCCAGCCGGCCATCTCGCTGCCGCTGCACTGGACACCGGACGGGCTGCCGGTCGGCGTCCAGGCCGTTGCGAGGCTCGGGGAGGAGCACACGCTGCTCGGGTTGGCCGGTCAGCTGGAAGCCGTCGCGCCGTGGGCGCATCGCTGGCCTCGGCATTCGGTGGCCGGCAGTCAACCGGCGTGACTCGCCGCAGCCGAACCCTCCGCCGCCCGCGCCGGACGAGGCAACTCCGATCGCCGTGGCGGCGGGAGAGTCGGTAGTCGGTGAGGTGACCGGCCTTGACCTGTTCGGCGAAGCGGTGCGCATCGATGAGCGGCCGAGCGGCGGCTCCTGGACATCAGCGGGCGGCACGACCTCGTCGGGGACGTTCGTCGCATCGGGGTAATGCGGCGTTCGAGCTCGGAAGTACTGGTATCGGTCTGCCCATGTGCGGGGCCGCATCGGCCGTTGACCAATACCCAGTTCAACCACACGTGACAGTATGGCGACCAGGGCAATGGACGTCGTCTACCCGGGTCTCTGGTGACATTCTCGGAACTGCTCGGTCAGATTTCTTCAGGCCGTGTTTTGAGTCTTTGAGAATCTACGCCGGGCATGTTTGAGATTTTACCATCGATCGCTGAGGCTGCGGATGAAAGTATGTCGTGCAGTCAATGCGAGCTCAGTGTGTCGAACTCGTGCGCCGAGCAGTCAGGTAAGGTCCACCCGAAACGTCATGGAGTTGTCATGAAGCTGGAAAATGCATTTTCGATCCCGGTTCCGGTGGGCAGTGCGTGGAGTGCGCTGAATGATCCGGTTCTGATTGCACCGTGCTTCCCGGGTGCCGTCCTGTCGGAGTACGAAGGCGATAGGTTCGACGGTGCCGTAAAGGTGAAGCTCGGCCCCATCTCCATGAAGTACGGTGGCTCGGGAACCTATCTCGAGAGGGATCGGGGTGCCAACCGTGTTGTCATCGAGGCATCGGGAAGCGCAACCCAGGGCAATAGTACGGCGAAGGCAGTTGTGACCATCACGCTCGCAGAGGTGGCTCCGGACAAGACCGACGTATCGATGGTGACGGATCTGACTCTGACGGGAAGGCCTGCCCAGTTCGGGCGGGGCGTGGTCGTCGACGTCGCTGACAGGATCGTCGGGCAGTTCGCGGACTGCGTTGCAGGAAAGCTGGCCGGGCCGGCTCCGCATGCAGAGAAGGAACTGGACAGGGACGAGCCCGCCGCAGACACGAGTTCGCCGCACTCCGTGGTTCAGGAGCTCAGGTCTGGGTCTGCTGCAGGCTCGAAGCCCGGCGGTGCGGCTGCCGGCGAGATCGACGTGTGGTCGATGGGGAGGTCGATGCTCGCCGACGCCGGCTCGAGGATGGTCCGGAATCCCGGTGGCACTGGTTTCTGGTGGGCTGCGGTGGCGGCAATCGCTGCCTTCGCGTTGGGGCGTAGATCGGCTGCATGAGGTGACAGCGCTGTCCGGCGGTGGGGCGGGCGGGCCGACCCGGTGTGGGCGGCTGTGTTCACCGACGGGGGCCGGGAACGTGCGTGACATGATCGATCGTCTCCACGACTGGCGGGTCGAGGGTCTTGCATCGGGAGAGTTCCTGCAAGGGATGGGGCCGCCTGCCACCTGAAGCGTCGCGGCGTCTCAGCACGGAACGGGACCGGCACGAGTCGATTATGGGCAGGCCGTCACCACCCACCCCGATCGCCGTCATCAGGAACACGTCCCAGGCCGCGTTCCTGGTCATCGCGCTGCCGGTGCTCGGTCTGCTCCCCGAGGCCGACCGGTCGCGGATGCCCGAGCTGCTCACCAGCCCGGCCGCGTACCTGCCCGAGGTCGTTGGGAACCGACGCCGCTGGCGCGCCTCGGAAGACAGCCGACGAACGCCTACGGCGCTGGACCGCGGACGGAACCCGGGACCGAGTCCTCGTCGCTGCGGTTCGAGAGAGCCATCGGGGTCGGCTCGACCCATCTCCGATCCCACCAGCACTCCGCTCGGGCCGGAACGATGGGGCTGCGACGACGCCGCAGTCGATGCCGCAATCGATGCCGCAGTCGACGGCCTCGCCGTTGCCGGCCCTCACCGAGTTCTGCCGCCGGTCGAGCTCGTGGCTCGACCGGCGGCAGCGCAGCGGGGCCGTACGGGTCCGGGTACGACCTTCAGTCCGCTACCGGCATCCACCGCGACTCGTCGCTCGCACGATGTGCGCAGAGCCGCGAGCGGAGAGATGCCGGCATCAGGCTCGAGTCCCGCTGGGCGGTCACGAACCTGGAGACGGCAGCCGTCCGGCTGCACGCCAGTCGAAGCTGAGCGCGGTCGCAGTGGCCGTGCAGGTCCGTGGCCGCTGCCGCCGACCTCACCGCTGTGATCGCGGCCGAGATCGACCGCGCAGCAGCGTCGTCGTCGGCGGCGGCGACGGATGCAGCAGCGAGAACCTCCACACATCGCACGAGGTGGGCGCGCCGGATCGTTTCGACCACCAGTGGCTCCACACCGTCGGCGAGCCGGCGTGCCGGCTCGCCGACGAAGTACGCCCCGGACGTGGGGCGCGTCGGATCGCCGGAGTCCTGGTCAACGATCGATTGGGGGCGGTCGACCATGAGAAGGGTGCTCTTCTCGTCGGACGTTCGCGCTGCGACGATCCAGCGGTCGGCGTCCGCGCCGTGCAGAACATCGAAGACCCTGCCGTGCAGCGTCGTGCCCCATTCGCCAGCTCCTCTGGCCTCACCGCCGAAGGCGATGGCGACCATGGTGTCTCCGGTGGCGATCTCGCTCAGCAGGCTGCGCTCGTCGATGCCGATGGCGAACAGAGGCGCAGCGATTGCTGACGAGAGGAACGGGACCGGAGCGGGAAGCCGCGAGAGGGCCCAGGCGGCCGAGAGGCTTCGGCTGAGGCTCGCGCCCTGCCCTCCGTGCTCCACAGGAACGAGTAGTCCGCCGATGCCGAGACCACACAACGCATCCCAGGCGTCGCGGACCGATGTTCCCTTACCATCGACGAGCGATGCATCCTCGTGCTTGCACCACAGTGCGGGCAGATGGGTCAGCAGCGCGTCGATGATGTTGTACTCGATCTGGTCTTGCGGCGAAAACGGGTGGAAGAGCTCATTATTCATGATTCTCTCGTTTTCTCTGGTCCGACGCAGAGCCCGACAGGCGCTCAGATCGGGTAAGAGACGTACTTCGTCTCGAGGTATTCCTGCAGGCCGGCCTCGCTGCCCTCCCGACCGAGGCCGGAGTGCTTGACACCGCCGAAGGGCGCGGACGCGTCCGAGACGAGTCCCCGGTTCAACCCCACCATCCCGCACTCGAGCGAGGTGGCTGCACGCGAGAGCCGGGCAGCGTCGGTCGAGTATGCGAATCCGACGAGCCCTGCGTCGGTGTCAGAGGCCAGTCGGAATGCTTCCTCCTCGGAGTCGAACGGATAGATCGCAGCGACGGGTGCGAAGATTTCCTGGCCGGCGATGGACGAACCGGGCTTGACGTCGCTGAGGACCACCGGCGAGAGGAACGCGCTGCCTGGTTCCACAGGGTCGAACAGAAGCGGCTCGGCGCCGTCCGAGATCGCCGAATCGACGAGGGCCGCAGCGCGGTCTCGCTGCCGAACGTTGATCATCGGCCCCAGGGTCGTCGCCGGGTCACATCCGGGCCCGACAACCTGTGCGTGCATCTTCTCGGTCAACGCGGCAGAGAACTCGCCCATGATCCGCCGATCCACGATGAACCGGTTGGCGGCTACGCAGCTCTGCCCACCGTTCCTGAGCTTGGCGATCACTGCACCATCGACGGCCGCCGCGAGGTCCGCATCGTGGAACACGAGGAAAGGCGCGTTCCCTCCGAGTTCCATGGAGGTGCGCAGGATTCCCTTTGCAGATGCTTCGAGGAGGACACGACCGACCTGGGTCGAGCCGGTGAAGGACAACTTCCGGATCCGGGGATCGTCGAGGATGCGGCTGACGACCTGGCCCGGGCGCGAGGTGGTCAGTACGTTCACGACACCTGGCGGCAGACCGACCTCGGTCAGCAGTGCGCAGAACAACAGGGCGGTCAGCGGGGTTTCCTCGGCGGGCTTCAGGACCACGGTGCAGCCGGCGGCGAGGGCAGGAGCAATCTTTCGCGTCGCCATCGCGAGTGGGAAGTTCCATGGCGTGATGAGCAGGGAAGGCCCTACGGGCTGGCGCATCGTGACATGGAACGAAGAACCGTCCGGCGCAGTGCGAGCCGTGCCGGTTGCGCGTACAGCTTCTTCGGAGTACCAGCGCAGGAACTCGGCGCCGTACCGAACCTCGGCACGGGACTCCGCCAGCGGCTTCCCCATCTCCGCGGTGATGATCGCAGCAAAGTCCTCTGTGCGGTCGGTCAGTAGCTCGAACGCGGCCCTGAGCAGCTCCCCGCGTTGCCGTGGCGATGTCCTCGCCCAACTCGTGAACGCAGCGGAAGCGGCATCCACCGCATCCGTCGCGTCGTCCGGGGCTGCATCGACAACCGTTGCAAGAACCTCCGACGTTGCGGGGTTCTCGACCTCGAGCGAGCTCGTGACTCCGCGTGCACGCGTCTCCCGCCACTCGCCGGCGATCAGCAGCGCGGTCGGAACCGCGGGCAGGAGTCGGCAGGCCGCCGAACCCGATACGGCCGTGTCGCTCCGGTGACCGGACTCGGTCGCCTCAGTGGTGGTGCTGCTCATGCCTGCGGCTCCGCTGCTTTCGGGGTAGTCGAGACGGCCTCGGCGCCGTCCGAGGTCTGCCGCGCTTCCGCGTACGAGGCCCGCAGGTATGCGGTGTCGTTGCTGCCGCACTCGCCGCAGATCGGCGCGTGGTCGGGAGTCGCGGGGTTGCGGTCCATCTCCTGGGCGATGTAGGAACGCTCGCAAGAGGCGCACTCGACCCGCGCCTCCCACGGGTCCTCGACCTCGAAGCGAGGATCGTGGGGCCGAGCCAGCTGGACGTGCCGTTCGCCGGTCAGGTACCGGCCGAGTGCATAGAGCGAGCCGGCGATGATGAACGCGAACGGTGGCGCCCAGGTCGCTCCGAACGACCCTCCTGCCTCGACGAGAACGATCCCGGTGACCGATGCGATCAGCCACGCTCCCAATCCGACGACGTTGAACGCAGGCACACGCCCGGGGCGGAACTCGAACTCCTCCGATCGGCGTCGATCGCGTCGGGCGAACCAGAGGTAGACCATCGCGATCGCAACCCAGGCCACCACGACAACACCTTGCCACTGGAGCGCCTTCAGCAGGTAGGAGATGGCGTTCGTGAGCATGAGGGCGAAGGCGATGACTCCGACGAGAATCACCCAGACACGTCGAGGCAGATGGACGCGGAAGACTCGCGCGAAGAAGCTCTCGGCGTTGATGCTCGCGAGATAGTAGTTGGCAGTGTTGATGCGGGTCTGGCTGACCCAGACGAGTGCGACGCCGAAGATGCCCGTCAGACCGACGATGGCCTGGACCGCCGACAACTCACTCAAGGTGGACCCGTCGGTCAGGCTGTGGGCGAGGAAAATCCCCACAACCGCGTTCACCCCCAGGGTCAGGAAGTAGAAGAGCGGCCCGAAGGTGAACCACTTGTGGAACTTCGCGTCCGCGGTCCTGGCGAGTCGTGCGTAGTCCCAGGTGAACGGGGTCATGATCCACACGCCCATGTACACCGAGAACGCGAACACCCAACCCGGGGCATAGAGAGAAAGCTCTGGATTTGCCGGGCCGGCCGTGAGCCAGTCATTGCTGTACCCGTTGGCGGCGATGGTCCAGATGATCACCACGGCCAAGCCGACATAATAGAAGGGCAGGAGAATTCCATTGAACTTGTCGAGCCACTTGCGCACTCCGCCGATGACGATCGGAATACTGTAGGCGGCGACGATCAGGTACCAGACCTGGATGTTGCCCCAGCCGGTGTACTGGTGGAAAACTTCCGCGACGACGGAGCCTTCGAAAACCGCGTAGTAGAGGGCCGTCGCGCCGACGATGAGAGGAGCGACCGCGGCGCCGAGGTAGCCGAACAGTGCACGAGAGAACAGTGCGCTGGATATTCCGGTGCGGGCAGCATGTCGACTCACGAGCGTGCCGAATATGCTGTAGGCGACAACCGAGAGGCCCAGGCCGATGAGGGTGTCACGCGTCCCGACAGCCAGGGCGACAGTGGCTCCCACAATCAGCCAGAACATCGCACTCGCAAATGCGTACCACGCCATGAGGAGCGATATCCGGCCTGATCGCCAGGTCTTGGGCGCGACATGGAGCGCGTAGTCCTCTGTCGCCGCGCTGCGGACGACCTCGGGGTCGTCCTGATATGAGACTCGAAGTGGAACAACGGAAACTGATCGATCTTCCCCGCTCATGACGCGTCCTCCAAGCATTCATTGGTGGTTGATCAGGACTGCGCATCGGCATCAGGAGCGACTGCGCGCGTGGCTCCGTAGAATCGCGCCGGGCGGTAGATTATTGCCACGACGCGTAGATCGGTTCAAGACGGATTTATGACAAAGTTGCGACCCCCTCGCTGTAGTACTGACAGACGTCCGAACACGGGATGATCTGGTCTCTGGAGTTTCTACGGAGACGGAGCGCCGGGTCGGTGGAATCCCCAACGATGACGGCCGTTCACGGTTCCGGGCGATCCGGGAGTGCGCCGGTACTGCCGCATCCAGCCGCGTTGGTCGATCTGCCGAATATACCGCCGGGGCATTAGGCCGAACGGAGGAATGGGCGTGCCCGGGTGTGGCGTCGGTGGCAGCACGCCCTCGTCTCAGGCCACAGCTGTCGGACGATCCCGCGTTCGGACGGGGTCGTCGGAAGGACGACAAATCACCGAGCCACTTCTCTCACAACTTCCTATTGCTCGTCGACGACTCACCGGGTCAGATTGGCTCGACCGGGAGCCTGGCTGCGTCGTCTCGACGGCAGCCGCTCCAGGCCGGGGCTGGAGGAGGTGGGACATGGGCCGGCGAGTTGCGGTGGACGTCGGTGGCACCTTCACCGACGTCTGCGTCGTAGGAGGTGGGTCGGGCCTGGTCGTGGCGAAGGTCCCCACCACCGATGACGCCGTTACCGGTGTACTGCGGGGCCTCGTCGAGGCCGAGGTGGACCTCAGCCGGGTGGAGTTCTTCTCACACGGAACGACTGCCGCCACGAACGCGCTCCTGAACAGGGACTTCCCCCGGGCCGCGCTCGTCACGACCCGTGGCTTCCGGGATGTCCTCGAGGTCGGACGCGGAACCAAGGACGACTTGTGGGATGCCTACGCCGACGTGGCCCCCGCCTACATCGCACGCCGGGATCGGCTCGTCGTCACCGAGCGGGTCGACGGGATGGGTCGTGTGATCAGCCCTCTCGACCTGCGTGAGGCGGAGGTGGTCATCGAGGCCCTCCGCCGGCGTGCCGTCGAGACGGTCGCGGTCTGCTTCTTGAACTCGTACGTCAACCCGGTGCACGAGCGCGAGATGGAGCGGTTGATCAAGTCTGCGCTGCCCGACGTCGTCGTGTCGATCTCGAGCACGGTGCTCCCTGAGATTCAGGAGCACGAGCGCTTCTCGACGACTGTCGTGAACGCACTGCTGTCGCCCCTCATCAAGAGGTACACGACCGGGCTCGAGACCGAGCTCAACGATGCGGGGTATCGGGGGAGAGTCCAACTGCTACACGGTGGCGGGGGGCTCATGACAGCCGGGACTGCCGAGAAGTACGCCGGCAGGCTCGCGTCCTCCGGGGTGGCTGCCGGCGCGATCGCGAGCAAGCACGTGGCGCTCGCCTGTGGCTTCGAGAACTCGATCGGCCTGGACATCGGAGGAACGAGCGCTGACATCTCGATCGTCTTCGAGGGCGAGTCCCGCATCGTGCGGAACTGGCACGTCGACTACGGCCACCCGATCTGCTTCCCGTCGCTGGAGGTTCTGACCATCGGCGCGGGTGGCGGATCGCTCGCGTGGGTGGACGACGGCGGGGCGTTGCGGGTAGGCCCACAATCGGCCGGGGCGATACCGGGCCCCGCGTGCTATGGACTGGGCGGAGCCGCGGCGACCACCACCGATGCACAGCTGGTGCTAGGTCGCCTCGACACCTCGCTGGCGGGCGGAACCCGGATCCTCTACCCGGACCTGGCTACGAACTCCGTCGGGCAGGTTGCGGCCGAGCTCGGATGCTCCACCGAGGACGCGGCGGTAGGCATCCTCCGGGTCGCGTCGGCAAACATGGCCGACGCACTCCGCATCATGTCGGTGCGGCGCGGGCACGACCCACGCGAGTTCGCGTTGGTCGCATTCGGCGGAGCCGGGCCCCTCCACGCGGTGGAGCTCGCCATCGAGCTGGGGATTCCGGAGATCGTGATACCGCCTCACCCGGGCGCGACGTCTGCTCTGGGTTGTCTACTCGTCGACAGCCGTCAGGATTTCAGCAGGATGTTCATCCGCGATGTGAGCGCCGCCGATCCCTACGAAATCGAGTCCATGTACCTGGAACTCGAAGCCATGTCGCGCGAAAGTCTTGTCGAGGACCATGTCGAGCAGGAGCGGATCAGCCTGCAACGATTCGTGGAAATGCGCTACCGAGGGCAGTCCCGGTCCTTGTCGATAGCTGTGGACGGCTCCATTCACGGAGTCGACGGGCTCACGGAGAAGTTTCATACCCAGCATCATCGAGAATTTGGCTTCAGCCAGCCAGGAGCGGTGGTCGAGTTCTACCAGCTGGCGGTATCGGCCATCGGTGTGATCGACAAGCCGCAGGTAGTTCCGGGAACGTGGGGTGCACCGCCATTGAAGCCGTCGACGCGGCGACGGGTCCGGTTGGACACCGACGCGTGGATCGATACGCCGGTCTTCGAGCGTGCACACATGTTTCCCGGCGCACGGGTGGAAGGGCCCGCGCTGGTGTCGCAGACGGACTCGACCACCCTGCTGCCGCCGGGGTCGGCGGCTGTCGTCGACGACATGCTGAACCTGAGGGTCACGCCGACGGCGCAGGTGATCGACTGATGACGGTCTCGAGACTTGTCCCGCTCGCTCTCGATCCAGGCGGAGCGGCGTTGGACCCGATCACCGGTGAGGTGCTTCGCAACGCCTTCGTCACGGCCGTCGACCTGATGGCCGAGCAACTCCTGCGGACGTCGCACTCCTTCGTCATCCATGCACGCGACTTCTCCGGCGCGCTCTGTGACGCCAATGGCGATACGGTCGCGCAGGGAAGCCAAGACGTCGCCGTGCAGGTCGGAACTCTCCACTTCTCGGCGAAGGCCGTTCTCCGGTCATTCCCGGGCGACATCTACGAGGGCGATGTGTTCGTCCTCAACGATCCCTATGTGGGTGGCACTCACTTCAACGACGTGAGGGTCCTTCGACCGATCTTCTCCGACGGCGTGCTCATGGGTATGGCGCAGAGCAACGGCCACTGGGCGGATGTGGGCGGCGCCGCCCCGGGGTCGTTCGACACGACGGCGGTCGAACACTTCGGTGAGGGTTTGCGGATCACGCCGGTGCGTGTCTGGTCGCGCGGGAACTACCTGGCCGACGTAGCGCGGCTCATCGCATCGAATACGCGCGCCCCGGAGGAGGCCGAGGGGGACCTGCTCGCCCAGGCCGAGGCTACCCGGGTCTGCGAACGTGAGGTGCTGCGCCTCACCGAGAAGTACGGGCGGGAAACCGTTCTCGCTGCCTTCGAGGAGTCGCAGGCCTATGTGGAGAGAGTCGTACGTCGACGCCTTTCCGAACTGCCGGACGGGCGCTGGGAGGCCGAGGACTACATCGACTCGGATCCCAGGATCGGTGACGGACTCGTGCCGATCCGGGTCGGCATGCACATCAGCGGCGACACGGTTCAGTACGACCTGAACGGCTCTCACTCCGCTGTCGGCAGCTTCCTCAACTCCGCTTTCGGCGGAACCTTCTCCGCCATCGTGGCCGGGACGAAGACATTCTTTCCCGACGTTCCGTTGAACTCCGGCTTCTACCGACCCTTGGACGTCGACTTCGGGCCGTCCGGGACCGTCGTCAATGCGGCATGGCCGACGGCGGTGACCGGATTCTACGCAGGCCCGTACGAGAAGATCGTCAGCGCGATATTCCAGATCTGGTCCGAGATAATGCCCGACCGGGCCATCAGCACGTCCTTCAATCTGGAATATTTGCTGCTGGGAGGCCGTGACGTCCGGCGTGGTAGGCAGAGTCCGTTCATGTATTACGACTGGATGGCCGGCGGCTGGGGCGGGCGCAACGGCAAGGACGGTTCCAACGCCACCGCGTCGATCTTCGGTGTGGGACATGCCATCCAGTCGATCGAAATGCAGGAGCGTTCTTCGCCGATACTGACGGGCCGCTGCGAGCTTCGGACCGACTCCGCGGGGCCGGGTGAATTTCGGGGAGGCCTCGGACTCGTCAAGGAAGTCACGCTGACCGATGGTGACGCGGTTGTGCTGTCGTACTGCTCGGACCGGGCGCGATCTGTCATCACCGGTACCAGAGGAGGCCTGCCGAGCTGCCCGCACGGGCTCTCGATCAACCCGCGGACCCAGGGCGCACGTTATCTCGGCGCGCTCGCCTCCAGGCTCTCCGTCGTTCCGGGCGATTCCTTGGAGCGACCCTCGGCGGGGGGAGGTGGCTTCGGAGACCCGCTCGATCGTGACCCGGAAGCAGTGCGTGCCGACGTGATCGACGGGTACGTGTCGGTCGACCGTGCCCGGCAGGACTACGGCGTCGTGGTCCGCTGCGAGTCCGAGGATCCCGACTCAGTTCATATCGACGATGTCGGGACGGCGGCGGAGAGAAAAAGGCTGAGGGCACATCGCAGTGCCGCGCTCCAGGCGTCGCCGCTGGCAGTCGCAGAGATGTTCGTCAATGGAGAGCTGAACGAGTTCGATCTCGTTCGGCAATTCGGAGTTATTCTGGATTGGGGAAGTGGCCGACTGCTGTCGCGGACCACCGACCAGTTTCGGGAGATCCTGCAGCATCGGTGCGTCCAATATTGGCGAACATGAAGGCGTCCTCGGTCGGGCGTCCAGAATGTTCGATGATCAAGTCGAGTGTCAAGATGAATGAGAGGTACAGGAATGCCACTTCTTGAGCGATCGGTCTGGTACGACATCGCACGCGACACCAACTGGACGCCGCGGTACGTCGAGGTCGACGAACTGTTCCCGCCGGACCAGAGCGACCCGTACGGAATCCCCGTCGAGGAGTGGGAGAGGTTCGACGAGCCCTACAAGGTCTCCTACCGGGAGTACGTCAGTGTCCAGCGGGAGAAGGACGCCGGCGCCTACTCGGTGAAGGCGGCCCTGGCGCGCTCGAGCTACTACGAGGACGCCGATCCGGCGTACCTGAGCATGCTGAAGCTGCACTACGGCGCCATCGCGCTGTCCGAGTACGCCGCTTGCCAGTCCGACGCCCGGATGACGCGCTTCTCCAAGGCACCCGGAATGCGCAACATGGCGACCTTCGGAATGCTCGACGAGCTCCGGCACGGACAGATCCAGCTGTACTTCCCGCACCAGCTGGTCTCGCTCGACCGGCAGTTCGACTGGGCCCACCAGGCGCACCACAGCAAGAACTGGGCTGCGATCGCCGGCCGGCACGCGCTCGACGACGTCATGATGACCCGCGACTCCGTGACGACGTCGATCATGCTGAACTTCGCGTTCGAGACCGGACTCACCAACATCCAGATGATCGGCCTGTCGGCCGATGCGGCCAACATGGGCGACTTCACGTTCTCGAACCTGATCACGAGCATCCAGTCCGACGAGGCCCGGCACGCCCAGATCGGGACGCCGGTCCTGGAGATCATGGTGCGCAACGGTAGGAAGGCCGAGGCGCAGCAGGCGGTCGACATCGCGTTCTGGCGCATCCACCGCATCTTCGCGATCCTGACCGGCATCCCGATGGACTACTGGATTCCGCTGGAGAAGCGCGATCGGTCGTTCAAGGAGTACATGACCGAGTTCGTCGGGGAGCAGTTCGAGCGGCAGCTGCTCGACCTCGGCCTGGAGCGGCCGTGGTACTGGGACATCTTCCTGGAGGACGTCGGGACCCACCACCACTGCCAGGCCGCAGCGACGTGGGCATGGCGCAACACGCTCTGGTGGAACCCCACCGGCAACGTCGGACCGCGTGAGCGGGCGTGGCTCGAGGAGAAGTACCCCGGCTGGAACGACACGTTCGGGATGTACTGGGACGTGATGATCGAGAACATCCGCGCAGGTCACCCCGAGAAGTCCGAAGCGATCGGCATGCCGGCCATGTGCAACATGTGCCAGATCCCGATCTCCAACAAGGGCGGGACCGTCTGGGAGGCGCGAGCGCACCAGCTCGACCACGAGGGTCGGCTCTACAGCTTCTGCAGCACTCCCTGCAAGTGGATCTTCGAGCTCGAGCCCGACCGTTACAAGACGTTCAACACGATCGCGGACCGCATGTACAACGGCGAGATCTCGCCGAACACGCCGGAGAACATCCTGCAGTACATGGGTTCCGGAGTGATCAGCCAGGGCGGCCGCGACGCCCACGACCTGGCGTGGGTCAAGGCCTACGACGAGCCCGGCCTGGTGGCGGCCCGCATCGCGGGTAGCTGATCGGAATGCGCGCCGTCCAACCGGCGCGCGCGGATTCGACTCAACCGGAGGATCGTATGAGTCCCCTTGCCATCATCGGGCGGCTTGAGAAGGACGCCCATACCCGCATCATCGACGTCGACACCGACTACACGATGGATCAGGTCGTCGATGCATGTCTGGCTCCTGCCGTGGGATATCAGGCCCGACACCCCAAGCCGGGCGCACTGCTCAGGGTGCGGCCGACGACGGACACCGACGATGCGAACCCGTTCCCGCGATCGATGACGGTGGCGGAGGCGAAGCTCAGGCACTTCCAGCAGATCGACATCTACGTGTCGGACGAATAGTCGTGCGCGGTCCTCCGGCCGTCGGCCGGGGGACCGCGGGGGAGGACAGCCATGTCCGAATTGCCCGCCCCGCGGTTTCACCGCGTGTGCGCCACAGATGATCTATGGGCCGGCGAGATGAAGGAGTTCACGGTGGCGGGCACGACGATTGTCGTGTTGCGCACCGATGACGGATCCATTCGTGCCGTGCAGTACGTCTGTCCCCACCAGGACTACCCGCTGCGCAACGGCGACTTCGACGGATGCACGTTGACCTGCGGCGCGCACCTGTGGGAGTTCGATGTGGAGACCGGCCGAAGCATTAATCCGGACGACGCGAAGCTTGCGATGTATCCCGTCGAGGAACGTGACGAATTCGTATACGTAGCGGTCGACGGCATCGATCCATACCACTCACACGCCTGAGTAGTGGCGTAGGTAGAACAGGAGCGCGGCGACAATGACGGAAACCAGCACCCGCGAATCCGCGCTTCGCGCGGGTCCGCTCCTACGGGGCGGCGACATCTCTGTCGTCGCCGTGGAGGCGATCGAGGAAGACAACCCGGGAAAGAAGATCTTCGTCGAAGATCACCGCACCTACGTCCGTGTGGAAGCGGAGGGCGGTCTGGTGATTCGGCGAGCAACGATGGAGCGGCTGCTCGGCCGTCCGTTCACCATGCAGGAGCTCGAGGTCAACCTGACCGGTTACTCGGGGCAGATCGAAACGCATGATGCCTACATGCGCTGGTACTTCATCAAGCCTTGACAGTTTCGGACAAGATTGGAGCCGATGATCGTGGCCGCCGAGCATAAGGACGACTTCAAGCCGCTGAGGACGTGGAGTCATCTTGCCAAGAACAAGCGACGCCCGACAGAGTACGAGATCGTGTCGACGAACCTGCTCTGGAGCACGGACGACGACGCGCCTTGGGCGATGGGGCCTGCCGTCCCGCTGAGCCAGTGGTACATCAAGTACCGCAACAACAGTCCGCTTCGTCACGAGGACTGGGACGGCTTCAGGGACCCGGACCAGCTCGTCTACCGTACGTACAACATGATCCAGGACGGCCAGGAGTCGCACGTCGACGCCCTCCTGGAGGATCACAGCGGCAACGAGCACGACGAGGGGCTTACCCAGGAGTGGGTCGGGAAACTGGCTACCTTCTACACGCCCGGGAAGTATCTGCTGCACACGGTCCAGATGGCCGCGGCGTACCTTGCGGCACTCTCTCCGTCGAGCACGATCGAGAACTGTTTCATCTTCGAGTCGGGCGACCAGCTCCGGTGGGTGTCGCGCGTGGCGTACCGGACCGCGGAGCTCCGCACCACCCACCCGGACTTCGACTTCGGCAAGCAGGAGCGTGCCGGGTGGGAGGAGCACCCTGCGTGGCAGGAGTTCCGTGAGCTGATGGAACGAACCCTGGTCACCTGGGACTGGGCAGAGCAGTTCGTCGCGCTGAATCTCGTCGCCAAGCCGGCCATCGACGCGGCGTTGCTCCGTTTCCTGTCCACAGCCGCTCAGGAGAACGGTGACACCCTCCTGGCGCTGCTCTGTCGAGCCCAGCTCATCGACAGCGAGCGGACTGCCCGGTGGTCCGAGGCACTGTTGAGCTACGCGCTGGGTTCGGCCGAGCACGGGGAGGCGAACCGTGATCTGGTGCAGTCCTGGTTCAACAAGTGGTCACCGCTGGCCGATGCCGCGGTAACGTCGTACTGCGGGTCCTTGGCGCCAGGGCTGGACTCGGCTCAGGTAGTTCGAGAGCTCACCAGCCACCGGGAGGCACTGCTCTCGCCGGCTGCGGTCGCAGGCTGACCGTATCGCCACAAGGCGGCGCCGCCGCGGGCATGCATGAGCTCGTCGTCCCAACGAGCAGCAACCCGTGGCGGCGACGCCGGTTGTGTAAGGAGCGATGGGCTTCTACCCGATGACGCCCCAACGACGTGGCACTGGGGAGGACCGATGACACTTACCTTGGGCGATGTCCTTCGACAGGACGAGCTCGATCTGGAGCTGGTGGTCGGCGGCGAGGAGGCGCTTCGGACAGAGCTCGTCGGCTCGGCGTTCCTCCAGTTCGGCGAACAACCGCGCAGCGACCACCACCGCGGACTCCTGTTGCTGACCAGCGGGGGTCCGGTTGGTTCGGACGAGGCGGCGGACATGCGGCTCGTTGCAGCGGCTCACCGCGCCGGCGCCGCTGGTGTAGTCCGGGCCGTTGCGAACGCGGACGGTGTCCTCCCTGCCATGCGTGCCGCGGCGGAGGAGCATGGGCTGGCTCTGCTGACGGCGGGTTCGAGTGCGTCGTTACGCGACATCAAAGATGCCATCAACGAGCGCGTCACGCGCGCCGACCTTCAGCTCTACCAGCGTCTCCTGACCCTGCAATCGAGTCTCATATCCGCGGTGTCGGCACCTGACCCGACAGGTTCCCTGTTGCGCAGGCTCGGCGCAGTCGTGCACAGCACGGTCATCCTGTACTACCCGGACGGTCGAGTCCATTCGGTCACCGGCGACGGACCTGCAGAAGTTATCTGGCGCAGCATGGACAAGAACACACAGGAACGGCAGCATTTCACGGTAGGTCAATGGCATGTCGTGGCGTCGCTCATCGTGGGTTCGGACGACACGCACCGTTGGATCGTGCTGGCGAAGCGCGGCTCCGCCACTTCCGATGACATAATTTCGCCTCTCATCGCCACCGTCGAACAGCTACTCGACGTCATAGCTCTGAGCCGGCGCGCGGCTGCGAACGAGGAAGCACTTCAGCGAGCGGATGTGCTCGGGAGACTGATCTCGGGTAACGAGCAGGGACGGTTCGGCTGGGATCTGCTCAGGCCGTTCGGCTTCGTCTCCCACAGTCCGTGTTACGTCGCTACGATGGCGTTGCCGCGGTGGAGCGAGAAGCGCCTCGATCCCGAGCTGCACGGCCAGCAGCTCCGCGAATCGACACAGATTGCACGCGGCTTGATGGCCAACTCGTCGGCGCCGAACCTCGTCGCGTCGATCGACGGACTGATCGTCCTGCTCGTCCAGGCGTCCGGGGTGTCCTTGATCGAAGAATGTGTTGCCGTCCTCGAAGGTCGTGGCTTCACGGCGTCCGCGGGCGTCGGCAGGAAGGTCGCGGCGCTCGATCAGATCGTCAACAGCTATCGAGACGCGAGACTGGCGCTGACGAGAGCGCTGACCAGGAGTGAAGGGCGGAGCGCGGTCCAGAGGTTCGAGGACTTCACCGTTGCGGATATCGCGATAAGTACGGGGAACGAGGACCAGCTTCGTGGTCGCGCGCGAGATCTGCTGTCGAGGATGGATGGGAACGGCCCTATCCTCGAAACGCTCCTGGTGTATCTCGAGAACAGTCTGAGCATCAATGACACCGCGAATGAGCTGCATATCCATGCGAACTCGGTCCGCTATCGTATCAGCAAGGCGGAGGAGTTGATCGGTGGATCGCTGCGGGATCTGTCGACCATCGTCGACATCTACCTGGCAGTGCAGGTCGTGACGAGAATGCGCGTCTCACCACACGTGAGTCTTCATCCTTCGGTGAAACACGATTCGCCCCCTTTGGCTGACGTACGGCAGCGGTCGACGCGTCGATCGATGTAGATCTTCGTTCTATTGCTGATCCGGCGGCCGCCGCGGGCCGAGTTGAATGGCTCGAGCACCGATGGCGTCGGTCGTCCGCGCCCGACAATGTGTTGGTGGCGCGACCTCGACCGCGGTCCGGTTCGTGGTGATCCGGCCGGTTGCGGCTGAGAGAGTGCGGCGACGAATTCCTGTCAGGCTCGGAGTATGCCTATATTCGAGTTCGGGAGATGGAATGCTGAGTGAACACGAGCGACTCGCCCTCGAAGGTATCGAGCGGGATCTGCTGAAAAGAGATCCTGAGTTCGCAGTGCTTTTCCGGTACACCGGGGCACCACCCCGGCACATGGATGGAGCAAGCCCGGGTGCGGTGAGGTGCAGGAGCATGTCCGACGCGAGCGCACTGCCGCGTGGGCTCCTCGCCGGTGGCTTGTTGCTCGTTATCCTGGGCGGTATCAACGTCAGCGTGGTCGTCCTCGTCGGTGGGGCGGTGATGGCGCTGCTCGGCGTGCTGTGTGCGGCAACGTGTTCTCGACCGCATCCCACCTGAGCAACTGCTGTGTCCCCGGTCGGCTCGGAGCGCTTCTCCGCGGTCAGGATGCATATGAACGCCAAGCCTGGGCAAGCCTGCGAACCCCGAGGTCGACCAGTTCCGGCGGCTGCACGAACTGGAGCCGGATGTAGTCGTCGTTGCTGCCGTCGAACGACAGAGATGGGCCCGGGACGATCTTCACGCCGTGGAGAAGCGCAAGCTGCGTGAATTCTACGGCGCCGTGCGTCGGCAATCTGATCCATATGGAGAGTCCGCCGGCCGGCCGGCTCCACGTCCAGTCGGGAAGCATCCGCGTAAGGCACTCGCACATGACGTCGAGGGACTCCGCCACCTGTGCGCAGCGAAGTCGACGTATTTCCTCGGCGCGCCCGAGCAGACGGGCGGCGATGTGCTGTCCCACGAGCGAGCCACCCAGATCTGTCGCCGCCTTGATCCGTGTCAGCTGTTCGATGACTGGCAGAGGTGCGCGAACCCAGCCGGTCCGCAGCCCAGGCCACATGATCTTGCTGAGAGATCCGACGCTGAGTACGGGGGCCGAGCCGGACAGGGCCGCAAGAGGAGGCGGGGCCACCGGGTCGACAAGGAGCGGAAGCATCGTTTGATCTTCGATGGTGGTGATCTGATGTTCGTCAACCAGATCGATGAGTGCCATACGTTGCTCCTCCGGCATTACGGCGCCGGTGGGTGCATGGCAGGTCGGGGAGAGAAAGACCACTCGTGGACGAAGAGCGGGGAGCAACGATGTGAGGGCCTGGATGTCGAACCCGTCGGCAGTGACGGGCACCGGGGACAGCCGCGCCCCGATCATCCGGTAGGCGTCGATCGCGCCTGAGTACGTCGGGTTCTCGAGCACGACGTTGTCCCCGTGACGAGCGTACAGCTGACCGGTCAGCCAGATGGCCTGCTGGGCCCCGCTCGTGATCAAGATCTGGTCCAGCGTCGTCGGGAGATCGAATTGCGAAGTCAGGTAGCGCGCGACACCCTCACGAAGGTTTTCCAGACCCGACGGCTGATAGCCGGCATCGGCGGCCAGCGCCTGAAGCTCGTCGCCGGACGCGGTTGTCTCCTCGCGCAGGAAGGACCCGAGCGACGACTGCTGGGATGCTGTGAAGTCGACGAGTCCACGGTCGCCGGGATCATGTCGACGCATGAGAGGGTTGAGCGCCTGTCCCTCGACGAGTTCCTTGTCGAGCAGCGGGCGGGCGTCGTCCTGCGTGCGGTGGCTCACGACATGGCCGCTGCCTTGTCGGCTCAGCAGCCAGCCCTCGGCGCGAAGCACCTTGTACGCGCTGACGACCGTGGCTCGGCTGACCTGCAGCGACTGGGCCAGTGTGCGTTCGGGGGGCAGGCGGGTGCCGGCGGGGATGTCGCCGCGTTCGACCGCTGCACGAAGCGCGCTCGCCAGTTTCAGGTAGAGCGGGCCGTCAGCGCGCAGCCAGTCGCCCAGGAGCGCGGTGTCGAGCTGCCCACCACGCATTCTCAGTCCAATCCTGCCCGATTGGCATGTTGTCCGGTCCGCTTTCCCGGCTCAAACTAGCGTACCAATCAGGTTTTCCGGGTCGGCCGGCCGGACGCAGACCTGAGTAGACGTAGAGGCGAACGTGATGCGGAAGCCGGACGGGGCCGCCAATGTCACGAGCGCGAGGACCTGACGATCAGGAGCAGCAGATGAGTCCTGTACAAACCCGGGTAGCTGTCGATGTCGGTGGAACGTTCACCGACATCTGCGTGTTCGACGACGACACCGCCGCGATGCGTGTCGAGAAGGTGCCGTCCTCGGTCGATCCGATCGATGCCGTCCTCGACGGCGTTGCGAAAGCCGGCGTCGACCTGCAAGACGTCGCCCTGTTCTGTCACGGGACGACCGTCGCGACGAACGCCCTCATCACCCGCCGCCTGCCTCGCGCCGCGATGGTCACGACGGAGGGGTTCCGCGACATCATCGAGATTCGTCGCGGGACGAAGGAAGATCTGTGGGACGCGTACAAGGACGTCGCGCCACCGTATGTGCGGCGGCGCGACCGCTACGAGGTCGCAGAGCGTGTCGACTACGCCGGCGAGGTTCTCGTTCCGCTCGATGAGGACGCAGCGATCAAGGTCGTCGACGTGATCCGGCGCAAGAAGGTCGAGACCGTGGCGGTCTGCTTCATCAACGCTCATGCGAATCCTGCGAACGAGCAGCGCATGGCCGAGATCCTCCGCGAACATCTCCCGAAGGTACGAGTGACCACGTCGAGCGAGGTTCTCCCGGAGATCTTCGAGCACGAGCGCTTCTCGACGACGACGGCCAACGCCGTGCTCGCCCCGTTGGTCAGCGGATACGTCAACCGTCTCAGCCGCAACCTCAAGTCCGACGGGTACGAAGGCGACCTCCTGATCCTCCATTCCGGTGGCGGCGTGATGACGCCCAAGACGGTCGAGAAGCTCGCGGTGCGATTGTCTGCGTCCGGGATCGCCGCCGGCGCCATCGCCAGCCGACACATCGCGACGCTCAGTGGCTATCCCAACGCAATAGGCCTGGACATGGGAGGCACCAGCACCGACATCTCGCTGGTGGCGGACGGGGTTCTCCGGACGACGAAGGAATGGACCGTCGAATACGGCTATCCGATCTGTCTGCCGAGCATCGAGGTTCTGACCATCGGGGCGGGCGGTGGTTCGCTCGCCTGGCTCGACGACGCCGGCGCCCTCCGAAACGGTCCACAATCCGCCGGTGCGACACCGGGTCCCGCCGCGTACGGCCGCGGCGGCCTGGACCCCACCAACACCGACGCGAACCTCATCCTGGGACGACTGGGTGCCGAGCTCATCAACGGCGGCATGAGCCTCGACGTTGTCGCGGCGGAGGCAGCCATTCGTAAGGGAGTGGCGGAGCCGCTCGGCCTGGACGTCCACGAGGCGGCGAACTCGGTCCTTCGGGTGGCCAATGCGAACATGGCCGACGCAGTCCGGTTGATCTCGATCCGTCGGGGCTACGACCCTCGGGAGTTCGTGCTCGTCGTCTTCGGTGGGGCCGGCCCGCTACACGGGGTCGACCTTGCGCGTGAGCTCTCGATCCCGACTGTTCTCGTTCCTCCGAATCCAGGCATCACCTCGGCCCTCGGCTGCCTGCTCGTCGACATCCAGCACGATCTCTCGTCGATGTTCCTCGGGCGTGTCGACACCGTCGACCCCGGCGATGTGGAGTCCGAGTTCGTCAAGCTGGAGGGCGAGGCGTACGAGCGCCTGTGCACGGAGAACGTGTCGGACGAGGACATGCATCTCCTCCGTTCGATCGACATGCGTTACGTCGGCCAGTGGCGCTCGATCTCGGTTCCCGTGAACGGGAGGTTCGAGGACTTCTCGGGCGTGGTCGAAGCGTTCCACGCCGAGCACGCCCGTGAGCACAACTTCCGGCGTGACAGCACCCCGGTGGAGATCTACAGGCTGAACGTGACAGCGATCGGGACGGTCCCGAAGCCCGAGCTTCCGCGCCACGAGCCCGTCAGGTCGGCGCCCGTTGCGTCGAAGACCCGAACCGTCTGGTTCCAGGGCGATTCCGGACCCTGCGAGACCCCGGTGTACAGCCGCGACTCGCTGCTGGCCGGAGCGGTCATCGAAGGCCCGGCGATCGTCGAGCAACTCGACTCGACGACCCCCATCCCTCCGGGCGCCGTCGCCGAGGTCGACGCCTGGCTGAACCTGAGGATCACTGTCTGATGACTGCCACCGTCACCTCCACCACGGCTTCGGACAGCACGTACCAGCTGGACCCGGTCACCCTGGAGGTCCTGAAGAACTCCTTCACGACCATCGTCGACCAAATGGCCGAGCAGATCCTGCGGACGTGCCACTCATTCGTCATCTTCGCCCGGGACTTCTCCTCCGCGCTGTGCGACCGAGACGGGAACACGGTCATGCAGGGCAGCGCCGACATTGCAGTCCATGTCGGCACGCTGCACTTCACGGCAAAGGCTGTCATCGAGGCCTTCGCCGAGGACATCAATCCGGGCGACGTGTTCGCCGTGAACGACCCCTACCTGGGCGGAACGCACTTCTCCGACGTACGCATCGTGCGACCCATCTTCGCCGACGACGAGCTCATCGGCTTCTCGCAGTCCAACGGTCACTGGGCCGACATCGGCGGCAGCGTCCCCGGCTCGTTCGACGTCAATGCGAAGGAGCATTTCGGAGAAGGTCTCCGAATCCCACCCCTGAGGATCACGCACCGAGGCCGCCACCTTGCCGACGTCGCACGGATGATCGTCTCCAACACCCGAGCCCCGGAGACTGCTGAGGGCGACCTGCACGCCCAGATGGAAGCAACCAGGATCGCGGAGGTCGAGCTGCTCCGCCTGGTCGAGAAGTACGGCCGCGAGACCGTGTTGATCGCGATGCAGGACGTGCAGGACTACGTCGAACGCCTCACCCGCCAGCGGGTCGCGGAGCTGCCGGACGGCACGTGGGAGACGACCGACTACCTCGACTACGACCCGGCGCAGGGCGAAGGACTCGTCCCGGTCGTCGTCAAGATGACCATTGCCGGTGATCGCATCAGTTACGATCTCTCCGGTTCGGCGGCCGCGGTCGCGACCTTCCTCAACGGAACCTTCGGGTCGTCGTTCTCGGGGATCGTGACCGGCACGAAGATGTTCTTCCCCGACATCCCTCTCAACTCGGGCTTCTATCGCGTCATCGACGTCGACCTCGGCCCCGCCGGCACGGTGGTCAACGCTGTCTGGCCGACGGCCGTGACGGGCTTCTGCTCCGGCAGCTACGGCAAGGTCGCGAACGCGACGTTCGAGCTCTGGTCGAACGTCCAGCCGGAGCGGGCAATGGCCTGCTGTACCGACATCGAGTACCTCCTGGTCGGCGGTCGGGACACGCGCGGCGACGGCATGGGCATCTTCATGTGGTACGACTGGATGGTCGGCGGCTGGGGTGGCCGGAACGGCAAGGACGGGGCGAGCGCGACGTCCGCCGTTTTCGGCGTGGGAGAGGCCGTTCAACCGCTCGAGGGGCAGGAACGACTCTCGCCGGTAGTGACGACCGAGCATCGGATCGCCACGGACTCAGGAGGACCCGGCGAGTTCCGGGGAGGCTGCGGGGTTCGAAAGGGCGGCACGCTCACGGGCGTCGCGAACACCGTCATGTCCTACTGTTGTGACCGGGCGCGGTCGATCACCTGGGGCATCCAGGGCGGACTGCCCTCCGTCCCGCACGGGTTGTGGCTGACCCCCGCCGGTGGTGAGGCGACCTACATGGGCGCGATCTTCTCGAACGTCTCCGTGTCGGAAGGAGACATGTTCACCCGACCCTCCGCGGGAGGCGGTGGCCTCGGTGACCCGCTCGACCGGGACCCGGCGCTGGTGATCGAGGATGTGATCGACGAGTACGTCAGCGTGGAGCGGGCCTTGACCGACTACGGGGTCGTCGTGATCGAGATCGACCGCGACCTGGATGTCTTCCGGCTGGACGAAGAGGCCACGCGTGTGCAGCGGGAGCGGATCCGCCGGGAGCGCGTGGGCTGGCTGGCCGAGGCTCCGGAGGGAATCGCGGAGCGTTTCCGCGCCGGAGAACTCGACACGCTGGACCTCGTCCGCCAGTACGGGGTGATCCTGGACTGGGGGACCGGTGAGCTCCTGCCGGAGACGACCAAGGAGTACCGCGGCATGCTCCAGCGCCGTGCCGTGGACCACTGGAAGAGTTCGACCCGAGAGGCGGCCGTAGCCCGATGAACAATCTCGACACCCAGATCGCGTCGACCCCGGCGGTCCTTGCCAAGATCCTCGGCGACATCGAGGCACCTCGTCTCGACCCCGAGCGGCCGATCATCTTCACCGGCATCGGAACATCCCTGCACGCTGCGCGCGTGGCCGCCAACTGGATCACCACCCTGAGCGGTGGCGTCGTCCGACCGCTCGCGATCGATGCCCATGACATGGGCACGACGGCCCCGCTGCGCAGCGCCGACCAGCTGATCGTCATCAGCCATCGAGGGAACAAGATCTTTCCGCTCGCAACCCTCGAGCGCGCCCGGAAGGTCGGCGCCGCGACGGTCTCGATCGTCGGCCAGACCGCCCCTCGACAGCCTGCTGACCACACCCTGCGGACCTGCGCCAGCGAGACGGCCGGGACGTTCACCGTTTCCTATCTGAGCTCGCTCGCAGTTCTCGCGAAGATCGCGGCGCAGTTCGACCGCAGTGCCGAGCAGGCCTTCGCCGGCGGCATCGACCAGTTGCCCGACGCCGTCGCTCGAACCTTGGCACTGGGTGACCCGGCGCGCGCAGCCCAGGTCCTGGCGGGAGCGGAGACTCTTCTCGTCGTGGGCTTCGAGCAGGACCTCCCGACCGCACAGGAAGCTGCCCTCAAGATCAAGGAAGGCGCCTGGATGTGGACCGAGGCGATGTCTCCAGAGTTCGCCCTCCACGGGACCCCTGCCGGGTTCTGGCCCGGCATGGCTGCGGTTGTGATCGAACCAGGTCGATCCGACGGAGGTCGGACCGACCTGCTGCTCACGGCACTCGAAAGGCTGGGCAACACGGCTCTCTCCGTGGTCGAGGACGGGCATGGCGATCTTGCCTTCACGTCGCCACATCCCCTGCTCAGGCCGGTTACCGGGATGGTCCCGCTCCAGTTGCTGACCGCTGAGCTGGCACGGATTCGCGACACCGACCCGGACACGATGCACGGGCATCGGGAGCCCTGGAAGACCGTGATGACCGAACTGATCCAGTTGTGACGCCCGTTCGGCCCGTCCGCGCAGGCGTGATCCAGGCGGCCGGGGTGCCGTTCGACGCCGAAGCGAGCCTGTCCGAGCTGGATGGGCTCGCGGCCGAGGCCGCAGCGAGGGGGTGCCGGCTCGCCGTGTTCCCAGAGGCGTACGTCGGCGGCTACCCGCGAGGCTTCGCGTTCGGCTCTGTGTTCGGCAGTCGGGAGCCCGAGGGCCGGGAGTGGTTCCGCCGGTATCACGACGCGGCGGTCGACCTCAACGGATCTGCACGTCGAGAACTCGAGCGCATTGCCGGAGCGCACGATGTGCTCCTGGTGGGTGGAGTCATCGAGAAGGAAGGGGGCACTCTCTACTGCACAGCCGTGTGGGTCGATCCAGAACAGGGACTGCTGAATTCCCGCCGCAAGCTGATGCCGACGGGTGCCGAACGAATCGCCTGGGGGAGCGGGGACCTGTCGCGTCCGCCCGTCGTGCAGACGCGCTACGGGCGGATCGGAGTCGCGATCTGCTGGGAGAACTACATGCCGCTGCTGCGAACGTACATGTACGCGCAGGGGGTGCAGATCTGGTGTGCCCCGACGGCCGACCCGCGGGAGACGTGGGAGTCGACGATGCGGCACATCGCGCTCGAGGGTCGCTGCTTCGTGCTCAGCTCGAACCAGTTCATCCGTCGCGGGGACTACCCGGAGGACTACCCGGTCGGCGGGGCTCCGAGCGACGTCATGTGTGACGGAGCGAGCATGATTGTCAGCCCGCTCGGGGAGGTGCTCGCCGGTCCCGAGCGGGAGCGGTCGACCTTGCTCGTGGCCGACCTCGACATGGGCGACATCGCCCGCGGGAACCTGGATTTCGATCCGGTGGGTCACTATGCGCGGGCGGACCTCTTTTCACTGGACGTCGACACGCGTCCGCAGGCGGTCCTGCGCAGTTCCGCAGCACCCTGACGCGCTGCACCGTCCCTCGTCGCTGCACCGCCCCTTGGCCCAGGAATGTGCACTGTGCGTCCTGGGCCACGGGCGACGGGCTTACACCGCGCGCCCGGGGGTGTTCGTGTGGGGGACAGACACGGGCCCGCCCGGCGCGATCGTCCAGTGGTCGCCGGGGTCATGGGGGCGTCCTTTCAGCCGCCGATGGCGCTCATCGGGCGGTCGGGCTGCAGGAAGTTCGGGTCGTCGATGCCGTGTCCGGCGAGTTTGCCCCACATGGCGTCGCGCCAGG
>JBFWSN010000023.1:0-34140 GCA_050248355.1 Dehalococcoidia bacterium
GCGAAGTCGTAGCCGCCGGTCATCTCGCGCAGCGACGCGAGCCGAGTGCGGATGACGCTCTCCACCGGCGCGCCGGACTCCCGCGCCTCGGTCGTGGCCTGAGAGACGAACCGCTCCACCAAGCCGGGCAGCGCTCCATCTTCGGGTTTGGCCCGCGTGGCCATGTTGCGCATCAGCTCGACGTAGAGGCTGCGGGCCTGCCCGCTGGTCGACTGGAGTCGCCGGTCGGGGGAGAGGTCGGCGTGCACGGTCACCAGCCGCTTCTCCAACGCGACCGACCGGATCAGGTTGAGGAAGAAGGTCTTGCCGGCACCGTACTCGGACCTGGACTGGGAGCGGGTACGGATGCACGCCTACCACACCGAACGGCTGCTGTCCCGGTCCGCCCTGGCGCCGATCGGGGCGCTGGCGTCGCTGCACCACGAGCAGCCGTGCGGGTCGGGCTACCACCGCTCGCTGCCCGGGCCGCAGCTGCCGGTGCCGGCGTTGCTGCTCGCGGCCGCCGACACCGTGCAACCCCTGGGCCAGCCGTGCGCCTGGCGCCCGGCGCTGGCACCCCCCGCGGTCGCCGAGACCGCGGGGGCGATGGCCGAGGCCGGGCGGCTGGACCGCACCGCCACCGAGGCCGTCCTCGACGCCGCGGGCGCGGCCAGCGCCGGCGTCCCCCGGCGGCGCCCGGACAACCCGGCCGGCGTGACCGACCGGGAGGTCGACGTGGTGCAAGTACTGGGCCTCTTCGGACGGTGCGGAGGTCGCGATCTCGGCGGTCGCCGGCCCAGCGCAGCGCGGCGGCGGTCGCAACGCGGGTGGCCGTACGGCGGCGATCGTGGCCGCGATCGGAGTATGGCGTTGCCTCCAAGTCGCCTGGAAGAGTGAGCGGCCGCCCGGGTGGGGGGAGAGTGTCATGTCCGGCACGGAGGCGTCCGATCTCATCTCATTGCCGAGCGCGGGCGGGGCGGTACGCGGGCTGGGTGAGAAGTTCACGCCCGACCCGCACACCGGCACCGGTAACTTCACGGTTCCGATCCCGTTGCCGCCCGGTCGTAACGGGTTCGGTCCCGAGCTGGCGTTGCTCTACAGCACCGGCGGCGGCGGCGGTCCCTTTGGACAGGGCTGGTCGCTCAGCGTTCCCGGGGTCGCCCGGCGGACCGACCGGGGTGTGCCCCGATACGACGACGGATCGGATGTGTTCGTGCTCGCGGGGGCCGAGGACCTGGTCGCGATCGGTGGTGGAGCGTTCCGGCCGCGCACGGAGGGCTTGTTCGCGCGGATCGACCACCGGTCCGGCGGCCCGGACGACGTGTGGGTGGTCTGGGGCAAGGACGGGCTGGTCAGCACCTATGGCACGCCTGGAGCCGCCGGTGCTGACCCGGCGGTGGTGGCCGATCCCGACGACCCGACGCGGATCTTCCGCTGGCTGCTGACCAGCACCGTCGACCAGTTCGGCAATCGTATCGAGTACCACTACGACCACGAGACCGGTGACCGGCCGCCGCATCGGTGGAGCCAGGCGTATCTGCGCGAGGTTCGCTACGCCGATGTCGGGGACCGGTCCGAGCCCGACTTCCTGATCACCGCCCGGTTTACCTACGAGCAGCGGCCGGACCCGTCCTCCCAGTACCGGGCCGGCTTCGAGATCCGCACTGCGCGGCGCTGCATCGGCGTGGAGGTGTTCACCCACGCCGGAGAGCGGCGGCTGGTCAGCAGCTTGCGCCTGGAGTACCACACCGACGGGGGCAACGGGGTGTCGCAGCTGCGCTCGGTGCGGCTGACCGGCCACGACGGGGAGCGCACGCAGTCGCTGCCACCGCTGGAGTTCGGCTACACCACGTTCCAGCCCGATGGTCGCCGGCTCGTCACCGTCAACGGGTTCGACCTGCCGGCCGGCGCGGTGGGCGCGCCCGGCTTCGAGTTGGCCGACCTGACCGGTGACGGGTTGCCCGATCTGCTCGAGCTGGGGGATGCGGCTCGTTTCTGGCGCAACCTCGGCGACGGCCGCTTCGACCGGCCCCGCTCCATTCCGGACGCACCGGCGGGGATCCGGCTCGGTGGGCCGGGCGTGCGGTTGCTCGACGCCGACGGGGACGGCCGGCCCGACCTGATGGTGACCCAGCCTCGGCTGGCCGGCTACTTCCCCATGCGGTTCGACGGACTGTTCGACCGCCGCTCGTTCCACGGCTACCGGGCCGCGCCCAGCATCGACCTGACCGACCCCGAGGTCCGGCTGATCGACCTGACCGGCGACGGGGTGACCGACGCGCTGCGCACCGGCGGGCGCCTGGAGTGCTTCTTCAACGACCCCGAGGACGGCTGGACCGAGGTGCGCGCGGTACCGCGTCGGGCGCTGGGCGAGTTTCCGGACGTGTCGTTCGCCGACCCGAGGGTCCGGCTGGCGGACATGTCCGGCGACGGCCTCACCGACATCGCCTACGTCACCGACACCGGGGTGAGCTACTGGCCCAGCCGGGGCCGCGGCGACTGGGGCCCCAGGATCCGGATGACCGACAGCCCCCGGCTGCCGCTGGATCACGACCCGGACCGGGTGCTGCTCGGTGACGTGGACGGCGATGGGCGAGCAGATTTGATCTATGTCGACGACCACCGGGTGACCCTGTGGATCAACCGGAGCGGCAACGGATGGGGCGATCCGATCGAGGTGCGCGGAACGCCGCGGATGAGCACGCGGGTGACCGTGCGGCTGGTCGACCTCCTCGGCACCGGGGTCCCCGGGGTGCTGTGGAGCGACGAGGACCGCTCGACGCTGTACTTCCTGGACCTCACCGGCGGGACCAAGCCGTACCTGCTGGCGCAGGTGGTCAACAACCTGGGCGCGGTGACCCAGGTCGAGTACGGCCCCTCCACGCGGTTCGCCGTGGCCGACGCTGCCCGCCCGGCCACCCGATGGCGCACTCCGCTGCCGTTCCCGGTCCAGGTGGTGACCAGGGTGCGGTCGGTTGATGCGATCTCCGGGAACCGCCTGACCACAGCGTTCGCCTATCACCATGGCTACTGGGACGGCGTCGAACGCGAGTTCCGTGGCTTCGGCCGGGTCGACCAGCGAGACACCGAGGTGATCGAGGGCGAGTTCTTCTCGCCGCCGATCGAGACCCGTACCTGGTTTCATCAGGGCGCGCTCGGGGACCGGTTCGACGGGCCGAGGGAGGCCGACTACGTCGGCGAGTACTGGCGGGGCGACCCGCCGGCGCTGCCGGCCACCGCGCTGCCCACCGACGTGACCGCCGCGCAGCGGCGCGACGCGCTGCGCGGCATGCGCGGCCGGGTGCTGCGCACCGAGCTGTACGCCCTGGACGACACCGAGCGGGCCGACCGGCCCTACACCGTCGCCGAGTACGGCTACGCGGTCCGCCGGGAGGCCGACGGCGTGTTCTTCCCGCACCGGGTCGCGACCCGATCCACACAGTGGGAACGCGGCGACGACCCGAGCACCTCGTTGACCTTCGTCGACGGCTACGACCAGTTCGGCTTCCCGACCGGTGAGACGGCGGTGGCGGTGCCGCGCGGGCGGGACTACCGGTCGGCGGTCCCTGCGACGCCGCCCTACCTGGCCACCCAGACCGAGAACAGCTACGCCCACCGCTCGGACGCGGTGATCCACCTGCTGGGCAGGGTCGCCACCCAGCGGCGCTTCGAGATCGTCAACGACGGCACGCCCACAGCGTTCGAGCTGGCCGCCGCGGCAGCCGCCGGCGCGAGCGAGCGAGTCCTCGTCGCGGCCACCCGCAACCACTACGACGGCACGCCCTTCGAGGGGCTGGGCGTCGGCCGGCTCGGCGCGCACGGAGTGCTGACCCGCGCCGAGACGCTGGTGCTGACCCCGGAGGTGCTCGCCGCCGCGTACGGACCCTCGTTGCCGGCGCCGCTCGATCCGAACGCGCCGCCCGACGGGCACTACCCGGGCGGGTTCACCGAGCTGCTGGCGCACGGGGCGGGCTACGTCCAGCGGGCCGAGGGCCTGTACGCGGTGACCAGCCAGCGCCGCTACGACTGCCAAGGCGCGTCCGCCGGCGCGCGCGGGCTGCTGGTCGCCAGTCGGGATCCGCTCGGTAACCAGACGACGGTGGCCTACGACCCGCACGCGATGTTCGCGGTCACGCTCACCGATCCGGCCGGGATGGTCACCTCCGCGGAGATCGACTACCGGGTACTGCGCCCGTGCGAGGTCACCGACCCGAACGGCAACCGCGCCGCCGTCGCGTTCAGCCCGCTGGGTTTGGTCGAGAAGGTCGCGATGCTGGGCAAGCTCGGGGGCAAGGAGGGGGACACCCTCGACGAACCGGGCACCCACGTGCACCACGACCTGCTCGCCTTCGCCGAGCGGGGTCAGCCGGTGTCGGTGCGCACCGTCCGCCGCGTGCAGCACGTCAATGCGCAGGTCAACGGCGCCCCGGCCGGCGATCGGGATGCCGTGCTCGAGTCGGTGGAGTACTCCGACGGCTTCGGGCGGCCGCTGCAGGCCCGCCACCTGGCCGAGGACTTGGTGTTCGACGAGACCGGCCCGGGGGCGCTCAATCCGCGCCGGGCGCGGGTCACCGGCGCCACGGTGTACGACAACAAAGGACGGGTGGTTCGCTCGTTCGAGCCGTACTTCGACAGCGGGCTCGACTACGCCGCGCCGGGCCCGGCGAACCTCGGTGCCGCGGTGACGACCCGGTACGATCCGCGGGGCCAGGTGGTGCGAACGGTCAATCCCGACGGCTCCGAGCAGCGCGTGATCTACGGCGTGCCGACGTCGCTCGACGGCCCCGACCGGTTCGTGCCCACGCCGTGGGAGGCCTTCCGCTACGACGAGCAGGACAACGCCACCCGCACCCACGACCAGGACCATCCACACGCCGACACCCCGTCGAGCGTCGAGTTCGACGCGCTGGGTCGGCCCGTACGCGCGGTCGTGCGGGCCGGTCCGGATCCGGGCGCCGAGTGGTTCACGACGCTCACCAGCTACGACATCCGCGGCAACCCGCTGACCGTGACCGACGCCCTTGGCCGGGTGGCGCTGCGGCAGGTGTACGACCTCGCGAACCGGCCCCTGCGGGTGGATCACATCGACACCGGCGTGCGTAGCACCGTGCTCGATGCCGCCGGCGGCCCGGTCGAGACCCGGGACGCGCGGGGGGCGCTGACCTTGCGCGGCTACGACTCCCTGCGGCGACCGGTCCGGCTGTGGGCCCGCGACGCCGCCGACGAGCCGGTGACCCTCCGCGAGCGGGTGCTCTTCGGCGACAGCGCCGAGGCAGACCTGGACACCGAGGCGGCCGCCGCGGACAACCTGCTGGGCCGCGTGTTCCAGCACTTCGACGAGGCCGGGGTGGTCACCACCGGTCGATACGACATCAAGGGCAACCCGGTCGAGAGCGTCCGCCGGGTGATCGCCGACGCCGTGCTCACCGCGACGGACGGCTTCCGCGTGGACTGGCAGCCCGCCGCGGCCGAGACGTTCGCCCAGCGTGCCGAGCAGCTGTTGGATCCGCTGGGCTACGTCGTGAACACCGTCTACGACGCCCTGGGCCGGCCCGTCCTGCTGACCTGCCCGGCGGACGTCGAGCAACGGAGGCGGGAGCTGCGGCCGCGCTACGACCGGGCCGGCGCGCTGGTACGGATCGAGATCGACCGCCAGGTCGTCGTGGAACGGATCGGCTACAACGCCCGGGGCCAGCGGGTGCTCGCCGCATTCGGCAACGGGCTGCTGACCCGCTACGACTACGACCCGCGCACGTTCCGGCTGACCCGCCTGCGCACGCACGCCTTCACCCGGCCCGACCCGCTGAGCTACCGCCCGACGGGGCCTGCCCGCCAGGACCTGGCCTACACCTACGACCTGGTCGGCAACGTAGAGTCGATCACCGAGCGAACGCCCGGGTGCGGGGTGCCCGGCACCCAGAGCGGTGTCGACCAGCTGCGCCGCGACTTCGGCTACGACCCGCTCTACCGCCTGCTCACCGCGACCGGGCGGGAGTGCGCCGCCGGCCCGGCCGACCCGTTCGACCCGACGCCACGCTGCACCGACGTCACCCGCAGCCGGCTGTACCGGGAGTGCTATGCCTACGACGCCGAGGGCAACCTGACGACGCTGCGGCACGTCGCCGGCACGTCGAGCTCGGTGCGGTCGCCGGCGCTGGTCGCGGGCGGCAACCGGCTGGCATCCGTCGGCTTCGGCGCGACGTCGCTGCAGTACGGCTACGACGCGGCCGGCAACCTAACCACCGAGACGACGTCCCGGCGGTTCGGGTGGGACCATGCCAGCCGGCTCCGGGAGTTCCGCGTCCAGCCGCCGGGCGGGCCGGCGTCGGTGCAGGCCAGGTACCTGTACGACAGCTTCGGGCGGCGGGTGAAGAAGCTGGTGCGCAAGTCCGGCCGGGTCGAGACCACCGTCTACGTCGGTGCGCTGTTCGAGCACTGCCGGGTCAGCACGGGCGGCACCGTCACGCAGAACACCACCGTGCACGTGCTGGACGGCGAGTCCCGCATCGCCGAGTTCCGGGCGGGCATGCCCTTCCCGGACGACGCGACGCCTGCGGTGAAGTACCACCACGGCGACCACCTCGGGTCCAGCCCCCTGGTGACCGACGCGGCGGGGGCGCCCGTGAACCGGGAGGAGCTCACCCCGTACGGCGAGACGTCGTTCGGCTCGTACGCCCGCAAGCGCTACCGGTTCACCGGCCGGGAACGCGACGAGGAGTCCGGGCTGAGCTACCACGGCGCCCGCTACTACGCCCCCTGGCTGGCGAGGTGGGCGAGCCCCGACCCGGCGGGTCCGGTGGACGGCGCGAACCTCTACCGCTACGCCCGGGACAACCCGGTGCGGCTGACGGACCTGGCGGGCACCCAGGATGAGGAGTCCAGTGAGGACTCGATCCCGATCGGTTGTGACCCGACCTACCAGACCTGCGCCGAGGTCACTCCCACCGTCGTCAAGCCCACCCCGCCGGCCGTGCGCCCGGCGCAGCTCGCCGAACCGGCGCGGTCGGAGCCGAAACCGCCGGCTCCCTTGCAGAGCGGGATCGTCGACTGGGTCAAGGGGCTGTTCGGCAAGGGGCCCACCGCCCCGACCCCGGACGAGGTGCGCAAGTCCGCCGAGGGGGCGAAGGACGCCTGCGAGGAGTTCTGCGACCTGCTGCGGTTCCAGCGCAACCTCGCCGAGGGGTTGACCGAGGACATCCTCGGCGGTGTCGAGTTCGACCCCCAGGCGATGGGTGGCGCGCTGGACTGGAGCCAGGAGCTGGAGAAGCGTCTGGGGGAGAAAGGCCAGGAGTGCACGGACAAGTACTCCGCCGCGCTCGAGCTGCTCAAGCAGGCCAACGCCGTCGACCCGCAGCTTCTCCCCGAGCTGGAGCTGGTCTTCCGGCAGACGATCGGGCTGGCCGACGAGTTCTTCGATTGCCAGCTGCTCGAGGTCCCGAACGAGGTGCCCAACGAGGTGCCCTCTCCGTCACCCGGTACGCCGAACACCGCGCCCGACGACGTGCTCCGGCGGCTGCCTGGCGACCCGTTCCCGTTCATCCCGTGGATACCGGTGCTGCCCCTGCCCAAGCTGCCGCCGTTGCCGACGCCGGCCGTGCCGGCGTTGCCGGTCATCCCGCTGATCATCGTGCCGCCGGGCTACTTCGACCCGGAGCCGCTCTACCCGCCAGGAACCTGAACGCCAGGATCGGAGACGTCGATGTCCACGACGCAGACGAGCGTCCTGGCGAGCGTGAAGATCACCTCGCCGGCGAACAACAGCCCTGCCTTCGGCGCGAACGTGGCGGTCAGCGGCACGGCGTCGGCCATGAGGCAAACGACGACCAGGTTCGACGACGACCAGGTCGACGTCGACGTGGTGCCCTTGCAGATCACGAAGGTCGAGGTCCGCATCGGCGACGGCGCGTTCACGGCGGCGGCCCCGCAGGGCGGGTCGCTGGGCAACTGGAACGTCACGCTGCCGGTGCCGGGCGGCCAGCCCCAGCGCACGGTCACCGCGCGGATGACGTTCAAGACCGGCACGAGCGGCACCGCCACCGACACCCGCACCGACGCCATCACGCTGATCACCGACGGCTCGGGCCCGACGATCACAATCGGCACGCCGCAGGCCGGGGCGCTGGTCCCGCTGCCCGGGCTGGAGCCCGGCGCGCAGAAGGTGATCCCGGTGGCCGGGGCGGTCGTCGACACGCAGAGCGGGGTGCTGAAGGTCGAGGTGGCCGGCCCGAGCAAGGCGTTCACCCCGGCCGGCTTCGCCGCCGCCACCGGGCAGTGGAACACCAGCGTCACGATCACCCCGCCGCTGGGCGTGCAGACCATCCAGGTCCGCGCGACCGACAAGCGCGGCAACCAGACGGTGGTCTCGGTTGCGGTGGACGCGGCACTGCAGATCGGCTCCCTGGACCCGGCGAGCACCGCGGACTACCTCGGCGACCTGCTGTTCTTCGCCGATCTTCGGCTGACCGGCACGATCTCCCCGGCGTTGCTCGAGGCCGCCTTCAACCAGCGCTTCGACGCGGCCCGCGCCGCCGATCAGACGGCCGTTGCCAGCGCGCCGGTGCATCACGCCCGGATCGCCGCCGAGATCCTGCGCAGCTATCTGGCCAAGCGACTGGGCGCCACCCCGCCCGCGTCGGTTGCCGCCGCCCGTGACCATGCGGATCGCCGGTTCCTGCGGGCCGCCTACCACGCGATGCTGCGCGAGCTCGGTACCTCCGACACCGAGCTGCGCACGGCCCGCACCGCCCCGGACACGGTCCGCGCCGCGCTGGCCGGACGCCTCGGTCTCGACTCGCTGACCATTGCCGAGCTGGACGCGATCGCGCTGAACCCGGACACGGTCACCGGTGCCGCGTTGGAGCAGGTTTACGGCATCCTCGACCCGACCCGGGATCCGTACCTGCCGGCGGTCGTGCCGCTGGTGCTGGACCGCCGGCTGATCCGGCTGCGGAGCCGGTGGCAGCGCGAGGACGAGCAGGTGGGGACACCCGTCGTCGATCCCGACGTCGTCACCCCGGGTGACGTCGTCGAGAACGGCACGGCCAGTGCCCTGCTGGCCGCCCGGCGAGGCCAGATCGCCGCCGCGGCGGGCACCCTGCGCAACCAGCTCACCCAGCAGCTCGGCCAGGCCGGTTCGACGCACGCCGCAGCGCTGGCAGCGGCGCTGAACACCGTGCTCGGCCAGGCCGGAGTCGCCGAGCTGGACGCGATAGCCGCCGTCGAACCGACCGGCGCGGACATCGGCTCGCGGCTGGCGGCCCTCCACCTCGACCTTGCGGCGTTCCGCCGCCTGCACGGGATCCGGGCGCTCGCCGCGACGAACGCGGTGCGGGACGCGGAGTGGAACGACGTCGTCGCCATCCTGGTCCAGGTCCGCAAGCGCCGGGACTTCTCCCCGGCCTGGCGGCAGGAGGAGCGGGCCGCCGCGCTGGTGCTCGCACCCGGAGAGTTCAAGATCGGCGCGCGGCCCGTGCCGCTGGACACACTGCCGGCCTTCCTGACGACCGCCCGTGCCCGGGTGAACTGGGAGGCGACCCTGCGCGGACGCCAGGTCGACGAACACAACACGCGCGAGTCGTTCGTCGCCGCCGTGGCGGCCGCCGAGGCGGCCACCCTGCCGGCGCTGCGCGACGACCTCGTGGGTGTCGTCGCCGGGGCGGCGTCACCGCCGCAGACCGCCGAGGCCGTGCGGGACCGGCTCGGCGACGAGCTGCTGCTCGACTTCGCCAGCAGCGGCACCGCGCTGACCACCCGCCGTGACCAGGCGATCGACACGCTGCAGAGCATCCTGTTCGCCGTCCGCACCCGCCGCCTGTCCGGTCTGGCGCCGCTGCTCGGCCAGTTTCCGACCCCGGCGGCGAACACCTGGACGCTGGACCTGGCGGCCGGCTTCACCGAGACCTCGTTCGACGAGGAGTGGCGCTGGATGGGGGCGTACGCCTCCTGGCGGGCCGCCATGTCGGCGTTCGTCTGGCCGGAGAACGTGCTCGCACCGACCCTGCGCAAGATTCCCGCAACGCCCCCGGCGGCGGGCCAGGACGTGGCCGGCTTCGCCACCGGTGCGTTCCGCGCCCTCGCCGGGCGGCTGCGTACCACCTCGAACCTGACCCCGGCCCAGGCCCGCGCCGAGGGCCAGGCCTACCTCCAGGAGCTGCGCGCGGAGTTCCCCGGCAAGCTGCCCACGGCCCTGACCAGCGATGCCAAGGTGCAGATCACCGAGCTGCTCACCGACGCTCAGCTCGCCGAGCGCCGTGACAAGCTGCTGGCCTCCGCCGCCGTCGCCGGACAGCCCAACCCCGGCCAGGACCACGCCCTGTTCCTGCCCGTCCCGGCCGGCACACCGACGTTCAACACCACCTTCGGGAACACCAAGGTCTGGCTGGCCGAGGTGTTCATGTTCGTGCCGATGTTGATCGCCGGCCAGCTGGCGAAGTCGGGCCAGCACCTGGCCGCGCTGAGCTGGGTGCGCACCGTCTACGCCTACGACCTGCCGGTGGACAAGCGGCGGATCTACCGCGGCCTGGTGCTGGAGGACAGGCCGGAGATGACGAACCTCGTCCGGTCCAGCACGTGGCTGCTCACCGGGCTCAACGCGCACGACGTCGCCCAGACCCGGCCGAACAGCCACACGCGGGCCACGATCCTGACCCTCGCCCGGCTGCTGCTGTCGCTGGCGGACACCGAGTTCATTCGGGAGACACCCGAGTCGCTCACCCGGGCCCGGCTGCTCTACGACTCGGTGATCGAGCTGCTGGACCGACCCGAGCTGGTCCCGCTGGCCAACGCCCAGGGCGTCCGGCTGCCTGACAACCCGGTGCTGGCCGCCTTGGGCGGCCGGGCCGCCGCCGGCCTGAGCAAGCTGCGCAACGGGCTGACCGCGCTGGGTCGGGAGCGCGGCGGCTCCCGACGACCCACCCCGTTCCGCTACGCCACGCTCGTCGACCGGGCCAACAGGCTGGTCGCCACCGCCCAGCAGGTCGAGGCGTCGTTCCTGTCGGCGTTGGAGAAGGCCGACGCGGAGGAGTACAACCTGCTCAAGGCCCAGCAGGACATCAGGGTCGCCGAGGCAGGGGTGACACTGCAGGGCCTGCGGGTCGAGGAGGCCCAGGCGGGGGTCACCGGCGCCGAGCTAGGCCGCGATCGTGCGGTCGTCGGGCAGGATCACTTCCAGGAGCTGCTGGACGAAGGCACGACCGGCTGGGAGAAGGCCGCGCTCGCCGGGGCCGCGCTCAGCGCCGGGCTTCAGCTCGTCAGCGCGTTCATCCCGGCGCCGCCGGGAGCGACCGGCGGGGTGTCGCCGTTCGGCGCGTTCGCCGGGGCGGCCTCCTCGCTGGCCGCGGCGGCGTCGACGAAGGCAAGCTTCGAGCGCCGCGAGCAGGACTGGCGCTTCCAGCTCGCGCTTGCCGAGCAGGACGTGGCCCTCGCCGACCAGCAGATCGTCCTGGCCGGGCTGCACGCCGGCATCGTCGGCCAGGAGAAGCTGATCGCCGAGCTGCAGCGGGACAACGCCCGCGCCACCCTGAGCTTCCTGGCCAACAAGTTCACCAACGCCGAGCTCTTCGACTGGATGAGCGACGTCCTCAGCGAGGTCTACCGGTTCTTCCTGCAGCAGGCCACGTTGATCGCCCAGCTGGCCGAGCGGCAGCTGCGCTTCGAGCGGCAGGAGGAGCTGCCCGAGTTCATCCGCGCCGAGTACTGGGAGCCACCGGGTGACTCCGGCGTCGATCGGCGCGGCCTGACCGGCGCGGAGCAGCTGCTGCGCGACCTCACCCGGCTCGACCAGTACGCGTTCAGCACCGACCGGCGCCGGTTGCAGCTGTCCAAGACGTTCTCCCTCGCCGCGCTGGACCCGGTGGCGTTCCGCCGCTTCCAGCAGACCGGGCTGCTGGTGTTCGCCACCCCGGCCGAGCTCTTCGACCGCGACTTCCCGGGCCACTACGCGCGGCTGGTCAAGCGGGTCAGCACCTCGGTGATCGCCCTGATCCCACCCGTACAGGGCATCCGGGCGACGCTGACCGGTGGCGCGTCGTCGCGGGTGGTCGTGCCGACCGAGCCCGGCTTCAGCAGCGTGGTCATCCCGCACGGCGCCGAGTCGGTGGCGCTGAGCTCGCCGAAGGACGCGACCGGGCTCTTCGCGCTCGATGCGCAACCCGAGCTGCGACCGCCGTTCGACGGGATCGGGGTGGACACCGTCTGGCAGCTGCGGCTGCCCGTGCCGGCCAACCCGTTCGACTTCGAGACGCTGGTCGACGTGCTCTTCACCCTGGACTACACCGCGCTGGACAGTGCGGTGCTGCGCGACCAGGTCGTGCGGACCCTGGACATGCGGCTCTCGCTGGACCGTGCGTTCAGCGTCCGCAACGACCTGCCGGACCAGTGGTACGACCTGAACAACCCGGCCCAGTCGGCGACCCCGATGCGAGTCCGCTTCCGCGCAGGTCGCGCGGACTTCCCCCCGAACGTCGACGACCTCGTAGTCCAGCAGGTCGGTCTGCTCGTGCCAGGGGCCGAGGACGTGCCCGTCACGGTGGAGGAGCTGAGGCTGGTCCCGGCCGGCGGCGGTCAACCCGTGGTCAGCCAGGGGCCGGGGACCACCGTCGGGGGCATCGTCAGCACCCGCCGGGACAACGGGAGCGGCTGGCGGCCGCTGATCGGCGCGTCACCCGTCGGTGACTGGGAGCTCGCGCTGCCCGACGACGACCCGCAGCTGCAGATGCTCCTCAAGGAGGAGACGATCACCGACTTGATGGTCGTCATCACCGTTAGCGGCCGCGGCCGCCCGTGGCCGACCTGACCGGCAGCTCGTCGCCGACATTCTTCATCGCGTAACGCCCCGCCGCCGCCCGGAACGAGTCAGCGAGGCGGTGGTCCTCTGCCGGAGGCGAGGTGTCGCGGGTGGCGGGCTCGAACAGCGGTGGGCTGGGCGCGCGACCGCCGGGGGTGGCGCGCTTTCTCTACGAGACCACCTCGACGGGCGACTGGGTGGGCGTGGTCGAGGACTCTCCGGTGTCGTCGGGCGGGCTGGCCAGCCAGAACGCCGGCAGCAACCTCAGCGGGCTCTACTACCGGTTCGGGGGCGCGCCTATCAACGGGGCGTTCAAGACGGCGCTGGATGCCGCCGGGCAGTCCAGGCAGGCGAGCGCGGACTTGGCGAAGGCCTACGACGCCCACTTCGGCGCCGGCGCATTCGCTGCAGACACGAAGACGCTGCCGCAGGACCGGCTCACGTCGTTGCTGGTGCCGCTGACGCCGGGCGTGCACCCGATCAGGAGGTCCGTGCACGCGGTGCTCTACTCGGTTGGGCCGCGGCTGCGCGGCAACGGTGTCGAGGACGAGCCCGGCTACCGGCAGATCTACGCCGACGGGTTCGCCGCGATCGCGGGCCGGAACAGCGGGAGGAACGCGTCGATTGAGAACCTGCGGCTGGCGCTGCCGTCCACCGGTGTGTTCGCCGGGACGTCGGACCCGCAGGAGCTCGACGCGCTGCGTGCCCAGGCCGCCGGACTGTCCCACTCGCGTCATGAGCACGAACACCCTCGACACTGTGCTTGACACGGCGATCACGACCACGGTGCGGCCTCCGGCAGCGTCGCTGTCACGGTGCTGAGCCTTCTGCACGAGCCGGTCGAGGCCATCGGTTTCCACCACCCGACCGGCCAACTGGCCCGGCCCAACAGGTGCTGCATGCCGTGCGGGTCGGAGTCGCCGGCGTGCTCGGCGATGGTCCAGCAGTTCTTCCGCGGCAGATCGGCCAGCAGCCCGAGCAGGAACCCGCGGGTCCGGAGACGCGTCTCCACCCGGGCGAACCGGCCAGCTTCTCGACGCCCGCGGCCGGTGGTCGGTGAAGATGATCCAGGAGCACCGACTCGAGTGCGACGCGGCGGAGTAGCTCGCGCAGACACGCAGCGACGAGCGCGCAGCGTCGTCCACAGTCGCCGGCGGGTCCCGATCTCACGTCCCGCGGCAGCGTAGAGGCCGCGGCCGCGCAGGCTACCCGCGCGTCGGATTGACCGGGATCGCGCCGTGCAGGACGGCCTGCTGGAGGATTCCGCTGACGACCGAGCGGATCGTGCGCCGCGTGCTGGCGGAGTACCGCGGCTTCTCGCTCGTCGTGCCGTCGTCGCGATCGAGGGCGCGGGTTTCGCGCTCGAGACCGATGAAGAACGCGTCAACTGCCGCGGTGTCGAGCTCGCTGAGCCGCTGCTCGCCGAGGCGAGGCAGCACAAGGGCATCCAGCCGGTACGCGTAGGTCGCGACGGTCGAGTCCGTGCGGCGGTCGGCGACCTTGGCCATCCACACGCCGGCGGCGTCGTGGAACCGCGAGCTCGGGCGAAGACCCGGCTCGTGCCGGCCGCCTCGCCGGCGCAGGTGCTCGCGCAGGGCCGCGTCCGCCGCGGCGCGTGAGGCGCCCCGGCGCTCGACCCGCCGGGTGACGCCGTCGAGGTCGCGGAGGCGGCAGCGGGCGACCCAGTGCTCGCCTTCGCGCGTGAATTTCACCGAGCCGTGCTGGCCGATCTCAAGAGGTGGGCGGCCCATGAGGTGTGCCGCCGGGAAGAGTATCCGTCGGGTTTCCGGCAGATCGATCTTCCCAAAGGCTAGATGCTCAGCGTGACACAACGCGCTGACCAGGCAAAACGAGTGCGCCGCCAGGGACTCGAACCCCGAACCCGCTGGTCGGGAGACGGGTCTGTCGCCATGATCCGCGATATGCCGCGGTGCTGGTCAGCGGCGGTGCGCGACTCCGGTCGATCATCAGCGGTGGTCGCCGTCGTGTGTGGTGATCGGTCGTAAGCGTCGACCTTTACGGCAGGCGCGGTGTCGCTGGCCCACGGCGGTGTCCTCGTTGTCGGAAGCTAGGCTGTCCTAACAACTGCTAGCCGATGGAGGTAATCGGAACCGACATCAACGTGATGAGCTCCTCGAGGTTCGACGCCGGGTGTTTGGCGGGCGTAAGGCTGTCCAGTCCGGCACCGGAGGCGGTAAGCCCTCTGATAGCCATCCAGGACAATCGGCACTCTGGAGACATCTCCATACTGGGCATCGACGCCGATCTGGAGGTGCTCCATGCCATACAGGTCCACCCGATCGATCGAAGGCACGGTTGTCGCGATCACGGGCGCGAGCGCGGGCATCGGTGCCGCGACGGCCCGCGCCCTCGTGGATGCCAGCGCGAAGGTGGCGTTGGGTGCGCGGCGGAAGGAGCGGTTGACCGCACTCGTCGCCGAGCTCGGCGATGAGCACGCCGCCGCCGTGTCCGGGGATGTGCGTGACCCGCAGTACAACGATGCCCTCGTCGCCGCAGCGGTCGACAAGTGGGGCCGGCTGGACTCCGTGATCGCCAACGCCGGGATCGGCGCGTACGGAGGCATCCTGGACCTCGAGGACGCCCAGCTGCGGGAGATGGTGGAGACCAACTATCTGGCGACGGTATGGACCGTGCGGTCGGCCGTGCGCCGGTTCCGGGCGCAGGGCGGCGGCGGCGACATTGTGATCGTCAGTTCGGTCGCCGGGTTCCGCGGCGGTGCCGACGAGGCCGTCTATGCGGGGACGAAGTTCGCCCAAGTGGGGCTGGGCGGATCCCTGGACCGGGAGCTCCGTGCGGAAGGCATCCGAGTGTCGCTGATCTGCCCGGCTGGTACGGCCACGGAGTTCGCCATCGGCGCCGGCCGCGTAGAAGGCTCCGCGGAGCTCGACGCGTATCTGCGCCCCGATGACGTGGCTCACGCCGTGCGTGTCGTTCTCGAGCAGCCCCGGTCGGTGCGCACGACCGTCTGGCAGCTGTGGAGCACCCAGCAGCAGAGCTGATGACGGTCAGTGATGCCCGTGTCGTCACGGCCAATTGCGCTTCGCATGATCAAGGCGCCCCCGTGGCGGTAGCCCAAGGTCGTGTGAAGTGAAACTCGGCGAAAACGGCGCGCATCTCTCAGCGACCCGGGTGCTGGGAGCCGAGGGGGCAGGTCGTGCCATCCCACCGTCGAGTCTCGTAGCGAGAAAGCGGGCAGCCGCGCGTCGGGAATCCACTCGGCGGCCAGCTGGCGCTCGCGTTCGGAGCCGTGGCGTGCTCGTCGAGTGTGCCGAAGGCGGACGTCGGGTCGACGATCGAGACTCAGCTTCGGCACCAGATCCCGGACCTCGGGGAGGTCACCTGCCCATGGGACCTGGAGGCGGAGGTCGGCAAGACCGTGCGCTGCCAGTTCGTCGTAGAAGGCCAGCCGGTCGACGCAGTCGCCACGCTTACTCGGTAGAGGGCAGCACCGCGAAGTGTGACATCACCGCGGAAGCGCGGCCCGTCGCCAAGCCCCGCCTCGAGGAGACGGTCCGCGGCCTCGTCGAGCCACAGCTCGGCGCGCCGATCGCGGCCGTGACCTGTGACGGGGACCTCGAGGCTCGAACCGGTGCCAAGCAGTCCTGCAACGTCGGCTACTACGGGCAGAGCCTGCCCCTTGCGATCACCGTGACGTCCATCGAGGTGGTCTGATCAACTTTGGTGTCGAGGAGGCGTGGGTCAGGCGAGCCGCGTCGTTGTCCACTCGACCTGGCGGTGCTGAAGCTCGCGTGAGGCCGCGGTGGGATGGGCTTGGTCGTCGCAGGGCTCTACCCAGTACCGTGACCTGGGTCTACCTACTTCGAGCAGATCCGGCGGGAGGTGCTGACGTGAAGGTCACCGTTATCGGTGCCGGCAATATGGGCCGCGGCATAGGCACTCGTGTGGTCGCGGGCGGCAACCAGGTGGAGATCGTCGACCGCGACCCGACGGATGCGCAGAAGCTCGCCGAGGAGCTGGGCGACCTCGCGACCGCGCTCGATAGCGGGACGCCGTTGAGTGGTGATGTGGTGGTCTTCGCCGTCTACTACCCCGGCATCAAGGACGCCGTGCGGGCGTACGCCGATCAGCTGACCGGCAAGGTCGTCGTCGACATCACCAATCCGGTCGATACCGCCACGTGGGACAGTCTGGCGACCGCGCCGGGCAGCTCCTCGGCCGAGGAGGTCCAGGAGATCGTCCCGGCGGGCACGCCCGTGGTCAAAGCGTTCAACACGACGTTCGCCTCCACGCTGGTCGAGGGTGGGGTTGAGGGCCAACCGCTCGACGTGTTCATCGCCGGCGACGACGAGGACGCCAAGCAAAAGGTTGCGCAGCTCGTGTCCGATGGTGGGCTGCGTCCCATCGACGTCGGTCCGCTGCGGCGCGCCCAGCAGCTCGAGCAGACCGGCTTCCTCCACATCGCGATCCAGCAGCCACTCGGGCTCGGCTTCACCAGCGCGATCAAGCTGCACTAACCCTCACAGCCGGACCTTCCTGCGAGATCGGGTTGGCCCAGGGTCAAGATCAAGGTACTTAGCGTCACGCTGGGGCACAGCGGTGTACTTGCTGTCGGAAGACAGGCTGCCCTTACTTAAAAGGGTGGCGACAGTCGGTTCGTGTCGTGAACCGCGGTACGATCACCCGTCCGTGTCGGGGGCACTTAAGTGGGGAGCTTCAATCGCTACATCTTTCCGAAGACTTATCTTCAGGTCGATGTAAGATATGCCGCTGCGGCTATAATGCATTCCCATTGCCCCGCTTTGGAGCGGCACGATATGTGGCTGCCTGACGGAGGAGGTTCCGGTATGCAGAACGCCTCGTCATGGCTTGACTACGCGTCTTCAGCGATTGCCCTTGTGGCACTGTTAGTCTCTGTACAGTCGATGCGACGTCAAGGTAGCCGCGTCGTTGGGGTGTACGAGCGAGCAGAAAAAACTCCTCCATCAGGCCCAATTGTTATTGGGCCCGGTTTCCCGTACGGCGAAGATGTCGACGATGTCTACATTACCCTCACGAACAGGGGCCTCGCCTATGTTTACGTACAGGCGTTTGTTATAGAGATACGACGCATCGCACTATTCCCGATCTTCCCGCTGATGTTCACCCGAGGACGAAGCGGGCGAACTCTGTTTCTTGTCGAAGGTCCAGAGCTTCCCGCGAAGCTTGATTCACAATCAACTGCTACTTGGCTACTGAGGCCATCGGGCGGACTCGGTGCACAGGTATGGCAATATAAGTCGATGCTCCGGCGGGGGAATAGGCTTGTATGGAACCGGAAGTTGACGGCAGTCCTCGGAAATGGGCAGACCATCAAAGTCAAGAAAGATAAATCTGGCGGCTACAATATTTGATCTACGGTTCTCCACGTTCACCGGTAGCTTCACCGGGGCCCGGTTCATCGAGTTCGCCAAGAAACTCATGGCTGACACCGACGGCCCGATCTACCTAGTCGTGGACGGCCACCCCGCCCACCGGGCGAAGCTGGTGAAAGACTTCGTCGCCTCCACCGACGGGGCACTGCGACTGTTCGTGCTGCCCGCCTACTCCCCCAGGGCTGAGGCAAAGTCGTCAGGTGATCTTGTAGGTGGCGAGGGGGCGGTGCGGGTCGCGGGCGTGATGGCGTAGCGCGGCGGCGATGTTGGTGACCCCGGCCAGGCGTAGCGCGGTGATCACGAGGTTGCGCAGCGCGGCCATGATCTGCGGGCCGTTGCTGGTCCAGACCCGGGAGCGGTCCTCGTCGAAGGTCACGTCGCGGACCCAGTGCAGGGCTTCTATGGCCCAGTGCCCGCGCAGCCAGCGGGCCAGCAGCACCGGGTCGGCCTGCGCCGCGGTCAGGGAGGTGATCGCGTAGACGGTCACCGTGGTCCACTTCCGGCTGCCCAGAGCGCGCCGGCGGCGGACGACCTTGATGGCCTGGGCAGCATGCGGGAAGAACTCGCCGCTGGCGTCGGGGCACGGGTGCAGGGACACCACGCTGATGGTGCGGGTTTCGACCCGGCCGTGGCCGCGGCCGCGTTCGCGCCCGGCGACGCCGATCTGTTTCCAGGGCAGCGCGCGCAGTCGGCGCAGCAGCGTGGGCTGGTTGAGCTTCGCCGTGAGCAAGTAGTGGGCGCCGCGTTGGTGCAGGTAGTCGGCGTGGTTGCGGTTGGTGTGGACGGCGTCGGCGGTGATGAGGACATCGGTCAGGTCCAGATCATCGAGCAGCGTGGTGAACGCGGCGACCTCGCTGCCCTTGGCCTCGACCTCGACCTGCCCGAGGACGACACCGCTGCCCTGGTCGAGCACCGACACCAGATGCGGCTGCCGATAACCACCGCCGGTGGTGCCACCACCGGTGCCACCACCGGTGCCACCACCGGTGTCGGTGTCGGTGTCGGTGCTGGTAGGGATGTGGGCACCGCGCACGGTCTTGCCGTCCAGCGCGTGGCTGTGTCAACCCCAACTGGCCCCGGGATGACGGTTTGATCTGGCCCCACTCGGTGCGAGCACGAGCGCCGTTCATGACGCGGTCTGCTGGGCGCGGGTGTGGGCGAGGCGGTAGCTGGTGGTGCCGGTCTCGATGATGTGCCCGGCGAAGGTGAGCCGGTCGACGATCGCGGCGCAGAGGCGCGGGTCGGTGAAGGTCTTGGTCCAGCCGCTGAACGGTTCGTTGGAGGCCACCGCGATGGCGTTGCGTTCCTCCCGCTCGGTGAGCACCTGGAACAGCAGCTCGGCGCCGCGGCGGTCCAGCCCGAGGTAGCCCAGCTCGTCGAGGCAGAGCAGGTCGACCCGGCCGTAGCGGGCGATGACCTTGGACAGGGTCCGGTCGTTGTCGGCTTCGGCGAGTTCGTTGACCAGGCGGGAGGCGAGCACGTAGCGGACCCGGTGGCCGGCCTCGGCGGCGGCGATGCCGAGTCCGATGAGCAGGTGGCTTTTGCCGGTGCGGCTGTCGCCGATGAGGCAGATCGGGGAGCCGGTGATGACCCAGGAGCCGGTGGCGAGGGTGGCGATGGTGGCCGGGTTGACCGCGGTGTTGGCGGTGTAGTCGAAGTCCTCGAGGCGCTTGGTGCGGGGGAACGCGGCGTCGTGGACGCGGCGGATGCGGCGGCGTTGTTCGCGGTCGTCGCACTCGGCGAGCAGTGCCTCGGCCAGGAAGGCGGCGTAGCCGAGCTGCTCACGCTCGGCGGCGCCGATCATGTCCTGGACCCGGGCGCGAATGGTGGGTAGTCGCAGCGCGCGGCAGGCGGTGTCGATCGCGGTCAGGGCGGCCGGGTCTCCGGGTCGGGGGCGGGGCGTGGCGCGCAGCGCGGCCGGCGGTGGCGCGCCGGTGGTGGCGGTCATGAGACGGCCTCTCCTGCCGGGGTTGGGGGCGGGACGGACCCGCTGGGGTGGGAGTCGCTGGGGTCGCGGCGGCGAAGCAGCTGGTCGTAGGGGGTCACGGTGGGCAGCGGCCGCTCGTCGGCGGGCAGCACCGGCCCCGACCCGGGCGGGGCGGGTCGTTCGGGCAGGTTGACCACCCGGCCGAGCTCAGCACCACCGACAGCGTCCTGGGTGGCGGCCGCGCCGGATCCGGTGGCCGTGCTGGCGGCACGGCGGGCTTCGACCGCGACCAGCTCCGGGTTGGCGACCCCGAGCGCGAGCGCCGCCTTCATACCGGCGATCACCGCGGCGGCCGGCAGCAGCCGGTGCAGCAGCAGCACCTCGATCAGGGCGCGGGTGCCGGCCGCGTCACCGTCGCTGTCGCGGCCGTCGCGGTCGCTGTCGCGGGCGGCGGCGGTGCGGGCGGCGGCCCAGAACGCGTCGTGAGTGGTGGTGAACGAGCCGGCGGCGCGGGCCTGGCCCAGCGCGGTCGCACCGGGCAACGCGCCCGGCTTGCGGGCCAGCACCTCCAGGTAGTGGTCCAGCACCAGCACCTCGGCGCCGCGCAGGGTGGCCCGCGGGTGCGCGGCGACCTGGCGGGCGCCGTCGAAGACCAGCACCTCGGTGGCGCGCAGCAGCACCCGCACCCGGCGCCCGATCAGCTTCGCCGGCACCGAGTAGCGGCACTGCCGCACGGTGATCCGGGCGTAGCGGTCCACCCGCGGCGACAGCGTCACCCCGGTCTCGAAGGGCTCGACCGGCAACGGGGCGAGCACGCGGGCCTCGACGGCGAAGTCGTGCCCGACGGTCTGCGGCCGGTTCGCGATCCGCCGGACCTCGTCGCGCCGGTCGTAGGCGACCAACCGTGCGTTGAGCTCGGCCAGCGAGTCGACCCTGGGCATCGGCACCAGATGCGTGCGGCGGAACCGGCCGCCCTCGCCCTCCACCCCGCCCTTCTCGTGCGCGCCCTCGCGGCCGGGCCGGCAGTAGAAGGCGTCGAAGCCAAAGTGCGAGCGGAAGGTGACCCAGCGGGCCGACTCGACCCGGTTGCGGCCGAACAGCACCCGCGACACCGCGGCCTTGAGGTTGTCGTAGCGCACGTGCACCACCGGCAACCCGCCGAGCACGTCGAACGCCGCGACATGGCCTTCGAGGAACGCTTCCTGGGACTGCGTGGCGAACGCGCGATGCACCGCCTTGCCGGAGAACGACAACCGGAAGGTGAACAAGAACACCTTGGTCCGCACCCCGCCCAAGATGATCTACAGGTCGGCGAAGTCGACCTCGGCCTCCGCGCCGGGCTCGTGGGTCTGCGGCACGAACACCTCGCCCAGCGACCGGCCCGCTTCGGCCCAGATCTGCGGGCGGCGCACCCGCACGTAGTCGCGCACCGTGGAGTAGGTGATCTCGGAAAACCCGTGCTCGTCGACCAGCCGGGCCAGCACCCGCCGCGCGGTATGACGCTGCTTGCGCGGCGCGTCCAGGTCCTCGCGCAGCATCGCGTCGATCAACGCCTTGGCCGGGTCCAACCGCGGCGCGGCTCGCACCGGCGTCTTGCGCGGCGGCGGCTCCGCCGAACCCAGCGCCTGGCGCACCGCGCGCCGGTGCACCCCGTAGCGGTCGGCCAGCCCCCGGATCGACAACCCCTCCCGGCGATGATCCCGCCGGATCGCCTCGAACAACTCCACCCTCGACCTCGCCACCCGACCCTCCCAGCAACCCGCGGACATCACCGCGGCGAGGCTGCCGGTGGGGCCACATCGGACCGTCACAACCGCCCCGGCGTGTCCGAAGATGGGGCCAGATCAGGCCGTCACAACCGCCGAGCACACCGACCAAGTGGGGCCAGATCAGGCCGACCAGGTGGGGCCAAGTCAGCCTGACAGAGCCAAGCGCGAGAACCCGGCGCTGCTCGCGCACCGGGACGCCGTCGGGCGCGGGTCGGTCGGCGAGTTGCGCCAAGGCCCACGTGCGCATCGCGGCTTCGACCGCGTCCGGGTCGAGGTCCTGCAGGACTCGGCGGATGGTCGAGGCGTGCGGCACCACCGTGCCGACCCCGAGCAGGTCAAGGATGGCCCGGCCGGTGTCGTGGGCGTACTCGGCGATCGCGGCGAACGACCGTGCGCCGGTCAGGACGGCGCATGCCCCGAGCAGCAGGATCGCCAACACGCCATGGCGGATCCCGCGGGCATGACGCGGATCCGGGATCTCAGCGAACGCCTCCACCAGGGACAACGCCACCCTCGGGACCGTCTCGCGGTCCAGGCTGGCCTCCGGCTGATCGAGGGCAGCAACGATCGGGGACACTTGCAGTGCGGGCACGGGCTTCCTGACCTGGTCAAGGACTTAGACACCCTCATGATCACGTCGGGCCCGTGCCCGTCCTTGCATCCACTCACGAGTGTCGCCGCAGGTCAGCTACCGCTCATCGCGACTTTGCCTCAGCCCTGGGTCGCGGTCCGGCCCTGCATCGAGGCGAGCACGATCCCCGCCCGACGCAACCGGACCCGGTCTCGCGCCGTCCTGGTGATCTTGACCAGTCGCTGAGCCTCGTTCGGGGTCAGCTGCCGGAAGAACACCTCGGGCTGCCGCGCCACATCCACCACCTCCGGCGGACAGCCTGCTGCCCCGGACCGTGCTGATCAACCTGACGCGATTACGTCCCCAACGTTCCCGGACGCGGCACTAGATCAACTTCCTCGGGGTTGGCGACACACCATCTGAGTTCCGGGAGAGGTGGCCGGGAACGGCGCCGGCAGAAGCAATCAGGCCCTGGCTACGCCCGGGTGTCCTCGGCCCGGCAGAAGAAGGACGAGACGATCGCCTCGCAAACGACGGCGCTGCGCGCGCACGCCGAGCAGCTGGGGCTTGACGTGGGTGAGGAGTGGGTGTTCAAGGACGAGGGCCAGTTCCAGGGCATGCTCGCCGAGCACGAGAAGCGCAGATCCTGGAACGCTACCGGCGCGGCAAGACCCACCGCGCGACCGAGACCGCGCTGGGCCGCCAGCTCGGCCAGCAGCCGCCGGTCGACCGCCTCCAGCTGGCCGACGTTGCCCCACGACAACGCCCGCAGAAACGAGCCCAGCGTGGACGGCGCGCGGACCCCGTCGGACAACTCACCCATCCCGCCGCGGCGCAGCACGTCCAGATCGTCGATCGAGTCCGCGCCGGCAATCATCCCCGCCACAGCGCAGCCGATCTTGAATGAGGTTTTCGCACCCAACAGGCCGAGAACCGACACGTGCTCGGCCACCAGCTCGGCCGGCCCGCTGGACTGGGCCAGGCACATCACCGGCACCAGCCCGGCGCACGACACCAGATTCGGATCACCGAACGTCGCCGTTGCCCCGCGCTGTGCGACAATCCCATTTACGAAGTGCCCTCTCACTTCGAGGTCATGGAAGCTTCAGCAACTCCCATCGTCCCAGGTCAGAGCGCACTTCCCCTGTCACAACACGATCAACTCACGAGATTCGTCGGTGGATCGGGGCTGAGGTGGTGTGTCCAGCGTCGACAGGGACTGCGTAGTCGTTGTGTCGGCAGCGGGAGGTCTGCGGTGGCCAGGGTGTTCGTCAGCCACTCCAGCGTGGACGACGCGTTGGCGGATGAGGTGCACCGCTGGCTAGCCGAATCCGACAATGACGTGTTCCTTGATCGGAATCTGCGCGACGGCATCGCGGTCGGGGAGCGTTGGGAGCCGCGTTTGCATGAGCGACTTCGTTGGGCAGATGCAGTGGTATGCGTGTTAACCAAGGCCTATGTCGACTCAACGTGGTGTACAGCCGAGCTTGCTATCGCTCAATCGCGCGGCGCGAGGATACTGCCGATTCTTGCCGAGCCGCACGTGAAGCATCCGCTGCTCAGTTCGTTGCAACACGCCGGCATTGAGGAGGACTTGGTTGACGCTCAGACAAGAATTGTCGAAGCACTGCAGGCAGTCGACACGATCGGCGGAGTCGGGTGGCCAGACGATCGGTCTCCCTTCCCTGGTTTGCGCTCGTTCGATAGCAACGAGCGTCAAGTGTTCTTCGGGCGGTCTCTTGAGTCCAAGCAGCTCGCAGCATCGTTGCGGTCTTCGGCTCGTGACGCCGAAGCTCCGGTGCTGCTTGTTGTTGGTCCGTCTGGGTGCGGAAAATCGTCGCTAGTTCGAGCTGGGTTGCTGCCATTGATGTCCGTCGAGCCCAGTTGGTGGACGCTGCCGCCGCTGTTGCCGGGCAAGCAGCCGGTGGCTGCACTGGCCCGAGAACTCGCGGCCGCAGCCCGACAAGTCGGATTGAGCTGGTCAGTATTTGACATCCGCCGCCGACTGAATGATAACAGGTTGGCCGAGATCGCGGATGACCTGCTTCTAGCCGTGCGTGGACCGCGCCGGGAAAATCTTCTACTGGGAATTGACCAGTTTGAGGAGCTGCTGACACAGTCAGCCGCATCAGAGCGCCTACAGTTCGGCGAGCTGCTGCAATCGGCCCTTTCCGGTCCGGTGCGGGCTGTCGGCACCTTGCGCCCGGAGTTTCTCGAGCAACTTCTGCTGAATCCAGAGCTGGCGGGGCTGGCGAAGCGCGTGCATACAATACAGCCTTTGTCGCGAGACACACTGAGAATGGTAATTGAGGGGCCCGCTCAGCTGGCTGGGATCGCTGTGGACGACGAGCTAGTGACGCAGCTGGTAGCCGACACCGAAAATGGCGAAGCCTTGCCGCTGTTAGCGTTTACCCTATCCGAACTTTCGCAAGGCGTCGGGCGGGGCGGCAGGCTACTGTCAGGGCGGTACGAGCAGCTCGGGGGCGTGCAAGGCGCACTTGCTCGCCATGCCGACGCTGCCCTGGCAGAGGCGACAAGCACAACGGGACGGGCGCCAGGCCAGGTGATCAGGCAGTTACTGCAACTGGTCACGGTCGACGAACGCGGCCGTCCCACCCGGCGGCGGGTCCGCCGCACGGAGCTTGCAGCGCAGACTGCGCTCGAGCTCGACTGCTTTGTCGCGCACAGGCTCTTGCTCACCGACCTTGACGACGACGGCCGAGCGGTTGTTGGCGTTGCCCATGAGGCTCTTCTGTCGGCATGGCCGCCGCTGGCCGAGGCGATCGATGCGGCGGCCACCGCCCTAAGAGCACGCCGCGTCATCGATCAAGCCGCCGACGATTGGGCTCGACACGGGCGTGAACCGGGCCGGCTGTGGGAGCGGGGCCAACTCGCCGCCGCGCTGGCGGATACCGGAGCCCGGTTCAGATCCGACTCTCGCCGAATCGTACTGCGAAAACGATTCCCAGTGGAGGCTAACCGGCCAACAACTTGGTGGCGTCCGGACCGGGTCGGGCTCCTGCGCCGCGTTCTCGTGACTGATCACGTCCATCTGGACGAACAATCGATCGCTTTCCTTCACGCGAGCAGCGAGCGTGACCGTCGACTGCGCCGTCGCAGCATCACGGTTCTGTCAATACTGCTCGTCGCTGCGCTGCTCGCGGCGAGCACCGCCTTCATCCAACAAAGAGCGGCTCTTAAGCAACAGCAGGCAGCAGAGGAAGGCCAGCGACTCGCGGTGGCACGTTTGCTTCTGGCCCGCGCGGATATCGCGCTCGGCAGTGACCCCCGGACTGCTCTGCGACTCGGGGAAGCGGCCCAGCGAATACATCCCGATCCTGCAACACGCGCGGGCCTGGTCCACAGCCTACTTGGTAGTCGTTTTTCTGGTGTTCTTCAAGGACATTCTGGTCAGGTTTATGATATAGCCTTCGCACCCGATGGACTCACGCTCGCCACGGCTAGCGCCGACAGGACAGTGCTGCTGTGGGACGTTACCGACTTCGCCCACCCTCGGCGTCTCGGCGACCCCCTCAGCGGCCACGCCGATTCGGTGGCCGCAATAGCATTCAGCCCAGACGGGGACACCCTTATTACGGCTAGTTTCGACGAGTCGGTGCTGCTGTGGGACGTCACCGACCCGACCCATGTGCGGCGGCTCGGCGAACCCCTGACGGGCCACACCGGCCCAGTGGCGGCGGCAGCATTCAGCGCCGACGGACACACCCTTGTGACAGCTGATGTCGATGGGACGGTGCGGTTATGGGAGGTCACCGACCGAGCCAATCCTCGCGTCCTGGGAGAACCGCTCGCCGGGCATACCGACGCCGTGGCAGCGGTGGCGTTCACCGCGGACGGACACACGCTGGCCACCGCCAGTTGGGACAAGTCAGTGCTACTGTGGAATGTTACGGACAGGAATCGCCCTAAGCGTCTTGGCGGAGCCCTTGCTGGCCAGACCGCATGGACCGCCGTGGCTTTCACCCGTGATGGGCACGCTCTCGCGACTGCTAGCGCGGACAATTCGGTGATCCTCTGGGATGTTACAGACCCGGCCCGGTCGCGGCGGATAGGCGACCCGCTTACCGGGCACACCGCACCGGTAAACGCTGTCGCATTCACCCCCGACCGACGCACTCTCGCGACCGCCAGCGCGGACAAGTCCGTCATCCTCTGGGATCTCACGGACCCGGCCCATCCCCGACGGATCGACGACCCGCTTACCGGGCACACTGCTTCGGTCGATGCCGTCGCGTTTGGCCCCGACGGACGCATGCTCGCCACTGGGAGCGGCGACAAGACAGCACTGCTGTGGGATATCGCTCGTCAGCCCGGACCTCGCCTCGCCGGCGGCCCGCTAACAAGCCGAGCCAATGGGGCGGCGGTCGTGGCGTTCATGCCGAGCGGACGCATCCTCGCCACCGCGGGCGACAACAACACGGTGGAGCTGTGGGATGTCACCGACCCGACCCACCCTCGACAGCTCGGCGAACCCCTCACCGGCTATGCCGACACCGTGTCGGCGGTGGCGTTCAACCCTGACGGGCACACCATGGCAGCCGCCACCGGCGACAAGATCCTCCTGTGGGACGTCACGGACCCGATTCGCCCTCAACAGCTCGGCAAACCCCTCACCGGCCATACCAGCATCGTGTCGGCGGTGGCGTTCACCCCCGACGGGCACACCATGGCAACCGCCACCGGCGACAAGACCCTCCTGTGGGATGTCACCGACCCAATTCACCCTCGACAGCTCGGCGAACTTCTCACCGGCGATGCCAGCCTAGTCTCGGCGGTAGCGTTCAACCCCATCGGGCACACCCTGGCCACTGCTATCTACGACGAGACGGTCCTGTGGGACGTCACCGATCCGGCCTACCCTCGACAGCTCGGCGAACCTCTCACCGGCCATGCCAGCCTCGTGTCGGCGGTCGGGTTCACTCCCGACGGGAACACCCTGGCCACCGCGAGTCGGGACCAATCGGTGCTGCTGTGGGACGTCACCGATCCGGCGAACCCCCGTCGCCTTGGCGACCCCCTGATCGGCCACACCGCACCAGTGATCGCAACAGCCTTTGCACCGGACGGACGCACCCTGGCCACTGGTGGCTGGGACCACTCGGTACTTCTGTGGGATCTCACCGATCAGGCCAGGCCCCGCCTCCTCGGCAAACCCTTGTCTGGCTACGCCGATGCGGTTACTGCGGTCACGTTTGCCCCGGACGGGCGTACTCTTGCCACGACCAGCAACGACAAGACGGTTAGGCTGTGGAACCTAGATGACCTCAATAGCCTTAGGGAAGATCCTTTGCAGCGAGCGTGCTCGCTCACGCAGAATGGCCTGAGCCGTGACGAGTGGGCCCGCCTGGTGCCGGAACTTCCCTACCTAGATTCATGCGCGGAGTAGACCATTACGCCAATCGCACACCGGCTCGGAAGCGAGTAAATATGGCAAGTTGGCCAGCCGGCCAGCCTTCCAACGTCGATTCGCACATCCAGTCGCGGCAGTCAAATATGCTTGACTACTCGACCGACGGGGAGCACTATTAACGGGGAGCACCATTAGCTGTACGTCGTCCATACCTACCGCAGGATGAGAGGCCACCCATTATGCCCACCAACGAAGGCCTAGCTGCGTTCAGCGAAGGCGATCCCGAGCTACGTGCCCTCTTTGAGACCATGCAGCAGCTGCATCAGCGCCTGACGAGCCTTGGATCGGACTTGGTCATCAGGGTCGAATTTGGGAGTGGCCAGCCTCCCTTCGAATCAGTCGGCGCACGGGCGCCTATCCGTGAACAGCTCCTCGCCCGTGACGACGCCAGTGACGATCAGTTCGCGCGTATGGGCTTTGATAAGTGTTTTCTCAACCAAGGGACTTGGTGCTGCACTCACGCAGAGCCACCCGGAGATGATCCCGTCCTCGAGTAGGTGCCGATGACGAGCAAACAACGCACGCCAACCGTTGCTCCACGTCATGAAATTCGGCTTGCCGTTCTTCAGCCGACGTCGATGTGCAACCTCAACTGTAGCTATTGCTACGTACCCGATCGCAAAGATTCAGGGCTGATGTCGGATGCAGTTCTAAAGGCCGCCGCTGCATTTTTATATCAAGCCGCACCTGACAATCAGAGCAAGTTCAACTTCCTTTGGCATGCGGGTGAGCCACTCACCGCCGGAATTGCCTTCTACCGGCGAGCATTCGAAATAATCGACGCGGCGCGGCCAAGCTCTGCGTCAGTGTCACACACATTCCAAACCAACGGGACACTTGTTTCAAAAGAATGGTGCGCCTTCTTAATGAATCACAATGTTCACATCGGGATTAGTATCGATGGACCCCAAGCCATACACGATGCGAACAGATCCTCATGGTCAGGGCGCGGTTCCTTTAAACGCGCGATGCGTGGCTACGACTTGCTCAAGAATAACGGTTACGATCCTGCTGCCATCTGCGTACTGACGCCGGATTCACTGACCATGCCGGATGAGATCTATGATTTCTTCCGAGACCACGATTTCCCGTCTGTCGGGTTCAACCTGGAAGAGAGTGAAGGCGCACACGTCAATTCGCCGTACCTACGTTTGACACAGCCTGATGCCCGACGCCAGTATGTCCGCTTCATGCAGCGCATCTGGGACCGGCGGGCAGCTGACGGCAGCCGGCTACGCATCCGGGAGTTCGACCAGAATTTGTCTATAATCGAAGCACTACGGCGGGATCCAAACTTCCGCGCAACACCCGACGAAGTCATACCGTTCGCCAACATAACTATCCGTAGAGATGGAGGCATCGGCACGTTCGCACCCGAACTGATGTCTACAAAGAGTGTCCAGTATAACGACTTCGTTCTAGGCAACGTTCTCACGGACAAGCCATCGGACGTATTATCCGGGACCGCCATGCTGCAACTTTGGGCAGACTTAGAAAATGGTCGCGGAGGCTGTAGGGATACGTGTGCATACTTTGCGGTTTGCGGTGGCGGGTTCCAGTCGAATCGTTATGCAGAGCATGGGACCCTGACTGCGACCGATACGACTACATGCCGTATCCACTGCATGGCGCTTTTCGACGCTATTGTATCGAAACTGGTTTGACAGATCGCGGCGGTGCTCACCGACAAGGCCGCGCAGGAACCGGAGCTGCGCGGTGCGGGCACCACCGTCGTCGCGATGCTCGTGGACGGCACCCGCGCGGGGATCGTCCACATCGGGGACTCGCGTGCCTACCTGCTGCGCGACGGCGACCTGGAGCGCCTCACCCGCGACCACACGCTCGTCCAGGCGTTGGTGGACGAAGGCCGCATCTCGGCGGAGGAGGCCGCGGACCATCCCCGCCGCTCGGTGCTCGTCCGCACCCTGCAGGCAGGCGGGCACGACGAGCCGGACCTGTTCACACGCGAGGTGCGCATCGGCGACCGCTACCTGCTCTGCTCGGACGGGGTCACGGCCGTGCTGTCGGATGCCGATCTCCTCGACGTGCTCACGTCGCTCGACGAACCCACCGCGGTCGTGGACCGGCTCATCGAGCTGGCGAACGCGGGCGGCGGGCCGGACAACATCACGTGCGTGATCGCGGACGTCGTCGAGTCCGAGGCGAACGGCAGACCCACGCCGTCCGAGCCGGTCGTCGTCGGGGCCGCAGCCCACATCTGACCCGAATCCGCGAGTAGTCGCTGAGCTGATCTTGGTGTGGCCGGGTTGATGTTGCCCGGGTCGTGGAGCGGTGTCGGGCAGGTGGTCGGCCCGAGTGTCGCCTCGGGTGGGCGGGTTCCGATGCTGGTCGTGGCCGGGTTCGGCCTGGTCAGGATGGGCGAGGGAGGGCGCGGAGGCGGGCGAGGACCTCGGCGAGCAGGCCGTGACCGGGTGGGAGGCGCAGGGTGAGGACGCGGGCGTGACGCACCATGCGGGCGGGGATGGTGGGCAGCCGCCACCGCAGCGTGGCGATCATGGCTTGGCCGCCGCGGACGCCGTGCCCGACCAGCCGCCCGTCGCGGCGGGTGGCGGTGAGGTGGTGCAGCCACCCGGTGCTGGTGGCGGCGAGCAGCGCACCCCACATCCAGGCCCCGACCGAAGCCGCTCCTCGACCCACACGGCCCTCCCGCCCGACCGCCCAAGGAACCAAGCGGGAGGGCCGTGGCCTACCCCGACCCGATTCCTCGGCACGGTGGCGGCGCCGACAACCCGATCCGAACAGCCAGCGACGATCGGCACGCTCAGCGGCGCCGACCGGCCGCTACATCGTCACCTTCAGAGGCGGCTGACAGGCTGGGCATCCGCCAGTCGATGGGGCCGGGTCGGGTCCGCGCTGGACAACGCGGTCATCGAGAGCTGGCACTCCACGCTGGAGTTCGAGCTGCGAGGAGTCGAACAGTTCCCCACCAAGCCCGCCGCGCGCGCGGCCGTGGCGGCGTTCATCGACGACCACAACCGCGACCGGCGCCACTCCGCACTGGGCATGACCTCCCCGATCAGCTACGAGCTCACCAGGCACGACCAGGACGGCCCCGAAGAGGCGGCATGATCACCTGCTCCTGGCCCGTGCAGCATGGCACCGTCCTCACCCGGGTCAAGACCAAGCCCTGCGGGTGGCCTACGGCCAGGCTTGACCCCGGCTCCGGGCGGCGCCCCTCGACCTGGGTTCCGCAGCTACCTCATGACGAAAGCCCACGAATACATGCACTGAGCTGCGAAGACACGGACGATCATGGTGACACGTCGTGTCACTAGGGGTGGGCGTTCTGCCTGGTCAGGCCGTTGTGGCCGGGCGCTCTCCGAGGTGAGCTGCCGTGACTAACGCGGCCACGACCGTCGCAGGGAGACGGCGTTCGCACGGACTTCCACGCCGTCCACGTCGTGCAGGGTCCGAGCCAGCGCCACGTCGGCAGAGTCCCATGCCACCAGGGCAGACGCCAATTCCGCAGCTCAAACACTGCCTCGGCGAGCAGTCGTGTTACTAGGGCCTTTCGCTCCGTGGACCATGCCCCAAGCTGCTGACCAGCATAGACGATCGCGGATGTGGACTAGATCACGGGTTAGCTGCGGAACCCGGGCTCGAGAGCACCGGGAGCGGCTCGGGGAACAGCCCCAGAGCAAGATCCACCAATTTCACGTCTCCACGGTTTCAGGGGATTGCCACCAGGCCGCGCTCGCGGAGATCCACCAGGCCGGACGGGGGCACTAATCCTGAATCCACGGAGCGGCTGGGTCTATGATCTTGATCCGTTGTGGATCAGCTGTTTGATCTTTGCTCGGCCCTGAGGCGCGGTGATCCTGCTGGTCTGGCCAGCTCTTCCACTGATCGTCTCGCTCGGGCCGGTGTTGGCGGGGACTGGGGTCAGGCGGCTGGGGTGGAGCCGAGGGCTTGGCTCCACAGCTGCAGCCATGCGCGTGCCCACGGCCATCCGGCGGGTAGGTGCAGAACGGGGTGGCGTGCGGGTCGGGCCAGCCGGGCGGGCACGGCGATGAGTCGGCGGCGCAGGGTCGCGCCGCGGGCGCGGGTGTGGGGTTGACCGGCGAGAGTACCGGCGGCGTGCAGCAGGTTGTGCGCGATCGCGGCGCACAGCGCCCAGGCGGAGTTGGCGCCGAAGTGCCCGGAGGGCAGGTGGGCCAGGGGCCCGTCGATCAGGTCGGCGAACACGGTTTCGATGATCGCGTGGCGGCGGTGGACGATGTCGGCCTGCGCGGTGGGCAGATCGGTGTTGGTGAAGAACGGGTGGTAGCGCCAGACCGGGAACAGTGCGTCGGGGTAACGGGCGTCTTTGACCCGGCGTACCACCAGCCGGGCGGTGATCCGATCCCGGGTGGCGGCGAAGGCGGTGTAAGCGACCTCGGCGACTTCGGCGTCGGAGATCCACGCCCCGGTGTCGGGATCCTGCACCGCGCCCGGGTAGCGCACCGGGGTCCAGGCCGTGTCCGGGATGGCGGCGATGGCCCGCGCGATGGCCCGGTTCTTCGTCATCACCAGGGAGAACTGCGCGTTGCCGCGCAGACAGGCGCGCACCACCGCGCGGCTGCCGTAGGCCGAGTCGCCGCGCACCAGAATCTTCCCGTTGGCGCCGGCCGCGCGGGCGGTGACGATGGCCTGGGCGACCATCCGCCCGGCCCCTTTGCCCGAGCCGGTCTTGCCCGCGCGTAGCCGCATCCCGGCGATCACCGGCGCGGACTGCGCGGTGCTGACAGTGGTGGCCAGCGGCGAGAGGCCGTTACGCAGCACCTGCTTACCGGCGATCTTGGTGTGGCCGTAGGAGGCGCCCTGTTTGGCGTGTCCGAACACCGGGCGCAGCAGCGAGTCGATGTCGATGAACGCCTGCTCGGCCAGCCCGGCCAGCAGCTCGGTGCGTTCGGTCAGGGCGCACACGTGCTCGCGCAGCACCGACTCCAGCTGGCGGGCGTGCCCGAAGCTGAACTCGCGCAACACGTCCCAAGCGTGGAGGGCGCGTAGACCTCGTCGAACAGGATCGGCATCCCGCCGGCGCGCAGCACGTCCAGGTCGTCGATGCTGTCCGCGCCGGCGCACATTCCGGCGATCACACCCACCAGCTTGGGGACCGGGTTCGCCGCGCCGGACTTGATCCGCGCCGTCTTGATCGACACCTTCCCGGCGAGGATCTGCGGCAGCCGGGTCTGCTCGGCCAGTCCGAGCAGCGGTACCAGTCCCGCGTGCGACACGAGGTTGTCCTCGTCGAAGCGTGCAGAGTCGGCGGTGAACGTGTGGGGAGGTTGTCCCAGAGCTCGTGGAACTTGAGGTGGCGGTCCCCCGCCTGAAGCCCGCCTCGCGGTAGGCATCGGGTGAACCGCCAAGAACACCACGAGGAAGGGGACCGCCGTGGGCAAGGCCTACCAGAACGAGGAGATCGACACGAGCCAGCCGGCCGTGCCGGAGACGGTCAGCGTGGCCCTGGCCGAGCTGGCCAGCGAGATGCGCGAGGGCTTGCTGGCCCTCGCCGTCGGCGCCGGGCTACAGGTAATGGCCGCGCTGATGGAAGAAGACGTCACCGCGGCCTGCGGCCCGCGTGGCAAGCATGATCCGCAGCGCAGCGCGACCCGGCACGGCCGTGGCGCCGGCTCGGTGACCCTCGGGGGCCGCCGGGTGCCCGTCGAGCGGCCGCGGATGCGCGCGACCGACGGCTCCGGGGAGCTGGTCGTGCCCTCCTACGAGCTGTTCTCCAACACCGAGGTGCTCGGTCGGATGGCGCTGGAGCGGATGCTGGCCGGGCTGTCGTCCCGCCGCTACGGCGTGGGGCTGGAGCCGGTCGGCGCCCGCACCGAGCAGGCCGCCACGAGCACCAGCAAGTCGGCGGTGTCGCGGCGGTTCGTCGCGGCCACCGAGACCGCGCTGGCCCAGCTGCTGGCCGCGGATCTGTCCGGGCTGGACCTGGTCGCGCTGATGGTCGACGGGGTGCACTTCGGCGAGCACTGCTGCGTGGTCGCGCTCGGGATTGACCCCGACGGCACCAAGCACCCGTTGGCGCTGGTCGAGGGCTCGACCGAGAACGCCACGCTGGTCTGTGACCTGATCGTCGGGCTGCGCGAACGCGGGCTGGATGTCACCCACCCGATCCTGGTCGTGCTCGACGGGTCGAAGGCGCTGCGCCGGAGCCTGTCAAGATCTCTGTGTAAGTTGATCTGCTGTCGGTCAGGTGAGGTAGGGGGCGAGGCGGTCGGGGTAGGCGAGCGCGAGTGCGCCGAGGGCGGCTTTCCAGCCTTGGATGATGGCG
>JBFWSN010000024.1:0-31533 GCA_050248355.1 Dehalococcoidia bacterium
AAAGAATCCACTCGTCGATCGATTATCTGACACCGATCGAACACGAGACCCGCTACGCTGACACCGTTGCCCAGCAGGGCGCGGTGGCCTGAACCTTCAGCCTCTCGCGATCCCAGGACGATTCAACTCGGCCGGCTCTTCCTCCAGCCCCTCGTCGACCGCATCGCCGACAAGTCCGGAGACGAGCTCGACGGCAGCTCAGGGCCGCAGCTCATCGTCGGCGTCAGCCACTGATCGCCCGAGAGCGTGCCTCGGCCGAACCCGTCCCCGGAGGCACAGCGTCGCCGGCGGCGGCTCGGCCCTCCGCGGCGGTGCCGACCGGACCGGCTACCCGATGCGACTACCCGAAGGAGTGGCCAGGCTCACGCGTGCGCCTGCCAGTGTCCGTCCCGTCACCGAACTGTTCGCCGGGGAGTGGAGACGCGGATGGCGCGTACGGGTTCCGTCGCGACCTCCGCGATCAATGAGGAGTGTGTGCACACGATGACGTCGACGACCGATACGGCTGGCCGGAACGCCGAGAGCCAGGTGACCGAGGAGCTCGACGCGGTCGTGCTCGGAGCGGGTGTGGCCGGTCTGTACCAGCTACACCAGCTGCGCGAGCAGGGCCTGCGGGTGAAGGCGTTCGACGCCGCCGGCGACGTGGGCGGGACCTGGTGGTGGAACCGCTACCCCGGCGCCCGCTTCGACTCCGAGGGCTACATCTACCAGTATCTGTTCGACGAGAAGCTCTACAAGGACTGGAGCTGGAGCCAGAAGTTCCCCGGCCAGCCCGAGATCGAGCGCTGGATGCACTACGTGACCGACCGGCTCGACCTGCGTCGCGACATCCAGTTCTCCACCCGCATCACCGCCGCGCACTACGACGAGGGCCGGGGCCGCTGGTTGGTCTACACCGATCGGGGCGACGTGGTCGACACCCAGTTCTTTGTCTCGTGCGCCGGAATGCTCTCGGCACCGCTGAAGAACATCGAGGCCACCGACTCGTTCCGCGGTGAGCTGGTGTTCAGCTCGTCCTATCCCGCCGAGGGCATGGACCTGGCCGGCAAGCGGGTCGGCGTGGTCGGGGTCGGCGCGACCGGCATCCAGATCATCCAGACGATCGCCCCCGAGGTCGGGCACCTGACGGTGTTCGCGCGCACGCCGCAGTACGTGCTGCCGATGAAGAACCCGACCTACACGAAGGAGGACCAGGACGCGTACAAGGCCCGCTTCGAGGAGCTGAAGGCGACGATCCCGCACACGTTCACCGGCTTCGAGTACGACTTCGAGCACGCGTGGGCCGACTGCACCCCCGAACAGCGCCAGCAGATCCTCGAGGAGATCTACCAGGACGGGTCGCTGAAGCTGTGGCTGGCTGGCTTCGGCGAGGTGTTCTTCTCCGAGGAGGTCTCCGAGGTCGTCTCGGAGTTCGTGCGCGGCAAGATGCGCGAGCGGTTGCGCAACGACCCGCACCTGGTCAACACACTCGTGCCGACCGACTACGGCTTCGGCACCCACCGGGTCCCGCTGGAGAACGGCTACCTGGAGGTCTATCACCAGGACAACGTCGACCTGGTCAACGTCCGCGACAACCCGATCGCACGGATCACCGAGACCGGCATCCAGCTCACCGACGGTACGGTGCACGAGCTCGACGTGATCATCCTGGCCACCGGGTTCGATGCCGGCACCGGCGCGCTGACGAGGATCGACATCCGGGGTCGCGGCGGCCGCTCGCTCGCCGACGAGTGGGGCCACGACATCCGCACGACGATGGGGCTGGCCAAGCACGGTTACCCGAACCTGCTCACCACCGCGGTGCCGCTGGCTCCGTCGGCAGCGCTGTGCAACATGACGACCTGCCTGCAGCAGCAGACCGAATGGATCTCCGGCGCGATCCGGGACCTGCGCGAGCAGGGCAAGTCGGTGATGGAGCCGACGAAGGAGGGCGAGGACGCCTGGGTCGCTCACCACGAGGAGGTGGCCGCCGCGACGCTGGTGCCGAAGACGACGTCGTGGTACCTGGGCTCGAACGTGCCCGGCAAGCCGCGCCGGCTGCTGTCCTACATCGGCGGGGTCGGCACCTACCGGCAGAAGTGCGAGGAGGAGACCGCGAACGACTACCCCACGTTCGCGCGCAACTGAGTCACACCCGTGCGCGGTGGTCGCCCGTCCGGCCCGGCCGGGTGGCCACCGCTCTCGGTTCCCACTCCTGTTCATGATGCCTGATCCGGCCAGGGGTCGGCGTCGTCCAACCGACCATGGAGGTCGATCATGGGTACGTCCATCGACGGCAGCGCCGTCGACAAGGTCCTGAGCACGGCGGTCGACAGCGGGGCGGTGCCGCACGTCGCGGCGATCGCCGCCGATCGCGACGGGATCATCTACGAGGGTGGTGCGGGCCCCCGGGTCGCCGGTGAGTCCGCCGACACGGTCACCGCCGGCACGCAGTTCCGGGTCATGTCGATGACCAAGATGGTCGCGACCACTGTTGCGCTGCAGCTGCGCGAGAGCGGGCGCCTGGACTTCGACGCGCCGGTGTCGGAGTTCTGCCCGGAGTTCGCCGACGTCCCGGTGCTCGACGGCTTCGACGGCGACACCCCGAAGCTGCGCCGGCCGCGGACCCAGGCCACGGTCCGGAACCTGGTCACGCACACGTCGGGGCTGGGCTACTGGTTCTTCGACGCCGACGTCGCCCGTTACGAGCAGGTCACCGGCACCCCGAACGTGCTCGGCGGCGCCGGCGCGTTCCGGGCCCCGCTGCTGCACGACCCGGGTGAGCGCTTCACCTACGGGATCAATACCGACTGGCTCGGCAAGGTCCTCGAGGCCGTCACCGGCAAGGGCCTCGACGTGCTGATCAAGGAGAACGTGACCGGCCCGCTCGGCATGAACGACACGATGTTCCTGCTCGACGATCGCCGCACGGCCAACTGCGTGACGGTGCACGTCCCGGGCGAGGGCGGTGGCTGGGCGTCGGCGGGCGAGTTGCTCCCGCAACAGCCGGATTGGTGGGCCGGCGGCCACGGGCTGTACTCCACCCCGCGCGACTACATTCGCTTCGAGCGCGCCCTGTTGCGTGGCGGCGAGCTCGACGGTGAACGGATCCTCCGGCCCGAGACGGTCGACGAGGCTTTCCGCAACCAGATCGGCGCCCTCGATTTCCCGCCCGAGATTCCGACCGCCGATCCGCAGATCACCTGCTCGTTCAACGCCGGCCCCGGCTGGAAGTGGGGCTACGGCCTGCTGCTCAACAACGACGACGTGCCGGGAGGCCGCAAGGCCGGCACCGGCGCCTGGGCGGGCCTGTTCAACACGCACTTCTGGGTGGACCGCACGACCGGCATCTGCGCGTCGATCTACACCAACTCGCTGCCGTTCGCCGAGCCGGGGGCGTTCTCGCTCTACGTCGAGTTCGAGCAGGCGCTCTACGCCTCGCTCTGACCTGAGGACGGATCCGGGGCCGGGTGGGAGCCCGGTCCCGGGTCACCGCAGCAGGCCGCGCCGACGGGCGACCGACACCGCCTCGGTGCGGTTGCCAGCGTCGAGCTTGCCGTAGATGTTCTTCAGATACCACTTCACCGTGTTGACGGTGACCCCGAGCGCCGAGGCGATCTGCCGGTTGCCGCGGCCGACGTCGAGCATCTGCAGGATCTCGACCTCCCGTCCGGTCAGGTCGATGGGTGCCGCGGTGACGTCGGCGCGCCGCCCGACGTCGAGTACGGTGCCGAGCTGCTCGACGGGCGGAAGCAGGTCCGGGGCAGCTCCCTCGTGTGCGCGCGCGACGATCCGCTCCAGCACGCCTCGTACCTCCGGCCCGCCGTCGAACACGAGCTGCGGCACCCCGCACGCCACCACCCTGTCCAGGACGCCGGCGAGCGTGCGCTCCGCCGCCATGCAGCGCGCGCCGCGTTCCTGGATCCCGGTCAGCTGGACCGACAGCTCGACCGCCGCGCGGATGCGTCTCTGGCGGTGGGCCTCGGCTATGAGCTCCTCGACCAGCGCGCTGGCCCGATCGTGGTCGCCCTCGGCCGAGAACACGGCGGCCAGCGATGACGTCCGGAGCTCCTCGATCCGGGCCGCGATACCGCCGTCGCAGGTGCTGCCGTCGGGGAGTTCCCGAGCCACCCGGCGAGCCTCCCGGATCCGCCCGCGCGCGAGGAGCTGGGAGATCCGTTCCGCGCCGATCGCGGCGCGCAGCCGGGTCAGCCCGAGCCGGTCCGCGACTTGCGCGCCCTCGGCGAGCAGCTCGGCCGCCTCGTCCGCGGCACCGCGACCGGCCTTGATCCGGGCGAGCAGCGCGAAGCTGGCGATCATGAAGTCGACGACGCCGCTCTCGGCGCCGAGCTCGCCGCTCTCCGCCAGCAGCCGTTCGGCCTCGTCGAGCTGGCCGCGCACATGGTGCAGCTCCCCGAGCAACGCCCCGGCCAGCTGCGCGGCGTGCGAGCGGCGGCCTGCGGACTCGCGCGCCAGCGAGACCGCATCCCGCAGCTGCGCATCCGCACCGACCACGTCGAGCTGCGCGAGTGCCGCCATCCCGGCGAAGCAGCGCCCGTAGACGCCGGCGAACGGGCCCGTCGTACGGTCGTGGAAGCGTCGCGCCCAGCGCTGGCGTTCCCGGGCGAGCGCGAAGCGCCCCGCGTGAATGTCGCAGAACGTCTGAATGTTGGCCGCCACCGCGGTCACCCACGGTCGATAGGTGTGCGAGCGCTCCAGGCTCGGCCGGACCAGGCCCTCCGCGCGGTCGGTGCGGTCGCCGTAGATGTCGATGCACGCCTGCACGACGTCGGCCTCGCTGCGCATCTCCTCGTGCCCGTCGTCGCCGGGCAGGGCGGGTCGCAGGACGTCGAGCGCGGACTGGGCCGCCTCGGTGCGCTGCAGCAGGCAGTTGGCCCACGCCACCGCCATCAGCAGCCCCGGGCGGTCGTCAGCGGCCGTGGCCGGTAGTCGCCCGAGCAGGCCCAGCAGGCTGACCATGCGGCTGTGCTCGACCAGCGGCATCGCGTGGTGTTCCACCAGATCGGTCGCCCGCCGCACGTCCCCACCCGCGAGCGAGTGCGCCACCGCCTCGGAGACCAGCTCGTGGTCGGCGAACCACTGCGACGCCCGGAGGTGCAGACCCGCGGCACGGTTCGGGTGGTCCCGGTCGAGCCGGCGACGCAGGTAGTCGGCGAACAGGTGGTGATACCGGAACCACGCCCGTTCGCCGTCCAACGGCCGCAGGAACAGATCCCTGCTCTCCAGCTCCTCCAGCATCGCCTGTCCGTCCTCCCGGCCGGCAAGGGCACCGGCGAGATCCCCGCACAGGCGGTCACACACCGACGTGGCCAGCAGGAAGTCCAGGATCTCCGCCGGCAGCGCGTCCAGCACGTTCTCCGCGAGGTACTCCCCCACCGAGCGGTGCCGGCCCGAGAAGCCGCGGATCAGCGCCTCGGGATCGTCGCTGTCCCGCAGCGACAGCGACGCCAGCTGCAGCGCCGCGACCCACCCGTCCGTGCCCTCGGACAGCCGCGCGACGGCGGCGCCGTCGAGCCGCAGACCGTTCAGCTCGACCAGGAACTCCCTGGTCTCGTTCAGGTCGAAGCGCAGCACGCCGGCGTCGATCTCCGCCAGCTGGCCGCGGACGCGCAACCGGCTCAACGACAGCGTGGGACACCGACGGCTGGTCAGCACGATCGACAGGTTCGGTGGCGCGAAATCCAGCATGTGCACCAGCGCCCGGTGCACTGCGACGTCCTCGACGAGGTGCCAGTCGTCGAACGCGAGCACGAACCCACCCTCGTGCGCGCCGATCGCCTCCAGCAGGGCCGACAGCGTGTAGCCCTGCATGTCCTCCGCGTTCTGCTCGAGCAGCTCGACGAGATCGTCGATCGCATCCGCGGCCGCCGGGAGGACTCGTCGCACCGACTCCAGCAGATGAGAGAGGAACCAGTGTGGGTCGTTGTCGTCGCGGTGCAGTCCGAGCCACGCGACCGACGCGCCCCCTTCTCGAAGGATGTCCAGCCACTGCACCGCCAGGGTGGTCTTGCCGTACCCCGCCGGGGCGTGGATCACGGTCAACTGCCGCGCGCCGGCCTCCTGCAGGTCGTCGAGCAGCCGCCGCCGCTGGATGACGTTGTGGACATGGGCTGGTGCCCGGAACCGTGCCGAGGCGCTGCGGGGCACCCTTTCCGGCGTCGCCGCGGGCGCCGTCGGCCCGTTCGTCGTCATCGGTTGCCTCCCCCGCGCCGCGCTGGCCCCCGGCCACCGTCGCGAGACCTCGTATGGCGTCCGGCAAGCGACTCGACCCCTCGGAACCGCCCCCGGTGCGGTGACGCACCGCGACCCGCCTGAACTCGGTGACCACCACCACAATGGCAGCCCGCCAGCGGGTCCGACCTACCCGAACGGGTAGACGGCGACCCGCCTTGATCGGGACACCCGGAGAGGGCGATCCGTGCGCCGGTTGACGAGCGCCGATGCGCCGGAACCCACACGTCGGGCTCGCCACGACGAAGGGGCAGGGCGGGTAGATACTCCGAAGTCCTCTCTCGACGGCGCCTTCCCGTCTCGGGCCTCCGAAGCCGGGCTCTCGGCGTCAGCGCGATCACTGGAGCGAGAGTCGGGCCCTCTCGCTCCGGCAGTCCCCGCAGCCAGGACGAGACGAGCAGGACACCTGACATTCCGGGAGGACGTCACGGTCAAGGTGACACGCGCCCCACTCGCTGGCTCCTGACCGGCCCGCTACCGCGCCGAGCGCCGGATGACGAGCAGGATTGCCACGAACACCAGCGCCGCGGCACCGATTTGTGCGAAGCGAGACACGGCCGGTCCGCCGAGCTGCAGGAGGTCGATCGCCTGCCCCTGCTTCTGGGCAGTGGGCGCGTCGTCGGGCGCGATGCCTGCCGGGCCGCCGCTGTCCACCAGTCGCTCGCCGAGGCAGCTGGCGAACTCGTTGATCAGCTTCTCGCTCACGTCCGAGATCACTCCGCGCCCGAACTGCGCCGGCCTTCCGGTGATCGCCAGGTCGGTGACCATCCTCACCTCGGTCGCGTCATCGCCCAGCGCGGCCATTGCGCCGGTCACGGTGGCCGACGCGGTACCGCTGCCCTTGGAGTCGCGTCCTGTGGCTCTGATGACAACCCGCCGAGCCGCCTCGTCCCGCTCGAGGTACCGTCCGGTGCCATCGTAGGTGAGCGAGATCGGCCCGAGCTTCACCTTGACGGTGCCGGCGAACCCGTCGCCGTCATATGACGCCAGGGTCGCGCCGGGGAAGCACGGCGCCACCGTCTCCGGGTCGTTCAAGGCCGCCCAGGCGCGGTCTATCGGTATCGCGAGTGTGAACGTGTTCTCGATTTTCACGGACGATCAGTCCTTGTTCTTCAGCCGGCGCGCCCCGTCACGAACGGAGTCGACGATGAACTGGTAGCCCGTGCACCGGCAGACGTTCCCCGCGATGCCCTCGCGGATCTGCTCGTCGGTCGGGTCGGGGTTCTCCTCGACGAGCTCACAGGCCCGGAGCAACATGCCGGGCGTGCAGAATCCGCATTGTAGGCCGTGGTTGTCCCAGAAGGCTTCCTGCATGGGATGCAGCGACTCGCCGTCAGCAAGGCTGCGGACAGTCCGGATCTCGGCCCCGTCGGCTTGGACGGCCAGCATGCAACACGACCGCGCGGTCGCACCGTTGAAGACGATGGTGCACGCACCGCACACGCCGTGTTCACATCCGAGATGGACGTCGGTCAGTCCGAGATTCTGCCGAAGGTAATCGGCCAGCGTCATGCGGGGCTCGCAGTCGCCAGTCAGGGTGCGCCCGTTGACCGTCATTGTGACGGACACCTTCGTCGTCATGTCACACCATTCCATTCGCTGCCGAGACCGCTCGCTGAAGAGCTCGCCGGGTGAGGACGCACGCCATGTCCCGCCGGTACTCGGCCGGGGCGTGGATGTCGCTGGCGCTGGCGGTCGCCGCGCCGACGGCCTGAGCGGCCCGGTTGAGGAGTTCGCCGCTCACACTGCTGCCCACGAGGACGGCTTCGGCGTCCCGTGCGCGAACGGGGGTCGGGTTCGTCCCGGCGAGCGCCAGTCGCGCATCGGTGCACCGGCCGTCCCGGTCCAAGGTGACAGCTGCGAAGACCGCCGCGATCGCGAAGTCGCCGTGTCGGCGGGCGAGCTCCTCGACGGCGTAGCCCGTTTTGTCGGGCAGCCGGGGAATCCGCACCTCGGTCAGCAGCTCGTCGGCCTCGACGGCCGTGGTGAGGAATCCGTGGAAAAAGTCGCGAGCGGCGACGGTCCGGGCGCCGCCAGGTCCCGTGATCACCATGTCGGCGTCGAGCGCGCAGAGCACCGCGGGCACTTCCGCCGCAGGGTCGCCGTGGGCGACGCTCCCGCCGATGGTCCCCCGATTGCGGATCGTCGCATGGCCCACGAACCTCATCGCCTCGGCCAGCAGCGGCGACCACGTCCTCACCTCGGCCGAGTTCTCCACGCGCCGGTTACGGGTGAGGGCGCCGATGGCGAGAACGTCATCGTCCCGCCGGACGTAGTCCAGCTCGTTCAATCCGTTGATGTCGACGAGCACGGATGGCCGCGCCAGCCGCATGTTGAGCATCGGCACCAGGCTCTGGCCGCCGGCCAGCACCTTGCCGTCACCGTCCTCTGCCTCGGCGAGTACCTGCACTGCGTCGGCGACGGATGTGGCCTTGTAATAGTCGAGAACCGCGGGTTTCATGACTGCTCCTGAGCTGCTCGAATCTGCGCCAGCAGACGTGGTGGGGTGATCGGGACGGCCGTGACGGCCACCCCCAAGTCACTCAGCGCGTCGTCGACGGCGTTCGCGATCGCCGCAGGCGTCGGAATCGTCCCGGCTTCGCCGACGCCCTTGATGCCACCGGGAATGTGCAGTGCCGGGGTCTCCATGTGCATCACGTCCATCGGCGGCATGTCCGTGGCCGTGGGAACGAGATAGTCCATGAACGTCGTCGTCTGGATCTGCCCCTCGTCGTTGTAGATGAGCTCTTCGAGGAGCGCGCCACCGATAGACTGGGCCACCCCGCCATGGACCTGGCCTTCGACGATCATCGGGTTGATCACCGTGCCGCAGTCGTGCGCGATGAGGTGGTCGAGAACCTTGACCATGCCCGTCTCCCGGTCGACCTCGACGAGCACCGCCGTGCAGCCGTTCGCGACGGCGAGGTTCTCCGGGTCCAGCACCTCGCGCTCCTCGAGCGTCGGGGTCTGCCCGAGCGGGAGCTTGCCGATGCTGCGGTATGCGGCGTTCCCTACCTCAGCCATCGACACCGACTGTGCGGGAACACCCGCAACCGACACGCGCCCGTTCGCGATGACGAGGTCCTGCGGGTCGGCCTCGAGCAGGTGTGCCGCGATGTTGCGGATCTGGTCCTTGAGCTTGTCCGCCGCCCTGACAATTGCGCCGCCGCCGAGGGCGGCAGCCCGGCTGCCCCCCGTGCCGTACCCCATGTAAGGGCAGCTGTCCGTGTCGCCCGCAACGACGACGACGTCCTCGAGCTTGACTCCCAGCGACTGCGCGCAGACCTGCGCAAGGGCGGTCTGAATCCCCTGCCCCATCGGAACTTCCCCGGTGTAGACGGTTACCCGTCCGGTCGAGTCGATCCGAACGACGGACTGACCGAACCCCGAGTGCTGCACGCCAACCGCGTGCAGAATCCGGCTCGGGCCGAACGCCGTGACCTCGACATGGAAGCCGAACCCGATGCCCACCGATCGCCCTTCCGCCCTGGCGGCGGCCTGCCGCTCGGCCCAGCCGTGCTTCTCCACACCCGTCAGACACAGGTCGAGGCATTCCGCGTAGCGGCCGGTGTCGTGGGTGAAGAGCGTGCTCGTGTAGGGGAACTCCGACGGGTCCGGGAAGTTCCTCCGCCGCACCTCGTTGCGATCCGCGCCGATCTTCCGCGCGAGCAGCTCGATGAGGCGCTCGTGCACGAGCGTCGCCTCCGGTTGTCCCCACCCCCGGTACGAACCGATCGGCGAGCGGTTGGTGAACACACCCACCACCGACATCTCGACGTTCGGCACCTTGTAGGGCCCGGTGATGACGGCGGCGCTCAGCCAGGGAGGCCCGCACGCCGCGCCCCCGAGCCGCCCACCCAGGACCGCCCAAACGGTCCCGCGCATCCCGGTGATGATCCCGTCCGAGGTCGCGGCGAGCTCGACCTCCATCCGCTGCTCGCGCGAATGGGCGTTGGCGACGAAGCTCTCGATGCGGTCCTCGACGACCTTCACCGGTCGCCCCGTTCGACGCGAGAGCAGTGACGCGAGGACCTCCTCCACGTAGAAGTCGAGCTTGTTCCCGAAGCCCCCACCAACGTCCGGCACGCGCACGCGGATCTCGTGGACGGGCTTGCGCAGCGCTTGGCCCATGAGGTCCCTGTTAACGTGTGCACCCTGGGTTGAGAGCCACAGGTCGAGCTGCCCACTGTGGACGTCCCAGGAGGCGATGCTTCCCCTGGTCTCGAGCGGCAGGCCCATCTGCCTGCCGTAGTAGAAGGTCTCGCGAAGCACCACGTCCGCCTCGGCGAAGGCCTTGTCGACGTCACCCTTGGTGAACGTCTGCTGACCCATCCTGTTGTCCGGCCACTCGTCGTACAGCCGGGGCGCGTTCTCGGCTAGCGCGGCGTCGAGCGTCGCGGCGATCGGGAGCGGCTCGTACTCGATGTCGATTAGTTCGAGCGCGTCCTCCGCCACGTAGCGGTCGACGGCCGCCACGATCGCGACCGCTTCGCCGACGTAGCGCACCCGGTCGGCGGGCAGGGCGTAGGACTTCGGCATGCGCTGCCCGGGAATCTGCTGCCAGATCACCGGCTGCGGGTCAATCAGGTCCGGCAGATCCGCCCCGGTGAGTACGTCGAACACGCCCGGCAGCTCGCGGGCGCGACTGACGTCGATCCGTACAATCTTCGCGTGCGCGTACGGGCTACGAAGGACCGCCGCCTCGAGCATTCCGGGGATCCGCACGTCATCGAGGTATCGGGCATTCCCCGCAAGCAGGCGCGGGTCCTCGGTGCGCCGACTCCTAGCGCCGATGAGGCTTTTCGGGGCAAGTTGTTCTGTCATGACTGCCTCTCAGATAGGCGAAGCATCGGTATCATCACACAAAGAGCGCGGGCACACGCTTGCGTGATTTCTTCGACGCTGAAGAGCGTTCCGGCGAACCGTTGTGCTCAGGAGCGCAACACTTTGGCGACGAGCTCACCCGTGCGAAGTACATGGTTCCGCATGGCGTTCCGCGCTCGTTCCCCGTCATGTTGCATTATGGCATCGAGGATCTCGTGATGTTCCTTCATGTTCCGACGGAGCACGTGCGTGCGCCGGGCCAGCGCCGCCTCCCACGCCGCGTTGTTGGAGATCCGCAGCTGCAGGTCCTGAAGCGCCCTGGCCAGGCAAAGGTTGTCGGCAGCGCCCACGACCGTCTCGTGGAAGAGGGCGTTGGCGGCCCACATCGCCTCCTCCCAGGGCTTGGCGGAACGCGACTGCAGCTCCTCGACGCACGCGTCGAACGTCGTCGCGGCTTCCTCAAGGCGAGCGAGCTGCTCGTCGTCGGCTAGGTCGGCCGCCAGCTGCGCGGCCAAACCCTCCAACTCGGCCCGCACAACGAAAGCCTCGCTGAAGACCCGCGCGTTCAGATGCCGTACGACCGCCCCGCGTCGGGGGATGACCTCCACCAGCCCCACCGCCTGCAACTTGCGCAGCGCCTCCCGTACCGGGGTCCGGCTGACGCCGAGCTCGGCCGCGATCCGGTCCTGGCGCAGCCAGGTCCCGACCGGGAACTCCCCGGCGATGATCCGGCGCTGAATGCGCTCGGCAGTCTCCTCGACGAGCCCGGCGGGCTCCTCGTCACCGTCCTCGCCCGAGAACGAGCGCACGCTGCTGTTGATGGCAAAATCCTCTCGTCCGTGCGTGCTGTCGTGCCGGATCGTCCGGTCACCGAATACGGCCTCACCCCGGCGACATCGCCGGCCACTGCTTCGCCTGTGCCTCGACCGCGTCGGAGTCGAAGTCGTTGAACGTGTGGACCAGGTCCGAGTAGACATACTCGTCGAGGGCATGCCGTTCCCGGATCCCGCCGTTGGCGATGAGGAAGTCCTCCCAGTCCTGCACCTCGTCCAGCGTGATGGAGCCCCACAGCTGCTCTCGGCCGTGCTGGGGCAGGCCTCGTTCGGTACGGCCGCGCAGACCGGCCATGTCGCGGCGCAGCGCCTCCCGCTCGCTGCCCGGGGCGGGTCGGGCGTCGGGGAAGTGCTCCCAAACCAGCCGGACGGCCGCCTCGGGGTTAGCGGAGCAGAATACCGACGCCTTCGCCACCGCTCTTCCGAAGCCGCCCAGCACGTCCGGGCTGTCGGCGAGCAGGTCGTTGTTGGCGTAGAGCAGCTCGGAGGGCGTGAGCCCGTCGAGCGTGCGGGTGGTCAGCCTACGTAGCGACACGCCTTCGGCGATCAGCATCTGGTAGGCGCACCCCAGCACCCAGATCGCGTCGAGCTCGCCATCTGCGATTTGGTCCAGCTGCTGCGCGGTCGGGGCGACGCCCGGGATCGGGATCGTCCGCGGTTTGAACATCACGTCATGCTCGGGGTCGAGGCCTTCGTCCCGCAACGTCGGGTATGCCAGGTCCAGCAGGTCCGGGAAGTCCGTTCCGATGTACCGGCCGCGGAGCTGCGCGGTCGTCGAGATCGGACTGTCGGTCCGCACCGCGAAAGAACGGTAGACGGCGCGACACGTGCTGTAGAACGCTCGGACCGGCACCTCGCGTTCCCGCATTCGGAACGCGAAGACCGCATTTCCGAGTGCCACGTCGTATTTCCCTTCACCGACACCTTCGATAGCGATGTCCGGACCGTCGACGATATGGAAGCTCGTTCGCAGCCCCTCTTCGGCCGCATAGCCGAGCGCGTCGGTCAAAAGAACGTGGGCCATGATCGCATAGGGTGGAACCGGCAGACAGACCCGAAGGTCCCGGTGTTGAGTCATGCTCATCTCGTCCTCAGCCGTCGGTGGAGATCGCCCGGTCGGGGACCTGATCGGTCCACGGCCGTGCATGTGCATAGGTGGCGGCGAGCGCGAGTACGCCGCCGTCGTCCCCCGGTCGGCCGATGATCTGCAATCCGACCGGCAGCCCGGAGGCGGTGAGACCGGCAGGGACGCTGACACCGGGCTGCCCCGTACAGTTCAGGGGGTACACGAAAGCCATCCAGTCGAGATAATCCCTCCACCGAGTGTCGAGGTCCTCGCCCGACGGGAAGGCGTCGATACGCGGCGGCGGCTGAGTGAGGGTCGGCGTGACAACGTAGTCGTAGGACGCCATCTCGGTAAGGAGACGGGCTGACTGGGCCCGGATCGTTGACACCGCGGCGACGTAGTCGGCGGCGGTCTTCAACCAGCCCCTCCGTGCCAACGCGATTGTGCTGCCCTCCAGCAGGCCCTTCCGCTCGTCGGGAACCGCGGAGTCGACGATGGCGGCAGCCGTGGCCGCACAGATGGTGAAAACCGGGTCGAACAAGCCGCCGAAATTGATGTCGGCGTCGACCACGGTGTTGCCGAGATCTGCGAACGCTCCGGTCGCATAGGTCACGATTGAATGCACTTCATCGGAGAGAGCCCCGTGTCCCGGCGTCACGCAAACCCCGATGCGGCACGCTTTCGGCTCTCTCGACGCCGCCTCGCGGTAGGAACCCACACGGCCAATTCCGTAGGGGTCGCCGGGGATCGCTCCGCTCATTGCGTCGAGCAGGGTCGCGGTGTCTTCTACGCTCCGCGCCATCGGAGAGATTGTTCCCATTCCTGCCATCAGTTCGTAACTCGCCGGTGCGAGCGGTATCAGGCCGCGCGTCGGTTTAAAGCCGACCACTCCGCAGCACGACGCCGGAATGCGACCGGACCCGGCGGCATCGGTTGCCTGTGCGATCGGAACCATTCCCATCGCCAGCGCTGCAGCCGCGCCGCCTGAGGAACCCCCCGGCGAGAAGTCCGGGTTCCAGGGGTTGCGGGTTGTCCCGAAGAGCAGGTTCTCGGTGGTCGGCCGCAGTCCGGTCTCGGGAGTGTTCGTCTTGCCGACGATGATCGCACCGGCATCGCGCAAACGCGTGACGACCAGCGCTTCTTCCGTAGCGACGTTGTCCCTCAGCGCCCTACTTCCATAGGTCGTCGGCAGGTCGGTGGTCTCGGTGAGATCCTTGATCAGTACCGGAACTCCGTGCAGTGCTCGCCGTTGTGTCGGCGCCAGCGCATCCGCCGCCTTTGCCTCGGCGAGGGCCGCCTCCCCGCGAAGCGCGACTACTGCGTTCGTATCCGTGTCGCATGTCGCTATTCTGTCGAGAGCTTGCTGGACGAGTTCCTGTGCCGAAACCGATCCAACGTCGATGAGCTCCCGCATAGCAGCAGCGCTGAGATACGGCGAATGTGACGGCATTTTCGGCCTCTCCCTGACCAACTCGTCCTCAGCCCGGTCGACACCCGCGCCTGCGAGCGCTCCTCCCGTCCGGCTCACTTGCCGGCCGCCCGGACTGTGGCCACAGTACGAGAAGGATCCGACAGGCGTCAATATTGGATCCAACAGTCGGGCCCGCCCGTCACCGCAGTCGCGGGTGACCACGTCCTGGCTGCCTGGCCGCGTCGATGTCGTTAGTCCTGTACCTGCTGGGCCCAGACAACGCGCTACTGGATCGCCCGGGATCCGATGATGCAAGGATTGGATCCAGGCAGTATGCTGCGGGCTCCGCTGCCGACGCGAAGCGCAAGATCGGACACGCCGACGCAGCCGCCGGAGGGTGGGCGCAGCAACGCCGAGTTCTGGTGCCCAGGCGCGAGGAAGGGCGCGAGTGAGCAGATCCATATGGACGCGGGGGGCGGTCGACCTGGCCGCGGCGGTGGCCTCCCGGCAACTGAGCGCCGGGGATGTCGTGGACGCGCTGCTGCAGCGCATCGAGGCGGTGAATCCCGCCATCAACGCCGTGACCGTCGTACTCGCCGAGCAGGCCCGCGCCGCCGCCGAAGTGGCAGACCGAGCCGTGGCCGCCGGCAAGCCCCTCGGTCCGCTGCACGGTGTGCCGTTCACTGTGAAGGAGAACATCGACCTCCTCGGGACGGCCACGACGAACGGGGTGGCCGCGTTCGAGCACGCGATCCCCACACGCGACGCGCCGGGTCCGGCCCGGCTCAAGGCGGCAGGCGCGATCCCGATCGGTCGCACCAACCTGCCCGAGTTCGGGGCCCGATGGCACACCGACAACGCGCTGCGCGGGGCGACCCGCAACCCCTGGGACGCCGGTCGCACCCCGGGTGGGTCCAGCGGTGGCGAGGCGGTGGCACTGGCGACCGGGATGACGCCGCTGGGCCTGGGAAACGACCTGGGCGGGTCGCTCCGGATCCCCGCGCACTGCTGCGGTATCGCGGCGCTCAAGCCCACGCCCGGCCGAATACCGCACGCGACGAGCATCGAGCCGCTCGACCCCGTCCTCGCCGCCCAGGTGATGCTGGTGCAGGGCCCGATGGCCCGACACGTGCGCGATCTGCGCGTCGCGTACGAGGTGATGGCCGGCCCGGACCCCCGGGATCCCTGGTCGGTCCCGGCACCCCTTCAGGCGACGCCGCTGCCCCGGCCGGTCCGAGTGGCGGTGATGACGGACCCCAAGGGTCTGGTGGTGGACCCCTCCATTGCCGCCGGTGTCCGCTCGGCGGCAGATGCCCTGGCCGACGCCGGATACGACATCGTCGAGGCCGAGCCCCCGGGGTTGAGCGATGCGAGCGAGGTCTGGCCGGTCCTGGCGCGCGCCGAGGGCGCCGCCTCGAAGCTGGCCACGCTCGCGCCACTGCTGTCCGACGACAGCCGGCGCCTCCTGACCATGGTCTCCCGACTCACCGAGATCACGCCCGAGGCGGTGGCACTGGGTTACGTCCGGCGCCACGCCGCCGCCCGCCGGTGGTCGGAGTTCCAAGCGGAACACCCGGTGATCCTCGGGCCGGCGATGACCCGGCCACCGTTCGCGGTCGGGGACGACCTCGCCTCCCTCGAGTCCCTCCGGGAGATCCAGACGAGTCTACGCTTCATCGTCGCGCTCAGCACGCTCGGTCTGCCCACGGTTGTCGTGCCCACCGGCGTCAGCGCGGGGCTGCCGACCGCCGCTCAGGTGATCGGTCCCCGCTACCGCGAGGACGTCTGCCTGGACGCCGCCGAGGTCATCGAGCGACGCCTCGGTACGCCCGGTCCGATCGACCCTGTCGACCGGCCTTCGGAATCCACATCCCTACGGTGAGGAACAGCATGGCGAGTATCCAGTCCGACGCACTGCGGGCACGATTCGAGATGATGACCAGGCGGTCGGCGGCCAACCCGGAGATGGACCTGCAGACGGTGCGTGACATGCAGGAGGGGCTCCACCTCGAAACGGCCGAGCCGGAACGAGTCTCCTACGCCGAGGTCGACGCGGATGGCGTGCCGGCCCTGTGGTGCCTGCCCGACGGTGCTGCCGACGACCGCGTGCTGCTTTACCTGCACGGCGGCGGGTTCGTGACCAACTCCATGCACAGCCACCGCAAGCTCGCCGCGCATCTCGCGAAGGCGACCGGGGTGCGCGCGCTGGTCCCCGACTACCGACTTGCGCCGGAGAACCCGTTCCCGGCTCAGCTGGAGGACGCCGCCACGGCCTACCGCTGGCTGCTCGCGCAGGGCATGCGGGCCGAGCACATTGCGACCGCGGGCGACTCCGCCGGCGGCAACCTCTCGACCGCTGTCGTCCTCAAGCTGCGGGCTGAGGGCGGCCCGCTCCCGGCCGCGATCGTGGCCTTTTCCCCGTGGTACGACATGGAGAACAGCGGCGCCACCATCGACACCAACGCCGCCACCGACGCGCTCGTGCAACGTCTGGGCCTGGATCAGATGGTGGAGATGTTCCTCGGTGAGCACGGCTCGCCGTCCGACCCGCTGGCCAACCCGCTGCACGCGGATCTCGCCGGGCTGCCACCGATGTTCCTCACGGTCGGCGACCAGGAGACGCTGTTGGACGACGCTGTGCGCCTGGCGAAGAAGGCGACCGCCGCGGGTGTCGAGGTGACGCTCGAGGTGGCTCCCGGGATGCAGCACGTGTACCAGCTCATGGCCGGACGCGCACCGGAGGCGAGCACTGTGATCGCCGACGTGGCCGCCTGGATGCGTCCCAAGCTGGGTCTCGGTTGATGCTGCGGACTGACGGGGAGCTGGGCGCGCTGCTCGATCCGTCGTCGATCGCCGTGATCGGCGCGTCCGACGACCCTGGCAAGATCGGCGGACGGTTGTTGCGGTACCTCTCCGACTACGGGTTCTCCGGGAAGGTGCTGCCGGTCAACCCCGTGCGGGAGGTCGTGCAGGGGCTGCCCGCGGTGCGAGACGTCGAGGAGCTGCCCGACGGTGTCAACTTGGCGGTGGTGGTCACGCCCGCCGCCGTGGCGCCCGCCGCGGTCGCGGCGTGCGCTCGTCGCGGGGTGCGCGCCTGTGTGGTGCTGAGCAGTGGCTTCGGTGAGCTCGGTGGCGACGGCCGGCGCCTGCAGCGCGAGCTGGTAGAAGCGGCCCGTGCGGGGGGCATGCGATTGCTCGGACCCAACTGCCAGGGGGTGGCCAACCTGGCGAGCGGCGCCGTGACCAGCTTCTCCAGCTCATTCGCCAACTTCCCGCTGCGCGACGGTGCGGTCGCAATCGTCAGCCAGAGCGGCGCCGTGGCCGGCATGCTCGCGGCGCTACAGCACCCGCACGCCACCGGCCTGCGGTACTGGGTGGCCACCGGCAACGAGGCCGATGTCACCGTCGCCGAACTGATCGACGCGGTGCTAGACGACCCTGGCGTCCGGGTCGTCCAGGCCTACTGCGAGCACCTCGCCAACGCCCCGCGGGTGGCTGCCGCAGCGGCGAAGGCCCGACGCCTGGGCAAGGCTGTGCTCATGGTGAAGGCCGGGACGACCGAGGCGGGCGCCAAGGCCGCCAGCTCGCACACCGGCGCGCTCGCCCAACCCGAGATGGTCGTCGACGCCTTCCTGCGCCGGCACGGCGTCATCCGCGTACGCAGCCTCACCGAGCTGTCCGACCTGTCCCGGGTGTTCGAGACCTCCCCTCCAGTGCGGGGACAACGGGTCGCGATCGTGAGCAACTCCGGCGGCCTCGGCGTGATGATGGCCGACGCCGCCCTCGTCGGCGGCCTCGAACTCGCCGGGCTCACCGAGCAAACCCGAGATGCCCTGCGCGCGGTGCTGCCGTCGTTCGCCGCGGTGGACAACCCGATCGACGTCACCGGGCAGATCGTCCAGCGGCCGGAACTGCTGTCCGGTGTGCTGCCCGCGCTGGCCGCGGACCCGTCGGTCGACATCGTGCTGGTGGCGTTGGGCATCGTCGGCCCGACCTACGACGTGGACGCGATCACCGAGGCCGTTTCCGCGTTACACACCGACGCCGGGGCGCGCGGGGTCCTGGTGGCCGCGGTGTCCGTGGGCGGGCGGTCCGAGCTCGGCGAACGGCTGGCCGCCCGTGGCGTTCCCGCCTTCCACGACGACGCCGCCTGCGTCCGGGCGGTGGCGAGCTTCGCCCAGCACTGTGCCTGGCGACGCCGCCCCCCGCCGCCGGAAGCAACCGAGGTCGACATCACGCTGCCTGTCGGTGTTCCCCGATCCGGTGACATGCACGCCGGCTTCCTGAGCGAGCACGCGAGCAAAGCCCTGATGGCGAGCTGGGGCCTGCCAGTGGTGCCCGGCCGGCTCGTCAGCGGGCCGGCCGCGGCCGGCGGCGCGGCCGGGGAGCTCGGTTACCCGGTGGTCGTCAAGCTGTGCTCCCCCGCGGCCGCGCACAAGACCGAGCTGAGCGCGGTGCGTCTCGGACTGACCGACGCCGACGCCGTCGAGAAGGCCGCCGCGGACGTGCTCGCCGCGGGACGGTCGGTGGGAATCGAACCGATCGAAGGCGTGCTCGTCGAGCGGATGGTCCGGGAAGGTGTGGAGATCTCACTCGGCGCCACCTGGGACCCCACTTTCGGGCCCACCGTGCTGGTCGGGTCGGGCGGGGTGCATGTCGAGGTGGTGCGCGACTTCCGGCTGCTCGTCCCGCCGGTGGACCGGGCCGCCGTCATCGACGCCGTCCGGCAGCTGACGATCCATCCGCTGCTGACCGGGGTACGGCGGGCCGAGCCGCACGACGTCGACGCGCTGGTGGACATGGTGCTCCGCTTCGCCGGGTTCTTCGCCGCCACGGGCGGTGCGCTGCCCGAGATCGACCTGAACCCGGTGTTCGTACTCCGCGACGGCGTGGTCATCGCCGACGCGCTGGTCCGGGTGGCTGGCCCGAGCCGTGCCGATGAGGAGGCCTGATGCCGCGGGTCAACCAGGAGTTTGCCGACATCCCGTTCGCGCAGCTCGAACGGGGATCGGTGCACCGGACGACCTACCCGCTCACACCCGAGCTGGTCGCGTCCTACGACCGGCTCGTCGGTGCGCCACCCGGTGCGCGGGCCGTGGTGCCGCCGTGGCTGTACTGCACGTTCCAGCCGATTTACCGGGCAATGGGCGGGCGGATGGAGCAGGGCAGCGTCCATGCCCGCCAGCAGGTTGAGCAGCTCGGCGAGGCTCGCGTTGGCGACGTGCTGGACGTCGCGGTGACGGTCACCGAGGCCGCATTGCGCAAGGGGCGCCCGACCGTCGTGCTCGACACCGAGTACGCCCGGGACGGCGTGAGCATCGCCCGAGTGACGTCAACGCTGCTCTGGGGGCACGCGGCACGATGACGAACGGGGAGAAAACCTTCAGCCAGCAGGACATGGACGACTTCGGCGTGGCCAGCGGCGGCACCGGCCTGATCCACACCGAGCCGGAGTTCGCCGCCACGACCCCGTTCGGAGCCACCCTCGTGCAGGGTGTCTACCTGCTCGCGGTGATCGAGAAGGAGCTCTGCGATCGGGTGCCGGAGTGGGCCGGCCGCGGCAGCCTCGACGTGAGGTTCGTGTCGCCGGTGATCGCCGGGGTGCCGTTCCACGTCGAGATCACCGACGATGGGAACGATGGCTGGTCGTTGCTGGGCAGCACGCCTTCGGGACCCGCAGTGGTGGGTACGGCTCGAATACGCACCGGCCCGGATGCGGCTACGGCCACCCAGCATTGATCAGCTGACCGACCCGTTCGCCCCGGCACACCGTCACTGATTGCCCGAGCCTGTCCCGAACACCGGGAGCAGCAAGCCGAGGAGGACCGCGGCGAGGATGTGCACTTATCCACAGGCCGCTACCCGTCCTCCTTGGGGTTGTCGCTGAGCAGCCGCGAAGCCTGCCGCCAGGCGCGGAGCATCGAGGCGTACGCCGTTCCGTCGCACACGTCCCAGGTGACTGGCCCGACCTGGATGCACAGGAACGTCGGGCCCGCCGTTCTCCTCGAGCGATCCGGTTACCTGCGGGACCCCGGCCAGTCGCACCATGGCGGTGACGGTCGAGGGGCCGACCACGAGCGGACGCCGACCGGCCACCGCCACGGAGAGGGACCGCGCCAGAACCGCGGCGTTCCCCCACCCCTCGGCGACGGTTCGCGCGGTGATGCCGGATCGGATGTATGCCAGGACGGTCCCCATGCTGAGCCCGAGCTGCTGCTCCGCGGTGCGCCTTGGACGAGATCGAGACGCGCCTCGACGATCCCGGCGAACCGAACGAGCGATGTTCGTGACCGCCGACAAGGACGGCACGGTCCTGGGGTGCTGAACCTGGCCCGCGTGGGCAATGGAGCCGGTGTGTCGGCTGCTCTGTGCGGTCATGCTGGCCTCCGGAACGACGAGGGCCTGTCGGCCCGTCCCCTTGGGGTGGCGGGGCGCTGTTCCCCCGCCGCCGCAAGGCGCCTCAGCACGGGCCCGGAGGCTCGCTGTCACTGGAAGAAGCTGGATCTGCCGGGCCCGTCGGGTTCGGTGCGCATCCCGGACCGCCGGGTCATCGCCCAGGCTCGCGTGGCTTTCGAGGTCCGCCTTGACAATCGCGAGGCCCGGCGGGATGGGGCGTGCTGACCGGCGATGGGGTTGTGCGCCGCGAGCGCTTCAGTGACCTACCGGCAGCCGCGCCCGCCCGGGGACGCTCACCCGCGTGACGGGAGCGACGATGCCGAGAAGCACGCCAGAACCGGGCATGACCAGCGCCGACACCGCCGGCAGCACCGACGGCAGCGCCGGCGGGGAGCCGGTCAGGTGGGCCGGGGTGGACTGGTCGTGGTCCGAACACGCCGTCTGCGTGATCGACGACGCCGGCGCTGCGATCGAACGGTTCGCCGTGACCCACACCGGGCCCGGGCTGGCCAAGCTGGTCGCCCTGCTGCGCCGTTATCAGGTCACCGGGGTTGCGATCGAACGTGGCGACGGCCCGGTCGTGGCGGCCCTGCTCGATGCCGGGCTGACCGTGTTCGTCATCGGCAGCCGGCAGGTCACCGCGCTGCGCAGCCGCTATGGCACCGCGGGGAACAAGGACGACCGCTTCGACGCCTACCTGCTCGCCGACGTGCTGCGCACCGACCGCCACCGGCTCACCCCGCTGTCCGGTGACACCGACGCCACCATCGGGCTGCGCATGCTGATCCGCGCCCGGCACGACCTGGTCAAGGCCCGGGTCGCCGCGCACAACCAGCTCCGCGCGCACCTGCAGCTCGCTCATCCCGGCGCGGTCGGGCTGTTCCACCAGCTCGACGGGAAGATCTCCCTGGCGTTCCTGACCCGCTTCCCGACCGCGCGCCACGCCCGCTGGCTGTCGGAGAAGCGCCTCGCCGCCTGGCTGCACGCCGCCCACTACACCCGCCCGACCACCCGCACCCCCGCCCAGCTGTTCGATCACCTGCACCAGGCCCCGGCCGGCCTGCCCGAAGGGCCCGCCGCCGACGCCGCCGAGACGATCACCCGGGAACTGATCGCGCTGCTGCGCAACCTGCGGGAGCGGATCACCGCGCTCGAGGAACGCATCGCCGCGGCGCTGGCCGCGCACGCCGACGCGACCGTGTTCACCAGCCTGCCCCGCTCCGGAACCGTCCGGGCCGCGACCCTGCTCGCCGAGGTCGGCGACGCCCGCGGCCGATACCCCACCGACGACGCCCTCGCCGCGGCAGCCGGCATCGCACCCTCCACCCGCGCCTCGGGCCGAGCCCACTACGTCACCTTCCGCCGCGGCTGCAACCACCGCCTGCGAGAGGCCATCGGGGACTTCGCCGACGGCAGCCGCGCAGCCCACCCCTGGGCCCAGGACACCTACGCCCGAGCCCGAGCTCGCGGCCTCAACCACGCCCACGCCGTCCGAGTCCTGGCCCGAGCCTGGCTCCGGATCATCTGGCGCTGCTGGAACGACCACATCCCCTACGACCCGGCCCGCCACCTGGCCGCCGTCGCCGCCCGCCACCCGCAGACCGGCGCCCCCGCGCCCCACCCGTAGCGTCCTGACCAGGGCCGGCTCGTTCCCCATAGCGGCCAGCCCCAGCCGCCCGCAGGCGGCGTCCAGGGCTGGCCGAAGGCCACCCGAAGGGCCCCGGCCTGGACACCACCGAGGACGGCGGCACACTCCCAGCGCCGGGAACGACCCACCGAGATTGCCATGGACGGGCAGCCCGCCAGGGCTGTCACGCAGTGAGGCGGAGCGCCCCTGACCGGGGAGCCAGCCAGGCCGCGCGAAGCGCACTGGCGCCCCGCCGCAGGCGTCGGACTAGCAGTCTTGTTGTTCCGGCCCGCGGCCGTGAGCGCGATCTCGACTCCCCCGGTTCCGGGCCGGGCCCTACGTCGCCGCGAGGGGCGCGGCCACGGGGGTGCGAAGCTTCTCGCTCACCTCGCTGACGGTGGCGATCTGCGCGAAGACCATGCCAAGGCTGGCCACCGTGGCCCGTTGCAGGTCCTGTGCGGACACGCCGTTCATCTCCTTGGTGGCGGTGCCGTCGCTGAGGAACACGACGCGAAAGTCGTGCTGAGATGCCTCCCGCGCGCTGGTCTCGCAGCAGATGTTGGTAGCGATGCCGCTGACGATGACGGTGTCGATACCGCGCTGGCGCAGGTGCTCAGCCAGGTCGGTGCCGTGAAAGGCACCGTAGCGGGTCTTGTTGACGATGAGGTCGTCCGGCGCCACGTCGAGTGCGTCGTGCAGCTCGGCTGCGGGCGTCCCTTCGGTGTAGAGGTCGACGAGGAAGGGCGGGACGAGCTCGGCCATGACGCCGTGGTTCGAGCCGTCCCGCGCCATCCAACCCCTTGTGTGCACGACGAGCGCGCCGGTCTCGCGGCACGTGCGGATCAGCGCGTTGATCTTCTCAACGAGTGCTCGGCCGTCAGGGGAGGCAAGCGGCGTGTCCTCGACGAAGCAGCGTTGCATGTCGACGTTGAGCAGGGCGGTCTTGGCGGGGACGAGGGGGAAGTCGGGCATTGGAGCCTCCCAGCAGCTCAGTACAGTGAGCCTGTATTGATGCTGTGTTACTGTACGCAGGTGAGTCCGTCCGTCAAGGCCCAACCCGCACGGCGGTCCCGCCGAGCCGAGCGGGCCGAGCAGACCCGCCAACGCATCGTGGAGTCGGCCACGGCGCTGTTCGATGCCCACGGTTACTCGGCGACCACGATGGAAGCGATCGCCGAACGCGCGGACGTCGCGGTCGAGACGGTGTACAGCCGGTTCCGCAGAAAAGCGAACCTGCTCGACGCGATCCTCGACCCAGCGATCGTCGGAGTGACCGACGGGCGCGACCTGTTCGACCTGCCGGAGATCGCGGAGATCCGGCAGTGCCGAGACCGGCGAACCCAGATCCGCATGCTTGCCCACTTCTCCCGGGGCATCCTCGAGCGCAGCGCGGCCGCGCACCGAATCCTCCGCTCGGCCGCCGAGTCCGACCCCAATGCCGCCGAGCTGCAGCGCCGGGACGCCAAGCGCCGCGGCGACGGCCAGCGGATCTATATCGACATACTGTTGACGAACGGGTCACTGCGCGACGGGCTCACCGCCGACGATGCCGCCGCCACGTACTCGGCATTGTCCAACCCCAACAACTACGCGCTGCTCGTCGGCGAGCGGGGCTGGACCGCCGACAAGTTCGAGCAGTGGCTCGGCGAAAGCCTGACCTTGCTCCTCCTCGGCGCGTGATCCCGCAAATCTTCGACGTACTGCCTCCTCGGGACGGCCACGACGAACGGGGTGGCCGCGTTCGAGCACGCGATCCCCACACGCGACGCGCCGGGTCCGGCCCGGCTCAAGGCGGCAGGCGCGATCCCGATCGGTCGCACCAACCTGCCCGAGTTCGGGGCCCGATGGCACACCGACAACGCGCTGCGCGGGGCGACCCGCAACCCCTGGGACGCCGGTCGCAGGACGTCGTCGCCGGCATGAGCGGCGAACTCCTGCTCGACTACCTCGCCATCCGACTCAACGGCCCCGCCGCGGCCCGCGAGCGGCTGCGCATCGCCCTGCACGTCACCGACACCGGCGAACGCTTCCTCCTCACCGTCGAGAACGGCCTCCTCCGACACACCCGCGACGCGGAACCGGCACCCGACGCCGCCCTGCACGTCGACCACCAGACCCTCGCCGCGCTCACCCACGGTGGCACCACCCTCGAGGATGCCGAGCGACGCGGCGCCGCCCGCATCGACGGCCGCCGCGACCACGCACAGCGGCTGTTCGCACTGCTCGACACCTTCACCGGCTCGTTCGACGTCGTCGTTCCCAACCCGCCGCCCATGCACGGTTCCGGGGTCGCGGGATGACCACCCGCCACCAGGGGATCGGAGCCGCCCGTCCACCGGACGGCACCGACTCCCACCCGAGGCACCCGCCCCGGCGTCGACCGCACAGCGTCTACGACGTCGGCGGCGAGCCCGACCCCCGGTTCACCCTGGCCAACGAGCGCACCTACCTGGCCTGGGTCCGGACCTCACTGGCCTGTATCGCCGCCGGGGTCGCGTTCGCCGCGTTCGTCGAGGACGTCCCCACAGCGGCACGGACGGTCGTCGGCATCGGGCTCGTCGCACTCGGAATCCTGTGCGTCGTCTCCGGCCACCGCCGCTGGATGCTGAACGAACGCGCCCTCCGACTGTCCGAACCACTGCCGGCATCGCCGCTCGCACCGCTGCTCGGCGCCGCGTTCGTCCTCATCGGACTGGCCATCGCCCTCTTGCTGGCGGGACTCGGCACGTGAATGATCGAGTGACGCGGGCCCGGCCAGCACCGACACTATGGGAGGCTGGGGCTCAAGCTGAGCGAACCGGGCTGTCCTGGAATCGCACCATCATGAGCGCAGGGGCTGTGCTACTGCTCCTGGCACGAGCCGAGGGCGGCACGCTCGGCCTGCTGGTGTTCTCCGTCAGCATGCTCGCGACGGGCTGCCTCTTCCTCATTCCGAGCGTCCGGTACCACGCGACGACCCATCGCTTAGCCGAGCAGCGCGCATTGCCGGGTCCCGCACCGCTCCTCACCCTCGCCATCGTCGTCGCCCTGACCGGTTGTGGCGCACTCGTCATCCTCATCGGAGGCGTGGAGCCACGAATGTGGTGATCAAGTCGTCGTCTCCGGCTCGCCGGAGCTCCATCTCGTACTCGGCGATGCGCGCGACGTCGCCTCCACGGCGCCGGATGGCGTTGCGAAGGAGGCCGTGCAGGTCAGTCGCGCTACGGGGGTCAGCTTCGGCCGAGAACCGTGCCTCGACCTCACCGTGACGGCGAACGACGAGATCCAGCAGCACGGCATGTCTGGATTCGTCGAGGCCCGCGGCGCCCACCCCTGTGAGCGGGGGCGCTGCCGGGTTCGAAGCCGCAACGACACGAAATCCGCGGCCGGTCACGACCTCGATGTAGCCGCGCTCGGTGAGCAGGGTGAGGGCCTGGCGTGCCGCGCTCACCTCGACGCGATGTTCCGTGGCGAGCGCTCTCGCGCTGGGAAGAGATGCGCCGGAGGCGAGTGTCCCGGCCTCGATGTCGCGCTCCAGGGTCGAAGCCAAGGCCTCGTGCGGTCGCGGCCTCGGTTCGGCCGGTGACTCTGATGTGCGGATGTCACGGGGTCGGGCTGGCATGCGCGAGAACAGGCTGGATGCGGCGCGCTGGTCGGACTCCGACACCCAGGCCGCGTAGACGCGCAGCGTCGTCGTGCCGCCGCCACCGTGGCCGAGCCGGCCAGCCACGGTCCGTACGTCCACGCCGGCGGCGATGAGTTCGGTCGCGGTGTAGTGGCGGAGCTTGTGCAGCGAAGTGCGGATGCGGAGCTTGTCGACGAGGTCGCTGTAGCGCTCGCTCACGGAGTTCGGCCGGAGGTAGGTCGAGCCGTCGGGCGCGAGGGAGAAGACGAAAGCGTCGGCGGCCACTTTGAGCCCAGCCTCGTCGGCGCGCTCCTCGCACCGGCGGCGGTGCTCGGTCAGGATCTCGACCGTCTCCGGGTCGAGCGCGATCCGGCGGTGCTGGTGGGTCTTGGTGTCCTTCTCCCACGTCTCACGATTCCGCTGGCCGATGCTGCGGCTCAGCGCGAGCACGCCCTTGTCGAGGTCGACGTCGCGCCAGCGCAGGCCGCACAGCTCGCCGCGGCGGATGCCGGTCACGATCGCCAGCCACACGAGCGTGCCCCAGTCCGGATCGGCTGCCCACGCCGCCTCGAGGATGCGGCCGGCCTCCTCGGGCGTCGGCGGCTGCGGGTTGGGCTTCGGCGCCTTCGGGGGCTCGGCCTCGGCGATCGGGTTGGTCGCCAGCCAGCGCCAGCGGACGGCGCGCTTGAGTGCGCCGCTGAGGATGAAGTGGATCTGCCGGATCGTCGACGCACCGAGTGGGCGGCAGGTGTGTGGTCTGCAACGCGCGTCGCAGTCGTGCTCCACCGGCGTCCGATGGTCGGTCAGGCCCCTGCCGATGCAGTGGTCGCGGCAGCGGCGGAGCTCGGCGTAGAACGAGTCGAAGACGTCCGCGCCGAGCGAGCCGACGGGGACTGTGCCGATCAGCGGGCGGATGTGCTTGTCGGCGTAGCCCTGGTAGGTCTCGAGCGTTCTGCGCTCGAGGGTGACCATCGCGAAGTGCTTGTCGAGCAGCTGGTCGACGGTCGCGTTCGTTCGCGGGTGGCGGCGCTCGTCGACCTGGTTGCCCAGCCGGCGCAGGACCTTCTCGGCCTCGTCCGCGGCACCCGGGCCGGCCGGCACGAGCTCTCGCAGGTAGTGCTTGCGCTTCGTGACGGGGTCGGTGCCGGCGTAGACGTACACGCGGAACGAGCCACTCGGCAGCTCCTCGATGCCGCCCTTGGACCGCCGCGCGCGCCGCTTGCCGGGCCCCGCCATGGAGTCATGGTAGCAGGCCTGTACTCCACGTTTGACTCCATGAGCAGCAATCAAGATCGCTACTCGACTGCGTTTGCGCCGGTGAAGCGCAGTGGGGCGGGCGGGGATCGAACCCGCGCCTGACGGATTATGAGTCCGCTGCTCTGACCCGCTGAGCTACCGCCCCGGCAGCCGGGGACCCTACCGGAGCCGGGCGGCCCCACCCCGGGCCGCGGCCCGCCCGTCGCGCCCGCCACAGCGGACCCACTCCCGGCCGGGCCCTCGGCACACTGGAAAGGGGCCTGCCGAGCGAAGGAGAGCCGATGCTGGATCCGCACGTCCGCCGGCGGCACCGGCTCCGCAACGCGGTGCAGGGGTTCCTGCTGCTCGGCGGGATGATCGCGGTCCTCGCGACGCTGGCCTGGCTGCTGTTCGGGCTCGTGGGCCTGTTCGTGGTGGCTGTGGTGGCCGTGATCGTCCTGGCCACCCGCCCGACGGTGCCGCCGCACTGGGTGCTGGGCATGTACGGGGCCCGGCCCGTCCCGCCGGGGGCGGCGCCGGAGCTGCACCGCTACGTGCGCATCCTCGCCGCGCGGGCCGGGTTGCCCGCGCCGCCGACGCTCTACTACGTGGCGAGCCCGATGGTCAACGCGTTCGCGGTGGGCCGGCGACACGACTCCGCGCTCGCCGTGACCGACGGGCTCCTGCGCCGGCTCTCCAGCCGCGAGCTGGTCGGGGTGCTGGCCCACGAGATCGGCCACATCCGCAGCGACGACCTGTGGATCATGAGCCTGTCCGACAGCCTGGGCAGGCTGACCCACGGCCTCTCGTACGCGGGGCTGTTCCTGCTGGTCATCGCCGTGCCGCTCAGCATGAACGGCACGTACGCGCCGCTGTGGATCGCGGTGCTGCTCACCGTCGTCCCCACGCTGGTGACGCTGCTGCAGCTGGCCCTGTCACGCTCCCGCGAGTACGACGCGGACCTGCAGGCGGCGGTCCTGACCGGCGACCCCGAGGGGCTCGCGGCCGCCCTGGAGGCACTGGAGCGCTCCGAGGGGCGGCTCTGGGAACGGGTGATGGTGCCGCGGCGGCGCGCACCCGACCCGCTGCTGCTGCGGACGCACCCGCCGACCGCGGACCGCACCCGGCGGCTGCGCGAGCTCGTCACGCCGGACCGGCACGAACGGCTCGGCGACCACCGCGAGGTGCCCCGGACGGCCTACCCGCACGTGCAGGAACCCACCCGGCTGCGTTTCCCCGGCGTCCGCTGGTGAGGCCGCGTCAGGCCGCGGTGCGCCGGGGGTGGTGCGCGGGCGCCCCGAGGCGGTCCGCCTCGGCGGCGATCTGCTGCAGCTCGCACGGCCAGGGGACGCCGGGACACTCCCGGCACCGGCCGTCGGCGCCGCGAACGTGGGTGACGAGGACGCGGTGGTACAGGTCCGGCATGTCCGCCAGCAGGGTGCTCATCAGCATGGTGGTCGACCTCCCGTCGAGTGACCGGTCTGAACGGACCAACGAGGCCGCTGACGACGGGTGACGGTCTCACCTGTCAAGGCGTCATCCCACCGGTCACGGACCGCCACCCTCCCGGGGCTCGCACACACCCCGCGGTGGCCGCGCACACCGTCGACGGTGTGTGCCGGCGCCACCGGGTGTGTGCGAGCGCTCGAACATATGTGCGAGCAGCTGCAGCAGGCGCACCACATGGTTGCGCCACCCCCCGCCCCCAGCCGAGACTCCCGCCCGTGAGTCACCCTCTGGACCCGCTCTCCGCCGACGAGATCCGCCAGGCCACCGCGATCCTGCGCCGCGAGCGTGGGGTGGCACGCCCCGGCTGGCGGATCGGCGCCATCACGCTGCTCGAACCGGCGAAGGAGGTCGCGAACGGCCACCGTCGCGGCGACCCCGTCCACCGGGCGGCCCGGGCCACCGTCTGGAACACCCGCACGGGCGTCCCGTCGATCGCGCTGCTCGACCTCACCGGCGACGCGCTCACCGCCTGGACCGACCACCCCGGCCACCAGGCCAACGTCACGGTCGACGAGTGGCACGAGTGCGACGCGGCGATGCGGGCGCACCCGGACGTGGTCGCGGCACTGGCCCGCCGCGGGATCGACGACCCGTCGCTCGCACTGATCGACGTCTGGACCTACGGCGGCGACGGCGCACCGTTCCCGGGCCGCCGCGTCGGCTGGTGCGACGTCTGGCTGCGCAACGCGCCGGGGGGCAACCCGTACGCCCACCACCTCACGGGGCTGCGCCCGATCGTCGACCTGAACACGATGGAGCTGCTCGCCCTCGACGACGAGCCCGGGCCCGGGATCAAGCCCGTGCAGGGCGACTACGACCCCGCCCACGTCCCCGGCCTGCAGACCCGCAGCAGCCGCAGGGCCCTGCACATCACCCAGCCCGACGGCGTCTCGTTCACCCTCGACGGCCACGCCCTCGCCTGGGAGAACTGGCGGCTGCGGATCGGGTTCACCCCGCGCGAGGGGCTCGTCCTGCACCAGGTGGGCTGGGCACAGTCCGACGGGGCGGGAACCAGGGTGCGCCCGATCGCGCACCGGATGTCGTTCGCCGAGATGGTGGTCCCCTACCGCGACCCGACCCCGACGCACGCCGACCGCACCGCCTTCGACATCGGCGAGTGGGGCCTGGGGTTCATGACGACGTCACTGGAGCTCGGCTGCGACTGCCTCGGCGAGATCCGCTACCTCGACGCCGTCGTGCACGACACGGCGGGCGAGCCCGAGGTGATCCGCAACGCCGTCTGCCTGCACGAGGAGGACAACGGCGTGCTGTGGAAGCACGTCGACGGGCACGCGGGCGCCCAGGTGCGGCGGATGCGCCGGATGGTGATCTCCACGCACGTCACGGTGGCGAACTACGAGTACCTCGCCTACTGGCGCCTCTACGAGGACGGCAACATCGAGTGCGAGGTCCGGGCCACCGGGATCATGGTCACCACGCCCTTCGACGGGGACCCGCCGCCGTACGGCACGGTGGTCGACGCGCAGACGTACGCGCCGATCCACCAGCACTTCATCGTCGCCCGCCTGGACCTGGACGTGGACGGCCCGGGGAACACCGTCGTCACCACCGAGTCCGCGGTCGCGGACGGGATCGGGCTCGTCCAGCGCTCGACCCCGATCATGACGGAGGGCGGGTTCGACCAGGACTGGGCCACCCAGCGCGCCTGGAAGATCACGAACCCGGCCCGGCGCAACGCCCACGGCACCCCCGTCGCCTACAAGCTCGCCCCGAGCGCGACGGTGCCGCCGCTGCTCACCCCGGACTCCCCGCTGCTGCGCCGCGCCGCCGTGATCGGCCACCAGCTGTGGGTGACCCCGCACGACGCCGAGGAGCGCTGGCCCTGCGGCGAGTTCGTCGTTCAGTCGGGCGAGGACGCCGGCCTGCCGGTGTGGACGGCCGCGGGCCGCGGCGTCGAGGACACCGACGTGGTGCTCTGGTACGTCTTCGGCATTCACCACGTGCCGCGGGTGGAGGACTGGCCGGTGATGCCCGCGGACACGGTGAGCTTCTGGCTCAAGCCCGCCGGGTTCTTCGACGCGAACCCGAGCCTCGACGTGGCACCGTGACAGGCCCTCACAGCGCCCCGACAGCGCCCGCACCGTGCCCTAGCCGCCCTCGCGCAGCCCCCACGGCGAGCCGTACTCGGTGAGCAGCGCGAGGAAGGGCACGGCGTCGAACGCCTCCGGGCCGAGCACGCCTGCGCCCGACCACACCCCGGACGCGATCAGCTCCAGCGCCACGACGGGGTTGACCGCGGTCTGCCACACGACGGCCTGGCTGCCGTACTCGGCCATGGACCACGCGTTGTCCACCACGTGGTGCAGGTAGACCTCCCGGGGCGCGCCGTCGACGCCGGTACCCGTCACCCACAGGCCGGCGCACGTCACGCCGGTCATCTCCGCGCCGATCGTGGCCGGGTCCGGCAGGCAGGCCGCCACCACCTCGCGGGGTGAGACCCACACGTCGCGCACCCGGACGGGTTCGGTGGCCGCGAGCCCGAGCTCGTGCAGTGTGCGCAGGGTGGAGATCACCGTCGAGCCGAGCCCGTACTTGAACGTCACCCGCCGGGCCTGCACCCACCGGGGCATGAGCAGCACCTCCTCGTGCTCGACGTTCACGCACTCCAGCGGCCCGATGCCGGCCGGGAAGTCGAAGACCTCCGGCTCGCTGAACGGGGCGGTGGTGAACCAGCCGCGCCCGCGCTCCCAGACCACCGGCGGGTTGAGGCACTCCTCGATGAGCGTCCAGATCGAGAACGCGGGCGCGAACGGCCTGCCCGGGACGACGAGGTTC
>JBFWSN010000025.1:0-31217 GCA_050248355.1 Dehalococcoidia bacterium
GCCGGCCGGAAACAGGGTCGGGCAGGTTCCGGCGCCTCGACGCCGGCCCGTCTAGTGGCCCGAGCCGCGATACTGGACCGACCCGCCGGAGTAGCTCAGCTGGTAGAGCAGCCGCCTTGTAAGCGGCCTTGGCGCCCGAACCAGCGTCGCCAATGCCTCGCGCTTTTCCCTGCTCAGCGACGACTTCTCGCCCGGCGCCGCTCACACGGTGCCCACGCGGAATTCGCGCCTGAGGGACTCTAGCGACACCCGATCCCGTGTGAGCGCCGTGTGAGCGGCGCCGGGAGTTCCGGTGCCGACCCGGGAAGGAGACAGCGGCGGGGTGGCCGCCGGGGCCGGCGCGAGGCTCGAACCCATGCTCGGCGCCGCTGCCTAGCCCTGCCGCAAACCCTTCAGGTGATCTCGGTGGGCGAAGATCAACTCTCTGTGATCGAGACGCCCGTCGCGGATCCGGGCGGCGACACGCTCTACGTGGTCGGCGGCCGGCGCGCCGCTCGCCAGTCCGGAGGCGTGGCTCGAAGAGGTCGAGCGGACCACTACGACCTACTCGTGTGAGCACGCGGGGCAGCCGGTGATTTTGGACAACGGAGACGATTTGGACAAGATGGACAGCCGGGAGTATGGTGCGGTCATGACGCCCAAGGACTACCTCACCGTCGCCGAAGTCGCCGACGAGCTGGAGATGACCCCGAGCGGGGTCTACAAGCTCATCCAACGCGGCCGGCTGAAGGCGATCCGCAAGACCGCACACGGGACCCGGATCGCTCGGATCGCCCTCGACGCCTACCTGCGCCGGGTAGCCGGCGAGGAGCCGCTGCCGATCGCATCCATGGGCGCCGGCGAGCAGAGCCTCAGCGACCTGCGAGCCGAGTTCGAGCGGGAGACCGGACGGACGCCCGAGCAGTGGCAGCGCCTCTGGAAGGACGACCGGATCGAGGACACTCACGCCAACATGATCTGGACAGTCCGATCCCTCGCGCTGAACGCAGCTGAGGCCGAAGGCGCCTTCCGAGCCGGACAGAACCCTCTGCTCATGGCCGCCTTCTCACGGACCAGCTGATCGGCGAACGAGAGAGGGAGCCCCGTAGGGCTCCCTCTGTTTTGCGCATTATCTGCTGCGAGGCCGACTTCGGCGACTTTCCAGAACTGAAGCCAGAACTCGCGTTCTCTGGCAGGGCGCGCTCGAACCTATGGCAGTCGGAGTCTCTGGCCCGTGTCCTCGGCCTCGTCAGGCGTGAGGAAGGCGTTGGCGTCCTCGAGGGTCCTCCGCGCGTCGTCGTAGGTCGTCCAGTCCACGCGCCGGGCGACATCCTGCGCGAACGCCAGCATCCGTTGGAGGGGCGTTGGATTGGACGAGCGTGAGAGTGCGCGCAGGGCTCCGAGGTAGTCGTCGCGGAAGACCGGAGGGATGACGATCCGCTGCTGGCCGGCAGCGGCGAGCTCGCAGTTCATGAAGACGCGCGCGAGGCGCCCGTTGCCGTCGTCGAAGGGGTGGACCTCGGCGATCAGGAACATCACGAAGGCGGCACGCTGGAAGGGATCCGAGAGAGAGGCCAGGCGCGCGAAGCCCTCGCGGAGGGTGCCGACGACCAGCTCGTGGGCCACGAACGTGGTCCCACCGGCCCTGTTGTCCTCCTCCTTGAAGCGTCCCGGGCGCTTGTCGGGGCGGCTCGCGAGTAGCACGCGATGGCGTTCACGCAGGAGCGCGATGAACATGTCTGCGTCGGCGGCGATCCGCGACATCTCCTCGAGGTCGGAGACGATCGTGAATGCGCAGCGCACGTCGTGCGCATCGGCGGGGCGGTCTACCGGGTCCCAGCCCTCTACGATGATGCGCCGGGCCTCGTCCAGCTCGAACTCGGTGCCCTCGATGAAGTTCGAGAAGTAGGCCTCGAAGAAGGGCAGCTCTCCGAGCGGGCCGGCGCCACGCAACTCAGGCGCCAGGCGGATGAGCTCGTCGCGCAGGAGATCAAAGCGGGCGACCGCGTCCTGGTCGTATGGAGCCCCCTCGAGCTGCGCCCGGAGCGTCCGGGACGCAGCGACGTAGGCAGGTGCCTCGCCGAGGAGCGCGTCGATGATCTGCGTGACAAGGGCGGCTCCGTCCGGGTGCCCGAGGGTCCCGCCGGCCCTCTGTGCCTCATCGCGCAGCTGGGTGAGGCGCGCCTCGCCGTCGCGGCGAAGGACACCGACGAGCACTTCCTCGAGGGAGGCGCGATCCACCGTGCGAGCGACGCGGCCGCCGCGAGACCGGCTTGGCCGGGTGTTGTCCACGAGGGCCCGGGCGAGAGATGCCTGATGGAGAGGAAGCTCCCCGAGGGGCTGGTCGCCCTCGATCGGCCCGTGGTCGCTGCGGGCGCGCACCAACAAGCCGGGGAGAGCGACATCGCGGGCCCGTCCGTCGTGGACGAGGAAGAGGATGTCCGGATCCTGACCCACGGGGAGCGCGGAGCGGTCGCTGATCACCGCGCCAGGAAAGAGCGCGGCCACGATCACCCAGCGGTTGCGGCGGACGACGTCCTCGACCGGGTCCTCGAGGTTGGTGGTGTAGACACCCCGGGTCAACCGCCGTAGCTCACCGCGGCTCGCCCGAGTGCTGAGGGTCGCCGATGCGACTTCTCGCGCGAGGACGACCTCGGAGGAAAAAGGGCCGGTAACGGGTCGAGGAGCGCGCGGCATGGAGAAAAGGTAGCCCATAAGGCGCCGCCTATGGAGGAAATCCGTATTTAGCGGCGCAATCCCCATCCGGGGGCTGAGGGCTGGGGGTTGGGGCTGGGGCGCGCTCGATGGAGTGAGGAGTGTCCACGCCGCCGAGCACCCCGGCGTCCGCTGCGGAGGAGATCGCACCCGGCCGTCTCGTCCGAGCAGGAGGCCCGCTCCGTCCCGGCCTCGCCGTGAACCTCGTAGTAGCCGCAGCTCCCACGAAGGAGATCGGCTCCACCGCCTCCGGCGAGCGTGTCGAGCGCGGGGCCGCCTCAGAGGCGCAGCCGCCGCGCGCGGAGTCGTCGCTGCCAATCCAGCCGTCGCGCCCCAAGCGTGAATCAGATCCGCGCCCGCCCCACCGAGTATGAAGTCGCCGCCCGGACCGCCATCGATCGTATCCAGGCCGCCGAGCCACTGACGAAGCTCGAGTGTGACACCGCACCCGTGGGCCGTCGTCCAGCCGCTCAGCCAGGCCGATCCTGCTGGCGCGACGCCTGCGCGACGCTCCATGCGGCCCCCGTTTAGCTAGTCGGCATCCTCCGACCGTCGCATCGCCATGTAGCCGTAGATGGACACGCCCACGCCGACGGTCGAGATCGCCAAGGCCGCCCACAGGCCGCTTGCGACGGCGACATCGGGGACCACGTAGTTCCTGCCGAGTGACTCGGGCGGCGCCAGGTCCCTGATCTGCTGCGGTGCGCTGAGGACATCGGCGAGGCCGAGCAGCGCGCCGGTCAGCGCCACGCCCATGGCGGCTGCTGACACTCCGAGCCCGATGCGGAGCCGGCGCAGCGTGCTGCGGCGGAACACGAGCACCGCGAGCACGATTGCCGTGACCAGGCCGGCGAGGCCTCCGGTCACGACGAGCGGCGAGCCGCCGACTTCGGCGCCCTCCAGGTCGAAGGCCACGCCAGCGCCCGAGACGTGGGCCCAAGGCTGCTCGGGGCTGCCGATCACGAAGAATGCGGCGAGGCCGGCGCCGGCAGTGATCCATCCCGCGCGCATCCGCGAGCCGAGGCGTGCGACGACCGGCGGCGCCCAGGCGGGCGGGCGTCTCACTGTCGGAGCGGATCCGACGCCGGCCCCGGCTCCGGCTCGCGCCTGGACCGCCATCCTCAGGATCGCCGGGCTCGGCAACGGCTTGTGCTCACGGGCGAACGATTCGGTGACGGTTTCGATGACGCCGGGATGGAGGCCCTCGAGCGCCCTTTCGTACTCGACCGAGCGACCGTGGTCGGCCGTCAGCTCCGGCCAGGCGCGTCCGAGGATGGCGCCGATGTCGGCCGACGACCAGGAGGGCTCGGCCATCGGAACGGCGGCCGGCGGAGGCGGGATCGCCGCCGGGGCCGCCCCGGGGTCGCTCCAGTCGGGCAGCCCGTCCAGGAAGGCGGCTGAGGCGCCGCGTGCCCGGACCAGGCTCCCGTCAATCCCGGTGCACGAGACCAGCCGGCGGCCGGGGATGGAGACAAGTGGCGCCGTCACCAGCATGAGGAACGAGAAAGCGGTGAGCGGGCCGTTGTCGAGCGCCGCGGCGGCTGCGAAAAGGGCGATGGCGGCGCCCGCGACACCCCACCCGGCCCACAGGGCGCGCCGGCGGACCTGTCGATGGTGGGCGCAGACGCTGATCGTGAGCGTCGTGCGCCGGCGGACGGCGAGCCATACGACGAGGTAGGGGACGACCCCCAGCAGCAGGAGCAGGTAGAGGGCGGGGTGGTGCCAGTGCACGCTCCGCCGTATCGGCTCCCCGTCGCCCGGCTTCCCGCATCGGACGCAGGCATCGGGCAACGTCGCATCCCTCCGGGCGACCAGTACCGCTCCTTCGCGCCAGGCGCTCCCGGGCGTCGGAGTGGCGCCACCGCAGCGCGGGCAGCCCTGGGGAGCCGCCTCGCTGCGCAGCCGGCAATGAGGGCAGGTCGCGAGCTCGGGCTGCGACCCGGTGAGTGGCGGGAGGCCTGTGGTCATCGACGCGCGCTCCCCGGGTAGGCGACGAGATCGGACGCACGCGCCTCAGAGGCGCGTCCGAGATGAATCGGCACCGAGCCGCCCGAGCGTGAGGTGCGATGTTGCCTCGACGCCTTGGGAACACCGCACCCGGGGGCCGTCGTTCAGCCGCTCAGCGGGCCGAATCGGTCGGCCCCCACGGTCTGTCCGTCGGTCAGCCCCAGCCCGGCCGCAGAGTCGTCTTCACTGTCGTCCGGCGCGTCGATCCGTCGGCGGCGACCACCTCCAGGCTCACGGTCGTCTCGACCGGGGGGTTTCCCGTCCAACGGCCCGAGGGGGCCTCGGGGACGGCGAGGGCGCCTACGTCGAGGCCGGCCGGCTCCAGGAAGCCCGCGAAGGTGCGTCGCAGCCCGGCGGGTGTCGCCGGCCCGCTCCAGAGCGGATCCTCGAGTGGGAAGGCACGACCGTCGATCTCGGCGCGCACCGCGCTCGCCGGCTGGCGGAGCCGCACCGACAGGCCCACGCGGTCGCACCCGGGGTCGCCGGGCCGGCAGGTGATGCCCAAGTACGGCTCGGCGGCCAGGAGATCCGTGGCGGCGGAGTCGAGTTCCACCTGGATGCGCCAGGCCTCGATGACACCGTCAGCGGTGAGGAAGTCGACCGTGACCGGCGCCGCGTCGGGGTCGATGCCTGCGCTCCAGGTGTTCTCGCGCGGCTGCACCGTGCGATCGCCGATCCGGACGGCCGTCACGGCGTCGGGGACGAGCCCGAACGCCTCGACCGGTGCGCCGGCACCGTCCGGCCAGGGCGTGACCAGCCGCAGGGCCGCCGACGTCGGCCTTCCGCACTCCTCGTCGACGGCGTCGTTCGCGGCAACCCGGCGGATGCAGACCGGCCCGGCCTCCAGGCGGGCGACCAGGAGCGCCTGCCCTCCGCCGGCTCCGGCAGCGCGGACCGATCCCGGCGCCGGGTCGCCGATGGTGGCCGGCCACGCGAGCGTCGCCTCGCCCGCCGTCTGCGGGCGGTCGAGGATCCCGTAGCGCGGGGGCGGTGGCGGCGCGACGGCGCTCGGGTCGCCGCCCTCCTCGCCGCCCGTGACGGTCATGAGGGCGACGAGTAGGACCACCACACCGACGAGGCCGAGGAGGCCGGCCGCGGCGACGGCGACCGGCCGGAGGCGACGGGCGGTCGCGGCCCGCGCAAACCGTCGCCGCCGCGTCACCGGGCCCGGCAGCGGGACGGGGACGGCGGCCCGCAGGCGACGGCCGATGGCATCGTCGGGCTGGGTTGGGCGCAGAACCCCCCGCAGTCGGCGCTCGAGATCAGGCACGGGCGGTTCCCATCGATCGGCGGAGGCCCTCGAGGGCGCGCGCGAGCCTCGAGTGGACGGTCCCGAGCCGCAGCCCGAGCGTCTCGGAGATCTCCTGCGGTGTGTAGTCGAGCCCGTATCGCAGCACGAGGACGGCACGGTGCTCGTCGGAGAGCCCCGCGATCGCCGCCAGGAACGCCGCGTCGCTGTCGCGGTCGGTCGGGTTCTCGGCGACGTCGTCGGGGAGCGGTTCGGCCGGCCGGTGGTCCCGCCGCCGGTTGAGCGCGCGGTTGACGGTGATTCGACCCAGCCAGGCGCGCACGCTGCCGCGTTGCGGGTCGAAGCGGTCGAGGCGATTGAAGGCGGCCGTGAGTGCTTCCTGGACGATGTCCTCGGCTCCCGCCGCGTCGCCGGTGATGCCACGGGCGATGTGCCACAGTTCGCGCCAGTGGCGGTCCACCAGTGCCTCGGCCGCCTCCTGGGATCCCTGGAGCGTCCCGGCCACGAGCGCCACGTCCTCGTCGTTGTCGCCCATCACCGTCTACTACACCGGCTGCGCCGATCTGCGTCCCGTGCGAGCCACCCTTCCATCGCGTGTCGGTGGGCACCAGCGTCGGCGGGCTGCCCTCTGATCACGCGTCAGTTCTGCAGTCATGGAGACCTGGTCTGGTGGCTTGTGCCGTGGCATCCCGACTCCTCGGCATGCGACCCGCTGGCGCGTACCTCCGATGGGCGATGGGTCGGGGTGGTCGTCCAGGTCGCCGGCTACCTCAGCGGAGCAGGCGTGTGCCGGCTGGGCCCGTGATGGTGATGGCGGTGAAGGGCGTGCCGCCTTCGAAGAGGAAGACGTTGTTGCGTATGGGGGTGGAGCGCCCTCCACCGGAGGCCACCGTGTACCCGTCGGTGACGAGTCCGCTCATGTACCAGGGCTGACCGGGGCCGTCCTGTCCTCCCATGAACACGCCGGCGCGTCGGGCGAGGTCGGCGGCTGCGTCGGCGCCGTAGCCGAAGGATTCCGTCGGACCTGTCGTCGCGAGGATCACGTGGTCGTCGGGGCCTCGGGCGACCCAGACCTCGATGCCCGACGGACTCCGCAGGGCGAGGCGGAGGCTCTGCTCGTACACGCCGCCGGTAACTGTGGTCAGCCCACCCGGTGGCCGCTCCGTGGGCATCGGCAGATCGAAGACGGAGAGCGCCAACGCACTCGGTGGCACCGGCCCGGGGATCAACGCCGACGAGGGCGGTTCCGGGGCGACGGGCTCGGCGAGGAGCGCCTCGACCGCCTGGCGGATAGACGAAGGTTCGAGGGTCCCCTCGAACCGTTGGGCGATACGCCCCTGGCGATCGACGAGGATCGTGACCGGCTGTCCGGTGACCGCCAGGAAACGGCGGACCGCACCGTCGGTGTCCACGGCCAGCGGGAAGGTGGCGCCCGAGGTCGTCCACCAGGATTCGACTTCGGTGGCCCGCCCGTCGAGGGGGCCGGCCACCCCGAGCACCGCGAGATCGCCGACTGCGGTCGTCTCCCAGAGCTCCTGGAGCGTCGCCAGATCGGGCTGACAGGGCTCGCACCATTCGTCGGTGAAGCTGATCACGAGGGGGTGCGGTCGCGCCGCTTCGGGTGCCGCGCGGGCGTATGCCCATCCGACGTCGGACCGCTCCCCCGCAACGATGACGGGGAGGCTGAAGGACGGCGCGGGGACACGGCCCGAGGGCTCGATCAGGCCGCTGTCGGACGCGGGTCCGGCCGGCCCCGGATCGTCGCCAGGCACGGCGAGCAGCAACGCGAAGAAGAGCGCCCCGACCGCGGCGAATCCCAGGGCGCCGACGGCGACGCGGCCGATGGCCCGATGGCGGGGGGCACGGGCGGACGAAGCTCGCGATCGGGCTTCGTCAGTGGACATGTCGGCCTCCAGGTCCTCGAGGAGCCCGACGTCGAGCGGGTCGCAGGCGGCCAGGAGGCCGTCGAGGTGGTCATCGTTCATGGTGGCGACTCCTTCGCGGCCGGAGCCGGCGTGAAGCCGGGCGAGGCGGGGTCGGGTGGATCCAGGGCGAGCCTGAGGCGTCCGCGGGCGCGGTGCAGGCGCACCGCCGCAGCCTGGGGGGTGATGCCGAGGACCGTGGCCGCCTGTCCGGTGGAGAGGCCATCCCAGGCGGTCAGGGCGATAATCTCCCGGTCACGTTCGGAGAGCGCCGTGAGGGCGGCCCGCAGTCGCGACAGGTCGGAGGCGTCGGCCGGATCGGGGGCGTGCCGCTCGCGCTCGTTCGCAAGACGCGCCAGAGCGGCGATCCAGCGCCGTGCTCCGCGGCGCTGGTTCAGGACCTTGTTGCGAGCCACCGCGAGCAGCCACGGCAGGGCGTCGTCGGGTACCTGATCGAGGCGTCGCCAGGCCACCACGAAGACCTCGGCGGCGAGGTCCCGCGCCTGGTCGGGCGCGCGGCGTAGAGCGTAGGCGAGGACAGCGCGGTGATGCTCGCGCCAAAGCGCGTCGAAGCGCCGCTCATCCTCGGTGTGGGATCCGTCCATGTAGACAGTCTCTCTCCGGACCCGGCGCCGGATTACGGCGGGCCGATTCGACCGTGATGTTCGGTGGGCCCTGGCTCGATGACCACCCTCACGACGAGGCCGAACTCTCCTCCTATGGAGTGGGAGACGGCCGCCGATCGTCTGTCCTGGGGTCGCCCCGCTTCTGTGCACACCGTGATCTGCCCGGGTTCCGTGGAGTCGGGTTTCTAGTGTCCTTCAGCAGCAAGGAGGATTCAGACGCCCCGCCGCTATCCACCGGAGATCCGCCGCCAGGTCGTTGAGCTCGCCCGCTCGGGCACCAAGGTCGCCCAGCTGGTCGCGACCTTCGGCATGAGCGAGGCCACGATCTACAACTGGTTGCGCCAGGAGCAGATCGACCGGGGCGAGATCTCGGGGACGAGCACCGACATGGCGCTCGATCTGGCCGCCGCCAAGCGCCGCATCCGCCAGCTCGAGACCGAGCTCATCGACCGACGCTCCTGGCCGACCCGGCAGGCGGCGAGAACCGCGATCTACGACTACGTCGAGGGCTGGTACAACCCTCGCCGCCGGCACTCGGCAGTCGGCTACCTCAGCCCCGCCGAGTTCGAGTCACAGCACCACCGCCAGCAGGAGTCGGCGGCCTAGGAAACCTGTCCGTCAAAGCGGGGCGACCCCAGACACGTCAGGGAGTCGCTCCGGCCTCGCTGCCCGCACAAGTGCGGGTCGCGTTCCCGGCTGGAGCGGCGACCGCGCTCACCGCTTTGTGACGTCGGACGGTACTCCTACAGTTCTTTACCAGTGAGCGCCGACGCTGCGAGAGACGATCGAAGTTTGTTCGGGACTCAGCAGGCCGTGTGATGGCCAAACGCAAGCGCGCCCTCGCAAGGCCCCCTGCGCCTCAGCCACGTCCGGTCGTCTCGGGCCGGGCCGCTCTCGGTCGGTTCCTGAAGAGGGTGCGCCGGATCGAGCCGCGTGTCGAAGCGCGGGAGGGAAAGTGGCTCCTCTACAGGGGGCGCTGCGTAGGCACTCTCGTCGTGACCAGCGACGCCACGCGCTTTCGGCTCTACACAGGTCGTTCACTCAAGGTCACCGGCGAGCGTGTGTCGTTCGGTCCGGAGCGGGCGCTCGAGAAGGCACTGGCCGAGCAGCTCCACAGGCCGTTCCCTTCGGCGGGGACTGTTCTGCCGGCTGACTCGCCCGCTGCAGCCAAAGCGACCCTCCAGTCCCTCGAGATCGCTGCGGCTTGGACCCAGCGCGTCGACGTCCACGCTCTGGCGGCGTTCGAACGTCGCGGACTGGCCTGCCGGTCGGAGCATGACGGTGTCCACGTGGACAGCCGGCTGGCGGTGCCCTACGCCGGACCCATCGTAGATCTGGAGAAGCTGGTTGACGACTGTGTAGGAGAGGTGATCTCAAAGCATGTCCGGACGGTGTTCGAGGGGCTCCTCACTGACCGTATCGAGGTCGTGACAGAGGGTCCGAACGTCCGGATCGTCGGACCCATCGGACCAATCGCCGAGATCCAAGCCAGGCTAGCCGTCGTGAATGGGGCTTGGCCGTTCGCTGCCGACGGCGACTTCCTGGCGCCGGGGCGCCAGTGGGACGGTGTGGTCCGCAGGAGTCGTCTCGAGCTGCGACGGTGTCGGAGACTCATGGAGGCGCGTGTCGCAGCCTTAGCCTTGGTTCAACCGGCGCGCCAACCGGCGCGCCTACCGGCTGCCGCGTCGGGCGGTGTCCCCAACAGCGGTCTGACCATCGACGAAGTGCCACCCGGCATCGTCGACGCTCTCAGGGCGCGATGTCTCCAGGCGAGCGAGAGCATTCGTTTGTCTCGCAACGCTGCCTACAGCAATCCCGTGGCGCTGAAGACGCCCTCGTACTCCATCGTTCTCCTCCCGGTCCGTGAAGGCGATCGAGGAGTTCCGGTCGTCCCGTACCGATTCGAAGCCGGGGAGTTGAGTGTCAGAGGTCATCTTCGCCTCCGCGCATCGTCCGACCCTCTCCCGATCTACGCGCTGGTGCCAGATGACTTTCGGTTGACCGCCGAGTTGTGGGCAGCGGTGTTGCTCGGCTACGAGGTCATCTCCGTTCTGCGCACAAGCCAGCGACCCGACGCCGCCCGCAGCTCGACGCGCTGGGAGCAGGGCCGGCGCGACCGACGTGGGCCGCGCCGGGGGCGCACGGAGATCCCGAGGCGCAGGGAGATCTCGGAGCACCTGACCGCTGTCGGTCGCGCAGCTGTAGCCCACTGGGTTGTGGGGCACGTAAGGGAACTATCCGAGGGGATGCGGTGCAGCGACGACGCCTTGCGCGAGGCTCAACTCGTTGGGATCGAGCTCGCTCCGGGCCAGACTTGGGTTCGCCCGCACGCCCGGGGTCTCGCCCGAGACGAGGAGCTGACCTTCCGCTGGACCGTGCCGGAGGTGGCGGCCCGGCTTCTTCGGTGAGGAGCTCCAGCGCAAGTCCTTGAGCGCGAACAAGCGGCCGTCGATCTCGGCGCGCACCGCGTGCGCCGGCTCACGCAGGCGCACCGATACGCCCTCGCGGTCGCAGCCGGGATCGCCGGGTCAGCAGGTGACGGCCTTTGCGGTCGCTGCAGTCGCGCCACCTCCTCTGTATTCACGGGTGCCGGCGAAGCCCGGTCCCAGGCGGCTTCACGGGGCGCGGTAGGGAACCTCCGCCCGCACGAGCGCGACGCCCGAGCGGTCGAAGGTCGTGATCGAGGTGGCGCGCCGCTCGGGCGACCGATGCGCCGCCGGCACCTCGAACAGGATGTATCCCCCGGTCGGGATGAGGCGGACCGAGTCGCCGTCGGCGTAGCCGATCTCGACACTGCCGACCTGGGGGGCGAAACGGCCCTGGAAGAGGGTGGAGACGCGGTTGACGCGCTGGACGAATCCACCGGTCACGACGTCGTAGGACAGCGGAGGATCAGACGGGCGGCTGCATGCGGAGCTGCGGACGTCGCCCCTGACGTAGAACCAGTCGCAGCGTCCGCCGCCGATGTTCGGGGCCACCCGGATCGACGCCCGCCCACCGCCGGACAGCTCGATGCCGATCAGTTCCCTCTCCCTGGTGCGGTCCGGTGTGAAGCGGCCTTCATCAGAGTTTCGGGGGACGGGGAGGCTGAAGGTGCCGACCGGCCCGCTGAAGGTGAGGCGACGGATGTCGTCGGCGGGGGAGAAGGTGAAGACGTTGTTGACCACCCGGGTGACCCGGCCGTCGTCGGTGCTCACCTGCTCGATGCCGTCCCCGACGAGCCCGCTCAGCCGCAGGGGCAGATCCCCGTAGCGACCACCGCTGATGACGGCCCCGCGAGAGAGAAAGCCATCCCGCGGGCCGCAATGGATGCCACTGCCGGAGCGCCTCTGAGTCACGAAGCAGATCTGCCGATCCGGCAGAGGCACCACGATCAGGCGCACCCCGTCGACGCTCAGCGCCAGCCGGCCTGGTGCACTGCCCGTCCGACGCTTCGAGCCGTCGCGCGGGACCGCTGAGATCACCCTCGCGGGCACCTGGACCACGGGTGCCGTCGGGTTGTCGACCACCGACAGCTCGGTGCTCGCGGGCAGGACCGGATCGAAGAGCTCCTCCTCGATGAGGGAGGGGATCCAGCGGCCGTTGACACCCTCGCGCACGTAGGCCCTCGGCGCTGCATCGCACGCGGGTGACTCGGGATCCTCGGCGCCGACCAGCAGTTGGCATCGGGCGAGCGGGATGGCGTTGCCGTCGAAGACGAAGGGGAGGGTGGTGACGAGGCCCGTGGTGGCCGAGTAGCCGAAGGGCGCGGCGGGATCGAGGGCGATCCGCCTGTCGTCCCGCACCATCACCACCTTGCCCGCGGGCAGCGGATCGGCGAGGACGACATCGGGTGGCAGCACTGCGCCGGCGGCGCGGGTCGCGGCGTAGGCGCTCAGGGCGTCGGTGTACCCGACGACCCCGGGGGGGAAGAGCAGCGACGGCCGCTCGGGCAGCTCGGCATAGCGCGGGGGCCGGGTGCGTTCGTAACCCCCGGGCAGGATGTCGGTGGCCGGGAGCACGAACGCCTCGCGATCGGCGGGGCCGAACGGCGGCAGGTCGCGGATGCTCCAGTTCGCGGCGGCGAGGGCCCCGCCGGCGACAGCCACGACGATTGCGGTGGCGAGCAGGAAGGGGCGCGGGCGGCGCCACTGAAAGCGCCGGCGCTCACGCGCCCAGGGCGCCGAGCGGCGCGCGGCGTGCATCGCCGCGCGGGCGGCCTGGGTCGCCGCGGCGTCGGGTTCCGGGAGGTGCTCCTCCATCGCGCGCAGGCGGGCTTCGAGCTCGGTCATCGCTCGGTCACCTCCAGGTGCTCGCGGAGCTCGGTCATCGCCCGGGACAGCCGCGATGCCACGGTGCCGGCCGGGATGTCGAGCGCCTCGGCGATCTCGGGCGGGGTCATGTCGAGCCAGTACCGCATCGCGACGACGACGCGCCGGTCCTCGTCGAGGCGTGCGACGGCCGCGGCGAGGGCATCGCGCTCGAGGATCTCCTCAAAGACATCCGGGCCGGCCAGCGAATGCGGCAGCTCGAGCTCGCGGGGCGTGCGCCGCCGCATGTCGAGCGCCTGGTTGACGGCGATCCGCCGGATCCAGGCGCCGAACGGCCCGTCGGTGCGGAACGAGTCGAGGGCACGGATTGCCTTCTCGACCGCGTGCTGGGCGGCATCATCGGCCGCGGTGCGCTCGCCGAGGATGGCGTAGGCGGCCCGCCACGTCTGCCTCCAGTGCCGGGAGAACAGGACATCGGCGGCCTCCTCCGAGCCCACCCGGATGGCTTCGACCAGCTCCTTGTCGGTGAGGCTCTCCATCTTCTGACCATCCTGTACGCGGATGGGGCCCGGTTCGTTCCCAGGCGTCCGAGATTCGATCTGTCGACTCCGCGGGAAGCCCGCCCCGCATCCGAGATACAGATGGTCCTGAGCGAGGCGACATGGAGGAGGGCGACGGAGTCGCCCCCATCCGGACATAGACGTGGTGACAGCAGCACCCCGCCGAGAGAGGTCACGACGCCTTCTGACCCTGACACCCGCTTCGAGCAGATCTACCGCGACAACCTCACTCGGATCCTCGCCTACGCCCGGCGGCGATCCGAGTCACCCGAGGGCGCAGAGGAGGTCGCCGCAGAGACGTTCCTGGTCGTCTGGAGACGACTCGGCGATGTCCCTGATGACCCTCTTCCCTGGCTGTACGGGGTGGCCCGCCATGTGCTCTCCAACCGCCGGCGGGGCATCAGGCGCCAGGCGGCCCTGCTGGACGTCCTCGCCGAGGACGTCGAGTCCCGGCCGGGCGCCCTCGCAGAACAGGCCGCTCCCGAGCAGGTCCGGGACTCGGACCTGGCCCTTGCCCTCTCCCAGCTCGATGAGGAGGACCGTGAGGTCCTCATGTTGATCGCCTGGGAGGAGCTCGGCTACCGCGAGGCCGCTGCTGCGCTCGGCATCACCGAGTCGTCCTTCTCACGCCGCCTGCGCCGGGCGCGAAGGCGCCTGACGACCCAGCTGGAGATGCTCGGGACCCGCGTGATGCCCTCCACCGACCAGACCGAGGTGCATCCGTGACCATCCACCAGGATCCGGTCCTCGAGCGCATGCGGCACGCCAACCCCGTCGCCGTCTCGCCGCAGACCGCCACCGACATCGACCACCCCCGCGCCGACGCCATCCGCGCCGCCATCACGAGGGCTGCCGCCGCGCCGGCCGCCCCGGCGGACACCCACAGCCCACGCAGGCGCTGGGGCGCGCGCAGGCCGGTGGTACTGGCCCTCGCGGGCGCGGCGCTCACCGCCGGCGCCGCCTACGGGGCATCGGTGCTCTGGAGCACCGATGACCTGCCGCCCGCCGGCCAGGGCCCGAACGCGTTCGTGCTGCCGAGCACGACGATCCTCCCCGACGGTTCCGCGTCCACGAACCGCCCGCGCTACGCGGACCTGCCTGTGCGGCCGGCGCTCGTCTTCCCCGCCGGGCTGAGCTACGAGGACGCCGTCCGCTCCTACTACGTCACCCGCCAGCGCGGCGAGATCCTGCCGCCCGGGGTCGCCCTGACCGATCCGCTGCCTGCGGGCAAGGTGATCATGGTCACGGGTGGTCGGGTCGTGCTCGACCCCGCCGCCCCGGTGGGCTACGACCTCACCAGCGGCCTCGTGCGCAGCTTCCCCGCGGCGCCGACGGCCTCCGTGCCGGCGCCGGCCCTCGCCCGATGCCAGGTGCTGCTCGGCCGGGACGATCCCGACAGTCCCGCCTGCCCTGCGCCCCCGGCGACGATCGAGGAGATTCAGGAGCGCGACGGCCAGTGGGCGATCAGCGGGACGGCCGAGATCGGGGTCGCCCCCGCCGCCGACTCGACCGAGATCTCCCTGCTGTCCCGCCCGGTGACCGACACCGACCAGGTCCCGGCTGCCTGGCGTGACCCGGTCGTCTTCCCAGCCTTCGAGCGGGCGGGCGCTGACCTCGACCAGGCGCGGCTCGCGGTGAGCCGCGACGGCGTGCGCTACTTCGCGATCCCGGCCGCCGACGACTCGGTCTGCCTGGTCCGCGAGGCGCCCAATGCGACGGCGACGACCTGCAACCCGATCGGCAACCTGGCCAGCGACGGTGCGATGCTCTCGAGTTCCACGGAAGGAGCCGTCGTCACCCGGTGGGGCCTGGTGGCCGACGGCTGGCAGCAAGCGGAGCTCCCCTCGGGCCGGGCGGTCCCGATCACCGGCAACTTCCTCGTCCTCGAGACCGGCGAGGGCCCCACCACCATCACCCTCACCGGACCCCAGGGAAGGCGTGGGATCCCGGTGGGCTGAATCTCACACCCACTGGATGACGTCCCGTGCCCGGCAGGCCTTGCCTGCCGGGCACGCCCAGCGCGCGCCGACGGGGCCGAAGATCGCCGGGCCGATGATTGGGGACGCGGCGCATGAGCTGCGGCCGATAGTGCCGCGAGCACCGTCACGTCGGCCGAATCTCCGCCGGCCGCAGCGGCCCGCCGCCGCCTTACGACAGCGGCGGGCTCCTGTGACCTACCGACCGGGGGTGAGCGGGACGTCCAGGCGGATCACCTCGGCCTCGTTGCGTGCGACGATCTCCAGCCTCTGGGTCGAGGCCGGGAGCTGGAAGACGACGGCGTCGTGGGGGCTCTCGACCGGGGTGCCGTTCACGGTGACCGCGCCGTAGCCCTCCGGCACGACGAACGCCCCGCGGATCCCCTGCCCCGGGGGCGTGTGACTGGCGTAGAGGCCGCTGCGGGCGAAGTCTTGGTCGGACGCGCAGGTCAGCACCTGCGAGTCGGCAGGCTCCTCGAAGACCAGGCAGACCTGCCCGCGGGCGAGCGCCGGCCCGACGACGGCCATGCCGGCCTCGCCGTCAGCGCGGACCGACGCCCTGCTCAGATCCAGTTTCTCGCTGAGGATCTGCTCGACGCGGAGCTCCGCCGTTCCGCCGCCGGCACGCGGAACCTCGAAGGTCGTGAAGGCGACCGGCCCCTCACCCGGCGGCTGGTCGGGGATCGGGTCGGGCCCGCCGGCGGCCGTGGAGAGCATGAAGGCCAGGGTGGCCACGGCGACCACGAGGCCGCCGATCGTCAGCCGGATGCGCGTCACCATTTGCAAGCTTCCTTCGTTCGGCGTGCTCATGCGTCACCGGGTCGAGTTTGCCGCCGTTGGCCCCGAGGACCGACCCCGACTGGTCACGCAGCCGTCGGGGCGTCGTCCCCGCAAGCACCGGCGGGGGACGTGTCCACCGTCCAGCCCGTGAGGGAGGGGAGGACACCGGCGACGGCGCGAACTCGAGCGCGGTCACGCGCAGAGCCGCTGCGATCCCGATCACCCTGCCGACGATGAGGGCGGCGAGGGCGGAACGCGCCGGGCCGTCGAGCGCACGGTCGTCAAGCCCCGTCACCCACCCGATCGACCCGGCCGTCACGGCCGTTGCCGCGGCGATTGGATCGATCAAGACCTCACCTCGGCGGGATTGCGGGCGTAGGTGGCGCCGGTGAGGCGACGTAGGTCACCGACACTGACACGCCGACGGCGGGGGGCTTGAAGCACCGCGTGACCGTCCGCCATGAGATGACGCGCCCTGGGCGGCCGTTCGTCCTCGGGGCTCGCCGCACGCGCTGCACCTGTCCGCCAGGACCGGTTCGGGCCGAAGCGTCTCGTCGGCGGACCGAAGTAGTAGCCGCCGAACGGGGACGAGCCGAGTTCCTCCCCGGATAGGATCGCTCCGGGCTGGAGGCCGGCGGCGATGGCGACGCGGGTTGCCTGGACGCCCGCCGCGTTCACCGCGAGCGGCACCGCAGCCCGGCGGGCGACGGCGACCGCCCTGAGGATCTTGGCGTTCGTGAGTGGCGCGCGGGCCGCCACCTTCACCTGGGCCGTGCCGATCGCCGTGATGGTCTGGCCACGCGCGGCGCCTGCGCCCCGGCCAGGGCCGTGGCGAGTGCTCGTCGTCCGATCCCCATCGTGGCCTCCCTGTCCGGCGGAGCACCGGGGCTCCGCACCGGCGTGAAAGTAGTCGGCAGGGGGGACCGGAGTTCCGCCCCCGGCGGGACGATTTCCGCCCCTCGGCACGTCATCAGTGGGAAGGCGCGCCCGACGCGCCCGTCCATCGAGCGAAGGGGGCGAAGATGACGGGTTCCCCGGCCATGGCGCCGCGGTGGCTCTGGAGCGATGAGGTGATGACCGTGATCGATGCGCAGATGAGGCGGACCGGGATCTCCCTTGGTGAGCTGGCGCGCCGCGCGGCTGCCCGCTTCGGCGGTGAGGTCGAGTCGGCCGAGCGACGTCTGCGCGGCGCGCGCCGGCCCGGTCGGGTGATGGGCGTCCACGCCGCCGACCGCTACCTGGTGCTGGTGGATCTGCACCTGGTTGACGTGCCGAGCTACCGCGCGGCGCTGGCTGGGGATCTCGCTCCCGAGGATTGGCCGAGGCGTCAGACCACGCGGTCAGCGGTTCACGCTTGCGCGCCAGCGCGTCTGCAGGCCGTGTCGGTGACTCGTCCGGAGGTGCGGCCGCCCTTCATGGCGGCGTGATGAGGGGCCGATGCGTTCGTCGAGGCCACGTTGTCGTGGGAGCTCGTCCCGTGGCAGCACGGGATCGTCGCCGTGCCGCGCGCCGAACGGCGTCGTGGGAGTTGGCGTGGCGGACTCGGGGACGTCGCAGAGATCGGCGTTGCTTGCTCGGCGACCGCCGCGCCACCTGATCGACGGCCGGGACGGTGGAAAGCGACCCGCGCGCTGCTGGCCGTCTATGAGACGACGCCGGGGCGCCTGGTGGCTGACCGCGACCCATTCCAGGACGATGACTCAGACCGCTTCAGGTCTGCGCTGATGCCGAGGTGGCCGCGAGCCGGAAAGGATGCCTCGTGAACCGCTCGATCCGGCGCCTCTATCTGACTCTCGTCGGCGGATTCGTCCTCTTGGTGTTGATGCTCGGCTGGTGGCAGATCGTGGTCGCCGATGACCTCCGCGACCGTCCGGGCAACCTCCAGGCCCGGCAGGCCGAGCGCCTCATCGACCGCGGACGGATCCTGACGGCCGACGGGACGGTGCTCGCTGCCAGCAGGGCGCGCCGCATCGACGGCCAGCGCGTCTACCAGCGCGTCTACCCGCAGGGGAGCCTGGCGGCGCACGTGGTCGGCTACACCTCCGGCGAGCGCGGCAAGACCGGCGTCGAGAGCACCTACAACCGGTACCTGTCGGGCAGCTTCGGCACCGAACCCCTGCTGCAGCGCCTGAACCTGAGCGAGAAGCGCGGAGCCGACGTCCGCCTGACGATCGACGCGCGGGTCCAGGCCGCAGCCGAACAGGCGCTGGCCGGTCGGCGCGGTTCCGTCGTGGCGATCGAGCCCTCCACCGGGGCGGTCCTCGCCATGGCCTCGTCGCCGACCTTCGACCTCCAGCAGGCGATCACCGACTTCACCGCCATCCCTAGTGAGGGTGGGCCGCTCCTCAACAGGGCCACCAGTGGGCGCTACGCCCCCGGCTCGACGTTCAAGGTCGTCACCACCACCTCCGCCCTCGAGAATGGCCTCTACGACAGCGACAGCCAGTTCACCGACACCGGATCGTATGACACCCCCGGCGGCGAGATCCGCAACTTCGACGGCGCGACGTTCGGCCGGCACACGCTCACCACGGCGCTGACCAACTCCATCAACACCACGTTCGCCCGCATCGGAGACGACCTCGGCGCCTCGCGCCTCGGCGAGACCATGGACGCCTACGGCTTCGGTGCGCGACCCCCGATCGACCTGCCCGCGGAGGAGGTGGTGGCCTCGGGGCTGCTCGGGCCCGATGGCATCCTGCCCAACGACGAGGCCGGGGTCGACGCCGCGCGCCTGGCGATCGGCCAGGAGAGGCTCGCGGTGACGCCGCTGCAGATGGCGATGGTGGCCGCCGCGGTCGCCAACGACGGCACCGTGATGGCTCCCCGTCTGCTCGGCAGGATCGTGGATCGCGGGGGAGGAGTCGTCCGCACCGGCGATCCCCAGGAGCTCGAGCAGGTCATGAGCTCCGAGCTCGCGGACGAGCTGGCCGCGATGATGGAGAACGTGGTGCGCGAGGGGACCGGCACCGCGGCGGCACTGTCGGCGACCGGCGTCACGGTGGCCGGCAAGACCGGCACCGCTGAGAGCGACGACGCCGAGCGCAACCAGGCCTGGTTCATCGGCTTCGCCCCCGCGGAGGATCCAGAGATCGCGGTGGCGGTCGTCATCGAGGACACCTCCTCGACGGGCGGCGCTGCGGCCGCCCCGGTGGCCGCGGAGGTGATGCGTGCGGCACTCGAGGACACGTGAGCGTTGACCGACTCCGCAGGTCGCCATACCCACGGACGTCGCCAGCGGCAGGGCTCGCAGGGCCCGGGAAGCGAAGGGCTGCGCCACTCGTACCGGTAGTAGGCGATGCTGAAGGGCTCTCCTGAATCGGCACGGAAATCCGTGGAGCGTCCCGATACGTCGTCGAGAGGCGGTCGGATGAGCACAGCGGGCATCAGATGGCCGAGTGGTCGGGTCGTCGGGTTCGTCATCGGGTGCGCGCTGGCAGCCGGTGCGCTTGCAGTTGGAGACAGGTTCGGCCAGGCGTCCCTGTCGGCGGACGCCTCACGCCACGACCGCACGGTCGAAGTGCCCACGCCCGCTGGCTTCGTCACGATTCAGCGAGGGACCCTCGACGTCGCAAGCATCGACTACGCCGGCGAGACCGAGAACGCTGTGTTCTTCACCGCTGTCGACGGCCCAAGCGGATTCGACTGCTACGTGATCGCCGGCAGGAGCGGCGACGAAGGGACCGCCACGGGTTGCGACCCGATCGACAACGTCCGCTCTCGCGGCCAGTTCGGGTACCTCGGGATGATGGATGGGACGACTGCCGTCGTCCACCGCAGCTTCCAGAGGATCCACCACGCGGCGGCAGGCGGTGTTGCGCTGACACCCGTCAAGGGCGTCGTCGCCTTCGAGGTCGAACCGTCCTCATCGGCGACCCTTGTGGTGACGGCGGGGGGTCGGACCTTCCGCCAGAGGATCACGACGGCTCCCTCGCTGCTCGACGCCGTCGGACGGGGGCGCCCCGGGTCGTGAGGAGCCCGCGTGGGGTGCGCCGGGATGGATTCGCGCGTCCGCCCCGTCAAGGAGTGTGTGGACGTGGACCTCCTCGATGATCCGGATCTGGTTCTGGCTGCCCTTGGGGGTGACGCCGCAGCCCGGGGCGAACTGTTCGGTCGCCATTGGCGGATGGTGTGGCGGCGGGCATACACCGTCACCGGCCGACAGGACCTGGCCGACGACGTCACCCAGGACACATTCGAGCGTGCGTTCCGCCACCTCGGCACCTTCGACCGGGAGCGGGCGAGCTTCGCCGCGTGGATCGCGCGGATCGCAGTGAACCGCTCCATCGATCTGCTGAGGGCCGAGCGGCGCACCCTCCCCATCGACGCGGCGCTCGAGGTGGGCGTCTGGGACGCGGAACCCGGGGGTGACCGCGCCCTGCAGGCGGCAGTCGCACGCCTCGACATCGACCGCCGCAGCGTCCTCGTGCTCCGGTACTGGCTCGACCTGAGCGCAGCGGAGATCGCCGAGACGCTCGGCATTCCGGTGGGGACCGTCAACTCCCGCACCTCGCGGGCCCTTGCGGAGTTGCGTGTCCTCCTCGATGGGGAGGACTCGTGAAGGCCATCGAGGAGCGCCTGCGGGCGGGCCGTCCGCCGCAGGCCGAACCGCCACCCGGGACCGAGGAACGTCTCCGCCTCGCCCTGTCCCAGCCACGGCGGGATCAGCGCGCCCGCTCGCCCGAGGAATGGCGACGCGACTCGAGGCGCCGCGGTGGTCGCCTGCTCAGCATCGCGGTGCTCGCACTGATCGGCGGGGCAGCCGTCGCCTATGCAACCGGTGTGATCGGCGGCGAGAGCCGCCAGGAGGCCGCCGCCGTAGCTTCCCCTGGTGAGTGGGGCCCGGCGACCGTGTTGAGCGGCGGCCACCGCCGTCCGCCGGTGCCGCGCCTCGGCATCGATGGCGATGGCGGACTGCTCGTCGTCTGGTCGCGGGGCGGCGCCGTTGAGGCGGCGACGCGTCCGGCCTCGGGATCCTGGACCCGCCCGGTCCGCCTGTCGTCGGCGGCGGTCCCGAGCGGGGATCCGGCTGTCGCGGTCACTCCCGACGGATCGGCCCTCGCGGTATGGCAGGAACGCCGCGACGGCCGGGTCGAGCGGCAGGTCCTGCGCCTGCCCGATGGCTCCCTCGCCGGGGTCATCACCCGCCGCGTCGGCGGCAGCTACACCCTCGTCGCGCGGCGGCGGTCCGCCGGCGGTGCGTGGCAGGCACCGATCGACATCTCAGAGGCGGGCGGCAACCGTCGTGACGCGGCAGATCCGAGGGTGGTCAGCACCGGCGACGGCTTTCTCGTCGCCTGGGTGCGCGGCGATCGCCTCGAGACGCGCCGCATCGGACGCGACGGCACCCTCGACGAGACCCTGAGCGTCGATCCGGCGGGCGAAGGCCCGCCCCGCCAACTGGCCCTGGCCGTCGATGCGGAGGGGGAGGCCCTGGTCGCCTGGACCGAGCGGACCCGCGGTGGGGAGCCAGCCGGGCATGGCCTACCGGTCCACTCGGTGGTCGCCGCGAGAGGTGATCGCGGGGGATGGGGCGACCCGGTCACCCTCGCCGAGGGTCTGGTGCAGGCGCCACAGCCGACCGCGGCGGTCGGTCCGGACGGGCAGGCAGCCGTCGCCTACACCGCCACCACCCCGGGCCGGCCGTCGTACATCGCCGCCTCGCTGACCTTCGACGGCGACGACTGGGAGGCGCCGGTGTCGCTCTCCTCCGAGGCGAGATCCTCGTATGCGCCGAACGTCGCCATCGACGGCGACGGGCGGGCAGTCGTCCACTGGTCGGTCGGCGCGGCGACCCAGTTCTCGGTGGCCGACGAGGGCGGCGGCTGGAGCGCGCCGGTCGGCTACGGCAGCGGGGGTCTGGTCGGCCAGTACTCCACGGCGGTGCCGGCGCTGGTACCTGACGGGGCAGGCCGTCTGATCGGGGCGTTCGGCCAGCACGCCGGGATCCACGTGCGCGATTGGCCTCGCGGCGGCCCGTTCGGCCTTCCGCATCTGGTCACCGACGCCACTGGCTCACAGTTCGGCCTTGGCGGCGTCGCCGCGTCGCCGTCCGGTGCCGCGGCCGTGGCCGTGGTGGGGTTCGGGCTCAAGGGACCCCGCGGCAGGGGGTGGGACGTGCGCGTCGCCGTGCGTGAAGCCGCGGCGACCGGAGAACGCGGATGAGGTGGCGGGTGCGTGTCGCGAGCCTCGGGGTCGTCGTGGCCCTGGTCGCCACGGGATGCCGCGGCGGGAGCGACCCGACGACCGATCCTGCCCCTCCCGCGGTGGGCTGGGGCCCGCCGGTGGTCCTGCCCGCCCCCGCCCCGCCCTCCTCTGCGGCGGTCGCCGAGCGGCCCGATGGGAGCGCGGTGGCCGTCTGGGTCGACCGACAGGGCGCCGCCGCCCAGGTGATGTCGGCTGAACGCGATGCGCAGGGGATCTGGAGTCCGGGCGTCAGGGTCGGAGCGGAGAGCCCGACACCGATCCAGGGGGCACGGGTCGCGGTCGACAGCGACGGCGTCGCGACGGCGGTCTGGGCGCTGTGGGATCGACCCGGTGGAGCCGTCTTCGCCTTCGTCCAGTCGGCCCGCCAGGCCCCCGACGGCGCGTGGGAAGAGGTGCAGACCCTCTCGCGTGGAACAAACGGCGTCAGCGAGATCCTCGCCGCGGCCCTCGATGACGGTCGCTTCACCGTCGTCTGGTCGGGGAGCGAGCGCCGCAATGGCAGCTACGTGCCCGAGGTCCGCTCCGCCACCCGTTCGGCAAGCGGCACCTGGTCCTTCGCGCGGGTCGCGAGCCGCACGCGCGGTGACGGGTACCTGCCCCCTGGGGGGCTGGCGGCGGTCCCCGGAGAGGGCTCGGCCCGGTTGATCTGGTCGACCCTGCCCCGCCCTCCAGGGGGCCCAGGGCAGATCCTCACCTCGACCCTCGACGCCCGAGGCGCATGGTCGACGCCCCGGGCCATTGCCCCCACCGGACCCCAGGCGAGCGACTTGGCGGTCGCCACCGGCACCGACGGGACCACCACTGCGGCATGGCGTACAGGCACCGGCACACTCCGGGTCGCTCGGACGTCTCGGGCGGGGTGGAGCACCCCCCGATCCGGCCCGGGGGGGCCCGTCACCGGCCGGGCGGAGATCGCCGCGGGGTCCGGCGGCGAGGCACTCGTGGTCGTGGAAGGGGCCCCGGTCCAAGGGCGCTCCGAGCTACGGGCCCTGCGGATCGATCGCAGCGGCTCCTTCGGTCCGATTCGAACCCTCGCTCGCCGTTCCCTGCCGCCGCCGCCGCTCGACGAACTCCGGGGCCAGTGGTCGCCTGCGGTGGCGATCGACACCGACGGCCGTGCCGTGGTCGCGTGGACAGCGAGCCGAACCACCTCCGACGGCGTTGGCGGGGTCCGTGCACGTCTCGTCACCGGTGCAGGGAACTGGGGGCCCCTCGAGACGGTTTCGACGTTCTCCTCGCCTGTGGCGAGCGTCACCGTGTCAGCGGACGCGCTCACCGGCGGTGAGTTCCAGGTGCGCTGGCAAGCCGACCGCAACCCCGACGTCCCGCCGCAGGCAAGCATCCGGACCAACTGAACGGGACGCCGCGAAGCGGTGCCCGGTCGATTGCCAGGATCCCGCACGGCCGGCTCGAGAAGGGCCGGCGGGCGTTGTCCTTCGGCGACCTCGGAGGGACCCGGTGGCGCGTTCCGACTGGCCCGACGGCGGCCATCGCCTCGACCTCGCCGAGGAGGATGCGACAGGTCAGGGTCGTGCGCTGCTGTGGGACCGCAACTGGGTAGTGGTGGCCGCAGAGTCCGGCGGCTGATTCACGGGTAGACGAGGACACAACCATCATCCTGCGATCCAAGAAGGACGGCGAGGGACTGTGGTTCGGACGGTCCGGCGCGGGTGGACTGACTCGTTGAGTCCCTGGCGGCCGAAGCTAGCTGGCGCGGGACCGGCGAAACCCCTCTGAACGGGTCTGATCGGAACCAGGATTTCGCTGCGGCGTGGGAGCCTTTGGCTCTACCCAACGACGACCGGTTGCGGATCAGACCAGCCGGGCGCCTCGCCGGTGGCGGCGCGCACCGTCCCTCGGCGCAACCCGTCGCAGCGACTCCACACGACCAGGCGACCGCCGCTCGTGGACTCCGCCACGGTTGGAAAGAGCGGGCCGAGCCCCTGCTCGGAGACCTCGACCGGTGACGACCAACTCTTGGCGACGGCGGAACGGTCGGTGGCGATGACCCGGGACGCGCGGCCCGAGATGCCGTTGGTGCCGAGCGCCCACGCGACGCTGACCCGGCCGTTGGCGGCGACCGCGACGTCGGGGGCACTGACGACCTCCCCCTCGCGCGAGAGCCGTGTCGGGGCCTCCCATGGTCCACGGGGCTCGAGCACCGCGACGGAGACGGCCCGGGAGCGGCGTCCGGGTCTACCGGGTGCCGGGTCGTGGGTGACGGCGCTCCAGATCGCCGCGACACGGCCGTCGGCGCCGACGGCGAACCGGGCGTCGTTGGCTTCCGCACCGGGACGCGAGACGCGTGCGGGGCGATCCCATTCGCCCCGGGGCGAGCGGATGGCGGCGGTGACGATGCCGTTGCTCGACCAGCCGACGACCACGGTGCCGTCGGCGCCGGCAGCGGCCACGGGCCCGGAGAAGCTCGCGCCGCGCGCCAGGGCGCGCGACAGCGGGGGGAGGGTGAGGCGGCGTCGGGTCCCGTTGATGAGGGCACCGGTGCGCGGGTCCAGGTCGGCGACGGTGACCCCCGGGACCCCGTCGGACGCGGCGACCACCGGAACCCCGCCGGCATCGAATGCGATGGCGGGGGGGCCGCTGGCGAACTGGTCCCCGAACCCCTCGAGGACGTTGGGCGCCGCCCATGAGTCATCGACCCGGCCCGTCGCCACCCGGATCGCCGCGGGGCCGCTGATGCCATACCCCTCGCCGGCGGCCGTCACGTCCTCCCGGGCGACGTCCGACCAGCTGACGGCGACCTCACCCGACGGTCCGACGGCGAGCGGCGGCTTCTCCACGTTCACTACCCAGCGACCGTCGTCGGAGATCCGGCGTGGCGTGCTCCACGATCCCCCTGCCGGGCGGACCGTGACGTGGATCGCGTGGTCGGCGGCCCACGCGACCGCCATATCGCCTCGGGTGTTCCCGGCGACCGAGACGGCGTTGCCCGGCGCGTCCGCGCCGAGGCCACCCAGGGGCTGGGGCGCCGCCCATCCACCGTCGTCCTGCCCGTCGGCGCTCGCCACCGTGCCGTCGCCTGCGACCCATACGACCGTCGGCCGTCCCCCCGCACCGACGGCCACCGAGTTCCGCAGGGGTGGGGGGGCGAAGGTGTAGCCGTCGAGGGCGAAGCAGTTCTGGGGGAGGGGTCGCCACGGGGGACCGTCACCACCCCGGTCGGTGAGGACACCGACCGTCGCGGTCGCCCCACCCCCCGCGAGGAGGAGGCCGAACGCGAGGGCGCCGGTGCGCCCGCGCCGCGACCCGAGCATCCGCCGCAGGCGCCCGGATGGGCCGGGGCGGGTTGCGAGCACCCGTGTCCGCGCACGGCCGGTCACGTCGGGATCGGGTTCGAGGTCCGCGCCGGCGGCGCGGATCAGGTCATCGAGGTCTCTCGGCATCTTCCACCTCGAGGCTTTGGCGGAGCTCGGCGAGTCCCCGCGACATCCGTGAGTGGACGGTCCCGATGGGGACCCCGAGGATCGCGGCGATGTCGGCGGTCGGGTGGCCGAGCCAGTAGTGCAGGACGATCACGGTGCGTCGGTCGAGGGAGATCTCCGCCAAGGCGGCACGCACCTGTCCGCGGAGCAGGGAATCCGACTCGGGGTCGTCGGGTGACGGGTCGGCGACGTCGTCGCCGATGCCCGTGACCCGCCGTTCCCGGCGCATCACGTCGTGGCAGCGGTTCACCACGATCGTGTGGAGCCACGCCGCGAACGGTCGGCGCCCGTCGAATCGGGCGAGCGCACGGATCGCACGCTCGAACGCATCCTGAGCGATGTCGTCCGCGAGAGCGCGTGACCCCGTGATCCCCATCGCGGCACGCCAGGCGCCGGTCCAGTGGGACGAGAAAAGCTCACCGATCGCGTCGGTGGAGCCCGCGAGGGCCCTCCGGATGAGTTCTGCTTCACGTGGCGTCGGCATGTCGTCCCCCATCCAACGACCCAGGGGTGACTTTGCATCCCGGACCGCCCACGCACGTGCCACCCAGGCGAACGACGTCGGCCACCCAGCGGCGGACGAACGCCGTGGCGGGGATGAGAGTGAGACCAGTCCGGGATTCCGGGACCGCGGGTGACTACACCTAGCTAGCGCAGGCGAGACGGAGGTGGCGGGCTGAGGCCTTCCGACCCCTACTCGCCCTCTGCCCGCGGGATCGCACCCGACCCCCCGCACCGGAGACACTGGGCGCGATGCATGTAGAACGGATGAGCAGCGACCCGGTAGCCCAGGCCGCCGCAGGCCGGGCAGGGTGCGCCCTCCCGGGGCGAGCGTCCGAAGTAGGGCGAACGCAGATAGCCGAGATACAGGGGCAGCGACGCGAGCGCGGCGAGGGTCAGATTCACCCGTGTCGGCATGCCGGTGAGGATCTCGGCCGCGAGGAGGATCGCGCCGGCGCTGAGCGCCGCGGCGAGCGCGCACCTGATGGCCCTGCCCCCTCCAGACCTCGGGTCCGCCACTTGCACACCTCCGGAGGCGATTGCGAAGCGTCGTCGTGGGGGACCCTCGCCGCCCCGACCGGAGCGGCGTAGACCCATCACCAGGCGCACACTCTCGTCGCGCCGCGGCGCGCTATGCATCAGCTCGAGGAGGTCGCCGATCGCCGTGATGGCTTCACCGTATCGCCAAGGGGGGAGCCGACCCACTCGTAGGCGCCGGGAGACGGCACGACGCGAGGACGGGCGGGACCCGAACAAGCCGCCGACGCCCCCGGGCGGGGACGCACGGTGCGCCAGACGCCGTTCAACGGTCGACGAGGTCCCTTGGCGGTGGGAGACTGGGCTCATGAGCCCGATCGCCTTCGCGGTGGTGGTGTCCCTCGGTGCGATTTGCCTCGCGCTGTACGCGGCCGAGAGGGCTGAGCGGGCGAGCCGGATGGCGCAGCGCGAACGGACGCGGGGGCGGCTGCGCGCCCTTGCGGCAGTCGCCTCGGAGGTCCAGTTCGCCGCCGACGCCTACGTCGCCGCCATGGCGACGCGGGCATTGGAAGGCGCGAGCGAATCACAGGACCGCACGGTGCGGATCGCGGCGGCCGAGTACCGTCGCGCCTGCCGATCCCTCGACGCGCGCTCCAAGTCGACGGGCTGCCCGAGGGGCGGACGGCCATGGCTGCAGTTGCTGATCGATGAGCACCGGCCGGAGATGGTGGCCGAGACGCGCGCCGGCGAGGGCTTTGTCAGCGTGCTCAGCCGGGTGGCTGACGACCTCGGTCGGCATTCAGGTGACCATGCAGGCATCTTTGTCTGGCGCTGGCTGGCTATGGTGCGGCTCGCCCGCCTGGGAGCACGAGGCCTGCTGAACCGGCCCTCCTCAACCTGATGCGATCACACATCGCGCCACCACGGCCGTCCTGATGCTGGACGCCGCCGCAGCAGCGGGATGTCCCGACGGGAGAGCGTCTGGTGCGATCGCTCGCGACGCGGTCGGCGGATGCCGCCGACCCCGACCCAGGCGCCGGTCATACCGTAGGCGGCGACTCGCGCCACCTCGCGGACCGCGTCGCGGTGTGATCCCCCATGGTTGGCTTACGGGGGGTGCGGTTAGTTCATATCGGGCTCTGCGCGCTCGTTTCGGGCGTGGTCATCTTGTCGGCCGCCTGCGAGGGCGGCGGCGAGGATCCGACTCGTCCCGCCGATCTCTCCATCGCCCTCTGGATCGGTGAGGGACGCGTCATTTGCGACTTGGAGCACGCCCAGCGCGGCGAGGGCCTCGATGCCGGGTGGGCGGCGTACGCGCCCCTGGCGCCGGTGTCCGGCCTGCAAGCAGCCCGGGCGGCGCGCTCGCGGCTCGAGAACTGCCGGGAGAACGTCGAGCCCGGGACTCGAGTGACCGCCACCCTCGAATCCTCCAGGCAGGGGCGCGCCGTCGTCGTGCTGCGGACGATCGCCCCCTCAGGCGGTGGGACCACCGAACGCATGCGCTTCACGCGCTCGAGAGGGTCGTGGCTGCGGGTCGGGTGAACGGATGGTCGCCACTTCCGACTTCTTCGGGGACACCCCGCCCAGTCGCGGCTCGCATCCACGGTTCATCAGGAGCACCACGACCGCCCGGCTGAGCAGGACGCCAGCACAGCGCCATGGGAAGTCCCAGGGCGGGGATGACAGGGGCGGCGGGGATCGCCGCGACGATGCCCAGGAAGAGGCTTCCGGGGTTGACACCGCCGGCTCTCGAGTGCGCTGCGATAGTCACACCCCACGGGGCAGCCCGACTACTCGGCGGTGCCCGCTGACGAGGCGCGGACTCTCAAGACCTCCTGATGATCTCTCGGGACACTTCCTCGAGCGGCGAGACGCCCCCGGCAGACGCTGATCCCTGGCGAGGGTGAGACCTCGGGAGGCGGTAGCCACTGAGGTGGCCCGCGGGCCACCTCCGGGACCGATCCGGGTGTCCGCGGCGTCCTAGAGGGTGTGGACGTGTCCGAGATCCCCGTGTCCGATCTGGTCGAGCGCGCCCGCGGCGGATCCGAGACGGCAGCGACTGAGCTCGTCCGGCGCCACTGGCGCCTCGCCTGGGGCCGGGGGTACGCCGTGACCGGCCGCGCCGCGCTCGCCGACGACATCGCCCAGGACACGATGGTCCAGGCCCTCGCCCGCCTCGGGGAACTCGATGAGTCGGCGGCGTTCCCGGGCTGGGTCGCCCGCATCGCCACCCGGCGCGGCCTCGACGCGCTGCGCTCGGAGAGGCGGCTGGTGGACCTCGACCAGATGCCCGAGACGGCCGTCGAGTGGGTGGACGAGCACGGTGAGGGCGCCGATCTGCGCCGGGCGATCGCCGACCTACCCGAGGACCGCCGGACCGTCCTCATCCTGCGCTTCTGGTTGGACCTGACCCCGAGCGAGATCGCCGCCACCCTCGAGGTGCCGGTGGGCACGGTCAACTCCCGCATCGCCCGCGCCCTCGGCCAGGTCCGCGCCGTCCTCGGGGAGTCCTCACGTGCCTGAACTGGAGGACCGTATCCGTGCCGTGCGGCCCGAGTGGCCGACGCCACCGGCCGCCCTCGAGGAGCGGATCCTCGGTGCGATGGGGCTCGCCGACAGCCCCCCGCGGGTCCACAACCGTCCCTCGGCGTGGTTGTCGCGTGGGATGCGCTCGCGGCGGGCCCGGATGCTGGTCGTCGGTGCCGTGCTCGCTGGCTCGGGTGCCGCCCTCGCGGTCGCGCTCGTCGGCCGCGGCGGGACCGCGACGACGGGCGAGCGCGCCTCGCTGGCCTTCGGGTCTCCGGAGCTGGTGGGCGACGTCCCCGGGTTCGACACCGCCGTCGACGCGGCCGTAGACGACGAGGGGCGTGTCGCGGTGGTCTGGACCCGTGCCGGCCGGGTGGTCGTCTCGACCCGCCCCGCCGGCGGGAGCTGGTCGACGCCGGCGCGGCTGTCCGATCCCGCCCGCCGGGCGGCATACCCACGCATCGGTGCGGACTCCGCAGGCCGCTTCACCGTCATCTGGCGTGAGCGCCTCCCGGGCCGCCGGGTGTCCCGGGATCTCACGCTCCCCGACGGGTCGTCGGCGGGCACCCTCGAGGCACGCGTCGGGACCCGCTGGCAGATCGCCGGCCGGACCGCCGACCCACAGGGGCGGTGGGGGGAGGTCGAGCGCGTGAGCGAGCCAACGGGGATGCTCCGCGCCGTCTACCGGCCCCAGCTGTCGGTCGCGGCATCTGGTGTCGCGACGGCGGTCTTCGCCGCCGACGGCAGGGCTTGGGCGTCGCGGCGATCCCCCGACGGGGCATGGGAGGCGGAGCCGATCGGCGCGACGGCCGGCAGCGCCGTCGATCTCGACCTCCAGGGCGATCGCGCCTCGGGACGTGTGGTCGCGACCTGGCAGGCGCGCGTCGTCGACCCGGTCGCCGGGCCGCAGTGGCGGGCCTGGGCGTCGGTGCGAGGCGCCTCCGGCTCGTGGTCCTCACCTCACGAGCTCGGGCAGTCAGGCACCGGCAAGCGCCGGCCCGCCGCCGCCATCGGCCGAGACGGCGACGCCGTCGTCGCATGGGCTGAGGACGGCTTCGTCGCGACCGTTCGGGGAGCCTCGGGTGACTGGTCGGCGCCGGCGACGGTGATCGCCACCCCGGGATCGGACTTCCAGACCCAGGATCGTCCGGCGGTGGGGGTCGATGGGCGTGGTGTCGCCGCCCTCGCCGGGGTCTTCTGGCAGATCGAGCCCTTCCCCGGCGGGTTCTCCGGGACGGCGACGCCCCCATGGCTCGTGCGCCACGAGGCCGGTGGCTGGGGCCCTCGGTCGAGGATCGGGGGTGGTCCGACCGGCCTGTCGATCGTGCCGGACTCCGCCGGTGGCCTGGTCGTCCTGAGCGGACCCCGCGGGCGGGCGGCGCGGGCGCAGCTGCACCCGATCGCACCCGACGGGACGCCGGGCGCGACCCGGGCTGCGCCGGCGGGGATCCGCCCCGATCGGATGGCGGTCGGCGACGATGGCACAATCGTCCTGGTCGGAACTCGCCAAGGCCCCGATGACGGTCGCCTGCAGGTGGTCGCCGCAGTCGCGCCGGCGGGTGGGTCATGACACGCCGCCGCACGGTCGTCGCGGGCATCACCTCGGCGCTCACGCTTGTCGCCGTGGTCGCCGTCGTGGCGGTGGTCGGATCCTCCGAGTCCACTTCCACGAGGTCCTGGGGATCTCCCTCGCGTGTCCCGGTGCCGTCCCTCTCGGCGGCCTCGCCACAGGTCGTCGTCGGCGACGACGGGGGCGTCCATGTCCTCTTCAGCGAACGGCAGGAGGGTGCCTGGAGCCTGCGCCAGGTCTCGCGAGCCCCGGGTGGCGACTGGTCTTCGCCGCAGACGTTGGTCGCCGGGTCGGCGTTCCCGATCATGCCGGCCGGCATCGCCGCCAACCGCGGCGGCGACCTGGCCGCATTGTGGTCGCTGTCGGACGGCCGCCGATCGGTGCTGATGGCGAGCGCGCGCTCGCCGGGGGGCGAGTGGGCGCCCGAGCAGG
>JBFWSN010000026.1:0-28215 GCA_050248355.1 Dehalococcoidia bacterium
GTCGTGGGCCTACCCACGACGCCCCGCGTTGTGGGGTCGAGCTGGTCGAGGAAGTGCGCGGTGATCGCGGTGTCGTCGACCGGGATGGACCACTTGCCGCCGGCATTCCCCCGGTAGCTGCGGGTCATCCCTGAAGTCGTTATGGGCCTCGGTCCACCCGTGGACGGGTGAAAATGTGTGGTGCGCTCGCGACGACGCCGGCCGCCCCGTGGTGCTGGTGAGCCCGTTCTGAAGTCTGGTCGCGGGGGCTGTTCGGCACCCTGGACTGTTGCCTTCGGGCACGTGGAGCAGATTCGTCTGACTTTGACAGCCCCCTTGCGAGCGCACGCCCGCGGCAGGTGGTCGACGGGGAGGTGCGAGATGCGCAGGTTGATCGATCGGTGCGCCGGGATCGATGTCGGGCAGGCGCTGCTGGTGGTGTGCGTGCGGCTGGTCGACGAGAGGGGCCGGCTGGACCAGCAGGTGCGGTCGTTCGGGGCCACGACCCCGGACCTGCTCGACCTGCGGGACTGGCTGGCCGGAGCCGCGGTGACGCACGTGGCGATGGAGTCCACCGGGGTGTACTGGAAGGCGCCGTACTACCTGCTGGAAGACGAGTTCGAGGTGCTGCTGGTCAACGCCGCGCACCTCAAGCACGTTCCGGGCCGCAAGACCGACGTGATCGACGCCCAGTGGATCGCTGAGGTGCTGTCCTACGGGCTGCTGCGACCCAGCTTCGTGCCGCCGCGGCCGTTCCGTGAGTTGCGGGACCTGACCCGCTACCGCAAGGCGTTGATCCGGGCCCGCACCAGCGAGGTGAACCGGCTGCACAAGGTCCTCGAGGATGCCGGGGTGAAGCTGGCCACCGTTGCCACGGACGTGATGGGGGTGTCCGGGCGGGAGATGATGCGCGCCCTGATTGCCGGGGTGGCCGACCCGGACGCGCTGGCCGAGCTGGCCAAGGCCCGGTTGCGGACGAAGCTGCCGCAGCTGCGCCGGGCGCTCACCGGGCAGTTCCGTGGGCATCACGCGTTCCTGCTGGCCCGGATGCTGGCCCATGTGGAGGCGCTGGAGGCCGACATCGAGGTGCTCTCGCAGCGGATCGCCGAGCTGGTCGAGCCGTGGGCCGGGCAGCTGATGATCCTCGACTCGATCATCGGGGTCGGGCCGCGGGCGGCCGAGGTGATCCTCGCCGAGATCGGCCCGGACATGTCGCGGTTCCCCACTGCCGGGCATCTGGCGTCCTGGGCGGGGCGCTGTCCGGGGCAGCGGGAGTCGGCCGGCAAACGCGGATCGGCCACCCCCCGCAAAGGGTCGCCGTGGCTGGCCGACGTGCTCACCGAGTGCGCCTGGGCGGCGGTGAAGACCAAGGGCACCTACCTGTCGGCCTACTACCGGCAGGTGATGCGCCGGCAGGGCAAGCAGAAGGCGGTCATGGCGCTCACCCACAAGATCCTCGTCATCGCCTGGCATCTGCTGTCCACGGGCGCGCTCTACGACGATCCCGGCGCCGCCGCCGTGAGCCAGATCAGCCAGGACCAGCAACGCCATCGCGCGATCCGACAACTCGAAGCCCTCGGTCTCACGGTCACCGTCGAGCCACGAACGGATCCCGGCGCGGCTTGAATGCTCAGGCTGCGGGATTTTCGGAGCAGGTGCGGGGCCGGTCAACCCTAGGTTCTTGTTGTTGATCTTTCTTGTTGTCGTCGTCCGTCTGTGTTTGGGCAGCGCCGGGTAGGGCGTCGGGGTCAAGGATCGGCCCGAAGGGTCGACCGCGAAGCGGCCGAAGGTCGTTGACGCCGACGCTGCGCGGCGCACGCTGTTGAAGACGGAGAGGGGGTTCGGGCGGCTCCGGTGATGGGATCCGGTCGGTCGGGTGCGTGCTTCATCGCCGGTTCCCCGGCTGCGGACAGGCCCCCGGTGGGGCTGTCGGTCATCCCTTCGCCGCGCAGGGCGGCATGAAGTGCTGCGGCAAGATCGGGTGGTGGGCGAGGTCAATCAGAAGGGGGCGACCGCGCCGTGTGCACCGGGGGGCATGACCCGCGCGACCCGCACCCACCACGTCCGCGCAGGGATCACGCCGGCCGGGCCAGGCAGCGGATGTGGTGATCGCGCAGCCCGTAGAACACCAGCCCGGTCAGCTCGCGGGCGGCAGCGACCACACCGATGTTTCGGCCACGGCGTTGAGCGACCCGGTCGCGCAGCGCCCCGAGCCGGGTGTGCGCGGGCAGCCGTTGCACGGCCTCGACCGCGGCCCACCGGACCAGCCGGGAGCCCTGCTTGGTGATCCGCCCACGATGCACGGTGGTGTCGGACTCGTGGTGGCGTGGGGTCAGCCCGGCCCAGGAGGCCAGCTGCGCCGGGCCAGCGAACCGGGCGATGTCGCCGATCTCGGCGACGAACACCGCGGCCAGGACCGGCCCCACGCCGGGGACCTGCTGGATCGCGACGTAGCCGGGGTGGGTGCGCAGCCGGCCGGCAACGAGCTTGGTGAACACCTCGATCTCGAAGTCCAGCGCGGTGATCAACCGCAGGGCGGAGTCGACCCGCGAGCGCGACTCGGCCGCCAACGGTGCCTGGGCCAGCAGTTGCTGCCCGCCCACACCAAACAGGTCGGTGACCGGCACGTGCGCGCCCGCGCCCGCGAGCACGCCGTGGACCTGGCACTTCAGGTTCGAGCGCAGCCCGACCAGCTTGGCCCGGTGGCGCACCCAGCCGCGCAACTCCCGCGTGGCCGGTGGGGCGATCCAGGCCTCGGGCAACCGGCCCATCCTCAGCAGGTCGGCCAGGTCCGCCGCGTCACGTTCGTCGTTCTTCACCCGCCGGTAGGAGAACATCCTCACCCCCAGCGGGTGTGCCAGGTGCACGTTCGCGCCCAGCCCGGCCAGGGCGTCCGCAGCCCAATACCACCCGTACGTCGCTTCCAGCACCACCTCCGGGGACTCCCCGGCACGGGCCATCACCTGCGCCAGATACTCCGAATCATTCGAGATCCGCACCGTCTCCAGACGCTCACCGGTCTCGGTCATCCGCACCAGCACCGACCGCCGCCGGTGCAAATCCATCCCGACGAACTGCTTGCCCTCGTATGCTCCGCTCACAGGGGCCTCCTCAAATCGATGGCGTGAGCACCCCGAGCATGAGCCGGGGGCCACGAGGAGCGGAGGCCCCGCTCCTTCATCGCATCAGTGTGAACTTCCGGGTCCTGATCGCCCCGTCACCGAGTTCATCGGTGATCACAGCCAGGTCCTCGTCGTCGAGTTCGAAGGTCGCGGTGACGACCGGGATGATGTCGTCCTTGGGACGCCGGCTGCGTTCGCGGGAGCGCTTCGCCGGGAAGTCCACAACCTCGTCGAGGGCGGGGAGCTTTTCGACGGGGTTGAGTCGGTAGAGGGCCTGCAGCAGGGCGGTCTTCCCGGCCTCGTTCTTGCCGACCAGGCAGGTCACCTTCGGGTCGATCTCGAACTTGCTGCTGTCCTCGACGGGGCGGTAGTTCGTGATGTGGGCATCGACCAGCCTCACGGGTGTAGGTCTCCTCGCGTGCCGGCCCAGGGGCTATCACGAGTGCGACAAGCACAACACGATCCGGGCGCAGCAGTGCGTCCGGCATTGCAGCCGAGGTAGGTTCCAGACGCCAATCAGGAAGCACCCGCCCCGGAGCCCGTCGCCCAGCGATGTGCCCGGGGCGTCCTGTTCCGTCGGATCAGCCTAACTCTGCGGCCCGACAGAGTCCTGCGACATGCGCGCTTGTCAGCGACGACCGGTGCTCGCTCAGCGGGCGAACGGTTGTGCGATAACGACAGCAGTGTCATCGATGCGGCATCTCGAGGAGATCGCGGCCGATGGGCGGAGATCGTCGAGCTCCCCTCGCGGTGACTACGGACATGGCTGTCCCGGCGGCAGATCGGGCTACTGGCGTGCCAGTTGGGAGTGTGATTCGGTAGTATCGTTGGGTGGCATCAACGGAGAAGGTCTCCCTGTCCCTAGACAGCGGCTCGCTCATGCTCGCCCGCCGCGCGGCCGTACTCGAAGGCATGTCTCTGTCGGCATACCTGTCGCGCCTGGTCCGCCGCCACGCTTGGGAGTCCGAGAGACCGGCCCTGAACAGCGAGCAGCAGGACGCCGTCGACGCCCGCACCGCCGAACTCGACGAGCAGGAGGCCGAGTACTGGCGCGGCGACGGCGAGCACCGTGCGGCGGGGTGAGCTCTGGCGTGCCCCGTCCCCGATCCGCGACCGCATCATCCTGCTGATCAGCTCGCAGGACCTAATCGACCAGGGCGCCACGATGCTCTACGGCGTGGAAGCCGACGACAACGACCCCGGCCCTCTGCTGCTGGTCGTGCCGGTCCAGGTCGAGGGCGAGCAACGCTGGCTCAACGTCGCCCGCGGGATCACCCGCGTCCCCCGCCGCTCCCTCACCCAGTCCTACGGCCGAGCCGACCCGGTCGTGCTCGACCAGATCGACGCGCTCGTCCGCGTCGCGCTCGACCTGTAGATCCCATACCGCGCTTCGTTCCGGCCACCGCGTCCCCCTGCCCGACTCACCCGATCGGGCAGCGCATCATCCCGCAGGCGGCCGACGCTGTGTCATCCGTCCTGGTAGCAACCGCTTGATCATCGTCGATACCGTCAGGTACCCAAGAGGGCAGGACGGAGAAACGGTGTGGACGCGTTCGGCGTACTCGGCGACGTGCTGCGGGACTACGAGTCGTTCGTGCGCGGCTTCTTCAACATCAAGGACCCGGAGGTCCTCGGCCACGTCGAGGCCGAGGTGGACAACGGGCTGCTGTGGCCCGAGCCGTGGCTCGCGCTGAACCCGGCGTTCCAGTCCGGCGGCACGATCGGCGATCTCGTGGCGTCCGGCCGGTTACACCCGTCGTGCCGGGAGGTGTTCCAGCAACAGGGCCGGGAGCTGTCGCTGCACCAGCACCAGGTCGACGCCATCGACATCGCCGCCCGCCGCGAGTCCTACGTGCTGACCACCGGGACCGGCTCGGGGAAGTCGCTGTCCTACATCGTGCCGATCGTGGACCGGGTGCTGCGGGAGGGCTCGGGCAAGGGTGTCCGGGCGATCGTGGTCTACCCGATGAACGCACTGGCCAACAGCCAGCAGAACGAGCTGCGCAAGTTCCTCGGCGACACCGCCCGGAAGGTGACCTTCGAGCGCTACACCGGCCAGGAGAGCCGGGCCGAGCGGGACGCGATCCTGGACAACAAGCCCGACATCCTGCTCACCAACTACATGATGTTGGAGCTGATGCTGACGAGACCGCGCGAGCGGGACGGCCTCATCACCAGCGCGGACAACCTGAACCTCCTCGTGCTCGACGAGCTGCACACCTATCGCGGCCGCCAGGGTGCCGACGTCGCGATGCTGATCCGCCGGCTGCGCGGCGCAGTCGCGGGCGGGGAGAACCTGCAATGCGTCGGCACCAGCGCCACGTTGGCCGGGCCCGGACGGCGCGCCGAGCAGCGCGCCGAGGTCGCCGCGCTGGCGAGTCGGCTGTTCGGCACGGAGGTGAGCCCGGACGACGTCGTCGGCGAGACGCTGCAGCGGGCCACGGTCGCCGAGCCCGACCCGGCCCGGCTCAAGGAACGCCTCACCTCCCCTCCCCCGGCAACGTGGGACGAGCTGCGCCGCGACGACCTCGCGATCTGGATCGAGCAGACCTTCGGGCTGTGCCGCGACGACGAGGGCGCGCTCGCCCGTCAGGCCCCGACGCGGCTGCGCACGGCCGCGGCCGATCTGGCCGCCACCACCGGTGAGGACGCCGAGACCTGCAAGGGCGCGATCCGAGAGACGCTGCTGGCCGGCTCGCGGGCCCGAGACGCGGGCGGACGGGCGCTGTTCGCATTCAAGCTGCACCAGTTCATCGGCAAGGGCGACACCGCCTACGTCACGCTCGCTCGCCCCGGCGAGCGGTACGTGACGACGCGCTACCAGCGCAGCGCTCCCGTCGAGCCGGCGGGCCAGCCGCTGTTCCCGCTCGCGTTCTGCCGGGAGTGCGGGCAGGACTTCCTGGTCGTCAACCGAGAGCAGGGCGGCGAGGTGTTCACCCCGCGCGTGCTCAACAGTGGCATCGGCGAACCGGTGGAGGCGACGGGTCTGCTGATGCTGCTCGACGACGACTGGCCCGACCGCGACGGACCCGAGTTGCAGGCGCTCGTCCCCGAGGACTGGGTGATCGAGTCCGGCGGGCACTGCGAGCTGGACAAGGGCAGGCGCACCCGGCTGCCGGAGGGTCTGCGGGTCGACCCGTTCGGGACGGTGGGTGCAGAGGGCCTGCCGGTGGCGTTCTTCGAGACGCTGCACTTCTGCCCGGCGTGCAAGACCAGCTACGAGTCCCCAAGCCAGTCGGAGTTCTCCCGGGTGGCCAGCCTGGGCACCGAGGGGCGCGCGAGCGCGGTGTCGGTGCTCAGCCAGGCCGTCGTCCGCACCCTGCGCGGTGCGGACCTCGACGACGAGGCGCGCAAGTTCCTCGCCTTCTCTGACAACCGCCAGGACGCGAGCCTGCAGGCCGGGCACTTCAACGACTTCGTGCTGGTCGGGCTGATCCGCTCCGCGCTGTACGCGGCGGTCGCCGAGCAGGAGCGGCGCAGGCCCGACGAGCCACTGACCGATGACGACCTGGGCCGGCGGGTCGTCGAATGCCTCAACGTGGACCTTCAGCACTACGCCGCCAATCCGGACGTCGAGTACGAGGCCGAGCGCCGCGTCCGCAAGGCGCTGCGCGAGTCGGTCGCCTACCGGGTGTGGGCGGATCTGCGGCGCGGCTGGAAGATCACGATGCCGAACCTGGAGCAGACCGGGCAGCTGCGCCTCACCTACGCCGGGCTGGATCGGCTCGCCGCGGACGACGCCAAGTGGGCCGACGCCGGGCAGCCGCTCGCCGGCGCCGAACCGGAGACCCGCAAGCAGGTCATGGAGGTGCTGCTCGACGAGATGCGGCGCAACGTCTGCATCGAGTCGGAGTACTTCACCGAGGAGCGCTACGACGCGATCCGCCGGGCGACCCAGGAGTGGCTGCGGGCCCCATGGGCGCTGACCGACGAGCAGGGCGTGTACGCCGCGACCTGCTTCCCCGGCCCCCGCCCCCGGGCCGCCGGGATCGGCCGCGACCTGTACGTCTCCGGGCTGGGCCTGTACGGCCGCTGGCTGCGCCGGCCGGACCGGTTCCGCGGGCACCAGCACGCGGTGAGCGTCAAGGACGCCGACGCGATCATCGCGCAGCTGCTGCGGACGATGGCCCGGGTCGGGATTCTGGACCGGATCGAGGAGCGGCGCCGCCCGGTCGGCTACCGGATCAAGGCCGGAATGATCGAGTGGCGAGTCGGGGACGGCGAGCACCGGGCGCCGGACCTGATGCGCGGCAACACCGTCGAGGGCCGGGTCAACCCGTACTTCCAGGCGTTCTACGCCGCCACGGCCGGGTCGCTGGCCGGGTTGGAGGCCCGGGAGCACACCGCACAGGTGGCACCGGAGAAGCGCCAGGAACGCGAGCGGCTGTTCGCCGACGCCGCGCTGCCGGTCCTGTACTGCTCGCCGACGATGGAGCTGGGCGTCGACATCAAGAGCCTCAACGTGGTCGGCATGCGCAACGTCCCGCCGACGCCGGCCAACTACGCGCAGCGCTCCGGGCGCGCCGGCCGGTCCGGACAGCCCGCAGTCGTGCTCACCTACTGCGCCACCGGCAACGCCCACGACAACTACTACTTCGGCCGCAGCCGCGAGATGGTCGCCGGCGCCGTCGCCCCGCCGCGGCTGGAGCTGGGCAACCAAGACCTCGTACGGGCGCACGCGCACGCGGTGTGGCTGGTGCACACCGGGCTGGACCTGCGGGCCAGCATGGTCGACCTGCTCGACGTCGACGAGCCCGACCAGCCGCTGCGCCCGGAGGTGGCGGCCGCGCTCGCCCATCCCGCCGCAGCAGCCACAGCGACGGCCGCGGTTCGGCGGCTGCTGCTCGCCACGCCCGAGGTGACGGGGGCGACGTGGTGGCGGGAGAGCTGGGTCGACGACACGATCAGCCAAGCCGCGGGACGGTTCGACGCCGCGCTCGAGCGGTGGCGGGCCCTGTACCGGGAGGCCCGCGCCGAGCTGGACGCCGCGAACGAAGTGCTCAAGACGATCGGCGCCGACGAACCGTCAAAGCGGCGGGCTCGGGGTCAGATCGCCGAGGCCCGCGCGGCGCTAGACCTGCTGCGCGGCGAGGTGGACGACGTCAACCAGGGCGACTTCTACCCGTACCGCTACTTCGCCTCCGAGGGCTTCCTGCCCGGATACTCCTTCCCCCGGCTGCCGCTGGCCGCATTCATTCCTGCCGAGCGCCGCACCCGCCACGGGCAGGGCGACTACGTGCAGCGCCCACGCTTCCTCGCGATCAACGAGTTCGGGCCGAATGCATTCATCTACCACGAGGGCGCGCGCTACGAGGCGAACCGGGTCAGCCTGCCCGCTCGCGAGGACGGCTCCGGGGTCGCCCTCACCGAGATCCAGCGCTGCGCGCGGTGCGGCTACCTCAACGACGGCAACGGTCCCACCGGGCACGGCGTGTGCGAGCACTGCCGCTCGACGGACCTGATGACCCTGACGTCGCTGATGCGCCTGCTCGCGGTGAAGACCCGGCGCCGGGACCGGATCAGCGCCGACGAGGAGGAGCGGCAGCGGGCCGGCTACGAGATCATGACGACGATCCGGTTCGAGCCGCGCGGCGAGCGCAGCAGCACCATCACCAGCACTGTGCGCGGCGCCGACGGCGCGGTGCTGGCCGAGCTCGCCTACGGTGACACGGCGCTGATCCGGCGGATGAACGTCGGACTGCGGCGCCGGAAGAACAAGGCCGATATCGGCTACCTGCTCGACACCGTCGAAGGCAGGTGGGCGAAGGCCGCCGACGCACATGAGGAGCGAGTGCAGCGCGTCGTCCCCTACGTCGAGGACCACCGCAACGCCCTGCTCATCGCGCTGGCCGACCACGTCCCGGTCGAGCAACGGATCGCCGCGATGTACGCGCTCAAGCGGGCCGTCGAAGCGCACTTCCAGCTGGAGAGCCACGAGCTGGCCGTTGAGCCGATGCCCGGGCGTACCAAGCCGCACGGCTGGTCCCGGCTGCTGATGTTCGAGGCCGCCGAGGGCGGTGCGGGGGTGTTGCGCCGGCTGGCCACCGACGACGGCCCGCTGCGGGCGGTCGCCCGCGCGGCGATCGAGCTGCTGCACTACAACCCGGACACACGCCAGGATCTGGGGCGGGCCGCGCACGCCACCGAGCCGTGCGCGCAGGCCTGCTATGACTGCCTGCTGTCCTACGGCAACCAGCTCGACCACCAGGCACTGGACCGGCATGGCGTGATCGGGCTGCTCGCCGAACTGGCGGGATCGAGCCTGGAGGTCGGCGCGGGTGGTGAGGACCGTGCGGCCCAGCTGGCCCGGCTGCAGGAACGTAGCAACAGCCTGGAGCGGCGCTTCCTCGCGCTGCTGGAGGAGCGCGGCTACCGGCTCCCCGACCAGGCCCAGGAGATCGTCGAGGACTACTACGTGCGCCCGGACTTCGCCTACCACGTCGACGGGATGGACGTCGCGATCTTCATCGACGGCCCGGTGCACGACGGTGTCCGCCAGGCCGAGCGCGACGCGGCCGCGCGGGCCCGGTTGGAGGACGGGGCCGGCTGGATGGTGCTGCGCTTCCGCTACGACGACCCGGGCTGGCACGAGCTCATAGCCGCCCGGCCCGAGGTCTTCGGCACCGGCCGGGTGGCCTCGTGACCGGCGCGACGACCGGGTTCGAACCGGGGACGCTGGTCACCGCACGCGGGCGGGACTGGCTGGTGCTGCCGGCCTCCCCGGAGGGCACGCTGCTGGTCCGCCCGCTCGGCGGCCGCGACGACGAGACGACGCTGCTGCTGCCCGATCTCGACCATCCGGCTGCCGCGGAGTTCGACGACCCGCGGGTGGACGACCGGGGTGACGCCGTGCGCGCCCGGCTGCTGCGCGACGCGCTGCGGCTGTCATTCCGGGCGACGACCGGGCCGTTCCGCTCGTTCGCCCAGCTCGCGGTCACCCCGCGCAACTACCAGCTCGTCCCGCTGATGATGGCCACCGCCCAGGACACGACGCGGCTGCTCATCGCCGACGGCGTGGGCATCGGCAAGACCGTCGAGGCCGGGCTGATCGTCGCCGAGCTGCTTGCCAGCGGCGAGGCGCAGCGGCTGGCCGTGCTGTGCTCCCCGCAGCTGGCGCCGCAATGGCACGCCGAGCTGCGCGCGAAGTTCGGGATCACCGCCGAGCTGCTGCTGCCCTCGACCGCCAACCGGCTCGCCCGCCGCGTCCCGTTCGGCTCGACGGTCTACGAGCACTTCCCGTACCTGATCGTCTCCACCGACTACATCAAGCAGCGCAGCCGCCGCGACGAGTTCGCGCTGCTGTGCCCTGAGCTGGTGATCGTCGATGAGGCGCACACCTGCATCGCGCCGTCGACGGCCGGGTCGTCGCAGGCCCACCAGCGCTACACGTTGCTGCGCCGGCTCGCCGACGATCCGTCTCGGCACCTGCTGCTGCTCACCGCCACCCCGCACAATGGCGACGACGGCGCCTGGCAGTCGCTGGTCGGGCTGCTCGACCGCCGGCTCGGCGAGCTGCCGGCCGACCTGTCCGGCCCGGCCCGCGAGGACGACCGCAAGCTGCTCGCCCGCTACCTCATCCAGCGTCAACGGGCCGACATCAGGGAGTACCTGACCGAGGACACCCCGTTTCCGACCCGGGAGCACGCCGAGGAGTCCTACCAGCTCACGCCGGAGTACCGGCGGCTGTTCGACAGGGTGCTGGCGTTCGCCCGCGAGCAGGTGACGGACCCGAGCCTGAACGTCGTGCGGCAGCGGGTGCGGTGGTGGTCGGCGATCGCGCTGCTGCGCTCGCTCGCCTCCAGCCCGGCGGCGGCCGAGGACACGCTGCGCAACCGGTCCGGGCTGACCGACGCCGAGACCGTTGACGCCGCCGACGCCGCTGCAGCCCCGCAGGTGCTCGACACCGACGCCGACGATGCGGCCGAGGGCGAGGACACCGGCCTGGGCGCCGACACGTCCGAGGGGTCGGACTCCGCCCCGCGGCGCCGGCTGCTGGAGTTCGCGCGAGAGGCGCGGACGCTGCGCGGGACGAAAGGCGACGCGAAGCTCAAGCGCCTGGTCGCGATCGTCGACCGGCTCGTGCGCGACGGCTTCCACCCCATCGTGTTCTGCCGCTACATCGCCACCGCCGACTACGTCGCCGAGCACCTGCGCCCGGCGCTCGCCAAGGCACACCGCGACGTCCGGGTCGAGCCCGTGACCGGGACGCTGCCGCCGGAGGAGCGTGAGGCACGCGTGGCCGACCTCACCCTGCACGACGGGCCCCGGGTACTGGTGGCCACGGACTGCCTCTCGGAGGGTGTCAATCTTCAGGACGGTTTCACCGCCGTCGTGCACTACGACCTGGCCTGGAACCCGACCCGGCACGAGCAGCGGGAGGGCCGCGTCGACCGGTTCGGCCAGCTCGCCCCGACCGTCCGCGCGGTGACCTACTACGGGGGCGACAACCGCATCGACGGCGTCGTCCTCGACGTGCTCATCCGCCGCCACGAGAACATCAAGCGCAGCACCGGCGTCTCGGTGCCGGTGCCGGTCGACTCCACGACGGTGATGACGGCGATTTGGGAGTCGCTGCTGCTGCGCGGCACCGACCCGGACCAGCTCACGTTCGACCTCGGCGGGGCGACGTCCAGCGAGACCGCGGACGCCGTGCTCACCCGCTGGGTCGACGCCGCCGAGCGGGAGAAGGCGTCACGCTCCCGGTTCCGCCACGCCGGCCTGCGTCCCGACGACGTCGCCGCCGCGCTCGCCGACGTCCGCCGCGGCCTCGGTGGACCGGCCGACGCCGAACGCTTCGTCCGCCAGGCGCTCACGCTGCTGTCCGGGCAGCTCACCGACACCGCCGACGGGTTCGACGCACGCGCCGACACGCTGCCGCGTGCGCTGCTCGACCAGCTCCCCCCGCTGCGCGGGGCCACCCTGCGGTTCCACCGGTCCCTGCCCGCGCCGCCCGGCGAGCCCGTGCTCACCCGCACCGACCCGTCAGTGGAGGCGATCGCCCGCTACGTGCTCGACGCCGCGCTCGACCCGCTGCTGCCCGACACCGCCCGGCCCGCGCGGCGCGCGGCGGCGATCCGGACGTCCGCGGTGTCGTCGGTGACGACGTTGTTGGTGGTGCGGTTCCGGGTGGAGCTGGTCGTGCCCGGCTCCCGCCGCACCGTCACCCAGGTCGCCGAGGATGCCCGGTTCCTCGCCTACACGACCACGGCCGATGGCGTTGCCTGGCTCGACGACGCCGCCGTCGACCTGCTCCTGCTCGCCGAACCCACCGGCACCGTGCACGACGAGCTCGCGCGCGCCCAGCTGCAGCGGGCGCTGGAGCGGCTGCCGGCGCTGCGCCCACACCTCACCGAGCTCGGCGAGCGGGCCGCCGCCGACGCCGTCGCCACCCACCGCGCCGTCCGCGGCAGCACCGGCGCGGCCCGCCGCGGACTCGCCGCCCGGCTGCTCCCACCCCCGGACGTGTTGGGTGTGTACGTCTACCTGCCCGGAGGCGCGCGGTGACCGCGCTCGATGGTCGGCTCCAGGACGCGCCCGCCGCCCCCACGCTCAACGCCTTCCGGTCGGTGCGCACGGTCGGGGCGGTGCTGCCCGCCGACGCGCTGGCCCGCGTGGTCGACCTGGCCATGCCCGGCCAGAGCGCCGAGGGCTACCAGCTCACCCCCGGCATGACCGTCAACGCCGCGGCGGCCCGGGCGTGGGAGGCGTGCCTGAACGCGTATCGGGCGTGGGTCGCCGCGCTGAAGCAGCTGGCGCCGGGCGACCCTGCCGAGGGCATAACCCGCAACAAGTGGCTGCTGCCGCTGCTCTACGAGCTGGGCTTCGGCCGACCCACGGCGCTGCGCGGTGGGATCGAGGCCCCGCCCGGGCTGGGCGAGACCGAGCCGATGCGCTTCCCCGTCTCACACCGGCTGACCTGGCCGGACGACGTCCCTGAGCTGCAGGTCGGCGTGCCGGTGCACCTGGTCGGCGCCGGCGTCGCGCTGGACGTGCGCACGCCCGGCGTCACGGCTCGTGCGCCGCAGGCGATGCTGCAGGACCTGCTCAACCGCCACCCCCGCTACCTGTGGGGCATCGTCTCCAACGGGCACCTCCTGCGGGTGCTGCGCGACGGGTCGAGCCTGGCTCGGCAGGCGTTCGTCGAGTTCGATCTCGACGACATCTTTGCCAATCAGCGCTACGCCGACTTCCGGCTGCTCTTCCTCACCGTGCACGCCAGCCGGTTCGCGCCGGTCACCCCCGAGGCGCCGGCCGCCGACGACGACGAGGAGGTCGAGCCGGCCGCGCTGTCGGCGGAGAGCTGCCTGCTGGAGCAGTGGCGCACGGCGGCGATCGAGAGCGGTGCCCGCGCGCTGGCCGCGCTGCGGCTCGGTGTGGCACGCGCGATCGAGCACCTCGGCACCGGGTTCGTCGCCCACCCGGCCAACACGCAGCTCCGGGCGGCGCTGGCCGCCGCGCCAGACGCGGACAAGGACCTGCACCGGGCGCTGCTGCGCGTCGCCTACCGGCTGCTCGTGCTGTTCGTCGCCGAGGACCGCGAGCTGCTGCACAGCGCTTGCCGTGATCTGCATGCCCACGCCCGCTACACCGAGTACTTCTCCACGGCCCGGCTGCGCCGCCTCGCCACCTCCCGCGCCGGCTCGCGGCACACCGACCTGTGGGCCGCACACCTGCACGTCACCGATGCGCTGGCCGGCGACGGCCTGGCGGTGCTCGGACTACCGGGGCTGGCGGCGTCACTGTTCGACCGGAACGCACTGGGCGTGCTCGACGGCGCCGTGGTGTCCAACCGTGACCTCCTCGCCGCGGTCCGCGAGCTCGCCCAGATCGTCGACCCGGTCACCGGCGTGCCCCGCCCGGTGGACTACCGCCACCTCGACAGCGAGGAGCTCGGCGGGGTCTACGAGGGCCTGCTCGCCTACCAGCCTCGCTACGACTCCGGCGCGCGCACGTTCACCCTCGCCGACGCGAAGGGCAACGACCGCAAGAAGTCCGGCTCCTACTACACGCCGGCGCCGCTGATCGCCCTGGTTCTGGACGAGGCGCTCGACCCGCTGATCGCCGAGGCGCTGCGCGCGCCCGACGCGGAGGCCGCGCTGCTCGCGCTGACCGTCGTGGACCCGGCCGTGGGCAGCGGACACTTCGTCGTCGCCGCCGCCCGGCGCATCGCCGCCGCGCTCGCCTCGGTGCGCACGGCCTCCGACGAGCCGAGCCCGGCGGAGCTCCGCGCCGCCACCGCGGACGTCATCGGCCGCTGCGTCTACGGGGTGGACATCAACGACCTCGCGATCGAGATCACCAAGGTCGCGCTGTGGCTGGAGGCGTTCGACGGCTCGCGCCCGCTGCCGTTCCTCGACGCCCACTTCAAGACCGGCAACGCGCTGCTCGGCGCCACCCCGAAGCTGCTCGCCGAGGGTGTGCCGGACAAGGCGTTCACCGTGCTGACCGGCGACGACGGTCGGTGGACCGCGGCGCTGAAGAAGCGCAACAAGGAGGAGCGCAAGCGCGGTACCGCCCAACTCGCGCTCGACGTCGACGTGCTCGCCCTGGGCACCGCGGACCTGGCGAAGCGCGCCCGCGCGCTCGACGACCAGGCCGTGACGTCGCTGCGGGAGGCCCGCGAACGGGCGGACGCCTGGGGTCGCTTCGAGGCCGATCCCGAGCTGACGGCACGCAAGGCCGCCGCGGACGCCTGGTGTGCGGCGTTCGTCCAGGTCAAGGCCGAGGACGCCGGCCCGGGGATCACTCAGGACACGCTGCGCCGGCTCGCCGACGGGCCTGGTTCTGTGCCCGAGCGGGTCCGGGCGACGGTGGCCGAACTGGCCCGGGACTACCGGTTCTTCCACTGGCACCTGGAGTTCCCGACGATCTTCACCGTGCCCGACCCGGGTGCGGACGACGTGGACGAGGCGACCGGCAGGCAGGGCGGGTTCTCCTGCGTGATCGGCAACCCCCCGTGGGAGCGGGTCAAGATCCAGGACAAGGAGTACTTCGCCGCCAAGGGCCGCGACGACATCGCCGCCGCGAAGACCGCCGCGATCCGCGGCCGCATGATCGACGCGTTGGCCGAGGCCGACCCGGAGCTGTACGGCGATTATCTGGCGACGCTGCGCAGGTCCGAGGGTGTCACCCACCTGCTGCGCGACAGCGGCCGCTACCCGCTCACCGGTCAGGGCGACGTGAACACCTACAGCGTGTTCGCCGAGACGTTCCGAACGCTGCTCGCGCCGCTCGGGGCGGCCGGGATCATCACCCCGACCGGGCTGGCCACCGACAAGACCACCGCCCCGTTCTTCGGCGACACGCTGGAGGCCAAGAGGCTGCTGGCGTTCTACGACTTCGAGAACGAGGCCAAGATTTTCACTGGTGTCGACCACCGTGTCCGCTTCGCGGTCACCGTGATGAGTGGCATCGAGCGGATCGCGCTGCAGACCCGGTTCGCGTTCCTCACCCGCCACCTCGCCGACGTCCCGGAGCGCCGGTTCGAGCTCGCCTCGGATGAGGTGATGACGATGAACCCGAACACCGGAACGCTGCCGATGTTCCGCGCCCGCCGCGACGCCGACATCACCCTGGCCATCTACCGCCGCCACGCCGTGCTCATCCGGGACGGCGCCGTCGACGGCAATCCGTGGAGGTTGTCGTTCGGCACGATGTTCCACATGGCCAACGACTCCGGCCGGTTCCATCAGCCGGAGGACCTGGCCGACGCCGAGTTCGACGGCTGGTCCCACCAGCGCGGGGAGCATGAGTATCTGCCGCTGTACGAGGCCAAGATGCTCGGCCACTTCGACCACCGCTTCTCCACCTACCGCGACGCCACCCAGGCCCAGCTCAACGTCGGCGCCCTGCCCCGGCCCACCGCCGCCCAGCACGACGACCCGCACATGGAGCCGCTGGCGCGGTACTGGATCGCCCGCTCGGCCGTCGAGACGGAGCTGGCCGACCGATGGGACCGCGACTGGCTACTGGGCTGGCGCGACATCGCCCGCGCCAGCGACATGCGCACCTTCGTGCCGTCCGTGCTGCCGACCAGCGCCGTGGGCGACCCGTTCCTGCTGGCATTCCCGAAGGAGCCGGCACACGGGCCGCTGTTGCACGCGACTTGGTCGTCATTGCCGTTCGACTACGTTGCACGCCAGAAGCTCAGCGGCACGCACATGAAGTACTTCACGGTCAAGCAGCTCGCCTGCCCCACTCCGGACACCTTCGCCCAGCCAGCCCCGTGGCAACCCGGCCTCACCCTGGCCCAGTGGGTCCGCTCTTACGTACTGGAGCTGTCCTATACCTCCTGGCGCCTGCAGCCCTACGCGCAGGAAATGGGCGACGCCGGCCCACCGTTCCGCTGGCACCCCGAGCGCCGCGCCCAGCTGCGCGCCGACCTCGACGCCGCGTTCCTGCACGTCTACGGCCTGACCCGGCCCGAGGCCGAGCACGTGCTCGACTCGTTCTTCGTCGTGCGCAAGTACGAGGAGCGCGACCACGGCGAGTACCGCACCCGCCGCCTCGTCCTCGACGCCTACGACCGCATGGCCGCGGCCGTCGCCCGCGGCGGCTCCGGCTGGACCCCGCTTGCCGACGCCTCCGCCGGCCGCGGTCCCCGCCACCCCGCCTGACAGGAGACCCGCCCGGTGCTCGCCTCCGAGATCGAGTTCCGACGGCGCTGGTACCGCGCCCACGCCGCGCGGTTCGCCGCCGACGCCTCGGCCGTCGCCGATGCCGATGCCGATGCCGATGGCATACGCAGCGTTCAAGACGGCGTCGAATGCATGGGCGGTCAAGCCCGCAGCTCGGGTCCGTGACGTCACCGCATCGCAGGCCCTGCCTGGGCAGGCCACCCGCCCAATCCGGCTGCCTCCCGAGATCAGCGGGCCCGCCGTCGGTCCCGGCTGGCCACGCCCGGACGAGACGAGTCAGGAGGCTGCAGCGGTCATCGCAGAACCCCCCTCGAGTGTGCCGTCTAACCGGGCCTACGCCTGCGGCTCACTAGGCGCCTGGTGGACGTGAGGAAGTGGTCGCGTCCACGGAGGTGGTGTACGGATTCCTCGCTGGTGAGCGGCGTGGTGTCGAGACGCGAGACGGCCACCCGCGTGATCTTGATGAGTATCACGTGGCTCAGTGGGCCATGAAGAGCCACAGGCTATATGCAGTTATCATCCGGAAAGACCTCGATGCATGTCAGGTACTTGATGATCAGTATTACTACTCCACTGTAGGCGATACCGTAACCTGCACAGATCACGTAACCGACTATTCTCCTGCCGTCAGATTCGCTCGTGACGTAGAATGGAAAGATGAAGCCAACCCAGAGTAATCCGAAGAGTACCGAAATGAACACGAGACCAGCAACAAGGCCCGCAAGCCAGGTTCCGTTATTCTGAACGTCCTCGAAGGCCCTCAGCAGCTGGCGAATTCCACTCTCGGCATCATCTCCGGCCAAGAACCCGAGAACGACGCCTACGATGGGGGCCAACAGAGCGTCCCGGATCCGAGCTGCATTACGACTGCGCAGGGCGTGAATATACGCACGCCCGGCCAAGCCGAGATAAATGACCAGGCCCACCCCAGCAGCAATCGCACCTACCGTCCCTGCCAGTACCGCGAACGCAACGAATACTCCGAACCAGTAGAATAAACCAATCGCGAGGATGCCACCCGCGAAGGCGCTACCACCAGAATCCCTACTCATATGTTGGATCCCAGATCCTTAGTTTTGAGAGGTGCCGGGCCCGTCCAGGGCAACAACGGACACGGTCGCTGAGCCACTGTTGCTTACATAGAGTCTTCGCCCATCAGGAGACAGGGCGATGGCAACCGGAGACTTGCCCACTCCGACCTCGTTCACCAACTCCCCCGCCTCCAGGTCAACAATGGAAACAGATCCGGCAAGCTGGTTTGCGAGGTAGGCCGTACGCCCGTCCGGTGCTAAAGCAAAGTCTATTGGATTCTCGCTTAGCGGGATCTGCCGCAGGTATTCCCCCGAAGATGCGTCGAACACGCTCAGCCTCGACTCCTCTGCAATGTACAGCACGCGCCCATCAGGCGAGAAGGCTCCAGCGTCCGGGAACTCTTCCGTGGAGACTCTACGGACGATAGTGCGAGTGTCTGTGTCGATAAGAAGGAAGGCCCCGGACGTATCGCCCGCAGCTATCGCACACGCCGTGGTTCCGGCGGCATTGACAAAGACCCGGATCAAGCTTAGAGGTGCAGCATTCACGTCGATGGTCGCACTTCGACGTGAAGGGCGCACGACAGAGACGACCGAATTATGAGCAATGTAGAGTTGGCCGGCTGAACCAACGCTAACGTCGCGCGGACCTGAGCTAATCGGAGTCGTATCGACCTTGAACGTGGTCGCATCCACGGTCAAAAGTGCGCCGGAGCCACCGTAACCAGACAGGTCCACAGTTGCAGACACGTCACCGTTACGGTCGACGGTCATCCCTGTTACGGGTGCGTCCAAAGGAATTTCGGCTACGATCGAGTTTACATCCTCATCGAGGTCGACGACAACGATCGACCCTATGCCTGATCTGGCGCCATTTGCAACGAACAGCCTCTTGCCGTCCGCACTTACCGCCAGGTTCCCAGGACTGCCACTGAGGGCGATATCGGCAACGGCAAGTCGAGGGCCACCCACGCCGGCACATCCTCCGAGAACGAGCAGCGTAACGAGTAGGAGGAGGACTCCTGCACCAGGCACGGGCGATGCTTTTCTGCCGGAGAACGGGGAGTGGACGGCTAGGTTGCTTCCCCAGTTCTGCTGAGCAGCCGGCGTCTCGCTGGGAGTGAACCCGGGGAGGCAGCCATGCGCAGTGATCACAGCGCGGTGAGGCTCGGGCGTCATCACGGTTGTCGGACTCCTTCAACGAGAGTCGGCAGCCAGAACCCCAGAGGTTCAGGTGCAACATGCGTTCTGCATTTTGCAGTATCGCTGCGCCAGCCGCTACGGTGAGGTCGGAGTGGTCGGGCTCGCGGGAGGTGATCATCCGTGGTGTCAGGGCCTGTCGCGGATCGCCGCCGGCTTGCTGCTGACCTGCGGCGTTTCCGGTCTGCGTCGGGTCGGACGGTCGAGGACGTGGCGCGGTACCTGGAGTGTTCGCCGGCGAAGGTGTCGCGGATGGAGACCGGCGTGGTCAAGGTCGGGGTGCAGGATCTGCGTGCCCTGCTGGAGCTCTACGACATCGACGGGCCGGCTCGTGAAGAGTTGCTCGCGCGGGCGCGGGAGTCGAGGCGGCGGGGCTGGTGGCAGGAGTTCGCCGACCTCGTCCCGCCGGGTTCGGCACGGTTCTACGGCCTGGAGGATGCGGCAGTCACGATCGCGCAGCACAGCGCCTCGCTCGTCCCAGGCTTGCTGCAGACCCGCGGCTACGCGGCGGCGCTGATCGGTTCGGTGCCCGGGATCGATGCGCCGCTGGCCGACCAGCGTGTGGAGCTGCGGATGCGTCGTCAGCGGTTGCTCGACCGTGGCGTGGCGCCGCGGCTGCACGTCGTGCTCGACGAGGCGGTGCTGTGTCGGCGGGTCGGTGGATCGGCCGTGCTGGCCGAGCAGCTGCGCCACCTTCTCGTGGTCGCGCAGCGGCCGACTGTGACGATGCAGGTGGTCGAGTTCACCGCGGCTACTCATCCGGCGGTCGGGGTCAGCTTCACCGTGTTCGAGCTCGACGGGGCTACCGGCACTGATCGGGTCGTGTTCCGTGAACAGCTCGACGCGAACAGTTTCGTGGAGCATCCCGACCAGGTCGCGATCTACACAACCGCCCTGACCGCGGCGGCCGGTGCCGCCGCGTCGCCGGAGCGATCTCACGAGATCGTCCGCAAGCATCTGGCGCGGCTGTGAGGCGACGTGACCGCGGTCCCCGGGTGCAGCTCGAACTCACCTGCCCGCACGCCCTGCAGGAAAACCTGCCATTCGCGGTAGCTGAAGCGCAGACGCGGCCCGTCGGGGTCCTTCGAGTCGCGCACCAGGACCTGGTCGTCGCGCACGGCGACGTCGACGCAGGTCTGGTCGGAGCCCTGGCTGAAGCTGCTGTGCCGCCAGGCCGATCCGAGTGGTCGGTGGCGGGCGTGATCGCCGGTGTGCGTCGTGGGGGAGTTGGGCATGGCACTCTCCTGGATGGGCGGGAAGGCTTCGGTGTCCGGGTGGAGCCGGACCGGAGGATCAGCGGGAGGTTCGGGTTCGGGCACCGCGGTCCCCCTCCTGACCGCGGTGCCCGGACCCGGGTGCGGGGTGGCTCGGCGGTGTCAGACGCCGACCCATCCGAGGTAGCGGGCGGGGTCGTATCCGCTGATCGGCATGGTGTGGATGCCGGCGGTGCGCCCGTCCCAGGTGGTGATCATCTGGCCGCCGCCGAGGCTGATCGCGACGTGACCGGGGGCGCCTGCTGCGGAGCGGAAGAACACCAGTGCGCCCCGGGGCGGGTTCCGGTCGCCGGGGTGTCGGTTACGCGCGACCGTCCAGTAGCTGTAGGCGCTGTCGCGGGCAGGTCCGGCGGGCAGGCCTGCGGTGATGTCGCGGCCGGCGGCGCGGTAGGCCTGATACACCGCGGCCAGGCAGTAGCCGTCGAACGCGCGGCTGCCCATCCGGGCGTTCATCCAGGCGATCGCGCTGTCTGCGGCCATCCTCGATGCCGCGGGGGCCGGCGCGGGCCCCTCGCAGCGGGCGATGCCCGCGGTGAAGACGTTTCGCGGCCGCGGTGCCGGCGATGTAGGCGTCGGGGATCCATGTCGGTTCGGACCGGGCCGGGTAGGCGACACGGTTGAAGATGTGGTTGGCGCGCGGGCCGACACCGTCGGGCGACCAGGTCTGGCAGATGATCGTGACCGGGGTGCCGTCGCGCCACACCACCATCGGGGACAGCCGGGCGTTGGCCGTCGGTGCGGATCGCAGCGCGACGCCGTCACCGTCGGTGTAGGCGACGCTGTAGGCCCCGGCGTCGGCCGCCGGGGCCGTCGCGATCACCGCGCCGGCGGTGACGGCGGCGACCGCAAGCACGGTCGCGGCGCGGCGCAGCCTGATGAGCACCGTCTGAGGCGGTGTTGGGGTCGGGTGAGGGGTGGTGCGGGTCGGAAGGGTCACCGGGAGCCTCCAGAGCGGGTAGCGACGGTTCGAAATGAACGCCCGCCGATCAGACCCTGAACGGTGACCGCAATACAGACTGCTGCGCGACAGCCTCGACAAACCCGCCGCTCGTCGGCGTCACTACTCCGGTCCATCTCCAGCCGCGACGGGTAACGCCGGATGCCGCTCCACCGAACTCCGGTGCGACAGCCGCCGCTTCCCGATCCCCGTCGCGGCCTACTCGCTCCGAAGGGATGATCGCCGTGCGACGTAGGGTTCTGCTCTCACTCGTTGTGCTCACACTCGTGTCAGCATGTTCCTCCGTACTGCCCTGGGGACAACCGACACCGCGCACCTACGGCACCGTCGCTGAGCTGGCGAAAGCATTGCGCACGCAGCAGCTCGACGACGCCACGGTGTTGTTCGGCGGGAAATCCGGCGAGTCGCCCGGTAGCGATGTCCTGAATTTCAGCGGGGGGATGAACGTGACGTCGGCCGGGACCGACATGAGCATCGACATGAAAGACAAACGAGGTTCAACCCTCTCCGTCGTGATCATCGACCAGGACGTCTTCATCCGCGACCCGACCGGGGCGTGGCAGAGGAGCCCGCTCCGCGAGCGGCTCACCGACCTGGTCATCGAACCTATTGGGCTGCCGGTCTTCGGGAACCTGTGGCTCACCCAGCTCGACGGGTCCGCCGACGCATTCAGCCTCTCCGGCTCCTCGACCGTGCTGGGTTCGGAGAACACCGAGTACCGGCTGCACGCCGACTTCCGTGAGGCGGCAGACTTGGCGCTGCGCCACATCGGCGCCCCCGCACCGAGCAACACGGGCCAGACGCGCCTCGACCTCGACCTCACCCTCACGCTCGACCCGTACGACCGGCTGGTCGCCGCGCACTGGACAGTCTCGTCGGACCGCGAGACCTGGACCACCGACTACACGTTCACCGATTGGGGCTCGCCGGTCGATATCACCGCCCCAGCGGCCTGAGCCATGCCCCACACGGAATCGACATGGTCAGTACAACAGCCGCCTGTGCGGGCGAGGTCCGCGCAGCGGCAGAAACCCAGCTCGGACCAAGGTGAACAGGTACTCGGGGTCGGTGAGCCCGACCGTGCGGTGCAGCCCGAGCCGCTGCGCCTTCGCGCGGGCATTCGCGAGACGATCCTTCACCCCGGCCTCGCTGATCTTCAGCTTGTCGGCGACCCAAGCCAGCTTGTGCACCGTGGGATTGGGTTGCATCGGCCACCACTGCAGGAACTCGTCAAATACCCGAGTGAGCGCTTCACACTGGTTGGGGGTCAACTCCGGTGGCTGCTCAGCCTCGGCGGTGCGGCTGGTGGTGTTCGCGGTCTTGCGTGCGCCGTGCGCCGCAACCGGGATCTCGTCGGCCTCCAGCAGCAGCCAATGGCGGTGATCTGCGGTGTCTCCGCGGGGGGCTGCCCCGTTGCGCAGCTGGATCGCCACGCGTGGCCAGCTGAGGGTCTGATGCTCGGCGGCGGGGAACGGGGCCTGCCCCCACGGGTGCACCACCGCACCGTGGGCGTTGGCGATCTCCACGACCCATCCGGTCGCGGTCGCCGTCACCGTTGCCGCGCGGCGGGAGATGCCGCGGTCCTCCAGCTCGACACCGACGGGAAGATCACCGTGGCGGCCCGCCAGCAGCGATTGCCCGACTCGCACGCGCAGCCCGACGGGTACCACGCTGCGGTCCCGGGAGGACTCGAAGACCAACACCCAGCGGTCGTCGCTCATCCCGCCCGTCCTCCCCACCAGATCCGGCACCCGTCCCACCGACCGCGTCGAGATCGCCGGTCTTCACCCATCGCATGCTGGAGGTTTGATGACCCCCAACGACTTCTGGATCGGGCCCGCCGCCCGACCCGACACCTACCGACTGATCGCCACCCTGGGCGGCGGCGGCGAGGGCGAAGTCTGGCAGGCCGTGCTGCCGCTGTCGGCCGAGGGGCGCTCGATGGTCGCAGTGAAGATCCTCCATACCGCCGGTGAGGACGAGCACCAGTGGCAGCAGTTCGGCCACCTCCTACGCAGCCTCAGCCACCCGGGCCTGGTGCGTGTCACCGACGTGTTCAGCGGCCCGGCCATGCACCGCGCGGGCGCCGCAGACCCCAGGTCACGGGTCAACGTCGTGGTGATGGACTACCTCGACGGGCCCACGCTGCGTGAGTGGTGCGACGAGAACCCGCAGGCCACAGCCGGGCAACGGCTGCGCATGCTGCGCATGGTCGCCGCTGCCCTCGACGAGATGCACTTCGGCCGCCACACCCAGGTCGCAGTGGCCCATGGCGACGTCAAACCGTCGAACATCGTCGTCCGTGACGGGGCCGGCGCCGTCCTGGTCGACCTCGGCCTCGCCCGGCTGGCCGACAGCAACGGCGTGGCCGGTCGGAGCGCCCCCTACGCCGCACCCGAACTGCGCTCACCCCGGGCCACGGCGACCCCCGAGGCCGACCGCTATGCCTTCGCCGTCACCACCGCGCAGGTGCTCACCGGACAAGCTCCCCCCACCGGCCCGGACGGCTGGCTCGACCGCGGCGCACTCGAGTCCCTCCTGCGACTCAGCCCGGTGACCGCGCACCGCCCAATGCTGATCCGCCAGATCCTGCAGATCCTCGACGCACCCTCCGAAGCGCGCCCCCGCTCCCTCCGGCAGTGGCTCGACTCCGCCGCCGACACCCTTTCGCAGGTCACCACCGGAGGTGAGGCCGCCGCGCTGACGCCGCCAGCAACCCCGCCCGCCGCGCCGGTCACCACAGCCGGCTACCCGACGATCACACAACCCCAGCCGCGCAGGCGCCGTCGCCGATGGCCCCTCTACCTCACCGCGGTCGTCGTGCTCATCGCCGCCGGGGCCATCGCAGTCAACCAGTTCCTCGGGGAAGCGCTTCTGCCCGGCGGCGTGCCGACAGGACCGTCCGCTACCGAGACAAGCACCACGTCCGAACCCACGCCGACGCCTACCCCACCTGAACCGACCAGCCCCGGTGGTCTGCCACCCACCCCGCAGTTCCTCGACGCCCTGCGTCCCGTCGACACGGACGACCGCACCGGGACATGGCGGACCGGCCAAGCAAGCACCAGCGGGACACAGCACAGCCACGCCGTCACCATGGCCGCCTCATGCTCTGGCCGAAACGGCGGCGACTACTGGATCGAGTACGACCTCGCCCGCGACTGGAACACCTTCACCGCAACAGTCGGCCTGCGTGACGACGACGCCTCCGACGCAACCGCCAGCTACAAGGTCCTGGTCGACAACCAGATCCTCACATCGGGATCGCTCACCATCGGTAAAACCGCGCAAGTGAACGTCCCGGTCACCAACGCACTGCGACTCCGCCTACTCATCAACAATCCCACCATCGGAACCTCGGACTGCACCGGCGCCAAAGCATCGGTCCTGTGGGGAACCCCGACCCTCACACCATGAAACCCGAGCAGATCACCTCCCGAACCGTACGAGCGGCAGAATTTCATCCGACGACATCACAGGCTGATCTTCAAAAGGAGAAATAGCTGAAGCTCACTCCGAGATGTGCTTGCGGCCAGGATAGCTGATATTGCGCGCGGGCCGGACATCTACGCCGTTACCCCTAGACATAGAGCCATCGACCGCGTCGCCATAGATGGCGAGAGTAAGCGAGGAGTCATCCCCATGATGGAGACATACTGGCGATTCTGCATTGCAGCGTGTATCAGCCTAGCGGTTACTTCCTGCTCGGCTGGAGGCAGCGTCGCCCAACCAACCCACACACCGTCATCTCCCGAGGTAAGTTCAACTGTCGAACCCAGCCCATCTCCGCAGTTGAACAACGTCGCACGAATCGTCACTACAACGCGTGACGGCGACAAGGCCACTGCTGATCTATTCCTCGGCGTTCCCGTCCCACTTTCCGAAGCGGATCCGATCGTCAGCCAGTGCGCACTTAGCGCAACGAACGTTTCGCCGGACCGCGCCCTCGCGGTTCCGTTTCAGGTTACTCTGTACATGCAGTCGCCGATCCCGGGGCGGCTACTCTTGACGCTTGGCCCAGGCGAATTATCCGGCACCTACCTGACATCTCCCTCCCAGGACTGTAACCCGGGTTCAGGAATTTATCTAGTCTCGATCCCCCGTGCCGCTCCGAGTACATACGTGTACGAGGGCTGGAAAATACTCCCCAACGTTATTACACCTGCAGAGCCACAGGGTGATCCTTCTCTACTCGCAAATTACGTCTTTACCCCGGGCCTCTATATTGGCAATGCCGCTGGAAGTGCCCGTGAAAGCGATATCTCCGGATCGCAAGTCTGCAAGGCGCAGCGGCATGTGTACATCGCAAGCAAGCCAGACAACTGTAATTAGAGAGGCTGAAGTAGCGGCAGCATGCTTTCCTCGCCTACTTCGACACCGGCCGCGCCAGCACCGGCGGTACCGAAGCAATCAATGGCCTCATTGAACTCCACCGCCGCGCCGCCCGCAGCTTCCGTAACCGCGAGCACTACCGGCTAGGCATGCTGCGCATCGGCGGCGGCTCACTCACCTCCGCCTCAGGTGGGAACGGCCGCCTTGCGTACCGGCTTGACTTTTCCGAACCCGAGAGTCGCCCGAGCCGCCGAGTAACGCCCATGCCTGGCCGCGCGACTCCTCATCTACTACGACCGCAGATCAACAGAGAGGGCGCGATGCGCAACTATATCGGCCGAGTGCTGATCGTCACGGCCACCACACTTGCGATTGTCCTCGGCAGTGCCGCCGCTGCCGACGCCGCTCCGAAGAAACCGCAGCGGGCCAAGTATCACGCCATTGTGCACATGCAGGGGGAGTTCTGCCCGCTCGGCCGGGTGTCGTCGATCAGACTGGTGGTCGACGACACGGCCGTTAAAACCATTCCAGGCAAGGGAATCAGCCGGGCAGGATTTGTATCGGCGCTGGTGCCCGTTAAGCGTCCAGGTCAGCACTACTTCGCTGCGCAGGTCTGGTGCATGAGCGCAGGTATCCCGGTACTGCGCGGCGCGACTGGAGAGGCGGACGTGGACGTCCCGGTCAATCGGCCACTCTTCCCGGTGTATATCAAGATGGAAGCTGACGACCGCATCCAAGACTGATGAGCCGATAGCCGTGCACTTCGGCGAGAACGTCGGCAGCGCGGTAAGGACACCAGATCGCGAGGACTGGATGTCCGTCCCAGTTCGCGTACGCGGTGGCCGCGCTCGCCGACCCCGCCGAGGACGACCTTCGGCGTCCCTCGCGCAGCGTGCGCCCGAACGCCCCCGGGCAGGAGGACGTCGTCGACGCTTCGTCACGGGTGCCGGTCACCGCCGCGATCAGGGTGGATCAGAGTGACGGTCGCGCGGGCCAGCTCGACCGCGAGCACGTCGGGTGTGTTGGTCGTGTGTTGGTCGGTGGTGGCGGAGACGGTGGGCAACTTGACTCGAAACCGCTATGCCCCCTGTCCCCGGTACGCGGCCGGGACGGAGACGTGAGCCGCGCTTCCTGACCAGGGACGGTGCGTTACTGGCGCGGGTCGGTCAGTCGGCGCCTTGCTGGTCGTCCGCGGCATCGACGTGTGCCAGGTGTCGTGGCGGACGGAGCGCTCAGTGTCAGTCGACGCGGAGACGAGGGCTGAAGCGATGCAACAGTTCACATGCCCATCTCGGCGTAACAGCCGAGGGGGTGCAGACGAGTCACTCCGGTGAACAGCGCGGCTCATCGGTACAGGAGAATCGCCTGGTTGTTAGTTGTCCGTACTCGCCTGGGGGGACTATGAACCAGTCTACCTGGTTTGTCAGACTAGCTAGTTGTGTTGCTATCGTGCTGGCCAGCCTCGTTGCGGGTGAAACATCTGCGACGGCGGCTACGCCTACGTCAGGAATCTCCGCCGCGGCTTTCGACCCATCCGATTGCAAGGGATGGGGCGGCGTTGCGAGTAACGCAGGCGGATTCGTGCTGGGTACGCTGCAGAAGCCAATCTTACTACCACCTGATATGGAAGAACCGCGCCTCGACGGCGACGTCGTCCGTATGAGGGGCAAGGTCGCCTTCAAGAGTATAGGCTCGTGCTCGGCGCAAGTCGCATTCCAGGCGCAGACCAAGGTCTGCGGCGCCTTCGGCTGCAACTGGACGACTCGCAATCATGGGACCTGGGAGTTTCTATGGGAGCACGCAACCGACGGCTACGTGTCAGCTGAGGTGTCGATGAAATGTCGATCGGGCACCCACAGCTATCGCATACATCTCGATGTAGTAGGAGCGGTTTCTGTTCAAGAGGAGCCAAAGCAAGGGGGAAAGGGTGCAGCGCAAGGTGCTGCCCCGATTACCGATCTCGACCAAGACGGGCCCGTGGTCAAACTGACCTGCTAATTCGCCTCCGGCACGGTGCCGCAAGCTAGCCCCACCTCTTCATGAAGGTAGGCGGTGATCGCGGTCCACGCAGATGGTGGGAATCGTAGCGGCGCCGGCAGCAGCAGCGCGGCCACGTCATCGCCGCGCCCAACCCGCCCGCGCACGTCCTCGGCCAGGGCGTCGTAGCCGCGTGCCCCGCAGACTCCGCTATTGGATTCGGGTGACTATCCCCGCCGCCTGCCGTAGCTGAGTGCCGCTGGTAGGACGCCACAGGTAGCCGGCGGGCCAGGTCGCAGTGCCGCCGGGTGGATGCAGCTCGCTGCGGCGGCGGGTTGAGCGCGCCGCGGCCGTGCTCGGTGCTGTCCCGGTCAGTCGGCGGACACCCGGCTGCCAACTGATTGTCTCCGCGACAATCGCTGTTTCGTCGCGGCTGCCGGTCTCGAGGGATTCACCACTGCGCGTGTTGCGGGGCCGGTTGAGTCCGGGCTTCGGCTTCGTCCGTGCCGTCGTTATGAAAGCTCGGTCGCGTCATCACCCAACCGGTGTGGGTATGCCCGGGACCGTCCTGGATGGCTTACGCCGGTCCGCGATGAGCTCGACGACGGAGGTCCTCGCGATCGCCGCGCCAGGCGGGCGTCAACCTCGCGGTCCCGGCGCACGACCAGATCCGTTGCATGGTGTTCTCACTCACGCTCACGTCGC
>JBFWSN010000027.1:0-27398 GCA_050248355.1 Dehalococcoidia bacterium
GAAGAGCGTCACCGCGAGGAAGACGGGGATGTACTTGCCGATGAGCGTCCGGCCCATGACCGCGAAGAAGGCCGCCATGCCGACGAGCCAGTTCGCGAGGGCGCCGCTCAGGATGAGCTCGCCCCAAGAGGACGCCCCGCCCTCCTCGCGGTAGGCCATCTTGCGATCAACCAGCTCGCCCAGGAGGCCCGTCACGTCGCCCGGATAGTCCTGTGCGACGTGGACCAGGAATCCGATCGCGATCGCCCCGATCAGGTTGCCCACCCAGGCCAGCGCCCAGAAGCGCGCCACCAGCACGCAGGTGGCCAGGCGATCGCGACGCACGAGTGTCGCGGGGAGGGTGACGTTGGCCTCCGTGAACAGGACGGCCCCGCTCAGGATCACGAAGAAGAACCCGGCTGAGAAGCCGAGCCCCTCGAGGAGGCGCTGGGGTCCAGTGGCCTCGACGCCCGCGCCGAGCAGCACCGAGAACAGCGCGCCCATGGTGATGAAGCCGCCGGCCACCGCCCCGAGGACGATCACCTGGACGGCGCTCATGGAGCGGATGCGCCCGTCGCCCTCGCGCCCCATGACGTCGAGCACGCGGCGGGCGTCCACGTACTGGGCGGGGGGCGTGTCGTCGGTTGGTTCCATCCGGACATCCTCGCGCTCGCCGGCCGCGTCCGCGAGCCGAGGCCGGAGGCTCTCAGCCGGGCCGCCGGACGATGGTGGGCGGTGTTCGCCCGTGAACTCACGCTGCGGACGCACCACGCGCCCCGCCGTAGCCTGGCGGTCCGGTCTCCGATCCCGAAGGGTCAGAGCATGAGCGAGGAACGATGAGCGGACTGGCGCCTCTGCCCGACTCCTTCGCCGAGAGCCGCGATGCCCTTCAGCGCGTGGCAGCGCATGTCCTGGCCCGGCGACGGTCGGACGTGACCGGTCGCATCGGACTGCGGGCATCCCCTGGCGGTGCGACGACTCCGGCGTTCGGTGATGGCGCGGAGGTCGTGCGGACCGATGGAACCGCCCTGATCGTCGAGCGCGACGGCTGGACGACCGCCACCTGCCTCACGTCTCTACGGGCGGCGGCCGAGTCAGCAGGCGTCGATCTCGCCGGCCCCCTCTCCCTCGGCGGCGATGCTCCGGGCATCGGAGACCCCGATGCCGCGCTCCGCGTTGACGAACGGTCGGCACGGGTGCTTGCGGACTGGTTCGCGTTCGCGACGACGGCCCTCGACGAGACGCTGGTGCACATCGGCCCCGGCGCGTCCCCGTCCTCCATCCAGCTCTGGCCGGAGCACTTCGACGTCGCGTGCGACGCGGCCTGGGGCGCCGGCGACGGGCAGAGGGTCAATCTCGGAGGGTCGCCGGGCGACGCCCACCATCCGGAGCCCTACCTCTACGTCGGACCCTGGGGACCGGAGCGCCCGGGGGAAGCGAGCTTCTGGAACGCGCCCTTCGGGGCGATCCTCGGCTATGAGGCCGTCCGCGCCGCCGGGGGCGGGGACGCTCCGCGCCGGGCCGCTGCGCGCTTCCTCGGACACGGTCTCGACCTTCTCACCGCCGGATGAGGGGCGTGTCTCCCGCAGGCGGGCGGATCGTGTCCGACCGGTGGCTGACCATTCCACGCAGAGCCGACGAGGAGCGCGTGCCATGACCCGCAGGGGAGACCTCACCTGGCACCGCGTCGCCGAGGCCGACGAGATCAAGGACGGGCGGGTCCGCACCGTCCAGGCGGGCCACCGGTCCATCGCCCTCACCCGCGTCGGCGACCGCTTCGGGGCGCTGGACAACCGCTGCCCGCACCAGGGTGGCCCTCTCGGCGAGGGCTCGATCGAGGGCGGCCTGCTGCGATGCCCCTGGCACGGCTACGACTACGACCCTCTGACCGGCACCCCGCCTCCGCCGTTCAGCGATGCGCCCGCGTGTTTCCCCGTCGAGGTGCGCGACGGCGGAGTCTACGTCGGCGTGGCCGCCGAGCCCGAGCACGAGCGCACGGTCTCGGACCTGATGGTGGAGACGATGGTCGCATGGGGCGTCACCCACGTCTTCGGCATGGTCGGCCACTCGAACCTGGGCTTCGCCGACGCCATGCGCCGCCAGGAGCAGGCCGGACGCCTGACCTACATCGGCATCCGCCATGAGGGGGCGGCCGCCTTCGCGGCCGGGGCCTACGGCAAGCTGACCGGCCGCCCCGCGGCCTGCTTCGCGATCGCGGGCCCCGGCTCGACCAACCTGTTGACCGGCCTCTACGACGCGAAGGCCGACCGGGCGCCCGTCCTAGCCATCTCAGGGCAGGTGCCCTCGAAGGTGGTCGGCCGGGGGGCCTTCCAGGACCTCGACCTGATGGCGGCCTTCGCCGACGTCGCGACCTTCAGCCGGACGGTCAACGCGGACTCCGACGCGGCCGAGATGATGACGCTCGCCCTCAAGCACGCGCGCCTCGAGCGGGGCGTCGGCCACCTGATCCTGCCGGACGAGGTCCAGGTGCAGCCGGCCCGCCCGGGTGCGGCGGCGTCCGGCCCCGCCGGGCGCCTGCCCGAGCTCGCCGTCGCGCCGCCGGCCACGGCGATCGAGGAGGCCGTCACCCTGGTCGCGTCCGCAGGCCGGCCCGTCGTCGTCGTGGGCCACGGCGCCCGTTTCCACATGGACGCCGTGATCGCCCTCGCCCGCGAGCTCTCCGCGCCGGTCGTCACCACCTTCAAGGGCAAGGGCCTGATCAGTGACGACGACCCGCTCGCCGGCGGGGTGCTGGGGCGCAGCGGGACGCCGGTGGCGAGCTGGCTGATGAACGAGTCGGATCTGCTGCTCGTGTTCGGAGCGTCGTTCTCGGACCACACGGGCATCGCCCCGTACAAGCCGATCGTCCAGGTGGACCGCGACCCGGTCGGCCTCGGCCGCTTCCACCCGGTCACGGTCCCGGTGCTCGGCGACGTGGGCGTGACCGCCGAACGGTTGCGGTCCGCTCTGGCCGGCCGTGAGCCGGCCGCCGTCGACCAGCGCCCCGACGTGGCCGCGCGCTGGACGATCTGGCGCGAGGAGAAGAGCCGGCGGGCACGGGACGACTCGGGGCGGGGCATCGCAGCGGCGCGGGTCTTCGAGGCGCTCTCGCGCATCGCGCCCGCCGACGCGGTCGTCGCCGTCGACGTCGGCAACAACACGTACAGCTTCGGGCGCTACTTCGAGTGCCGGAGTCAGGCCATCCTGATGTCGGGCTATCTGGGATCGATCGGCTTCGGGCTGCCCGCCGCGATGGGAGCGTGGGCCGCGGTCCAGGCGGAGGGCTCCGACCGGAGGGTGATCGCGGTCGCCGGAGACGGGGGGTTCGGCCAGTACATGGGCGAGCTGACGACCGCCGTCAAGTACGGCATGGACATCGTCGTCGTCCTGCTCGACAACTCCGAGCTCGGCAAGATCAGCAAGGAGCAGCGGGCTGCCGGCCTCGATGTCTGGCAGACCGCCCTCCACAACCCGGGCTTCGCCGAGTTCGCCCGCCTCTGCGGGGCGTGGGGCCGGCGGGTCGAGCGGCCCGACGATCTGGAGGACGCCCTCGTGGCCGCCCTCGCCCAGACCGGCCCGGCCCTCGTGGAGATCTCCTCCGACCCGGACCTGGTCTGACCTCCTCCTACGCCTCGGAGCGGGTGCGGTCGATGCGGGTCGAGACGGTGGCGGCGCTCGCCTCGGTGCCGCAGCAGGCGCAGACCGTCCGGGGCGACAAGTCGCTGCCGCACGGATCGTGCCGCAGCACCACCGGGGGCCCCTCGACCGGATCGGCGTAGTAGCGGTCGCCCCAGGAGAGCAGCGCGAGCGTCACCGGGAGCAGTTCCTCCCCCTTGCGTGTCGGGAGGTACTCGAAGCGGGCGGGCCGGTCCTGGTAGGGGCGACGTTCGAGGATCCCCTCCTCCACGAGGCGCTGGAGCCGGGCGGTCAGCACGTTTCGGGCGATCCCGAGCCGCGCCTGGAACTCGTCGAAGCGCCGGGTGCCGTTGAGCGCCTCGCGCACGATCAGCAGCGTCCAGCGCTCGCCGACCGCCTCCAGGGCGCGGGCGATCGAGCAGTCCTGGTCCTCGTAGACGCGGGGGAGCATGTCCGCACACTGACACACCGAGTTGCGTCACGCAACGCATAGCTGCTAGCGTCGCCGCCAGTAAGTTGTTTCACGCTACTGACGGAGGACGTCATGAACGCCACAGCACCCGCAATCGCGTACGTGCGCAGCTCGAACGGTCGCCGCGAGGTGCGGCTGACCCCGCAGGTCGACGACCGGCTCGCCCGGCGCTGAACCCGCCCCGGCCGCCGGCGCGCGTCGCCGGCGGCCGCGCATCGCTCCATCACCGACAAGGAGATCCGCATGCCGTCGTTTCCCGTCCACACCGCTGAGTCCGCCCCCGAGGCCTCGCGCCCGCATCTGGATGCCGCGCGCAAGAAGTTCGGGATGGTCCCCAACCTGATCGGCGTCCTGGCGACGTCTCCCGTGGCGGTCGGCAGCTACCTGACCGTGACCGCCCAGTTCGAGGGGTCGTCCCTCAGCCCGGTCGAGCAGCAGGTGGTGATCATCGCCGCCTCGGCCGAGAACCGCTGCGAGTACTGCGTGTCCGTGCACAGCGCGGTCGCGGGCATGGTCGGGATGCCGGCCGAGGCGCTCGAGGCGCTGCGGGCCGGACGCGACCCCGAGGACCCGCGTCTCGGCGCGCTGGCGCGCTTCACCCGCCACGTGGTCGAGGAGCGCGGCTGGGTCGACGACGCCGAGCTCGAGGCCTTCCTCGCGGCCGGCTTCGGCGAGCAGCAGGTGCTCGAGGTCGTCACAGGCGTCGCCCTGAAGACGATCAGCAACTACACCAACCACATCGCCGGCACCCCGCTCGACGACGCGTTCGCGTCGCAGCGCTGGACGGCCGACGCCCTGGCCTGAGCCGCGCACCCGGCGCCCGCCCGCGGCGGGCGCCGGGTCAGCGGGCCCCGCCGGCCAGGCGGCTCGAACGCGGATCGGCCCGTAGCCGCCACATCGCGAGGATCCCGACGGCGGGGCCGAGTGCCAGCACGGGGAAGGCCCACTGCCAGCCCCACCCGGAGCCGAGCCCTCCGACGAGGCGGATCGAGGCGACCGTCAGCAGGAACCCGGCGGCCGTCTGCAGCGTGAGCGCCGTGCCGACGTAGCGAGCGTCGGTCAACTCGCTGACCGCGACCGAGAACTGGGCCGAGTCGGCGATCACCGTCACGCCCCAGACGACGACGAGTGCCGCCACGACGGCCACGGGCGCCCCGAACAGCGGAGCCGACAGCAGCGCGCAGGTGCCGCTGACCGCCATGGCCGCGATGGTGGTCGCCGTGCGGCCGACGCGATCCGCGATGAGGCCCGCCGCGACGGCGCCGGCCAGCCCCGCCACGCCGATGGCGGCGAAGGCCAGCGCCGACGTCCCCGCCCCGGCGCCGAGGCTCGCCACCAGGTAGGCCGGCAACCACGTCCAGACGGCGTACAACTCCCACATGTGGCCGAGGTAGCCGATGTTCGCCAGACGCACGGGGCGATCGCGGACGACGTTGATCGCCCACCGGAGGTCGAGCGGGGGGCTCGGCGCCGCGTACGGCCCGTCGCCCACCAGCAGGATGACGGCGCCGCCGGCGACGGCGAGTGCGCTCCCGACGAGGAGCACCACCTGCCAGGGCGGGTCGCCCATCGCCGAGATGAGGTGCGGGGACCCGGAGCCGAGCGTGAGAGCGCCGACGAGCACGCCGATCGCCAGCCCCCGCCCGTGCAGGAACCAGGAGGCCATCAGCTTCATCCCCACCGGGTAGACGCCCGCCAGGAAGGCGCCGGTGAGGAACCGCAGCGGGACCGCGACCTCGGTGCCGTCCGCGAGCAGGGCCACGGCCGCGTTGGTCGCGCCGGCGCCGACCGCGCTGACCGCGATCAGCAGGCGGGCGGAGAGCCGGTCGGCGAGGTTGAGGAGCGCCGACCCGAGCGCGCCGGCCACGAACCCGATCTGCACCGCCCCGGTCAGCCAGGCCGCCCCGCCGGACGAGATCCCCCACTCGTCCCGGAGAGCGGGGACGACGGCCGACGCGCTGAACCAGACGCTCATCGCGAGGACCTGTACCGCGGCGATCAGGCCGAGCGCGCGCCCGCGCCCCGCCGGCAGCCACGCATCGTCCAGGACCGTCCCACCCGCAGTCGTCAACGTCCCGCCCCGTCAGTCGTCACCGCCGCGCCAGCACACCACGGCCCACCCTGGCCCACGCGGACCCGGTACGCACGCGAACCCGCATGGCCGAATGCCCCGTCGCCAGAGGCGACAGGGCATTCGGGGCGGCCGGCCGCGATCAGCGTCCGCGACCGGCGATCTCGCCGAGGCGGTCGGACTGGAAGGCGATTGCCTTCACGACCGTCAGCAGTGCCAGTGCGATGCCGGTGAAGACGAGCGCCACGCCCGCGAAGCGCACAGGCGAGACCCAGGCGCCGATGTCGGCGGCGAGAGCGGGGTCCGAGGTGACCTCCCCGGCCTGGACGAAGCCGATCAGCGCCGCGGCGACGAGGACCATCAGGCCCATCATCATCGCCACGGGGAACGCATAGCCGGTCCAGGGCCGGCGCAGGATCAGCGGGCTCTCACCAACGGACTCCTGGACGCGGGTCCCGCCATCGCGCAGCTCGCCGAGGACCCGCGCGAGCAGGAAGGTGATCGCCGAGAGCAGGAAGCCGATCCCGAGGAAGGCGATACCCGGCTTCCACGCGGCGATCTCGGCCACCGTCTCGGCGTCCTCGCTCAGCGCCTCGGCGATCCCCGCCGCGACCGCCGCTCCGACGGCCATGATGCCCATCGCCAGCATCGGCCCCCACATCCTGCGCGCGAGGGCGGGCATGTCGAAGCCCTCCTGCGCCCGGGGGATCGCCCGCTGGCCGCCGACCTTCGTCGGCCCTGCCGTCATCGTGCTCATGCTCGGTCCTTTCCGATGTCGAGCAGACGCGGGAGCGCGTCGCTCATCACACCCGCCCTGCGCCGGACGCCTGCGGCGATGGCGGTCAGCGCGACGGCGATCGAGACGATCGCCAACGCAAGCACGCCCTGCAGCGCGGGCGTCAGCCAGGCGCCGATGTCCGCGGCCGTCTCTGAGTCGGCGGCCCTGGACTGCCACACTCCGAGGGCCACGCCGGCCATCCAGCCGCCGGTGACCAGCACCAGCAGCACGAAGACCGCCTCCGTCCGGCGGCGGGCGGATGTTCCAGCCCCGCCCGCGCCCTTCACGGTTGTCATCTGATCCTCCGATCGTCGACTCCATCAGGCCGCTCGGCGCGGCCTCGAAGCGAGTGTCCGCCGGAGCACGGGCTTCGTCTTCGCCCAGGGACGAGGTTCACCCGGGGTGAGGGAAGGACGGCCGGTCGGCGGGTCCTGCCGGCCCTCCTCTCCGGAGGAACTCGCGCGCTAGCCGGAACGGATGACGATTCGTGCCACATGGCGACGCCTCCGGCGCGTTCTTACATCGCCCGATCCGGGTGGCGAGCCCGCCCGGACGTGATTCGCCGAGCTGACTGGTCGACGCCGCGTCCCACGGTGATGGTCTGCCGACGACCCGTCTCGTCGAGTCCCAACCCCCGTTCGAGCAGGGAGGCGATCCGATGGACGGCATCTGCGTAGCTCGGTATCTCCATGGGTGCTGCGTCAGCCCACCCGGACACGTAGGGGATCGCCTGCCCGCTCGTGTCGAGGCGCGCTGCCGACAGCGCGACGAAGGCGGCCGTCTCGGCCACCACCTCGGCGCCGGCCCGGCCGAACTCGGCGTAGCGGGCACCGTGGACGTGCGCCAACTCATGCACGAGCACGGCCACCTGGCCGTTCGGCGCCAAAGCGTCTGAGAGAGCGATCACCCTGCGGCGGTGATCGACGAATCCCTCGGCGCCGCCCGGCATCGCGTCGTGGCGTTCGACGACGTATCCGGCGTCGGTCGCCTGCCGCTCGAGCCCGGGGACCAGATGGGCGTGCGAGTCGCCCGAGAGCGGCCGCACCGGCGGCGGCTCCGGGAGCGGTGGCCCGTCGGTCTGGGAGATGTCGAACACCGGCACCAGCACGAAGGCCCGCACCGCGGCCGTCTCCTCGCCGGTCGTATCGTCCCGCTCACGTCGGACTGAGGGCGCCCAGATCCGGAGCGCCCGCTCGCCGCGGCGCACCTGTCGGCCGAGCTCTGTCCAGTGGCGGAAGCTCGCCACGGTGGTCGCGTCGGGCCGTTGGACGAGGATCAGGAGGGTGTTGTTGAGCGAGTAGCCGCGCAGCAGCGCCCGTGCCTTGGCGAAGCGCTGCCAGCCCTCGGAGCTGCGCAGCTCCTCGCATGCCGCCTCGAGCTGGACCCGTGCCTGCTCGCGGCGGGCCTCGGCCTGCCGGGCGGCGGCCTCGGCGCTCGGCCGGCTCCGCCGGCCACCGGGTGTCACGGGGCCTCTATCTGACCGGCGGCCAACCGGCGCAGCCCGCGTTCGCGATACCAGGGCCGAAGCGACAGGCGCGCCGGGGGTAGGTGGCCGTAGACGAGGATCGCCTCGCCGGGTGGCACCCCACGGACGGCGTCCGCTGGGGCGAGGCGCCGGGTGCGGGTGCCGCGGGTGCGGCTGGCGCTGCCGCGCTCGGCGAGGGTGCGGCTCTCGTATCCGACTTCCTCCTCGCCGAGGGCTCGGCTGAGGTAGTCGAGGGTCCGCCCGTCGGAGATCCCTGAGAGGAAGAGCTTGGCCCGGTGGTTGGCGAGGATGGTGTCGGCGGCCTCTCCGTAGCGCGAGCGCGCCTGGGCGAGGTCCTGGAAGACGCTGACCACCTGGATCCCCTGCCCTGCCGCGGTCGCCGCGATCTGGGGGAGGTTTCTGATGGGGGCGGTGTTGGCGGCCTCGTCGAGCACCAACAGCAGCGACGGGTCACAGGGATGCCCGGAGGCGGCGCGGGCGTAGGCCGCATCGACGACGTACTCGACCAACCCGGCGAACAGCGGCGCGAGGCGCTCCTGGTCCTTGGCGGGCGCGATCACGTAGAGGGTGTTGCGACCACTGAGTAGCTCGACGGGGTCGATGCCGTGGGCGTCGGTGCTGGCGAGCACCGCCGGGTCGGCGAACGGGGCGAGCACCGCCTCGGCCGTCGCATAGACCGACGACAGCGTGCGCTCCTCGCGTCGGCAGGTAGCGAGAAAGGCGGCGTGGGCGTCGGGTTCGCCGAGGTCGAGCAACAGGTCTGCGACGGCGGTCTGCTCACCGGAGTCGACCCAGGCGACGACGTCGCGCATGGAGCCATCGACCTTCCCGGCAGCACCGAGCAGTAGCGGCGCCAGTAGCTTCTGGGCCATCTGGAGCCAGAACTCGGCGTCGCGGCCACCCGCCGCACCCTGTGCGCTCGTCAGGTTGTGAGCCGTCCGTCGGGCGTCGGCCCACGTATCGCACGAACGCACCGGGTCCCAGCCCACGACGCGCTCATCATCCAGCCGCGCCGCACCGGTCGGGTCGTAGATCCGGACCTCACCCACGGTGCTGCGGGCCTGCAGGGTGTGGTCGAGCAGGTCGCGCTTGACCGACACCGCGACCACCGGCCCGGCGGCCTCGAGGATCGCCGGGATCGCGAGTCCCGCGGTCTTGCCCGACTGGCTCGGGCCGACGACGATCGTGCTCGCCCGCGGCTCGGTCGCCACGAGGCGCCGCCCGAGCCGGCCGAGCGTGAGGCGCCCCGGTGCCGGTTCGCGCACCACGAGTGCCCGCAGGTCCCCCGCCCGCGCCCAGCGGGCGCCCGCGTCCTTCGACACCCGTGCCCCGAGCCGTCGCCGGGCGAGCGTTGCGGCTCCGAGGCCGACGGACACCAGGACTGCGACGACGGCGCCCGCCACCGCGTAGAAGGCCACCGGCCCTGGCAGGCGGCACCGGTCCGCCGCCGGCCAGGCGGCGGCGGGGTCCGACCAGGCCCCGGGTAACCGCGCGAGGACTCCCGGCATCTGCCCGACCCCGGTGGACAAGGCCCCGCCACCGAAGGCGAGGGCCGCCAGCTGCGCGATCCCCCAGACCACGACCGCCACGCCGAGGACACCGGCGAGGATCACGAGGCCGGCGTTGACCCAGGGGTCCTCAGGCGCGCCGACCTGCCCCGGACGCGGTGGCACCCGCGGCTACTTGGCCGCCGCGGCCCGCGGCCTGCGGGCCCGGCGCGTCGGCGTCCGGTTGGCCTCAGCGTCGCGGAGTTCGGCCTGCAGCTCGGGTGCCGCCTCATCGAGGGCGCGCTCGACGGCGTCGAGCACCTCGGCCAGCTGCGGCAGCGCCTGGTCGGCGACCGCGGGCGCGAGGCCACAGGCGCGCATGCCCTCGAGGCCGACGACTGCCCGCCCGAGGTCTGCGACCGCGAGGCGGAAGCGTCCGTCGAGGCGTGCCGAGGCCCCGTAGCCGGCGACCCGGTCGGCGAGGGCGGTCGCCCGCCGGGCGAGCTCGGAGTCCGTCGCCCTCGGCAGCAGGGCGCTCGGGATCTGCGGATCCGCCGTCGGCTCCGAACCGAACAGGCCCTCGCCCATCGGTGTCTCCCTCTCCATCTGTTTCTCCTTCGGTAGTCGTTCAGGGGCTTGCCGCGGTGCTTCGCATGCGGGCGTCGGTGTCGACGAGGGCGCGCTCGGCCCGCGAGAGTCGGTGCTCCACCACGAATGAGCGCTCGCCGACCTTCCAGAGGGCGACCCCTCGGGGCAGGGTCGCGACGTGGTCGACCTCGGTGCCGGTGAGCCCGATCAGCTCGCGGGTGGCGGCGAGGTCGGCAGGGCTCTGGGCGAGGATGATCCGGGTCTCGGAATCCGACAGGAGCCCGGCGGCGATCTTCGCCTCGCGTGATCCCGCGTCGCCTGCCGCCGCGAGGTCCGACAGGCGGTGGATCACCAGCATGTTCGCCACCCCGTAGGAGCGGGCGAGCTTCCAGGAGCGCTGGAGGAAGGTGGCTGCGGCGGGGTCGGCGAGCACCGCCCAGCCCTCGTCGAGCACCACCAGGCGCTTGATCGCGTCGTCGCGCGCCAGGCGCCCCGATAGCCAGGCGCTGACGCAGACCATCAGCACCCCGAGCGCCGGCGAGCCATGCAGGGCCGACAGGTCGAGCACCACTACGGCCGAGTCGAGCTCGACGCCCTCGCTGGTCGGGCCGTCGAACATGCCATGGAGGTCGCCCTCGCAGAGCCGGCGGAGCTCGAGGGCGCAGCCACGGCCGTAGCGGGCGAGGTCCTCGGCGCGAACGGCGATCGAGGCGGCGGCCTCGCTGCACGGGTGGAGGAGGTGGTGCTGGACCGCCGGCAGCGTCGGCGGGCCGGCAGTCGCGGCTGCCCGGTAGGCGAGGTCGAGGGCGGTGTGCTCCTGGGGCTCCAGGCCCCGCCGTAGCGACCCGGCGACGAGCGCCCCGAGCAGGGCGACGCGTTCCTCGCGCCCCCCGGCGGCATCGAGGGGGTTGAGCCGCACATCGCCACCCGGCACCAACCGGATCGGCCGGCTGCCGAACCACTCGGCCAACGGGCCGTATTCGCCTTTGGGGTCGATGACCACCGCCCGCCGGCCGAAGAGGGCCTGGCGGGCGAGGTAGGTCTTGATGAGCGCCGACTTGCCGCGGCCGACCTGCCCGGCGACAAGCGCCGAGGGCCCCGTGAGGGCCCCTTGTTCGTAGAGCACCCAGGGGTCGAAGCAGAAGCTCGCCCCCGAGTAGACGTCGCGGCCGATGTAGACGCCACGTCCCCCGAGGCCCCCTTCTCCCATGAAGGGGTAGGCGGCCTGGAGGTGGGCGCTCGTCAGCTGGTGGGCCGGGTGGCGGGGCCGGACCCTCACCGGAGGCCCCGGCACAGGGGGAGGGTGTAGGTGAACCCGGCGGCCTGTTCGCCGAAGAGGGGTCGCAGCTCGAGGCGCGCCATCTGGGCGGACTGCTCGAGCTCGGCCATCGCCGCCGACAGCTCCTCCGCCCCATCGGCGGAGACGGTGACGTAGCCCGAGAAGCGCACCCCCGAGTGGCCTTCTGCGAGCTCCTGCTCGCGTTCGACGAGGGCCTGCTGTTGGCGGCGTCGGCGGGCGGTGGCGAGGAAGCCCATCCGGGCCCGCAGCTCGTCGTCGCTGATCTCGTTGGTGCGGGCGTTCTCGGCGGCCCGCAGCGCCCGTGCCGGGTCGAGAGGTTCCATCACCACCGCGACGCTGCGGCGGGTGGTGCCGCCGAGGAGGAACGGCAGCAGGAAGTCGGCGCCGACCTCGACCCTGGGCCACTCCGCGATCCAGTAGGTGCAGTGGAGGGCGTCGTCGCTCCGGTACGTCCGCCACGACTCGGTAGCGGCCATGGGTCCGGCGTTGGCCGGGTCGGTGCCGGCGTCCTCGGGCTCACCGGCGCCGAGGCGATCGAGGCGTGGCCGGTCGCCCGGTGAGAAGCCGAGGCGGATGGCGCGGGCGAGTAGGCGCGGGCTGAGCGCCCCGCGTACGACCACCTCCGCCCGCAGCAGGTGCTCGGAGAGGGCGGTCAGCTCGCGGAGGAGGACCGCCGCCGCCCCGGCTTGGCCGCCACCGGCGCGGCGGATCGCCCCCGAGGCGCGGCGGGCGTCGATCTGGAGGGCGAGGAAGGTCTCGTGGGCGCGGGCGGCGGGCCCCGCCTCATCGAGCAGCTCCAGGTAGGAGCGCACCCCCGGGTGCTTCGGGGGGAGGGTGAGCCCGTCGGCGAGGTAGCGGCCGAGCTCATCCGCGCCCTGAGTCACGGTGCGGTCGATCCAGGCGAGGCGGCTGACCGGGCTCCCCGGCCGGGCGAACCCCGAGAGCGCCGCCCCCCAGCGCGCCAGGCGGCGCTCCTTGTCGGCGAGCTCGAGGAGGGCGAAGGCGCCGCCCTCGACCGCCAGCACCGCCGTCCAGGTCGATCCGTCGCAGGCGATCCCGACCTCGCCGCGCCCCGCGCGGGCGGCGATGATCCCGAGGCCGGCGAGGCTGTCCGGTAGGTCGAGGTCCTCGACCTCACCGAGCCCATGTCCCCGTCCCGGGGCCCTCGACAGGTAGCGGTGGCGGCCACGGGCCCGGCGGCCGGCGAAGCCGGCGGCGATCGATGCCCAGGCGACCGGCGGCCGACCGCCGAGGCGCAGGAAGGCACCGCCGAGCCCCGCCCCGGCGACCGCGAGGCCCGCGAGCGCCCCGCCCGTACCCGAGGCGATGTTCAGGCAGACGACGAGACCGACGAGGCCGACGGCGACGCAGGCCACCTGGCCCCAGCCGAGGCCCCCGACGGCGCCCCCCGGCTCTAGCGGGCCGAAGCGGTAGCGCGACGGTTCAGGCGCCATCGGTGCCACGCAGGGGGAGCTGGCCGGGCGGTGGACCCGCCGGTGACCGGCGAGGCGCGGGGGAGGGGGTAGGAGCGGGGCGCCGCTCGGCGGGGGCGGGATCGCGCGGCGGGGCTGCCGCAGCGCCCATCGTGCGGGTCGCCGACGCCGCCGCTGCGCGCGGAACCGAGGCGACCAGCCCGGCGGCGGCGGGAGCGCCGCCGCCGCCGCCGGGGCCCGGTGCGCCTCCACCGCCGCCACCGCGACCGCCCGACGGATCGGCCGGACCGTGCGGACCACCGCGGCCCGGGCCGCCGCCACCGGCGGCGCCGATCGCGCCGCCGGCGAGCCCCATCGCCCCACCGGCCGCCCCGACCGCGCCGAAGGTCATGCGGGTGCGGGCGACGTTCCAGGCGAGCGACGCGCCCGTGGCGGCGGCGAGGGCGTGGCGGCCCTCGCGCTGCGGTTGGGCGACCTCGGCCGCCAACGGGATCAACGCGAACAGCACGAAGGGGGAGAAGGCCGCCAGCAGGAACATCCCCGCCCCCGCCAGGATGGCCGAGGGCCCGTCGCCGGAGGTGAAGGCCGACAGGCCGAGCGACAGGGTCGCGACGATCACGAGCTTCGAGAGGATCGCCGCCACGATCAGCTGGACCAGACGCCGCACCCAGCCCGACAGGGCCGGCCAGATCATCGTCGCCAGGAACAGCGGTAGGAACATCACCGCCACGTAGACGACCCCGGCGCGCAGGATCAGCTCGAACCAGACGAACAGGGCCGCCAGCGCCATCACTAGCCCCAGCAGGAAGGACGCGAACAACGGGATCGGCCCGCCGACGGCGCTCGCGGTGGTGAGCGTCGTGGCGAGGGTGTCGGTGTCCGCCGCCACCCCGCGGGTGAGCTCCGCCGACAGGGCGTCGGTGACCGCGAGCGCCGTCTGGGTGACCGTCACCGCAAGGCCGGTGAGGAGCATCGCCGCCGGCAGGTGCAGGAAGGCGGCCCGCACCAGCAGTCCCGCGTCCTGGCGGACCAGGGCCTGCAGGACGGTCAGCAGGAGGAGCGGCAACAGCAGGATCGCCCCCGCCTGGAACATGAAGGCGTAGTGGCGCTCGAACCACGGCGCCGACAGGTCGACGGTGGTGGTCGCGTCGATCGCCTCGGCCACCTGTCGAAGGAGCCAGGCCGCCCCGTCGCCGACCCAGCCGGTGAGCTGGCCGAGGACCGCGTCGCCTGCCGCGCCCGCGGCTGCACTCGCCGCGTCGCCGGCGGCATCGCAGACGAGGCTCACCCCCGGCACGTCGCAGGGCCCCGGCACCTCGATCGCCTCGGCCCCGGTCGGCGGCAGCGACGCGAGCGCGGTGGCGACCACGAGCGCGAGGAGACACAGGCACCCCGAGAAGGATCGCCGGGCGCTCACGGCGGAAAGGGGGAGAAGCCCTGGGCGGAGGCGACGAACTCCCCCGCGGCGACAGGCGCCTCCGGGGCGGTGACGGCGGGCACGGGCCCCGGCGTGTCGGTGCCGAAGCGCTCGACCCGCCAGCGCCCCCCCGACCAGACCAGCTCGGCGCGGCTGGTCGACCAGGCGGCGATTGGTGCGCGCTCGGGCGTCGCGAGCAGCGTCACCTGCCAGACGGCGACGCTGGCCCTGTTCGCAGAGAAGGCCTCGACCCGGTAGCCGAGCGGGGTCATCTGAAGTACGACCTCTCCGCGATCGGCTGACCGACCGAGCAGCTCGTCGAGGTAGCCGTAGGTGCGCTCGAAAAGGGGAGCGAGCTCGGCGCGGTAGCCCCGCGGTGCGATCCGGGCGACCACGGCACGGCGTGCCTGCGGGCTCGAGAGCAGGCGTGGATCGGCGAGCGATGACAGCGCCCGCGCGGCGGTCCGTGCGGCTCCTGCCCTGGTGCGCGAGGCGGCGGGCTCGGTGTCCTCGACAGGTGCAGGCGTGGCGTCGGCCCAGGCCTCGGGCAAAGGGGCGGCCGGGGTGGGTTCTGGGCCATCGCCGGGGGCCGCCAAGCGACCGAGCGCCAGGCCGAGCGCAAACACCAGCAGCATGGCGCCGAGCATCGGGAGACGACGGCGCACGGGGCGCTCGCGGCCCTGGATCAGCAGGTCGGTGCCGGAGCGGGGCGGCACGGCCTACTGGCGCCCGACGCCGTAGAAGAAGTTGACGATCTGAGGCGCCATGCCGACGAGCAGGCCCGCGGCGGCGGCGATCAGGACACCCCGCCGGCCACCCGAGGTCGCGCCGTGGTGGTTCGACTGCGCTCCCCACGCCCAGGCGATCGCCGCGACCACCAGCGCCGCGAGGATGAGGATCAGCGACCAGGAGTAGAGGCCGTCGAGGAGCTTCTGCAGCTTGGCCTGGCCGGGCAGGCCGGAGGGGTCTGGCGTGGCGCCGACTTGAAGAACGACCTGCCATGCCAACCCCCGCATCGCGCCCCCGATCGGTTGACTGTAGATAGTGAACCGAACTGGAGCCGAGGCGTCAAGATTCGGCGTCACCCTGGCTGCGCAGGAAACCCCGCGTAAACACGCGACCTAATCCGTCCGGGCCCACACCTCTCGCGCTTGGCCGAGGAAAACCACTGCGCGGTGCCCGAACTGAGAAACACACACCCGGCCTAACGGGCGGGGCGGGGCGCGATCGCGGGGCTGGCGTGCTGCGGGGCGGCCGACCTAGGCTCCAACTTCCGCCCAAGTGGGCACCCGGCACCCGAAAGGGGGCGCGATGCTGTTCTGCGTGACGTGGCAGTTCACGGATCAGAGCGAGGCCGGCACGGCACGATCGCTCCAGGTCTTCTCGCAGTGGAAGCCACCGGACGAAGCTGAGTTCAAGGGCTTCTTCGGATTCGCCGACGGCAGAGGCGGCGTGGCCCTGATCGAGGTCGATGGCGCGGAGACCCTCCAGCGGGTCATCGCGCCATGGACCCCGTGGCTGAGGTTCGACGTCCGCGCGATCATCCCCATCGAGACCTCCGCGGCGATCGCCGGCGAGGGGGTGGCGTTCCGGGCGGGCGTGAGCTGAGCGCCGGCCTCCGCGATCACGGCGCCGGGCCAGCGGTTGGTGAACCACCGGGGCCCCGGCCAAAGCGGCCGGGGCCCCGCCTCTCCAATGGTTCCGCGATCAGGACGAGGCGGCCTGCAGGTTCCGCGTCACGACCTCGATCGTCTGCTGGAGCGGCCCGGTGGGGCTGAACTCGACGACCTCGGTGCCCGCGTACAGCGTCGGCGTGTGCCCCGGCGGCGCGTGGTAGGCCTCGCCGGCCTCGTAGACCTCCTCGCTCCCGTCGGCGAAGGTGAACTTGACCTTGCCGCGGAGGACGTAGCCGAGGTGCGCGCACTGGCAGCGGTCGTCGGGGAGCCCGGCGAGGAGGGGGGCCAGGTCGGCGTCGGCGGTGTAGCTCTCGAAGCCGACGGTGTAGCCACCGAGTTCCTCGAAGTGGCCCTCGGACCCCTCGAGGGTCATCGACTCCGATGCGGTCTGTCTGGACGCTTTGGGCATCTCCTCACTCCTTGCCGGTGGTGGGATGGTCGTCCCCGCTCACGACGTGCTGCGCGAGCCGGCGATCGGCACGGGCTCCTCCGTCAGCTGCCTCATCAGGCCAGCCACGTTCGCGAGGCACCAGTAGCCGGCGATCCTCCCGTCCACGATCCGGAACACCTCGGCCGATTCGGCCGAGACGTGGCGGCCGGTCGCCGGGATGCCCTTGTACTCGCCGTCGTGGGTGCCGGTCATCGTCGAGCGGCAGAAGACCGCGCCCCCCTCGGCGATCAGCTCGTCGACGCTCGAGTGCAGATCCGGAAACGCCTGGAAGTACGTGAAGCAGCCGCGCGTGACGCCCGCGACCAGCCGCTCGTCGGCGAAGTAGTCGCCGACGGCGCCGAGGTTCCGTCCGTTCAGGACGTCGGCGTAGTAGCTCCTGACCAGCGCCTTGCTCTCCTCTGACATGCCGGTCCTCCTCTCTCGGCGATTGGCGGGACCAGCATGCGCCGACGCGGACCTTCCGGGTAGGGGGATCGCCCCTATTCGGCCCCGCCACCGCGTACGACGTACGCCGCGAGCTCGGTGCGGGTCCGAAGTCCCAGCTTGGCGTAGATGTGGCTGACGTGATGCTCGGTGGTCTTGGTGCTGATGGACAGCCGCGACGCGATCTCCGCGTTCCTCAGGCCCTCGCCGACGAGGCGCAGCACCTCGACCTCGCGTCTGCTGAGCAGGCCGTGATCGCGGGGTCCCGCACGGCCCCGCGCCCCCAGTGACCGCATGAGCGCGGCCGCCTCGTCCGCCTCGCGTCCGGCGCCCAGCGTCTCGAGGTCGGATCGAGCCCGCCGCGCCAGATCGACCGCGACCTGCGGCGCTTCGCGGGCAAGCGTCCGGGCGAGCTCGAGGCGGACGCGGGCGGCTTCGAGCGGCTCGGGCAGGGCGGCGAAGAGGTTGAGAGCCCGCTGCAGGAGCACGGGAGCGTCCGGATCCGCGGACGCAGCGGCGATCCGGCCCAGCGAGAGCGCGGCGAGCGCCTGCACGCGATCACGGCCCGAGGTGCCGGCGATGCCGCTCAGGTCGCGGGCCGCGGCACGCGCCGCGTCGAGGTCGCCCTCGGCCACCCTCGCCACGACCAATCGGGCGAGCAGAGGCGCGGAGAGAAGGCTCGAGCGTCCGTGTTCCTCGAGGCGTCGCTCGATGAGCGCCGCAGCGGCCTCCGGCTCACGACGAGCCATCCGGATGGCGACGGCGACCTGCACCGCCTCCGGCTCGTCCTCGAATCCCGAGAGGTAGCGCTCGGCTTCTTCGAATCTCCCCTGCAGGACACGGATCTCGGCCAGACGGGTCGCGGGGTGCAGGCAGCGCGCGCGCTGCCCGGCCTCTTCGAGGTCCCGGAGCGCTGCCACGAGCTCCTCCTCCGCCGCGTCGATGCGGCCGCTCGCCGCGTGCACATCGGCGCAGCAGGTCCGGCAGAAGGCCAGCAGTCCCATGTGGTCGTACGTGCGGGCGAACGTCTCGAACACGCGAGCCCACTGCCGGGGGCGCTCGCCGTCGTCCGCCCGCTCGCAGGCGAGCATCAGCGTGCAGCTGACATCCGCAAACGTCTCCAGGGTTCCCGTCTCCCCGGCCGTCGCGGCCGCCATCGCCTCGTCCAGGCGAGCCAGCCCCTCCTCGAGCATCCCCATGGAGACCTCCGCCAGACCCAGCTGCGCGAGGGCGCGCAGCTCGAGGTCGGCATCTCCGGTCTCGACCGCGATGGCGAGGGCGGAGGCCGCACGGCGGGCAGACTCCGGCGGCCGGCGCGCACGCTCTGAGCGCGCGAGGTCGAGCCAGCCCTGCTCCGCCCGCGGTGCGACGTCCATCAGCAGGCGCTCGGCGCGCGCGAGCCAGCCGTTCGCGGCCGCCTCGTTGCCCCATACGAGCGCGTACTCCCGCGAGAGCCAGAGCGCGATTCGGGCCGCCCGTGGAAGCTGCCCCAACCGGCGGAAGCCGGAATACGCGCGCTCGCGGTGGACGACCGCCTGCTCCCAGTCCCGCAGCCACCACAGGGCTCGGCCGAGACCGTCCAGCGCCTCCGGGTCCTCCTCGGCGTCGGGCACGGACCGGAAGGCAGAACACGCGGACTCCCAGTCACCGGCCGCGAGCGCCTCGTAGCCCCTGGCGAGCACCGCCCCTGACGCAGCCGCTTCCATCGCCCCGGATCGTCGCACTCCGTGGCGCAGGCTGCGATACCCCTCCAGTCGTGGCGGCGTACACTTCACATCTATGTGAAGTGTACGGAGGGTCCTTGGAGCAGATCTCCGATCGGCTGGACCGCGTCTTCGACGCGCTTGCGAACGCGCACCGTCGCGAGATCGTCTTCGTGCTCGGTCTGCGCCCGCACACGATCAGCGAGTTGGCGCGCATGCGTGGGCTGACGCTCTCGGCGATCCACCGGCACATCCGGATACTCGAGGACTCGGGGCTGGTGCGTCGGCGCAAGGTGGGGCGTGCGAACGTGCTGACCCTCGACCGGGGCGCCCTCCTGGCCCTTCAGGACTGGCTGGACCAGTACCACGCCTACTGGGGGACCGACGCCGAGAGCCTCGACAACTACCGCCCCCACCTCGAACACGGCACCGATCCCCTGAATCAGGAGCAGACGCGATGAAGAAGTTCATCTACCTCTACCAGGGAGCCTGGGAGTACACGGATGAGATGAAGGCGGCGTGGCGACGGTGGTTCGACGCGGTCGGCGACCGGTTCGTCGATTCTGGCAATCCGTTCTGCGCCGGCCGGGAGGTCACGTCGACCGGCTCCGCCGACCTGACGCCCGAGATGTCACCTGCAGTCGGCTACTCGATCGTGGGCGCCGCCGACATGGCCGAGGCGGAGCGGCTCCTGGAGGGGTGCCCGATCATCGAGAGCGTCCGGATCTACGAGGCGGCGGCGATGTAGTCGCTCCCGGCCGACCTTCTCGGGCCCTCGCGGTCGGCCGGGCGCAGGCGCCGAGGCCCGCCCCTCGAGAGGGCCCGAGGGAGAGTCCACGACATCGGAGGTGGTTGGTGATGGCCGAGACCGACGATCACGAGCGCGGGTTCTGGGAACTGGCCGAGCCGTTCTTGCGTGAGCGTCCTGGCGTGACACGGTCCACGATGATGGGTCTCTCATGCCTGCGCGTGGACGGGGCGTTCTTCGCCTCCTGCGACCGCACGTCCGGCGCACTGGTGCTCAAGCTTTCAGAGGCCAGGGTGGACGATCTCCTAGAGGCGGGGCACGCCGAGGCCTTCTCCCCGGCCGGGCGCCGCTTTCGCGAATGGGCCGCCATCCCCGTCGTGCGCCGAGCCGACTGGGCCGCCCTCCTTGAGGAGTCCTATCAGCATGTCTCCCGCTCCTCCCAGCGCCGGCAGCAGTGATCCGGCCATCCAGGAAGCCGACGCGGACGGCGACTGGGCCGGCGCGGTCCCTGCCGGGCGCGCGCGCCGCCCGTGTGGTGGGTCGCTGACTACGCGGGCCGCGTCACCTCCGCGCTCCTTCGCGGTGTCCGGTGCGATTAGGCGGGCCGGCTGACGACCGTGGCCCGGAAGGGTGCGGCCATCAGCTCGAGCATCGGCGCCATCATCTCCGCCGCCGCTGGGTCCTGCATGACCGCGTCGCGGGCCTCGGCCGACTCCCAATCGGCGATCTCGACCAGGGCATTGGGGTCTCCGAGCACCTCGTAGAGCTCGCCGCCGAGGTAGCCGCGCATGCTCGGTCCCTGAGTCGCGACGATGTTCTCGATCAGGCTCTTGAGCTCGTCCCGTCGCCCCGGCTTCGCCTGCAGTTCCACGATCGCCCTGATGGGCATCCGACCCCCTCCGTCGTCTCGGCTGGACGCCTGCGCCCGCCAAGCCTAACCCGGTCAAGCGCTCCCACCTCATGGGTGGCCTCGTCCACGCGGCGGTCGGGATCACTCCCTGCGAAGGCACGGGGGCCAGGATGCTCGGCGGAATCGCTCAACCCACGCGCACGCTGAAACGCCGGGCGACGACGGGCAGAAAATGCGACCCCTTCTCCCGGGGAACCACCACCCTCAGCGGCACCGTGAAGGCCCCGGGCGATGAGCTGAACCGGTGGCGCAAGGCGAACCGGCCCCGCCGGTCAGCCGTGGCCAGGGCGAGCGGCCGCCAAGTCCGGCCCTGCCGCCATTCGAGCTTGACCAGCTTCGCCCGACCGACGCCGAGCGGCGAGATCCTCCCGCTGACGACCAGGCGGCCGCCGGGCCGAATCGATCGTGCGCCGATCCGGGTCGTGACGCGCGGCCGGAGCTGGATCACCGCCGGCGCGACGACAAGCGGTCGCCCGAGCGCGATCGCGCGCCACGTGCCCGCCAGTCGCGGGCGCACCCGGAAGGCGAAGCGTCCGCGGCGATCAGTCAGGGTCGTCCCGCGCGTGAACCCCTTCGGGTCCACGAGGTAGACGGTCGCTCCTCGGAGGCCTGTGCCGCGTGGGTGCAGGAAACGACCGCTGACCTTCACCGGCCGCGAGTGGGTCGCGACGATCAGCGGCACGAGCAGACGGCCGTTGCGGCTGTAGTTGCGGGCGTGGCTCGCGCGGACCCCGCGCGTCTCGATCCGGGAGAAGTTCGGGAGCGGTGCTCCGCTCGACTCGATCCGGCCAGGCTCTCCGAGCGGGCCGTCGCCGCCGATCACCGTCGTCGAGGGTCCGCTTCCATTCGGCCCTGCGCGCGTCACCGGCGCCGATGTGACCAGTCGAGATAGGCCGGCGTTGTCGGTGGCCTCGAGCACGAAGCGGACCGTCTCCCCCGGCGCCGCGTAGGCGGTGAGGTCGATGTCCGTCACGTTGGTGCCGGCGCTCGAGCTGGCTACGGCGGGGCCGTCGGCGCTGCGGACGTGCAGCGTCCAGTCGCGCACTCCGCTGGTGGCGTCGCTGACGGTGACCGTCGCCCGCACCGCGTCGTTCGGCAGGCCGGTCAGCGCGACGGCGGCGACCGGTGGTGTGCGGTCGACCCGGAGGACCGCCTCCTGGGCCGGCGCCCCAGGGGTGCCGTCGCCGTCGGCGTCGAGGCGGAGGGCATGGGCCCCATCAGGTACGCCGGCGAGGGCGAGGCCGGTGACGTGCGCCCCGTCTCCGGGGGCGCCCGCGTAGAGGGTGCGGCCGGCGGCGGTGATGCGCTGCTGGGCGATCCCATCGGCGCCGAAGTTGTCGGAGACCTGCCACCGCACCTCGGCCTGGTCGCCGGTGACCCAGCCGCCGGGGACGCTCACCCAACGCGCCGAGGGCGCCTGCACGTCGCGAACGTAGATCGTCGGCTCGAGGAACGTCCACACTCGGTTCGGCTGCTGGCGGGCTTCTGTCTGCCAGAGCCGCAGCGACGCCGTCAACGCACGCATTCCGACGCGGTAGGCCTTTGGTTGGGAGGGGCTTCGGGGGATGTCGGCTTCGGCGGCCTGCCAGGCGAGGGCGCCGTCGGCGAGCACCTGCTGGGCGATCGAGGTGGCGGTCTGGTGGAAGCGCACGGCCCGCCAGTCGAACGCTTCGATGACCGACCCGGGGACGGGGGTGCGCAGGTCGATCTGCCACTTGGTGCCGGTGAAGGAGGTCCCGATGGGTGGGCATGTCACCCCGAAGCTCGCCCCGGTCTGGGCGACCGAGCACTGCCCGTCGGGGACGGCCTGGGCGGCGAGCGCCTCGACCCCGAACCGGTAGAGGCTCCCCTCGGTCGCCGCAGCCGGCGCGGCCGACACCGCCAGGAGGGCCGCCCCACCCGCGACGACCAGTCCCCTCGCACGGCGCATCAGCTGAGATTCCAGGGCCCGGGGGTGAACTCACGCTCGGCCGGCGACACCGACGGTGCGGGAGCGGGAGCCGGTGTGGGACTCGGGGCTGGCGGTGGGGTGGCCGCGACCGGGGTCGCGGCCGCCGGCGCGGCGGGCGCCTGGCGCTCCCGGGTGCGGTCGCGCTGCCGTGCGCGACGCGCCGTCCTATCGGCCGCCCGCCGCTTCCCCATCTTGTCGTTCATCGAGGCTCGAGGTGCTGTCGGCGGGGCCGCCGTCCGCGGCTGATCGGTCGTCACCTGCGCTACTGCTGCCACGCCGTCACCTCTGTCGTCGGGCGCGGGGGCGGGGATCCCGCCCCCGAAGAACAACACCACCACCAGCAACCCGGCAAGCCCCGCGAGGCCCACCGCACCCCCGGCCGCCACGAGCGTGTTCAAGTTCGGCATACCCATAGAGGCACGGCGGCGACGAGAATCACCCCCCGCCCCGTCGGCTCGCGCTCGGCGCGGCGCCCGCCGCCGGCGGGCGCCGGTACCGACAGGCTTCCCCGAGGGGCGATCGCCGCCCCTGTCGGTCAACGGCACGAGCTCGGTCGGGTCGGCGATCACCTCGCCGCCCGCCCCGAGGGACGCGCCCCAGCTCACCGGCCCCGGCCAGTCGCTGGGCAGCTCGGTCGGCTCGGCGCCATGACCCGCCCGTCCACTCAACGGATCGGGTCCCTCGGGCGGGGTCGCCTCGTCTCGAGTGGGTGTGCCATCGTCGGTTGCCATCGCGCGGCCGTCTCCCTACGATCGGTTGACTGTACGCGGCAAACTGATGGTGCCATCCGGAGGCGATACGTGCAACCTATGAAATCCTCCAGGAGCCTCTCATCGCAAGGGGACGCGGTTGGTCACAATGGCGCCGATGGCACGCACCCCGGCCCACGAGATCCTCACCGCCGCCGAGGTCGCCGACTGGCTCGGCCAGAACCTCGAGACGATCCAGCGCGGCGCCAAGGCCGGCCGGATCCCGGCTCGGCGGATCGGCAAGGAGTGGCGCTTCCTTCGCGACGACGTGGCCGAGGCCCGTGGGCTCGCGATCCGGTCACGGCGCGCCGCCGATCCGGACGAGGATCTGTTCCCGCGTTCTCCGTTCGCCTCCGAGGACGGGACGGCCGCCCCGGCGGCGGGGATGGACGCCGCCGGGGCGGCCGAGCTCCTTCGCGTGAAGGAGTGGACCGTGCGCAGCGAGGCCAACCAGGGGCGGCTGCCGGGGTGGCGGGAGGGTCAACGCTGGCGCTTCTCGCGCCAGGAGCTGATCGAGCACATGCGCGCCGACGAGCCGCAGGACCGGGTCCGCTACGACCGGCGGGCCCGCAGCACCCCCTGACCGACTCCGCGTGCGGCAGGAGTGTGCGTCGTGGCTGATGGCCGCTTCCCCCGTGCCAACAGGGTGCGCCAGCTCGAGCACGCCCTGTCGGTGCTCGACCTCTTCTCACCGCCCGAGCGGAGCGAGCTCTCCCTGTCCCAAGTCGCCGAGGACCTCGGCCTGTCGGAGGAGTACGCCTTCAAGCTCCTCCGTCACCTCGAGGCGGCGGGCGTCGTGGAGCGCGGTCCGGTGTCCGGGGCGTGGCGCCTCGGGATCCGCCTCGCCACCCTCGGCGGCTACGCGATCCGGTCCCTCAACCCCTGGGACGAGTTCCGCCCACCCCTCGCGGCCCTCCAAGAGGCGACCGGCCTCGGCGGGCTGATCGCCGTCCTCTCCGGGGGCCGGGCGGTCTACGTCGACCACTTCCGCGGGCCCGAGCGCGCTTTGGGCCGCGCCTTCCCCGCCCACGCCACGGCGCTCGGCAAGGCGATCCTCGCCGGGCTCAGCGACACCGAGCGCGAAGCGGCGCTGGCGGAGCTCGTGCTCGCCCCCTGGACCGCGCACACGATCACCGACCCGAGCCGCCTCACCGAGGACCTCGCCGCCGCCTGCGAGCGCGGCTACGCGATCGAAGACGCCGAGTTCCACCTCGCCCGCCGCTCGATCGGGGCGGCGGTCCGCGACCACTCGGGACGGGTGGTGGCCGCCGTCGGCGTCGGCGCCCCAGTGAGCCGCCTCGCCGACGAGGTGATCACAGAGGTCGCCGCCGCCGTCGTCGAAGCCGCCCAGGCCGTGTCGGCCCGCCTCGGCGCCGGGGCCCTCGAGCACCTGCCCTCCTGGCAGCCGGTGGTCGAGGTGCAGGCGGTCCTCGAGCCACCGCTCGAGGTACAGCCGGCCGGGGCGACCGAAACGGCTCCCACCAAGCCCGCCCGCCGCCGCCCGCGCGCCAAGAAGGGCACCCGGTGAGCGCCGCCGGCCACGGCCTGCAGCGCCCGCTTGCGATCGCCGGCGTCGGCCTCGCCGCGCTCGTGTCGCTGGCGGTCGGGCTGCCGGTGATCGCGCTCGTCGGCCTCGCGGGGCCCGGGGGATCGGCGACCGCCTCACCCGCCGATGCGGCGGCACTCGATGCCTGGATGGCCGACCGGGTGCCGGGCTCGCCGCTCGTCGGACTCGGGCAGGTGTTCGTCACCGAAGGGGAGCGCAACGGCATCGACCCCCGCGCCCTGGTGGCGATCGCGATGCACGAGTCGGTGCTCGGCACCGCCGGATCAGGCGCCGGGATCCACAACGCCTTCGGCTGGGGCCCGGCGATCCCGTTTCCCAGCTGGACCGACAACATCGCCACCGTCGCCCGCGGCTTGGCACAGGGGTACCTCGCTCGCGGGCGCGACACCCTCGCCGAGATCCAGCCGGTCTGGGCGCCGGTAGGGGCGGCCAACGACCCGACCGGCCTCAACACGGCGTGGACCGGTGCGGTCGGCCGTTACTACGAGGACCTCGGTGGCGACCCGTCCGGCTCGATCGCCTACGTTGCGCCCGCCGCCGGAGAGGTCGCCCTGTGTCCGGTCGGGCCGTGGGGCGGCACCCAACGGCCGATCGAGGCGCTCGCCCGGCTCGCCGGGCTGCCGGCGACGAGCGTCAAGCGCGGGCGCCAGACGACCGCGAGCGGCGGTACCTCAGATCACTGGGTGGGATGTGCGCAGTGCTACGCGATCGACCTCGGCGCGACGCCCCCGGCGGGTGACGCGCCCGCCTCGCGGATCGCGAGCGCCATCGCTGGCCCCGGCCACGCCGGCTGGGGCCGGACAGGGGGGGTCCTCAACGTCGAGCGCTGCGGCATCCGCTACCAGCTGCTCTGGCGCACCAACGTCGGCGGCAACCACTGGGACCACATCCACATCGGTGCCCGCCGGGTCGGGTACGCGCCATGAGCCAAGGCCCGACTCACGATCGCCCCGACCAGGGAGTGGTCAAGATCGCCGTTGAGCTGAGCGAGCTCGACGTACGTCGCATCGCCGAGCGGACTGCTGCGATCCTTCGCGGCGAAGGTCACGCCGCCCCTCCTCCGTCGCCGTACATGACGGTCGAGGAGGCAGCTCTCTACCTTCGGTGCCGGCGCCAGCGCATCGATGATCTGCTGTCCCAGCGCCGCATCAGCAGGATTAAGGACGGCGCCCGCACGCTGGTCTCTCGGTCCGAACTCGAGGCCTATCTCAGGCGCGGCGCTGACGACGCCTCGGCGGTGAGGTGGGGCTCCGCGGCGTGAGCCGCGATCGGCTCGTCATGGAGGAACAGCGGTTCGGGCAGGTCGTCTGGGATGAGGTGGACGTAGGTGGCGAGGGTGAATGCAGGAGAGTGGTGACCGAGGACAACCTGAACCTGCTTGGCGTTCCAGCCCGAGCGGAAGAGGATCGACGCGCAGGTGTGTCGCAGGGTGTGCACACCGGCCCACGGGACTCCTGCCGCCGCCGCAGCCGGCTTCACGATGGAACGGAGCACGAACTCCGAGCGCAGGGGCCGTCCTTCCGGTCCTGCGAAAACGGGGTCCTCGTCAGAGGCACCGTCCCGATGCCGCGCGAGATCGGCTGCGAGCCGCCTGGAGATCGGGATCTGCCGCACGCCGTAGTCGCTCTTGGGTGCATCGAGCCGGCCCCGATAGAGGCGTCGGTGCACGCTCACCCGACGACCTTCGAGATCCACGTCCTCCCAGCGGAGCGCGATCAGCTCGCCCACCCGGAGGCCTGTCTGGGCGAGGAAGCGGATCAGCAGGCGCCAGCGCTCGGGGGTCTTCGAGATCAGCTTCGCGAGCTGGTCCTCATCGAGGGCGCGTCGCTTCGCGGCAGGGTCCGCGTTGCGCCCGCCGCCGAGCCGCAGCCCAGCGGCCGGATTGGTCCGGAGGAGGCCCTCTTCGACTGCGGTGGCGAACAGCGCTCTCAGCGGCGCCATCACGATGCGAACCGTCGCCGGGGAGAGACCCTTGTCCGCAAGATCGCGCGCCAGCGCCTTGAGCTCGCGCTGCTCGATCTCGGACAGTCGGCGCCGTCCGAGGACCGGGAGGACGTGCAGCTCGAGGTCGCGCTCGTATTCGTGGATGGTCTCGGCTCGGATGCCTCGACTGGTTCGCCCCTGATACGTGCGCACCCAGTCGCGCGCGTAGTCCTCGAGCCGAGCCCGGGAGGACTCTCGAAACTCGCCCCGCGCGACGTCGGCGAGCAGAGAGCTCCTCAGGACCCGAGCCTCCGCAAAGGTCGCGGCGGAGCGCCTGCGCTGCCGCCCCGACGGATCGCGGAAGACGACCACGTACCGACCTCCCCGCCGGTAGACGCCGGGGGTCGAGGTGCGTTCGAGCGGGGCGGCCACGGTCGGCCGATGTTGTCACTTTCGTTGTCACCCGGCAACTTGCCGGGCCCCCACGAGCGGGAGGGATCAGCGCACATGCCAGTCTATAAGTGCTATCTGGCCGATGGGCCGTCTGGGATTCGAACCCAGGACCTTGGGATTAAAAGTCCCCTGCTCTGACCAGCTGAGCTAACGGCCCGCGGCCATTGTGACGGCTGGGGGGCCGCGCCGCCGACGGC
>JBFWSN010000028.1:0-23794 GCA_050248355.1 Dehalococcoidia bacterium
GCGTCGAACCGCACCCACACCTGGGTCTGGCGGCCTTCGGCGAGCCCGTCCGGGTAGCCGAAGACGGTCGTGACCACGGCGGTGCGGTCGTCGACGGCCAGCACCTGCGTGTCGTGCAGCACCCGCCCCGCCGGGACGGACGGGTGGGCGTGGCGCCACGCGGCGATCTCCTCCGCGCCGGACTGGCGATCCGCCACGCCGTAGCGCACGCAGCGGGGGTCGTCCCAGAACAGCTGCGTCAGGACCGCCACGTCGCCGTCGGCGAGGGCCTTCTCGTAGGTGTCGAACACCGCCCGGACGTCGTCGACGACGTCCGGGCGGTCCAGCTCGACGGGTGCGCCCGTCCTCACCGGGTCCTCATGCGGTCGCCGGGCGGCCGTCCACCGAGGGCGCGACGGCGACCGGCTTGCCCTCGTCGGTCTCCGCCGGCGCGTCCGGTACGAGGTCGGCGGCGACCGGTTCCGGCTCCGATGCGGGTTCCGTGTCCGGCTCGCCGCGGCGGCTGAACCCGAACGCGAGCAGGATCAGCCCGCCGAAGGCGTAGCCCAGCGCCACCTGCCCGCCGACGTCCCAGCCCACGTGCTCGGCGTGGATGAGCCCGATGAAGCTCAGCGCGGCACCCACGAACGAGTAGATCGCCGCGGCGACGAAGCGCTTGTCGATGATGAACGCCACGATCGCGCCCAGCACCATGCCGGCGAGGACCGCGCCGCCGCCGAGCAGCACCATCCCGTGATAGACGAGGCCGTTGTTGGCGAAGCCCTCCTCGCCGACCTGCGCCGGGGTGCTCCCGGCGGCGAGCACGGAGTTCGTCATGAGGCCCGAGGCCCACGAGGCGATGTTCGGGATGATCGCGAAGACCACCGCGACGGCGTGCGCCTTCGGCACCTCCTGGAAGGCCTGCGCGCCGATCAGCAGGCCGATGTAGAGCAGGATCGGCACGATCGCCGGCAGCGGCAGCAGCGCTCCGAGCAGCGAGAACATGCCGAGGAAGCACATGATCGCGATGAAGACGCCGGACGCGAGCGAGTAGGTCGTCCGGCCACCGGCGGCCTTCCACCCGGGGTGGCCGATGTAGACCGCGGGCGGGAACGGGCTGCCCAGCGCCGAGCCGACGATGGCACCGATGCCGTCCGCGCCCAGGACGGCGCGCATGTTGTACTCGTCGCCCGCCGCGGCCGCGCTCTCGATGTTGGCCATGCCCTCGGTGAAGTTGTAGATGCCGAGCGGGATGGCCGTCGCGAGCAGCGGGCCGATGTTGGACAGGCCGTCGATGAGCCGCCCGACGTCCATGGTCGGCAGCGAGATGGCGACGTCACCGGCGGCCTGCACCACGTCGGGCACGGACATGTAGCCGCCGATCCAGCCGATGGCGGTGCCGACGAGCAGGGCGGCGAGTCCGACCGGGATGTTGCCGGGCAGCTTGAGCCCGGTGAAGAAGCCGATGAGGATGATCACCATCACCGGGAACGCGATCCAGAGCGCCTCCCACATCTGGGCGGCCGGGCGCATGGAGATGAAGGCGATCGAGATGCCGGCGAGCGTGCCGAGCAGGGCGGCCTGCGGGGTGTAGCGGCGGATGTACGGGCCGACGAATGCGCCGATCAACACGATGACGCCGATGATGAACGACCACGCGAGGCCGGCCGTCCAGGCCAGCAGCGGGTTGCCCGTCGTGAGCGCGATCGGCAGCATGATCACGAAGACGACGATGAACATGTGCGGCACCGACGGCCCGTAGGGCATGGCGCAGACGTCGGTGCGGCCCTCGCGGCGGGCCAGGCGGCGGGCGAGGTAGGTGTAGTAGACGTTGCCGATCAGGAGCTGGATGCCCAGCGCCGGGAGGATCACCCCGAACACCTCGGTGCCGGGGATCTTCACGACCCCGATGCAGAGGCCGGAGAGCACCAGCACGTTGACCAGGGTGTTGAAGCCCAGGCCGAAGAACGCGTTGGTGTCGCCGCCCACCCACCAGGGGAGCTTGAACTCGGTTTCCTTCGCGGGCGTGCTCACGATGCCACCTCCTGAGGGGTGAGGGCTGTCAGCGAGGACAGGAATGCCCCGCTGGGGGCGACCCAGCCGAAGATCCCGCCCTGGGCGGCGATCATGGCCAGGCCGATGCGCTGGAACTCGGGGAAGTAGGAGCCGACACAGTCGGAGAGCACGAGGCACTCGTAGCCGCGGTCGTTGGCCTCCCGGACGGTGGTGTGCACGCACACCTCGGTGGTGACGCCGGTGACGACGAGGCTGGTGATGCTCCGCGCGGCCAGCTCGTCGCCGAAGGACGTGCCGTGGAAGGAGCCCTTCCCGGGCTTGTCGATCACCAGCTCGCCCGGCGCGGGAGCCAGATCGTCGATGATGTCGTGGCCGTACTCGCCACGGATCAGGATGCGGCCCTTGGGGCCGGGCGCGCCGATGCGCAGGGAGGGCTCGCCACGGTTGAGCTTGGCGGGCGGGCAGTCGGAGAGGTCCGGGACGTGGCCCTCGCGGGTGTGGATGACGGTCATCCCGGCCTCGCGGGCGGCGGCGAGCACCTTCCGCAGGGGCGGGACGACGCTCTGCAGGAGCGACACGTCGTTGCCGAGGGTCTCACCGAAGCCGCCGGGCTCGACGAAGTCGCGCTGCATGTCGATGATCACCAGCGCGGTGGTGGCGAGGTCGAAGGTGAACGGGTAGGGCTCCGCTGGGACGGCGTTCATGCCGGGATCTCCTCCTTCCTGGTCGCAGCGATGACGGAGTCCGATGTGGACACGCAGCCGAAGACCCCGCCCTGCATGGTCACCATGTGCAGGGCGGCGTCGTGGTTGGTCGGGTCGGTGGCGCCGGTGCAGTCGGCGAGGATCAGGCACTCGTAGCCGCGGTCGTTCGCCTCGCGCATGGTGGTGTGCACGCAGACGTCGGTGGTGATCCCGGTGAGGATGATGTGCGTGATCCCCCGGGTGCGGAGCACGAGATCGAGGTTGGTGGCGTAGAAGGCGCCCTTGCCGGGCTTGTCGACGAGGACCTCGCCGGGGACCGGCGCCACCTCGGGGACGATCTCCCAGCCCGGCTCGCCGCGGACGAGGATCCGCCCGGTCGGGCCTTCCGAACCGATCTCCGCGCCGATCTGCGCCGAGCGCCAGCGCTTGTTGGCCGGCAGGTCCGAGAGGTCCGGCGCGTGTCCCTCGCGGGTGTGGATCACGAGCATCCCGGTCTCGCGGGCGAGCGCCAGCATCGCGGCGGTGGCGGGCAGGCCGGCCCGGGTCAGCGAGATGTCGTAGCCCATGCGGTCGACGTAGCCGCCGGGACCGCAGAAGTCGGTCTGCCAGTCGATGCAGATCAGCGCGACGTGCTTCGTGCTGACGCTGCCGTCGTAGGGCCAGTGGTACGGGTTCGCCGCGACCGGGCCGATGCGGGCCGCGCCGGTCGCCCGGGCGGTCGGGAGCGGCGTTGGAGTCGGCACTGTCGCCGTATCGGACGTCATTGTGTCGATTGTCGACCGTTTGGTGTCGAACGCGGTCTCTGTCGGTTACGGGCGTGTGACCGCCGTCGCGTCTTTTCACCGGGCCGTGCTGTCCGTCACGGGTGTCGCGCACGTAAAGTCATCTGAACAAATGCTCAAATGAGAGGATGACTGTGGCCGTCGACACCACAGCCCCGGTGCGCGTGCTCCGCACCCCGGCGGTGGTCGCCGTGCTCGCCACGCTGCTCGCCGTCGCGGTCGTGGTCTCGCTCGGGGTCGGCGCCGAGGTGCTGCCGGTCGGTACGGTCGTCGACGCCGTCCGCGCGCGGCTCGCGCAGACCCCTGCGGACCTGGGGGTCGACACGATCGTCTGGGAGCTGCGGTTGCCCCGCGCGCTGCTCGCCGTCGTCGTCGGTGCCGGGCTCGCGCTCGCCGGGGCCGCGGTGCAGACCCTCGTGCGCAACCCGCTGGCCGACCCGTACCTGCTCGGTGTCTCCTCGGGCGCCGCGGTCGGGGCGACCCTCGTCATCACCGCGGGCGCGTTCGCCGCCGCGGGGATCTGGGCGCTGTCGACCGGAGCGCTGGCCGGGGCGTTCGGCGCGGGGGTGCTCGTCTTCGCGATCGCCACGGCCCAGGGCGGGCTCACGCCGTTGCGGCTGGTGCTCACCGGCACCGTCCTCGGCGCCGCGTTCTCCGCCATCGCGAGCTACCTCGTCTTCCGCAGCCCGGACCCGGCGGCCGCGCAGTCCGTCCTGTTCTGGCTGCTCGGCAGCGTTGCCGGGGCCGACTGGGAGCGGGTGTGGACCGCAGCCGCGGCGGTCGCCGTCGCCGTCGTCCTGCTCGTCGCCGGCAGCGGCTGGCTCGACGCGCTCGCGGCGGGACCCGACACCGCCGCCGCTCTCGGCGTGCCCGTCACCGCCGTCCGCCGGGCATTGTTCGCGCTGCTCGCGGTACTGGTCGGCGTGCTCGTGGCCGTCTCGGGCGGCATCGGGTTCGTCGGCCTCGTACTGCCGCATCTCGCGCGGCTGCTCGTCGGCGCTCGTCACCGCGCGCTGCTGCCGGTGGCCGCGCTCGGCGGGGCGCTGTTCCTGCTCGCCGTGGACGTGCTGGCCCGCGTCCTCGTACGGCCGACCGAGCTACCCCTCGGCGTCGTGACCGGGCTGGTCGGGGCGCCGGTGTTCCTGCTGCTCATGGGCAGGCGGCGCTACCGGTTCGGGAGCCAGGGATGACCGGCGGCGCCGCCGCGGAGGGGGTTGCGGCGGGCTCTGCCCTGTGCGCCCATGCGCACGCGGTCGACGCGCACCGGCGGAACGGGCATGCCGCCGGCGCGCACCTCGCCGCCCGCGGCCTCACCTGTGCCGCCGGGAGGCAGCCCGTCCTGCACGAGGTCGATCTCGACGTCCGCCGCGGGGAGGTCCTCGGTGTCGTCGGGCCGAACGGCAGCGGCAAGTCGACGCTGCTGCGGGTGCTCGCCGGGATCCGCCGCCCGCTCGCCGGCACGGTCCACGTGGGCGGGACGGACCTGCACACGCTGCCCGCCCGCGCCCGGGCCCGCCGCCTCGCCCTGGTGGGCCAGGAGGAGGAGCTGCCCGCCGACCTGCGCGCTGGCGAGCTCGTGGCCCTCGGCCGCCTGCCGCACCGGCCCCCGTGGGCCGGTGGGGACGCCGCGGAGCGGGTCGCGGTCGAGGCCGCGCTCGCCGCCGTCGATCTCCAGGGGATCGCGGACCGGCCCGTCGAGCGGCTCTCCGGCGGCGAGCGCCGCCGCGTCCTGCTGGCCCGCGGCCTCGCGCAGGACGCCGAGCTGCTCATGCTCGACGAGCCCACCAACCACCTCGACGTCCGCCACCAGCTGGGGCTGCTCGACCTCGTCCGCAGGCTCGGGCGCACCGTCGTGCTGACGCTCCACGACCTGCACCTCGCCGCCCGCTCGTGCGACCGCGTCGTCGTCCTGCACGACGGCCGCGCCGTCGCCACCGGCCCGCCGCACGAGGTGCTGACCCGCGAGCGCGTGCGCGCGGTGTTCGGCGTCGACGTCGTGACGGTGACCCATCCGGTCACCGGCCGCCCCCACCTGCTCGTCGGAGATCCCCCGGAGGACACGTGACCATCCACCGCCTGCCCCGTGCACTGCCCGTGCTGCTCGCGGTCCCGCTCGCCCTGGCCGCCTGCTCCGCCCCGCCACCGGCGGCGCCACCGGTGGTCACCGTGACCGTGACGAACTGCGGGGAGCCCGCCACGTTCCCCTCGCCAGCACAGCGGATGTTCGTCAACGACGGCAACATGATCTCGATGGTGCTGGCGCTGGGGGCACAGGAGCAGGTCGTGGCGGTCTCCAGCATCCAGCGTGACGCGGACACGCTGCGCCGCCACTACGGCGCCGCCGTCGACGGCCTGAACGACGTCTCGCCGCAGTACCCGTCGCGCGAGACGGTGCTCGCCCAGCGCCCGGACGTCATGGTGGCGGGCTGGAACTACGGCTACAGCGAGGAGAAGGGGCTCACGCCGGCGACGCTGCGCGAGGCCGGGATCGCGGCCTACGTGCTCACCGAGAGCTGCCGGCAGGTGGACGGGGAGCGCGCCCGCGGGCTCGTCGATCCCTGGACGGCGCTGTCGGAGGACGTCGCCAACCTCGGCGCCGTCACCGGGCGCACGGCCGAGGCGGAGAGGGTGAACGCCGACGTCACCGCCCGGCTCGACGCGCTGCGCGCCGCCCCGCAGGCGCCCACGCCGCCGACGGTCTTCGTCTTCGACTCGGGCGTGGACGCCGTCTACTCCAGCGGCCGCTTCGGCGCCCCGGACGCGATCATCTCCGCGGGCGGGGGCCGCAACGCCCTCGCCGATCTCGACGACAGCTGGGTCGAGGTGTCGTGGGAGCGGCTGGCGGCGAGCAACCCGGCCGCGTTCGTGTTCGTCGACTACCCGCCGCAGACGTTCGCCGAGAAGGTCGCCGTGCTCAAGGCCCGCGACGGCATCCGCGACCTGCCCGCGGTGGCCCAGGAGCGGTTCCTCAACCTGCCCTACGCGCTGTGGACGTCCGGCCCGCTCAACATCGACGCCGCCGAGCAGGTGCGCGCCGCGCTCGAGGGGTGGGGGCTGGTGCCGGCGTCCGGGCTCACACCGAAGGCGGACGACCAGCCGTCGAGCTAGGTCTGCGGCTCAGGACAGGAGGCGCCGCGCCGCATCCAGCAGCCGCGCCTCCGAGAACGCCGGACCGATCAGCGTGACCCCGACGGGCCGCCCGTCCGGGGTCATACCACCCGGCACGGCGACGGCGGCGAGGTCGAGCAGGTTCGCGAACTGGGTGTAGCGGCCCAGGACGAGGTTGCGGCCCACCGGGTCCTCGCGCATCTGCGCCCGGGTGAACGTGGTCGGGGTGGTGGGCAGCAGCAGGACGTCCGCGCGCTCCCAGAGCCGCCGCGTCCAGGCGCGCAGCTCCTGGAGGCGGTGGCGGGCGCGGAAGCAGTCCACGGCGTCGAAGCGAGCGCCCTGCTCGACGATCCCGCGAACCACGGGCAGCACGTCGTCGGCGTGCTCGGCGAGGAACCCGGCGAGACCGGCGAGGCGCTCGGCCACCCAGGGGCCGCTGTAGAGCAGGTCGCCCGCCTCGCGCATCGGCGCGACCGTCGTGCGGTGGACGGCCTCGGCGCGTCCGGCGGCAGCCTCCGCGACCTCGGCGAACACGGTCTCGAACGCCGGGTCCAGATCCAGGTCCTCGGCGAGCGCCAGCCGTAGCCCCGGCGGGCACGGCGGGCCGGTGCGCGACCAGGCATCGTCCGGATCCGGCCCGGCGAGGACGGCGAGCACCGCCTCGGCGTCGTCGACGTCGCGGGTGAAGGCCGTGACGCAGTCCAGCGACCGGCACGCGGGCAGCATCCCGGTCGCGCCCACGAGCCCCCGCGTGGGCTTGAGCCCGACGATCCCGTTCATCGCGGCGGGCACCCGGCCCGACCCCGCCGTGTCCGTGCCCAGCGCGAAGGCCACCTGCCCGGCCGCGACGGCCACCGCGGAACCCGAGCTGGACCCGCCCGAGATCAGGTCGCCGCCGAACACGCTCTCCGGCGCCCCGAACGGCGAGCGGGTGCCGTTGAGGCCGGTCGCGAACTGGTCCAGGTTGACCTTCCCGACCGCGATCGCACCCGCCGCGAGCAGCCGCTCGACGCTGCTCGCGTCGGCAGCGGGCTCGTAGGCGAACGCCGGGCAGGCCGCCGTCGTCGGCAGGCCCGCGACGTCGATGTTGTCCTTCACCGCGAACGGCACACCCCACAGCGGCCCCCGCTGCGGCGCCGCGACCAGCTCGTCGGCCCGCGCGTGCAGCGCCGCGGCGTCGAACCGGGAGATCCACACCCCGTCCCCGCTGCCGGCGTCGATGCGTGCCAGCACCTCGTCGACGACGTCGTGCGGATCGCGACCCGCCGCGTACGCCGGGGTCAGTTCGCCGATCCTCACGGGGCCAGCTCCGGCTCCAGGTAGGTGCGTGCGCCGTGGGTGTCCAGCGCCGCCAGCGTGGCGGCGGCGTCACCCGACGCGACCGCGTCGAAGAGCCTCCGGTGGCGCTCCACCGCCTCCTGCGCCGGGCGCTGCGCGGCCTCGCGGCGCAGGTTCGTCGCCATGTAGAGCTGCAGCTGCAGCAGGATCGGCTCGTAGGTGCGCATCAGGTGGTGGTGCCCGGCGAGCCCGACCAGGGCGATGTGGAACTCGCGGTGGGCCACCGCCTGGGCGACCGCGTCACCGCCCGCGGTCGCCGCCTCCATCCGCTGCAGCGCCACCGTCAGTCCCGAGAGGTCCGCGGGTGGCCCGTCCGCGAGCGCCCTGCGCACCGCGTACTGCTCCAGGACGTCGCGCAGGCTGAACAGTTCGGCGATGTCGCGGCCCGAGAGCTCCACGACGCGCACGCCGCGCCGCGGCAGGTGCTCCACCAGGCCCTGCTGGCCCAGCAGGCGCAGGGCCTCGCGCAAGGGTGCGCGGCTCGTACCGAACCGGCGCGTGAGCTGCTCCTCCACGAGCCGCTCGCCGGGCCGCAACGCCCCGCTGAGGATCTCCGCGCGCAGCCGACGCACGGCCAGGTCGACCAGGCTGGACGACTCCAGCGGCTCGGCCGTCACGTCAGGGACCTCCCGGTTGTTCGTGGTGGAGCTTTTCACAGTGTCCCGATTCCCGGTCGTCAGAGCACGGCACCGCCACGTAGCGTCGCGGGACGTGGACGTCGTCGCCGGTGCCGGAACCGGTGCCCGCGAACGGTTGCCGCGCGAGATCTGGGTGCTGGTCGGCGGCGCGTTCATGATCGCAGTCGGATACGGGCTCGTCGCGCCGACGTTGCCGAACTTCGTCCGCGGGTTCGACGTCGGCATCACCGCCGCTTCGTTGGTGATCAGCATCTTCGCGTTCTCCCGGCTGGTGTTCGCCCCTGTGGGCGGGCGGATCGTCACGAAGCTCGGCGAGGTTCCCGTCTACCTGTGGGGGCTCGGGGTCGTCGCCGTCACCACGGGCGCGTGTGCCTTCGCCACCGAGTACTGGCACCTGCTCGTGTTGCGCGGCCTCGCGGGCATCGGCTCCACCTGCTTCACGATCTCGGCGTTCTCGCTGGTAGCGCGCCTGTCTCCGCCGATGATGCGCGGCAGGGCGTCCGGGGCGTGGGCGACGGGCTTCCTGCTGGGCAACATCGCGGGCCCCCTGCTCGGCGGTGGGCTCGTCGCGGTCAGCCTGCGGGCGCCGTTCCTGGTCTACGCCGTGACGCTGGTGATCGTCATCGTGGTGAGCGGGCCGCTGCTGCGCGGTCGCACCGGCCTGCCGGCCTCGGCGGACCGCGACGCAGTCCCCGAAGCGCACTTCCGGACGGCGTTGCGCCACCCCGCCTACCGCGCCGCGCTGGTGGCCGGGTTCAGCAACGGGTGGGCCGTCTTCGGGGTGCGGGTGGCGCTCGTTCCGTTGCTCGTCGTCGAGGTGCTGAGCCGACCCCCGGCATGGGCGGGCGTGGCGCTCACCGCGTTCGCCGCGGGCAACGCCATGACGCTCGTCGTCGCCGGGCGGATCGCGGACCGCCGCGGGCGCCGTCCGCCCGTCCTCGTCGGGCTCGCGGTGACCGGCGTCGCCACCGGCGTGCTCGGGTTCATCGGCTCGCCGGTGCTCTTCCTCGTCATGAGCCTGGTCGCGGGGCTCGGCAGCGGGCTGCTCAACCCGCCCACGCAGGCCACCGTCGCGGACGTCATCGGCTCGAAGGCGCGCGGCGGGACCGTCCTCGCCGGGTTCCAGATGGCGGCCGACCTCGGCGCGATCCTCGGCCCGATCCTCGCCGGCGCGCTCGCGGAGTCGCTCGGCTACGGGGTGGCGTTCGCCGTCACGGGCGCGGTGACGCTGATGGCGCTGCTCGTGTGGGTGCGCGCGCCCGAGACGCTGCCGGGTCGCGCTACACAGGCGGGCGAGGAATGCGTCGCGGAGTGCGCCGTCGCGGAGGGGCCGGCGGCGCCGCATCCGCGGTGAGGGGTCGGATCCGCGGTGAGGGGTCGGATCCGCGGTGACGGGCGCCGGATCCGCGGTGACGGGCTGCTCGCCGTGGGGGTGCCTGCGCGCGTCGCGGGCGTGCCGTGGTCGCACGGGTTCGGGGGCCATCGCCCGGGTGCCGCCGCGGGGTCGCAGGGGCTTGATGTGGATCGCAGGAGCCTGGCGCAGTTCGCAGGGCTCTGGCGCGCTTCGCAGGGGTCTGAGGTAGCTCGCAGGGGTCCGGCGTGGTTCGCAGAGATCCGGTGCGCTTCACAGAGATCCGGCGCGGTTCGCAGGGGCTGCAGCGCCTGCGAGGCGTGCCCCGGATCTGCGAGGTGGTGCCGGGGCGCGGTCTGGCGCGGTCGGTGGAGGGGCGGCGGGGTTCGTGGGCGCCGGTTGCGCCTCGCCGGGGGCGGGCGCCTCGCACAGATGTGCGCGCTTCGGCGGGTCGGGCGCGGTTCGCAGGGATGTGCGCGCTTCGGCGGGTCGGGCGCGGTTCGCAGGGATGTGCGCGCTTCGCAGAGATCCGATGCGGTTCGCAGATGCTGCAGCGCCTGCGAGGCGTGCTCGGGGTCTGCGAGGTGGGCTCTGGGGCTCTGTGAGGCGTGCTTGCGGTCTGCGAGGTGGCTCTGTGAGGCGTGCCTGCGGTCTGCGAGGTGGGTTCCGGGGGTCTGCGAGGCGTGCCTGCGGTCTGCGAGGTGGGTTCCGGGGGTCTGCGAGGTGGGCTCTGGGGGTCTGTCAGGCGTGCCTGCGGTCTGCGAGGCGGGCTCCGGGGGTTTGCGAGGCGTGCCTGCGGTCTGCGAGGCGGGCGCTGGGGGTCTGCGAGCCATGTCGGGGTCTGCGAAGCCGGTGCGCCGGCCCGGCCAGGAGCCCTGCCCGGCCCAGCGGCTGCTGGCTGCGGAGACCGCCCGGCCAGGAGGCTGCCCGGCCCGGAGGCTGCCCGGCCAGGAGGCTGCCCGGCCAAGAGGCAGCCCGGCCCGGATGCTGCGGAGAACGCCTGGCCCGGCGCCACCCGGCCCGGCGCCGCCGGTCAGCCCGCGGCGCTCACCCCGATCAAGGCCCCCACGACGTACGTCGCCGCCGCTGCGACGGCGCCGAACGCGAGCTGGCGCAGGCCCGCGAGCCACCACGGCCGCGTCGTGAACCGCGACGTCAGGGCCCCCAGCACGAACAGCCCCACCGCGCCGACCGCCATCCCCAGCGCCAGCGACGCCGAGCCCAGCAGGAACGGGATCAGCGGCAGCAGCCCGCCGACCGCGAAGCACAGGAACGACGACACCGCGGCCGTCCACGGCGAGGGCTGGTCGTCCGGGTTGACCCCCAGTTCCTGGGTGATGTGCACGCGCACCGCCAGGTCGGGGTTCGCGTGCACCTCGTCCGCCACCGCGCGGGCCGTCTGCGGGGTGAGGCCCATGTCCTCGTAGGTCTGCGCGAGCTCGGCCCGCTCGGCATCCGGATGGCGGCGGATCTCGTCGCGCTCCACGTCGACCTCGCGGCCGAGAGCGTCGTTCTGCGCCCCCACCGACGCGAACTCGCCGAGCGCCATCGAGAACGCCCCGGCCACCAGGCCCGCCATGCCCGTCAAGATGATCACCTGGCGGTCCGCGCCGCCGCCCCCGACGCCCGCGACGATCCCGATCGTCGTCACCAGGCCGTCCATGGCGCCGAAGACCGCGGCCCGCAACCAGCCCCCGGAGACGTCCGAATGATGGTGCAGGGCGTCGTGCTCAGCCTCGCTCATGGGTTCACGGTAACCCGCTCGAAGCGTCCACACCGGACTGAAGAAAGCCTCACCTGCAGATCGGAGAGCCTTCGGTCAGCAGCCCCTCGGTTCCGGCGTCGTGGCTGGTCGATACGCTGAAAGAGTGATGAGCGACGGGGGTGACACCGTGGTCCTCGCGCGGGTCCCGGAGCGCCGCACCCGCGTCCTCGACGTGATCGGCACGCTGGCCCGGCTGGGGCTCGCGGCCGTCTGGTTGGTCTCCGGCGGTCTGAAGGCGGCCGACCCGCTGCAGACCACCGTCGCGGTCCACGCCTACGCTGTCCTCCCACCCGTCGGCGTGGAGATCGTCGCCGCGCTGCTGCCCTGGGTGGAGATCGCGCTCGGCCTGCTGCTGCTCGCCGGGCTCGGCACCCGGCTCGTCGCCGTCCTGTCGGGGTTGCTCGTGCTCGCGTTCATGGCCGGTGTCGCGCAGGCGTGGGTGCGTGGGCTCACCATCGACTGCGGCTGCTTCGGTGGTGGCGGTCAGGTCGCGCCGGGGGAGACGAAGTACGTCCAGGAACTGCTGCGCGACACCGGCTTCCTGCTGATGGCGGCCTGGCTCGCCGTGCGGCCGCGCACCCTGTTCGCGTTGGACTCGCGGCTCGGGCAGCCGCGGTAGAGAGGAAAGATCACCGATGAGCGAATCGTCGCGCGACGCCGAGCGCCGCCGCCGGGAGGCCGCAGCCAACCGGATGCGGGCCGCCGGGATCACGCCCCCGCCGGCGAAGCAGCGCAAGATCTCCCCGACGGTGTACGTCGCGGCCGTCATCGGCCTCGCGGTCGTCGTCGGACTCGGGTTCTTCCTCCTCAACCGCAGCGGTGGAGGCGCGGGTGGCACCGTCACGCCCTCCTACGCCGTCGCCGCGAATGCGGGCGTGATCACGATGGGCAACACCTCGGCGCCTGTCACCCTCGACATCTACGAGGACTACCTCTGCCCCGCCTGCAAGATCTTCAACGACCGCGACCACGACGACATCACCACCGCCCTCAACGAGGGCAAGATCGCCGTCCGCTACCACCCGCTGGGCTTCCTCAACAGCCTCAGCAGCCCGCCCGGCTACTCCACCCGCGCCGCCAACGCCGCGCTCTGCGCCGCGCAGGCCGGCATCTTCCCCGCCTACCACGACAAGCTGTTCGCCGAGCAGCCCGCCGAGGGCGGCCCAGGCCTGTCCGACGCCCAGCTCGTCGCGTTCGGCACCGAGCTCGGCGCCCCCGCGGGCTTCGAGCGCTGCGTCACCACCGGCCCGCACGCCGCCGACATCGGCGCCCAGACCAAGAAGGCCATCTCCGACCCGAACCTGCAGACCAACGGCACGTTCGGCACCCCCACCGTCGCCGTCGGCGGGAAGAAGATCGTCATCGCCAGTGCGGGCTGGCTGGCCGACGTCACCGGCTGACCTGCTCGGATGCTGGTCCGGCACGATCCGCCCGATCCGCCCGACCCGGTCGGCGCTGCGGCGGGCGGATCGTGTAGTTTCCTCGCGTACGGGGCTGTGGCGCAGCTGGTAGCGCACTTGACTGGCAGTCAAGGGGTCAGGGGTTCGAATCCCCTCAGCTCCACCCACTCTCACCAGCGGGTTTATCCAGTTGTGGTGATCTTGCTACGGTGCTGACAGCGCACCGAGTGACTATCTGAGTGACTACGATCCGGCGCCGCTGCTCGGGAAGATGCGGTCCATCGCGAACCGGACGGCGGCCCGGCGATGAGCGCCCCGACCGCTGTTCTCGACTTGGACGGCCGCCCCTGCCGGCCGGTGGGGACGTCGCAGAGCGCGACTACCGCTCGACGCCCACAACGTCCGCCGCTGGCCTTCCGCGTGATCTGCCGATAAGTCTATTTAGCCCGCTCGACCGGCCATTCGTGCGATCGTGGCGATGTCGGCCGGCTATCCACGCGGGCATCCGGTCGACCAGCCATAGCCAGGCGAGTAGCGCGACGACGCCGACGCAAAGCTCGGCCCGCATCCGGACCATGAGCCCGGCGATCCGGGCCGGGAGTGACCGCTGCGGCCGGGTGAAGACCTCGTCGACTTCGGATTCCGCGAGATAGGCCTTCATCGCGTCACCGCCGCCGTTGGGCCAGACAACGCCCGGTCGACTGCGATTACACAGCACCTCGGAATGAGCTATGAAGGCAGGCTGCGGGATCATGTCTTCACGAACGGCGAATGGCGTGACAGCAATCTTTACTCGCTACTGTCGCACGAATGGCCGGTCGAGCGGGCTAAATAGACTTATCGGCAGCTTAGGTTGGGGCTCATTGATACTCAACAGTATCGCCGACGCTAAGATCGTGCGTCAGGAATTTGGCAAAACAGTCGTCCGGTCCCAGATTGTTAGTTCTGCACCACGCCAGCGCCTGTCGTGCGCTTGGGAAGGCAAAAGGTGCCACACTTACCCAGTAGCCCCTGCCCATCGCAAAGTTGTAATCGTCAGAACGCAGCAACAGGGCGCCGTAGCGCTGCTTCAAGTTTTGGTGCTTACTGAGCATCCCATTATCGCCAGCGGCCGCTGCCGCAACCTGCGGAACCCAGGTTTCGAGGAGGGATGATTCGATCGTGTTTCGGTCCGCCTGCCGAATCTGTTCAAGGGTGCCCTGACCGACGGTCGAACTGCTAGCATTCGCACTGTTCGTGCCGGCAGACGTGATGTTCGCGACGGCTGCTGCGGCGATCGAAGCAACGACGAGAACCAGGGCGCAGCCGACGAGCACAAGAGCTGTGTTTCTAGTCGATTCGCTAGTCCGGTACTGAACGGCTCCGGAAGGTGCCGGCGTGTCCCCGGTTGCTGCTCGGGCTGGGCCGAGATCGCTTCTATGAGATGGCGGCGAGGCGGCCGTCTGTGGCGCCGGTGGGTGGTGAAGCTGCTGGGGTGGCGGCGGTGGCGCAGCGAGCGTCTTTGAAGTCTGTCGGGTCTCTGACGTGGCGGCCGGAGCGCTCGCGAGTTCCGAAACTCCGATCGCTGATCGATCAGATTCGGCCTTGTCTGTTCTTTCGAGTCTTTCATATACCCGCGCCCGATTGTCGAGATGGTCCGGGTTATCCGGATCGAGCTGAAGTGCTCTATTGTAATCGATCAGACACTTCTCAAATTCGTTCATGTCGTAGTAGATATGTCCGCGCGTTGCATAAGCGGATGGATCAGGCATGATGCCAATAGCGGTGTTTGCATCGCGAAGAGCCTGTTCCAGATCGCCTAGTATCCTGAGCTGTCGTGCTCGGCCGAGAATCACAATAACGTGAAACTCAGGGTTGCTTCGCGCAACCTCACTGCCCGCAAGAAACGTGAACTCCTGAATTGCTTTCGCCGTCATGCCCATCTCGTCATAGATGTCAACCCGTATCATCCTAATCTCGGTGTCGTCGAGGCCAAGCTCTTCCGCGACATCAATGGCCCGTAGAGCAGAGTCATACTCGCCGAGCCGTGACAGCGCATCAGCGTGGGCGGCATGTCCTAACGGGATACTTGGATAGCGACGGACAAAATCTGAGGACAGGGCAAGGAATCGATCTCTGTCATCCGACTCGGCGGCCTGCTCCATGGCTTCGACCATCTTCCGGAGACGCCGGTCTCGTGTCTGCCTTGCCAAGCTGCCGAGACCGTCGATGCTCGCGCCTATCGCCCATCCAATCGCGCCACCCACGGCTGCGCCGATCTCCTCATCGGCGCTAGTGGGGCGGAGTTTGTGTGAGCCGTCCCAGCTCTTATCTATGCGATAGGTCGACATCTTTCTCCCTCGCAATCCGTGCTGGTCGACGGTTTACCGGTTGCTCGCAATGGTGTGAATGATCCATGCCATTAGGAGAAATCCGCCGACGAAGACGATAAAGATCAACATTCCGACTACCGCACCGGTGCCGACGACGTACCGCTGAGGAAGCTGAATGTCGTGCCACGATGTGCTTCCAAAAGCGCTCAAGAACCATGTCGCGAGGCCGAGGCATAGCAGAATGACCCCGAAGAAGGCGCCTGCGGGATCGACGGTGAAGAAGAGCCCGATTCCGAGCCCAACCGCGCCGAACCCGCCCCAGCGGATGCGCACGTCGTCGAACGGCGACCGGCCCGAAATCGTGAGCGGGAGTTGTCTTGGAGCCGTCACGTCGTCCCCCGATCGTCTCACTTCGCTCAGGCCTCCTGGCCCGAGCGGCTTCGGTCAGCTCACCCGGCGGCCGAGCAAGACCCTCGAACGGCGGGGGCGTACCCGTCGCTCCAAGCGCGAAGTCCTCTAGTCTCGCGGCTCGCTGTCCTTGTTGGAAGTGACTCGGCTGGTCAGGGCCTCGCGTTACGCAGCTCCGCGCGACCGGCGGCCAGATCGATCAAGTCCGGGGAGGACTTTCGATACGGCTTCAAGCCGGCCCTGACGGGCCGGGGCGCGGCCCTCCTGCGCGCTCCGGCCTTGCCGCTCCGCTACCGGCCGGGCGCGCCCGGGCCGCGCGGCAGCCAGGACGGCGGAAGCGCAGAAAGATCAACAGCCGGCGTCGGCGCACAGCGAGATGGCTGGGCGGCCGAGCAGAGGCCGAAGAGCAAGATCGGCCCTCGCCGGGCGGCAGGTCTCCGGGATGGCCCCGGCGCAGGACGCGAGCGCGGCGGGGGAGCGTGGCGGGAGCGCCATCCCGTCGACCTCCCCGAGGGGCTACCACACGCCGGCCCGGGGGCAGAGCTGATCCACCAACCACGAGCTGCGTCAAGGGCTGCCCCCGGGCCGGCGCGCGGTCGGGCTGCGCCAGGTCGACGGGATGGCGCACGAGCCCGGCGTGCGAGGGCGGGCGAGCCGGTGAGTGACTAACCGAGTGACAACCGGGTCGCGGGGGAGCGGATCTCCATGGACCACGGCGGACACCGCGAGCAGCGAGGATGCGGCCGAAGATCAGGTCAGGGACCGATCTTGAGTGCCTGGCAGTCAAGGGGTCAGGGGTTCGAATCCCCTCAGCTCCACCCACTCTCACCAGCATCTTTTGCAGGTGTCACAGATCGCTGCGATCCGCGTGACAGCGGACGCTGACAGCAACGGCCAACGGGCGACCGAAGATGAGGGCAGCTGCGGTTGATGTGACGGCGGCTTGGTAGCCCTTCACCTACACCCCGGCCCAGCTCCTAGCAGTGATTCGATCGGCGAGCTGTGAAGGGGTCCCGGAGTTGGCTGTGTCGTAGCCGCCAAGCTGGGTGATTGCGGCACGAACGTTCGGTGTGCGCAGTGCTGCGATCAATGGTGCGGCGGCGTCGAGGCTGGCGCCGCCGAGGACCAGGTCGTAGTCCTCCCATGTGAGGGGGACGAAATCGAGGTCCAGGGCGGACGCGGCCGGGCGGACGCCAAGGCCGACATCGACCGAGCCGGTGGCGACGGCGAGTCCGACGTCGAGGTGGGTGTCGACTTCGGGGCCGCGGATGTGGTCAGGGTTGTGGCCGGCGGTGATCAGGAGTCGGTCGAGCAGCACCCGGGTTCCGGTACCGGTGTGCCTCTTGACCACGCGCAGCGCTGGGAGGTCCTGGATGGTGGTGATGTTGGCCGGGTTCCCAGGTGGGACGATCAGGCCTTGCTCGCGTCGCCACAGGTGAACGAGATGCGGGTGCAGCCCGCGGAGTAGGGCCTGGGCGAAAGGGGCGTTGTAGGCGCCGGTGTGATGCAGCAGGTGGATGGCTGCGCCGTCGGCGTCGCCTTGGCGCACGGCATGAAGGCCGGCGAAGCTGCCCGCCCCGGCGACGCGCACGATGGAGCCGCTGAGGCTGCGGGTGATGACGTCGAGGGCAGGGTCGTCGCTGCCGGCAAGGCGGAACACCGGTTCGGTGCGCAGGAACCGGCGGGCCGCGATCGCGGCTTCCGGGGCGATACGGGCTCGGCGACGGTCGAAGAGGGTGATCACGCTCGCCTCGGCAAGGTGGCGCTGGGCGCGGCTGGCCGTCGAGGGGGTGGTGTCCCAGAGCTCGGCGAGAGTGCGGAGGGCCGGAAGCTCGTCACCAGGCTGCAAGTCGCCGGCGATGATCCGCCCGGCTATGTCAGCACAAATCTCCCGGTATCGGGTCACAGCTGCTCAGCCTATGCTTTTGCTTTCTGACGTAGTGCAGAAAGGCGCAGCGATGTCTGCAGCAGTTCGCGTGGTTGCGGTCGTGCTCGGTGTGGTGCTGGCCGCCGCCTGTGGCGCACCGCCGGCGGCGGGACCGTCGTCGGAGAAGTCGCTGATCCTGGCCACCACGACCAGCACCCAGGACTCTGGACTGCTCGACGAGCTCTTGCCGGCGTTCACCCGCGACACCGGATGGCAGGTCAAGACATTGGCGGTGGGCAGTGGACAGGCGTTGGAGCTGGGCCGCCGCGGTGAGGCCGACGTGCTGCTGGTGCACTCACCCGCCGCGGAGCAGAAGTTCGTTGCCGAAGGTGCCGCCGGGCAGCGGCGGCTGGTCATGCACAACGACTTCGTCTTGGTCGGCCCGCCGAGCGACCCCGCCGGGATCCGGTCCGTTCCCAGCGTGGATGCGATGCGCAAGATCGCCACAGCGCAGGCTCTGTTCGTGTCCCGCGGCGACGACTCCGGCACCAACGCCCGCGAGAAGGACCTGTGGACCAAGGCCGGGATCACCCCCGCCGGGGCCGGGTATCAGTCCACCGGCCAGGGGATGGCGGCCACCCTCCGGGTCGCCAGCGAGAAGGGCGGCTACACCCTCACCGACCGCGCCACGTACCTGGCGAACCGCGACACCCTGCAACTCGCCGTGCTCAGCGAGGGAGACCCCAACCTGCTCAACGTCTACCACGTGATCGAGCTGACCCCACGCAACGGGCAGCGCGTGCAGCCTGAAGCGGCCGCCGCATTCGCCGACTGGATCGTCTCGCCACCGGCCCAGCAGATGATCGGCCAGTTCGGACAGGCCGAGTTCGGACAACCGTTGTTCATCCCCGACGCCGGCAAGCCTGAGGACGCCGTAGGCGGCTGACACATGGACGTGCTGCTCAACGGCCTGGCCGAAGCGGTCCGGTTGCTCATCACCGGCGACGAGGACACCTGGGCGATCACTGCTCTCACGCTGCAGGTCTCGCTGAGCGCAACCACCATCGCCCTGCTGCTCGGATTGCCGGTCGGCGCGACAGTCGCTCTCGGCCGGTTTCCCGGTCGGCGTGTGTTGCTGGCGGGCGCCAACACCGGCATGGGCTTCCCGCCGGTGGTCGTCGGTCTGTTCATCACCGTGTTGTTGTGGCGCAGCGGCCCCCTCGGCGGACTCGGGCTGCTCTACACCCCCGCTGCGATGATCATCGCCCAAGCCGTGATCGCCACCCCCATCGTGATCGCACTCGTCGCCGTCGCCGTGCAACAGATAGATCCGGAGTTTCAGATCCAGATGCGCGGTCTGGGCGCATCGCGGCTGCGATCGTTCATCGCGCTGCTGTCGGAAGCACGACTACCCCTGCTCGCCGCAGCCATGGCCGCCTTCGGCGCGGTCATCAGTGAGGTGGGCGCCGCCCTGATGGTCGGCGGCAACATCGCCGGCGACACCCGCGTGCTGACCACTGCCGCCGTGCTCGCCACCAGCCGCGGCCAGTTCGCCCTCGCCATCGCCTTCGGGCTGATCCTGCTGGCGATCGCGTTCGCGGTGAACGTCGGTCTGACCCTCGTCCAGCAACGCCAACCCGCCCCCCGGTGACCGGAGGAATCAGCTGCCGCGACCTACGGGTCCACGTGGGCGGGCGCGAACTGCTCCACATCGAGGCCCTCGAGGTTCCTTCCGCGAGCACGCTGGCTGTGCTCGGCCCCAACGGTGCCGGAAAGTCGACCCTCTTGCGGGCATTGGGCTTGCTCAGTCCCCACCACGTCAGTGGGACGGTCGCGCTCGACGGCACGCCGGTGACTGCCCGTCAGATGCGGACGGCCGTCGCCGCTGTGCTCCAGCGTCCGATCCTGCGTCGCGGCACCGTCGCCGACAATGCTGCCAGCGGCCTGCGCTTCCGCGGCGTCAACCGCCGCGAAGCCCGCAACCAGACCACGCCGTGGCTCGAAGCCCTCGGCATCGCGCACCTGGCAGATCGGGACGCACGTACCCTGTCCGGTGGCGAAGCCCAACGGCTCAGCATTGCCCGCGCGCTCGCGATCGCCCCGCGCGTCCTACTGCTCGACGAACCGTTCACCGGTCTCGACACGACGACCCGCGCCGATCTGATCGCCGACCTGCGAGCCGCTCTGGATCAGCAAGCCACCGCCGCCGTCCTCGTCACCCACGACCGGCGCGAAGCCCTCGCCCTCGCCGATCACACTGCCCTGCTCATCGGCGGCCGCATCCGCCAGTACGGTCAGACAGCGAGCGTCCTCGACAATCCCACAGACCGTGCCACCGCCCAGCTACTCGGCTTCACCAACCTGCTACCTCCCCGCCTGACCGGCCGCACACACACCCTGGCGGCCCGACCCGAACACTGCCAGGTTATCCACGACCCATCCGCTGCCGACGCCCTCACGATCACCGGAAACGTCCGCCGAATCATCCCGCTCGGAGCCGTCACCAGACTCGACATCGACACCACGGACGGAACCATCACCTGCCTCACCCCGGGCGACCCAGACATCCCCACCGGCACGCCGGCCAACAGGGACGTCACCGTCCGGGTGAGCGAGACACGCACACTCCGGAACTCTCCACCACGACTCGGGTCGCCCCAGCGAACGCCAACGACAAGGATCCAACGGCTGCGGACCCGGGCTGCAGCGCCGAATCCCGAACCGCCTCGCTACTGATCAGCACGCGCTGCCGGCGCAGCAGCGCCGTCCGAGGTCGCCGATGTCATCGCCTTCCTGGCCTGCCCCGACTCACGGTCCGTCACTGCTGTGTGTCGAGCCGCGGGGCCACGCCGACATGTACGGCAGGGTCGCCGTTGATCCCAGCGGTGTCACCGACGTCGTGATCGCCGTCCTCGCCGGCACCGGAAGGCTCGCCGGCGGACAGACCCTCGTCCACGACTCGATCGCTCGCTCGACCTTCGAGGTCGACCCGCACGATCCCCTCGTCCCCGGCCTGGTCCCGCGATGACCGCCCCGCGCTATCTCGACGCCGCAGCCATCGTCGCGGCCCTCAGCCCCGCTGCCGCCGTCGACGCCGTGACCGCAGCACTTCGAGCCGGGTTCGACCCGGCCTCCGACATCCCCCGGAGCGTCGCCCACACCGGACGCGGTCACTTCCTGCTCATGCCCTCCGAGGTCGGGGGCCATGCAGGTGTCAAGGTCGCCACCGTCGCCCCGGACAACCCCGTCGCCGGGCTACCCCGCATCCAGGCCAGCTACCTGCTGTTCGACGCCGCCACGCTCACCCTGCAGGCCATCCTCGACGGCACCGCCCTGACCACGCTGCGCACTCCGGCGGTGTCCCTCGCCGCGACGAGGCCTGCGCTCGAGCGCATCCGCGAGCCCGCGCGGGTCGTCGTGTTCGGTGCAGGTCCGCAGGCCATCGGGCACGTCGGCACCCTCGCCGCGGTCCTCGGCCACCTCGACGCGGTGACGTTCGTCGTGCGTCGACCGGACCGCGCCGGCGCCGCGAGCAGGGAACGCGGCACGGTGGTGCGCACCGACAGCGAGGACGCGGCTGCTGCACTCGCGGACGCGCACGTGGTCGTGTGCGCGACGACCGCACGCACACCGCTGTTCCCCGGCGATGCCGTCCCGCCCGACGCGGTCGTGATCGCCGTCGGCTCGCACGAACCGGATGCCCGCGAGCTCGCCGGTGCGCTCCTGAGACGTGCCACCGTGATCGTGGAGGACGTCGACACCGCACTACGCGAGGCGGGCGACATCATCCAGGCCGTCCACGACGAAGCGCTGGACACGAGCACCCTCATCCCCATGAGGCAGATCGTCACCGGTGCGACGCCCCTGCCCACCGGCCGCCCGGTCGTGTTCAAGAGCGTGGGGATGTCCTGGCAGGACCTCGTCGTCGCCACGGCGGTCGTGGCCGCAGGCCCTCCGTGACCCGTGACTCGCAGTCGCCTCGACCAGCGGCGATCGACCTGTCATTACGATGGATCGGACAGTCGAGCGGAGGTCGAGGCGAATGGTGCTCCAGCCCATCGGGCGCACCGGGACGCCCCTCGCCGAGGAGGCCTACCGCCGCATCAGCGAGGCGATGCTGCGAGGTGATCTGCCGCCGGGTTCCCGGCTGGTGATGGACGCGCTCGCCGAGCGGCTCGACATCAGCCGCACCCCGGTGCGCGACGCCCTGCGCCGGCTGGAGCGGGAGGGCCTCGTCGAACCGACAGGGCGCAAGGGCTACGTCGTCCGGGCCGTCGCGGCCGACGACCTCGCACACCTGTACGAGTCCCGGCTCGCGATCGAGGTGTACGCCGCCGCCCGCGTCGCCGAGCTGGGTGAGACGGCGGTGCGGCATGTCGAGAGGGCCGTGTGCGCGGCGACCGAGAAGGGGGCAGCCGACGCCGCGGAGGCGTACGCGCTCAACCGGAGCGTGCACCGGTCGGTGGTCGAGGCGACCGGCAACCCGGTCCTGGTCGAGCTGTTCGACAGCGTGTGGGAGCGAGCGAAGGCGCTGCAGATCTTCGAACAGTTCCACCAGCTCGCCGCCAACGGCACCGCTCACCTGCAGGAACATCACGAGCTCGTGGACGCTCTTCGCGCCGGTGCCGGCCCGGCCGCCGCCATGATGCGCCAGCACATCGGGGCGGGCCGGGAGGCACACGACAAGGCCTGAACGAGCTCCCGCCCGGGCTTGCGCCGGGACGTGAGGTAGGCCACGATGAACCGTGTTTCGTATACGGAATACGGAAATGGGAAGGGAGCGGCCGCGATGACCGCAGGTCTCCTACCCCGCATCGAGGACCTCGTCCGCCCGGACCGGGTGCACCGGACGGTGTACGTCGACGACGAGATCTTCCGTCGCGAGATGCAGCAGGTCTTCGGCCGAACCTGGGTGTACCTGGCCCACGAGAGCCAGATCCCGGAGCCGAACGACTTCCGCACCGAGCACCTCGGGCTGCGCCCGATCGTGATCACCCGGGACCGGGACGGGCGGCTGCACGCGCTGTTCAACCGGTGCACGCACCGTGCCGCGACCATCTGCCGGGAGGAGTCCGGCCGCGCCCGCAGTTTCCAGTGCCCGTACCACGGGTGGACCTTCCAGAACACCGGCGAGCTGGTCGGCGTGCCCTGGCCGGACGGCTACGGGCCGGAGTTTCGCAAGTCGGACTTCAACCTCGGCCGGGTACCGCGGGTGGAGAGCTACCGCGGCTTCATCTTCGGCCACCTCGACGAGCACGCGCGCCCGCTCGTCGAGCACCTGGGCGCCGCCCGGCCACTGCTCGACTCCTGGATCGACCGGGCCCCCGGCGGCGACGTCCGGCTGCGCAGCGCCGCGCACCGGATGGTCTACCGCGGCAACTGGAAGCTCGCCTACGACAACGCCGGCGACGGCTACCACCCGGCGTTCTCCCACCGCTCCCTGCTGAAGGTGGCCGCCCGGCTCGGCGAGCCCCGCGACATGGCCTACTTCGGCCGCAGCCCCGACGACGGGCCGATGTACGTGCAGTACCTCGGCAACGGCCACACCTTCATCGACCAGCGTCCCAACTACGCCGAGCCCGGTGACTTCTGGCGCAACCAGCGGGTGCAGCCCGGTCGCGAGGCCTACGAACGGATGATCCGCGAGCGCCACGGCGACGACGCCGACCGGCTGCTCGACCTCACCGTCGGCTCCCAGATCAACCTCAACATCTTCCCCAACCTGCTGGTCATCGGAAACCAGGTCCAGGTGATCGAGCCGCTCGCCGTGGACCGCACGCAGCTCACCTGGCACGCCACCACGGTCGGCGGCGTGCCGGACGAGGTGAACGTCCTGCGGATGCGGACCCAGGAGGACTTCCCGGCCTTCGGCGAGCCCGACGACCAGGCGAACTTCGAGGAGGCCCAGCGTGGGCTGTCGGTGCCCGAGGTCGAGTGGGTGCTGATGAACCGCGGCTACGGGCTGCCGGAGCGGCACAAGACCGACGCCGACGGCGTGGTGAGCGGCCCGGTCACCGACGAGCTGCACATGCGCGGCTACTTCTCCGAATGGCTGCGCCTGATGCGGCTGGGGGAGACCTCATGACCTCGGCCGATGCCACCGATACCGCCGACACCTCCGACACC
>JBFWSN010000029.1:0-23106 GCA_050248355.1 Dehalococcoidia bacterium
GCTCGGCATCGTCGCTGCCAAGCCGTGCCACCAGCGCGCCACGCTTCGGCGCGCCGCAATCGAGGTCACGCGAGCCGAGAACCGTTACCTCAGCGTTGGCGTCGCGCCCGGCGACCGGCGCGGCGTCTATGTCCTTACCGCGCGTCGCCGGAACAGCGCGGCCGACCGGTGACCAGGGCAGTCCGTGCGATGGAACTCGGGCCGGTAGGCGTCGATCTTGGCGCGGCCCCTACCGCCGCAGTCGCTGCGATCGGGCCGGGCAGGGGAGACGATCTACCCGGGAAGGTGGTGCGATGGAACCGAGGCAGTTGATGCGATACGTCTCCGGCGGAAACCCTGCAAACCGCGAGGAGGGCGGGGCGCCAGTCCGGAAGAGTCCGAAGACATCAGTCACGGCGTCGGCCCCTTGCGGGCCGGCCGCGCCAGTCGGACTCGGCGGTGATCCGGTCCAGACTCGGCCGGGCTTGGAAAGGCTCGGCTCCCGTTTCTCTGCTGCGCGCGCGTCAGCCCGCTGGACCGCCGAAGATTGTCACGGTGACGGCCTCGCTCCCTTGTCTAAGCGCGGGCGTTCGGCCGGAGAGCTCCTCGCTCTCGCGGACCATTGTGAGGAAGCCTTCAGCCCGACCTTCCATGTATGCCCGTCCCGTGAGCGAGCTCTCGAAGTCCCGCAGGAAGCCAGCCAGGATCTGGTTCCGACGATAGGGCTGCGCTCCCGCGAACAGGTCGTCGGGGGACAGGCTGTTAGGGAGTCGTCCGGGACTCGATACCTCGACCCGGTCGTCGAAAACGAAGACGCGGACTTGTCCTCCGGCAAGGAGGTAGTCACGGTGAACGAGGGCGTTCACGACCGCTTCCTGCAGGGCGCGGAGCGAGTACCGGGGGCGATCGCGGCGGCCCTCGGCGTCCTTCGTCGCGAGCGTCGTGCCTGCCGGCGAGAGCCGGAGATGGTGCATGCACACTTCGATCTGCTCGACAATGGGCCCGCTGATCTTGCGGGCATCACGCTGATGGTTGGCGTCAGGGATGGTTCCTTCGTAGATCACGAGGTCGATAAAGGCTCCGTTGATGTGATCGTCCGGCCGGCGCCCGAAGAGCAACACCCCGGCGACCGTAGGGTGAGGTTCGCCACGCTCGTCATCCGCGACGAGCTTGAGGTTGCGGAGCTGGCGCAGGTCCGCTTCCCTCGTACCCTCTCCGAAGCGGCGGTCCAGGTAGCCGGTGACGGCATCCCGATCGAGATCCTCGATGCTGGCTCCGAGTAGCGGACGCTCGTCGACGGGTGCAAGGGAGCCGCGTCGAGCGAGGAGGCGGGGGAGCGATTCCATCGAGACCTCTCGGCAGGTGTTGCCGATGCGCTCGGTCGGGCGTCTTCCGCGTGGAGCGTGGACGCTGAAGTAGTCAGCCCGAACCTCGACCTTCAGCACTTTCTCTCCGGCCGGGCCCAGTTCGATCGCGTCAAGGAGCAGAAGGTGATCGAGGGGGGGCTCGCAATTCTCCCGGCCGGCGTTCACGACAAGTTGCTGCAGCGCGTCGAGGTGCGGCTCCGAGACGCCCACGATCACTCTCTGGTCGCTGACACCGAGCACGACCACGCCTCCGTCAGAGTTCGCGAAGCAGCAAAGCTGTCGTGCGATCCAGGAAGGAGCCTGCCCTTCCCCAGCGATCACGAGCCTGTTGCCCTCGACGAGAATCTCCTTGAGTTCGAGGTAGGAGTCCTCGCCTGCAGCGATCGCCCGCAAGAGTTCGGCAGGAGTGTCGTACATCAGAAGCCGTACTTCGACCGGCGGCGCTCGAAGGCCTCTTGCGACCCCTCCATCACCTCGCTCACGGCGATCCGGACCGCGGCTCGGTCAAGAGCTCCGACTGCGGTCTTCCCACCGCGGGCGCTACCGGCCTCATCGACTTCCATCGGCCCTCCCCGCGTACGGCCGTTCTCCGCGCGGGCGTCAAGGGCGTAGATCATCTCGGCGTCGCCGTTGACCGGGATGTTGGCGTCGTGGGTGGCCAGGATCACTTGGCGCTGGCTCTTCGCGTGGCGTATCAGAGGGACCAGCTCGCGATAGATGAACTCGTTGTCGATCTCGTCCTCCGGCTGGTCGATGAGGATGGGCGCGTCCCCCGTCGCCAGCAGCAGGGTCAGGACCGCGATGCACCGCTGACCGACCGAGAGGCCCTCGTCGAGCGTTCCCGCCCGCGCTCCGTCCTGCCGGTAGAGAGTGACGGTCACGCGGTCCGCGATCCGAAAGCGTCGAAGACGCCGACCGTCGGCCCCAGAGCATGCTAACGCCAGGGTGGTGCGACGCGCGCTGCTCATATCTTTCAGGGGAGACGTTTCGAAACCGCCGTCGGCCCACGCGCACAGCAGGGCGACCGGGTCCTGGTCCGGCTGTCGGTGTCGGTCGATGGTTCTGACCAGCTCCTCGACGTCCTGGTCGGAGAAGGATCGGCCGTCACGGATTCTCAACGCTTTGCGAAGGTCGTCGAGCTGCCCGAATCGGTCGACGCTGAGGGTGACGTAGGGGGAGCCCGCGCCGGTCATCGGCACGGCGTCACCCAAGTCCCGGGCCAGTCTCTCCCTGACTTCGGACTCACGCGCCCACAGCTTGCCAAGTCGAGCCAAGAGTGCCGGCTCTTCCGCCATCCTGGCGTCGAGCTGGGCGATCTCCAGTTCCACCTCCCCGAGCTCGCGACGGCGAGCGTCGAGGAGGGTCTTGGGGTCGTCGCTTGCTTCGTCGTCGACGGCGACCGCCCGATACGCGTTCTCGGATTCCGTGAGTGTGGAACGCCATGCCTGCCGGGTCTCATCCTGGCCTGCGCGGGCGACCCATGCATCCAGTGATCTAGCTAGGTCTTCTACCGCCGATGCGGCGCGCGTGATCTCCTTGGAGGCGCGGTCGCGAAGCTCTGAGATGGCTAAACGATTCGGCGTATCGCGAGCGTCTAGCTCCGACGTCGACACACCCAGAGTGAGATCTGCGCTCGCCTCCCTAAGGCGCTCGGCGGCCTCTCGCACCCGGGCGTCGATGGTCTCGACGACCTCGGTCTCCGCTCGGGCGGCGGCGAGCGCGGCCAGAGGACCGGCCTGGGCCGCTCGTGCCCTGAGCAGGCCCTCGTGCCGATCGATCTCGCCGATGAGGCGCTTGCGCTCGGCATCGAGGGACTCGCGGCGCGAGCGGCCGCGCTCCAACTCGTCGAGCCGACTCTGAACGGTCGAAGTTTCATGGGCGATGGAGCCCAGGTCGTCACGACCAAGGTGGTCCACAAGAGCGCGCAGGGCATCGCGGTCGTTTGAGATGGCGTAGATCTCCCGCTGGCCAATCGCTCTGATCGGAAAGCGCGCGCGCAGGTCCTCAATCTGCTGGCCTTCGTCGTCGACCGCCTGACTGCCGCTCGCCCGGAGGGTCGCCATGAGGCCACCGCCGCCGTCGGCGCACATCACCACCGCCCGCCCGCCGGCGAGAGTGGTTGTGATCCCTGGCGTTCGATCGGTCGGCGACGGAGCGATCAACCGCTCGGCATCCAGAGCCACGCGCAGGTACTCGAGGATCGTCGACTTTCCGGTCCCTCCGCCTCCGATCAGCGTATTGAGTTGCGGACTCAGCTCGATCACCTGATCGGCTAGGAACTCCACGCCGCTGACCTCGAGCCTCACTATGCGCGCCTGCTCGGGCCGGCGGTCCGGAGGCGACTCCTGCCGATCGTCGGGTCTCTTGGGAAACGCGATCCGGGACTCGGGATCGAGGAACGCCTGGCGTAGGCCCTCGATGCTGACGACGTCCATCTTGAGCCAGGTCGCACGCCGGCCGATGAAACCCTCGGTCTGGCTCTCCGCGAGCGCGTCGTCGGCATGCAGCCGTTTGCAGTCAGACGAGTTGATGACAGCAAGCGGCCCGCGTCGGCTTCCCCAGCCGTCTTCACCGCGGACGATTTTCGCGGCCTTGCTGTGATTCGACGGATCCTCATAGTCGCTCCGGGGCTTCGGAAGCTCGACACACAGAAGATTCGGATCGTTGATGAGTTCCTTCGACCAAGAGTCGGTGAGGGTCTTGTCGTTGCACACCCCGCTCTGATCGATCGCGTGTGCCGCGACGAGCACTCCGCCATGCTTCTTCTGCACGACCTCGGCAAGGGTGGCGAAGCTGACCGGCGACGGGCTCGGGTCACCCCCCGAGAACCGATTCTGGGCGGGCAAACCGAGTTCGCTCAGTACGTCCGAGACGTGGCTGAGCGGAGTCCCGGGCTCGAAAAGGCAGAGAAAATGAGCCCCCCTCCCCACCTTCGCTGCCACCTCAAACCCGGGGAAGATCGTCGCGTGATCACCGAGATGAGCCGCGAGGGCCGCATGAAACCGCTCTGCATCAGGCCCTCCGAGATTGTGGTCGGTCAGCCCGATGATCTCGATTCCGACTTCCCGGCAGCGATCGGCGTAGCGCCTCGCGGACCTGTCGATCTGGTCGTCGGAGGGGTTGAACGGGAGGCCGCAGCCGCCCGCGTCCAAGGCGGCGCCCGTCCAATGGTGGCGGTCCACGGGCGTCTGCATCTGCAGATCCGCCTTGCGGAACCGTGCGTAGCCGGAGGTAGCCATCAGGTGACGGTGTACACCTTCAGCACCTCGTCGCCGTAGTGGTTGATCACCTTCACAGCGATCTGGCCCTTCGCGGGCAGAGTGAACGGGCGGCTGCGGGCCCGGTAGAGGCTCGCCCAGGCATCCTCGTCGATCTCGGCCCGCAGGGCGCGCTTCAGGTTGGCGTAGGGGTCGCCCTCGCCCAGGAAGTAGGCGTGGCGCACGAAGAAGCTCTCGCCGTCGTAGTTCGTATCGATCATCCAGCAGGCGATGTCGTCGACCGAGCTGGAGCGCAGCTCGCCCGTGGTGGGGTCGTAGACGTCCACCCCGCGGATCTCCACCTCGATCCGGCCGTCGTCGGTGCGGGCGATCTCCACGTCGGGCTCGCCGAACACCATGAACAGGTTGCCGGCGCCGGTCTTCTTGAGCAGGTCGACGCCCATCGCCAGGTCCGGGTTCATCTTCACCAGCATCACCGGCAGGCGGCCGACCTTGCGCTCCTCGGCGGCCACCGCCCAGCCCGCGTCCTTTTCGGGCTTGAACTCCTTCGCGCGCTCGCCCGCGTCGGGGTCGAAGGCGAAGCCGCACACCAGCAGCAGATCGACCCCGGCGCCGCGCAGGGCCTCCTTGGCGGCCTCCTTCACCTGCACCCCGTCGACCGTGCCGTACTCGGGACCGAGCGAGACGCCCGCCGTGCGCTCCACGCCCTCGCGGTCGGTGAATGACCCGCGTGCGTGCAGCCACGCGCCGGCCGAAGGATCGAGCGCGTCGAAGGAGAGGTGCTCCTGGCGCACTGTGTTCTGCACGCCCGCCTTGCGGAGGTTGTCCAGGATCATCGACGCGAAGCCCCCGCCGGTGGGCGTGACGTCGGCCGCCTCGGGCCGGTCCTGCTCGTCGGAGGCGACCCGGTGGGGGGAGATGCTCTCGACCGTGAACGGACCGGTCACCCGGATGCGCGTCTTGTCCTCGAACGGCTGGTCGAAGAGGACCTCCTGCTCCGCGTGCCTTGCGATCGCCGCGTCGATCTCCTCGCGGGACATGCCCTCGCGGATGTCCGGGTTCTGCGCGATGGACCTGAGGGTCACCCTTGGCACCGTCCTGCAGTCGAAGCCCTTCCGAACGTCGGCGCCCTCTGGATCCATAAGGCGATAGAGCGCGAAACGCGACGACATTAGCCTCGTGCGAGCTAACGCCACTGACACCCGGGAGGTATCAACGGTGATCCAGCGACGCCCCCACTGCTCTGCGACAACAGCCGACGTTCCGCTTCCGCAGGTCGGGTCGAGAACGAGGTCTCCGGGGTCGGTCGTCATCAGCACGCACCGTTGGATGACCTTGGTGTTCGACTGGACGACGTAGACCTTCGGGTCCGTAAAACTCCCGGTCGCCGTGTCCTCCCACATCGAGTGAATCGGCGAGGCGGGAAAGTCGTCGATGTAACGGACGTACCTCAACGTCCGTCCGGACACACCGAGCCGGCCCGCGAGGCGCAGGCGTTCTATCCCCGCCGCCGTCGTCTTCCAATGGCCGCTCTGAGGTCGGTAGACGTCGCCATTGAACTCGACAGGGAACTCGGTCGTGGTCCCCGGGCCGGTCGAGACGAGGTTGTCGAAGGCCCCAAGTCGCCAGCCTTCAGGAAGCGCCCGCATGTCCTCGGCTGACGCGCGGCGCTGGGTGCCGTCTCGGTGTATCAGCCGGGTGTACTGCGCGGCTCCAGCACCGCCCGCCACCTTGTCGCGGAAGAGTTGGTGGTATTTCACGGCAGCGACGTCTCGGGCGTACCAGAGGAGATGGTCCATCACTCCTCCGATGACTCTGGTGGCCGCCATCGGGCTGCTTGCCCCGGTCGTCGTCCGAAAAGCGATCATGGCCGCAAAGTTCTCGCTTCCGAACACCTCGTCCAGCACGGACCGGACGAGATGGACGTTCTCATCACCGATCTGGACGAACAGGCTTCCGGTCTCCGTCAACAGCTCCCGAGCGACGACCAACCGATCCCGCAGGTACGTCAGGTACGAGTGGATTCCCAGCTCCCACGTGTCTCGGAAGGCCTTGATCTGCTCGGGCTGGCGGGTCGCGTCCTCGACCTTGCCGTCCTTGACGTCTCGCTTGCGCGTTGACACCTGCCAGTTGGAGCCGAACTTGATGCCGTAGGGCGGGTCCATGTAGATCATCTGGACCTTGCCCTTGAGGCGCTCTTTCTCGGCGAGGCTGGTCATGACCAGCAGGGAGTCGCCCAGGATGAGGCGGTTTTTCCACTTCTCCTGGTGCTCGTAGAAATCGACGCGCCGGTCAAAGTCGCTTTCATAGAGGTCGTCGAACAGCGCCAGCTCGGGCTCGTCCTCCCTGGCGGCCGTGGTGTGACGCAGGTTCTCGATGATCGCCCGCGGGTGCACCGTCTCCTGTATGTAGATCGGCACGCTGGGTACGGCGAGGTCCTCGGCGTCCTGCTCGTCCTTGCCCCTCCACACGAGCTGCGGGTCGAGGCTCGGGTCGCGCGGGTAGAGCACCTTGGGCGGAGTGCCCTCATCGTTGGCGACGAAGTCGCGCAGCTCGCCGGTGGGGATGTTGACCCGCCCGTCCCGGTGCTCGATGGCCTCGACGGGCGTCGGTCCGGCCGGGGCCTTGCGGCGGGGCGGGCTCACGCGAGCGTCTCCTGGTGACGCGTGGCGAGATGCGCGCGGATCAGGTTCTTTGCGTCCCAGGGGTCGCTGACCTCGACGAAGCTCCAGCGCCCGAAGTCACCCAGGTTGTTGACTCCGGGCACCCACAGCTCGCGCGCCGTGTGCACCTTCTCGGCCTTGTCGCGACGCGCGGCGCCCGAGACCTCGACCACCAGGTTCAGCGGGTCGTCGGCACCCCGCCCGTCGTCCATCCTGACCAGGAAGTCGGGCACGTACGAGCGGTCATCACCGTCCATCACGTAGGGGATCGTGAAGCCCATCCCCTGGTTCTTGGCGTAGGCGAGCACCTCGGGCATGTCCTCCAGGCGCTCGGCGACCACGGCCTCCCAGTTCGAATCCATCACAACGTGGCTCACGTGACAGCGCTCGGCGTCCGTCTCCCAGACGGCCTTGGTGGTATCGAAATCGACGTGGCAGGTTGAGCCCAGCGCGTCGTACGGCGCCGGCTGGGCGAGCACGCGGCGCGGGCCCGGCTCGGCGCCGATGATCGCCCGATGGATGAGGGCCGCGGCGGCGTGCTGGCGCTGCGTGATCAGCAGAAGCTGGATGAAGGTGTTGTCCTTCAGCGTCACGCACTGGTCCATCCACGAGCGCGCGTGCTCCACCAGTTGCGGGAACAGCCAGGGCGTGTCCGGGAAGTACCCGCGCAGAACCCGGTCGGCCAGCGCGAAGGCCACCTCCTGGCGGCGACACTTCAGGAGGCTGTCGAGGGTGTGGATCTCGCGCTCGCCGACGACGCCGCTCACATCGACCGACGTCGGGATGTCCTCGGTGGAGAGGGTCATGCGGTGCTCGTCGGTGAACCGGGCGTGCAGCTCAGTGGTGCCGACCTCGTAGCGGTAGCCCGTGATGCGTGGGAAGGTCAGCTCAAGGTGCTCGCGCGACTCGATGGCGCGGACGCGCGTCACGGCCTTGCCGGGGGGCGGGTCGGCGGTGGCGCCCGAGCAGGGGATGAACGAGAAGGGCACGCCGTACACCTCGGCGTACTCGGGCTCGAAGAAGCCCTCCCCGTTGACGGCGTAGCTGCGACGGCGCAGGCCACGGCCGACGACCTGCTCGCACAGGAGTTGGGTGCCGAAGGCGCGCACGCCGAGGATGTGGGTGACGGTGTTGGCGTCCCACCCCTCGGTGAGCATCGAGACGCTCACTACGCAGCGGATCTGCTCGCCGAGCTTGCCCGGCTTGCCGACGGTGTTCATCACCTCGCGCAGAAGGTCCTCATCGGTGAGGGCCTCGGCGTCGCGGCCGGGGTAGCGCTGCCGGTACTCGGCGCGGAACTCCTCGATCTCCCGGGAGGCGATTCTCTTGAAGTCGGCGCTCATGGCATCCCCCGACTCGAGCTGCTCCGAGTCGATGAGGATGGTGCGCGGCCGATCGCGCCAGTCGACGCCGTCGTCGGTCACGTTGGAGAACAGGCCGAGCTTGCCCTTGACCTTCCTGGTCCCCTCGTTGCCGAAGAAGGTCTTCTCCCACCCGGCGATCCAGTCGAACACCAGCTTGGAGACGCTGGTGTTGTTGCAGACCACGATGAAGACCGGCGGCGTGCCCGCGCCGGGATCCGTGGCCGCGCGCTCCTCGAAGCGGGCGAAGGCCTTGGCGTAGTTGTCGTAGAGGCTGACGAGCGCACTCTCCAGCTCGGCCGGCGGGCGCGGCTCCTCGCCGAGGCCGGCCGTCCTTCGACCCTTCTTCGGCAGGTCGTCGCGGATGCGCAGCCAGAGGTCGCGATAGGTGGGCTGCGCGCCGGCGCCCGAATCGTCGGCCACCGGCACGCGCGGCACCTTGACGATGCCGCTCTCGATGGCGTCGATGAGCGAGAAGTCGGAGACGACCCAGGGAAAGAGCGTTCCCTCGTTGTAGCCCGAGCCGCGCAGGAAGAAGGGGGTGGCCGACAGGTCGTATACGGCCCGGATCCCGATCTTGGTGGCCACAGCTTCGAGGCCCGAGATCCATACCCGTGCGTCGCGCTCGCGCTGCTGGGCTTCCTTCTTCTCGTCGCCCGTTAGGCCGGCCCCCACGTCGGGGTCGCCCTTCGGGCGGTAGCAGTGGTGGGCCTCGTCGTTCAGCACGATCACGTTGCGCTTGGTGCCGAGCTCGCGGCAGACGCGGCGCACCATGCGGTCGGGCGACTCGGTGAAGGGGCTCGGGCCGCCCTGGGTGAGGATCGCCTTGGTCACGCGCGAGGCGGCCCCGCTCTCGCGGAGCATGAACGAGTGGAAATTGGTGATGACGATCTTGGCCTCGCCCAGCCGCGCCATGTCGGCGGGCGGCACGAGGTCGCGCTGGCGGTAGTAGCTGTCGGGGTCGGACGGCAGCAGCACCCGCAGGCGGTCGCGGATGGTGATGCCGGGGGCAACGATCAGGAAGGCGTCGCCGAAGCGGCCGTCCTGGGGGCGTTCCAGCTTGTTGAGCGTCTGCCAGGCGATGAGCATGCCCATCACCACGGTCTTGCCCGAGCCGGTCGCCATTTTGAGGGCGAGCCGCATCAGACCGGGGTTGTGCAGGTCGTTCTTCTCGCGCAGCTCGTTGGCGATCCAGGCGTCGCCGTAGCGGTGCGCCACCTCGGAGATGTAGATCGCCGTCTCGAGTGCCTCGACCTGGCAGAAGAAGAGCTTGCGCTCGCGGTCCGGGTCGGTCCAATGGTCGAGCAGCCGGCGAGTGGTGGGCGTCACGCCCACCCAGCCGCCGATGCGCCACATCCCGACCTTGCGGCGCACCTCGTTGATGAACTTGGTTTCCTCGAGGCGGTCGAGGGTCCAGTCGGTCATCTGGAGCTGGCCCTTCTTCCTGGCCGCCGGGATCGGCAGGAAGTACGACGACGCCCTGCGCCCCTGCACGATCTCGCCGGTAATCCCCTCGTCGCCGAAGCGGAAGTGGCGCGTTGGCTCTGCGAACGGCGTGTTGAGAATCGGGTTGTCGATTATCGCGTCGGCCATGCCTTGGATGACCCTAGCGTTAGGGGAGGCCGGGACCGCTGCGCGCGGGCGACAGAGGGAAGTGGCTCAAGGCAAACGAGGCGATGAGCAGAGAGAGAATGAACAGCATGCGCCGTCTCCCGCACTGAAGCGTGACCGCAGTGTGCTCCCCGCGATCTCGCGAGCTGCGGCTACTACCGTAGGAACCGTGACGGACGACAGATCAGCACAGGCGTCGACGTTGAGTGGCCTCAGTGCCTTGGCCCGGCGCGCCGCCGAGGCGAGGAAGAGCGAGCGGCAGGCCCTGGAGGAGCGTGAGGTCGCGGTGGTCGCGGCTGTCCGCGCCGGCGCTCGCCTCGATGAGATCGGCAAGGCGGCTGGAGTGACGAAGGCGGCGGTGTCGGCCATCGCCCGCAGGACCCTCGCGGCGCGACCTGGACGCGGCGGCCCCTACAGCCGTCGGCGAGGGTTCGAGGGTGCCCTCAGCGAGGTGGGTCGTGCAGCGTCACGAGCTGTCGCGGCGAGCCGCAGCCGCAGACTCGCCATCGACGAGCGCGACAAGGCCATCCTCGCGGCCGTCGACGAGGGGATCGCTGTGCGAACTATCGCGGAGGCGGTGGGCATGGGAACCAAGGTCGTCCGCACGCTCATTCGACGCCGCCGAGAGAAGGCCACGTCACCCCTATCCGGCGCAGTTGCATCGCTGTAGCGAAGGCGTCCGGACGGACATCAACCATTGACGTAATGGCTCGCAAGCGTGTAGCGTCGTCCGCACAATCAAAGAGGCCCGGCGGCGCTGTGAACGCCCCGGGCCGTGGCAACCGAAGGAGGCCTTCGGATGCGTTTCGACCGTACCAACGGGCGACGGCCTGCGCTCGCGCGCGCCGCGGCGCCCGCGCCGGGAAGCGGGGCCACCCGTGCCCGCTGACCTCAACACCGTCGGCCTGGTCGGTCGGCTGACCCGCGACCCCGAGCTGCGTTACACGGCCGCCGGGGAGGCGGTCTGCTCGCTGCGCCTGGCCGTCGCCACCCGCACCCGCTCCGGCGATGCCTGGGAGGACCGGCCGAACTTCTTCGACGTCGCCGTCTTCGGCCGACACGGCGAGGCCGCCGCCGAGCATCTGACGAAGGGGCGACGCATCGGCGTCGCCGGTCGCCTCGCCTGGCGTGAGTGGCGCACCGACGACGGTGGCCGCCGGGAGGCGGTCGAGATCCTCGCCGCCTCGGTCCAGTACCTCGACGCCCCACGCAGCGGCGACGCCGAGCGGGTGCCGGTCGGCGCGGCCAACGGGAAGGGGGCCGCAGGTGGCGACGACCTCCCCGCCTGACCGCCGGCCGCTCTTCCTCGCCCGGACGCCTCCTCCGCCGGCCGACGCCGTGCGCGTCGATGAGGCTGAGGCCGACCGCCTCTACGCCGAGTCGATGGCGGCCGCCCGGCGGGCGGCGCGTCTTGCCGCCGACCTGGAGCGGCTCGCGGGCACCGCCCCGCAGCCGGGCTGGCAGTTGGCGGCGACCTCCGTCCGGCGCGCCGAGGCGGGCCTTCGCGCCGCCGCCGAGGCGATCCCCGAGCTGCCACTCGACGTCCCCCCGGCGGAGCGCCACCAGGCGGTCGTGCTCGGCCCGCTGTCGATCGACCGCCTCCGCCGGATTGCGTTCTGGGCAGACTCGGCGCTCAACCTGACGCGGCTGGAGTTCGACTTGCTGGTGGCGCTCGCTGAGCGCCCCGGGGAGGTCGTCTCCAAGGAGGACCTGATGCGCCGCGTGTGGGGTTACTCGGGGCGGGTGACCCGCACCCGCACCGTCGACTCCCACGCCTCCCGCCTCCGCCGCGCCCTCCTCGATGCGGGGTCGGGTGCCACCACGATCGTGAACGTGTGGGGCGTCGGCTACCGCCTGATGGTCGCCGAGTCTGAGGGTGCGGCATGAACGGGCCTCGACACGACGCGGCCGCCCTGCGAGCCCAGGTGCGTGCCGCCCTCGCGGCCGACGGCCTCCAGCCGACCGTGCGCGCCCTGCTCGAGCTGCGCTTCCCCATAGAGGGGCCGGGGGCGAGCCTGGATGAGGCGGGGGCGGCCCTGTCGATGAGCCCGGCGATGGCCGCCCACATCGAGTTCGCCGCGCTCTGCGCGATCGCCGCCGCCGAGCGGCCGCAACCGAGCGCCGCCACCACCACCACCGCGAGCGGCCCGGCCCGGTGGGCCGGCCGCCCGCCCGCAGAGAGGAAGAGGGCATGACGACGACAGACACCCACGCGACGACTGAGGCGACGCTCGCGGTGCTCGCCGTCGAGGCGATCACGGTGCGCGAGGGTTGGAACCCGCGCGCCGGCGACGACGAGGCCGACCACCAGGCGCTCACCGACTCGGTCCGCGCCCAGGGGATCCTGCAACCGCTGCTGGTCGAGCAAACGGACGCCGGCCCGGTGCTGATCGACGGCCACCGCCGCCTCGCCGCCGCCAAGGCGGCGGGGCTCGCCGCGGTGCCGGTGATCGAGCGCAGCGGCGAGGTGGGCGAGTCGGCACAGCTCGCCGCTGCCCTCGCGGCGAACCTGCGCCGCCGTGGGCTCGACCCGGTCGAGGAGGCGCGCGCCTACCAGCGCGCCACCGACGCCGGGTGGACCCAACGACGGATCGCCGAGGCGGTCGGCTGCTCACGCCGCCACGTCTCCGAGCGGCTACGTCTCCTGCGCCTGCCGGAGGCGGTCACCGAGGCGATCAGCGACGGCGTACTCAGCCTCGCCGCCGTACCGCGCGTGGACGCCGTCGCCGCCGTCTCGGTGCCGATCGCCGATGCTGTGGTGGCGGCCGTGCGCGAGAGCCGCGTGACTTCCGCCGAGCTCACCGACCGCCCCGACGCGGTGATCGGCGAGCTCGCCGTGCGGCGGGGGGAGGGGCCGCTGCTGGCGTCCCTCCCCGGCCACCTCGACCTCGCCGACCTGCTCGACCCCGACGCCGACGGCGAGTTGGTCGCCCGCGCCGAGGCGGCGGGGATACGGGGCGTCCACCTGGGCGCCGAGGATATGGATGCCGCGCGCGCCTACCGTTGCCTGATCGAGTTCCCCGAGCGGGAGGACAGCTACTGGCGGCGCGGCTGGGTCGCCGACCGGGCGTGGCTCACCGACCGTGTGCGCCTCCACGTCGAGCGGGTCGAAGAGCGCGCCGCCGAGCGCCGCGCCGCCGACGAGAAGGCACGCGCCGAGCGGGTGGCCGCCGACGGCGAGGCCCGCGGCGAGGACCCCGAGGCGGCCGCCGCCGTTGCGCCTGAGTCCGAGGATGCGCGCCGGGCGCGCGAGCGGGCCGAAGCCGCAGAGGACCGGCGGAGCGCGCGCCTCGCGAACCTCGACCTCGGCCGGCGGGCGCTGCTCGCCTACGACGAGCCCGAGGCGATCACGATCGAGATGGCCCGCGCCATCGCCCTGACCGCCCTGCACCACCACCAGGCCGAGGCCGCCCGCGGCCTCGCCCTCTGCCATGAACGCCTCCACCACGTCGAGACACGCACGACCAAGGCGGGGGTGACCCGCCAGAAGGTCAGCTACGCGACACCCGAGGAAGCAGAGCGGGCGCTCACCGAATGGATCGATGGAGCACGGAGTCCCGAGCAGATGCTCGGACGGACCCTCCAGGCGCTCGCGCTCGCGTGGTTCGCCGACCAGGCGGCCCTGCCGCGCAGCGACCGGCGCCCGGCGAGCGTGCCGGGGCGCTACGGCGGCGGCATCGCCGCCGGCCTCGACGCCCTCGTCACCGACCTGGTGCGACCCGTCCTGCCCGAGCGGATCGCCGCCGGCCTGCGCGACCACTCAGAGAACGAGGCGCTCGCGGCGTAGCCCCGACACCGACCGGGACGGGCGCGGCGCGGGCCACAGGTCACGCGCGGCGGGGGACCCGTCCCGGCCTTCGCTCCGCCCCGCGCTGACCGGGACGCCCGACGGGCTTATCGGTGGCCCGCCGGGCTGCGCCCGCCAACGGCCCAACCAGACGCGCAGCACGCAGCCAACGCACGGCCGCCAGGACGAACCGAGCAGGCACCCTCCGACCACGGCGACGCCCCGAACGCCGCTCCCACCGTGATCGCCCCCGCACCAGTTCGCGACGTGGTCTCAACAGACCCGCAAAGATGGCGGGCGCAGTTGCATCATGTGATGCTCGGCGCGAGATGCTGACGATCCGCGCCGCGAAGGGGCCCGACTACTACGAGCGCGCGGAGTTCGCCCGGGACGACTACTACTCCGAGCGCGGGCAGGTGAGGGGAAGCTGGGAGGGCAGGGCAGCCGCCTCTCTTGGCCTAACGGGCGAACCGCAGGACGGCGCCTTCGGCGAGCTGCTCGAAGGTCGGAACCCGGTTTCGGATGAGGAGCTCGCAGGGGCCGGCCGCCGTCGCGGTGGCAACGTCGCATTCGACCTCACCTTCACCGCGCCCAAGAGCGTCAGCGTCCTCGCAGCGGTGGGCGACGAGGGCATCCGGCGGGCGATCCTCGCCGCCCAGGCGGCCGGCGCCCGCGCTGGCCTCGACTACCTCGAGCGGCGCGCCTGCTTCGTGCGCCGCGGTCGCAACGGGGTGACGGTTCTGCCCGGGCATGGGTTCGCCGGGGCGATGTACCTGCACGAGATGGCCCGCTCAGGCGACCCGCACCTGCACGCCCACCTGGTGATCGCCAACAGGGTGATGGGCCCCGACGGGCGCTGGAGCGCGCCCGACATGCGCCCGGTCTACGCCGAGGCCAAGACCGCCGGCACGATCGCGGAAGCCGTCATGCGCGACGCCCTCACCCGCTCACTCGGAGTCGAGTGGAAGCCGGTGCGCAACGGGATCGCCGAGCTCGCCGGCGTGCCGGCCGAGGTGTGCGAGCACTTCTCGACGCGGCACGCCGAGATCGTCGCGGAGGCGACCGCTCGCGGCTATCTGAGCGCCCGCGGGATGGCCGTCATCCAGCGCGAGACACGGGACCGAAAGCGGGTCGCCTCGCGCGAGCGTGCCGTGGGGGAGTGGCGGGCGCGCGCGGCCGAGCACGGCTTCGGTGGTCGCGAGCGCGCCGTCCTCATCGGGCGTCGGCGTCAGAGGGGAGATGGGCGTTCCCGAACCGACCTCGACTCCACTCGGGTAGGCATGCTCGGACCGGCAGGCCTCACCCAGCGCAGCGCCCACTTCACCCGCCGCGAGGTAATCCAGGCGCTCGCCGACGCGCATCCAGATGGCGCCGCCGCCGGGGTCCTGGAGCAGCTAGCCGACGACTTCCTCGCACGCGAGTGCGTCCCTCTCGTCGGCGCACGGGTCGAGCACGGCGCCGGGCACCAGGAGGCGCTCTACTCGACGCCCGGCATGCTCCGCGCCGAGGTCCGCCTACTCGAAGCGGCAGCCGGCGCCGATCCAGACGGCGGGCTGGCTGCAAGGGACGACGCGACCGAGGCGGCGATCACGGCGCGACCGACCCTCGGCGCCGACCAGGCGGCCGCAGTCCGCCACCTCTGCTCGGGCGAGGGACGGGTGCGGGTGATGGAGGCCCGCGCCGGCACCGGCAAGACGTTCGCGCTCGAGGCGGTGCGCGAGGCCTACGAGCGCTCCGGGATCCCGGTGATCGGCGTCGCCTGGCAGGGCCAGGCGGCCGACGTCCTGCAGCGCGACGCGGGCATCCCCTCACAGACCGCCGCGCTCCTGCTCGACCGGATCGCCCGCGGCGATGGGGAGGCGATCCCAATCGGCGCCGTGATCGTCTGCGACGAGGCCTCGATGATGCCGACGCGCGCCCTCGAGCGCCTCACCGTCGAGGCGGCTCAGCGCCGCGCCCGCCTCATCCTCGTTGGCGACCGCGCGCAGCTACCGGCGATCGATGCGGCTGGCGGCTTCGCGGTGCTCGCCGATCGGCTGGGTGTCGCCGAGCTCGTCGAGAACCGCCGCCAGCGCACCGCCTTACAGCGTCAGGTCGCCGACCAGCTCGCGGCCGGACGTGCCAGCGAAGCGCTTGCCGTACTCGCTGAGCACGGGCGCCTTCAGGGCTTCGACGACGCCCGCGACGCGCGGGCAGCGCTGGTCGCGGCGTGGGCCGAGACGTCGCTGGCGGATCCGGGGAGCGGGTTGATCCTCGCCCACGACCGCCACGAGGTCGCGACGCTCAACCAGATGGCGCGCGCCACCCTCGACCAGGGAGGGCTGCTCGGGCCGTCGCGGATCGTCGCCTCAGGCCGGGAGTGGGCGGCGGGCGATCGCCTGGTGTGCCGACGCAACGACTACCGCCTTGGCGTGCGCAACGGCACGCGGGGCGAGGTGCTGGAGGTGGACACGGTGGGACGGTCGCTCCTTGTGCGCACCGACGCGGGCGCGCCCGTGCGGTTGCCCGAGGAGTACCTCGGCGACGCCCACCACGGCTACGCCCTCACCGGCCACATCAGCCAGGGAACGACCGTCGAGCGCACCTACCTACTCGCCACCCCAGAGCGGGGAGGGCGGGAGTGGGCCTACGTCGCCGCCAGCCGCCAGCGCGTCGACCTGACGTTGTTCGCCGTGCACCACGAGCCGGAGAGACTGGCGGCAGCCCTCGCCCGCTCTTGGGGCCGCTCTGATGCGAAGCGGCTCGCCCTCGATATCGCGGATGCCGACCACCGTGAGTCCGCCCTGACCGCCGGACGATCAGACCTCGGTCGGTTGCTGCCAGAGCGTATTCGGGCGCGGTTGCCCGCCCTCCGGAGAGAGCGAGAGTTTGCTCGCCGGGTCGCGCTCACGGCGAGCGGGGAACGGGCGGCTCGGGGTCGGCTGGACGCGCAGCTGCTGACCGACGAGATCCGAGCGCTTCAGGCTGTGGTCGAGCAGCGTCCTGCGGCTCCGGCCCGGAGCGCCGCGATGCCGACGGCTACCCGCGCGCGCCCGATGGCCGGCCTGGCTCGCACCGAGTCCGGTGATCCGCCCGCCCGATGTCACTGACCCCGCACGGGACTCGGTGAAGGGGGCCTTCGCCCTCTGCTCGCTCGGAGGAGTGGCGGTCCGCGCGTGTCTGACCTGCCAAGGGGGAAGCGCGTAGACCCGCAACGGCCTCTTTAACGCCATGCCAGCCGTTGAGCGCTACTCCAGCGCCTCGATGCCCTTGAGGACCGCTTCACTGAAGGTCGGGAACTGGGCGACGGTGTCACGCAGCACGTCGAGGCCGATGCGTGCCTTGACCGCCAGAGACACTTGGTGAATCCACTCGCCCGCAAGGGGCGCCACCGCCCAGGCGCCGATCAGCACCCGCGCGCGTGCATCGGCGACGAGGCCGAGCGTCCCGCTCGGGTCGCGCTCGTAGGTCCACGGCCGGGCGATCGCGTCGGGCAACTCGATTCTAGAGGTGACGGTCTCGATGCCGCGCTCGCGCGCCTGGTCGGCGCGGAGCCCGACGGCCGCGATCTCGGGATCGCTGAAGACGACCCGCGGGATCGCCGAGTAGTCCGCTCGCGCCGGCTGTCCGGCTATGTCCGCGCACGCCACCCGCGCCTGGTACATGCCGACGTGGGTGAACAGCATCACCCCAGTCACGTCGCCGATCGCCCAGACGCCGTCTGCCGCGCGGCAGCGCTCGTCGATCGTGACGCCGCGCTCACCCACCTCGACCCCGAGCCTCTCGAGGCCGAGGTCGGCGACCCGCGGCCGGCGGCCGGTCGCCACCAGCAGCTCGCGCCCCCGTACTTCGCCGCCGTCGTCGAGGTGGACCACGCGATCGGATCCCTCGCGCGAGACCCGCACCGCTCGCGCGCCGAGGCGTACGTCGATGCCCTCCTCGCCGAGCACCCCGGCCATGATCTCGCCGACCGCGGCGTCCTCGCGCGGCACGAGAGCCTCGCCGGCCTGGACGATGGTCACCTCGGCCCCGAGGCGCCGGTAGAGCTGCCCGAGCTCGACCCCCACGGGCCCGCCGCCTAGCACCACCAGGCTCTCGGGGACCGCGCCGGCGGTCGTCGCCTGGCGATTGGTCCAGTAGCCGGCCTCGACGAGACCATCAATCGGCGGGATCGACTGCTCGCTGCCGGTCGCCACGATGATGCGCTCGGCCTCGACGACCTGGCCGTCGACCTCCAGGCGCCCCGGGGCGAGGGCGCGCGCGGCGCCCTTGTGCACGGCGACGCCCATCTCCCGGTAGCCGTCCACCTGGGCGGAGTCGTCGAGGTGTCGGACCATCTCGTCGCGGTAGGCGGCGATCTCCTCGAACGACAGCGACGGCTCGGCGATGCCCGCCACTCGTCGCGCCTCTGCGCGTGCCTCGGGAGGGCGCAGCAGAGTCTTGCTGGGGATGCACGCCCAGTAGGCGCACTCGCCGCCGACCAGCTCGCGCTCGATCAGGGCCACGCGCATTCCCTCCTGGGCCAGGCGCGCCACGGCGACTTCGCCCGCCGGCCCGGCGCCGATCACCGCGGCGTCGTAGGTGTCGCTCACCGGTCTCGCTCTCCTTCGGTTGCCGTGACCGGCGGACGAGATGCGCAGGTCGTCCCCACCCGGCGGCGTCGAAGCGACGCGCCGAGGGCGCCCGCTCCTGCGACGAGGATGCCCGCACCGACCACCATCCAGACACCGAGGCCGAGGCCGCCCAGCCCCATCGCCAGGCCTGCCACGATCGCAGCGGGGCCGAGGGCGCAGCAGATGACCAGTACTCCGGAGGCCGCGAGGCCTGTGGCGAGGCGGCCCACCGACCTCACGCGCCGAGCGCTGCGCGGAGCTGGTCGAGGGTCGGCGCGCCCTGGAACCCCTCAGGGGTGGCGTACACCCGGCAGGCGAGACCGACGTCGGCGCGCTCGTCGGCGAAGGGATCACGACCGTCGATGAGGACGGTGGGGGATCCCCGGAATCCGAGGCGCACGGCCTCCTCGTGGGTCTCCACCCGCTCCAGCCCGATCGCCGCATCCGCGGCGCCGGCATCGGCGAGCGCAGCGCGCAGGCGTTCCTGCGCGGTGCGCCAGTTGGGGCAGCCGTCGAAGTACCGCAGGGTGATCTGCATCGTGTCCGCTCCTCGGGGATCGCTCCTGCCCTCCACCGTAAGCCTTGTCGTATGCGTCAAGGTCAAGGGCTACCGTAGGCGGATGAGGATCGGAGAACTCGCACGACGCGCGGACGTCACCCCGAGGACCGTCCGCCATTACGAGCGGATCGGCGTCCTGCCGGCCGCGCGGCGCACCGAGGGTGGCTATCGCGACTACGGCGAGGACGCACTGTCGCGCCTGGCGTTCGTCCGCTCGGCGCAGGCGGTCGGCCTCACCCTCGGGGAGATCCGGGAGGTGGTCGCCTTCCGGGATCGCGGAGAGTCGCCGTGCGCCCATGTCGTGACCCTGCTCGAGAGGCGACGCTCCGAGCTGTCTCGTCGGATCGTCGAGATGCAGTCGCTCCGCGCCGAGTTGGAGGTCCTCGTCTCTCGGGCGCGCACTCTGGATCCGGCCGACTGCCGCGAGGACGACGTCTGCCACGTCGTCAGTCGAACAGCGCAGGTTCCGATACCCCCGCAGGCGCTCGGCGAGCTCAGCCGGGAGGCGCCGGGCTAGCCTCGAGGTGCTCGGGGAGGTCCGTGAGCACGTCGACCGTGACATCTGGAGCGGCGAAGTATCCGGGGTACGGTCGTGCCCCGCGGTCGATCCACGCTGTGCGCAAGCCTGCGCGACTTGCGCCGTCGATATCCCACGGGTGGACCGCGACCATCAGCATCCGCGCAGGCGCGACCTCACACACCGCCGCTGCATGCAGGTAGGCGGCGCGGGCCGGCTTCCAGGCGCCCGCGTCCTCGACGGACAGGCAGGCCTCGAAGTGACGACGCATCCCGCATGCCGCGAGCAGCCGCTCCGCAACATCGGCCGACCCGTTCGACAAAGTGATCATGCGGTGACCTGCCGCCGCCAGTGCCTCGATTCCCTCCGGGACGTCGGGATGTACTCCGAGAGTCGCGAGCCCGTCCAAGACGTGCGCCACCGCCGCTTCCAGCCCGCTATCGGGGCTCGTTCGCGCCAGGATCACCCTCAGGAGCCCTTCAGCGACGGTCGCGAACGGCTGGGGTGCGCCGGCTGCGGTGAGGGCGAAGCCGTCGCGCAGCAGCGAGGCGAACCACACGTCCGCCAGATGGCCGCCGACGCCGAGATCGGCGAAGCGCTCCGCGATGGGTGCCATGTCCGAGAGCGTCTCGTTGACGTCGAAGACCACGAGCCCCGGCTCGGGTATGCGAGGGGTCATGCCTCACCTCCGATGAGCGTTTCTGAACCGACGAGCTCGTCGTCGCGGGTGGTCCGCGCGTGCGAGGGCGACGACGCGCGGTGGACGACGGCGAACGAGAGCGCGACCGCGAGGATCGCGGGGGCCAGGAAGACGAGCGCCAGCACCGCGGCGACCTGCGGGTCGGAGCCGATGAAGGGGACCAGCTCCAGGGGCAGCATCGGCGTTCCCCCGCCGACCGCCAGGCTGAGCCCGTACTGGCTCCACGAGACGAGGAACCCGAGCAGCGCGGCCACGGCGACCACCGGAGCGAGCGCGGGCAGGGTCACCAGCAGCAGGCGGCGCGCCGGGCCGGCTCCGTGCACGGCCGCCGCCTCCTCCAGGTCGCGCACCTCCGGGCCGAAGCCGGTCGCCAGGATGAGCACGACGTAGGGCAGCACCGGCACCAGGTGCGCCACCACCAGGCCGGGCAGCGTGTCGGCGATGCCGAGGCGGATGAACCACTCGGTGAGGCCCGAGCCGGTCGCGAAGGGCGGCACCAGCAGCGGCAGCCCCAGCAGGACCCAGACGACGGCCGGCCGCCGCAGCCGCCGCTCGCCGATCACCCGGGCCGCCGGCCACGCCAGCACGAGGGCGATCGCCGTCGCCGCGAGGGCGACGGTCAGCGAGTTGGCGATCGCCTCCACGGCGCCCGAGGCGTCCGCGAAGGCCTCCTCGAGGCCGCGGGTGCCGTAGCGCTGTGGCAGCGCCGAGGGCGCGCGCCACTCGTCGGCGGCCGCTCGCACGATGAGGGTGAGCACCGGCACCAGGGCGCCCAGGGCCACGAGGCCCACGAGCGCGGCCGACCCGACGCGGCCGGCCGAGAGCACGCGCGTCTCACCCACGGCGCCGCCAGAGCGTCATGGCCGCCGCCGCGGCCACCAGCAGGGCGAGCAAGGAGGCCACGAGCAGGGCGGCGTTGGCCACCGGCCGTCCGTCGAGGCCGCCGGTGCGGGTGGCCGACAGCGCGAGCTCCGACAGGGTCTGCGGCGAGGTCGGGCCGATCGCCAGCGGCACCTCGAAGGCGCCGATCACGAAGGCCGCCACCACGGCGGCCCCGGTCACGAGGGGCCCCCGGATCGCCGGCCAGACGACCCAGCGCATGCGCTGCAGCGGCCGCGCCCCCAGCACGGCCGCGGCCTCCTCGCGGGCGGCGACGGCGGGACCCCAGGCGGCGAGGACCAGGAGCGCCAGGAACGGCGTCTCCTTGTAGACGTAGACCAGGACGATGCCGAGCCCGGCCGGGTCGCGCACGAGGTCCACCGGCAGCCCGCCCAGCAGCCGGTCGGCGATGCCACCGGGGCCGAGCCACAGGACGCCCAGCACGGCGGCCACCAGGTGGGGCATGGGCACCGGCACCGCCGACAGCGCCCGCACCGTCGGGCCGTGACGCCGCAGCGCCGCGGCCAGCGCCACGGCGAGCGCGGCCGAGATCGCCGTCGCGAGCGCGGCGATCCGCAGCGTGAACCACAGCGACTCCCAGAACGCGGGGTCGTCGAGCAGCGCGCGGTACGCGTCGAGGTCGGCCGCCGACCAGCCGTTCAGGCGGCTCACGCCGAGGCTCGAGCGCACCGCACCAACCATGCCCGCCCCCCAGAGCGCCAGCACCACGGCGAGCGCCGGGACCAGCGCCCCGATGGTGCGGGCGCGCGTCACCGCTCGGGCTGCAGGGCGCGGTCGGCGTCGCTCGTGCGCGCGGCGCCCTCGGGGAACCGCCAGACGGCCTCGGCGGGCACGCTGACGCCGATCTCCTCGCCCACCTCGGGGGCCGGATCGGGCGCCACGCGCGCCTCCAGGCGCATGTCCCCGCGCGCCAGGCGCACCCGCAGCCCGGAGCCGACGAAGGTCGCCTCGCGCACGGTCATCCGCAGCGGCCCGTCCGGGCCCAGCGCGATCGACTCCGCGCGCACCGACACTCGCGCCGGGCCGTCGGGCCCCGGCACCGGCAGCGGGCCGGCCTCGGTGTGCAGCGCCCCCGCGCGGACGTCCCCGGCCAGGAGGTTGCGGGCGCCGAAGAAGCGGGCGACGGCCGGGGAGGAGGGGCGCAGGAAGAGGGCGCGCGGGGTGTCGCGTTGCACGATGCGTCCCTCGATCATCAGGGCGATCTCCTGACCCATCTCGGCCGCCTCGTCGCGATCGTGGGTGACGATCACCGTGGTGACGCGGCGCTCGGCCTGCAGGCGCAGGATCAGCCGGCGCAGCGCCGCGCGGCGGTCCGGGTCGACGGAGGCCATCGGCTCGTCGAGCAACAGGAGCCCGGGATCCGGGCAGAGCGCCCGCGCGAGCGCCACCCGCTGCTGCTCGCCGCCGGACATGCCGCGCACCCCCCGGCGACCGAACCCGTCGAGGCCGACCTCGGCCAGCAGGGCGTCGGCGCGCGCGCGGCGCTCCCGCCGTCCCACCCCCGCCGCGCGCAGCGCGAAGGCCACGTTCTCGGCGGCGTCCATGCTCGGCAGCAGGCGGGCGTCCTGGAAGACCATGGCGATCGGCCGCCGGTGCGGCGGCAGGCCGTCGAGGGGGCGCCCGGCGGCCTCGACCCGGCCGGCGCTCGCCGGCTCCAGGCCCGCGATCACCCGCAGCAGCGTCGTCTTGCCGGCGCCCGAGGGGCCGACGAGGGCGAGGCGGCCGCCCGCGGGCACCTCCAGGTCGACGCCGGCCAGCACCCGCGCACCGCCCGGGCGCGCCTCGATCCCGGTGAGCCGCAGGCCGATCACCCCAGCACCTCGCGGCGCCAGCGCTCCTCCAGGGGCCCCAC
>JBFWSN010000030.1:0-11960 GCA_050248355.1 Dehalococcoidia bacterium
TCGCCGGCAACATCACCGTCGGCCTCGCCGGGAGCGCCGTCCGGGACGCCCTCGGCGGCGTCGGGCTCGGCGACCTCAAGGGCACCCGCCTCACCGAGACCCCGGCCGCCCCGACCGACCCCATCCCGCTCGAGTTCAGCAGGAACACCCCGACCGACGTCTGGATCGCGGTCACCTGGGGGGCGTCGGCCTGACGTCGGCGGGCGGCCCGCCCGTCGGTCAGGCCGCGGGTCGCGCCGGCACGAGCCTCCGGTCGGGTCGCAGGCGCCCGCTCCGTGCGCGGGCCGCCTCCCTCACCGAAGGCGCTCGCATTCGAAGACCGTGCGTGCGCCGACGCAGCGGTCCGTGTCCTTGCCGCCGTTGAGCTTGTCGCGGTCGTCGCGCGGCCCGGCCTCGAGGAAGTCGTCGCCCGCGTCGCCCTGGAGCTGATCCTCACCCGCGTCGCCGAACAGCAGGTCGTCTCCCTGGTTGCCCACGACGATGTCGTCGGCACCGCCGCCCCGGAGCACGTCTGAACCCCGGTTGCCGAACATGCGGTCATCGCCCGGCCCGCCGAGCATGAGGTCCTCTCCGGGGCCGCCCAGGAGATCGGCGTCATCGCCCGTTCCGCCGGTCACGAGATCGTCGCCGGGGCCGCCGGCGATCCTGTCCGCGCCCGCCTGGCCGCCTAGGCGGTCGCGCGAGGCGTCGTCGCCCCCGTCGATCCGGTCGTCGCCGGCCTCCCCGTTGACGGTGTCGGCGCCGGCGTTGCCGTTGATGCTGTCGTCGCCGCCGCCGCCGCAGACGAGGTCGTCACCGCCGCGCGCGAAGATCAGATCGCGCCCGGGCGTGCCCACGATGACGTCGCGCCCCGGGGTGCCGAAGATCGGCCCCGGTACGGCGTCGTCGCCCACGATCGTTGCCGCCCGGCCGGCGCAGCGCGGGGGCGGGCAGACGGGCGCCTGGAGGAGCTGGGGCGCCCGGCTCGTGGTCGCGCACCCGCCCGTCGACTCGGCGCGGAAGCGGTAGTTCACCCGCGGTCCGCTCTGGAGACCGATGTAGATCAGCACCTTCGTCCCGGGGGCCGAGGCGAGCGGGACGATGGTGACGGTCGCTGATGCGCTTGCCGTGCCGCCGCCCGCGGGGACGACGGCCGTCGCCTGGGTGGACGGCCCGGCGAAGGTCGCGTCGCCGTGGATTCCGAGCGCGGGGCCGAAGATCCGGTCGGCGGTCGCGGTGACCGACAGGGTCACCGGGGCCCCCTGGGGCGGGATCACGGCCGGGACGGGGAACGAGAAATCGGCCGAGCCGTAGGAGGGCGCGAACCGCGCGGTGCCCTGGCCCGCCGTCCAGGAGGCGGGCTCGACGATGCCGGTCACGTCGACGTCGACGCTCTCCAGCACGAGCTGAGTCGTCGCGCCCGCCTGCGCGGCGGCCGTCGGGGGGTCGTCGCCCGGCGTGCCGCCCACGGACGGCAGCAGCGCGGCCACGACAGCCACCACACCGATCAGCCACCGCCTCGCGCCCACCGCACCCCCCCGGATGCCCGTCGGCGAACCTGGCGATTATGCGCTCGGCCTCCGGCGCCGTCAATCGGCCGGCGGCGCCCAGCGGCCCGGCCGAATCCCCCACCTCCTCATGGCAGGAACGAGCGTCGGCCGGCGCCGTCAGCCGGGGGCGTCCTCCGGCAGGGCGCCGAGCTGCTGCATCATCCCCAGCGCGTCCATCAGGCCCCAGTGCTCGTGCACCAGCCCGTCGTGCCCGAAGCGCATGATGTCGATCACCTGGACCTCCACACGGCGTCCCGTGGCCGGCATGCCCATGAACGGGCCCTCGTTGGTCCCGGTGACGGTCACCCGCGCCACGGCCTTGTCACCGTCCACCAGGACGTCGTCGGGCATCATGACCATGTCCGGGAAGGCCGAGACGTACATCCGGAACATGTCGAGGACGCCCTCCTTGGTGGGCACCACGCCCGGAGCCTCCTCGTGCTCGACGAAGTCGGCGCCCATGAGGGTCCCGAACCCGTCGATGTCACCGGCGCTGATCAGCTCGTAGATGCGTCGCATCGTCGCCGCGTGGTCCATCCCACCCCCCTTTCACCCGTCGCACCTGGGGCGATCGGACACCCCGTCCTCCGCCCTGTCAAGAGCGGCGAGGCCTCGGACGGCGCGTTCCCCGGGCCGGGGTCGATGGCCCAGATCCCGCTCGGGGAGGGAAGCCGACGCCCGGACTCGAACCGGGGACCCCTTCATTACGAGTCATGCGCCCCGTCGCGTTAAGGGCCTGCAAACAGGCCATTCTCACGCCGCCGAAGGGAGGTGGGGTCCACCTTGGGGTCCACTTCGGGTGAGCACCCGCCGACACCGATTGGCACGCTCTGCCGCAGCTCGCCCCGTCGGAGGTGGATCCGTCCTTCGTCGGAGACCCGCCGAGCTACGCTGACGACATGGCGACGCGCGAGGATCTCCACCGGCTGGTCGACGCCCTTCCCGAGGATCGCCTCGCCTGGGCAGCCCTCGACTTGGCTCCTTACGACGAAGAGCCCGTGACCGCCGAGGATCGAGCGGCGATGGCGGAGGCCGAGGCCGACTGGCGGGAGGGACGCACGGTGCCCCTCGATCGGGCCCTCGCCGAGCTGGACGACAAGGACCGCCGCGCCGCGCGTTGAGCTGTCGTGCCGCGCCCGGCGCGACCTCGACCGCCGTGATCCAACCCGTCGCGCGCCGGCTTGGCACCGCCCTGCAGGCCCTGCCCGCCGCCGCCGTCAGCCCGCTGGCAGGGCCGCCGCGGGGTCGCTACCGCCTGCGCGTTGGCGACTGGCGAGTGCTCTTCTCGCGCCCCGAGCCCGAGGTCGTGCTGGTTGAGCGCGTCCCCACCGTCAGGGTCTGCCGCCGAAACCTAGCGGCTCCTCGGGCAGCGAGAAGCGACGGTTGGCGAAGCCAGCGCGACAGGGCGGATGGCGTGCCGTCCGCCCGAGAAGAGACCCGTGGCCGTTGTGCGGCGGTCAGAACCCCGCGGCGCGCACAGCGACAGGAACCCGGAGGGCTTGGCGAACCTCCTCGTAGATCGGCAGACCAGCTTGGGCGGGGACCTCAACACTCGCCATGATCGCGTACGGAACATCCGTTGCGAGCGGCCCCGCATCTTCGCGACACGAGACCACCAGCTCGACGGCGCTTCCGGGCGCATAGGGGACAGCACGATCGCCGACAAGAACCTCGTGCTGGAGGGTGCCTCTCCTAGCGCCATACATGTCCGCGTCGGTGCGGTCTCCGAGTACCTCGGTCGGACCGCTCGGCTCAAGCTTCAGCGCGGCTCGCCGGTAGTGGCGGTGCCGCGGGTTGATCGGCGTTAGCCAGGCGAGCGTAAGGCTTACTCGGCGCCGGTCTGTGCGCGACGCGAGGCTCGGCGGGAGCGGGAAGCGGTAAGCGTGAGCATCATCCTTCCCGATACGCCCTGCGCCGAGGACGGTTACCAAGTGCTCGTCGCAGGTCAGGGCGCGGTCAGGGGTCGCACGACCGTATCCCACCCGCCGACACACACCGTCGCGAGATCGTGGAAGGTCGAGCTCGTCGAGCATGCGGTCGAGAAACGGCCGTGCAACGCCCCAGCGGGCGCCGTGCACCAGAGCCGCCTTAAGGAGCACGCCGTCGAATTCGGGACCGGGCATCGTGATGCCATGGATGCTCCGCAGCATCGCAAGCGCCTCGATGAGGTGCCCCGCATGGTGGCCGGCCATGGCCGCTGCGACACTCGTACCAGTGTCGTGCACGGTGGCGTCGAGAATGCCGGCCTCGCGCGACGGCGCGGCGAGACGAACACCGGGCGGTCGGCGCGTCGGTGGAATGGTCGCCAAACGACGACCGTCGAGAGGCGGCTCGAGACGCACGAGCTGGCGCCCGCCGGGCAACAGGAGGTCTGGCTTGACTGCGCGACGGCTTCCTCCGCCTACTGCGCTACCGAGATTGGGCAGATCCGGCGTAACAATGGGCTCGAGGCGACCATCCGCCGGCGCCTCTCCTGACTCGTCGGCATGCGCGGCCCCCACGGTCAACGCATTCACCGACTCCGCCGGAGCCAGCAGGCGGCGCACTGCGGCGAGCCGGCCGACCGCGCAGAGAAATTCGTGCTGCAGCGCTTCGGCATCGCGGGTGTCGGTGTCGCCGGGATGTCGAGGATCACGGGGTGGTTGCCAGCCGACACGAGAAAAGTGACCTCGTACCGGTATGCCAGCCAATCGAGAAGGCGCGCGAGCGGACTGACGAACCGGTCGAACTGAAGGGCGTGATCACCCACCGCGAGGACGATGGCGCGGATGCCGGTGGCGACTGCCTCCCCCTCGAAGAGACGCGCGACGGCGGCGTTGACCACGTCGATCGCCAGCCGGTCGCGCGGAAGCTCCTCGCGTACGTCGCGCACCCAGTCGGGCGCTTGCGGCGACAAGATGGGGCGCACATACAGAGGCGTAGCGAGTGGCGGACTCGAGCCGTTCAGGTCCCCATGCACGACGACCGACGCCATGCCGGTGCCATGAACGCGCCGCGCTGCAGGCACGGTCGCGTCCCAGCCTTCTGGATCGTCGATTACGATGCGGTCGCGCAACAGCCCGTGCCCCCCCAACGGCACTCCGTCGAGCAGCGCGACACGCGGGGCCCCCGACGCGACGGGACCGACAGGTGGCCGCGCGCGTTCGGGTTCGGCGTCATCGGCCGCTGTCCACGCTGCCATCTGCCCTACGGCGTGGAAGAACCGCACTGCGCCAGTTCGTAGCCAGCGGACCTCCTTGGTCGCGACAACGTCACGCAGACGATGCGCCGGGACGCGGGCGAGGACGCCGTGGTAGTCGATCTCCTCGAACACCAGTTCAGTGAGCAGCTCCCCACCCGCGCCGCGCAGGTCGGCTCGAAGATCGGCAACCACCCCCACCCGTCGCTCCTGACTGGAACGCAGCCAGAGTTCGACCTCGAACTCGACCGGCTCGTCGTGCAGCTCGGAGAGTTCGTGCTCCCATGTCTGTAGCGCGCCGGTGCGCTCGAGGCGATCGCCGTCATCCCAGGGCCGCAGCTCGCGCAGCCTGGCGAACATGTGGCGGAAGGGCGTGAACCCGGCCGGAAACTCCCCTCCGTCTTGGAAGAGTCGCCACAGGCTGACCAACTCTTGCCACGCGCGACCGTCGCTCGCGACAAGGAAGAGTTGACGCGCATAGCCCCGGCGGCGCCCTTGCCGATCGACGACGGCGAAGTCATCGGGGTCGATCTTGTCCTCGACCTCCTCGGCGAGGTACTCGAGTCCCGGAACCCGGCTCACCGCCCGGACGAAATCGTCGAGCTCGCCCGCGATCTCGAGCACGAGGACGCGATCCGGCTCGAGCGCGTTGGGGTCGTCGGCAACCCTCAGACGCTCGGCACGGAACGCCTCGGTGAGACGTTGGAACGATCGCCCAAGTCGCCGCTCCTGCGCCACTGGGCCGGGCCCCTCGATGCGGGGACGACGTGCTTGTCCTGTCGTGCGAGGTCCGGCCGTGGGTCGCTGAAGCGGAAGCGCCGGAAGATCAGGCATGCAGCTCGAGTGCGGTCACGTCCCTCCAGTTGGCGATCCGTTGAGGCACGAGTCGCCGCAGTGACGTACCGGGTTCGAGCACGTGACGCCGGCGAATGTCCTCCGCCAGATCTCGCAGCTGAGAGAAGCTCGCGCCTGCCGTCTTGCGTGCAAGCGTGTCGGGACTCATGCCGATGGGCTCGTCGAACGAGGAGAGCAGGCGCTCAAACCACGCGATGCGAGCCGTCTTGCCGGGCAGGGGAAGCTCGAGGCGCAACTGGAAGCGACGGTGAACCGCGCGGTCGAGCAGCTCTGGGTGGTTGGAGGCCCCGACCACGACGGCGTGGCTGGGTAAGGCATCGACCTGAAGCAGCAGCGAGCTCACGACCCGCTTGATCTCGCCCGTCTCATGCTCGTCGCCGCGCTCCTTGGCGAGTGCGTCGAACTCGTCGAAGAACAGGACGCAGCGTCGAGTGCGGGCGAATGCGAAGACTGACGCGAGGCGTGCCGCGGTCTCGCCAAGGTAGCTGCCGATCACCTCCTCGTAGCGAACCAGTACGAGCGGCAGGAGGAGCGCCTCAGCCACCGCCTCGGCAAGCGACGTCTTACCGTTTCCGGGAGGACCGAGGAGGAGGAGCCGGTGCCGTGGCTCCAGTCCATAGGCGCGGAGCACCTCGGTGCGTTGCTGCTCCTCGATCACCTCCTCCACCGCCTCGCGCGCCTTCTCCGGAAGAACGAGGTCGTCGAGTCGAACGCCAGGGGTGACGACGGAGAATCCCTGGCGGGGAGCGCGTTCGAGTTCGTCGCCGTTCGCCCGAGCCGAGCTGCGTAGGGCCTGCTCCAGCCGCTCAGCGAGAAGATGATGCTGCTTATCGCGTTCTTCGGCGATCATGGACTCGACCGCCCGACGCATCTCGCCGTCGTCCCGCTCGCGCGCCGCGCGAACCAGGTGGACCAAGAGCTCGCCGCGGGCCATGGCGTCCATCATGACTCCTGAGTCGGATGGACGCACCCGCTGCCGTGAGGGTCGTGGAGAGGCCACACACGGCAAGACCTCGCGCTGGAATCGGGCGGAGCCCGCCGCCTCCTAGCGAGCGCGGCTGGTCTCGCGGGACGGCCGCAGCGGCGCGCCCACCCGACACGGGCCGGTAGGCGGCCGATCCTCCGCTCGATCCAAGGTTCGGTACCGGGGCTTCCCGTTGTCGGCGCCGAGGTGCCGAAACGGCGAGGATCGGCCCGTGCGCACTTCACTCGGATTCGGACCCCAAACGGGCCGAGATCCTAGAGCCGACGCGGGGACTCGAACCCCGGACCCCTTCATTACGAGTCATGCGCCCTTTCGTGTTAATGGCCTGCAAATGGGCCGATTCCGGCGCCGCTGAAGGGCGCTCGGGTCCACCGTGGGGTCCACTTCGGTTGGGCACCGCTGACACCGATTGGTACGTTCTGCCGCAGCTCGCCCCGACGGAGGTGGATCCGTCCTTCGCCAGAGACTCACCTGCGAGCTACGCTGAGGCCATGGCGACGCGCGAGGACCTCCACCAGTTGGTCGACGCGCTGCCCGACGATCGCCTCGCATGGGCGGCCCTCGACCTGGCTCCATACGACGACGAGCCGGTGACCACCGAGGACCGAGCGGCGATGGCCGAAGCCGAGGCGGACTGGTGCGAGGGCCGCACGGTGCCTCTCGACCAGGCCCTCGCCGAGCTGGACGACAGGGACAGGCGCGCCGCGCGTTGAGCTGTCGCGCCGGGCCCGGCGCGACCTCGATTGCCTCGATCCGCCCCTCGCGCGCCGTGTCGCCGCCGCCCTGCAGGTTCTGCCCGCCGGCGACGTCAGCCCCCTGGCAGCCTCGCCGCGGGGCCGCTACGGCCTGCGCGTGGGTGACCGACGGGTGATCTTCTCGCGCCCCGAGCCCGAAGTAGTGGTGGTCGAGCGCGTCGCCCACCGCCGAGAGGCCTACCGCTAGCCGGGAGCACCGCGTGGCGGCTCGCCGGCGCCCTGAGGATACGACCCACTGCGTGTGGATGAGAGTTGCGCGTCGGCTGCATCCTTGGAAGCGAACCGGCGGCAACGGCCGCCGGCGACATCACACCATGGAGGCGGCGCGTGTTCGACGGGACGTTCGATCCAGCATCAGGCGGCGGCTTCGGCGACCCCGGCCCGGAGCCGCTCGACCCCCTGGCGGAGCCGGGGCTCGACCCGGCGGGCACGTCCATCCCGGCCTCGTTCGATCCCGTCTCCGGCGCTGACGAGGCTGCGCTCTGGCAACCGCAGGAGGTCAACGGCCTGTGCGCCCCCACCTCGGTGGCCATGGTCGTGAGCGAGTTCACGGGCGGCGTCGTGGACAAGGACGATGTCGCGGCGACCGCCGAGGGGCATGGGCTGATCGTCCGGGACGCAGCCGGCTGGGGTGGGATGACCGCGGGGGAGACCGAGCAGCTGCTCGAGCTCTACGGCATCCCGAGCCACGTCGAGCAGGGCGACGTGCAGACGCTGTGCCGCTACCTGGATGAGAACCGGGGGGTGATCCTCGCCGTCGACTCCGGTGAGGTCTGGGGAACCGAGAGCGGCGTGATCGGCGACGCCGACGTCGAGCCGGACCACGCGCTCGTGGTGACCGAGATCGACCACGCCGCCGGCACCGCGACCCTCAACGACCCGGGCGATCCCGCCGGCGCAGGACGCGAGATCCCCCTCGCGGTCCTGACCGACGCCTGGGCCGACTCGTCGAACATGATGGTGGTCACGGACGCCGCTCCGGGGGATTCCCCGAGCGTGGTCCCGGACGCCGCGTCCCCCGACGCCTCTGGCTGGGACGGGTGGGTGATCCTCCCGATCGCGCTCGCCGCCGGCGGTGCCGCGGCGCTGTGGCTCTCCCGGCGCCCCCGGCGCCGACGGGAGCACGAGCCGGCCGCGTCGCCGGACGGCCCGCGGCTGCTCGGCGACGGCCGGATGCCGGGCGACGAGCGCCTGACCTTCGGCTCGGAGTTCGTCTCCTGACGCGCGGCGGGCGGCCGTCACCCGTGGAAGGTCCGACCCCCGAACTGGTACTTGATCTTGTCGTCGAGGTCGTCGGCGGTGCCGGCGATGGCGAGGATCGCCACCTCGAACTCCGCCTGGTCGAGGAAGTCGCCGAGCAGGGCGTGGCGGAAGATGATCGAGACGCCGTCTGAGCTCTCCTCTGCCTGGAACGAGCCGAAGGTCCAGTCGTTGTTGAGCGCCAGCCACCGGTAGAGCTCCGTGCTCGGGGGCACTCCCGCGTTGGTGATCGCCCAGACGGTGACGACGGTGTGATCCTCGCCGAGCGCTCCCACGCGGACGAAGATCTGGGTGGACTCGTGACGGAAGGTGAAGTCCCCGTCCGCGTCGACGTCGAACGGCGTGAGCTCCTCCAGCATGGCCCGAACCTGTTGCGTCGTCCGCTCCACGTTCGCGGCCATCGACCCCTCCTCCCCCGTCACCGGCGCCAGACTACGCAACGATCGCCGCTCGCGAGGATGAACCGCGCGCCGACGCTGAGCCCTCCATGACATGAGGCCAGCTCCCCCGCCACGATCCCGAGATCGCCGACGATGACGCCGTCGGGGCCGTGGAGGGTCACGCGTCCCTCCTCGTCGCCGACGGCGAGGGCGTCGCCGCCGGGAGCGACCGCCACCCTCAGGAACGCACGCCCGGTCTCGAGCGTCTCGCGCACCTCGCACTCGGGGGTCAGGATGAGCAGGCGACCCTTGTCCGTGCCCACGGCGACGACACCGCCGCCGGTCCCGATCGAGAAGAAATCGTCCCCCTGTTCGGCGTCGAGCGACCTCATGCCCGTCAGTCCGAGCCGGGTGGCGTGCACCGACTTCCACGCCATGCTCGCGAGGCAGCGGGTGCTCGCGTCGTAGGCGACCGCCCAGACGCTGCCCCCGTGCCGGTGGAGGATCCGGGTCTCCGCTCCGCGGTCGCCGATGAGGGTCACGGTGCCGTTGTCCCGACCGCGGGCCCAACCCTCGGACGGGATGCGTCCCACGTGTGCCAGGCCCCGCACCTCGTAGTCACGGAGCTGGGGGGCGATGGGCTGCTGGTCGCCGAGCCCCCCACGGACGTTCTGGCCGGTGAGCGCGAAGGTCTCGATGGCGCCGGCATCGGTGCCGACCGCCACGATCTCGGGCGAGACGGCGAGGGAGAGCGCCAACGGATTGCTCGTCCACCCGCTCCTCAGATCCGACGACCAGCGCCTGGCTCCGGTGGCGAGGTCCAGGCAGATCACGTCGTTGCCACCCGCGATCACACCTGCCTGATGGGCCTCCGCGAGGACCCCGCGCGCAAATTTCTCGAGCTCGATCTCGAACACCCGGACGGGTCCGCCGCGCGCGACGGTCGCGGCGCCCGGCGGCGCCGGGTTTGCACGCCCGACCCGCTTCGGCCGCCCCCCGCGCGGGTCGAGGCGGACGACCCCGTCCGTCGCCGAGGCGACCAGCACTCGCCCGTCGGCGTCCGTCGCGAGGCCGGTCGCGTCCGCCGGGATCCCGCTCCTCCAGACCCGGCGCTCGTCCTTGGTCTCGAGGTCGACCATGCGGACGGTGCCGTCGTCCAGGAGGACGATCAGACAGGAGCCGTCACCGGACGCGGCGATCGAGCGCGGCCAGGAGGAGAAGCCGGCGAGGACGCTCTCGTCGCCGCCCGCCGACCACAGCACCAGCGATCCGTCGGCGTGGCTGCTCGCCAGGCGCCCGTCATCGAGGAAGGCGAGCGCGAGGGTGATCGGTCCGCGCTCGCGGAGTGGCTCGAGCCGCTCACCGGAACGCGCGTCGATGAGGTGCAGGGCGCCGTCCAGGGCACCGGCCGCGAGGCGGGCGCCCTCGGTGTCGAAGGCGACGGCACCGACACCCTCGGCGCCGAGTTCGAGCTCGGCGTCGGGGCGGGCCGCGTCGTCCCACAGGACCAGCTTCCCGTCGGTGTGCCCGCTCGCGAGCGCGCCGTCCCCGGGGCGCCTGGCGAGCGCGAGGACGGCGGCGAGACCGCGGTCGATGCGCTTCGAGCGGCTCCATGACGCGGTGCCCCAGACACCGATCACGCCGTCGGCGCCACCCGCGGCCAGGCTCGTGCCGTCGGGCGAGAACGCGACGGCCAGGATCGGCTCGTCCAGGATCGGCGGGAGGGCGTCGACCTCCTGACCGGTCGCCAGGTCGATGACGATCGGGGCACCGGACTGCGCAGGCAGCGCGAGTTGGTTGCGCCCGGGGTGGAGCGAGATCCCCTGCTTGTGTCCGGAGGCCCCGGGCGGCACGGGGCGACGCTCAGGCGCGACGGCGTCGACGCGCCCTGAGACCGCCTTCGTCGCGGCGCCTCCGTCGTCTGTGGTTTGGGTTGCTTCGAGGGCGCGGAGGGCGCCGAGGGCGACGGCGCCTTTGGCGGGGACCACGGGGGTGGGGTTGGTGGCGAGGGTGTCGTGCAGTACCTGGGCGACGACGGGCATCACCGAGGCGGCGCCGGAGAGCAGCACCGGGACGGCGGCCGGTTCAAGGCCGGCTTCGGCGGCGACCTCGCCGAGGGCGGTGGCGGCGCGTTGCAGGTGGGGGCGCATCGCGGCGGCGAGCTCGTCGCGGGTGAGCTCCACCGAGCCGCGTGGGGGGGCGGGCAGCCGCACGGGGGCGCGCTCGTGGCGCGACAGGCGGGCCTTGGCGGAGCGGATCTGGCGCTCGGTGCCCACCAGGCATGACAGCCAGGCCACCAGCTCGGGGTCGAGGCGCTCGGCGTAGCCGGCCAGGCGTTGGGTCTGGGCGTCGCGCAGGGCCTGGGCGGCGGCGGGGTCGCCGTGGCCGAGGCGCTCCAGCAGCAGCTCCAGCAGCAGGGCGTCGGCGAGCTCGCCGCCGATCTCCTCCGAGCGGGGCCGGGCCAGCAGCTCGAAGCCGGCGCCGGCCCGGGCCAGGGCGGCCATGTCGCAGGTGCCCCCGCCCAGGTCGAAGACCAAAAGCGCCTGGCCGGTGGGCAGGTGGCGGGCGGCGTGCCAGGCGACCGCCTCGGGCTCTGAGACCAGCATCACCTCTCCCAGGCCGGCGGCCTGCGCGCCGGCGCGCAGCGCCTGGCAGCGGGGGCCCTCGGGCTCCCAGCCGGCGGGGTGGGTGAGGGCGCGGGCCCCCTCCGGGGCCGGCTGGTCGCCGCCGTCGGCTTCGGCCAGGATCGCGGGGATGATCTCCTCGACCCCCACCAGACGGCCACCCAGGTAGGCCATGCCGTCCCCGGCGAGCATCAGCTTGGGGGCGCGGGTGCCGGCGGTGGGGTCGCCCGGCAGAAGGTTGTCGGCCTCCTCGCCGCAGACCAGGTCGCCCTCGTGGATCGCCACGCTCGAGGGGAAGGCGTAGGCGCCCCCGAAGGTCACTAGCTCCGGCTCACCCCCGTTGCGCTGGGCGGCCGCCGTCGAGGAGGTCCCAAAATCGATCGCCCTCATGACG
>JBFWSN010000030.1:11970-22428 GCA_050248355.1 Dehalococcoidia bacterium
GCCCTCGTGGATCGCCACGCTCGAGGGGAAGGCGTAGGCGCCCCCGAAGGTCACTAGCTCCGGCTCACCCCCGTTGCGCTGGGCGGCCGCCGTCGAGGAGGTCCCAAAATCGATCGCCCTCATGACGCGAGCGCCTCAGCGTCCCAAGAGTCTTCGCCACAGCGGGGGGTACGGCCTCTCCGCCGTCCTGCCCCGGCGGGTCACCTCCTGGACGATGAAGCGCGCCAGCTCGATGGCCTCCGCCCGATCGGCGCCCCCGGTCGTCAGAGCACCGGGCCTCGGGTGGATCCATACGCCGATCGGCAGGTGGGGCAGATCCAGGTAGCGAACTCCGAGGTCGCGCCGCTCCTCGTGTGTGAGGGGGCCGACGACATGGGCCCCCACGACATCCCAGAAGGGAATCCAACTGCCCTCCCGACCCGCCCGCTCGTCGTTGTCAGCTCTCGCCGTGTAATACAGCCCCCGGTCCGTCAGGCAGTACCAGAGGTGGCCGGCGGAGCCGTTCCGATGGACCAGCAGGATCTCCGTATCGTCCTCGACCTTCGCGAGCGTCTCGAGGAAGCGGCGGTCGTTCGGCGTCATCGCGGCCTCCGCCATCAGGGCACGCAAGCCCGCGAGCCCGCGATGTCCGGCCCGCTCGATCCCGCCTGGCGTTGCCGTCGCCACCGCCACTCCACCCTTGTCCTGGGTTGCTTCGAGGGCGCGGAGGGCGCCGAGGGCGACGGCGCCTTTGGCGGGGACCACGGGGGTGGGGTTGGTGGCGAGGGTGTCGTGCAGTACCTGGGCGACGACGGGCATCACCGAGGCGGCGCCGGAGAGCAGCACCGGGACGGCGGCCGGTTCAAGGCCGGCTTCGGCGGCGACCTCGCCGAGGGCGGTGGCGGCGCGTTGCAGGTGGGGGCGCATCGCGGCGGCGAGCTCGTCGCGGGTGAGCTCCACCGAGCCGCGTGGGGGGGCGGGCAGCCGCACGGGGGCGCGCTCGTGGCGCGACAGGCGGGCCTTGGCGGAGCGGATCTGGCGCTCGGTGCCCACCAGGCATGACAGCCAGGCCACCAGCTCGGGGTCGAGGCGCTCGGCGTAGCCGGCCAGGCGTTGGGTCTGGGCGTCGCGCAGGGCCTGGGCGGCGGCGGGGTCGCCGTGGCCGAGGCGCTCCAGCAGCAGCTCCAGCAGCAGGGCGTCGGCGAGCTCGCCGCCGATCTCCTCCGAGCGGGGCCGGGCCAGCAGCTCGAAGCCGGCGCCGGCCCGGGCCAGGGCGGCCATGTCGCAGGTGCCCCCGCCCAGGTCGAAGACCAAAAGCGCCTGGCCGGTGGGCAGGTGGCGGGCGGCGTGCCAGGCGACCGCCTCGGGCTCTGAGACCAGCATCACCTCTCCCAGGCCGGCGGCCTGCGCGCCGGCGCGCAGCGCCTGGCAGCGGGGGCCCTCGGGCTCCCAGCCGGCGGGGTGGGTGAGGGCGCGGGCCCCCTCCGGGGCCGGCTGGTCGCCGCCGTCGGCTTCGGCCAGGATCGCGGGGATGATCTCCTCGACCCCCACCAGACGGCCACCCAGGTAGGCCATGCCGTCCCCGGCGAGCATCAGCTTGGGGGCGCGGGTGCCGGCGGTGGGGTCGCCCGGCAGAAGGTTGTCGGCCTCCTCGCCGCAGACCAGGTCGCCCTCGTGGATCGCCACGCTCGAGGGGAAGGCGTAGGCGCCCCCGAAGGTCACTAGCTCCGGCTCACCCCCGTTGCGCTGGGCGGCCGCCGTCGAGGAGGTCCCAAAATCGATCGCCCTCATGACGGCTCGGCGGCCTCGTCCGCGCTCTCGAGCCGGTAGACCCAGACCTCGGCGGGCCGGAGCACCCGCTCGCCGTCGGCCCATCCCGCCGCGACCGTGCTGGCCACGACCCAGTCCAGCGCGGGGTCGTCGGTCGGTATGCGCCCCTGGGCGCGGTGCCGGGCCGGGTCGAAGCGGGCTCCTGTCGGGTCGCGCGGCACGACTCCCGCCGCGGCGAGCGCACCCGTGGCCTGCTCGGCAGCGTCCTCGTCGGGCTCCAGCAGGTCGAGGCACGCCAGGAGCGCCTGCACGAGACCCTCGTGCGTCTCGGCGGCCTCGGCTCCGGTCACGGCGATCGGCTCGTCCGCGACGCGCACGGGGGGCGCGGCCGGCGACGGCCCCGGCTCGGTTCCCAGGAGAATCGCGATCGCGAGCTTCAGGCGCGAGAGCATCCCGGTCTCCTAGAGCTCGGCGGCGAGCGCCCGCACCCGGTCGTCGAGGGCGCGCAGGGCGGCGAGGCGGGCCCGCGCCTCCTCAATCTGGGAGGGCGAGGGCGGGTTCTCGACAGCCTCCCGGACGGCCTGCAGCGCCTCGAGCCGGGCGTCGCGGGCGCTCTCCAGCTCCCCGAGAGCGGTCCGGGCATGGGAGTGGTACTCGTCCGTGAGCTTCCCCGGCAGCCGCCGGAGCGCCTTGTCGCGCTCCCGGACGAGGTAGATGCGCGCCGCCTGACGGTCGAGGTCGGTCCGCTCGGCCTTCTTCTCGCTCTGCCACTCGGCGACCGCCAGCGGGGCGTACAGCCCCCCCGTAACGAGCACCTTCCAGCCGACCTTCCACATGCGGTTGAGCACGCGTCCGGCCTTCCCCTCGGGCCGCGCGACCGGGGGGAGGTCGGGCTCCGGCGCGAAGCCGGGAAGCCCCGACTCGGGCAGCTCGAGCTCGATGCCGAGGCCGACCTCCGCCGCCTTGACGGCGATCGCCTCGGACATCGGACCCACCGCCGAGAGCCAGGCCGCATTGATCCCGTCCAACACCAGCCCGGGGAGGCCGTCGCGAACCGCCGGGGTGAACCGCGAGTTGACCTGATCCTCGACGCCGTTCACCGCCTCGGCGATCGCCTCGCGCAGCGTCGCGTCCGAGTCGCGGAGGAGCGAGCCCAGCCGGCTCTCGAGCTCGCGCCGCGGGTCGAGCGCGAGGAGCCGCCGCAGCTCGTTGACCGCCTCCTCCGTGACCGCCTGGCCACCGGGTGCCTGGCGCAGCAGGCCGGTGTCGGGAGCTGCGAGCGTCCGAAGGACGTCGCCGAGGTCGGCCAGCAGCGCGCGGACCTGTTCCCGGCGCACCGGCTCCAGGATCGCCTCGGTCAGGGCACGGCGGAGGTCGGGGATGCCCGAGTCGGCGAGCATCTCGGCATCCGGCTCACCCGCGTCTCCCAGCGCGCTCGCCTCGTGGGCGAGGAACGACGAGGTCCCGATCATCGGCGCGGCGGCGATGTGGGCGAGGCCCGCCCGATCCAGGAGCTCGCGCGTGTCGGCGATGCTGGCGGCGGTGTCGCCGGCCGTGTCGGTCTTGTTGAAGGCCAGGACCACGCGACGCTGGTCGCCGAGCGAGCGCAGGAAGTCGAGCACGGTCTCGGATATGGGCTGTACGTGGTCGAGCACCACGAGCAGCCCGTCGGCCTGGCGGCAGGCGGCGCGCACGGCTTCGGCGTGACCGGCGACCAACCCGCCGGCTCCCGGGGTGTCGGTCAGCACGAGGCCCTGCTCGCAGATGGGCGCCGCGACGCGCACCTGCACCTGCCCGACCCCGCGCCGGTTGTTGGGGTTGCCCGCCTCCGATGCCCAGTCGGCGAGCGCGGCGAGGCCGTCCTCGACGGGCTCCTTTTCGTCGGCGAACTGCACGCGGATGCGTCCGCCCGGGTCCGGCGCGCCCTCCGGGGCGGGGCCGTACCCGATCCGCACGTAGACGTTGCTCGACACGTCGACGTCGACGGGCAGCAGATCGGGGCGATCGAGGAGGGCGTTGAGGAGGCTCGACTTGCCCACGCTGCGCGTGCCGACCGCGACCACCTCGGCGCGGCCGCTGAGCAGGGCGGCCGATCGCAGCAGGCGCCGCGCGAGCGCGGCCTGCCGCCGATCGCGAACGAGCTCGTAGATCTGCTGCGCGAGCTGCTTCGCCCGCTCGGCCGGGTTCTCCGCTGGAGGCTCGGCGACGCGCGTCTCGCTCATGACGACCTACCCTCCCCGTCGTGTGGTGGTCTCGGCGTAGCGCCGGTGAGCCCGCATGGCGACCCCGCGCTGGCGCGGGGTGGTCGAGACGGCGTTCGCCCGTCCCATCCAGTACCGCGCTCGCTCGCCCGCGTCGGCCGGCCGGCCGTTCCCGCCGGTGTCCGGGGTGGCCGTGAACACGGCCAGGAGCTCGGCCTGCTCGTCGAGCCCGAAGCCGACGGCGGGGTCGAGCACGGTGCGGGCGTCGGCCAGATCCTGGAGCCCCGTCGCCGACATCCGGATCGTCTCGCACCGGGCTCGGAGGCGGCTGGCTTCGCGGAGCGGGATCTCGTCCCGTGCGCGATAGCTCCCGGCCTCGATCGCCGACAGCGCGGCATCGGCCAGGATGAGCTCGGCGCGCCCGCCGAAGGTTCGCGCCAGCAGCTCCTCGACGGGGGCGAGCCCGCTGGCCGCCTCGAGCGCGCGGGCCAGTTCCGGCGCCGCCGTCGCGCCGCCGTCGGCCGCCTCGATCAGGACGCGGGCCTCGTAGACGTCGAGCCCGGATGCGACGAGCTCGAGGAGCCGCGGGAGCCCGCGCGTCTCGAGCTCGGCGCGCAGGTATCGCGCATCGGCCAGCAGGCGGCGGCGTCCGCCCTCGCGCGTGACCTCGGCGAGGTGGGCGACCTCGGCGGCGGCGCGGCCGTCGATCTGATCCGTCCGGGCCAGGAACGCTCCGAGCGCGCTGACGGGCGCGATGTCCCAGACGCACGAGAAGAGGTCCACGCGGTAGCGCGCCGCCAGGCGCGCGGCCTGCTCGAGCGGTGGCGTGGCGTCGCGCCGGTCGGCGCGGCGGTCGGCGCGGCTGAGCACCATCAGCGCGTTGGTCGGCGCGACCCGCACCGCCCCGAAGGCGGCGGTGAAGCCCGCCAGCAGGTCCTGGTCGCGCGCCCCCGGGAGGTCCGACGACGTCAGATAGAGCAGGGCGTCCGCCTGGCGGGCGCCGATGACGCTCTGCCCGCGACCGAGCGCGATGAGGTCCTCGGTCTGACGCGAGTTGTCGCGGCGCAGCGAGTAGAGCCCGGGCGTGTCGATGACCGTCAGTCGCTCCAGGAGCGGGCTCTCGCAGTAGACGGTCACCGGGGCGGCGCTAGCGAGGTCGAGGTCGCCGATGGCGGATCCGAGCGGAACCTCGTCGACGGCGCCGCCGGGGCGCCGCAGGGCCATCCGCTCCGGGCTCCCGTGACGGAACCACCAGTTGACGTAGGTGTTCTCGCCGCCGGACGTCTCGGCCGCGCGCCGGCCGATCAGCGCGTTGACGAGGGTGGACTTCCCGGCGTTGACCTCGCCGACCACCGCGACCCTCAGCGGCTCGCCGAGGCGGGTCGCGTGCGCCTCCGCGGCGGTGTGAAGGGCGGTGAGCCCCGGGTCGGCCAGCACCTCGGCGATCAGCGCCTCCACGTCGGCGATCAGGTCGCTGCGCTCGGCGGGTGCGGCGGACGCGCTCATCACCCGGGGAACGGCTCGTCTCCGAACGCCAGGCGCGACGGAAGGCCCGTCTGGACGTCCTCGAGGATCCCGTCGCCGTCCCGGTCGTACATCCTGACCTCGGCGCGACCGTCCCCGTTCTGGTCGTGTGCGAGCGCCTCCCAGTCCCCGTCGGCGTCGGCGTCCACGGCGACGAGGCGCTCGCCCTGCCCGCCGTGGATCTCCACCCGCGGCTCGCCGGCGAGGGCCTGCCAGTCCGCCCGCCCGTCGCCGTCGATGTCGACCGGCGTCAGCGAGGCCGATGAGTCGAGGCCCTGCGCGATGAGCATGTCCGTCTGGTCCATCGTTCCCCCCCGAATGGATGCGATGGCCACTCGGATGCGCGCGGACGCCCATCCTCATCCGGGGGGCGCTCGCCGGCGATCCTCCCACTTCCTCCGCGTGCCCGTAAAGCGCGTTTCCGCCGCTTCACAGCGCGGCCGGGGGCGGGGATACTCGGCCGGTGGCGTACGGCATGGAGCTACGGCTCGCGCGCGACGCCGCGCGCGGCCACCACGACGCGGTCCGGGAGGTCGATGAGCTCTGCGACCGCGTCCTCGGCCAGGCGGCCCGGCGCCTCGCGCGCATCCCGGCGGACGCGCCCGACCTCCTCCAGGAGGCGAAGGCCCACCTCGTGCGACCTGAAGTGTTACGCGCCTACGAGGGCCGCGGACCGCTCGCCGGCTTCGTCCGGATCGCAGGGATGAGGGCGATGATGATCGCCGAGCGCTCGGCCGATCGTCGAGGGTGGCGCGAGCGCGTCGCCTTCGGGCTGGAGGGCATGCCGCTCGGACGCCTCGACGACGCGCTGGCCGCCGCCGAGGACCGCGCCGACCCTGAGCTCACGCGCGCCCTCGCCCAGCTCCCGACCCGCGCGCGCCAGGTCGTCGTCGCGATCGCCGTGCTCGATCTCAGCTACCGCGAGACCGCGGCTGCCCTCGGGGTGCCGATCGGCACGGTCAGCTCGACGTACAACCGGGCGCTGGCGACCTTGCGCGGAGAGCTCGCCGACCACCCCGGCGCACCCGAGGAGGTGGGGGCGCGATGAACGAGATCGATCCCGGACAGGGCATGCCCGACCCGCCGCGGGACGACCTGCTCCCCGAGCAGCCGGGCGACGGCCTCACGGGGGAGAGCGAGGCGTCCGGCATCCTCCCTGACGTCGGCCCAGGCGATCCTCTGGACGGGCCCGCGTCGCCGAGGCCGGCCGCTGCGAGCGCGCCGGCATGCGACGCGGGGGTCCCGGCGGACCTCGAGCGGGCGCTGTCCGACGCCGGCGCGCTCGCCCTGCCCCCGGACGTCGCGGCCGAGGCCGAGCTCGACGACTGGCTCTCCGCCCCCGTCGACGCCGTCGCGCAGGACGATCTGCACGAGCTGGACGTGCGCCTGCGGCAGCGGCTGGGCGGGTAGGCGTGGATGCGATCGGGGCCCGCTGCGCATCCGGGGGGACGAAGCACGACGACCACGGGGGGACCGAGCGATGCAGGATGACTTCGGACTGGGCACCGACACCGACGCCGCCTACGGCCTAGAGGGGGAGGAGTGGAGCACCGGGGTCGGTGAGCCATCGATAATGGACCTGTCCACAACCTTCGGGAGCGTGACCGAAGAGCCCAGCGCCGATCCGGCACGCCCGGTCGACCCCTGGGAGGTCGAGGGCGGCGCGGCCGCCGACGACGCGGAGGTCTCCCGCCTCCCGACCGAGGTGCGGTTCGGCGCGTCCATCGGGCCCTACGGCACGACGGCCGACAGCTATGAGGAGGAGTACAACTACTCGACGACGACCGGTGAGTACATCGGCGCCCAGAGCGGGCGGGTCATCGACGAGTGGACCGGCACCGAGAAGAAGACCTGACCAGGGGCCTCAGGCCAGCGAAGGCGGTTGATGTGGCTGGGGTCGCTCGGCCAGCAGAATCTCGCCGTGATCGACCAACAGCCGCAGGGCGCGGGCGGCCTCGGATGCCTGCGTCCGCACCGATGCACTTCACTCGGATTCGGACCCCAGAATGGTCCAGATCCCAAAGCCGACGCGGGGACTCGAACCCCGGACCCCTTCACTACCAGTGTTGCGCGCTTCCCTGTTAATGACCTGCAAACGACCGCCTTCTTGCTCTCGCGGGAAGGGCTGGGGTCCACGTTGGGGTCCACTCATGGGTTCCACGGGCGGTGACAGATCGCCGCGTTTGCCGCGATTCGCCACGCGCTGCCCGGTGGCGACTTCGGGACGCGCATGGCGCCGCTTGCCCTCGCTCACGCACCTCAGGAGCAGCATGACGACGCGCATCAGCTCGGCGGCAGTCGGGGTCAGAACCCGTCGTCGCCCGCGCCCCAAGCGCGCAGGAGCTCTTCCCCGGCCGGCAAGGGCCGGCCTGGAACACGGCCACCGCGCCCCACGCGCGCAGGAACTCGTCGCCCGAGACGCGGAGGCTCAGTGGGCGGTCGGATGAGACCGGAACGGCCTGCGACGGCGGTCGCGCGGCCGAGTCCGTATCTCCGCCGAGGACCACGCCGCCGGGCTCGGGCAGTCCCGCGCGTCTCTGGGGCATGAGCGTCCGCGCTTGCGAGTACCCTTCGTTCCAGCAAGCGGTTCTCGAGCCCCGCCCACTCCCCCGTTGGAGAATGGCTTCCTCTCTACCGTGAACCCATGTCCACCGGCCTGAGTCCTGCGGCCGCTTCGCTGTATGGAGCAGGCATTGCTGCGGCAACGGCGATCTTGACGACTTTGTTGAACGTCTTAGTGCAGTCGATGGCTGCTCGGCGTCTGCAGTCGGCTCAGCAGAAGGAACTGGCCCTTGCCCGGCGGACGGAGCAGCTCAACCGACTATACGGACCTCTCTTACTACTCCTGCAGCAGAACCGGTACTTGGCAGAGAAGCTGCGACGTGAAAAGACGTCGCCCGAAAGCTGGCACTTGCTTGATCACATAGAGGAGGTAACGCGCAATCCTGTGGACCTAGCGCTCGCCCAGCAGATCGTCGACATCAACGCGCGTATTGAGGAACTCATCATCGAGAACGCTGGGCTCGTTCACGGCCCTCGTCCACACGAGAGTTTCGCACAGTTTCTCGGTCACAGCAGAGTCCTGCGGATCTCCATGCAGGAGGGGCGGAGACGAGAAGGCGAGGCCTTCGAGTCGTTTCCGAAGACCCTAGACGACGATGTAGAGTCGGCCTATGCCGAACTGGCTGCCGAGAACGACCTCGCTCTAAGAGAGGGATAGCATCTATCGACTGTTAAGGACAGCTTCGGTGGTTGATCGAAAGCACCGCTCCGTCTGCGCGTTCTGTGAGTTAACTGCCGAGGCAACCTACGAGTTGAGACTAGGTTCCATGGCAGCAATCCGCGATGCGTATCCCGTTACCGAAGGGCACTACCTCATCGTTCCAATGCGGCATGAAGAGGACTTTTTCTCGCTGTCGGAGACGGAACTGCTCGATGCGCGCAAGGTTGCTTTGGAGCTCAAACGACGTGTAGTGGCGAGCGATTCGCGAGTAGTCGGCTTCAACATAGGGGTGAACCAGGGTGCCGCGGCTGGCCAGACCATCGCTCATGTACACATCCATCTTATTCCCCGGCGGCAGGGGGATACGCCGCTGCCGAGAGGTGGGGTTAGAGGCGTGATCCCCGGCCGCATGGGCTATTAGCCAGAACGGGCGATAGATTCAGATCGACGATGGCCCGCTGACTGTTAGTGAAAACGGGCTAGCGCCATGTACCGTAACGATCGGTAGGACGGCCTCTCTCGGTCAAGATCTAGACGGAGACAACCCCAGCGGCGCGTCGTCTCCGGCTACCGGTCGCGGACGAGACGATGGCCACGCGTGCAAAGCCGGCGCTCTGCGAGCAGGTCTTGCCACGCGCGGCGAGTTCCGATGCGTGAGGGGTCCCCATAGAGCCCGTTACGAATCTCCTGACGCGTGAGACGCGCGAACTTCGCCCGCCGGGGGTCGTGGCCGGCGATGAACCTTTCCTTTCGGTGCAGAATGGGGGGGTTCGAATGGCGCGAGTAGTCGCGGTAGTCGACGCGAAGTGAGTCGAGCCTAACGATGTAGCCCGAGCGGAGCACGGGATGCGGGTCGCTGTCGAAGTCGGGGTAGTCAAGGTACGAGACGGCCGGTTGGGCCGTGTGGATCTTGACCAGCGTCGCTTCATCGATCTGGCCGATTAGGGCGCGGGCGGCGCCTTCGATCACCCGGAGGACCGGGGCGAGTTCACCGAGGGCATCGACGTGGACGTAGAGCGACGTCGGTAGATGCTTGCCGACAGGGGCCGCGCGGCAGGCGTCTTTGACGCGGTCCGCTTCGGCGATCGCGAAGAGGAGGCGGTCCGCCTGCTCGCAGGCGCGCCTGTGGTTGCCGAAGAGGTCCCGGATGTCGTACCGGAGGTCTTCGGGGAGCTCTGATGGGCGGGCGCGATGGCCGAAGCGGGCGAGCGCGAGGTAGACGAGGAGATCGGCGGCGCGACAGTCGCGGATGCGGTCCCACGGCTCCTCCCCCGTCAGACGCCGGATGACCGCGAATGCGGCGCGTGGCGAACCGAACTCCTCACAGAGCTGCGCGTGCTCGGGAGTCTCGCCGGGACGAGGCAGCCTGCCATGCTCCCCGTAGAACGCCATCAGCGCGCGGAGCAACTGCTCGTGCTGCTCGAACAGGGTTTGGCTGACGCGGGGCCGCACGCCCGTGCGGCGAATGCGACGGGCGAGGAGCGCTTGCTCGAGCGCCGGCTCTCGGAATACGTAGAAGATCCCGGGGGCCGCTGCGATGGCGGTTCTCTGGAGCGTCTGCTCAATCCACGTCCTGAGCCCCTGCTGGCTGTAGAGCTTCTGGAAAGTGCCGGTGGAGGTTCGTAGCCCGTCGGCGTAGTCCTCGCCTTCGAGGTCACGGGTCTCGCTCGAGAGTCGAGCGGCAACGACGAGCACGTGCTGGGCCAGCGACCATGCGGCTTGAAGCGTCTGATCGCGTTCGATCGGGTTCTCGACGACGTT
>JBFWSN010000031.1:0-21652 GCA_050248355.1 Dehalococcoidia bacterium
GAAAGAATCCACTCGTCGATCGATTATCTGACACCGATCGAACACGAGACCCGCTACGCTGACACCGTTGCCCAGCAGGGCGCGGTGGCCTGAACCTTCAGCCTCTCGCGATCCCAGGACGATTCACGGCGACCTCAGCAATCACCACCCTGGGCAGGGGCGTCTTCATGTCACGGCGACACGCCGCACCCGACCACAGAAGGCGCCTGAGCCCGTGCGGGCATGGCGCAGCCGGCGGCGACCGGGGTACCGACTGCTGCCAGGATGAGACACCCTCTGTCAACCGCGGGTTCAGGCTGCGGTGTTGAAGGCTCGGTTGCGGTTGTTGATGTGCACGGTTTCGTCGTAGAGCACGCCCTTGGTGAGGCAGTGCCAGAGGATTTCCAGCCAGCGGTTGCCCAGAGCGCGCAGGGCGTTGTGGTGGGATTTCCCGGCGGCGATCTTGGTGTCGTAGAACTCGCGTGCCCAGGTGCTTCGTTGGAGGCTGCAAAACGCCCATTGGTGCACGGCGTCACCGAGGTAGCGGTTGTGCGCCAGCCGTCGGGCGACGACGAGTTCGTTCTTGCCCGAGCGTCGGGTGACCGGGGCGCGACCGGCGTAGCACGCCAGCCCGTTCGGGGAGTCGAACTGGCCGATGTGCTCGCCGATCTCGCCGGCGACCCGAGCTGCGAGCCGGTCTCCCAGGCCGGGGAAGCTCAGGTAGATCGCCCCGCCTGGGAAGGCCTTCCCCGGGTCGGGGTCCTTGACGTGGTGATCGCGGCCGGTACGGGGGCCGCCCAGCAGCAGCTCAGCCATGCGGGTTTCCCAGCCACGACGGGCTTCGTGCAGGGCCAGCAGTTGGACAGCCGCCAGCCGGATCGCGGAGGCCTTGGCCCGACCGGGTAGTCACGGGTCGGCAGGGCCGGTGCGGCCAGCGCCGTGATGACAGCGCCGTGATGACGCGGTCGGCGAACCGGTCGGGCCAGCCATGACGGCCCGCGCGGGCGAACGTGACCAGCTCGTCACGGGACGCCGCCGCGAGCTCGTCCTGGGTCGGCCAGCGCTCCAACAGGCGCAGCACCGTGGGCGCGCCGAGATCCTTCCCGGCCAGCACCAGCGCGGCGGGATCAGGCGGGCCTCGGCGGGGTTGGCGGCGACAAACGCGAAGAGTTCGCCGACCGCCCGCAGATCGTCGTTGACCAGGCGGGGATGGACCGGCTGCTGGGCGAACCGCTGCTCGGACCGGCGGGTGAGTCGGTTGGCCGGGTCGGCGGCCCAGCGGCGGAAGGCGGCGGCCTGCTCGAGCGCGTCGGCGGGATCGCCGAGGACACACAGCGGGTCAGCGCGGGTGGTCGACAGCCATCGGTCGAAGCGGACCAGGCAGCGCATCCGCTCCTGGCTCACTGTCGACCAGCGCAGAATGCCGGCCTCCAGCTGGGTGCCCAGATGCCACTTCACCGCCTCCCGCAGCCACGAGTAGCTGATCGTGGAGGGTGCGCAGCCGTAATGGGCCTGGGGTTCGTGTTCGGCCAGCGGAATCCGGGGATCGCAGCGGGGATGCCACTCGTCCAAAATCCACCACGGCCCGTCGTGGCAGGCGGCGAGCAGGGCGAGGCGGGCGAAGCGGAAGATCACCCGCAGCCGGGCGATGCTGCCGTGCGGCGGCAGCCGGCCCCAGCGGGTGGCATAGAACCACCGCTGCAGGGCGGCGGCCGTCTCCCAGTCCAGGGCGCGGATCGAGGACGGGAAGGGATGGTTGTCCCGGATCGCCCGGCGCAGGATGTTCGCCAGCTGGTTGGTGCCCAGCACCGACGAGCGGGTCCCGTCCTGGGCCTGCCAGTGCGACATCCAGGCCAGCTCGGCGGGGATCGGGTCGGGCAGGCCGGTCAGGTCGAGCCGCCGCTCCCCGTTCTCGCTGATCTTCTCCCAGTCGGCGATGCCGTCCCCGATGACCGGGCCCTTCCACGGCTCGGGCAGCTGCGACCACAACCGCCAGATCGGGTCCTGGTCGCCAACCGCGTGCAGACGGCGCTGCAGACGGCGCTGCTCATCGGCCATCGGCCACCTGCCAGGACGAGGCATACGAGTTCCAGTTCGCTGCCGCGCGCAGGGCCTCGTCCTCGCGAACCCAGCCGTAGAGGTCGAGCGTGGTCTGCACGTGCGCGTGCCCGAGGCGGCGCGAGACCACCCACTCCGGCGTCCCCGCCAGCAGCAGCGCGGTCGCGTGGCTGTGGCGGAACCAGTGCGGCGTCCACGAGGGTGGGCCGATGCCCTTGCGGCGCAGGGCGGCGGTCTTGTCCCGCACCGTTGCGTCCCGCAGAGCGGCCAGCAGCGGCGGCCGGGCCAGGTTCACCAGCAGCGGCGAGTCTGTGCTGATCTGCATGCCCCACTCGGCGGCCCGGCAGGCCAGATGGGTCAGGTAGTCGGCGAACAGCCGCTCCAGGTCGGACACCGACATAGACCCGCCTGCCGCGCATCATCTTCACCCTCGCCCCGTTCGGGTTGTTCTCGCGCGGGACGATCTCGACATGCGGGGTGCCACCGCGGCCCATGACGAAGTCGCTGATCCGCAGGCCGAGGGCCTCTCCCAGGCGCATGCCGGTCTCCGCGAGCAGGGCGAACAGCAGCCGGTCGCGCAGGTTCCCGACCCACTCACCTGACGGGTCCTGCGTCGCGCAGCCGTCCAGGATCGCCTGGATCTCGGCCGGCAGCAGCAGCGGCGGCCGCCCGCGGTGCCGGTGGCGACGGACCCGCACCAGCGACGACGGGCCCGGCATGTCGCGGGCATCCAGGTGCGCGAGCAGCCCCCGGGTCGGAGCTCGTCGTGGCGCCCCGCGCAGCAGCCGGCCCGCGACCGGCACCGACATGACCGCCTCCTGCCAGCGGTAGAAGGAGATCAGCGCGGCCAATCTGGCCTCCAATGTCTCGGGCGCGGGTGCTTCCTCGTGCTCGACCAGGGCGTGCTCGACGGTGCGGCCGTTGCGCAGCCAGGACAGGAACCCGGCGACCGCCGGGACCCCGACATCGCCCCACCTCGCGGTCTCACCGCGCTGTTCCAGGAACGTCCACCACTGGGCCAGCGAGGTCGTATAGCCGCGGACGGTGTTCGGCGACCACAGGTGCCGGTGGGCCTCCAGCCACTCCTCGACCGCAGCGACCGTCCGGTAGTTCTCATCGATCACAGTCCACGTCCGTTGCCCACCCGAGGGCCGGACCGCCAAGCTGAACGCCACTGCTGCCATTCCGTCTCGTTGAAGAACTCCCGCTGATAGCTCTTCAAGAACGAGACACAGAGGCTCCGGTCACGCTCGTCGCAGACGTAGATGAGAGGGGCTCAGACCCCGTTGATAACGGGCGGCACCGGCAAGTCCCACCCGCTGGTCGCGCTCGGCCACGCCGCCGTCGCGGCTGGGCACCGGGTCCGCTACTTCACCGCCGCCGAGCTGGTCGAAGCCCTCTACCGCGGCCTGGCCGACAACAGCGTCGGCCGCGTTATCGACACCCTGCTCCGCCACCAGCTGATCATCTGCGACGAGATAGGCTTCGCCCCCTCGACGACACCGGCGCACAACTGCTGTTCCGCTTCATCGCCGCCGCCTACGAACGCCGCGCCCTGGGCATCGCCAGCCACTGGCCCTTCGAATCCTGGGGCCGGTTCCTGCCCGAACACACCACCCGCGGTCAGCCTGCTCGACCGGCTCCTGCGCCACGCCCACGTCATGGTCACCGACGGCGAGTCCTACCGCATGCGCGAAGCCAGAACCAACCGAACAGGAGGTACACCCAAGCGCTGATCACCCCCGAGGGGCGCGGACTTTCCTGGCCACCCGCGCGGACCGCAACTTGGCCGTTGACACCGTACCTGCGTCCCCATTCGTCAGCGTTGACGATGGCTGGCACCGACTACCGGATGCACAGTGTTGCAGCATCCTCGGCGACTGTGCGTCGCGAGGCGCGCCGGGGCCTGGCCGTGTGGCGACGGAGTCGATGAAGTGCATGGAGGGACGCCATTGACGAACGGCGTCGGCCGTGCAGGTCCTGGCCGGTACCTCGATGGGGATGACAGCAGGTCATGAGATCAGCTATGGCGGTGGTACGGAAGAATGGCGGCGGTCTCCGGACGGCCTTCACGCTCACGGACCAGTTGGTGTCATCTGCGTCGAACTTCGCGCTGGGGGTGCTGGTCGCCCGCACAGGTGGTCCCGACGCCCTGGGGGCCTTCAGCATCGCCTTCCTCGCATGGCTGGCGATCATGGGCGCGAATCGGGCGTTGGTCGCCGAGCCGATGATCATCGCCGGTCGGCCGGAGGGGGCGGAGTCCGATCCGGATCGCGGCCTGCCGTCCGCTCTGCTCGTCGGTGGTCTCGCCGCCGCCGCACTGGTGCTGATCGGCGGGGGGCTCCACGCGTTCGGGGTGCCGCAAACGGCGCTCCTCGCGCTCGCTCCGTGGATTCCCAGCCTGCTCGCGCAGGATTACTTCCGCTGGATGGCGTTCCGGCTGCAGCGTCCCCAGCAAGCGTTGATCAGCGATGTCGTGTTCATCGCCGTTCAGGCGGCGGTCACCTGGGGCCTGTTCATGTTCGGCCAGTTGAATGTCGGAGCGCTCATCGCCGCCTGGGGAATCGGGGCGACCGCCGGGGCGGTCGTCGGGTTCGCCATCTGCGGCGAGCGAAAGCGGGTGCTCCGCAACGGCGCGGTCCACCTCCGGGAACTCTGGTGTCGAAGCCGCTGGCTACTCGCCGAATTTGCCACGTCATTCGTCGCTACCCAAGGCTACCTCATTCTCCTGCCTATTCTGCTCAGCACGAGCGAGTTCGGGCTCTACCGGGCTGGCGCGAGTCTCATCACTCCGGTCGCGCTCCTTTTCACGGTCGCGCTCAACGTGGGCCTGCCGGAGAGCGTTCGCCGTCTGCGCGCCGACGGACCGCCCGGGGTGCGGGCACATGCGGCCAGACTCACCACCGTTGTGGTCGCCGTGACCATTGGATACTGCGGCATTATCGCGCTGATCGCCCCCGCGCTGCTGCCCTTCGTCTACGGCGACGAGTTCGCGGAAGCAGATATCATCACGTTGCTGACCGCAATCAGCTATGCCATATCATCCTCCTACGTCGGATACTGCATCGCATTGAAGGCGGTGGGCGAACTCCAGCACCTATGGACCCTTCGGGTGCTCAGTGCCGCGGCCTCGATCGTTTCGACAGTTCTACTGGCCAAGTCCTTCGGCCTCGTCGGAGCGGGATACGCGAGCATTCTCGCGGACAGCGTCTATGCCGTCGGGGCCATTGCGCTGTACTACCGCACATTCAATCAGGCCGGACGGCCAGGACAGTCCGGTTCGCGTTCATCACAACCTGATGACGCCCCGTCGAGGGGAAAGAGCGGGTAGTTGACCATGACTTCAAGGGGCCTGCGACAGGCCGAGAACATCGGCACTCCGATCAATGGGACTCCTCTCCGACGCCATCCGAGCACTCTGCGTGGCATCTACCGTAATACCGCGGCATATCGGAGCGGCAACGGCTTGTTCACCACGTGTGTGAACGATCCACTCGCCGGTTGGGTCGCGGCGCTGGCCATCAGGTTCAACGTCCATCCGACGGTCGTCACGCTCACCAACATGGTGCTAGCGGTCGTCGGAAGTGCGGTCGTCATCTTTCGAGCGGATCACCTGTGGTCTCCGTGGCTCCCGGGCCTGGCCGCATTCGTACTCTGGCAGCTGTCTTACACGTTGGACTGCGCGGACGGTCAGGTGGCACGCGTCACCGGCAAGGCGAGTTCCTTCGGCGCTCGGACCGACGTCCTGGTGGACTTCCTCACGAACTCTCTGATCATCACCGCGCTCATGACCGTCATCGCCCAGCAGGTCGATGTGCCGGTGGCCCTGCTCGTCCTCGGTGGAGTCATGTGGCCGCTGAGCCTTCTCGTCTACCTCCTGGTGAGGCTCGACGGTAATCGAGGGCATTCGTTCACCCAGCGGCAGAGCGGAGTGATCACCGTGGTGAAACTAGTCCGCGACGACGGATTCATCCTGCTGGTGGTCGGCGCGTGGCTGTTCGTCGACCCGATGACGGTCGTGCTTCCCGTCGCAGTGTTCTGCGGCACGCAGTTCCTCTTCCTGCTCGCCAGCATCGGACGTGAAGCGTATCTGAGCGTTCGCATCGGACCCGATCCGGACCGGGCGAGTACCGGAGCCACTTCATGACCGGGCAGCGTGCAACGGACCGAACCGAGCCGCCGCCGGCGTTCACGCGGCTCGTCTCCTGGGCGATTGGACACTCGAAATGAAGGCATTGATACTCGCGGCCGGATACGGGCAGCGCATGCGACCGCTCAGCGACTCGGTGCACAAGACGATGCTGAGCGTCGGCGGCCAGACGATCATCGATCGAATTCTCTACGGGCTCCGGTTGCACGGCGTCTCGGACGTCTGGATCGTCACTGGATACCGAGCCGAAGAACTGCGAGAACACGTCACGGGGCACCACCAAGACTTGGCGTTCCACTTCGTACACAACGAGCGATTCGACAAGACCAACAACATCTACTCGATGGCTCTCGCCTTCGAGCAGATGACGTTCGACGACGATCTCATCCTTATCGAGTCGGATCTCATCTATGAGCCGGCGGTGCTCGACCGGCTGCTCAAGTCAAGTCGGGAGAACGTAGCGCTTGTAGACCGCTATCGACCCGGAATGGATGGCACGGTTGTCACGCTCAACTCGGCAAAGGTCGTCACGCAAGTGATTCCGCCGAGCCTGCAGTCGGACAACTTCGACTATACTGACAAGTACAAGACGCTCAACATCTACCGGTTCAGCAAGGAATTCTGCGCGACCACGCTGCGGCGGCTGCTAACCTACTACGCGCGGGTGATCGACGACAACTGCTATTACGAACTGATTCTCGGAATGCTAATCTACATGCAACAGGCTCAAATACACGCTGAGATTCTCACCGGTGAACAGTGGCACGAGATCGACGATCCGAATGATCTCCGGCTGGCCGAATTCAGCTTCGTGCCCAGCCAGCGCTATGCCTTTTTGGAGGAGAACTGGGGAGGAACGTGGGGTACCGACGTACTCGACTTCGCATTCATTCGTAACATGCACTTTCCCACGCCGGCGATGGTCTCGGAACTCCGGCTGCACCTGCCGAACCTGCTCCATACGTACGGGTCGAGGCAGTCCGTTGTGAACACCAAGTTGGCCTGGGCGTTGAACTGGCGGGCCGAGCACACGTACGCGTTGGCCGGCGCTTCACAGTGCTACCCATGGCTCCGCAGACTGTTCGCAGGCCGGTCGGCGCTGATACCCACTCCCACCTTCGGTGAATACAATCGGATCTTCCCGGACGCCGCCCGCTACGCTGACCGGCCGGGTGTGCACTGGAGCGAGATCGAAGAGAAGGCCCAGGAAGCGGACGTCGTCGTCTTCGTCAATCCGAACAACCCGACCGGGACGACCATCGCGACATCCGATATCGATGAGTTCTGCCAACGCAACCCGGACAAGACCGTGATTGTCGATGAGTCCTTCCTGGACTTCTCCGACCAGATCTCGATCACCAGCTTCGTGGGCGGTGGGCGGCTCACCAATGTGGTCGTACTGAAGAGCCTGAGCAAGTCGCTTGGCGTCCCCGGCATGCGGATCGGTGCGCTCTACACCGAAAATGCTGAGGTTGCTTCCTGGATTCAATGCGAAACACCGATTTGGAACATCAACTCGGTGGGCGAGAACTACCTGGAGATCATGCTGAAGAACCGCACAGAGCTGGCGCTGTCCTATGAACGCACGAAGGCGGAGCGTGCGGACCTGGTGGCGATGCTTGGCCGCCTGCCGACTGTGGCGGAGGTGTATCCGAGTGGAGCGAACTTTCTTCTCACCCGGTTCAAGAATTCGGGTGAGGAGGCCGGGAGGCTGGCCGGGAGGCTGGCTGAGAAGTGGAAGATCCATGTCAAGAACGTATCGAGCAAGTTCGAGACTGGCGACGGGTACTGGCGGATAGCTGTGCGCACGCCCGAAGACCACAACACCTTGTACTCGACGATCTCGGACCTGGCGCCGGGTCGGTAGCTCGGACGACATGCGGCTGGGTGCGCGCACCGGATACGGCGCGGGCCAAATGTCTTGCTGTGCCCCGAGCCGCTACGCCCGCAATGCGGATACTCACCTTTGACGATGATGGAGTCCCCGGGCGTCGGCCAGTCTGCAGCCTACCGTTCGGGGAGTCTCGCCTCCGCGGTCCCTGGTACGGCTACCGCTGTGCACGATCAGATGATCTCGCACATTGTTTGGAGTAACTTGCCATGCGCCGACGTGCGGTCTTGACCGGCGGAGCCGGGTTCCTGGGTTCCCATCTGGCCGAGCGCCTGCTTGACGCAGGCCTCGACGTGCTCTGCATCGACAACCTCCTGACCGGGTCGCCCGACAATGTGGCGGGCCTCCAGAACCGCGAAGGGTTCAGTTGGCTGCGGGCCGACATCACTGAGCGTGTCATGGTTCCCGGGCCGGTTGACTTCGTTCTTCATCTCGCCTCTCCGGCATCGCCGATCGACTACGCCGAGTTCCCGATCAAGACGATGAAGGTCGGGTCGATCGGCACGTTGAATACGCTAGGACTCGCCAGGGAGAAAAATGCCCGTTATCTGCTTGCATCCACATCTGAGTCGTATGGGGACCCCCTTGTTCATCCTCAGCGGGAGGACTACTGGGGCAACGTCAATCCGGTCGGTCCGCGAGCATGCTACGACGAGGCCAAACGGTTTGCAGAAGCACTGACGACTTCCTACCGCACCCAGCACGGCCTCGACACCGTAATCATTCGCATCTTTAACACCTATGGACCGCGGATGCGGCCCAACGACGGCAGGGCCATCCCGACGTTCGTGCGGCAGGCATTGACAGGTGAGCCGATTACAGTTGCAGGAGATGGCAGCCAGACACGTTCCGTGTGCTATGTCGACGATTTGATCGACGGAATTCTCCGTGCGATGTTCGCGGATATCGCCGGCCCAGTGAACATCGGCAACCCGCATGAGCTGACCGTGTTGGAACTTGCTGAGCTCGTTCGGGACCTCGCGGGATCGGACTCGCCGATCGAGTTCGTCCCGCGTCCTCAGGACGACCCGTCGGTCAGGCGGCCGGACATCACCGTCGCGCGTACACAGCTGGATTGGGAACCGACCGTACGTGTGGCCGACGGTCTTCTCCGCACGATCGACTGGTTCCGCCGGGAGCTGAGCGACCAGCCAGCCGCTCGTCAGCCGGACGGAGGCGATGAGGACGGCATGCGCGCGTACCAGCGGAGGAGGATCGCGGTCGTCGGAACGGGCTACGTCGGAGCGGTGACGGCGACATGCCTGGCCTGGCTGGGCCATGAAGTGTGTGGCCTGGACACGGATCAGGTGCAGGCGGGCCAGCTCAACCAGGGACAGGCCCCGTTCTTCGAGCCGGGGCTGCCGGAGCTGCTGACGTCGGCTCTCGCTTCACGACGGCTGCGGTTCACGCACAGGCCGGAGGAAGCCTTAAGGGATGCGGACGTGGTGTTCCTGTGCGTTGGCACGCCTCCGACGAAGGACGGCACCCCGGATCTGACCTGCATCGAGAGTGCCGTCCGATCCCTAGGGCCGTTTCTGCATGACGACATGGTGATCGTCAACAAGTCGACGGTGCCGGTCGGCTGTGGGAACTGGACGCGGACGATTCTCGAGGATGCGCTTCCGCGGACCAGTCAGCCGGCCTTCCATGTCGTGTCCAATCCGGAGTTCCTCCGTGAGGGTTCGGCCATAGAGGACTTCCTCGCACCGGATCGCATCGTCCTGGGTGGCAGCGAGGATGGCGTTCGGCGTGTGGCTTCCGTCTACCGGCCGGTGCTCGATCAGTCCTACCCCGGTGGTCATCGTGATCGGAAACCCGGTCTGATCACCACGCCCTTGGCGTCCGCCGAGATGATCAAGTACGCCTCGAACGCATTCCTGGCCACCAAGATCAGCTTCGCGAACGAGATCGCGAACATCTGTGAGCTCGTCGGCGCCGACGCCCGTGAGGTCCTCCCAGCTATCGGTGCGGACCGCCGTATCGGTCGCCAGTTCCTCACCGCGGGGATCGGCTGGGGTGGATCGTGCTTCGGGAAGGATGTCGCTGCACTGATGGCAACGGGCCGCGAGTACGGTTATGCGGCCGACCTGCTCCGCATATCGGTCGAGGTGAACCAGCTGCAGCGCGCTGGTGCTGTTCGAAAGCTCCAGCACGAGTTGCGTGTGCTGAAGGGGCGCCGCATCGCGCTTCTCGGCCTGGCGTTCAAACCGAACACCGACGATCTCCGAGACGCCCCGGCTCTGGATGTTGCGCGGCGCCTGCTCGAGGCTGGCGCCGTCGTCTCCGCATACGATCCGGTGGTCAAGAGACTTCCTGATCAGTTGTCAGCGGTACGCCTCGCGTCGGATGTCTACGACGCAGCCGACCGGGCGGATGCGGTCGTGCTGACCACAGAATGGCCCGAGTTCCGTGACATCGATGCCACGCTGCTCCGTCGCACGATGCGGGGTGAGCTCCTGCTCGACTGCAGGAACTTCCTGTCGGAAGCGTTCCTCGGTGAGTCGGGTCTTCGGCTCGAGGGTTTCGGGTGGTCGCGTGCCGCTCAGTCGAGCACATCCGGACACTGATCCCCGGGGGAGGCGACGGTGAGTCTGGATGTCACCAAACCGGCAGCGGCGTCCACGGGGGCGATCGGCCGTCCCGCCGGGATCCGGACCGCTTCCGAATCTCACACACGCCGGTCGATGCCGACGTTCGAGCGCAAAGAACGCGTCGTGCTGCAGATCGCTGATGTCGCGATGTTCACGCTCACGGCGGTCCTCGGGTCGTACGCGCTTTGGCAAGTGGACCCCGTTCGGGCTGGCGTGCCTTCTGTGCAGCACGTGCTGGTGTCCGTTCTGGCACTCGTCGTGTCTTTTCATCTGCACGGGATGTATCTGAGGCCAGATTCGCTTCTGAGACCGACCCGCTGGTGGCGACCCTCGGCGATTCTGCGGTGCCTGCCCACCGCTGTGCTGTTGGCGTTGACCGCCGAGGTGGTCGTCTTCGGCGACCGAATGACGTTGACGGCGAGTGCCGCGATGACCTTGCCTGCGGTCGTGCTGGTGCCCATCGGCCGTCGCGCCGCGGTCCGGATCTTCGGCTGCCCTGCGGTCACCCGTGTTCTGATCGTCGGCAGCGGGGACGTCGTCGGCCGTCTGAAGGCACGTTTGACTCGCTGCTCGGACATCCATGTGGTGGGGATGGTGGATCAGGGCAGTCCCTCCACTGAACTTCCGCTGGGCCCGATATCCGAACTGCCGGAACTCTGCGCACTGCACAGAATCGATCGCGTGATCATCGCATTCTCCGCGACGCCGGACCGAGAGATCCTGGATGTGCTGAGGCGGGTGGACGGCAAGGTCTCCATTTCCGTAATGCCCCGCCTTTTCGAGCTCCATAGCTGGCGGAGCGAGATCGAAGAGCTGTTCGGGCTGTCCCTCGTGCATATCCCGGCCGCCTCGCTGGGGCTACGGCAGCGGGTGAGCAAACGAGTTCTCGACCTCACCATCGCCCTGGTCGCGATCGCTCTCGCGCTTCCGTTCTGCCTCGCCGTGGCGGCTGCGATCAAGCTCGACAGCCCTGGCCCAGTCTTCTTCCGGCAGGAGCGAACTGGCCGAGCGGGGCGGGCCTTCCGGATCTTCAAATTCAGGACGATGAGCGCGGACGCTTGGTCCAGGCGTGCATCCCTGGCGGAGTCGAACGAGGTGGACGGACCGCTGTTCAAGATGCAGCGTGATCCGCGGGTGACTCGGGTCGGCCGGGTGCTCCGACGCACCAGCTTCGACGAACTTCCGCAGCTGCTCAACGTGCTCGCCGGGGACATGTCGATAGTGGGCCCACGGCCGCTGCCCACCGAGGAATCTGATGCGCTCGACGGTGCTGCATTGAGCCGATTCGAAGTCGCTCCGGGCATCACGGGTCTCTGGCAGGTGTCCGGGCGTAGTGAACTGACGTATGCGGATCTTCAGCATCTCGACTCGGTCTACGTCCGGTCGTGGTCATTGCTCTGGGATCTGAGAATCATTCTGGCCACTCCTCGTAGTGTCTTCGGGGCGAAGGGGGCCTACTGAGCGGAATGGACGCGTGGAGGGCGCGGAGCGTCCACCGGGGAGTTCGCAGGGTACTCAGCATTGATGACGCTGGGCGCCGAGCGCCGACGATAGGCTAACGGTTTGGGCGCAGTGTGCAGCGCTGCGCCGGCCGGGAAAGGACTGGATATGACCGTCGCTGTCATCACCGGTGCGGCAGGTCTCATCGGATCCGAGGCTGCGTTGCACTTCGGCGCGCAAGGGCTCGATGTCGTCGGAATCGACAACGACATGCGCCGGATTTTCTTCGGTCCGGAAGGATCGACGACGTGGAACCGTCGCCGCGTGGAACGTGCACTGGGCGCGTCGTACACTCACGCGGAGATCGACGTACGAGACCGAAGTGGCATCGCTGACCTGTTCGGTCGGTATGGACGCGACATCGGGCTCGTCGTGCACGCCGCCGCACAGCCGTCGCACGACTGGGCGGCGAGCGACCCGTTCACCGACTTCGATGTGAACGCGGTAGGAACGTTGAACGTCCTGGAGGCGGCGCGAAGTCACTGTCCGACTGTCCCGTTCATCTTCACCAGTACCAACAAGGTGTACGGCGATCGGCCCAACAGTCTGCCGTTGGTCGAGCTCGACACGCGTTGGGAGATCGCGCCCGGACACGATTACGAGCTGGGCATTCGCGAGGACATGTCCATCGATACCTGCCTGCACAGCGTGTTCGGTGCCTCGAAAGTGGCCGCCGACGTCATGGTCCAGGAGTACGGACGGTACTTCGACATGCCGACGGCCTGCTTCCGTGGGGGTACGCTCACCGGGCCTCAGCATTCTGCGGCCCAGCTGCACGGGTTCCTCGGTTATGTGATGCGCTGCGCGATGACCCGGACCCCTTACACGATCTTCGGGTATGAGGGTAAGCAGGTTCGTGACGCCATCCACTCGAAGGATCTGATCAATGCGTTCGACTTTTTCTGGCGCGCACCCAGGGTCGCCGAGGTCTATAACATCGGAGGGGGTCGGTTCAGCAATTGTTCGGTTCTCGAGGCGATTGCGATGGCCGAGAAGATCACGTGTGAACAGATGAACTGGAGATACTCCGAGTCGAATCGGATCGGCGACCACATCTGGTGGATCGGCGACAACGGTCGGTTCGAGCGCCATTTCCCGGACTGGCGCCTCAAGCACGACGTCGGAGACATCCTCACGGAGATGTTCGAGCTCAATTCCGAGCGGTGGTCCGCGTGATCGACCGCGGCAAGTGCAATGTTCTGGGAGTGCTCGTCGACGCTGTCGACTACGAGGCGGCGGCCGAGCGCGTGCTGGAGGCAGCACGAGCGGGGTGTCCGTTCGGGGTCAGCGCGCTCGCCGTTCACGGAGTGATGACCGGAGTGCATGACGACGTCCATCGACACCGGCTCAACAACCTGGACCTGATAACCCCCGACGGGCAACCGGTCCGGTGGGCACTGAACTGGCTGCACCGGGCGAAGCTGCGAGATCGGGTGTACGGCCCCGAGTTGACCTTGCGACTCTGCGAGGAAGCGGGCAATGCTGATCTGCCCGTGTACTTCTACGGCAGTACGCCCGACGTGCTCGATGCGCTCTGCACGAATTTGCGGGCGCGGTTCCCGGCGCTTACGATCGCGGGAGCGGAGCCGTCGAAGTTCCGTCGCTGCGCCCCGGCAGAACTGATGGAGATCGCCCAGAGGGTCAGGGACTCCGGCGCACGGCTGGTCTTCGTCGGCCTGGGATGCCCGAGGCAGGAAGTCTTCGCCTACGAGTTTCGAGAGGCAGCGGGCATGCCAGTGATCGCCGTCGGCGCAGCGTTCGACTACCACGCGGGTCGCCTGGGCCAACCTCCTCGATGGGTGCAGGACCGGGGGCTCCAATGGGCATACCGGTTGCTTCAGGACCCGAAGCGCCTGTGGCGTCGTTATCTTCTGCTGAACCCGGAGTATCTCGTGCGACTACTGGGGCAGCGGTTCGGGTTGTGGCGACCGGACCCCCGGCGAGCCGTGGTGCCGGCGGACGTCGTCGGTTACGGATGACGGATGTCGCCCGCCACCGGATCGGCAACATTGACGAGGATGCGGGCCGCCAGCTTTCGGTGCCGTTCGGTGCCGTTCGGCGTCTTAGTGAGCAGCCCAGCCGTCCGGACCGTAAGGTCCAGAGATCACATTCGGATCATAAGCTTGGCAGGGTGAGCCAGTGAACAGTACAGCCGGTATTGATCGCGACGGTACCGAGCCGACGGTATTCGGCGCCGCGCGCCGCTATTGGCTCGTGATTGTGGCGATCTCGCTTCTGACGATGGCCACATTCATTGGGTACACGATAACGACCCCGCTCGTGTACCGCGCCAGCGCCAGCCTGACGGTGCCGCAAGAACTGTCGATGAAGGACCAGCTTGAGGGCCAGTACGTCGACCGCCAGATGCTGCTGTTGGAGTCGCAGGCGGTGGCTAAGCGAGCTCTCTACGTCGCGAACAGCGAACTGGGTGATGACGTATTTGAGCTGAGTGACTTCTCCACGGAACACGGGTCGCTGGAGTTCAGCCCACCGGAGGGTTACACCCCGGGTGCTTATGGGTCCAACATCATCGGCGTGACGTTCAGGTGGCCGAATGCGAGCGGCGCCCAGGCTGGCGCCAACGCCGTACTCGAGGCCTTCGACGAAGTCCGGACCGCGTCCATTCGGGAGCATACGAACGTCGCGATTGCAGCTATCGAGCGGGCGATCGCGGAGAGCCCGGACGCGGATCAGCGAACTGAGCTGCTGGCCCAGCGGGCGACGACGCTCGTCAACCAACAGATCGACCTCGCCCAGCACCCGACCTTCCAGCGGGCGGTCGAGCCGCAGGACCCGATCAACCGGAGCAACGCGGAAACCGCGGCCCTCGGCCTGTTCGTCGGCGTGATTCTCGGGACGGCGCTGGCCTACGCGCTCGCCAGCCGGCGCCGGATCTTCGACGACCGATTCACCCCGTCGGCCGTATACGGTGCACCGTTGATCGGCGAGATCCCTGCCTTCACAGGCCGGAAGAAGCGCGCAGGCACCGATGCCGAGGCCGCATATCTGCTGCCCGTGACCTCGGACCCCCGTTCCGCGGTGGCAGAGGCGTTCCGATTTGCCGCCGGATCAATTGAGCGCATCCGCAATGCACACGGACCGCAGCTGTCGATCGTGTTCGCAGCGCCAACAGAGGGGTCTGGCAAGAGCACGGTGGTGGCTAATGTGGCGCTCGCGCTTGCCGAGGGTGATCGGCGCGTGCTCGCCATCGACGCCGACGCCATCGGCGACCTTTCCGCGCTGCTTCTGCCCGGTGATCCGGTATCCGACTGTTTCGAACAGGTGCTTGCCGGCCGCCGGACACTCGCGGAATGCACCCGGACCAGCTCGTGGAATGACAAGGTCACGGTCCTGCCCGCCGGCGAACCCGCGGCCGTTCGAGTGACGGGCGCGGCCTACTCGATGGCCGTCGCGAAGCTGCTCGCGGACGCCACGTCGTCCTTCGACGTCGTTGTGATCGACAGCCCGGCGCTGCTGGCTGCTGCGGACGCAGCCGGACTCGTCGAGGCCGCCGACGTCGCGGTGGCGGTCGTCAGCTCGCGCGGCCCGGTCGGGCCTCACCGGGCGATGGTGGAGCGCCTCGCCCTGGTCGATGCCGAGTTCGTCGGCTACGTGGACGAGCGTGCAGCCGTGCTGTCCAGCCGTGCGCGGCTGCAGCGGGAAAGCCTGCGCACAGAGGAGCCGGCCTTGCCGCCGGGCGCAGTACCGGAGCAGGCTCCCAGCGTCGGCGACGTCGATGCGGTGAACGGGACGGGTAACTTGCCCTCCCTGCCCCAGGCACACCGTTGAGGTGTTCATCGACGCTTTCCGCGCCGGCCCCCGACGTCGCCGTGGGGGTGGGGCATGGCGGCCAGGCCGGACCAGCGCGCTTGCTTGTTGTCTATGGCTGGCTCATCGGCCCGCTGCTCGCCGGGTATCTCCTGTTCGACAAGGCGTTCGCGTATCTTCACATCCCGGGCACACCGCTGTACATCGGCGAGGTCGTGCTCGGCATTGGCGTCCTCGCAGTGCTGTGTGCCACGGGGTACCTGCGGATTCCGGTCCGGGACGAACCGATCCTCGCGTTGCTCGCTGTGTTCCTGCTCTGGGGTCTCGTTCGCGCCGTACCCGGGGTGTTCGAGTACGGGCTCGACGCGGTCCGCGACTCGGCCCTCTGGTACTACGGAATGTTCGCGCTGCTGGCCGTGGCGGCGCTGGCGAGACGGCCGGGCCTACGCGATCGTCTCGTGGCCGGGCTCGCCCGTCTGACGCCATGGCTGCTGCTCTGGCTTCCCGTCGGGATGCTCTTGATCCCGCTGGAGGGCGATGCTCCCGTGTTGATCGTTCCGGACTCGACGATCTCGGTCCTGGAGCACAAGCCGGAGGACGCCGCCATTGCGGCGCTCGTCGCCATCGGGTGCCTGTGGCTTCTACCCGCCGGACGCAGCGTCAAGGCCCGGGTGGCATGGGCGTTGCTGGCTTTCCTGGTCCTGGCTCTCGCCGCCACGCAGAACCGAGGCGGACTGCTCGGTGTCGTGGCAGGGATGGCAGTCGGGCTGGTGTTCTGCCGGAACCGTGTTCGGTTGTCCGCGAAGGCCCTGGCTGCTATCACCGTTGTGCTGACCCTGGCCGCGCTGCTCCCGCTCGACGTTCCCTACGCCGGCACACGAGGGCGCGCCTTCTCGGTCGACCAGTTGGGCGCCAACGTGATGAGCCTCGGTGGTGAGGACACAACGGGGCATCGGGATGCGACCGCGGAGGACCGCAAGGTGCTGTGGACAAGAATTCTCCAGAAACAGGAGACCGACGGACTGCTCCTCGTCGGTTCCGGGTTCGGTCCCAACCTCGCGTCGCAGGTGAACGAGTATGACGCGCCCGGGGAGTTCAAGGTGCGCAGCCCGCACAACTCGCATCTCGACGTCCTGGCCCGGATGGGCGTCGTCGGCCTGTGCCTGTGGATAGCTCTATGGCTGGCTTGGTACCGACGTCTGGTGGTCGGCTGTCGACGCTTGGAGGGGCAAGGACACCACCTCCGCCGACGGGTGACGGTCTTGTGCCTGATGGTGGCCACGGCGATCCTCGTATCCACGTTCTTTGATCCCCAGTTGGAGGGCGCACAGATGGCAGCCCTGCTGTGGACCGTGTTCGGGGTCGGCGTCGCTGTGACCAGCGTCCGAGACTGGTCCGGCAACGCTGCGGCCCGCCCCGCCGCCCTGGGCTCACCGTCGCGCACACCTCCACCCCCACACGCCGGGAATCCATGACGACGATGTGGCGACGGGCCGTATGGGGCATCGTGTTGGCGCTGGGGGTCTTCGCCGGGTTGGTCGTCGTTCGTGACATCGCGCTGACCGAGCCCGCCCCGGATTCGGTCAGCCCGGGTCTGACCATGCATGTCGGACCGGTCGCCAGATCCTGCACGGGTGTGACGGTCAACGTGGGCGATCCGGTCCAGGAGGTCATCGACCTGCACCCGCCCGGGACGACGTTCTGCCTGGCACCGGGGATCCATCGGCTGGAGACTCCATTGGTGCCCAGGCGCGGTGACGTCCTCGCTGGACAAGAGGGTGCGGTGCTGAGCGGCTCGAAGGTCCTCTCCGGCTGGCGCGCGGACGGTGGTGTCTGGCGGACGACGGGATTTCTGCCCCCGGCGCCGAGCAGGCACGGACCGTGCGAAGCGCCGACATCGAGTTGCGCCTACGCCGAGGACGTGTTCGTCGACAAGCATCCACTGCAGCGGGTGGAGTTCGAATCCGACGTGGTCGCAGGCACCTTCCACGCCGACTACGGCACCAACACGATCGTGATCGGCGACGATCCCGGGTCGCGCGTGGTCGAGCAGGCAGTCGCGCCGAGCCTGATCCGAGCGACCGTCGACAACGTCACCGTCGTGAATCTCGTGCTCGAGCATGCTGCCAACGAAGCACAGGTCGGCGCCATCGAGAACCGTCAGATCTGGCCCCCGGAGGCGGGCTCCGGTTGGCGGATTCAGAACAACGAGGTTCGCTACAACCACGGCATCGGGATCGACTTCGCCAGCTCCAGCACGGTGACCGGGAACTTCGTCCACCACCAGGGGCAGTTGGGTCTGGGTGCTGAGGGAACCGACTCTGTCGTCCGCGACAATGAAGTCTCGTTCAACGGTACCGCCGGCTACGACATTGAATGGGAGGCGGGAGGAATCAAGAGCTGGCAAACCGAACGTCTGACTCTCAGGCACAACTATGTGCACGACAACGTGGGGCCGGGAGTGTGGACGGACGGCGGTGCGCTAGACACGACGTATGAATACAATAGGGTGCTCGACAACTGGAGTGCCGGTCTCGTCCACGAAATCAGCTACGATGCGACCATAAGGCATAACGAGATCTCTGGGAACGGCCGAAGGAAGAAAGGATGGGCCTGGGATGCGGGCATCCTGATTCAGTCCTCGGGCGGGATCAAGGCTATCGAGATCTCGAACAACATCGTCACCGGCAATGCGAATGGGATAACTCTGGTCGCTGATTCGGCGACGCCGGGACGGGATCGCTCCCAGGAGCAGCCGGCGCCGCACGGCCCGCATGTGGTGCAGAACGTTCGGGTGTGCAACAACGTCGTGACCATGTTCGACGACGAGCGCACCGGAGTATTCGAGGACGCAGGCGGTGGAGAGATCTTCACCTCGAATGGTAACGAGTTCGACGCCAATACGTACCACCTGCACTCCTTGTCCGAGTCACATTTCGCCTGGGCCGGGGTAAATGTGGACTGGACGCAATGGCGCGACTCCGGGAACGATGTCAACGGTCGTGCCACAACGGAGAGCCGATGACCCATGCCCTGGGTGCGGTCAGGTCTCGGCACGGTCGCGCTGCGCTGATGGCGCTCAGCGCCGTGCCCGACCCACGTGCCGCGGGAGGGTGGCCATCGGCTGTCGCCATGCTTGCTGGCGGTGTTGCCAGCGGTGCTGGAGGCGCGCGCCAGCACACTGCGCGACACCCCAACCGCGCCCTCGCCCTCCTCGCATAACCACACGATCAACAACGCAGCGGCCCTGAGGCCGCGGTCAGGTCTTGCGCATGCCGGCACCCGGCCCCGCCAGCGGATAGTCATTCGGGACGATGCCGAAGGTGGGCAAGCCCGGAAGAGTGGGTTCGTTCAGGATCTGCATCACCATCAATATCGACGAGGAAGCGACACGAACTATGGATGCCGCACCCTTGGCCGGCCCGAGTGCAATGAGTGAGACGTTCGTCGGATCACGGACCGTTCAGGTCACCACCAGCTGGGACGACGGCCACGTGCTCGACCACTGCGTTGCCGGGCTCCTCGACACGTACGGTATCGCGGGCACATTCTATGTCGCCCCGCGAAACGTGGAACTCGCGCGCCGGGTGCGGATGGGAAGGCGCGATCTGCGCGCCCTGGCGGCAGACTTCGAAATCGGTGGTCACACCCTGAACCACCTTCGCCTGACGACCATCCCCGACGCTGTGGCGGAGCGGGAGATCGGCGACGGCAAGGACGAGCTCGAGCAATTGCTGGGTGTGCCGCTGCGCAGCTTCTGTTACCCCGGGGGTGCGTACGACCGACGGCACAAGTCGATGGTCAGGAGTGCGGGGTTCGAGTACGCGCGCACCATCCGCCGATATGAGACCCGCTCGTCATGCGCGATGGAGGTGCACACGACCGTCCACGCATATCGGCACCTCTGCGATCTCCCCGACATGTTGCGGCTGAGCAAGGGCTCCCCGCGGCGGACCGCTCACTACTTTTGGAACTGGGATATCCTGGCTATGGCCCTGTTCGACCAGGTACTTGCGACGGGCGGGGTGTACCACCTTTGGGGGCACAGCTGGGAGATCGACCAGAATCGGGACTGGGAGCGACTCGAACGAGTGCTCGGCTATATCGCACGACGCCCTGGAGTCCGGTACGTCACGAACAGCGAGACCGCCCCTCCAGCCGGCAACCGGCTGGACGGTCGTACGCCGCCGCCGGAGCGTCCGGGCCGCGCGGGTGCAGCCAGCTGATGCGCATCCTCCAGGTCCACACTCTCTACCGCCAAGCCGGCGGCGAGGACGTGGTCGTCCATGCTCAGCGAGACGCGTTGACCAGAGCGGGTCACCAGGTGTGGCAACACATCGCGACGAACCGCACAGGTCCTCTGGGTGCGGCGACGGCCGTGGCCGGGTCGATGTGGAATCCGGCCGCCGCCCGGCAGGTCGGCGCAGTCGTCGACGAGGTGCGGCCCGATGTCGCCCATGTGCACAACACATGGATCGCGTCATCACCTTCCGTGCTGTCGGCGCTGCGCCGCCGGCGGGTTCCCGTGGTCATGACGGTGCACAACTACCGCCTGAGGTGCGCCAACGGCTTGTTCCTCCGGGACGGTGCGCCGTGCGAGGAATGCCTCGATCGGAGCCCTTGGCCGGCTGTGCGGCACCGCTGCTACCGGAACAGCCGAGGGGCATCTGCGCTCGCTGCGGCGTTCATCGCTGTGCACTCCGAGCTCGGCACGTGGTCGCGGTTGGTCGATCGCTTCATCGTCCTGAACCGATTCGCCCGGGAACGACTGATCCGAGCCGGCCTACCGGCCCGGAAGCTGACGCTCGGCTCGAACTTCGTCGAAGACCCTGGGCGGCGCGCGAGCCCGCCCTCGATGAGCCGCGAGGTGCTCTTCGTCGGGCGAGTGTCACCGGAGAAGGGCATCTCGGTTCTCCTCGAGGCGTGGCGCCGAGCCGCGCCGGTCGGGTTGCGTCTTGTCGTGATCGGTGACGGGCCGGACCGGGCCCGGCTCCAGGCTGGGGCTCCACCCGGCGTCGAGTTCGCCGGACGGCGCTCCGCCGGCGAGGTCATGGACGCCATGTTGCGTGCCCGCGCGCTCGTCATCCCGTCGATCTGCTACGAGATGCAGCCTATGACGGCACTGGAAGGAATGGCTGCGGGCACGCCACTCCTCGTGTCGAAGATCGGTGGTCTGCCGGAGTTGCTCGGGAAAGGCGGGGCCGGATGGACCAGCGTGCCCAACGATGCCGGTGCGCTGGCTCGGACACTTGCGGGGCTCACTGCAGACGGCGCTGTCGACGAGCGAGGAGCGCATGCCCGACAGCGCTACCTGGAGGCCTATGAGTCGTCCGCCGTGATCCAACGACTCGAGTCGGTGTATGACAGTGCGAGGGGTGTGGTCGCGTCGCCGCCCGGCTGACCTGGCGAACCCGGCGGCGCCGGTCAGTATGCAGGCCCCGGTTCAACCAGCCTTGGTGTCGCGTCAACTGGAGACCTCTACCTGTGCGCGTGGAGGTGCCGGCGCGGGACCGGGAGATCCTGTAGTCGTGGCCGCGGGCCTCGTCGTGTCGACGATCAGGTAATTCGGCTCTGGCGCACATTGAGGTTTTCTCAGCAAGATCGGGTCGGCTGATCGCGTAGCCACCCGGCGGGCGTGTCGTGGCCCGAAACGCCGCGCGACACGCCGACCAACCCAAGATCCCATGTGGGGCGTGGAGCCCCCGCTAGAAGAGG
>JBFWSN010000032.1:0-20979 GCA_050248355.1 Dehalococcoidia bacterium
CGCGCGGTCGCTCTCTTCCGCGGCGCGGCGATCCACGGCCCCGCCGGAGATCGTCCAGCTCCCGGGCGATCCCCTCCGCCAGGCTGAGACTTCCGCGGACCGATCCCTCCTTGGACAGCGCGACTTCTCTCTCCTGTCCGACATCGTTGCGGAACCTCTGCACCGCAGCGATCTGTGAGTTCAGCGCCTCTACGCTGCGGTCCAGTTCAGCCGCCAACTCATCGAGGGCGCCGGACCTCCGCGCAAGCTCCCGTACCTGCTCGAACGTGGCGAAGATGAGCGGGTCGAGATGGCGGTCCTCTGCGGCGAGCTTCTCGTGCCGGCTGACGACGTCCTTAGCCCCGATCTCGGCGAGGAGCTCCAACAGTCGCTGCCAAGGTCGGGGCCCATTCGCCTCGAGGTGGTGGCCGATGGCATCAGCAAGCTCGGCCTCCACGACCAGGCACAGCCCGAAGCCGAAGAGGCGGGCACCTCGCTGGTTGACGTCCCACTCGGTGACGACTCCTTCGACACCCCCGGGGCCGCCGTCCACAACCAAGACTCCCAGGTCGTGGAGCCGGTTCAGAACCCGGAAGAGAGGCTCGTTCCTCGAGACCTGGTGCTGCTCGGGGATGGGCTGGGCCTTGCGCTCGATGTCCCGCCAGCTTGGCTCTGCCGGCAGCAGTTGCACCTCGACCCATCTCCGGATCGATCCGTCGTCGTCACGCACGAGCAGGTTCGAGAAGCCGCTCTTGCGGGCGCCCCCGACCTCCCAGGAGATGTCGTCGGACTCGCCGACAGCGGAGGCCCTCTGTGCGATCTGCCCCACCTCGATGAGGTGCGCGATCTCCATGAGTGCCTGATACCGATGTGGCAACCCATCCTCCTATCTCGGATGCTCCGCGGGAGCCGAGGGTCGGCGATCCGCATCGTAGGGGTCAGCCCGGACCGGACGAATGGCGGGATCGGTCTTTGACTTCTGCGCCGATAGGCTCGACGCCTTGACTGCCCGCGCCGCACACCGAGCGTTCGATTCATCCCAGTCGCGGGTGCGGCCGGTACTCGCCGCACTCGAGGCCCGGCACCCTGACGGCAACTGGGTGAAGGAGCTACTCCGGATCGCCCAGCCGGGCCTGGCGGAGCCGCTGAAGGCGACCGGCCGATTCGTCTCCCTCTCGCCCGACCCGCCACTGAGCGGCCGCGAGAGGGCCTCGCGCCACCGCGCGGGCTTCTGATCCAACCTCCTCGAACACGCCGAGCTCCATGACCCGAAGGGTCTGCAGATTTCGGAGCACGAGAAGAGGAAGCGGGCTGCTGGCCGGCGACCCGGAGACGCTTGCCGAGGCCAGGACCCTCCTTCAGGGATGGGTTCCTGGCATCACCGCGCGCTGGTGGCTCCTCGAGGGTCCGACGTATCCGGAGATCGTGGTCGAGTTCGACGAGGTGGGTCTGGTGGTCGAGGGCAACGCACCGAAGCCGGGCCGACCACCACGACGTCGTTCATGCCGGTGCGCCATCAGATGCAAAGGCACATGGACGCGGCCTACGAGCGGTTCGCCCGTCCGGTTGTTGGCCTCTTCGCGGTCGAAGCCCGGGCCGGGACCGAGGAGGTCCCCCTTGCGTGGCAGACCTGGGCTCGAGAAGCCGTAAGCGACGAGGTCGTCCGCCAGAGCCTGCCCCATCGCAACCCCGGCGAACGCGAGCTGATCTCCGGCGGGTTCGCCGGCGTCGTGACCTGGCAGCGCATCGTCGATCACTTCACGCTCCCCCCAGAGACTCTGCTCGACTTCGCACTGGGCTGGCAGGAGGGGACCGACGGGCGACCGGTGCGAATCCCATAGATGCGCTCGGCGCCTCGGACCAAGCGCAGCGTTTCTCCCGAGCCTTCGCGACCTGTAGGCACAGCCGCTCGAAGATGCACACGCCACGGGACGGCGATACCACCCGTGCATGCACGCCGTGAGTGGTCACCGCCGGAGACTTCTCGCCACGAGCCGGATTCCAGCCGACGCCGTCGTCATGCTCGGTCCATGGGCGCGACTCACATCCCCCAGGGTCCCGACGTCTACGATTTCGCGGCGCTCGACGAGGGCCGGTTCGAAGAGCTCTGCCACATCCTGATCGCCGATGAGTACAAGGAGGCCCAGCGCCTCCGCCCACCCGACGGAGGTCTCGATGTCGTCCTCATGGAGGGCGGCACCGTCGCGCGCGGCTGGCAGGTCAAGCGGTTCACGGGCCGCATCCACTGGACTCAGTGCGTTGAGTCGCTCGATACCGCCGTCCGTCGTCACGAGGCGCGGTGGGTGACCTTCTGTTTCGCCCGCGATCTCACCGTTTCACAGAAGGCAGCCTTCACGAACAAGCTCGTCGGTCGCCATCGCGGGGTAAAGGTTGACTTCTGGACTGCCGGCACGCTCACGGCCAGGCTTCTGCGCGCCTCCAACAGCCGCCAGATCGCGCGCCGTTTCTTCGCGCCGGCGGACAGCAACGACGAGATTCTGCGGACGGTGCGGGCAGGTGGACCCATCCGCTCGCTCGTCGATATCGGCGACCGAGCCGGCTCGCTGGCAAACGTCGTCGGCGAGGATGACCCCCGCTTCGCCTATGTGGTGGCCGCGGGGCCCGGAGCGGAGGGCTCCTGGCGGCATCCCGCCACGACGATGAGCATGGGCGGCGAGGGCCCTGAGGGACCATTCCGGGTCGACGCGGTCCCCCGCGGCCGGCAGCAGCTCGGCATCCAGGTCCGCCTCGACGCGCCGGCGGACTCCCTGGAGCGGCGTACACTGGTCGCGCTTCTCCGCCACGGGGGAGAAGCGCACTTCGAGAAGGGGCTGTCACTGCGGCTGTCCGACGGCCCGAAGCTGTTCGGCGATGAGCTCGAGCGCGCCCGGGATGTCTCCTGGACGATCCGCACCCGCCCGATCGCCAAACCCTGGGCCTCGACCCTCCGTGCCGTCTCAGCGTCGGGGCAGCCGGCGTCCTTCCCACTCGACTTGGCCCCCCGACCTGATGCGCCAGCCGGCTATACCGCTGCCTTGTCCGGAAGTCGCGGTGGCCTTGAGCTAGTCATCGGGTTTCGCTGGGAGCTCCCCGACGGCCCGGGATCGATGGGGATGCGCTGGAACTTCATCCTCGGTGGTCACTCAGTCTCCGAGCAACGGTCGGCGCTCGCGTTTCTGCAGGCCATGACCGGCTCCGGCAGGCTCGAGATCCTGGACCGCACCGGAGGCCGGCCGCCGATGCGCGGTCTGGAGATCGTCGCGAGCGAAGATGATCGCGAGCTCCTCGCCGCTCTCGGCGATCTTCTTGAGGACCTCGCCCTGGTGGAAGAGTGGTCGGGGAACGCGCTCCTGGTCCCGTCCCAGGTCAGCGAGGCTGATGCTGCAGCTCTTTTTCAATCCGCACGGGCCATCCGGGATGGCAGTGGGTGGGTGCGGGTCGAGAGCTGGGCCCTCCAAGGGCCTCGAGACCAGGTGCGGTCCCTGGTGACGAGCCCGCCACTCGGGGCAACGGTCCCGCTTCCCCTCCAGCTGACGCTTGGCGGGCAAGCTATCGATCTTGGGGCCTGGTTGGTCCCGGTGCCGCCGTGCCGCATTGTCAGTGAAGAGGTGCTGGTCGGGCCCGGCGATGAGGTCCGGTTGCAGGTCCAGCCGCTGAGCGGCGCCCCGGTCAGAGCCGTTCTCCGGCGTCCCAAGGGCGGCGTCTCCGCAGCCGCGTAGCTCGAACCAGCGTCCGCCGTCGAGGTCTTCCCCCTGCGCCTTGAGAGTCCCGGACTCGGGCACCTCGTCGAAGGGCAGGTGCAGACGCAAGCGAGGGCTAGCTGGCGACAATGCGCTTAGACAGCACCGGCGACTTTCGTCCCGTGGGATCCGCGTCCCTGTATAGCCTCAGTCGCAGATGGCTGACGCGGTAATCGAGAACCCGATCCTGAACACGCCGTTCGCGGAGCCGACCCGGCACTTCCGTTTCGGCGACGAGGGCATCACGGACGAGGTCGTCGAAGGCCGACGTGCCTCCTCCTACTTCCTCCCGATTCCGACCTCGAAGAAGAAGGGCCAGCTCCAGATCCAGGACTGGACCCTGGACCGGATCGAGGAGACCAAGTTCATCAACGATGTCCGCCGCCAGGTGGGCATGTGGCGGACAGGCGGCTGGGTCGGCGTCACGCCCACCACTCGACGCCTGCTCGATCACTGGACCGACCCGGCACGCGAGAAGCGCCTGTTCTTCTGCCAGGTGGAAGCCCTCGAGACGGCGATCTACATCGCCGAGGTGGCACACCGATACGGCGACGCCTGGATCGCCAACACCCTGCGCGAGAAGAACGATCTCCACAACCCCGGCCTCATGCGTCTCGCGCTGAAGATGGCCACGGGGAGCGGCAAGACGGTCGTCATGGGGATGCTGATCGCCTGGCAGACGCTGAACAAGCTCGAGCGCCCACAGGACGGCCGTTTCGGCGACGCCTTCCTCGTCGTCTCCCCGGGCATCACCATCCGCGACCGGTTGCGGGTGCTGCTGCCCTCGGACCCCGACAGCTACTACCGCCAACGCGATCTGGTGCCGCCGGCCGACATGGCGCGCCTGGGCGAGGCGAAGATCGTCATCACGAACTTCCACTCGTTCATGTTGCGGGAGAGCGGCGCTGCCTCGCGGGTCACCAAGGCGATCCTCACCCAGGGCGGCCCCAGCCCCTTCACCGAGTCGCCCGACCAGATGGTCCGCCGCGTCTGCCGGGAGCTCGGCACGAAACGCAACGTCATCGTGCTGAACGACGAGGCCCACCACTGCTACCGGCCAAGGAGCGCGGAGGACGCCGAGCGGCTCACCGGCGATGAACGCAAGGAGGCCCAGCAGCGCGAGCGGGATGCACGCGTCTGGATCTCGGGGCTCGAGGCCGTCGCCGCCAAGATCGGCGTCCGCGCCGTCTACGACCTCTCGGCGACGCCCTTCTTCCTCCGCGGGTCCGGATACCAGGAGGGGACGCTCTTCCCCTGGGTCGTCTCGGACTTCTCGTTGATCGACGCCATCGAGAGCGGCATCGTCAAGGTGCCGCGGGTTCCGGTCTCTGACGATTCGGGTGCCGGCACCCAGCCCACCTACCGCGACCTCTGGCTGCGGATCCGCGACGACCTGCCGAAGAAGGGGCGAAAGAGCTCAGAACTGAGTGCGGAGCCACGTCCGCCCGCTGAACTGGAGGGGGCGCTCCACAGCCTCTACGACAACTACGCCAAGGCCTTCGCGCGCTTCGAGGCCCGCGAGCGCGAGAACCCCACCGGCGGCACGCCACCCGTATTCATCGTCGTCTGCAACAACACCAGCGTCTCCAAGCTCGTGTTCGACTGGATCGCCGGCTGGGAGAAGACGCTGCCAGGCGACGCCGGGACGGTGAAGGTCCCGGGGCGCCTGGACCTGTTCTCCAACGTCACCGAGGACGGCTCCGCTTGGCGGGATCGGCCCTACACGATCCTCATCGACTCAGGCCAGCTCGAGTCGGGTGACGCGATGAGCTCCGACTTCAAGCGCATCGCCGCCCACGAGATCGAGGAGTTCCGCGCCGAGTACCGCCAGCGTTACCCGGGACGCGACGCCGAGGCGCTCACCGACGAGGACCTGCTGCGCGAGGTGATGAACACCGTCGGCAAGCCCGGCAAGCTCGGCGAGCGCATCCGCTGCGTGGTGAGCGTCTCGATGCTCACCGAGGGCTGGGACGCCAACACGGTCACCCACATCCTCGGCGTACGCGCCTTCGGCACCCAGCTCCTCTGCGAGCAGGTCGTCGGTCGCGGACTTCGCCGCCGCAGCTACGCCGTCAACGACGACGGCTTCTTCGAGCCCGAGTACGCCGAGGTCTACGGCGTGCCCTTCTCCTTCATCCCCTGCTCGGGCGCCAGCCCCGATCCGAAGCCGGGGAAGGCGGTCACCCGGGTGCGCGCCCTCGAGTCACGCGCCCATCTGGAGCTGACCTTCCCGAGGATCGTGAGCTACGGCTACGAGGTGGGGGCCCAGGAACTGCACGCGGTCTTCACCGACGAGCACCGCATGACCCTCTCCACCGAGGACATTCCCACGACCACCGACGTACGCGGGGTGGTGGGAGAGCGCGAGATCCACACTCTCGACGGCCTGCGGCAGTGCCGGCGCCAGGAGGTGGCCTTCTCCCTGGCGGACCGTGTGCTGCGCGGCTACTTCCCGGACCAGCCGTGGCTGTTTCCTCAGCTCGTCAGCCATTCCCGCTCATGGATGGACGAGTGCGTGATCCTCAAGGACAACACCTTCATTCAGCTTCTGCTGATCACCAGGAGCACCCAGGCGGCGGCGGCGAAGATCCACCGGGCCCTCGTGTCCGCCGAGCCTGGGCCGCGCACCGTGCTCGCCCAGCCCGCGCCCTACGACGCGCTCGGCTCCACGCGGTGGGTCGACTTCGATACCACCAAGGACGTCTTCGACACCGACCCCGGCAAGTGCCATGTCAGCCATGTCGTCATGGACTCCAACTGGGAGGCCGTGGTCGCGAGCCGGCTGGAGGAGATGCCGGAGGTGCTCGCCTACGTGAAGAATCAGGGCCTCGGGTTGGTCATTCCGTATGTCCTCGACGGTGATGGGCGTTCCTACGTGCCCGACTTCTTGCTCAGGGTCGATGACGGGAGCGGGCCCGACGATCCGCTCAACCTGATCGTCGAGGTCTCTGGTGCGGCCCGGCGCGACAAGGCCGAGAAGGTTCAGACCGCCCTTCACCTCTGGGTGCCCGGGGTGAACAACCTGGGTCGCTTCGGGCGGTGGAGCTTCGTCGAGGTCAGCGATCCCTGGGATGCGAAGAACCTGATCCGCGCCCACCTTGCCACCCTTCACCAGGAGACACTCGCGTGAGCCCGCCCCGCAAGAAGGCCCACGCCGGACCAACCCCCGTCGAGGCCATCGAGCACCGGGACGAGCGAGTGAACATCCCCACCGGCGAGCTGCGCGACTTCGTCGCCGAGGAGGAAGGTACCCCGCCGAAGGTGCTCTACCCCCGGGACCCGAGCCTCGATCCGCAGTTGGTGTGGAAGGGCAAGGACGCGCAGGATGCCGAGGACCTCGCCGTCCCGAGCGTGCCGATCTACATCCAGGAGACCGTCCACCCGCGGGCGATCATCGAGAATCTCAGGGAGACGGCCGCGACGGGCGAGGACGAGCCCGAGCTGCTGCTGTTCAACGACCTTTACGAGAGCGACTTCGACCGGCGGGTCGACTTCTACCAGCACCCCGAGAAGTGGAAGAACCGCCTCATCCTCGGCGACTCCCTACTCGTGATGACCAGCCTCGCAGAGAAGGAACGTCTCAAGGGTAAGGTCCAGATGATCTACATGGATCCCCCGTATGGCATCAAGTTCGGGTCCAACTGGCAGGTCTCGACGCGCAAGCGGGATGTCAAGGACGGCAAGGTCGAGGACGCGACCCGGCAGCCCGAGCAGATCAAGGCGTTCCGAGATACGTGGGAGCTGGGAATTCATTCCTACCTCACGTACCTGCGAGACCGGATGACCGTGGCGCGAGAGCTCCTGACGGAGACTGGAAGCGTGTTCGTCCAGATAGGCGACGAGAACGTCCACTTGGTTCGGTCTCTTATGGACGAAGTTTTTGGCAGCGAGAACTTCGTCAGTGCGATTGGCTTCCGCACAATGAACCCGCTTGAGGCAGGTAAACTCGAGTCAGTCTATGACCATCTACTCTGGTATGCCAAGAACATTCCGTCGGTGAAGTACCGCAACCTCTGGCGTGACAAGGCACTGACAGATTCGGAGTACGTATTCACGGATGATGCGGGTGGCTCGTTCCGGCGTCTGACGACTGATGAAACTGAACGCATCCATGATGTTGTCAAGGAGAGGAGGATCTTCAAGAGATCGGACCTCATCTCATCGGGCTACACGCCTTCTTGCATCTTCCCTATCGCCTTCGAGGGCGCAGAGTTCAACCCAAGGAGCGGCAAGAGCTGGAGGACCAATGCCGACGGCGTCAAGCGACTAAAGGCTGCTGGGCGCCTCTTCGCTTTGGGTCAGAAGCTCTACTTCAAGCTCTACTATCAGGATTTCGGTAGACAGTCGCTCGAGAACGTCTGGACCGACACGGCCGCTGGCGTGTCCGAGCAGAAGCAGTATGTCGTCCAGACCAATCCGAAGGTAATCCAGCGGTGTCTCTTGATGACAACTGACCCTGGGGATCTTGTTCTTGACCCGACGGCTGGAAGTGGCACCACGGCCGTAGTCGCTGAAGGCTGGGGACGACGCTGGATCGCGATCGACACCTCGAGAGTTGCGATCGCCCTCGCCCGCACTCGCTTCATGGCAAGCCGGTTTCCGTTCTATCGGCTTGCGGACAAGGATGGGGGCGACGTTCGCCGAGGGTTCGACTATCGCACGGTTCCCCGCGTCACCCTCAAGTCCATCGCGCAGAACCCGGACATCCGCGATGGGATGTCCCACCAGGAAATCGACGCGGCGATCGCAAGGCACGCGGAGCAGGAAGTCCTCTTCGACCAGCCGTTCGAGGACAAGTCGCGCATCCGGGTGACCGGCCCCTTCACGGTCGAGAGCATCTCCCCCCACCGGGTCGCCTCCGACGAGGAGGACAGACCCAAGGCGGCCGACGTCACACCGACCGGCGAGAGCTTCGCGTCGATGATCCTCGACAACCTCCGTAAGGCGGGGGTGCAGAACACGGTGCGCCAGGAGCACCTCTCGTTCGACGCGCTGGACCCCTTCGCCGGGGCATGGCTGCATGCGCGCGGGGCGTTCACCGACCGCGATGGGGCCGAGCGCACGGTGGGCGTCTCGCTCGGCCCCGAGTACGGCACGGTCGACGGGGTTCAGGTGAAGGAGGCCGCTAAGGAGGCTCTGCGCGGAGCCGGCGTGGACCTACTGCTCGTGTGCGGCTTCGCCTTCGACCCCGACGCGGGTGAGCGCGCGAAGGAGTTCCGGCCCGAGGAGGGCTCGGGGTGGGCGGTCACCGCCGAGGAGCGGAACGTGGGTCGTCTGCCGGTGATGCTGGTGAAGATGAACCCGGACCTCGCTATGGGCGACGACCTCCTGAAGAAGACCGGCGCCGGAAACCTCTTCATGGTGTTCGGCGAGCCCGATGTGGAGATCGCCCGCACCGACGACGCTCGCATCGAGGTGGAGATCCGCGGTGTGGACGTCTACGACCCCACCACAGGCGCGCTGCGCTCCAGCTCGGTCGACGACATCGCCTGCTGGATGATCGACACCGACTACGACGGCGAGAGCTTCTTCGTTCGCCACGCCTACTTCCTGGGCGGGGGCGAGCCCTACGCCAACTTGAAGCGCGCGCTGCGTGCCGAGATCGACGAGGAGGCCTGGGCCAGCCTCTACCGCCCCCGCAGCAGGCCATTCGATGTGCCCTCGAAGGGTCGGATCGCGGTGAAGGTGATCAACCACTTCGGAGACGAGGTCCTGAAGGTCTATCCGATCACGTGAGTCCCGGCCACGAGTTGGAATGCCTCTGGCCTGGAAGGCGCTCTTCGGCGCGACTGGCGAGCATGAGCTGCTCACATCGCAGGGTCCCTCGGCCTCCTGCGTCCAGCCGCGTAGTCGGCGACGTGCGTTCCTTCGGGCGCCATGAGAATTGCGATCGCGAACTCGCAGTGGCGAGGATGCTCGAGGAGCCACGACGTGAGCTCGCCCGTGATGAGCACGCGGCGGTTGCGTGACCCCGGCTCGCCGACGACGCAGCGCGGCTGCGACGTCTCGGTGCTCGCGTCTGGTCGTCTTCCTGACTGGAAGGGACTGGTCCGGGTCTGGCCGTTCATCGCCCGCTTGATCGTCGCCGGCGAGACAGCCGGCCCGTAGAAGGCGAGTGCCGCCTCGGCTTGAGCCATCGGGTTCCGGACCTCGAGCGCCTCCTCGAGGCGCTCGCGAAGCGTGCGAGGCCGATCTTCATCGAGGGCGTCGGCCGCTGTGAACGCTTCCTCGACTGGGGCACCCCGGCGCCCCGGCCACTCGTCGGCGGCCTGGATCAGGTGCTGAAACACATCGCCGAAACGCCAGGCCAGCGGTGTCCTCCTCTGGCGCTCGGTGTTCATCTCAACGCATCCAGCACGCCGCAGCCGCGCTACCACGGACGCGGTGTGCAGCAGCTTGCCGGTCGCCGCCAGCAGCATCGCCGTCGCCTCGACGGTCGAGACGGTTGCATCATCGCTGAGCTGCGGGATCCAGCGATCGGGGACCGCTCTACGGACCGCGAGCGCAGCCTCGAGTTCTGCTTCCGCCTTCGCGAGCGCAGCAGTGCAGTCAGAGGTCGAGCGCAGTAGCGCCGCATGCTCCCTGTTCAGCCGCCCCATTCGGGACTGGTGCAACAGGACGAAGTCGAGTTTCGCCTCCCTCTCGAGGTCTGGGATCGCCGCCTCGAGTTCCTCCTCGGCAACCCTGATCTCACGCTCCTTCTCAGCGATCCGAAGCTCGAGCCTCTCGACGTCGTTGCGCGCCCCGAGCAGCCTCTCCTTGGCCTCCCCGATCAAGTCGAGATCCGGCTCCGTCTCGCACGAAAGGGGTCCCCATACGTTCGCCCAGATGCCGAAGGTGGCGACGGTTGCGAGTCGCTCGCGGTGGTCCTCAAGGTTCAGGTAGCCGTTGGTGTCCTCCCTTGAGAAGGAGTGACTCAGCAGGGCGTCGGCGATGGTCCTCCCATACCTGAGCCGTCCACGATCAGTGTCGTCCAGGGGCTCGGCGAACGCCGCCGGTAGGCCCACGACCGAGTTGTCGAGGCGGCCGCCGAGCCACTCGTCGCCGACGCGCCTGGCGACAGGCTCCCCCGGTGAATGACGCAGGGTGTGCGGTGAGAACGCACCGCCACCTCGGACGCTTCCCAGAAGTCGCTTGATGATTGGGTCGAGGCTCCGAAGCTTCAGGTTGGTGCAGGAGGAGGACTCACCCACGCGGCGACTGGTGATCCAGAGGGGGTGATCCGGCCTATCGGCGATCCCCGCCAGCTCGAGGTACTCCTCGAGCCAGGCGGCGAGATCCTGCGGCAAGCCCACCCACATGGGCTTGAGCCGCAACCCCCCCTTCCGTGCTGCGTAGATGCAGTAGGCAGGAAGGGTGACGGGCTCCCCGATCCCCGGCACGCGGAACTCGTGAGCCGGGTCATAACTCGCGACCGTGACCGGATGCTGGTCGTGATCAACGAAGAGGGCCCCCTCGCGCGAGCCGACGACCGCCAGCAGCCCGAGGAGGACGCGGTCGCGGAGAGCCGCGACGAGCCGCCCGCGACCGCCTTGCTCGGTACCGCGGTCGGCCTTCTTCAGGACCTGCACGACGTCATCCGCCCGCCGGAGGGCGCGACGCACCACCAGGACGGGCGGTCCGTTGCGATCCGTGCGACCGCGATCGTCCGCCCGGCAGAGGGCGACGATATCGGACTTGCTACGCCTGGCCCGGGGATCCCTCCATTGCGGAAGACAGGCGTCCACGCCCGAGCTGCCCGGCACCTTCACGCCACCACCGGCAGCGAGAGCGCCGAACGCTGTCGTGAGGCGGCAGAACGCCGCATGGAGTGTGCTGAGCGTCGCGGCCCCGGGCGGCTGACCGGCGCGCGGGCCGGTGCGGACCCGGACAGTTGCGTAGACCTCCAAAGCCGACCAGAAGAGCTCGTGCGCGCGCTCTGGCCCCATCTGAAGCAGGTCCGCGCAGAGCGCCGGGTAGGACCCCGCGCTGCCCGTGCCATCGGTGCCTCCGACCACCTCTACCCGGTACGTAAGCTCGGGTAGCGCACCGCGCGTCTGACGGAGCTTGGCGCCGCCAGCCGGGAAGAAGCTGCAGACGACGGCGGCAGGGAGCACGGCGTGGCGACGGTTCGTGCTCTCCTCCTTCTTCCACAGATCATTGATCTGCTTCACGGACATGCCGCACAAGGCAAGGGCGGCGGGTGCCGCGCGGTGGGCAATGGGATCGGTCCACATCGGGCGTGGCCGGTGTCCCTCCTCGAGTTCGAGAGGATGCGACCCGAGCACCTGGAGCGCCCACGCCGTCATGCCGACGTTGGCCTTGCTGCCCTCCATCGGACCGATCAGCCGGGACAGCGCCAGCCGCGTCAGATAGGAGAGAGCCGGGTCCTCGATGCCGATCCTGGGGTCGGTCCACTCGGACGGGATGAGATCCAAGGGCGAGGATGACGTGATCGTCTGGAGACGGGAGTGGCTAGACATGGCCTCGCCAATGTGGGACGCGATGCGGAAGCCGCAGGTGACTGCGGCGAATCACGCCCGATGGTGCCGCCGCCACGGGATCCCGGTACCGCGATTGAACGGTCAGGATTGGCACCCGGGTGTAGCTCAGACGGGAGAGCGACGCGCATCTACCGACTGAACCGGCCTGAACGGTCACCCGATCGGTCACAGCGACCGATCCGGTACCGACTGCGAACTCCGCTGCCGCGGTGCGGCGAGACCGGGTGCCAGCGGCGCGTCCCACCGCCTGGGCGGTCGACAGAACTCGACCTCGCCGCGCTCCCAGCCGCTGAGCCACCGGTGTGCCGCGTGGTCGTTCACGGGCACCTCACCACGCAGGAGCACGCTGTCGAAGGTCCAACGGCCACTCGCTGATTGCTCCGCCGAACGATGCCGGCGCTCGCCGATCGCCAGCGAGGCGTCGCTGCGCAGCTCACGGCCGAGCCGGTCTTCGGGCATCCGGAGAACCGCAGCGGCCTCGAACAGCTTCATCCAACGGCGAGGGAGTGGGGGGCCGGAGCGCATGCCCTCGAGCGTGCGCCCATGCCCAAGCGAGGCGTCGCGCTTTCGTCACATCATCCGCGTCCCCGATCAACCGACGGCAGGCTCTCGCCGATGTGACGGTCACTGCCCCGAGCGATCGACCCAAGGAGAGGGCGTGAGGACGATCTGGAGATTCCCGCTGGACCTCGCCGAGCGGATGAGCGTCCCGATGCCCGCCGGGGCGCGGATCCTCCATGCCGGCCTGAGGGCCGACGGCGTCCCGTGCCTCTGGGCCGAGGTGGAGAGCACCGCAGCGATCCGCATGCGCCGCATGTCGAGCTTCGGCACCGGTGGCTGGCTGCCACCGGACCGGGGGCCGCACCTGGCGACCTTCCTCACCGACGTCGACGGCGACGAGTACGTGTTCCACCTCTACGACGAGCCCCAGCACGACCCGCTCACCGGCCTGCTCACCGACGACCGCATCCGACAGGAGCTACTCGGGCTACCCGCAGCCAGCGGAGAGGCGTCGTTCGTCCTCCTCGACATCGACGGCATGGGACAGGTGAACGACGCCCACGGCCAGGCACTAGGCGAGCAGGTGCTCATCGAGATCTCCCGGCACTTTCGCCGGGGCACGGCGGATCGATGCGGCGCGAGTCTCGGTCGGGTCGCGGCCGATGAGTTCGCCCTCCTGTTGCCCCACACGACCCCCGCTGAGGCGGCGCCGCTCGTCGAGGAGCTACTGGTTCAGGCGGCGCGCTCGCAGCGACTCGGTGAGCAGGAGGTGGTGGTCACGGCGTCGGCGGGGCTGGCGGGACTCTCGCCTGGTGGTGAGATCGAGCCGGCCTGGCTGGCGGCCGAAGAGGCGCTCGCCGGCGCCAAACGGCCGGGCGGGGACCGGCTGGTCGTCGCACCTCGTGCGATGGAGGCCTGACCGGCCACTGCCTCAGGAGGCGTGCCCCTCCCCGCTCGGCGGTCGCGTCCCCCCACTCCGCCGGCGCCGGGTGGAGCGGGTCCGGCAGGCGGGCGCCCTCTCGGCCGTCGCGCGCGCGGCGGCGAGGCGCGAGTACGCGAGCCACCACGGCCGGTCGCCCTTGCTGGCATTGCAGCGCGGGCAGGCCGGCGCCGAGTTCGTCCAGCGCCAGTCGGGGTCGCGGATCAACGGCACGATGTGGTCGATCTGGACCCGATCGACCCGGTGGTGGCAGTAGCTGCAGGGGTCCTGCTCGACCGCGAGGATCCAATCGGCCAGCAGGCGCAGCTCGGCGTTGGTGCGGATCGGGATCCCCGCTTCGCGGGCGAGGCGGCGGGCGCGCCTCACCGCTTCCCGAGCCCTCTCGGCGGCGCGGACCCGTGGGATCCGCCGGCGCTGGCGCTTACCTGCGTTCTGGCGACGATTGAACGCGGCGTCGGTGCGGCGCTTATGGCGAAGCCGCCGCCGGTTGCGGTCCCGTTCACGCTGGGCCTTGTCGTCGTCCTGCACGGCGCCTCCTCTGGTCGGGAGGCCGACGTTGGCGACGGGACGGGACGTGGGTACGACGCCCGGTTATGCGCCGGTGTGCGGCCTATCGCTCGGGACCTGCAGGGGGCCGTCCGCGACGCGGTCGCCCGAGCGCGTCGCCGAGAGACCGGGGTGGGTGGGGGGCTCCCGGTTGCGGTGAGGTCGGGAACCGTTCGTCCATGAGCCGTTTGACCTCCTCCCGGAACGCCGCGAGCGCGTGGTCGACGACGTCGCTGTGGGCGCCCCGGCGGAAGCCGTGGCGGCGGAACGCGTCGGCGAGGGCGTCGTCGGCGGGCCTGAGCAGATAGCCGCGGATGATCTCCACGTCGCGGCTCCCCGCGGCGAGGGCGCTTTCGAGGAACGCGCGACGCTCGGCGGGACGAAGCTCGGCGAGGCTCGGCGCAAGGACCTCGACCCACCGCCGCGCCAGGGTGCGGGCCTCGGCGTCGACCCGTTCCATCGCCCGCTCACGGGCGATGCGCCTCACCCGCGCCTCGCGTTCTGCGGGTCGGCGGGCCCCCGCGGGGACGCCGGGTGCCCGCGGCGGGCCGCGGCCCGCGTCGCCTCACCCATTGGGGCCTCCGCGACGGCGGGTCGAGGCGAGGGTCGAGCCGAGGGTGCCGGTCCGCCGCGCCCCCGGCCGGCGGGCGGCGGAGGCGGCGGCATCGAGGTGGGTCTGGAGGGCGCTGATGGCGATCTGGACCCCTTCCCCGTAGATTTCGCGGATGTCCAACTGGCCGAGGGGGCGGCTCGACCGCCGCTCGATCTCATTCACCAAGCCCCCGATCTGAGAACGCATCCCGGGTTCGGTCCACGCCTCGACGGCGACTATCGACGCGAACTCAGCGACCTCGCGTTCGCGGGCCGCCTCCTCGAGGCGCGCCCACCCGTCGCCGTCGGCCTCAAGGAACCGCTCGGCGACCACGCGCGCCCAGGCGTCGACCTGGGCGACAAGGTCAGGCGTCCAGCATCCGTGGTCGGGGGTCATCGGCGGCTCCTCGATCGAGGGGGGTCGCCCCGAGTGTGCGGGCTCGGCGGGACACCCGGTACCGGGTCGATCCGCTCGCCGGGGCGAGTGGACACCGGATCCGACGGGCCGGCGGCGTCAGCCCCCCGGGCCGGCTCGCCTGGGGCCACCACGGGGACGGGAGAGGGCATCGGCGAGCGAGCGGGGCGGACGACTTGCGCCGGGTGGTGGCGGTGGCGGGAACATCTCGGCGATCCGCCGCTCCACCTCACGGCGAAAGGCGCCGACGCCCCGCCCATGCACCCAGGCGAAGGTCGGGACGTCGTAGCGGTCCGCGCCAAGCTCATCGCCGAGGGCGTCGTGGGTGGGGCGCAGCAGCCGCGAGCTCGCCAACTCGGAGGCGACGCCGCGCGTCGCCAGGGCCATCGCGACCACCTCCCGGCGCTCGGACCGCCTCATGCCCGAGAACCCCTGCGCCCGGTCGAGCACCCAATGGCGCGCGAGCTCACGGCCCTCGGCCTCGACCCGCTCGATGGCCCGCTGGACGGCGGCCGTCGGCATCACGCCACCCGGCAGGTCTCCGACGCCGAGACGGCGGGCCCGCGGCGACGGGCGCCGGGCGGGTCAACCATCGCCGTCGCCCGTTGTCGCCGGCGGGCGGCGCCGCGACAGAGCCGCTCCGAGTGACCCCCGTCGGTCGGCGCCGACGCGCCGCGGGTCCCCGTGGGCAGCGACCTCGTCTTCAAAGTGACCGAGGACGACGTGCATCGCGATCGTGACCCCGATGCCGAAGGCCTCGCTGCGGGCGGGGCCTTCGAGCGGTCCCTGCAGCTGCTCCAGCTCGTCGAGGAGGTCCCAGACCTGGACCAGCAGCGACGGCCGGCCCCCGCGGGCCTGGGACACCTCGGCAGCCAACTCAGGCAGCCGGCCCGCTCGCGCAGCCTCGCGCAGGCGACGGGACGCGCCCGCCTGGCAGGTCAGGAACCGCTCGGCGACCTCCAGCGCACACACGACGACCCGCCGGATCAACTCAGGCGTCCAGGGCCCGTAGGCAGTCGTCATCCGGTCTCCTCGGTCAGCGGTTCGGGGTCCGAGTGTGCGAGGTGGACGGGATGGCGGTACCGGAAGGCGGCCCCTCGGCCGGCCCCTTGCCGAAGGCTTCCAGGTCGCCATCCTGCGTCTAGTGCCGTGTCAGGTCGCACGCCCCGGCCTGCATACCAGGCTGTTGTTGGGCTGCTCCGCCAGATTGAGCGCCACGGCCGGCCCGGCGAATACGCGGGCCGGGAAGAACGAGGCCTTCGTGCGCGTACTGATGGGAGAGGCTCCCAAGGTCAGGGCAGAGGAGGAAGGAGTGAGGCAATGAACGCGAGGGTGCGCGCGAGGATCGCTTCCGTCAGGGTGCTCGGGGCGGGGCTCATCGTTCTGGCTGGCACGCTGCCCTTGGCGCTGTCCAAGGCGCCGGCGGCGGCCGCTGCGATCGGTATCCCCGGGCCGGGCGGCGACCGGCTCACAGGCACGCCGGGCCCGGACGTCCTCGACGGCGGCCGCGGGCACGATGTGCTGCGCGGACGGGCGGGCGACGATGTCCTGACAGGAGGCCCCGGGTATGACGGACTCTACGGCGGCCCGGGGAATGACCTGCTCGTCGATGAGAGCGACGGGTCGAACCTGCTCGACGGCGGCCCCGGCGACGACACGATCCGCTCGGGTCCGCGCGGCATGGACCGCGTCCGTTGCGGCCCCGGCGGGGACAGGGTGGAGGCTGACCTCTGGGACATCGTGGCGCCCGACTGCGAGGAGGTCGTACGCTCACCGGCGCCCGTCCCCGCCCGGGGTGGCCCGTTGCGGGTGGAATCGCTGTCGGGGAAGGACCTCGGGACGACCCTCTTCCCGCTCACCAACCAATCGCGCGACCCACTGCGCCTCCTCTGGGTCAACGACGGTGTCGTCTACCTGTCGTCGCGGTTCCGGGGCAACGGTCACTGCTTCATCGCCGTCGCGGCAGGCTCGGGCGCTCGCGTCGAATGCGGATTCAGCCCGCGACGGGGACTGCGTCCGCGGCGGATCGAGGGCGACCGCTATCGGTGGTTCGCGTTCGTGCCGGGATGGGTGACCCACCTGAGCGTCGCCGGACGACGGGTCGAGGTACGCGGCGGCGTCGGTGTGTTCACTGCGCGGCGCGACCCCGGGACGGTCGTCGCCCGCGGTCAGGGCCGCGCCGTGGTCCTCCGCGTTCCCTGAGCCGCAGGACCCGGCGGCTGCGCCACCTTCTTCCTCGGCTCGCTCCACCACCATCGGCGCGCGCCAACGCGGCGGCTCTCAGACGGTGTGGACCTTGCCGTAGCCGCCGCTCTTCGCCGTGCAGACCTCCCGGGCAGCGGCGAGGGCGACGAGCGCCGGCCGCTCGCTCGTGATCGCCGCGACGCCGGCTGACGCGGTGATCCGGGACTGGTCGATCTCAACCGCCATCCGGGAGAGGAGCGCCTCCGCCATCACGCGTGCCTCCTCGATACCGACCCCGGGCAGGATCAGACCGAACTCCTCCGGGTCGACGAGTCCCGCGGCAGCGCCGGGACGCTTCGCCGCGAAGTCACGGAGCACCTCGGCCATCGCGACGATCACGCGGGCGCCGCCGCCGTGCCCGAAGCGGTGGTTCACCTCCTCGAGGCCGTCGATGTCGAAGCCATCGCCGTCGCCGCGCCGGCCAGCGGAGTGAGATCGCGCAGGCGGCCGTAGAACGGACCAGGACGCAGCAGCCGGCTTCTCGGCTCGATGTCCCCCGGGAGGAAGGCGTGGATCACCTCTTCGCCGCCGCTGTCGCCCGCCACAGAGAACGACCCGGCGTAGCGGCAGTCGTCTGCGCGCAGGGGCTCATCGGTGTGGGCCAGCATCACGAGGAACCCCACCGTGGGGGCGTCGTCGTCGGCATCGAGCCAGAGTGACGGCTCACCCTCCCAGTCGCCGACCCGGATGAGGCGGGCCCCGCCCGGCACTTGCAGGACGCACTTGGGACCGGGCTCGAACCCGTATCGGCGAACGACGCGGATCACCACCTCCGATGCTGGCGGTTCGTTGTCGATGCGAGCTGATCAGCCGCGCGCGTCGCGACGCGAGACTGCGAGAGGGGGCGCTTCATCGGCGTTCCTCGAGACCCTTGCGCTGTGCCTTGACCGCCCGCATCTCCGCCGCGGCGCGCCGCAGCAGGTCCGCGTCGCTCTCGTCGTCGCCGGCGACGGCCCATCCGACGCTGGCGCCACGGAAGAGGCCCCGTGCCGCATGCGGCACCTCGATCGCCGCCAGCGCCACCGCCAACCGGTCGGCGTCGGCGGCGGCCTGCTCGGGCGTGGCGTCGGCGACGACGACCACGAACTCGTCACCCCCGAGGCGACCCGGGATGTGGCGGTCGTCGGACACCGCGCCGAGCAACCGGCCGACGGAGGCGATCAGGTCGTCGCCGGCCTCGTAGCCGGCGGCCTCGTTGACGGCCTTCAGCCCGTCGAAGTCGATGAAGAGAATCGCGAGGCGCCGCCCGACGGCACGGAGGCCCTCCATGACGTCGGCGATCGCCCGGCGGTTGGCGATGCCGGTGAGGGCATCGGTGTAGGCGAGGCGGCGGAGGCGCAGACGGGCGTGGGCGTCGGCGAGCGCGACCCCCGCCGACTCGCAGAACCGCCGGAGGGCGTCGATGTGCCCGTAGTCAAGACGGGTCCCCGGCCCGAGGTGGAACGCCACCGCCCCCACCCCCGCCCCGTGGGCGCGCAGGGGCCGCACCTGCAGGTGGCGCTGCTCCGCCTCGAGGGACCGGCAGCGGGCGTTGAGGGCGTCATCAGCGTGGTCGTCGAGGGTGCTGCGGGCCGGGCCGAGGGCCGGCAGGTCGGCGAGCAGGAGGCCCTCGAGCTCTTCGTCGGGCCGCGCCCGCTCGGCGCGGATGGCCAGGACCCGGTGGAGGTGTCCTCCCACACCGTCGTAGACCGCGACGGCCTCGGCGCCTGTCAGGTACTGGACGCCCCGCGCAATCGCGCGGTGGGCGTCCTCCGGGCGGTCCACCTCCAGGAGCTGGTGGATGGCGAGCACCAGCCTCGGTGCGTGGTCGGCCGACGCAGGCTCGTTTCCCGAGAGGTGACCCATCACGGACTTCGATCGGCAGATCGCCGCTCCCGCCCGAGGCGATCGGCGGATCCGGGCCGACGCGGCTCAGGGCAGTGGCAGGTCGTCAGAGATCTGGCCGCCAACCACCGCCGCGGCAGTGGCGGGGGCGACGGTCTTGAGTCGATGTCACGCCTCCGTGCCGACCGGCTCGGCGTCACTCATCTCCGGCGGACAGCGGCATGATCGCCGGTCGCGGACGCGTCGTCACCAGGACCACGACCGTCCAACCGGCGAAGCCGAGGAGGGCGGCGGCGACCGAGCCGAGCGGGAAGTCGAGGGCGGTGAGCCGAAGGGCGACGGCTCCCGCGGCGACCGTCGCGAGCACGACGCCGCAGAGGGTCCTGAGACCGGCGGCGTCCAGGGCACAGCGGGCATCGACCCAGAGGACCAGCCCGATCGTCCCGGCGATCGCGACGGAGGCGGCGGCCAAGGCCTCGAGGATCACGCCGTGACCTCGGCATGGATGGGTGGAGCCGGCGATGGCATGTTCATGGTGGTCTCCCGCGGGTCGTTCGGGCATGACGCGGACCCTCCACAGGTATTACGCACCTCGGCGTCGCCTGCATCCCACGCCGGCGTCACCTCGCGGCGACGAAAAGGCGGTCGGCCGCCGACAGCGGCGGGCCCGCCGTCCAGACGACCGCGTCGTGACCAGATCCACCGCCTGCCGCGATCGGGAAGGCCGACTGCGGTCCGACGGCGAGCCGGACCAGATTGGCCCAGGTGCGCCCCGAGAAGGTGGTCGCGCTGATCGAGGAGCCCGCCGCCGCAGGCTGACCCCAGGCGACAACCGCCTGCTCGCCACCAGCGCCCACCACCTGCAGCGGTGGGGGCCCGTAGATCACCGCCGACGGGCCGAGGCCGGAAGTGGCATCGACCGGCGGCAGAACGGGAGCCGCGACGATGTCGGCGGGACCGGGGACCGCCGGATCGACCGCACGCACCTGGGCGCGCCGATCCCCGGGTGCGCCGTTCCAGCGCGTCCACACCAGCTTGGGTGACTCGGCGCCGGCGAAGAGGACTGGTCCCGCCGAGCCTCGCGGCACCGAGTCCTCGACGCGCGGCCGCGACCAGGAGCCGGTAGGTGGCCGCGTCGCGCTCTCGATGCTGACGCGCTCGTCACCCTCCCGGGACCATCCGGCTACGAGCGTCCCGTCGGCGGCGAAGGCGGCGGCGGGTCCGCGCGCGCCCTCGGAGCCGGCGAGCGGGACGGGCCTCCCCCACTCCCCCTCGGCAGAGGACTGCACGGAGAACAGGGAGCGCACCACACCGGGGCGCTTGGCGAGGGCCACCACCCCGAGGCGCCCATCGACACCGATCGCCACGGCGGGCGCGTCGACGCCGACACCCGGGGTGCTGATGCGGCGTGCGGGCTCCCACCGCCCCCCGGGCTCTCGCCGCACCGCCCAGAGCCCGGGTCCGGCCAGGCCGCGCCCGATCACCGTCGCGACGCCGTCGGGGGCGACGACGACGCGCCCCCAGGCGGAAGATCCGACGCGTGAGAGGGCCTGCTCGGGCGCCCACTCGCCCCCCGGCGAGCGCGCGCTCGCCATCAGCACCGATCGGCGGCCGTCCGACAGCGACCACAATGCGGCCAGGTCGCCGCCGCGGTTGGCGGCGATGCCGGCCGGCAAGATCGGGAACGCCGACCCGGCGACCAACGACTGCGGCGAA
>JBFWSN010000033.1:0-20145 GCA_050248355.1 Dehalococcoidia bacterium
GTCTGACGTTCGTACCTCCCGCCGAGCGGGGTAACGTCCTGCTCGGCACGGGGACGTAGCTCAATTGGCAGAGCACCGCCTTTGCAAGGCGGGGGTTAGGGGTTCGATTCCCCTCGTCTCCACCACGCTGACCAGCGGAAACTCCACTCGGCCGATCCAGGTTCGTCCGATGTGACACGGGACGTGACACGAGTCGCGTATCGTCTGGCCTGTGGCGAAGGCGATCAACCCCCGCAAGCGAGAGCAGGGCAGCATCGACGAGCTGCCGAGCGGTGCCCTCCGTGTGCGCGTGTACGCCGGCATCGACCCAATCACGAAGCGGCGCCACAACCTCGTCGAAGTCATCCCCGCTGGCCCCGATGCCTGGGATCGGGCTGACGAGGTTCGGCGGCGGTTCGTCGCCGAGGTCAAGGCCCGACGCAGCCCGCGCACGTCGGCGACGGTCGACCAGCTGCTCGACCGCTACCTCGACGAGCACCAGGGCGGCGCGAGCACGGTCACCGGCTACCGGCAGTACGTCGACAAGCACGTCCGGCCGTTCATCGGCGCGCGGAAGGTCGGCGACATCGACGCCGACATCCTGGATTCGCTCTATGCCGAGCTGCGGCGTTGCCGGGACCACTGCACGTCGCGTAGGCAGGTCGACCACCGCACTCCCCTGCAGCATGAGTGCGACGAACGCTGCCGGTCGCACCGCTGCCAGCCGCTCGGGAACGCCACGATCCGCAAGATTCACTACGTCCTGAGCGGCGCGTACAAGCGCGCCGTGCGCTGGCGCTGGGTCAATGCCAGCCCGATGGACCAGGCCGAGCCACCACCGGTGCCGCCGCCCGACCCTCAGCCTCCGACCCCGACCGAGGCCGCGCGGCTCATCACCGAGGCCGCCCGAGTCGATCCGGACTGGGGGATTTTCGTCTGGCTGACGATGGTCACCGGCGCGCGGCGGGGCGAGCTGTGCGCGCTCCGCTGGCGGCACGTTGACCTCGAGCGCGGGGTCATCACCGTCCGCCGTGCGATCGGTCAGGACGGCACTGACATCGAGGAGAAGGACACCAAGACCCACCAGCGGCGGCACGTGACCATCGATCCGGGAACGGCCGAGGGGCTCGTCGAGCATCGCCAGCGCTGGGAAGACCGGGTTGCCATGCTCGGGGCTGAGCTATCGCCCGATGCGTTCGTCTTCTCTCTCGCGCCCGACGGCAGCACGTGCCTGAAGCCTTCGTCCGTCACGCAGCGGTACGGCCGCATGGCTGGACGGCTGGGTCTCGACACCCACCTCCACAACCTCCGGCACTACTCGGCGACCGAACTCATCGCCGGCGGGGTAGACGTCCGGACGGTCGCAGGCCGCCTCGGACACGGAGGCGGCGGCACGACCACGCTGCGGGTGTATGCGGCATGGGTGGCCGAGGCGGACCAGCGAGCCGCTCAGGGGCTCGCCGAGCGCCTCCCTGCCCGGCCGGCGCCGGTCATCGACGACATCGAACGGGCCAAGACCGATCCGCGGAGCCCGTACGAGCGCGTCGCAGTCGAACTGCTGAGCCGGATCGAGGCCTGCGCGATCCGTCCCGGGGATCAGCTTCCGACCGGCAAGCAGCTCGGTGCCGAGTTCGGTGTGGCGACGGCTACGGCGCAACGCGCCGTGACGCTCCTCCATACCTGGGGACTCGTCGACGTCAGCCGGGGCCGGCGGGCGGTGGTCCGAGCGCTACAACGGCCCGCCGCCATCCGTGTTCCCCCGCCGGGACATGCTGCTCCAGTCGAGCATCAAGCATGAACGAGTCGTCGAACTGCACCTCGGCCAAACTACTGCTCCCCTGCCCGGTGTTGCTGCGGCCCGGCAGAGGCCGCCCCGCAGATCTGCCGAGTTCATGCTCGAGGCGGGCGCGCGGGCCTTAGCCTGGAACATTCGCGGCCAGGCCGGTGGTGATCGAGAGCGGTCGTGGCTACAGGGCCTTGACGATATCCTCCACACGGTCCCGGGCATCACCGAAGAGCATCTGGCTGTTGTCGCGATAAAAAAGCGGGTTGGGGACGCCGGCGTAGCCTGCGGCCATGGAGCGTTTGAAGACGATTACTTCGTTGGCCTCCCAGACCTTGAGGACGGGCATCCCCGCGATAGGTGAGCCGGGGTCTTCGGTGGCCGAAGGATTGACGGTGTCGTTGGCGCCGATGACAAGGACGACGTCAGTGTCGGCAAAGTCGTCGTTGACCTCGTCCATCTCCAGGACGATGTCGTAGGGGACCTTGGCCTCGGCGAGCAGGACGTTCATGTGGCCTGGCAGGCGGCCAGCGACGGGGTGGACGCCAAAGCGGACATTTACGCCCTTGTCGCGCAGGTGTCGGGTGAGTTCGGCGACCGGGTACTGAGCCTGGGCGACAGCCATGCCGTAGCCCGGAGTGATGATCACACTAGAGGCGGCCGTGAGCAGTTCAGCGACCTCCCCGGCCGTTACCTCACGGTGCTCATTGTATTCCGCTTGGCCGCCAGATGGAGCCTCGATGCCGAAGCCGCCTGCGATAACCGAGATGAACGAGCGATTCATCGCCTTGCACATGATGTACGACAGGTATGCGCCGGAGGCACCGACGAGGGCGCCGGTGATGATGAGCAGGTCGTTGCCCAGTAGGAAACCGGAGGCGGCGGCAGCCCAGCCGGAGTAGCTGTTGAGCATGGACACAACAACCGGCATGTCACCTCCGCCGATCGAGGCGACCAGGTGGATGCCAAGCGCGAACGCGACGATTGTGACAATCACCATCGCCATCAGCGTCGGATCGACGACGAACCATACCGTCAGGGCGGTGAATGTGGCAAGCGCACCCATGTTCAGTACGTTCTTGCCGGGCAACACCAGAGGCGCCGACTTGAAGCGGCCTGCGAGCTTGCCCCACGCGACCACCGACCCGGTGAAGGTCACAGCGCCGATGAACACACCGATCGCGACTTCAGCGTGGTGGATCCGCAGTAGCTCGGTGGGATACCCCACGCCGCCTCGTGCCTCGACTTCAAGATAGCCGTTCCAGCCGACCAACACTGCGGCGAGACCGACGAAACTGTGGAACAGTGCGATCAGCTCGGGCATGCCGGTCATCGGCACCCGCGCGCTGCGGATCAGACCGATCACCGCGCCGGCCAGCACTGCCACAATCAGCAGCCCGAGCCCTACAGAATCGATTTCGCGGTGCAGTGCGAGGGCCACGGTGGCGACTAGGGCGATTCCCATGCCGGCGATACCGAAAGTGTTGCCGGCTCGGGCGGTCTCGTGCCGGGATAATCCGGCCAAGGCGAGGATGAACAGCAGTGCAGCGACTAGGTAGGCGGCGCTGGCTGCGGGGACCGCAGTCATGGTGATCAGCTCCGCTGGAACATGCCGAGCATACGACGGGTCACAGCGAAACCGCCGAACACGTTTATAGTGGCCAGCAAGATCGCCACCGCCGAGACGACTGTGATTCTTGGGTCGTGGTGCCCGATCTGCAGCAGCGCGCCGACAACGATGATTCCTGAGATCGCGTTCGTCACCGACATCAACGGAGTATGCAGCGCGTGGTGCACATGCCCGATCACGTAGTAGCCGATCACAATGGCGAGCGTGAACACTGTCAGGTGCCCGAACAGTGCGGGCGGGGACAGTGCGGTGATCAGAAACAGCACTAACGAGACCGCGCCGACGATAGTGAATCGGCGGGTTGGAGATAGGTGCTTCTTGACATCCTTCCCAGGCTCCCCGACCGGAGCGGTGGAGGCCGCAGGAGCGGCCACCGCCGCCGATACCGGCACCGGAGGCGGGGGCCAGGTCTTCTCACCCTTGTGCACCACCGTCATCGATCGCTGGACCACATCGTCGAGATTCAGCATCAGCTCCCCGTCCTTGCCCGGGGTGAGCAGCTTCATCAGGTTGACCAGGTTGGCACCGTACAACTGGCTCGCCTGCGCCGGCAGCCGGCTTGCCAGGTCGGTGTATCCGATGATCACAACTCCGTTCGGTGTGTCGATCTTCTCGCCGGTCACCGAGCCCTCGACATTGCCGCCGCTGGCAGCGGCCATATCGACGATTACGGAGCCGGGCTTCATCGACGCCACCATGTCGGTGGTGATCACCCGCGGCGCGGGTCTACCGGGGATCAGCGCTGTGGTCACGATTATGTCGACCTCCTTGCACTGCTCGGCGTAGAGCGCGGCCTCGCGCTCCCGGTACTCCTCGCCCATCTCCTTGGCGTAGCCAGTGGCGCTGATCTCAACTTCGGGAGACACGATCGCCAGGTACTCCCCGCCCAGCGACTTCACCTGCTCAGCGACTTCCGGTCGCGGGTCAGTGGCCCGCACGATCGCACCCAAGGACCCCGCAGTACTTATTGCCGCCAGCCCAGCCACACCGGCACCCACCACGAGTACCTTCGCGGGGGGGACCTTGCCGGCCGCGGTGACTTGACCGGTGAAGAACCGGCCGAACCCGTGCGCGGCCTCGATCACTGCTCGGTAACCGGCAACGTTTGCCATCGAGCTCAACACGTCCAGCGACTGCGCCCGCGAGATCCGCGGGACAGCGTCCATCGACAGCGCCGTGATCGACCAACGGGCAAGCACTTCCACGATGCCCGGGTCCAACGCCGGCCGTAGCAGCGCGACCAACATCGCCCCGGGCTTCATCCTCTCCAGATCATCCTCTGGCGGCGCGTTAATCGCGAGAACGATGTGCGCGTGCCACGGATTACCGACCGTCGCGCCTGCGTCGACGAATCCCTGGTCCGGGAAACCCGCACGCTCCCCAGCCCGCGGCTCTACGACGACTTCGTACCCCAACTGCCTCAACTGCCTCACTGTCGGCGGAGTCGCCGCCACCCGAGTCTCACCGGGCATAGACTCCCGCACCACACCGACAATCATTGTTAGCTCCCAACCGTCAGTCCTGTACGTGTAGCGCCCGCTCTCGATGAGCAGATAGTGCTTGGCGATAGTTCTCGACCACGTCGGATTCAACGCCGTCCGAGAACTCCGCCGGGGCCGACCTCTAAACCAGCAGTGGACCGATTCCCTCCGCGCCGTGGCCGACCTGGTGGGCCGGCATGCCACGTCCGCGTCCTCCTCTAGATCCTTCACGTGGTCGCCCCGCGATGTGCCTGCTGCTCGCTCGGGTGCGTAGCAGTTGGAATGCCTAGGCGTGCTTCGCTCAGCGCCTCATGCGGTTCATAAAGTCGCGAGAGAAGACTCGGCATGGGTCAAGAGACGCAGCTCGCTGTGCGCGACGCTGCATAGGAACACGGCCCGGGGGTTGGCCCGAACGTCTACTGCAAAGTCTGTAGGCGATTCATCCAAGCTCTCCGCAGGTTTCGGCGGGTGCGGGCGCAGTGGGTGCGGTTTGCCGCGCCGTTCACATGTACTGTCCACCATTGACAGAGTAGATCTGGCCGGTGATGAAGGCGGAGTCGGGGTCGGCGAGGAACTCAACGACGCGGGCGATCTCGTCGGCATCGCCGAGGCGGCCGACGGGAATCCTGGCAACGACCTTGTCCAGGGCCTCCTGGGGGACGGCAGCAACCATTTCAGTGGCGATGTAGCCCGGGGCGACGGAGTTGACCGTGATGCCTTTGCGGGCAGTTTCCTGGGCCAGGCTCATCGTGAGCCCAAAAAGCCCGGCCTTGGACGCGGAGTAGTTGGCCTGACCGATATTTCCAGCCTCACCGATGATCGAGGAGATATTGATGATGCGGCCGGAGCCGCGGTCGAGCATGTGTTGTAGGATCGCCCGGGACAGGTAGAACGCCCCTGACAGGTTGACCTGAATGACGCGATCCCATTCCGACGGGGCCATCTTGCGCACGGTCTTGTCCATGGTGATCCCGGCGTTGTTGACCAGGATGTCGAGCCGGCCGTGCGCGTCGAGTACCTCGGCGATGACCCGCTCGCAGTCGTCCACCAAGCCCACGTTGCCCTGGTGCACCGACGCGCCGGCATGGTCGGCGACGAATGCGTCTGCAGCCTCCTTGCCCCGCGAGTAGCCAGCGGCCACGGTGACCCCGCGTGCGTGCAACCGCTCACAGATCGCCCGCCCGATCCCACGCACGCCGCCGGTGACCAGCGCGACCTGCCCGCTCATATCCGCCATTCCAGATCCCCTTCCCACGCCCTTCGACGGTCAGTTCGCCACGTGCAGCAGCAGCGCCTCGCCTTGGCCGCCGCCGCCGCACAGCCCGGCCGCGCCCAGCCCGCCGCCGCGCCGACCCAGCTCCAAGACCAGGTGCAGGGCGATCCGCGCCCCCGACGCCCCGACCGGGTGCCCCATGGCGATCGCGCCACCGTTGACGTTGACTTTGGTCCTGTCGATGCTCAGATCCCGCATGGATTGGATTGCCACCGAGGCGAACGCCTCGTTGATCTCGAAGAGGTCGACGTCGGCCGGCGTCTTACCCGCCTTGGCCAGCGCCTGAGCGATCGCGTTGGACGGCTGGGACAGGAGTGACGGGTCCGGTCCGGCCACCGTGCCGTGGGCGCCGATCTCGGCCAGCACCGGCGCCCCCAACTGTTCGGCTTTCGCCCGGGACATTACGACTACCGCGGAAGCGCCGTCGGAGATCTGGGAGGCGGAGCCGGCGGTGACCGTACCGTTAGCGGAGAACGCCGGGCGCAGCTTGCCCAGGCTCGCCACCGTGGTACCCGGCCGCACGCCTTCGTCCTCGACGATCAGGATCGGGTCCCCACGTCGCTGCGGCACCGTCACACCGACGATCTCGTCGTCGAACAGCCCGTTCTTGCGCGCCTGGGTGGCCCGCTCGTGGCTCATTGCTGCGTATTCGTCTTGCTCCTCGCGGGTGATGTTCTTCTGCTTGCCGTAGAAGTCGGTCGAGTCGCCCATCCCCCGCTGGTCGAACGCGCAGAACAGCGCGTCGTGCGCAGTCGCGTCCAATAGCTTCGCATCCCCGTACCGGTACCCTGAGCGGGCGCCGGGCTGCAGGTAAGGACCATTGGTCATCGACTCCATCCCGCCCGCGACGACCACCTCGAACTCGCCGTAGCCGATCAACTGGTCGGCGAGCGCGATCGCGTTGAGCCCGGACAGGCACACCTTGTTCACCGTCACAGCAGGCACACTCATCGGGACCCCCGCCTTGACCGCGGCCTGCCGTGCCGTGATCTGCCCCGCCCCTGCCTGAATCACGTGACCCATGATCACGTAGTCCGCTTGGCCCCCGGAGATCCCGGCCCGATCCAGGGCCTTGGCGATAGCGATGCCGCCCAGCTCCATCGCCGTGAAGTCCTTCAGCGCTCCGGAGAGCTTGCCGATCGGCGTGCGCGCACCACCGACGATCACAGAACCGGGCATTGCATTCTCCTACTTCTTCTTGGGCAGATAGAGGTCGGTGATGGTTCCTTCGAAGGCTTCTGCGGACATAGCGAGGGTCTCGGAGAGGGTGGGATGGGGGTGAATGGTGGCGGCGAGGTCAATGGCGTCGGCGCCGAGTTCGATGCCCAGAGCGGCTTCGGCGATGAGGTCGCCGGCGTTTGGCCCGACAATCCCTGCGCCGATGATCCGTTCAGTGGTTTCGTCGAACAGCACCTTCGTCACGCCCTCGTCGCGTCCCAGGGACAGTGAGCGGCCGGATGCGGCCCAAGGGAACACGCCCTTGCCGTACTTGATGCCGGTCGCGCGGGCCTGGTTCTCGGTGGTGCCGACCCAGGCGACTTCGGGGTCGGTGTAGGCGACGCTGGGGATGACGGTGGCGTCGAAGAACGCGGTGCGTCCGGCGGCATTCTCGGCGGCGACGCGGCCTTCGTGCACGGCCTTGTGCGCAAGCATCGGCTGGCCGACGACGTCGCCGATGGCGTAGATGTGCTCAACGTTGGTGCGCTGCTGCTTGTCGACGGGGATGAAGCCGCGCTCGTCGATCGTCACGCCAGCGTGCTCGGCGCCGATCGCGCCGCCGTTGGGGCGGCGGCCGACGGCGACCAGGACCGCGTCGAATGCCGCAGTCGCGGGCGCCTTCGGGCCGTCGAGGTGGACGGTGAGCTCGTCGGGTCCGGCCTCGACCGCGGTGACCTTGGTACCGAGGTATATCGCGTCGTGCTGTGTGGTGATCCGCCTCGCCAGCGGCGTGACGAGGTCCTTGTCCGCGCCCGGGATGAGTTGATCCATCATCTCGACGACCGTGATCCGGCTGCCGAGCTCGGCGTAGACGGTCGCCATCTCCAGGCCGATGATCCCGCCGCCGAGCACGAGCATGCTGGGCGGGATCTCGGCCAGTTCCAGCGCGCCGGTGGAGTCGAGCACCCGCGGGTCGTCGTGCGGAACGAACGGCAGCGTGACGGGCTCGGAGCCAGCCGCGATGATCGCGTGGTCGAACGAGACGACTGTCGTCCCGTCGGCGCCGGCGACCTGCAGCGTGTGTGGGCCGACGAACCGGCCGGTGCCGTGCAGGGTGGTGACCTTACGTTGGCGCGCGAGCCCGGCCAGGCCCCCGGTCAGCCGCGACACGACGCCGTCCTTCCAGGACCGCAGCGCGCCGACGTCGATCTGCGGGGCGCCGAAACGGATGCCGTGCCCGGCCAGCTCCTTCGTCTCGGCGATCACCTTCGCAGCGTGTAGCAGAGCCTTCGACGGGATGCAGCCGACGTTGAGGCACACTCCGCCCAGCGACCCGCGCCTGTCCACCAGCACGACCTTGCGGCCCAGGTCGGCCGCGCGGAACGCGGCGGTGTAGCCGCCCGGTCCGGCGCCGAGGACCAGCACCTCGGCGTGCACGTCCCCGGCCGGCGCCGCACCGATCGCAACCGGTGCCACGGCCGGCCGCGCCGTCTCGGTGACCGCCGCAGCTGGCGGCGCTGCCGCGTCGGTGGTCAGGCGCGCGATCACAGTGCCCTGCGAGACAGTGTCACCCACGGCCACGACGACCTCAGCGATGGCGCCGGCCCGTGGCGACGGCACGTCCATCGTCGCCTTCTCCGATTCCAGGGTGAGCAGTGGATCGTCAACCGCGACGGTGTCACCGGGCGCGACGTGCACCTCGATCACCGGGACGTCGCGGAAGTCCCCGATGTCGGGGACGCGGATCTCCTCAGCAGCCATGACAATGATCTCCGATCAGAGGAGGAGCCGCCGCTCGTCCTCCAGCAGATGGCTCAGCTGGCGGGCGAAGCGGGCCGCGAGCGCGCCGTCGATGACTCGGTGGTCGTAGGACAGCGAAAGCGGCAGCATCAGCCGGGGGACGAACTCGGTGCCGGTCCACACCGGCTTCATGGCCGAGCGGACCACGCCGAGGATGGCCACCTCCGGGGCGTTGACGATCGGAGTGAAGGCGGTTCCGCCGATCCCCCCGAGGCTGGAGATGGTGAACGTGCCACCCTGCATGTCCGACGGTGCGAGCTTGCCGTCGCGGGCCTTCGCCGAAATCGCCCCGAACTCCCTGGACAGCTCGACGACGCCCTTGCGGTCGGCGTCGCGGACGACCGGCACAACCAGCCCGCCCGGCGTGTCCACCGCGATCCCGATGTTGTAGTACTCCTTGACCACCAGCGCGTCGCCCTCCGCAGACAGCGAGCTGTTGAACTCGGGGAACGCCTTCAGCGCCGACACGCACGCCTTGACCAGGAACGCCAGCAGCGTCACTCGGTACGGGTCGCGGTCGGCCTTGGCCGCTTCGTCCAGCTCGCGGCGGTAGGCGTCCAAGCCGGTGATGTCGGCCTCGTCCTGGTGCGTGACGTGCGGGACGTTGAGCCACGAGCGGTGCAGGAACGGTCCAGAGACCTTCTTGATCCGCGACAGCGGCTGCGTGTGGACGGGCCCGAACTTCGCGAAGTCCTGCGCCGGGATCGGCGGGATCCCGGTCTCGGACGCCGTCGGTGCGGTCGGCCGGTCGGGTCCCTTGAGGTGGGTCAACAGGTCGTCCTTGGTGATCCGCCCCTTTGGCCCGGTCGCTGTCACGGCGGCGAGGTCGATCCCCAGCTCGCGGGCCATCCGCCGCACCGCCGGACCGGCGTGGGTGCCGGATGCGTTCGCCACCAGGCCCGCCGGGCCCGCGGCTTCCGGGACCGGTGTGGTGCGGGCGGGCAGCTCCGGCTCATGCTGCTCGACCAGCGACGGCGGGGCTGTGACGGCCCCGTCCCCCGCGACGAGGCGCAGGATCGCCGAGCCCTGCGACACCTCGTCGCCGATCTTGACCATTACCTCGGCAACGGTTCCCGCGGACGGCGCGGGTACGTCCATGGTCGCCTTGTCCGACTCCAGCGTGACCAACGGGTCCTCGGCGTTGACCCGGTCCCCAGGGACCACGTGCACCTCGATGATCGGTACGTCGCTGAATGAACCGATGTCGGGGACCGTGACGTCGATGGCGGTTGCAGGGGTGGTCGTCACGCGGTTGCTCCTCGGAACGGGGCGGGGTGCGGCTTATCCGGGTTGATCTCGAGCCGCGCCACGGCCTCGGCGACGACGGACGCGGGGACCGTGCCCTCGGCATTCAGCTCGGTGAGTGCAGCGAGCGCGATGAAACGGCGGTCGACCTCGAAGAACTCGCGCAGCGCGCGACGGTAGTCCGACCGCCCGTACCCGTCGGTGCCCAGCACGCGGTAGCGCCGCCCCGCGGGCAGTAGAGGACGGATCTGCTCGGCGAAGGTGCACACGTAGTCCGTCGCGGCGACGACCGGGCCGGGCGGCCGGTCGGCGAAGCACTGCTCGACATAGCCCACCCGACGGTCGGTACCGGGGTGCAGCATGTTCCACCGGTCGACCTCACGGCCCTCTCGCGCGGCCTCGGTGAAGCTGGGACAGCTCCAGACGTCGGCCACGACGCCGAACTCGGCCAGCAGGTCGGCCGCGGCGATGACCTCGCGCAGGATCGTGCCCGACCCGAGCAGCTGCACCCGTGGCTTCGACGCCGGCTTCCCTCGGCCGCGACCCCCGCAACCGGCAGCAGGTGTGCCCTCGCGGAACAGGTACAATCCGCGCACGACCCCCTCGCGGACCGCGTCCTCCCGGCCCTTCGGAATCGCCGGGTGCGGGTAGTTCTCGTTCATTACGGTGAGGTAATAGAAGACGTCCTCCTGCTCGGCGTACATCCGCCGCAGCCCGTCCTGCACGATCACCGCCAGCTCGTAGGCGAAGGTCGGGTCGTAGGAGACGCAGTTGGGGATGGTCGCGGACAGCACGTGCGAGTGCCCATCCTCGTGCTGCAGGCCCTCCCCGTTGAGCGTGGTCCGCCCAGCGGTGCCACCGATCAGGAAACCCCGCGCCCGAGAGTCGCCCGCGGCCCAGGCGAGGTCGCCGATGCGCTGGAAGCCGAACATCGAATAGAAGATGTACACCGGGATCATCGGTGTGTTCGACACCGAGTAGCTCGTCGCGGCGGCGATCCAGGACGACATCGCGCCGGGCTCGTTGATGCCCTCCTGGAGCAGCTGACCGGAGCGGTCCTCCTTGTAGAACATGAGTTGGTTCGCGTCCTCGGGCTGGTACAGCTGCCCGACCTGCGACCAGATGCCGAACTGGCGGAACATCCCCTCCATCCCGAACGTGCGCGACTCGTCGGGCACTATCGGCACGACGCGCCGGCCGATTCGCTTGTCGCGCAGCAGCGTCGTGAGGATCCGTACGAACGCCATCGTCGTGGAGATTTCCCGGTCCCCGGTGCCCTTGAGCTGCGCGTCGAACGTCGACAGGTCCGGCACCGGCAGCGTCTGGGTGGACCGCTCGCGCCGCGCCGGTAGGTAGCCGCCCAGCGCCGCGCGCCGCTCGTGCAGGTAGGCACGTTCCGGGCTGCCCTCGGGTAGGGCGAGGAACGGCAGCTTCGGGATCTGCTCGTCGGTCAGCGCGATGCTGAACCGGTCGCGGAACGCGCGCAGCACGTCCTCGCCCATCTTCTTCTGCTGGTGGGTGATGTTCTGGCCCTCGCCGGCCTCGCCCATCCCGTAGCCCTTGACCGTCTTGGCCAGGATCACCGTCGGCGACCCGACGTGGTCCACCGCCGCCCGGTAGGCCGCGTGGACCTTCAGCGGGTCGTGCCCACCCCGGGTGAGCCCCCAGATCTCGTCGTCGGACATATCCGCGACCATGTCCAGCAGCTCCGGATACTTCCCGAAGAAGTGCTCCCGGACGTACGCGCCGTTCTTGGACTTGAACGTCTGGTACTCCCCGTCTACGCACTCCTCCATCCGCTGCCGCAGCAGGCCGGTCTTGTCCGCGGCGATCAGCCGGTCCCACCCGGAACCCCAGATCACCTTGACCACGTTCCAGCTAGCGCCGCGGAAGACCCCCTCCAGCTCCTGGATGATCTTGCCGTTGCCACGGACCGGGCCGTCGAGACGCTGGAGGTTGCAGTTGACCACCCAGACGAGGTTGTCGAGCTTCTCTCGGCCGGCCAGCGAGATCGCGCCGAGCGACTCCGGTTCGTCCATTTCGCCATCGCCGAGGAAAGCCCACACGCGCCGGTTCGCGGTGTCCGCCAGCTCCCGGGCGTGCAGGTACTTCAGAAAGCGGGCCTGGTAGATGGACATGATCGGACCCAGTCCCATGGATACCGTCGGGAACTGCCAGTAGTCCGCCATCAGCCACGGGTGCGGGTAGGACGCCAACCCGCCCCCGCCAACCTCCTGGCGGAAACGGGCGAGCTGCTCTTCGGTCAGGCGCCCCTCCAGGAACGACCGCGCGTAGATCCCCGGCGAGACGTGGCTCTGATAGAAGACCAGGTCACCGCCGTGCCCCGGCGAGGGTGCGTGCCAGAAATGGTGGAAGCCCGTGTCGTACAGGGTCGCCGCCGATTGGAACGACGCGATGTGCCCGCCCAGCTCGGACGACACCTTGTTCGCCCGCAGCACGATCGCCGCCGCGTTCCACCGGATCACCGACCGGATCCGCTGCTCGATCTCGCGGTCCCCAGGATGCACCGGCTGCCGGTCCGGCGGGATCGTGTTCACGTACGGCGTACAAGCCGAGTAGGGCACCGGTGCACCACTACGCTGCGCTCGCGCGAGCAACTCCTCCAACAGGAATCCCGCCCGCTCGGTACCGCCGAACTCCATCACCGAGTCCAGGGCATCCAACCACTCACGGGTCTCGGTCGGATCGGAGTCCTCCGACATCTCGTTCCCTCTCTATAAACAATTTACGCCGACATTACAGGCATCATTAGGGCGCACCGAACGCAGGGCACGAACAGTCCGCGACCGATCGCGGGAAGTCAAATCTCTCCGATCAGGACTCGTCCGTCCGGGATGAAATGCGTGGAATCACAATTCCATACGTGCGAATCTTTCGGAAGATCGTCGCCCTGGAAATGCCCAAATTTCGGGCCGCCTCGATCTTATTGCCGCCAGCAGAAAGAAGGGCGCCTACGATCGCGTCACATTCCACCGCCTCGAGCGCGGTGAGTTGCCGCCGACTTATCACGTAGCATTCCGAAGGGAGATCGCGGAGACCGACGCGGCCGACACGGCGCTTGCCGACAACTTTGCGCACTACCTGTCGTAACTGCTCAATGTTCCCCGGCCAGCGGTTGCGCATCAGCAATCGGAGGGCATCCGGCGACAACGACAGGGCGGCACCGTCCGCCGTGGACGCGAAAAAGTGGGAGATGAGTTCCGGAAGATCGTCGATGTGGTGACGGAGCGCGGGCACTTCGACTGTCCGGGGGAAGCATCTCGGAAGGTCCGCCAGATCAACTAATCCGTCCTCCAAAGAAGTCGATACGGTCGCGACGACCCACGGCCCGTCAGCGCCGGCCGACTCGTGAAACGAAAGCAGGACATTCCTGAGCTCGCGCAAGCCCTCGGCCGGAAGCCGTTCGACGTGGGCGAGGACGAGCGATCGCCCGCTACCGAGCGCGTCGCTCACCTCATTGATCCACTTCGGCCCATACCCTGCCGCATCCAGGATCCGCAGCTCACGGGTCGGCGACTGCGTCTCATGAGCAGCGCGCGCGAGGCTGACCTTCCCGGTTCCCGGCTCACCTTCCAGGATCAGCCACAGACGATCGTCCACGGACCGCTCGATGACGTCACGCACGCCGGACCATGCCGGCGTCGACCCGACGGCGGGATGTGCGATCTGCGCAATCTCCGCCGTCGGCGCGACTGCCCGGCGCCCAGCCGAGGCGCTCGGCGAATCCTGTGTGTGCACGATGAGTACACCCTTTGACTCCGCGCCGGCACTCGGCCGGCACTGCACGCGCGCAGTCACACCGCTCGGGAGGTCGACAACGAGCTGGCGTCGCCCTCCGGACCGGAGCGCATCGGTACCGTTAGTCAGGATCGCGGTCTGGTCGGCGGAGCTGAACCAGTCCCGGGCGTGATCGTTCATGAGCAGGAGGCCGTCGCTGACGGCAAGAACCGCGCCGCGACTGCGCCGGCTCGCCTGGAGATAGTCGCGCAGCAACACGTGTTCACGACTTCCGAGCTGCTCACTCAGAGAATTCTCGATCTGCTGGGCGATCGACGGGACGGTCACGGCCAGTGCCGGGCTCGTGTCCCGGACCCAACATGTGATGTCTATTACACCGAGGATCTTGCCCGAAATCGGGTGACGGATTGGAGCGGCGGCGCAGGCCAAGGCCGCGAGCGGATCGACATAATGCTCGTGGCCGAACACTATGGTCGGTCCGCCGCCCTCGAGGGCAGTACCGATGCCGTTTGTTCCGATATGCTGTTCGGCATAACTGAAGCCCGGCGCGAGCAACACCTGGTCGAGACACCTCTGTAGGCGGCTGTCGCCGGTGGTGCGCCGCAGTACCACGCCCTCGCTGTCGCAAAGGATGACGCTCACCGGCTCGTTGGAAAGCCGATCGGCGAGGTCCTGAAGCACCGGACGCGCCGCGCGCAGGAGCGAGCAGTCCGGGTCGATGTTCGCGTCGAACGGCAGATCAAGCCGGTCGGCCTGCACCTGCCCGGTCCGGGACCGGCTCCACGAGGCAAGAATCGGCTGACGGACCGCTCCGCTCGGCACGACGTCGTCGGTCAGGAAGGACCATCGCGCTCGAGCCAGCTCATCGAGTTCCACGCATCGGCATCGCGCAGGCCCCGCACACGGATCCTCAGGGTCAGCGACAGCATCGTGGGGGCGCCCGCTGTCGATCATCTGGTGACCTCCCCTTCGAGATCATTGCCGATGCATGGTGCGCGCCGTGCTCATGTCGACCATCTCGTGACGCCCCGGTGAATGGACGCGCCGACTGTCGTGGGTTCGGTGACGTCACCCTCAGGCCACATCCTCAGGCCACGGTGCCTCCCCGACTGCGTCCCTCACTGTGGACGTGGTGACGCCGTATCGAAGGTCTCATATTGAGACCTTCGATTCGTCGGCGCGTGAGCGCTAATGCCTACGGGACGAGGGCGGCACGACCACATGTCCGACCCGGCGTCTCGGGTCCGCCCTCGGCGTACGGGCCTCGTGCCGTCACGAGGCCAGCCGGATCGGGCCATGCAGGGACGATCATCGGCCGCCAGTGACACCGGACCGACCGGGAGATCGCCCGAACACAACCAACGGTGAGGAGTTGACGTGAGTCGGCAGAGCTTGGCAAAGGCTCACCAGAAGATTCAGGAGCTTTCCTGGGAGCCGCAGTACCACGAGCCGTACCTCAAGTATGGGACCGACTACACCTTCCGTAAGGCTGCGAAGAAGGACCCGCTGAAGCAGGTCCTGCGGTCCTACTTCCCGATGGAGGAGGAGAAGGACCACCGCGTGTACGGCGCCTCCGACGGCGCCATCCGCGGCAACATGTTCCGCCAGGTCCAGGAGCGGTGGCTGGAGTGGCAGAAGCTCTTCCTGTCGATCATCCCGTTGCCGGAGATCTCGGCCGCGCGGGCGATGCCGATGCTGTTCCACGTGGTTCCGAACCCGGAGCTGCACAACGGCCAGGCGATCCAGATGATCGACGAGGTTCGGCACTCGACGATCCAGCAGAACCTCAAGCGCCTGTACATGAACAACTACATCGACCCGGCGGGCTTCAACAACAGCCTGCGGAACTTCCACAGCGACTACTGCGGCACCATCGGCCGTCAGTTCGCGGAGGGGTTCATCACCGGTGACGCGATCACCGCGGCCAGCATCTACCTGACGGTGCTGGCGGAGACGGCGTTCACGAACACCCTGTTCGTGGCGATGCCGGCCGAGGCGGCGGCCAACGGTGACTACCTGCTGCCGACGGTGTTCCACTCGGTGCAGTCCGACGAGTCGCGGCACATCTCCAACGGCTACGCCACGCTGCTGATGGCGCTGTCGGACGAGGACAACCGCCAGCTGCTCGAGCGCGACCTGCGCTACGCGTGGTGGAACAACCACCGCGTGGTGGACGCCGCCATCGGGACCTTCATCGAGTACGGCACGAAGGACCGCCGCAAGGACCGGGAGTCCTACGCGGAGATGTGGCGTCGTTGGATCTACGACGACTACTACCGTGCCTACCTCATCCCGCTGGAGAAGTACGGCCTGGTCATCCCGCACGACCTGGTCGAGGAGTCCTGGAAGCAGATCTGGGAGAAGGGCTACGTCCACGAGGTCGCGCAGTTCTTCGCCACCGGTTGGCTGGCCAACTACTGGCGGATCGACGGCATGACCGACGAGGACTTCGAGTGGTTCGAGTACAAGTACCCGGGCTGGTATGACAAGTACGGCAAGTGGTGGGAGAACTACTCCCGCCTGGCGACCCCGAACGGGCACAACCCGATCGTGTTCGAGGACGTCGACTACGTCTACCCGATCCGCTGCTGGACCTGCATGGTCCCGTGCCTGGTGCGCGAGGACATGGTCACTGCAGAGGTGGACGGCCAGCACCGCGCGTACTGCCACGAGATGTGCCGCTGGACCGACGTGGAGGCCTTCCGTGGGACCTACCAGGGTCGCGAGACCCCGAACATGGGTCGCCTGGTCGGTCACCGCGAGTGGGAGACGCTGTACCACGGCTGGAACTGGGCCGACGTGGTCTCCGACATGGGCTTCGTCCGCGACGACGGCAACACCATGACGGCGCAGCCGCACCTCAACCTCGACCCCAAGAAGATGTGGACTCTGGACCACATGCGGCGTTGTCCTCCGCTGCAGAGCCCGCTCGTGCTGTTCAACGAGTTGGACGACGCGGGTCGCGCCGCCTTCGTCGAGGACTACCACAAGCAGGGCCCCGCCGGGCGCCCGGCGCCCGCGAGCGCCTGAGGCGGGCCATCCCGAGGGGGGACCGGGGGAGGGCCGGTCGATCGGCCCTCCCCCGCGAGCCCGCGCCGGCCTGCCCGCACCTGCCGACGCAGGTGCGGCAGGCGCGGCGCCCCGATTGCGATTGATCGTTCTCTTGCTGCATCAGAACGGGAAGCGTTGACATGGGTAAGAAACACATCGTTCGATTCGAACCGGTCGGTATCGAGATCGAGGCGGACGAGGATCAGAACATCCTCCGGGCTGCGGCCGAGGCGGGTGTGCAGCTCATGCACGGCTGCAAGGAAGGCCAGTGCGCGGCCTGCAAGTCCTTCATCCTCGAGGGCAACCTGGACGACATCGACCACGACCGTTACTCCACGTTCGCGCTCCCGGACTACGAGAAGGAGGAGGGCCAGACTCTTCTCTGCCGGGCCCACGCGTACGGCGATGTCACGATCGAGCTCCTCAACTACGACGAGGAGATCATCCGCTCGGGGCTCCCGCTGCGGAAGGGCGTGGTCGAGGTCGTCTCGAACGAGCCGGTCACCCACGACCTGCGTCACCTCGTCGTGCGCCTGGTCGAGCCTGAGGAGATCAAGTTCTTCCCGGGGCAGTACATGGACTTCACCGTGCCCGGCACCGAGGAGTCCCGGTCGTTCTCGATGGCCAACACTCCGGACCGGGAAAGCGGACTCTTCGAGTTCGTGATCAAGGTCTACCCGGACGGGCTGTTCTCCACCTACCTCGCGACGAAGCTGCAGGTGGGCGACCGGCTGGAGGTGGAGGCACCCTTCGGGACCTTCACCCTCCGGGAGAGCCGGACCTCCGACCTGATCTTCGTCGGGGGCGGCGCCGGCCTGGCCCCCGTGCTCGGGCTGCTGCGTTCCATGGCCGAGCGGGGCGTGGATCGCAAGGCCATCTTCTACTACGGGGCCCGGCAGCAGCGGGACCTGTGTTTCGAAGAGGTACTCAAGGAGTTGGAACACCGGCTCCCTGGGTTCCGCTACGTCCCGGCGCTCTCCGAGCCTGCCGCGGACGACGACTGGAACGGCGAGGTCGGGCTGATCACCGACGTCGTCAAGCGATGCGAACCGGACCTGACCGGCCGGGACGCATACGTGTGCGGGCCGCCGCCGATGGTGGACGCGGCGATTCCTGCACTCACCGGGCTCGGAGTGCGCGACGACAGCATTTTCTACGACAAGTTCACCACCACTGGTGAACCGGAAGGCGAGGACGGCCAATGACGACCACCGAGCGTCCCGAACGCAGCGTCCCGAGGGTTCAGTTCACCGACGCCGAAGCCGGCGCGCAAGAGTTCCCCGACTCCGGTGCGAGCGCGCGTCGGTACAACTACTTCAAGCCGGCCAGGCGCAAGCAGACCCACTACGAGGACGTGACGGTCGACGTCCAGCCCGACCCGCGCCACTACCTGTCGCAGGGCTGGATCTACGGGTTCGCGGACGGTGTCGGCGGCTACCCGCTGCACTGGACCAAGCTGAAGGCCTGGGGCACTGGGAAGCCCGAGCCGCAGCGTGGCATCGGCTCCGGCGGCATGCACGTGAAGGAATGGCCGGCGCACGGCTGGCACGAGTTCCGCGACCCCAACGAGGAGTGGGAACAGACGATCTACCGGAACAACGCCAACGTCGTGCGGCAGGTCAACCAGAACATCGAGAACGCCCGTAACAACAAGGCGTTCGACCGGTGGTCGCCGAACTGGGTCACGTTCGTCGAGCGGCACGTCGGTGCGTGGATGCACATCGAGCACATCCTCGGCCTGTACGTGTTCGCGGCGAACCAGCGGTCGTGCCCGACGAACATGCACAACACGGCGATGGCGGTGAACTCGGCGCACAAGCTGCGCTTCGCGCAGGACCTCGCGCTCTACAACCTCACGCTGTCGGAGGAGATCGAGTCCTTCGACGGCGCCGCGCACATCGACGCCTGGAACAACGACCCGGCGTGGCAGGGCGCCCGCAGTGTCTGCGAGGCGCTCACCGCCGTCCAGGACGACTGGGCCGAGTCGGCCTTCGCCGCGAACGTCGTGTTCGAGCCGCTGATCGGTGAGCTGTTCCGCTCGAACCTGGTCATGCAGTGCGCCGCCGGCAACGGCGACTTCGTCACGCCCACCGTCGTCGGATCCGGCGAGCACGACTTCGCGCAGCGCGACCTGCGCTGGACGATCGCCTGCTTCGCCCCGCTGGCCACGGACCGGGAGTTCGCCGACCACAACACGGCGCTCATGCAGGACTGGCTGTCGAAGTGGGTGGGGCTCGCGCTCGACGCGGCCCGGACGATGCAGCCCCTCTGGAGCCAGTCCGACGTGAAGCCGCCGCGCTTCGAGGACAGCCTCGACCAGGCCAAGAACCGGTTCGCCGGCATTGTCGCCGACCTTCATCTCACCGCCCCCGAGGAGCTGAACAAGTGACGAGCTACAAGACCGCGGAGAGCCCGTTCAAGGCGGACGCCACGCCCTCGAACATGTGCGGCTTCACCCTCATGAACAACCAGGTGGGAGCCATCATCGCCGTCGTTCTCGGCCGCCTCGAGAACGTCACGGTGACCCACATGACGTCGATGATCCGGATCGACGGGCAGCGCCGCTTCGACACCATCTACGCCGACGTCGAGGAGGAGGCCGGCGAGGAGGACGGCTGGTTCAACTCCGCCGAGCTGGAGGAGAACATGTCGACCCACTACGGGCGCATGGTCCACCTCGACGACCGCACGATCATGTTCGCCAGCCCCGAGGACGCGGCCGAGTACATCGACTTTGACCTGAAGCCCGTCGAGTAGCACGCCCGTCGAGTAGCAGTGCCGTCCGAGTAGCAGTGCCGTCCCGGTTGCCGTCCCCGCGATCCGGCGGGGACGGCAACCGGTCGCCTGCCGTGGAACAGACCGATTCGAGGAGGATTCGGTGGCCAAGGAGCTCAAGTTCGGCCAGGAAGCCCGCGACCTGCTGAAAGCGGGCGTCGACCAGCTCGCGGAGGCGGTGAAGTCCACGCTGGGCCCGAAGGGTCGCAAC
>JBFWSN010000034.1:0-19597 GCA_050248355.1 Dehalococcoidia bacterium
CCCTCGCACCTGGAACGCGGCGGTCAGCCCGAGCTCCTCCTTGTAGGCGATCGAGGTAGTCCATCGTCCGCTCGGTGGCGGGTCGGGTTGCAGTTCGGGGACTTGCTGGTAGAGCAGGTAGGTGGCGAGCCAGTTGATGATCTCCCTCATCTCCAGTCGGAGCGTGGGCCGGGAGGCGAGTTCGAGCAGCTCGCTGCGCGTGCCGGGGTAGTCCAGGCCGTTGCGGTGGCCGAAGATGCCGAGGTCGCTGTCGGGCTCGTCGATGGCGAAGGACAGGAACTCGGCGATGATGTGTGCGTCGTCCACCTCGAGCGGGCGGCCGTGCTGGTGGGCTTGAAGCACCGAGGTCTGCATTGCCACGCGCAGTTGCAGGGCGATGTTGCTGGGCTTCTCCGGACTCTCCGGGAGGTCTTCGATCAGCTCGGCGCGCAGCCTGCGGCGGATGTCGCCGGGCTCCTCGCCGCGTCGCGGGTTAGGCCGTTCCATCGTCGCCCTCCGGTCGTTCCAGGTCGGTGTCGCCGTGCACGAGGTAGCGGGTCAGCCAGGTGATCCAGCCGCGCTGCTGGTCGTCGAGGTCGTGGCGGGCTCTCAGGTTGGCGAGTTCGACGGCGACGCGCCCGGCGTCGACTACACGGTTCTGCACGACGTTCAGCAGGTGCGGATAGTCGGGGCCGTCCCCGTTGGTGAGGCTGAGGATGAGCATCTTCGCCGACTGCAGCAGCCACCAAGGTTCGCTCTTCACCTCCATCGCTGAAGCCGGTTCGGGGCGATCAGCCAGGTAGATGCCGAACCAATCGATCCAGCTGCGTACCTGTTTCGTCGTGCCGGGACGGTCGTACAGTTCGAGGTACTCGGCGCGCAGTTCGTCCGGGTCGCCGTCGCCGGTGCGGGCGAAGCCTTCCAGCGCCGAGCCTGGTCGGTCCAGCGCCCGGGCCAGGCCGAGCGCGATGACCACGGCGGTGCCGGTGTCGAGGTCGGTTGCGGTGCGGCGGGCGCTGTCGATGCCGTCGGCGGCGACGGTCTCGATGGTGCGCTCCAGCCGGTGCTCGGCAAGTTCCGCGACGGCGGTGTCCGCGAAGGTCTGGAATCGGGTGGCGATGTCGTCCAGGCCGAAGCGGCGGGCCTGCTCGGCCAATTCTCGGGCGTGCTCGTCGTCGCCGTCGATCAGCAGATCGGCGTCGAGCAGATCCAGGTCGAAGATCGGCAAGCCGGGGTCGTTGATCACCAGGCCGCCTTCGAGGATGATGTACGGCTCGCCGCCGATCTGCTCGGGGCTGCGGTCCTGCTCGGGTTGGTGTTCGTAGTCCGGGTCGTGCCCGGGCTCGGGGGTTCGTGGTCGTTCCATAGTGGTTTCCTCCTTTCGGTTACCTGTTGAAGACGTGGTATTCCTCGCCTGATTCGATGACTTCCCACACGTCGCAGACCCGCTCCCACAGGTCGTCGCGGTCGAGGGTGACGAACTCCGCACCGGCGTACTCGGCCGCGATCTTGTGGATGGCCTCCTCGATCGCGTCGATCTCGATAAGGGCGGCGAGCACGGCGTCCCGGCTGCTGAAGGTGCCGATGTAGAAGTCGTGGAACGACTCCTCGATGTTCGACGCGGACGCATCCACGTCGGGCATCTCCAGGAAGTGCAGGAACGGGTCGCCGAGTCTGCGGATGAGTGGCGCGAGCCGATCGAGCATCGCCGGCTCGTCCTCGAGCGGCAGATCGCCGGGGATGTGCAGGTCGACGTCGTAGCCGTCGATCTTGTGGCAGGTTTGCCAGAGCAGGTTCCCCAGCCGCGGCCCGCCGACGAACAGGTCCGCGCGGGGCGGCTGCCGGTTCTCCCGCACGATCAGGTGGACGCCGAGCCAGTCGATGAGCTCGTGCACGTCGTCCGGGGTGGTCTCGTCCTCGTAGAGGGGCAGGTAGTCGGCGCGCGCTTCGGCGTTGCTGATGTCGTCGGTCTTGGCGAACCGGGCGAGCGGGCTGTCCGGCGCGGTGGCGAGCGCGTGGGCGATCATCCGCGCGGTCGCGGGGTCGATGTCGCTACGGCGCTGGCGGGCGAGCTCGATGCCGCCTTCGATGAGGATCTGGATCTCCGGGTCGGTCTCGGCGCGGTGCGCGGGCCGGTCGGGCTGTGGTCGCGGCTGTTCCATCACGCGGCCCCCTTCGGATGTCTGTCGTAGCGGTGGAAGACGTGCACGCCTTCGGTGCCTTCCAGGCAGAGGTAGGTGCGGCGCAGGATTTTCTCGAACTCGTCCAGCGCGTGCCCGCGGGTCGGGTCGATGTGCCGGTCGGCTTTGGAGAGGGCGTAGGCGAGGGACTCCTTCGGCGCGTGGGCGACGAAGTCGGTCATCGACTCGTAGGTGCCCTCGTGTCGCGCCAGCACGTCCCTCACTTCGAGCGGAGCACCGACGTGGATGGCGTAGAGCGCATACGGTTCACCGAGTTCCTTAATGCCTTGGGCATAGAGGGCGATGTCTTCCGCGTCGCTGCGCGGCGGCAGCATCAGTTGGTGGAAGCCCAACCAGGCGGACACCTCGACGGTGGTGCCGGGCGTCTGCTCGGCGATCTCGTTCATCTGCGCGGTGAGGTCGTCGGGGTGCCGGTCGGCGTCGAGCCATCGGCCGCCTGGTCGAAGGTCGAGGCCCGAGTCGCGGGGCTGGATGAACACCTGTGGGGCCGGCTCGGTGTGCTCGGTCTCGGGCTGGTCGGGGTGCGGGTTGTGGATGCGTTCCAGGAAGTCCCACAGCGCGGAGATCCACGGCGGCTGGTGCAGGTCGATGCGATCGCCGTCGAGCTCGTTCAACGCGCCTGCTGGGTTGAGGGCGCCGGTTGCGGCGAAGTGCTCGAGGTGGGAGCCGTAGCCGGCGTGCAGGGTGGCGGCGATGATCCGGGCCGTGTCCGCGTCGATCCCGGTGCCGGCCTGTTCGGCTGCTTCGAGGCCGTGGGTGATTCGGGCAGCGGCGTGCTGTTCCTGCTCGCGGGTGAGCAGGTTGGTGTGTTGTTCGGTGCCGGGCTCTCGGAACCGGCGGCGGGACTGTTCCATACGTGTTTCCTCCTTCCTGGAACTCGGGCGATCCGTGATCGCAGCCGTGATGTGAGCTGTGGTGATGTGACGCGGCGCGACGGCCGTGGCGGGGTTAGCGGGTGAAGACATGCAGCTGCCCTCCGATCTCCACGGCTTCCCACGCCTGGATGGCGCCTCGGCGCTCGGGGTCGCCTTGGGCGAGCAGCGCGTCGGCTTCGTCTTCGAGGGCGTGCACGCCGAGGTAGTAGTTGACGAGGCCGAGGCTCGCCGCGTCCACGCCGGGGAGGCGCAGGAACGCGCGGAACGGATCCCCGTACCGGCGGATGGCCCGCTCGAGGTAGGGGATCACCCGGCCGGCTTCGTCGAGGGCCAGGCCCATCGGCAGCTGGAAGGCGACGGCGACTCGTTCGCCCTCGCCATTGTCGGTGTAGAACAGGCCGCCGTCCAGGGCGTAGCCCGGTGTCCCGACGGTGGTGGAGGTGGGGTGCTCATGGTGGAACAGGTGGGTGCCGAGCGCGTCGAGCAGCAGGCGTCCTTCGGCGGGCATGATCGGGTGCTGGTAGAGCGGCAGGTATTCCGCCCGCAGCTCGGCGTGGCTGCCTTCGCCGGTGCAGGAGTGGGCGCGGAGGGCATCCGTCTCGGCGCCCTCGGGTGCGTGCGCGATCACGTTGTAGGCGATCAGCCGGGCGGTGAGCGGGTCGATGTCGCGGCTCTCGGAGAGGGCGTTGAAGTAGGACTCCCGGGCGTCGTCGGAGAGGGCCATCGTGATCACACCGGCGGCGAGTTCGGGGTCGGGAAGGGATCGAAGCAGTTGCTCTCGTTCCTTCTCAGTGGCGGGCTTGCGGGCCTCGGGATTCGGGAATGCTTGGTGTTCCATCAGGCGTCCCTCCTTCCGTGGTCTGGCTGCGGCGGGATGCGGAAGGCATGTAGGATGCCGTCGACCTCGACTGCGTCCCACTCGAAGCCCGCCACGAGCTCGGCGTCGGTCAACGGCTGGTCGTGAGCGCCTGACACGGGGTGGAGTGTGCGGGCCCGGAAGTTGTCGATGAGGTCGGTGTCGAGCACGTCCACACCGGGCAGGCGCAGGTAGGCGCGCAGCGGATCGCCGTGCTCAGCGATCAGGTCGGTGAGGTTGCGCCCGACGTTCTCGAAGGCGACCGGGCCGAACTTCTCGGATGAGGCGAACCCGATGCCGACGCGGCGCCCGTCGGGGAGGGTGTCGAAGTAGACCAGCGAGCCCTCCATCGCCTTCGCGAATAGCTGCGCGGTCTGAGGTCGTTCCTGGTGGAAGAGGTAGGTGCCCAGGGCGTCGAGCAGGACGTGGAACTCCGCGGCGACGTTCGGGTCGGCGTGGACAGGCAGGTAGACCTCGCGCAGCTCGGTATGCGTGCCGGTGCCGTCGTTGAAGAACCGCTGCAGTAATGGGGCATGCTCGGCGGCGGCGAATGCCTCCAGCGCGAAGGCGATGAGGCGAGCGGCGGTTGGGTCGAGCGGCTCGCCAAGAGCGGTGGCTTCGACGATGGCGTCGCGGAGGCTGTGGGTCAGCAGTTCGCCGAGCGCGTCCGCGTCGCCGTCGGTGAACGCGGCATCGAGCAGTTCATGCGGGATCTCGATCGGTCGATCCGCTGGTCCTGGCTGCTTTTCGCCGTCGGATGGTGTTGGGGTTGGTGGGGTGCGTTCCATGTGTTCTTTCCTCCTTTCATGGCTTCGCGTTGTCATCGGGACGGGTGTGGTCGCGGCTACGAGGTGTCCTCCGGCGCGGCGGTGAGGTGCTCGGCGAACCGGTCGGCAGTGGTGACCTGGAACAGCTCGGCGGGGAGATCCGGCTCGGTGGCGATCGCGCGGCGGATCTGTGCGGCGCGGGCGGCCGAGGCGGTGACCCACAGCACGAGCGGGAACACGCCGGAGCGCTGCTGTTCGGCGCCGGTGGCGTGGTAGGCGGCGTAGGCGCGGCACTTGGTCAGGATCTGCGGCAGGTGCTCGCTGCCCTGGTCGGCCTCGAGGAACAGGTGATCCTCGAACTCGCCGGCGGCGGTGACCGAGTACAGGTCGGGTTTGAGCGTCTGGGTGAGGCCGTGCGGGCCGAGGTAGTCGCGCCAGCAGTCCGGTTCGGTCTGCAGGGCGAGCACCTCCAGGTCCCCGGCGGTCGCGAGGTCGCGGATGATGACGGCGATCTCGGCCACAGCGAGGGTGTGGTCGGTGAACAGGACGGATGGTTCGGTGTAGCGGCGGCGTCCGGTCTCGCCTCGACGGGTGCGTTGGATGGTCGCGCCGGTGGAGGTGAGCTGCCAGATGTAGCCCTGGGAGCCGTGCCGGACCCCGCCGATCCTGCGCTCTAAGTGCGCGATGACGCCGTGGTCGGCGAGGCGGGTGAGCACTCGCATGGTGGCCTTTGTCGCGGCACCGGCGGTGGCGTGCCCGTTCTTGCCGATCGGGAAGTGCAGACGCTGGATGAGGCGGGTGGTGAGCAGCCGGAAGGTTTCGACGTCGTCGAGGACGGCCAGGTCGCGGGGCGTAAGCCGGTGCAGGACGCTGCGGGGGTCGAGGTAGGTCATGGTCGACCCCCGTTCCGGGCGGTGCCGCCACCCCTGACACAGGGGTGAGTCCCATCCGAAGGGGCCGGGGAATGGCCGGAATATGGCCGATGTGGGATGGATGTGAGCATCGTGAAGGGACAGGCGACAAGACAGGCGACGAGACGGTTACCCCATCTGTTAGCGGCCGTTGAAGCAGACATCAGGTGTTCCTCCTGCGGCGACCGATCGGTCCCGACGAGACGACCGGAGCAGCCTGCGCGGCATCGACGTCGCCGCTCGGCGGCACGGTGTCGATAGGTGGCAGGGTGTCGTCGGCGGGGTCGGGCCGGTGGTGCTGGCGGCTGATCCGGCGGACCTGGTCCGGGTCAGAGGTCACCGGGGTTGGCGGGAGGCTCTTGCCGAGTGCCCAGCCGGTGGTGATGCCGTCCGCGACCAGTCGCAGGTACACCTCGTACCGGCCGAGCGCCATGAAGTCCTCGTCCGTGAGTTCGGGAGCGAGGCGGGCGAAGGTGCGGGCATCGTCGTCGGACTCGAGCCGGAACACCACCTTGGTGCGGGCGTTGGACTTGACGGCGGACTTCATGTCCTTGGGCAGCTGATCGAAGAACTGGGTCGCCAGGAACCAGCCGACCGAGAGCGACCGGGAGCGGGCGAGGGCATCGGTGAGCGACACGGGCAGGTTGAGGAACCGGTCGGCCTCATCGACGTAAACGAATCCGGGGCGCTTCTCGTGGCCTTTCTCGGCGGCGCGTTCCTGCACGGCCTGCCACACTTCGGCGATCACCAGCGAGCCGATCAGCTCGGCGGTGAGCGGCCCGACCAGCCCTTCGTTGAGAGGGACGAGGACGACCTTGCGGTCGCGGAACACGTCCTTGAGCCGGAACCCCGGCTTGCGCTGTCCGAGGATCTTGACCGCGGCGGGGCGCAGCAGCACCTGGCGGAGCTTGTTCATCGGCGGGGCGATCACGTTCGCCTGCGCAGCCGGGCGGAGCGAGTCGTACCAGCTCCAGAACCCCATCAGCGCGACATCGTCCTTGACGACGGCGACCTGGCTGCGGCGGAACGCCGGGTCGGTCCACAGCCTCGGCAGATCGACAAGGGTGTTCGGGGCCTCCGGGGTTCCGGCCCGGGCGAGGGTGCGCAAGCTGGCGGAGTAGATGTCCGCGGTGCGCGGCCCCCAGCCTTCGGCGAAGATGCGCTTGAACACGGCAAGGATGCCATCCGCGACCACATCCGGGTCGCGGCCGGTGGCGTCGAGCGGGTTGAACCCGATCGGTTCGTCTTCGGCGCCGTCGATGACGACGACGTCCTTCCACCGCTTCTTCGGCATCCGCTCTAGCAGGCTCGCCGGGGTCTGGTCTTTGGGGTCGAGGACGACGACGGCGTGGCCGGCTTCGATGTCGGCCTCCATCAGGTGCTCCAGCAGCTTGGTCTTGCCCACGCCGGTGGGGCCGAGGGCGAAGCCGTGATACATGCCATCGGCCGCGCCGACACCGAGCAGGCGGTTGTCGCCGGGCACGAGCGACTCGGCGAACACCCGGTGACCGGTGTGCACGGAGGCGTCGGCGCGCAGCAGCTTCGGATGCACGGGCGGCATGCCGGGCAGTTGTTCCTCTCCGATCGGCCAGCCGGAGAGGGCGACCAGCTCGGGCACCGCGAGGCGCAGGACGCCGCGTCGGGTGAGGGGACTCATGTTGAGCCGGTTGGGGTCTTCTTTCACGAGCCGGATCTGCACGCCGGGGGACTGCGCGATCGAGATCGCGGCGAGGATCTCCATGACCGTGCGGCGGCGCTTGTCGGAGTTATGGGCGATCACGCCGATGCGCAGGATGCCGTCGATGGCGTAGTGGGCGGCACGGTCGCGGACCCGGTTGCGGATCTCGGTCGACGCATCCGGCTTCCCGGTCGTGAGCGCCTGCCACAGGTTGAAGCCGGGTTCGGAGATCTTCGCCGGAACGGATCGCGGCGCGGTCCCTTCACCGAGGACGAGCTGCACGCAGACGGCCTCGCCGTTCTTGTGCGGGCGGCCGAGGGCCGAGTAGACGGCGCGGATAACCGCCTCCGGATCTTCGGCGGCGAGCGGCAACCCCGGTGACTGGATGGCGACGTGCCCGGCGGCGATCATGGTCGGCCTGGCGTAGCCGTCCAGACCGGTCATGATCGAGCCGGGAATGAGATCTGCGAGCATCCGCCGCAACTGGTGGACGTAGGTGGGCTCGCAGCCGATGAGGTGCTGGATGCCGTCCTCATCGGCGCGGGTCTCCAGCACAACGGGATGCCCGTTGCGGTCCGAGGCGAGCCGAGTGAGGAAGGCGGCGACCTGGGCGGCCGGGAGCGGATGCGGGAGGAAGAGCCGCGAGTACACCAGGGGAGTCGAGCTATTCATCGTCGCCCTCCTCGCTGGTGCCTCGGCGGCGGTCGGCGAGCTTCTGCATCCCGGCCAGGTGCGGTACCGGAGAACCCTCGGCCTGGGCGCGCTTCTGCTCGGCGTGCAGCATCAGTGCATCGGCCAGCAGCGCCATGTTGATCGGCTGGTCGGGCTTGACGCGGACGACGATCTGATGGTCGCCGCGAGAGCGGGTGCGTTTTCGGGCACGCTGAGGTCGGGCGTCTGTCATGGCCGGGGGTCTCCGTTTACGGGGCGACCCACCAGCCGCTGTTCACTTTTCGGAACAGTTCTCCCGACTCTGTTTATATGTTCACTTTTCGGAACGGTCAAGAGAGATTGTGTATTTAACAACACTCCGATAGAGGTGAAACTGCTCACGTTTTCACCACCTGTCCTGCCGGGCTTTGATCACCCGATAGGCGACATAGCCGGCGAGCAGCAGCACGGCGATCAGCACGATCCAGAACCAGAATCGGGCGAGCAGTTCCAGGGCGATCCAGATCGCGACGATGCCGGCGAGGATCAGCAGGCAGGCGCGGAAAAAGCTCTGGCTCATGGTGGGCTTGTCTTCCTTCTTGTCGTTCACGAGTTCTCACGCGGCCTTTCTCATGACCCCGTCGGCCCAGTCGTCGCCGGAGCCGGCGACGGAGTTCAGGGCGCGCTCGGAGTAGGCGGGGACGGGGTAGCCGGGGATGTGCAGGTCGGAGCCGCCGGGCGCTTCGTTGCCCCAGGCGTCGAAGCCGGGGAAGCGGCGCCGGGCGAACAGCTCCAGATAGGGCCCGGGGGAGAGTCGCTGGATGGCGACCATCGCCTCCTCGGGCTTGTGGCTGTGCTCCTGCACCGGCCAGTCGGCGACATCCCGCTGACCCTTGTAGAGGACGGGAGCCCTGCCCTTGGTGAACAGCAGCAGATGCTCATGCGAGCCGCGGAGGTAGTTGCCGAGCCCGGTCTTGCGCTTGTCCCAGATCAGCTCGGAGCGGAAGGTCAGCCCCCACTTCTGTTCGGCGATGCGCTGCGCGTCCAGCCGGGAGGCGACGAAGCACCAGATCCAGACGTGCGCGTCGTCGGTCAGCAGCTCGGGGATCGGCAGGTTCGCGATGTCCTCGACGGACATGAGGTCGTAGTGCTTGATCGCACCGAGGTTGCCGCGCTGCATGTGCGGCCACGGCGGGTCCATCACGACGCAGGAGTAGCGCTTGGCCGGATACTTCGGGATGTCGTTCTTCGGCAACTTCGTGACGTTGCTGGGGTTGGTCATGAGGGTTTCCTTCCTCCCGGCATCTACATGGGCCGCGTGCGGCTGGTTCCGGGTGGGCGATGGTCTGTTATGCGAGAAAGTCGTGCGGTTGGGAATCGTCCGGTCGCCCGTCGCATCACGGCGACGGGACGGGCGACCGGACGGGGTGGACATGGTGGTCAGGGCGCGAACAGGACCGGCGCCTTCGGGGCGACCGCGGCTGTTGTGTAATCGACACCGAACGGCAGCACCTGCGGGCGCAGCAGCCCGAGGCGCGCCATCTCCGCCAGCAACGCGGTCTCGATCCCGAACTGCAGGACGTTGAGCACGAACACCCGCTGGTCGAGCACGAACTCGTGCAGGACCGCCCAGTGCAGGGTCTGCCCGAGCGAGTCGGCCTGCAGCAGCCGCCACGGCAGCGACCCACGCTCGAGCCCGTGCCGTTCGGCCTCCCACAGGTGGAAGGCGGCCATGTCGATCTCGTGCGCGGTGGTGAAGTTCCGCCGCCGCCCGAGGTGGGTGACGTCGTGCCAGAACCGGTAGGCGATATTCGCCTCCGCGTTGGTGAACACCACCGACTCGGACGCGCCGTCGTAGATCGGCAGCGGCTCGCCGGTGTCGAGCGAGTGCTGCCAGGCGGCCTTGAGCGCCTTCCACGAGTTCGGCGCGTCCGGGGTCGGCTCCCAGCCGATCCCGGTGCGCTCGCGGGTCCGGTCGGCCATCAGCATCACGAACTCGCTCAGCTCGGCCGTCGCGGCGGCGAGGTCGGAGTGGGTGAACTCCAGCGGCCCGAGATCCCTCGTCCTCATCGCGGCACCCCCTGCTGGCCGGGCCGCAGCAGAGAGGTGCGCGCCCCGCGGCGGGTGGCCGTGAGGGAGCGGTGCACCGCCGTCGCCACCGACCCGACCGGGTCGCCGGAGGTGACCTTGGTGACGGTGATGTTCTCCGCCTCCAGGTCCGCCGGCGGCTCGCCGTTCAGCACGACCGCGTGCACCAGGCCGGGGAAGTTCCGCAGCCTCTCGTACACGCTCGCCGTGTCGTCGTCGGTGAGCTCGAAGTCGGAGAACACCGTCAACCGCACGTCGTGCCCGGGGTGGGCGGCAGCGAGCTTCTCCGCCGCCGCCAACGACGGCGACAGGTCGCTCGTGCCCGCCGCGCCCCACGGCACCCTGAGCGCAGCCTTCAGCCGGGCCGGCGCCGAGACCGAGATCAACGGCATCGCCCCGGTCGCGCCGACCAGGTGGTCGAAGTGCAGCACCGCCAACTTCGGCTTGGACGTGTACGTCCAGCCGCGCACGACCTTCAACGCCCTGGTCGCCTCGCCGAACCTGCCCCCGACCGGGTCGTTCCCGTTCGGGGAGGTGACCGACCCGGAGTCGTCGAAGTCGAAGATGTCCAGGCTCGGCGTCCGCGGTTCCAGGCCCGGCCAGCCGAGCTCGTACCAGCCGTCCTTCGACCGGGTCGCCACCGACAGCGGCACCGGCAGCAGCCCGGCCGGGCGGAGCCCTGCAGCGTGCAGACTCACTTGGCACCGCCCTTCCGGGTGGTGCGGCCCACCGTCTCGCCGTGGTCGCCGTGGCCGACGACGCCGGGGTTGCGGCGCAGGATGCCGAACTTGAGCGCCCGGAGGCGATCCTGAGCGGCCTGCCCGCGGCTGGTGTGCTCGGCTTGGATCGAGTCCGCCTCCGTAGCGCGCTGGGCGTGCTGCTTCCACGGCGCGCTGGCGGCGAGCTTGGTGTGGCGGGCCAGTTCCTTGTCGTAGTCGTTCTGCGCGTTGTCGATCTGATCGGCGATCTCGTCCGCGTACATGTACGACTCGATGAACGACGCCGCCGCGATCGCCCCGGCGATTCCGCCGTAGACGAGCCCGACCAGCGGCCCCTCGATGCTGTAGCGCAGCGCGAAGATCGAGCAGGCGATGATCGACCCGACCGCGACCGACACCCCGATCAGGGCGCGGACGTACTTCTTGCCGTCGTCGACGCCCGCGAACAGGTGCTGGAACACCTGCTGCTTGTCCGTGAGCGAATCCACGTCCCGCTGGCGACGCAGCGATGAGCGCAGGTCGCGCACCTCCGTGCCGGTGAGGCCGGCGACGACGGTGGCGATCGCCGCGGACGCTGACATGGTGAACGCCAGCGCGGGGATCTCGCCCATCATGATCGATGCGCCGCTGATCCCGGCGATGTCGCCGATCAGGAAGCCGCCCTTGGCGCCGTAGTGCCAGATCTTCGACTTCGCCGGCCGCCGGCGGAACGGGGTGAGCGCCTCGCTGGTATCGACCAGCCTCGTCTCAGCCGCCTCGAGGACGGGGGTGTGGCCTTCGAGCATCCGCTCGGCCGCCGAGGCGGCAGGGTCAAGCCCCGCCGCCTCCAGGACCGCCTCGCGGGACTCCTCGGTGCCGGACGCCGCCCACAGCGGCTTCTGCTCGGCCTCGAGCTGGTCGTACTCGTGCTCCACCCAGGTCTGCCCGACCCCGGCGGGGCGGACGACCGCGGCGGCGTCATCGACGCGCTGCAGGCTGATCTGCTCCGCCGCTGCCTCCTGCGAGGCGGCGACGTCGCCCGGATCCAGATTCTTCGCCATCCGGGTCACCGCCAGTCCGTCACGGCGAGGCAGGACTGCGCGCCGGTGTTCTCGCAGATCCGGGTATAGAAGGCGACCAGGCCCTCGATCACCGGGGAGGGCAGCGCACCGTCGGCGACGCGGCCGAGGCCGGCGACCGTGATCGACGCGTCCGGCAGCTGCGGGACGGTGACATGGTCGGCCAGGGCGACTGCCTCGTCGTGGGACAGGGCGCGCTCGGTGTTGACGCCGAGGTTGTTCAGCCCGTCGGTGAGGATGGTCGCCTCGAGCCGGTAGCCGGGGAGCTGCGCGGCGTGTTCCCCGAGCAGCCGGTACAGGCCGGTGATGTCGGTGCCGCCGGGAGGGGCAGCCTCCATCGCCGGGCCGTAGTTCTCGACGATGGTCCCCATCACCTCCTCGACCTTCTCCGGCACCCGCCGCAGTCGGGCGATGTCGGTCGCGCCTGCGACTTCGATCTCCCCGTCGAAGACGAGCACCGTAGAGCCGGACGAGGCGGAGAACACCGTCAGCGTGAAGCGGCCCCCGCAGACGGCGGTGCGCCGCAGTAGTTGCTCGACGACCTTGAGGTACTCCTGGTTCGCGGCGTCGACCTGGTTGGAGCCGCTGCCGTCGAGCTCGACGAGCGTGGCGACCTTCTGGTCCTCCGGGCAGGTCGCCAGGATCTGCTGATCTTGACCGAGCTCGCCCGGAGCCGTCGCCTCACACCCGGTCAACCCGAGCGCGGCGGCAACGACAAAGAACCCCGCACCGAGGGTGCGGGGTAGCGTGTTGGACGTCATCGACGTTCCTTTCCGTATTCATTTCGCAGTGGATGGGTGGGTGTTGCTGACACGGGGCGGCGCAGCTTCAACTGCGCCGCCTCGGCCCTACCGGCGCGCATACACTCCGGAAGTCTGAGGAAGCCCGAGGTACTGCCCGCTCGCATCCGGGAGGCAGAACGTCAGCGTCTCGCCGTCGTCCAGCTGCTCACGGCCTTTCAGCAACGCCCCCTCAGGCGACGGGGCGAGCACGACCACGCGGCGGCAGATCAGGTCGTCCGCCGCGATGATCAACGTCCAGGAGACACCGGCGGGGGCGGTGGGCTCGGTGGACGTGCTCGATGCGATGGTGCGAGGTTCGACGATGTCCCCGATAAGAGTCATCCGGTGCTCCTTGCTCTTCGTGATGTCTGGAGCAGGAAGGGGTCTGCGTTCCAATCACGACGCTAGGAAGCGCCGAGCGGGCTGGCCAGATGACGGGTTGGAGCATTCGATGGAACGGTGGAACGGTTTGTGGAATCGAATGGCATCGGGCTCGCGACGGGCGTGATCCGTCGTCCTCGCGCCGTGCGCTGAAAAGTGAATATCCGAGGGCACGTGGACAGCCGAGAAATAGGATCGTAGGCGTGGTGGTCTCAGGCATACTCAGCGACGAGCTTGCCCGCCAATTCGAGGATGTCAGTCCTAAGCTCCGTGCGCGGGACCTTCCGTCTCTCGCAGCCCAGATTCGAGATCGTCTGGGCGAGGAGCTCACCGACGAGACCGCGCCCCGGATCATCGAAGCGGCGATCAGGCTCGCGGAATCTGAAGACCGTCCCTCCGAGGAACCACCCGGAGCGCTTGAGGGGGTGCTAGCGTACTTTCTCCTGGATCGTCGCCCCAGCCTCGAGGAGCGCGAGACGATCCAGGTGGTGAACAAGCCGCGAGCCGCTCCGCCTGGGTCTCAGCCCTTTCGCTTCTCATGGGCGAGATGGCAACAACTCCGGGTCGAGCGGCAGCGGCAGGACGTGAAGGCACCTCAGGAGCGCAGCGGCAGAGACCGGCGGGCGAGCTATGCAGCCGCGATGGCCCGGGCTATTGCCGAAGCACTGGATCGGCCGGCGGAGCTGCGGGCAATGATGCAACGCCTCGGCGCGCCGACGAAGTGGTCGGCTGGGATGACCGCTCTGCTGGCGGCCTCGGGCCTCTACGCCCGGGAGGCCGGACTGGACCCCGAACTGCACGTCGAGCGAACCATCGAGCATGACCTCATCGAAGACATCCGAGATCCCACGCATCCGTGGCAGCGTGCGATCGTCGGCGAGGCAGGTTCCGGCAAGAGCACCCTCCTCTGGTCGATTCACCGCCAGCTGACCGACGCTGAGCGGACGCTGCCGATCCTGGTAGGCGCCTCGTGGCTGATCGACTACCTCGAGCACCACGCCGAGCAGAGTCTCGTCGATCTGCTGTTGGAGGCACGAGCCGCGGGACGAACGCCGATCCTTCTCGTCGACACCGTGGATCTCATGCTCCACGACGACGCAACGCGGCAGCCGCTGCTGCGGCTGCTTCAGGCGCTTGCCGCGGTCGACATCGTCGGCGTCTACAGCAGCCGCCCGCAGGAAGCCGCCCTTCTGACCCACGACGACCTGCGTCGCATCGACCTCGGCCCCTACGACGACGGGGAGCTCACCGGGGCCGTCGCCGCCCTCGTGGCGCGGTTCTGTCCGCAGGCTTCAGCCATCGCGGTCTTGGGTAGGGTCCGGGGGGCTCAGGCGCGCGGGCTGCCGGTGAAGGATGTCTGCCGCAGTCCGCTGCTACTGCGGATGCTCTTCGACCTCGCGTCGCCTGCGGAACCGGAGCTCGCTGACATGGACGTCACGCGCCTGTTCACCGCGTATTGGGAGCGCCGGATCGTGCGGGACGCCCGCTCCGAGGCGGACGTGCGGCTGCGCGCATACGCGGCCACCGACCTCTCGCCGCTCGCGGGGAGGGTCGGAATCGGGCTGCTCGCGTCGGGTCTTCCCGAACTCGCGGAGTCGGCGCTGCGCGACGCCGTCGTATCAGCAGGTGCGGCGGCGGAGACGATCACGGAGGGTATCGATATTCTGCTCGAGCGGGGCGTGCTGGAGCGGTCCGGGGCGCGGGTCGGGTTCTTCCATCAGACGATGTTCGAGTTCGCCTCGGCCAAGGGGCTGCTATCGCGCGGCAACCCGACGGCACTCACGTTGCTGGCGCAGCGGACATCCTCGAACGCCGGGGATCTGTTCGTCGGATCGGTACTGGAGCAAACCCTCATCCTGGCTGGCGACAACCCGCTGATGCACGCCACGGCCAGTGCCGCGATCGAGAGCCTGCTCGCCGCCGAGCTGCCTTCATTGGACTCGATCGCGCTAGCGGCGTGGGCGCATCACCCGTCGCTGCTGGACACCACGGGCCACCGTCTGCGCTACATCAGCCACGAGGCCGCCGAGCGTGCGTCCCGCCTGATCCCGGCGATCGCCGGCAAGAGCACGGGGGATGCGGTGAGCCAACTGCTGCTGTTGTGGCGCCGTCGCTCGGCGCCGAACGTCGCGATCGCGGTGCTTGAGGGGTTGTCTCGCATCGCGCTGCGGTCGCCCGATGTCGTCGCGGAGGCTCTGGAGTACCTGGATCCCGTCGAGGGCCTGGTTCAAGAAGGTGCATCGGGAGAGGTGTGGGCGGGTCTGTACGAGCTGCTGCGCACACTCGCCGCAACGGCCCCCCGACTCGTGCGCGCCACGCTGGTCGCGTCCCTGACGCGCGCCGATGCCGGGCGGCGCACGCTGGAGCTCGAGAACCTGGCCGAGTCGTGGCACGCGATCGGCGATGAGCATCTTCTCCGCGAAGTGTCCCGAGCAGTCGACGCCGATGACTCTGAGGAGCTCACCGCGGCCCGCGGCCTCGGTCGCATCGTCGCCCAGCAATGGGTGCGAGCCGGCGATTCTGGTGCGGCCGAGCGCACATTGGGGGAGCTTGAGCAGGCTGTCGCAGGCGAGGCTCTTCGGCTGATCGATGCGGCCCGCTACAGCGCGGTCGGTGTCTACCTCACGACCGGGCTCGCCGAGGACGATGCCGCCGCGCTACTGCAACGGCTGCTCGACCTCCGCCGCCCTGATGCGCGTGACTGGGTCTCGCATCACGTCCTGCACGATCTCCTATCTTCTCCCGAGCCCATTGGCGCCATTGTTCGTCGGGTGCTCACGGCCGAACTCGCCACGATCGGGGTTGCCGCGCAGCGCGGGGACTTCACCCCCCGGCAGACGATCATCCTGGAGGGATTCACGCAGTCGCAGCTACCGCCCGGACTCCTTGCCGCGGTCATCCCCGGACACCTCGAGCGACGGGACTGGATGGCCAGCCATCGGTTGCTCCGTCTCGCGCCGCTCGCATCCGGCGACGGGCACGAGCAGGCGCGTCAGCTGCTGCGGCACATCGCCCACGACCCGAGCCGTATCAAGGCCGAGGACATCAACGCGCTGTTCTCCACACTCGCCGCCCGCAACCTGCAAGACGACGAGACCCACGACCTGATGATCACCATCGCCCTCCGCGCTGACCGGGTCCGCGATGTCACCACGCTCATCGCCTCCACTTCCCGTCGCGGCGCACGAATCAACGCCCGCGTCGGTGAACTCCTCGACTACAGCCGCCAGTTGCTCGCGGGCGAGAGCGAACGGCAACGCGCCGACGGAGCCTCCGTCCTCGCCGGCCTCATGGCCCAGACGGACCTCACGATGGACTGGCCCTCACTGCGTGCCGTGCTCGAATCCGTCGACCACCCCCACGTACTCGTCCCGCTCATCAAGAACCTCTGGCAGCAGACCCCGCAAGGTGACGTGAGACCTCAGCTGGAGTTCCTGAGCGGATACATCCGCATCGACCCCAACAGCATCCCGCCCGTCACACGGGCCAGCCCGCAGACGCCGGTGCAGGTTGCGGTCGCCGCGGCAGAGGCGTACCTGCGAATCCTCGGCCTCCGGGCCGACTGGGACGAGGAGGCATGGCCGCTCATCCGCGCACTGACCCTCCACGAACTCGACAGCAGCGAGATCCACGTCACCGGAGTGCGATTCGTGATCGCCTGCGACTACCTCCAGCGCACTGGCGCAAGCCACGCGCACGACGCCGGCCGTCATCTCGTCCGCCTCCTCGAGGGCATTGCTGAAGGCGAGTTCGTCGGCTTTGATCCGGTCCTGTGGCACCGCGAGCTGCGTATTGCCATCCAGTACTCCATCACCGGCACCAGCGCCTTCCATGTCGAAACATTCGCTGGACTCTGCAGCCGCCTCGACGACCCCGACCTCATCGAAGTGATCATTCGCACACTCGCCGAGACCGACTACGCACGCGCACGGGACCATCTGCACCGTCTCGTGCCCAAACTCAGAGACAACGTGAGCACGCGCATCCTCGACATCGTCCGCGCTCACGACCGCAGCTTCGGCACTCGCGCCTTCCCGGAAATTGCCTTCGCCGTCAGATGAGCGTTCGCTGGGGATAGGGCGAACGAACGGTCCGCTACGTTCCGCTCGAGCTGTGGCACCTCGAGCGAGGGTTGCTGCTTTCGAAGCTTTCGTGTCGGCTCACGCTTCCCACACGGTCTTGAGGTTGCAGAACTCGCGGATGCCGGCGGCGGCGAGTTCGCGGCCGAAACCGGAGTTCTTGATGCCGCCGAAGGGCAGCTCGGGGTAGGAGATCGTGATTCCGTTGACGAACACCGCGCCGGCTTCGATGTCGCGTTCGAATCGCGCGCGTTCGGCGGCGTCGGTCGTCCAGACGCTCGACGAGAGCCCGAAGTCGGTCACGTTGGCGAGGGCGATCGCCTCGTCGATGTCGGCGATCCGGTAGACGGTCGCGACGGGTCCGAACGTCTCTTCGAGGTGCAGCCGCATCGCGGGAGTGACGTTCGCCACGACGGTCGGGGGGTAGTACCAGCCGGGACCGGCGGTGGCGGTGCCCCCGGTGAGGATGTCGGCGCCCTTCGCGCGGGCGTCGTCGACGAGTTCGGCGAGTTCTTCGCGACCCGACGCGGTGGCGATGGGACCCACCTGGGTGGATTCCTCGAGCGGGTCGCCGACGCGAAGCGCCGCCATCGCGGCCGTGAATCGCGGCACGAAGTCGTCGTAGACGGCGTCGTGCACAAGGAACCGCTTCGCCGAGATGCAGGATTGTCCGTTGTTGACGGTGCGCGCCGTGACGGCGGTCGCCACGGCGGCGTCGAGGTCGGCGCTCGGCATGACGATGAACGGGTCGGACCCGCCGAGCTCAAGCACCGACTTCTTCACCTGAGCGGCGGCGGTCGAGGCGACGGAGCGGCCCGCGGGCTCGGAGCCGGTGAGGGTGACGGCGCGCACGCGCGGGTCTTCGATGACTGCCTTGACCTCGGCCGAACCGATCAGCAGGGTCGTGAAGGCCCCTTCGGGGAACCCGCCGCGCGTGAACAGCGCGTCGAGGTAGAGCGCCGATTGCGGCACGTTGGAGGCGTGCTTGAGCACGCCGGTGTTGCCCGCCATGAGTGCGGGGGCGGCGAACCGGATCACTTGCCAGAGCGGGTAGTTCCACGGCATGACGGCGAGCACGACGCCGAGCGGCTGGTAGCGGGCGACCGCGCGCGACGCCCCGACGGCCGCGGGGTCGGCGAGCGGCTCGTCGGCGAGGAACGACTCCGCGTGCTCGGCGTAGAACCGCATCCCCTTCGCGCACTTCGCGACCTCGGCGCGAGACGCCGCGATCGGTTTGCCCATCTCGCGGGTGAGGATCTCGGCGAGCGGTGCGGACTCGGCATCCAGCAGGTCGGCTGCGGCGCGCATCCACTCCCCGCGCTGCGCGAAAGTCGTGCGCTTGAGCGTCTCGAAGGCGGCGGCCGCGAGGGTCAGGCGTCGCTCGACCGCGGCGGCGGTGTGCGGTTCGAAGGTCTTCTCGGTCTCGCCGGTGGCGGGGTTGACGGTTGCGATGGTCATGGGGTCCTATCCGAAGATCTCGGGATGCCGCCGCGAGCCGATGGCGTGCGACTTGAGTGACATTGATTCCTCAATTCGCAAGGTCCACTGAGGCGAGCGAATCGAGTCGATTCAGGTGCATGGAGACTTGTGCGATCGCCGAGTGGCGATGATAGGCGCCCATCGTGTCCCAACCGGCCCGCCAGCGTAGCTGTCGCGCGATTGACCACGGCGTCGAGTCGTGTCTTCGCAGTTGCGAAACCTCGGTCGCGCGGTTGAGATGGTGAACGCGAATTTCGCGAACTCGCGCAGGCAGATCCGCGATCCGTTCGTGATGTCCGGGGAAGGCGACTGTGCTGAGGCTCTCGACTCGATCGAGTGAGTGGAGGTAGTCCACGAGTGGGTTGCTCATCGATTGCTCCCCGGCCAGGCCGAGTCCCGAATTGATCCGGGGCAGTACGTGGTCACCCGTGAAGAGAACGTGGTTGTCCTCATCCAGTAGGCACAGATGCCCGGGGGTGTGTCCGGGCGTGAGCACCGCCTTGATCCTCCGCCCAGGGATGGGGAGCCAATCGTCGTCGTCGATGAGAACGTCGGGAGCCGGGAAAGTCGGGGGATCCTCCCGGGCGAGAGCTCGAACAAGGAAAAGACGGTCCTTCTCGGGCACCCCCCATCGCGAGAGCTGATCGATCAGTGTGGGTTCAGCCCATCGGCGAGGTACCAGGTCGTTCAACGATGTCGCTTCAACGCGGCCTAAGAAGAGCGGGGCGGACGTCAACCTGCTGACGGTGCGAGCAAGCCCGAGATGATCGGCGTGCAGATGGGTGACAACGATGCTGGCGATTCGAGCGAGGGATTTGCCGATGCTGGACAACGACGCTGAGAGGCGGCGCCAGTTCGGCGTCGTGTCCCACCCGGGATCGATGACGTGGACGTCGCCCCCGCTGCCTTCGAGCACGTAGCAGTTGGTGAATGCGACATTTGATTCGCCGAGAACTGGTTGTTCGATCAGCCACATGCCGTCGCCGACCTGAGAGATCGACTCCATCGCGTCGGGAAACCTTGACATGGTTTACTCTTATCATAATATGCTGGACGGATCGAGACGATGCTGTCTCGTATCCTCTACAACCAG
>JBFWSN010000035.1:0-18974 GCA_050248355.1 Dehalococcoidia bacterium
GCAGCCCCGTCCAGACCCCGATCGCGCCGATGGGGTAGTCCGCGGCGCCGTTGTCGTTCTGGATCACCGCGAGCTTCACGTACGCCGGTTCGGCGGTCGTGCTCCCGGTGTTGCCCGACGCCTGCGACCCCGACCCCGCGGTCACCACCGCCCCGAACGAGACGGCGTGCGTGTGCGAGTCCGTCGCCTGCGAGTACGCGGTTGAGCCGCTCCCCGATGCGCCCACCGTCCCGGAGATGGAGGTCGTGGTCGTGCCGGTATGGCTGTGCGCCCCGAAGGGGTGCGTGTGCGCGATCCCGCCGTGGAAATGTGAGGCCAGCGTCCCCGTCGTGGTGCCGCCGTCGCCGCCGGCCACCGCGCCCTTCAGGTAGTGGTCCTTCGGCGCGGTGGGCACGCTCCACCCGGAAGGCGCGCCCCCGGTGCCGTCCCAGTACGTCCATGCCCCTGCCGGGAAGCCCGTCGCGGTCCCCAGCGACCGGATCCAGATCACGGTGGTGCGCGGCAGCTCGTTCGACACGCTCGTGAAGAGCGGCGCGTCCACGGTCCCGGCGAGCGACGTCAGCGTCGCGGTTGTTGAGCCCGAGGTGCCGCCAGAATGCGTGTGCCCGTTGCTCGCGATCGTGTAGTCCGACGCCGCGGTGTCGACCGTGGTGCCGGACGCCGCGCCGAGCGTCCCGGTGCCGTGGTTGTGGGAGGCGACGGTGTGCCCGTGCGCCGGCGAGGTGTGCCCGTGCGTCGACGCGCCGCCCTGGACGCCGGGGTCCGCGCTCGCCGCTGCCCCCTTCGGGTAGCGGTCGTCAAGCGCCGGGTCTCGCTCCCAGCCGGAGGGGACCGTGCCGTTCGTCGAGGGCCATGCGGCCGTGATGCCGGCCGGGACAATGGGCACTGCGCGCGGCCCCCGTGCGCGTCAGGGCCTGTCGCGCGGAGGCCTCGGGTGCGCCCTCGAGGTGGGGCGCGGTGTCACGAAACGGAGCCGGCAGTCCTGCCGCCGGCTCCGTTCATCTCATCGCAGGGGCGCCGATTTACGCTACGGCGGCCGCCTCCTCGGCGGGCTCTTCGGCGGGAGCGTCGGCAGCATCCGGTGGCTCCGGCTCGCAGCCGGCGGCCGTCGTCGTTGGCGCGTCTTCGTCGCGGTGCTGGTTCCCGCCCCAGTGAGCGGCGGCCCGCTCCGTCTGGTCCAGCCACTCGCCCCACTTCTTCGCGTGCTCGGGCTCGAACTCGGCCCCGCCGGCGATGAAGCGGCGCACCTCCGTCTCGCCCTCCGCGACCGGCACCAGGGTGCTCGCCAGCTCCAGCGCCTGCTCCGCGCTCTCCGCGACCAGGCTGAACTCACGGAACCCGGAGCCGTCCACGCCGGGCACTTTCACCTCGACCTGGACCTTGAGGTTGAACATCCGCCGGAACCGCATCGGACGCGGCGGCAGCGAGGAGTTCCGGCGGTCCTGCGGCGCCGGGGGATGGTTCTTCTTGCTGCGGTCGACCACTCGAAACTCCTTAGTTGAAGCCGTGGAGGCGGCTCTCGCGGCCCTGCCCGGAAAGGACGCGCCGGACCACCCGCTCCATCATCCGCTCGTTCTCCTGGGGGCTCCCCGTGAACTGGGCTCCCCGCATGTCGATGTAAATCGACTCGCGTCCGAATGCGCCACTCCGCTTCAGCTGATCGAGCGGGATGACCGCCTCGTCCTGACCGCCTTCCGCCAGCAGTGCGAGCGTGCCCCCGGCCCGCGCCCGCACGAGACCGCCCCGCGCCAGCAACGGGATCGAGGGGATGTCGGGCGGATTGAAGTTGAAGTCCACCCCGGGGATGTCGGGGACCGGGCCGGGCATGTTCACCCCGGGGATGGAGACGCTGATCTCGAGCGCCCGGTTGATGGCGTTGATGACGCCGTTCACCGCTCGCAGCAGTCCGTTCACGATCCCCTTCGCCACGTCGGCCATCGTGCGGAACGCGTCGAGCACGCGGTCCTTGATGCCGTCCGCGATCTCACCGAGCTTGTCGCGCACCTCCCCGAAGACTCCGACGACCCCGTCTTTCAGCTCGTCCGCCAGGCCGATCGCGCCGTCCTTCAGCGCCCCGAACCCCGCGAGCGCGAGGTCCTTCAGGACGCCGAGGATGCCGAGGATCGCCTCGACCTGGTTCCCGATCGTCCCCTTGATGAACTCCCAGACCTCGCCGATCAGGCGCTCGATGGCGCGCCACGCGCCTGAGAAGTCCCCCTGGATCAACTGGATGACCAAGTCCAGGACGTCCTTCACGATGTTGAACGCGGTCTCAACCGTGAGCACGACCTGGTCGAGGACCGGGCGGATGATGCGCTCGATCTCCGGCCAGTGCTCCCGGATGAAGCCAATGACCGCTTCGATGCCCGCGCGGATGTTGTCCAGCGCCGGCTTGATCTCGCTGTCCCAGTACCCCCGGAACTTCTGAAACTCCGCCTGCGCCGCCGCGGCGAACTCCTGCAGACGCGGCTTGATCTCGCTGTTGAACAGCGCGCCGAACGCCCGCAGCCGCTCGCCCTCCCAGGCCCAGAACGCCTCGAGCTTCGGCTGGATCTCCGCCTGGAAGAACGCGCCGAACTCCTGCAGCCGGGGCAGCACCTCCGTCTTCACGAACTCGGTGACCCGCGCGATGACCGGCCCCGCCGCCGCCGCGAAGTCCTCGACCATCGGCAGCACCCGGTCGAGCAGGACCGTGCCGATAGCCATCTGGACCGGCAGCAGCTTCTCGCCCAGCTCGGTCTTCAGGTCCGCGAAGCGCGCCTGCAGGATCCGCGTCTTGTTCGCGTTCCCGTCCTGCGTCCGCGCGAAGTCGCCGGCGGCCGCCCCGGCCCCCTCGAAGAGGAGCTTCTGGGTCGCCAGCGCCTTTTCCTGGTCCGTCAGCTCCTTCGTCGTCTTCTTGCCCGTCATCTCGAGGGCCTTCTGAGCGACGGCGGCGGCGTTGATCGTCGGGACGTAGCGCTGGACGGCGTCGTACTCGCCGCGGAACGCCGCGGTCATCGCGTCGAGGACGTCCGAGGGGTCGGCGTTGTGGAAGCTCGCGAAGTCCGAGGCCAGCTCGACCATCTGCTGGGACATCCCGGCGGCCTGGCCGGTCCCGATGCCGAGCTGCGTGAAGAGGTTTCCGAAGGTGGCGGCAGCCTCGAGCGCCTGCTGCTTCGACTGGCCGAAGCCCTTGGCCGCGCCCCCGGCCCACGTCTCGATCGCCTTGCCCTGGTCGCCGAAGATCGTGTTCGACTTCGACAGCGTCTCCGCCATGTCGGAGGCGTCGCCCACCAGCGACTGGAAGACCGCAGGCGCCTCGGTGATGGCCTTGCCGAGGACGAACCCGCCGGCGACGGTTGCGGCGCCGCTGATGGCGCCGGCGAACTTGCCCGCATGACCGGCGCCGTCCTCGAACGCCCGCTTCAGGCTCGAGGCGTCGCCGACGATCGTGACCTTGACCTGGCGATCGCCCGCCACGTGCGCCCCCGCTGGCGCGCGTTTCAGGCCCTTCGCGCGGGGGCCTCGGGGTCGCCTCGAGAGGGACTGTCAGACGGTGCTCGGGACTAGCTCACCAGACCCGCCCCGAATTGCGCGTGGGTCCCCTTTCGATGGCCTGACTGAGCACGAAGGACGTCCGGGAGTACCCCCGCCTTTGCGGCCACCCATGGCTGGCGCGTCGGCTAGTGGCCCCGCATGTTGCCCGAAGTGCGAGACACGATTGGGATCGTCCGAAAGCAAGCGCCGAGATGACGCAGCGGCCGTAGCCTTTACTCCGCGAGAGCTGCGCTCTAGGCTCCGAGCGGAGTCTCTCCCCAGAGGTACGGAGGATCGGATGGTTAGCCGTGGCGAGGCCTCAGTCGAGGTGTTTCATGAGGGGGCTTGCCTCGACGGGATCGAAGCACTCTTCGAACAGGCCGCTACCCACTCGGCGATTGCCATTGGCGATGTACACCGTGTCTTGCGCGACCTTCCCGGCGGGGTGTTCCAGACCTGCGTCACCTCGCCTCCATATTGGTCGCTACGTGACTACGGCCTTGACGGTCAGATTGGTCTCGAACCCACTGTTACTGCGTACATCGAGGCCTTGGTCTCGGCGTTTGAGGAGGTTCGTCGTGTGCTTCGGGACGACGGCACCCTCTGGCTGAACATCGGCGACTCATACACGTCTGGCGGGCGTACATGGCGGGCACCTGACAGGAAGAACCCGGGCCGCGCGATGGATACGCGCCCCAAGACGCCGGACGGGTTGAAGCCTAAGGACTTGATCGGCGTACCCTGGAGGCTGGCCTTCAAGCTGCAAGAGGCGGGCTGGTTTCTCCGCACCGAGATCATCTGGAACAAGCCGAACGCGCAGCCGGAGAGCGTCGGCGATCGACCGACGCGCTCCCACGAGTACGTCTTCTTGCTCAGTAAGTCCGAACGGTACTACTACGACATCGAAGGCGTCCGCGGGCCCAACAACCGCCGCCAACGGACGGTGTGGGACATTAACACCCAAGTGGCCCCCGGCGAGACCAATTTCGCCGTGTTCCCTGCCGGGCTCGTAGAGCGGTGCGTGCTTTCGTCAACCCGTCCGACTGACATTGTGCTCGACCCCTTCTTCGGCACCGGGACGACCGGAGTCGTTGCTCGCGAACACGGGCGTCGATTCCTCGGAGTTGAGCTTAACCCGGCCTTCGTTGAAATCGCGACGAAGCGGCTAGCCTGCTGCGGGCATGGCTGAACGTGGCGTTCGTTCCGCCACCAGCCAGCCGGCAGCTTGGATTCCACGAGCGCTTGGTCGCGGCACGCTCTCGCTGGCTGTTGCCCGCGCTCCAGCAGGTACTCGGGGAGATCGATCCAGAGGAACTCTCGGCGGAGTTGGGTACATACGCTTCAAGCGAGGCGCGGCAGGTGCTCGCGGGCGCTGGCATCCGGGACGAGTATGTGTTCCCAGTGCCGCTCGTGCTGCAATCCGCGCCGATGCTGCTTGGCTACTACCGGCTATTGCTTGGGCGGCCGCAGAAGTCGTTCTACAGTGGGTCAGTCGACGGGTTCGGGATGTTCAAGAGCATGGAAGAGCGCGGCGTCCTGACACGGGCGCAGGCGTTCGGGTTGAGCGACCTCTGCCGCGCTCTATGTCAGTCGCTGGCCGATCTGGTGACTCAGCTCTCCCCCACGGTCACGCAGGCTGACCTTGACCAACTGCCCCTCCTGACGCTCGGGAGTCAGCTTCAGGGCAGCAACAACAACGCCATCGGAAGGCAAGCTACGCAGGACGTGTTCACGAGCATCCAGAGCATCATTCCAGAGGAGCGAATCACTCGTAACACTGCGACGGAAGTCGAGTTCACCAACCTCACTGGCCGCACTATGCGAGTGACGCTCGCCGCCGACCCTGATGTGCGTATCGAAGAGTACGAGGCTGCCTCCCCATCAGAGTCGATCTACAAACTCGCGATTGAGATCAAGGGCGGAACAGATAGGAGTAACGCCCACAACCGGGCTGGCGAGGCAGAGAAGAGCCACCAGAAGGCCTATCAGGACGGGTGTCCCGAGTTTTGGACGATCATCGCGACGCGGGGCGTCGACGTGGAGCGGCTCAAGGTCGAGAGTCCGACCACGAATCACTTCTTCGACTCAGCCGAGATCCTGGCGATGGCTGGCCCCGGTTGGGATCGCTTCGTCAGCCGGCTGAAATCAACGTTTGGCGTGCAGTGACTTCCTCTTCTGCAGGGCCCCTTGTGGCCCTCTCATGTGGGGACCCGATACGTGAGCGGGGACTAGTCCGGGAAGACCGGGCGCAGCACCTCCTCGATCGCCTTCAGGTACAGCTCCGGCAGGTCCTCGGTCTCCTCGCGCAACGTCGGGAAGAAGAAGTACCCGCGGCCGCCGCGGCCGCTCGGCGACGGGACGTACGCCGGGAACTGCCGCTTCCCGGGTCCGCCGTGCGAGCCGAACTCCTGCCCCGGCACGTACGGCGCCCTCGCGCTCCCGAACGCAACCTGCGCCCGTTGCTGCGTCGCGAGCGCCCGGATGGAGTTCGCGCCATCGCCCGACCGCGACTGGTGCTGTTGCTGGTAGCGCGCTCGCGCGCGGCCCGCGATCGTCTCCGCCACGGTCTTGTTCGCGACCTGAAGCTTCTTCGCGTACGAGGGGTCGACCTCGCGGAAGTCACGCGCGAGCTCGCGCAGACCGTCGACGTTGGTGCGAAATCCGTCAGCCACTCGGCTGGTCCTCCGTCAGCGGATCCCCCAGCGAGCCCCCGCCGTGCTTCCTCGCGAGGTGCGCCACCAGCTGCCGGAACTCCCCGAGCTGGATCCGCTTGAACTCACGCGGCGAGCACCACGCGAACGTCTCCGCGAAGACCGGCATCCACTCGCGAATGCGGCCCCACTCGCGGAGCGCCTCGCTCAGCTCGCCGGCGTAGGGTCCTCGTCGGCGGCCTCGCCTTCGCCGGCCGTCGGCGTCTTGGCTGCCGTCGCGCCCGCCTCTTCACGCTGCCGGCGGAACATCGACATGATCGGGGTGCGGCCCGCGTCGTCCATCGTGAACGAGGCGTCCTGCCGGCGGCCCGCGATGTACGCCAGCGCGCGCAGCCAGACGCGCGACTTCGAGTTCCAGTCGAAGTTCTCGAACGCCGTGCCCGTCAACTCCTCGAGGAGTTCGATCTCCTCGATCGTGATCGTCTCGACGTCGAACTCCAGCTCCATCTCGATCGGCGTCCTGCCGGTCATGGGTGCGCCCCTTCCCTGCCCTGGCCTCGGGCTACAGCGCCGACATGCTGTTGATGACCTCGAAGCGGATGATGTTTCCGCTCGTCGGGTCCTGCCTGAACTCCAGCTGCAACTCCGCCGTGCGCAGCCGTCCCTGGTTCCCGAACCTCGGCGGCGCGGTGTACCGGCCCGCCACGTCGGCGATGAACGACCGGCTCCCGGACCCCAGCGCCTTCAGCCGCATGAACCGCAGCGCTCCGGACTCCCACGCCGCGTACTCCGTCGCGAAGTCCCCATTCACGGAGCACGTCACGTTGAGGCGCCCGGTGATGAGGCCGCGCATCAGCTGCGAGAAGTCGAGGTCCGCACGCGCGTCGTGCGTGTAGTCCGGCTCCGCCCCCGTCACCACCTCGAGGTTCGAGGAGCGCAGGAGGCCGCTCTTCTGGGTCGTCCCGAGGTTCGCCCAGGTGCCGTCGATCCAGAGTCCGAACTTGTTGCTGGGGATGACCTCGCGCGAGAGCGCCGACTGCCCCGCCGTGAAGGTGCTCGACTGCGGAGCGCGCGCGAAGAAGTCCGCGGTCAGCTTCGCCGGCTGGTTGAACGCCGTCGAGATCGCGAACTTGGAGCACGTCCCGAACCCGAACTCCTTCTCGATGTGCTTGCTCGCGCCGTCCCGGTACGCGACCTCGAATGTCGCGGCCGCGAGCGCCTCAGGCGCCGTGAGCGCCGGCAGCCACTCCCACGTGTAGGGACCGGAGCCGGACGGCGATGCCGTGTCGAGCCCGGTCTGCAGCGCGAGCAGGATCTGTTCGAAGTCGAGCACGCCCGCCACGGAGAGCATCGAGCCCTTGCGGACGTCGACGTCCTCCACCATCGCGAGCACGCCGCGCGTCTCGTCGACGGGTTGCCGGTCGATCTCCGGCGTCCAGCCCCCGCCGTTTTCAGCGAGGTAGACCGTGTCCGCCGCCACCAGCGTGCCGGGCGTCGTTTCGATCCCGAACTGAAGCTTCTCGAGGGGGATGAGTGCCGTGGCCATCGCGAGTCCTCATGTGCTCGCGTTGAGGGCCTTCTCGCGCTGGCCTCGGTGTGCAGCCCTGATCTCAGCAGGGCGGCTCGGAAATGCGCTACGCGGCCTCCGGCTCCTCGAGTACTTCGAGGTTGCGGGGGAGCACGTTCTCGTCGCCTGGCGTCGGCTCGGTCAGAGCGATCTCCCGTGCGATCGCGTTCACTACCTCGTCGTCCGAGGTGTAGCACCGCCCGAACACCAGGAAGCCCGCGACGTCCGCGTCCTCAACCTTGATGTCCTGCGCCGGGAACCCCGCCACGAACTGGCCTTCCTGCCCCACCCACTTCAGTGCGAACATCACAGCCTCCTAGCCGCCGAACCCGCCGGCGATGATCTCCGTCATCACGGCCTCCTGCAGCACCATGTCGAAGCCCCAGCCCACGTCGAGGTCCAGGAACAGCTGCAGCGGCTGGAACTCCTGCGAGTCGACGTAGTCCACCGTCTCGTCCAGCGCCACGGCGTCGTCGAACGCCGCCACCAGCGCATCGCACCAGGCGTCGTACAGCTGATGGACCCGCTGCATGTCCACGGCCTGAGCCCGTGGCGCGAGCATCACCCGCCACGTGAACGGCACGGTCGTCACCCGCTGCTCGCCGTTGTCGCGGTGCACGTTGCGCCCCAGCGGTAGCGGGAACGCGTACGGCCATACGGTGAGGTCCTGCCGGCCGCCCGGCGCGTACTCGTACGCCTTCAGCGTCTGTGCCACCGGCGTCGAGATGGTCAGCCCATCGAGGCGGTCTTTCACCGCCGCGCGCATCGTCGCCCACGACATGGGGCTATCCGATCCCCGGCAGCCGGCGCCCGTACAGGCGCTCGGCCTCGTGCCAGAGCCAGGCGGTCTTCGGCTGCATCGGGAGGGCGCCCTCGAACGAGGGCAGCTGCATCGTCGCGCCCGCCTTCAACGCCTCGCGCACTTCGTGCGTCCGGTGGATGACCAGGTCTTTCACGGCCCGCGGCACCGCCGCCCACGCCCACGCCCCCGTGATGCGCACGCACCCCGGCAGCGCTGGGAACGCCGTCAACAGCGCCCCGCTCAGCGGCCGCAGCTCGATCGCTCGGAATGGCTCGCTCAGCGCGGCCGCGTTCTCGGGCAACCCCCGCACCCAGGCGTCCCCCGTGTCCAGCGTGTACTCGTAGGTGCCGTCGAGGTCCGCGTCCACCTCGAGGAGGTCCGGGTCGATGCTCCGCAGGAAGTAGGCCCGCCCGTCGCGGTCGCGTAGCGAGAGCTCCGCCTTGCCGCTGCCGTCGAAGACGTACGTCCCCGTGTGGGCGTTCCACTGTCCGACGGCCACCTGCAGCGAACGCTCGAGCAGCCGGCTCATCCCGAGCAGCTGCGCGTCGAGCGTCGAGTCCGACCCCGTCGAGCCGTCCCCCACCATCGCGCGGTATTCCGCGGCCGTCGCGTATGCGTCGAGGAGGGCCACGTCAGGCTGCCCTCGCCGAGTATCGATCCCAGAGGATGCGCGGGCCTCGGACCATCGGCTTCACGTCCTTCGGGATGCTCGGGTCGTACCCGCAGTTGATGCAGGAGCGCTCCCCGCCCAGGTCGCCGCAGATGCGGCCACGCTCGCAGCGCGGGCACGCCTCGAGGGAGACCGCCATCACGCTGCCTCCCGCAGCTGCTGCGCCGCCGCCGTCGGCGGTTCCGTCCCCATGAACGTGTTCATGTGGTTGCAGCTCGAGCACTTCAGCCGCAGGACCTTCCCCGGCTTCAGTGCGTCGTCGTCCATGTCGAAGATGCGGCGGCCGCAGCGCCGTCCGTCCTTCCGAGACCCGGAGCAGAACCGCGGCTGGGGCCCCGGCAGCCATGCGTCAGGCATCTACGCCTCCCACCGGTAATGACCCATCGGACAGTTGCGCGCCCCGTCGCTCCGCACCTGCAGCGTCCAGCCGCACAGCGGGCACTCGTCCGGCTCGGCCTCGGCGGCCGCCGCCTCGAGGCGCTCCTGCTCGCGCCGCGCCGCCAGCACGTCCTCGTATGGCATCAGCGGATGTAGATCCGCACGACGCCCGACTTCGCGTTGCCGGCGTTCGTCACCTGCAGCGTGAGCTTGTCGTTTGCCACCACGCCCAGGCTCGACGCCAGGACCTGTTCCGTGTTCGCGGTGTCCCGGTTCGCGCCCGCGCCCATGAGCACGTCGGCGCCGTCCTCGTCGTTCACCGCGACGTCGTAGTTGTCGGTCGGCGCGGCGGTGCCGTCCGGGTCCGTCACCAGGCGCACGACCTCGCCGTTGTAAGCGAGCGAGGTCTGCGCGTCGGCGTTCCCCGACGCGTCCGAGGTCCACGCGAAGGAGACCTTCTTGACGGAGCCGTACGGCTCCTCGCTCACCGTGACCGTGCCGGCCATGGCCTATCGGCCAATCTGGATGACGCGGATGCGGTCCACGTCCATCGTCTGCGCGGCGGTCTCGCCCGTGAGGAACTGCCACGTCAGCCGCAGCGCTTCGTCGTTCGGGAGGTTGGTGAGCGCCAGCGTCCCCGCGCTCACGCCGTTCACGAAGAACTCGAGCGTCGAGTCGCGGCCGTCCCAGAAGAACTCGAGGTCGAACGCCGTCGCGTCCACCAGCGTCGCCAGGGCCGCGGAGAGCGTCTCCGTGCTGTCCTTCTCGAGCATGCACTTCAGGCTGGTCTCGCCGTCGATGCTCTGGAAGCCGATGCGGTCCGTCACCCCGCCCAGGATGTCCGTGTCGGTGATGGCGAGCCCGAGGAAGAAGTCTGACTGTGTGACGTCGTTGATGGTGCAGCCGAACGCCCCGAAGTAGAGCACCTGGTCGCCGGTGAGCTCGAAGGCCTCGCCGATCAGCTGCGCGTTGATGCCGTCGTTCTCCGCGGCGTCGGTGGTGATGCGGGCGATGCCGCCCACGCCGTCCACCACCGCGATCGTGCTCTCGCCGGCGCCGCCCTCCACGCGCGTGACGGTCCAGTTCAGGTCCATCTCGCCCGAGTTGTGGTGCACGTTCCCGACGAAGTCGAGGTCAACCTTCACCACGTCCGGCCCGATAGCGTCGATGAGCCGCTTCCGGTGCGCCCCGTGGTCGAAGTACGCCAGGTTCCCCTTGATGCGCGTCCCCGCGACGTTGGTCATCGGTCAGTCCTTTCGCGCGCCCTGGGCGGCCCGCCCCTCGAGGGGCGAGCCGCCGGAGCGTTGGTCGCTACTAGTCCGCGATCAGGGAGAGCGCGGTGGTCGGGTCGCCTTCGACCTGCTTCTCGACGAGGTAGAAGAGCGCCCCGGGCTGCGCGTTCCCGCCGACGTCGGCCACGGTCGCCCGGATGCAGTCGAAGCCGTTCTCGACGTCGAGCTGCGTCGGGTCGATCTCCACGACCCACACCAGGTCTTCCTCGGCCGACGTGCCGTTCGTGTAGGTGTTCGCGGCCGCCTGCGTGGTACGCGTCCACTGGGCCACGGCGGCGAGGCTCGTCGCCGCCTGCTTGCGGAGGATCTCCGTGAAGTTCAGCGCCTTCACGCCCGTGCCCGCCACGTCCTGCGCCTGCTGCAGGGTGAGCGTCGGGTCGTCGCCCGCGGTCCCCAGGCCGCTGAGGAACACCACGGCGACGCGCCGCGCGTTCTTCAGCGAGATGTAGTCCCCGCTGTTCGCCCCGCCCTGCAGGTCCACCGCCGGGAACCCCTCGACGATGTCCATCCGCTCCAGAATCCTCGGGTGGCTCATTGCTTGCTCCTCTGCTCAGTCGCGCGTCGTCACCCCGCCCTTACGAGCGGGTGGCGAGCGTGATGAACGGCGAGATCGTGTTGCTCCCCTTGAACGGGGTCAGCGCGGACGTCCACTGCGGCCGCGCGTCCACCCGGAAGGTCGTGCGCAGCGCCACCTCGTCGGTCGTGAACTGCACGTGCTCGGACAGCGCCTGCTTCGCGCCGCCCTTGAGCAGCGCCCAGTAGGCGTTCATGTCCACGAGGTTGATGTCGCCCTTGGTGCCCACGGTCGACGCCTGCTCGATCGGAATGACCGGGCGGCCGAACAGCGTGGCGTAGGGCAGGCCGGAGATGCCGCCCGCCGGCATGTAGACGGGGATGCCGCCCGTGCCGATCGCGAGGTACATGCTCATCAGCTGCGGCTCGGCGTCCTGGTTGATCAGCCAGACCGCGTTGCGCCGGTTGCGCGCCGGCATGCGCGCCCACATGTCGCGCGCGTTCTCGAAGAGGATGGTCCCCGCTGGCTGGCCAGCCTGGGCCGACACGGTGATGAGCGCGCTCGAGTTGAGGAAGCCCATCACGGTCCCGACGCCCGTGCCGTTCACCAGCGCGTCGTCGATCTTGAACGCCATCTCCTCCGGGTGGAGGCTCCGCACGAATGCGGCGACGTAGGGGATGTCCTCCATCTCCTCGTTCGTGAAGTACGAGAGCGCCGTGATCTTGTCGAGCTCGAGACCGATGGTCTTGAACTTCGTCTTCGTCGCCGTCAGCGCCGCGCCTTCGGCCGTCCAGTAGGACAGCACGCCGCCGTTTCGGCTCCCGTTCGCGCGCGAGGTCTCGTCGACCGCCGGCATCTTCCGCGCGTTGCCCTGCGGCGGCGCCGGGAACTTCTTGCTGTCCGGGATGAGGCCCCACACGAGGCCCGTCTCCTGGATCTCGCGGAGGACGTCCGTCGCCATGTCGACCTGCAGGAAGAACCCGCCGTCGGCGCCCACACCCTCGGACATGCCGCTGGCCGCGCCGATTTCGCGCAGGCCCTCGTGCACCGCGGCGCGCTCCCTCGAGGAGCTGACCACCGCGCCCATGTAGTCCTCCCAGGACGCGAAAGGCGTGGGGCCGCTCACCGCGCCACGCGCGCCGGGCACCGGCGGCCGCGTCGGAGTCTTCGCGCCCGCTCGCCCGCCCGCGATGCCCATCGCCAGCGCCACTTCCTGGCGCATCGAGGCCACCGCCGCGTCCACCCGCGTCTGCACGGTGCGCTCCAGCTGCGGCTGGATGGCCTCCGCCATCGCCGTCGCCTGGTTCCACACTGCCTCGTCGACGCCTTCCGGCCGCTCGAGGGTCGTCGCCTCGTCCATCACGCGCTCCCTTCAACCTGCTCGGGTTGCGCGTCATGGGCCTGCTCGCGCTCAAGGCCTCCCATCCGCGCGGCGATCGCCGCGCCCAGGACTCCACCACTCAGCTCCGCCGCCTGTGCGACCACCGCGGGGGCGTCGGCTTCCGCCTTCGCGCCGCCACGCCGGCGCGCTCCAAACGACGCCAGCACGTCGTCGAACGTCTCCACCGCGTCCGCCATGCCGCGTTCGACGGCCTCGGACGCCAGCACCATCCGCCCCTCGCCGAACTGGCTGTGGACCTGCGCCGCCGAGACCTTTCGTCCCTTCGCAAGCCCGCGCTCGAACTCGCCGTGGTACGCCTGCAGCACACGTATTGCTTCGGCGCGCGCCTCGTCGGTCAGCGGTTCGTACGGATTGCCCTCGGTCTTGTACTTCGAGGTCGCCAGGACCGTCTTCTGCACGCCCTCGGCTTCGAGGCGTGCTGCGATGTTGTCGTGCGCCGCCACCACGCCCACGGACCCCACCTGGCCGCTCGGCGTCACCACCAGCCGGCCTGCCTGCGCGCCCAGCCAGAACGCCGCGCTCGCCGCAGTCGAGTTCGCGATCGCCGTGATCGGCTTCGAGTCGCGCATCGCGCGGATGTCGTCCGCCAGCTCCTGGCACAGCGCCACCGCGCCGCCCGGCGAGTCGATGTTCAGCACGACCGCCCGCACGTCCGGGTCGTTCACGGCCGCTCGGATCGCCCGCTGCAGGTCGAGGTACGAGGTCGCCCCCGACATCGCGTCCAGCGCGCCCACCCGCGGCAGCAGCGTCCCCATCACCGGGATGACCGCGATCGTCTGTGCGCTCGTCACGCCCGGCGTCCGCGGCCCCGCCGCCTCCACCGGATACAGCGCCGCCGCGAACGTCGGCTGCTTGAACTGCGCCAGCTCCGCCGGCGACAGCCGGATCCCCTCCGCACGCCTCACCACCAGGTCGACGATCGCCGAGAGCTTCGCGGGCAGGATCGCCCACGGCGTGCTCAGCAACGCGTCCACCACGTGCGAGTACCGCGCGAGGCTGCTGTCGGTCAGGTCGAGTGTCGGAAGCTGCTCGTCGGCCACGTACGCCCCAACCCGCGTCCCCCGGATTCGGAGTCCGCGTCTGTGTCTGCACAGCTGGTCGGGGCTCAGTCAGGCCCTCAAAGTGGGGCGGGCGTCCCCCCGCTCTGGCGTCTGGCCCGAAGGCTCGCCGGTGCGGGTCGGGACGCGGCTCCGAGGCTCGCCGCTCCACCCTCGACGCTAGCCACCCCCCGTCGAATCATGCAACCGGGAACGACATCGGGCGTTCGCACGGCGCCCAAGTTGCCAGAGGGTCAAATCCTCGGCAGCTCCCCCGGAGGTTGAGATGATGACCTTTTCGTTGTTGCTGGTATAGATTCAATTCGTCGACCCGCCAGCCGGGGATGCCAGTTCGCACGAGCAGGTCAGCCCCTGACGCGGAAACAGCAAGAAGGCCGGATGCGCATCCGGCCTTCTTGCTGTTCGTTGAGGAGCTAGTTGCCTCTCCTGACCGCTTCGACGAGAGCCGCCGCAAGCAGTGCAAGAAATACAGCGAACACGATGTCCCACATCTCAGGGCCTCCCCTTTCCGGGTAGAGGTACTGACTGGGGCGTGTGCGCTGACTGGTGCCTTCCAGGCTGGGTGTCGACCCGCCAGCAGGAGCGACGCCAATCCAGCGCCCTGGAAGCTCGAGTGCCCTCCTCCCCCAGTCCTCTGACGACGATTCGTCGTCTCGAAGTACGTGTACCAGTTTCCGAAAAGCAGCGGAAGCCGCTTTTCTTGTCATAATCACAGCGATGAGGTGCCGGAATCGGAAAGGTCGATTTTCAAAACGTGGCGGACGTGGTCACCAAACATGGCGGCCTGGTGAACGAGCTGACGCCCGGCCCAAGGGTGACACGTCTTCCCTCGGGTTAGGCGATCATCCGCTCCGCGATCGCCAGAGCCAGCGCTTCCTTCAAGTCCTGCCCGTCGCGAGGCAGCTCCTCGTCCCCGGCGGCCGCCAGCGCCGCCTCCGCCAGGTACGGCCCGAACGTCCGCTCCGCGCGGCACCGCTTGCACCACAGCGACGCCTGTACGACGTCCTTCCCCAGGAGCGCCCCGCACCCCGGCTCAGGACACCGCGCCTCCGCGATCGGCGCGAACCCACGCGCCACCGCGACGTCGTCGCCCTCGCGCCCCGGCGCGGCCGCCGCCCCCGCCACCAGTCGATCCATGTTCTTCGGGCTCAGGTAGTCGTCCGCGATCCCGCGCGGCGGGAGGTCCTCCAGCTCGAGGATCGTGTCCGCCGACATCGCTCCGATCATCCGCAGCGTCCGGTAGAAGTTCGCGCGCGCGTTCATGTCCCCGCGCAGCAGCGCCTGCACCGAGAACTTCATCTCGAGCTCCGGCGGCAGCAGCTCGTCGGACACCATCTGCTCGAACCGCACCAGCAGCGGGATCATGACCGTCACCACGAACCCGATGAACTGTTGCTCGATGCCTGTCCCCCACGAGGTGCTCTTCGACACCAGCCCGATCATGTGCGGCGGCACGCCGTAGATCTGGACGATCTCCTCGCGCTGGTACCCGCGCGTTTCCAGGAACTGCGCCTGGTCAGGTGGGATCGCGATGGGCGTCCAGGTCGTCCCTTTCCCCAGCACTGCCGGCCGCAGCGAGGTCGACGACCCCGAGTGGCGCTGCATCCACCGCTCCGCCAGCTCGTCGGCCTCCTTCTGCTCCAGCTCCATGGTCGAGGTCAGGATCCCGGACACCTGCTGCCCCCGGCTGAAGAACTGGTTCCCGAACCGCTCCGCCGCCACCGCGAGGCCCAGCGCGGCCGCGTTCTGCTGGATCGGCGACAGCCCCACCACACCATCGAGGGACATGAGCGGGACGTGCGCCAGGTCGGGCGCCCCAAGTGGGTGGTCCCGGTCGTCGTCGAGCGTGTAGACCTTCCGCGCGTCCGAGGCCTGGCCCACCCGCACCCGCTTCGGGTGCACCGGCCACAGCTCCGTCGTGCCGCGCCACGGCCGTGTCTCGTCGTACGCCGAGCCGTCCTCCCGCGACTTCCAGGTGAACGCGTTGCCGTACGTCGCCGCCCCCGCGATCGTGGACTCCCAGTACACGGAGCGCGTCATCACCGGGTTCGGGCGGCCCCAGATGTGCGCGAACTCCGGCTGGCGCAGCTCGCGCCGGCGCTTGTCGTCGCGCTGGATGACCTTCGGCGGCAGCGACCCTCCGAGCCCGGACATGAGCCGGATGCACGCGTATGCCGTCGTGATGCGGAGGCCCTGCTCGATCGAGACCCGCGTCGTCGGCCCGCCCCCGGCCATCACCGGGTCGATGAACCCGCTGAGCAGCGCTCCCAGGCCCCCAGTCCTCGGGGACGCCGGCGGCGGCCCCGCCATCAGATCGCGCCACAGGCTACCCACCGCGGACCTCCCTCACGAGCCAGCTGATGCCGCCCCCCATGAACAGCACCCCGGCCCCCAGCACGACCTTGCCCGCGGTCTCGCTCAGCTCCCATGCGCCGGCCGCGATCAGCCCCACCCCGGCCGCCACCATCGCGTAGTCCACCAGCGCCCCCGCGACCGCCGCCGTCCGGGGCGCCGTCGCGGCTCGCCCCACGATGCTCAGCCATCGCCTGCCAATTGCGCGCACTCGTGTCACCGCAGCCTCCTCACCGCTATAGGAATATCTGGAGCGACGGCCGCTTCTCGGCCTGCAGCACGATCGCCAGCGACAGCGCCGTCACCAGCCCCGAGAACCCGTCGATCCGCTCTCGGCTGTGCTTCTTCGAAGGCTTCCGGTTCCCCGCCGCGTCCTCGTCCGCCACCACGTTCGAGCACATCCACGTCATCACCGGGTTCCCGTCGTGACGCAGCTGCCCCGTCTCAATCACCTTTTCCAGCTCGCGCGACGCCTCCGCCAGGGACCCGAACGTCTGCGGGACCTTCACCACGTCCACACCGTCGCTCACCAGCGACGTCGCGATGTAGTTCATCTGCCAGGGGTCCACACCCAGCTGCGGCACGTCGAAGAGCGCGTTGCGCTCCCGGATCCCGTCGAGGATCGCCTGGTCGTTCCGCGCGACGCCGTCCGTCAGTTCGATCCAGCCCTCGCGCGCCCAGACGTCGTACGGCACCCGGTCCTCGCGCACCCGCCGCGCAAGGTTCTCCCGCGGCATCCAGAACGTCGGGATGACGTCGTACCCGCCGATGCCGTCCGGGAACACCAGCACGTACGCGTTCAGGTCCTTCGTACCCGCCAGGTCGAGGCCGCCCACGGCGCGCCGCCCCACCATCCACCGCCAGCGCTGCAGCTCCCGCCACCGCTCCACGTCGAACCAGCGGTGCTCCGCCGTTGTCCACACGTTGAAGTGCTTCTGCAGCGTCGAGTTCACCAGCCCCGGCGTCCGCTGCGCCCGCCGCACCTTCTCCGCCAGGTACTTCCGGTTCACCGACACCCCGAGGTTCGGATTCGCCTTCGGCCACACCGCCGGGTCTCGCCAGTCGTCGCCCTCGTCCAGCGTCGCGATGTACGCGAAGTGCGAGTCGTCCTCGAACACCCGCTCGAGCACCGAGATCGAGTACTCGCGGATCTCCCAGCAGATGCCGTGCCGGTCGTGCCCCGCCGTCGTAATCGCGAAGTGCATCGGCTGCAGCCGCGCCGCCTGCGCCTCCTCGAGCACGTCCCACAGGCCCCGGTCCGGGTGAGCGTGCAGCTCGTCCACCAGGTTCGCGTGGCAGTTCAGCCCGTCGAGCGTCGAGGCGTCCGCCCCCAGCGGCTCGAACTTCGAGTCCGACGACTCGTCGAACAGCACGTTCGTCAGCACCCGGATGCGCGCCGCCGCCGCCGGCGACTTCCGCCGCAGCCGCTGCATCTGCCGCTTGCTCTCGCCCCACAGGACCTTCGCCTGGTCCAGCTTCGTCGCGGCCGCGTACACCTCCGCGCCCGCCTCGCCGTCGAAGAACGCCAGGTAGTCACCCACCCCGGCGACGAGCGTCGTCTTCCCGTTCTTGCGTGCGATCTCGACGTACACGACGCGGAAGCGCCGCACCCAGCGCTCGCGCTCCTCGTCCCACCGCTGCCATCCGAACGCGCTGCCGACGATGAACGCCTGCCAGGGCTCCAGCTCCAGCTCCCGCCCGGCCCACTCACCCTTCGTGTGCTCCAGCAGCGAGAAGAAGCGGATGACCTTGTCCGCCTCGCGCACGTCCCAGCGCAGCCCGCGCTCCGGCCCCTCCTCGAGGTCGCGCAGGTGCCGCTCGCACGCCAGCCGCACCAGCCGCCCGACGACGAACTCACGACCCTCGACGACGGCCCGCGCGTACTCGGTCGCGCGGTCCTTACGCCGGGGCGGCGCTGTCTTCGTCGCCGTCGCCGTCGCCATCGCTCTCACCCGATGCCCACTGCCCGAGCGGGTCCGACTTCCCCTCGTCCGCCGGCGGCGCGGCCGGCCGCCGCATCCGCGCCTCCGGCGTCAGCCCCAGCACCTTCGACAGCCGCTCGAGGCTCGCCCCCGCCTGCTGCCACATCTGCCACACCGGCGTCTTCACCAGGTTCCCCCGCGCCCCCTCCGTCAGGTAGCTCGAGGTCTCCACCACCGCGAAGCACTCTTGGCAGTGCACGACGTGCGTCTCCGTCGTGTGCAGCTGCTCGTTCAGCGCCTTCCAGTGCGCGTACGTCTCGCAGTACAGGGCGAGCATCCCGACGTCCGCCGCGTCCAGAAACCCCAGCCCCTCGAGCAGCGGCACTACCTCCACCCACTCCCCGCGCCCCGCCTCCGACAGCCACTCCGGCGGCTCCGGCCGCGTGCCTCTGGCGGGGGTAACTGGCGAGGTGCGCCCCGCCTGCGGAGGGGTACCCCCCGCGATCGAGGCCGCCGGCGCCAGCGACGAGGTGTCCCCCTTGTCCGTCAGCACCCGCCGAGGCGCGCGCTTCCCCGCGTCCCCCCGCAGATCCCGCTCCTTCGAGGACATCGACACCGGCCCTCGGCTCCCCGTCACGAGGTCACCCCGCCCACTCGAGGTGATGCACGTGCGCCCCCGGATGCCCCTTCGCCAGCTGGCACCGCAGGACCGCCGGCGTCTCCCGGCTCACATCCGAGGGCCGCACCACCCTCGAGGACACGCACCGCCAGTCAGTTGAGACTTCGTCGCTCAATGTGATCTCCGAGCCAAAACTCGCGGCGCTCCGGCCGAGACTGCGCAGGTGTCCGG
>JBFWSN010000036.1:0-18314 GCA_050248355.1 Dehalococcoidia bacterium
ACGCAACCGGTCCTGGTAGAGGCGGACCGCGCGGGCCCGGGTCTCGTCGTCGAACTTACGGGGAGCGGACATGGCTCCAGTCTCCTTGCTAGATCAGGAGCCTCTCCTCAAGCCAGGACGGTTCAGCCGGCCGGGTCCCGCACATCCCACAACCGCACCGTGTTGTCGCCGCTGCCGGTGGCCAGGGTGTGCCCGTCCGGGGCGAACGCCACCGCATCCACGGCGCCGGAGTGGCCGGTCAGCGGCGCGCCCAGCCGCTGGGGCCGGGCCGGGTCGCGCACATCCCACAACTGCACCGTCTGGTCCCAACTGCTGGCGGTGGCCAGGGTGTGCCCGTCCGGGGCGAACGCCACTGCGGACGCGAGGGCGGTGATCAGTGGGGTGCCCAGTTGCTGGGGCCGGGCCGGGTCGTGCACATCCCACAACCGCACCGTGCTGTCGGCGCCGGCGGTGGCCAGGGTGTGCCCGTCCGGGGCGAACGCCACCGCGTACACGGCGCCGGTGTGGCCGGTCAGGGTGCTGGCGTAGCGGGTTTCGGTCAGGAGTTGAACGAGTGTGTCGTCGGCTTCGGGGGTCGGGTTCAGGTGGTGGGCCGCCTCGGCGAACTGCAGCGCGGCCCGGGGGTTTGTTGAGATGGTGGCCCGGGCTTGGCCGAGCAGATACTGGGCCGTCACGCGTCGCTGCTGCTGCGTGGCGACGTTGAGTTGCACAATGGCGATTCCGGCGGCGGTGAGGGCGATGACCAGCAGTGTGGCGAGACCGATAGTGATCCGCCCTCGTTGGAAGCGGTCGCGGCGGATGCCGGCCTGCAGAAATGCCCGAGCCGATGCGGTCAACGTCACCTCTGCAACGAGACCGCGGCGCCGTCCTCGTGGCCACCACGTCGACCGGCCCGGACCGACGGGGTCATCGGCATCGATCGCCGCGGACGTGTCGTCGAAACGTGCGCCGACATCGGCCCGGGCCGCGGCGAGCTGATCACCGGTCCACAACCGCCGCGCAGACCGCTGGTCCCCGACCCACTCGGTGGCGGCCTGCTCGATGCGCCGCCTGGCCCGCAACGCAGTCGCATTGTCCGCGATCACCGCCGCCAGCGGCGCCCACCCGGACAGGAACGCCTCGTGCGCCACCTCCACCACCTCCACGCCGTCATCGGCGTCGGTGGTCAACAACCGGCGGGCCACGAACGGCGCCCATTCGGCCCGGACCCGCTCCGACAGCTCCGCCCGGGGCAGCCGCCACCGCGTCGGTCGACCCTCCTCATCGACGGTGACCAGCCGCAACAGCCCCCGCAACACCCCGTCCGGGCCCCGCCCACCGACCTGGGTCGCCTCGGCGAGGGCGGCGTCGGCCTGCCGCGTCAACGTCCCCTGCACGCCATCCAGCTGGTCATAGCGCGACATCAGCAGCCGCCCGCCGCGCCCGATGCCCTCGACCAGTTGCTCCAGGGTGTAGGCCAGCAGCGGCAGCGCCTCACCGCCTGCGGTGTCGGCCACCAACCGGGCGACCAACCCCTCCTCGACGCCGATCCCGGCCAACCGGGCCGGTTGCTCGATCACCTCCGGCAGCGCCTCGGGCAGCAAGGGCCGCACCGTGAACGGCCGCCCGCCCAGTTCCCACCCGGCTAGCTCCGGGCACAGCAGCAGTGGGTCCCAGAACTCCGGCCGCAGCGTCGCCACCACCTGCACGCCACCGCGCACCGCGGGCCACAGCAGCTGCGCGAACCGCGCCCGCTCCCCCGCCGGGGTCTGCATGAGCAGCTCCTCCAGCTGGTCGATCACCACCAGCAGCCGGGTCCGGCGCGGACCGGGCGCGGCCAACAGCAGCTCATCGGCCACCGCCGTCAGCCCGTCCCGATCCAACTGGTCCCGCACCTGCGAAAGCGCCATGTCCCGCCCGACCCCCCGCATGGCGGCGGTCAACTCCCGGGTCAACGCCGCCACCGGATCGGGTCCGGGCTTGAGCGGCGGTACCGTCCACCACCCGGGCTCGGCCGCCATCGCGGGCAGCAGCCCGGCCCGCACCAGCGACGACTTGCCACAGCCCGATGGCCCTACCACCAGTAACACGCCCGGTTCGATCTGTTCGGCGGGGGAGCGCAGCACCGCCGTCAGCTGGGCCACCTCCCGGCTGCGGCCGAAGAACACCCGATGCCGGTCGGTGTCGAAGGGACGTAAACCCGGAAACGGCGACCGGTCGTCCGGCCACCCCGACCCACCCCCGGCATCCATCAGCCGCAGCTGCGCAACCAGACGCGTCCGGGCGTCGCCGTCGTCACCGTCGACCGCCTCATGCTGCAGCCGGGTCAGCAGCGGATGCCGGACCCCGGGCTCGACCTGCAGCGGCAGGACCCGACTACCCCGCGACAGCGCCGTGGCCACCTCACCCACGCACCACGCCGACGCGACCGAGGCGGCGCTGACCAGGCACACCACCGCATCCGCCCACCGCAGCCGCTCGTGCAGCCGCTCCTGCCAGTCCTCGCCCACCCGGATGCCAGCGTCGACATCGCGGTCCAGGAACACATCGTGCCCTGCATCGGTCAGCCAACACCGGACCCGGCCCGCCACCTCGGCGTCCGTGCGCGCATAGCTGATGAACACCCGGGCCATAACGATCTCTTCGCTCGGGTGAGGACAGGTGTTTCTCACATCCCATGCAAGGAGCCGCAGGCTACCGGCCGTGATACCTCAGCGGTGCCATCGCCAGCCCAGCGGATTCGGCTTCCGCCCGACCCGGACCAACTCATCCGACACAAGGCCAAGGGCGCAGCGTCGCCAGCAAGGGTCGCGAGCGGCGCCGTCCCCGACATTTCCCAATCACCGGTGCGGGTCCGGGCCGCCTCGCTACCATGACGCCCAATGGCCTTGCATTAAGGCGGCCAGTCGACGTGTCGCTGATCCTGTTTCCGCAGGTAGAGGCGTTGCAGCAAGGCTTAACGCAAGGCCATTGACCATGACGCCCGACGGATCACCGGCGGCTGCACGCGACAGACAACGGGAGGGGTTCGATGCGCTCATCCGGCCCGCTCCGGCCCGGTTCAGACGCGCACCGACAACCCGACGAACGATCGGAAAGCGCGAACAGCGTCAGACGAACCAACCCCGGCCGCCGCTGCCAGGCCTGCAATATTGTGCTGGCGGCCGACAACACCGCGCTTCTGTGCGGTCGCTGTCACCGGGACCAGCGCGACCACCTCGGCACGGCCCCGGCTCGGCAATCAGACGCGTTCTTCGATACCGACGAGTTCCGGGCGGCTTTCCACAGCCAGCAGATCGGGAAGGTGTTCCGCGCCTACCGCAACCATCCGCGACACCTCCAGTTGCTGGGCGCTGTGTGGGCAGCAGCGGATCTTGCGCAGGATCATCCAGCTCTTGAGCTGGGCGTTTGCCCGCTCGCCCGGGCCGCGTTGGCGGGCGTGGGCGGCGTTGACCAACTTCTGGCTGCGTGAGAGCCGCCGGTAGCGGCCGGCGTCGGGATCGAGTCGGCGTCGACGCTGCGGCACCCGCACCGTCCGACCGGCTCCGTGGTAGCCGTTGGCGGCCACCACCTGCACACCTGTGGCGTTGAGCGCGTCGAGGATGCCGTTCTCAGGGGCGGCGCCCATGTCGTGCCGAGCACCCGGCAAGGCGGGTGAGGCCCAGATGAGCCGGCCAGCCGGGGTCGGCGAGGACCTACACGTTCACGCCGTGGCGTTTGTGCTTTCCGGAGTAGTAGGGCCGATCGCTCTTCGGCTTCGCCACCTTGACAGCAGTAAGACCGTACGGTCCGATATAGACGCTTTCGATCGCGTAGGCAGCAAGCTGAGATCCCGATCACCGAAACCACGGAGGCAGCTATGGTTCGCCTGAGAGCATGGCTTGAGACAATTCTTGCAATTTTATCAGTAGTCGCTTTAGCTGCTGCAACGTTAATCAATCCGAGATGGTTTGAAGCCTTATTCGAAGCCAGCCCGGATGCAGGCTCAGGCGAGTTTGAGTGGTTCATCGCCATTGGCCTCGCCATTGCAATGCTGTGCTTTGGCGCTTTGGCTAGACGCGATTTTCGACGACTTCGGGACCGTGCCCGTCCTTGCGTCCACGATCGAGTGTCGTCGCAGGTCAGCTACCGCATCGCGACATTGCCTGAGCCCTGAGCCGAGGCCGAGCTGGCCAGCACCCGAACGGACGTCGGATCGCCACACTGTTGGTCTGCAAGGGTGGCGTCCGAGAATAACATGATCGTCTACGCTGACACGCGCAATGAGTCTCTCATCTAGACGAAGTATGGAGCTTTGAGCATGGTTGTCGGGCAGTATGTTACTAAGCAAACCTGGATGTTGGGCGACGTCGAAGTACGGGGTGTTGTCAGCCTGCCCGGGCATAATCCTGGTGATGACGTGGGAGCGGGCGACAGCTTCGATATTGTGCCGGATAATGGATACCAGCACCTCGTCGATCTCATGCCCGGCAGTCACGGACTAGTGCACTGCGAGACATACCCTCTGCCAGCAGGGCATAGTAATCACAACGACGCCTGGCCGTTGCCGATGAAGCCCGGCAACGCTTCCTTTCAGGTTCGAGATCCGATCAGTAACGCGCGGCGACCATTAGCGGTCGGCGACCACGTTCGAGTCGTTGGCCAGTGGACGATTGATCACCATCCTGAGCAGTGCGTAACACGGAACCGAGGTTTGCTTCGAGTAGGTTGTGCGTGGCCCGAGCTTCACCCGTTTCACTGGGACGACATCTCGCTCATCGTTCCACTACGAGCGGGAGACGTAGAGCGTCGAACAATCTCGGTGGCAGCCCCGATTCATGAAGAGTGCTATCTGCGAGACTGGAAGTGGTTCGCGAACGAGCTTGCTGGCGTCGCAAGTAAGATATTCATAACAGACGATGGCTCAAACTATCACAATACCGTGGCTGCGCACATGCGTATCCCCGCCCCGCCGCTTCCCTTGCACCTCACTCCCAATACGGCACAGTTAGTCGTGGGCGAGAATATTTTAAAGAATGGAACAATCCTACCTCTTAATGTAGTCCGCAATATCACCCAAGACGCAAACGGAGTGGACATCAGGGCTGCAGTCGCGGCGCCGACGCACCTGCTCCCGCTTCCCTGGCGGTTGTTCAGCAACCTGCAACTCGCCGACGTGAACGGCCCAGCCGGAGGAGTGCAAGTGTTTCAAGCAACATACACCGTCTCGTGGACCGACCGGTTCCCTGTTTGACCCGAATCCGCATGTAGCAGTCGGACGATCGCGCAAAAAGATACTCGCCGACGGTGACGGCCAGCGGCGCCACCGGAGTCGTCGTCTCGGTACCTGTCGCAGCTGCGGGCGTGGTCGCGGACGTGGGAGTGTGCAATGGCGGTCGTGTCGTCGATGGGTACGGAGATGGTCTGGGTGTCCGTGGCAGGGTGGGCGACGCTCGCGCGGGCGCGGCGTTCCCGGCGGCGGGGCTGGCGTGGCCGGTTCACCGCGACCTCCTCCGCGCGCATGTCGACGATATGCAGTACGGCGAGGCCCGGCCTAGCCACACCCCAACGGGACCTGACGGGAACTGGCTGCGCCACACCACGCTCACGTGGGTGGAGCGCAACTTCGGCTACGCCGTCGCCCGCGCCTACGCCGGACATACCGACACCAACAGCCACGCAGGCACCACCGCCACCTACGTCCGCGCCAACCTCCCTGAGGTCGCCGCTGCCCTCGTTGCCCTCACCGGCGAAAGTCATCCACTGGCCATAGATCCAGTCCACTACCCCAGATGATCGGCACGTCCTGCGTCCCGCAACGCCAGGAGGCAGGCCGAGACTCTGTAGCGGTTGCTGGCACTCCGCGAAGACCCACTCCGGTCCGCGGAGCCGGGCCCTCTCCACGGCTCAGCCGGCGCGCGACATAACCGGACGTCTCGCCCTGAGCGCTGAAGGGGACGATCAGCATGCCTAAGCGATCTAAATCAACTCAGTTGAATTTGAGCCGGTTGGCAATTTCGGCGTTGTTCACCCGCTGTGCCTGTGCGTGCTCGGCCGCACGCTTCTTGTCAGCGTCCTCTTGCTCCGCGATCTTGCGACGGTCTCGGTTGGCCGAGTCCACAGCGAGGCGAAGGGTAGCCATGTGGTAGCGCTCCAACTCGTCCATCGTGGTGCCATCGAGGATGATTTCGTTGCCCACCACGGAAGCGATTCCGGGACGGTGCGTCATCGTCCAGCTGCTCGGCCGGTTCCAATGTCGGACGAACAGTTCCGACCAGATGTAGTCGGGTGTCGGCTCAACTTCGATCGGGACTCGGTAGAGGGCGCTACCTCTCGTGCCGTCGTTACGGGGAAGGGTTACGCCGTTCAGATTGACGCCTGACATGCTGACTGGGGAATGCGGGTCGAACTGCGGTTCGGTCAGACCGGCTAGTTTCCCGAACTGTCTGGTGACCCGTGGCACCGATACCGTGCTCGGCGCTGTTGGTCTCTGGCGCCGTGGCGGGATCGGGTCACCGGGCGCTACGTGGAGGCGCATGTGCTTGTCGAGTTCGGCGACCGCCGCCTCGGGATCACTCGCCTCTACCCGGAGGTACAACTTGTCCGAAAGACTCGACGGCATATCGACATCTCCGACGCGGCACGGCAGGACACTGATGCCACGACGATTGATCTCACCGGTCATGGCGAGTGCGATTTCCTTGTTACACCAATTGCTTTGAACCGATTCCTGACTGACCAGCGCGATTAGGAAGTCCACCCGATCGATCGCGTCGCCGATTGCTGTGACCAGGCTGTCACCGACCTTCAATTGACCTTCGTCGATCCATACGTAGTAGTTGCGCGCCCCCAGACCCGTGGCGATGCCACGGGCAAGCTCAGCATCGGCGTGGCTGTAGCTGATAAAGCAGGAGGCGAGATGCTGGTCCACGTCTCGATTGTCCCGCAACGAAACGACAAGGTCTCCGCCGGGTGTCCGGCTTGATCAGGTCGATGGTGCCCGACCCGAGCAGGCAGGCGGCGAGCCTGACCGCCGAACCTTACCCGCTGGTTGCGGCCAATTTGAGGCCCCGCGCAGTGGTTACCGGGCGTCCTGTTCGCGACGGCGGCGCGTGGCCGCATGCACGCGAAGCACGAGATCGAGCGCGCCGAGCGCGGTGTCCATCTCGAAGCACGGCCACGTCACGCCGCACCGACGGCACCGACGGCGCTCGTCACGCGGATGCCGGTCGATCACCGCTCGGGCCGGTCCTAGCAGCGCGTAGATCGCCTCGTCCAGCGCCACACTCACCGCAGCGGTTCGGCCGCCGCACGCCGTGCCGCCGTCACGATCGAACACGGCCAGGTGTGATAGCCCGCCTGCGCGCCGAGCGGGCACGCCCGGCAATGCCCGGACCCATCATCGACGTGCGTCGCCAGCAACCGTGCCGTCACGTCCGGGGCGGCAACCAGGAACTCGATCATCGGGCTGGCGGCGGACGCGTTGCCGCTCACGGGCGACGACCGTCCGACCACGGCTGGGCCGTCAGGACGGTTCACTCGCCGCGGGTGAGTCACGTGGCGAAGACTCGTCCGGCCGATGGGACCGCAAAACCGCATGGCTGGGACGTCAGAATCGTCCTCCCGGACGGCACAGACGTCCCCGGCGCGTCCTCGACGTCACGTCTCAGACCACCGGCGGCCGGATGCCGCCCCACGCAGCGGGCAGCGTGCGGCAATCCGACTCAGCCGATGCCTGATCGGCTGTCCACACCGTCCAGCCGCACGCCGCTGGCCCAAACGCGCTCGTAGCTGTCGACGTAGGTGTCGAACATGCCCGCCAACTCCGTGCGACGTAGATGCAGCACTGGCGCGTAGGCGGCGGCGATGCCGTGGACCTGCGGGTTGACCAGCATCTCCTCGTCCGCCCGGAAGATCGAGTTGTACAGCACCGTCTCGTGCTGGCGAGCCTGCACGCCCGCGGTGTCCAGCAGCGGCCGGAACAGCGTCCGCGCGTTGCGCACGCGAGCCGCGACGGCGGAGCCGATGCCCTCCTCCTCGCCGCGATCGGCCAGACGCGGCGAGTCGGGGTCGGCCAGTAGTAGCCGCACCGTCACACCCGCCCGCGCGCGGTCGGTCAGCAGCCTGACCATCTCGACGTCCTCGGCCAGGAACAAGGCCGCGTAGACCAAGATCGCGATCTCGGTTTCGGCGGCTCCGAACAGCCCGAGCCACTCCTCGCGCGGTACGGCACTGCGGTAGGGGTAGGTGGCCTTGACCTCACGAGACACCGACGCAATGGGCTCGTCGCGGTCAGGCCAGAGATCCCGTTCACCGCGTCCCAGCAGATCGGCGACGGCCCAACGGTGCCGGGCGTGCGGGACACGACCCGCCACCCACCTCTGCACTGTCTTCGGGTCGACGCCCAGGCGCGCCGCGACGTCGGCGTCCCGAAGCCGCGCGTCGTCGAGGGCACGCCGTAAGACCTGGTTCAACGCTTGCCTCCCTCGGGCGGCGGAGTGCCCCGAGGCTAGCATGAGAAGTCCCAAGACGTCCCGACGCGCGGTTCCGGTGTCGCCCGGCCGCCGCGACGATGTTGCCGCGATGAGTGATGCAGTGGCCGGGTCCGGCGAGCGGCGCGACCTGTTCGACGCACTCGCCGAGCCCTTGCGGAACCAGATCACCGCCGGCGTGTTGGCGCCGGGCGCCTTTCTGCTGTCAGAGGCCGGGTTGGCCCGCGCGGCGGGTACGACGCGGCACTCGATCCGCCGCGCCCTGTTTCGCCTGCAGGAGCGAGGCATGATCGAGCCGGTCGCCGGGCGAGGTTGGGTCGTACTGGGCGCGATGGAGGTAGGGCAGGCCGACTACACGCTTCCCCGCTATCGCCAGATCGCCGCCGAGATCCAGGCCGCGATCGAGACGGGCCGGTTGCGGCCCGGCACGGCGCTACCCAGCGAGTCCGAGTTGATCACCCGGCATCGGGTGTCCCGCGGAACCGTGCGGCAAGCGCTGACGTTCCTGGAGTCTCGTGACCTGATCAACACCTGTGCAGGGAAGGGCCGGTACGTCAGCTGACGTTCTCGACAGGTCTGTACCTGTCGTGGGTAGTCTTGCCCATGCTGGACGCCCAGCAAGCGCGCCGCATCGCGGCGTCGTTGCTCGCCGAGCCCCTGCCGCGACGCTGGGCCCACACCCAAGGTGTTGCTGCCACCGCCCGGCGCATCGCGCCGATCCTCGGCGCCGATGCCGACCTGTTGGAAGCGGCAGCATGGCTGCACGACATCGGCTACGCACCCCCGATCGCCACGGCCGGTTTTCACCCGCTCGACGGCGCCCGCTATCTGCGCGACCACGAACACGCCGACGCCATCCTCTGTGGTCTCGTCGCCTACCACACCGGCGCTATCCACGAGGCCCGCGAACGCGGCCTGGCGGAGGCACTGACCGGCGAGTTCAACCCGCCGCCGCAGCTGCTAGGGCACGCCATCACCTACTGCGACATCACGACCAGTCCCGACGGGACGCCGGCCGACGTCGCCGAACGTATCGCCGACGTGCAGAGCCGCTACGGACTCGAGCATCCGGTCAGCAAGTCCGTTCGCGCCGGAACCGCGACCTACTTGGAGAGCGTCGACGACATCGAACGACGCTTGGCGGCGTCGCCGAGCAGGTGACTCACGTGTCCGAGTCGTAGGGGCGCGCGGTGCGCCAGATCGTCTCGAAACTGTCGCGGTAGAGCGAAACGATGTCCCCACCAGGGACTTTGCGCAGGTGCAGTACGGGCGCGTTGGAGCCCGGAGCGCCGTACACATGCATATTGACGATCACGTCGTCATCGGATCGGAAGATCGAGTTGTAGAGGCAGGCGTCGTGGAGCCGGAACTCGACGTTCTCCACGCCGTGCAGCGGACGCAGCAACGCGAGGACATTGCGGACCCGGGCCGCGACGACCCCGGACCCGAGGTCCTCCTCCTTCTCACGCAACGAGACTGCGGCCGACTCGGGGTCGCTGATCAGCAGCCGTACAAGGACGCCGTCCTGGGCCTTCTCGCGGAACAGTCGCACGGTGCCGGAGTCCTCGGCGAGAAAGATCCCTGCCATGGTCAACATGTCGATCGCCTCGGTGGCCTCGGCGAAGTGCTGCGTCCACACCTCGCGGGGAACCGCCCACCGGTGCGGGTAGACGCTGACGATCTCGCTGCCGGAGGCGGCCGTTACCTGCTCGCGCGGGAGCGCATCCGGCCAGAAGTAGGACTCGTCCTGACCGAGCAGCGTGGCCACGGCGTAGCGGTACTTCCGGTAGGGCTCACGGCCATTGATCCAGCGTTCGGCCGTCTTGGCGTCGACCTGGAGCCGCTCGGCGAGCTGCGCCGGGGTGACGCCCTTCTTGAGCAGCGCCGCGCGAAGACGCTCGTTCGACAAGCCACCCACCCACGTTCGAGGACGTCCGAGGACACGCGTGACCTTATGAGGACGCCTTCAACACGTCCAATCCGGTTGCGCGGTTCATCGCGCCAGCGTTGGGCGCATCAGCCCAGGTAGGGGGGCTGACGACCGTCCAGGTAGTGGCCAATCCGCAGTCGCATCGACCGATCCATCATCAGGCTGGCGACGACGTCGGGGGCCACCCACACGACGTCGCGCGTCTCGCTACTGGGGGTCGGAGTGCCGCTGATCGGGCGGGCGGTGAACACGACGGAGAACTCTTGGCGGGCCTCGCCGTCGCTGGTGTAAAGGATGACGTGCTTGGGGTCCGTGTAGATGCCGACCAGCCCCGTCACCTCGCAGACGATCCCGGTCTCCTCCTGAGTCTCGCGCACGGCGGTGTCCACAAGCGATTCGCCTAGGTCCATCGCCCCGCCCGGCAACGCCCAGTTGTCGTTGTCGGTGCGGTGGATCAGCAGAAGCTCACCGGCATCGTTGACGACCACCACGTTCGCCGACGGCACCAGGCTGTTGGCCGCGGGTCCGTCGGGATCGTCGTAGAAGTCGATCCGCCGCCCGGCCATCGCCCGATCTTATGGTCGCTGGCCCACGATCGTCGGCCGAGACGTCCCGCGGGACGTCCCACCTTCAAACCTGCACGTCAGGACGTCTCCACCCGGTCCGATCGCATGGTGATCACGTCCCGTCGTGGAGGCGGAACGTCACCGTCATGACGACACACCACAGCCTTCGCCCCCGCCACAACTACCCGTACCGCCCGCCCGTCGACCCGCTGCGACCCGATCACCTGCGTTGCGGCTGCGGCGCCACCGCGGAACGCGACGGCCGCTGCCGCAAGTGCCGCGCCCGAGCCGCGTGGAACCGCCACAACATCGACCGCCGCCCCCACAACGACCGCTCTCTCGCCCGCCGCCGTAACCACGAGGACGCCTCGGCGGCGGCCGTCGCCGAGCTGCTTGCCGGGATTCAGGCGTGAGCACCACGCGGCTTGACGCCGCCGACCCGGTCCGCGTGATCAACCGACTGCGCCGCGAACTCGCCAGCGCCCGCATGCGGTACGCGAACCTGGTGGCCGCCGCCCGCGCGACCCTGGCCGCCGCCGGGGACGGTGACTCGCACGCGCTGGAGTTCCTCGTCGACGAGCTGATCGTCCAGCACGGCCAGACCGACCTCGACGACATGACGGCCCTGCCCGCTCTTGCCGACGACGAGAGCTGGTGGCAGCGATGAACGGACGCACGGCGACGAGCGCGTTCGGGTTGGGCGGCTTCACCGTGACCGGCACTCAGATCGTGATCACTATCGGTGTACTGCTGGGCGTAGTGCTGCTGGCCGTGGCCGGGCGCGTCCTGCTCGCCGCCGCGATGATCGCGGGCGCCCAGTGGCTGGTGATCACTTACTGGCCCAGCAACACCACCCTGCTCTGGGTCGCCCTCGGCGTCCCGGCGCTGCTGGCTGGCTACACGCTGGCCGATTCCCTGACCGGCAGCACCGGCCTGGGCAGCTCCAGCCGTCGCAGGTCAGGCCGACGATGACGCCGCTCCAGGGATGGTCACTGGTCGCGCTCGGCGCCGTCCTGATGATCGCCGGCTCGGCGATGATCCGCGCCGCTGGGCGGAAGAGCCAACTCCGCAAGCGATCGACACGTCCGATCGCCGGAGTGCTGAAAGGGTTGACGTGCACGGCGCTGGGTTGCGCGGTAATCACCGGGACGCAGTGGGCAATTCTCAGCCGGACCGGCTCGGGCGCGGTCTGGGTCGGTGTGCTCGCGCTGCCCGGCTTCTTGGCCGCCGCAACCGTGACCCGTCTTCTCAGCCTGTGGCGAACCGTACATCTTCTGCGTCGGCGTGCTGTCGAGCAGAGCCACGGAGGTGACGAGCAATGAGCGATCACGACACCCCCACCCCGACCGACGCGGGCAAGGAACTGGTCCGCCGAGCCCCGACGACGCCCGCCCGCCGACCCGTCAACGTCGTGGCGCACCCGACCGCGGGCCGAGGGCGCATTGTGCTCGACGCCGCCGTCATCGTCGGCCACGCGGCCACTCACGAGCGGACCCGCAACATCGTGCGCTGGTTGATCCGCAACATCGTGATGTACCTCGCCACCGGAGCCGGGGTCCTGGCGCGGCGCGGGTGGGAGGCGCGCACCAACGCCCGCTACGAGCGGCTCATGCGCGCCGCGGAGACGGCCGGGGACTACGAACGGCTCACCGACTGGGAACAACGGGCCGAGCAAGCCCGCGAACGCCGCCACCGCCGACGCATGGACTGGATCACCGCCCCGCTGGCCATCGCCCGCACTACCGCCAGCCTGGCCCTGGTCGGCATCGGTGCCCTACTCGCACTCGGCGCGGTGCTGGCCATCGCGCACCGCGACGCCGCGTGGCTGCTGGCGCCGACGCAGAAGGTCGTGGATGCCGTCGCCTGGGCGGTGTGGCTGCTGGGCGTGCTCGCGACCCCTGCCGCAGTGGTGGTTCCGGTGTTGCTGCTAGGCGGGTTGTGGCAGGTCGGGCGCCGCCATGGCACCGTGCCGGGCTGGGCCGCTCCAACCGACGCCCGCGAGCACCCGACGGTGATCGTCACCCCGGGCGGGATCGCCGCCGCCCTCGCCCATCTCGGGGTTCCGGCGATGAACCGGGCGGTCAAGGACGGGTGGCAAGTCGAGTTCGCCACCCCACCCGTGCGCGTCAACGGCCGCGGCTACCAGGCCACGTTCTCCCTGCCGCTGGGCGTGACCCCGGAGATGATCGCCGACAAGCGCGATGTCCTGGCCCGCAACCTCGTCCGCGCACCCCTGGAGGTCTGGCCGTCCGCGGCCGAACGCGCGGGCTATGTAGACCTGTGGGTCGCTGATCAGGGCTCGACCGAGCGTCCCTCGCCGCCCTACCCGCTGCTGCACGACGGCACTGCGGACGTGTTCGCCGGGGTGCCACTCGGGGTGTCACTGCGCGGTGAGGTCATCGCTCCACCACTGCCCGGCGCCAACGTGGCCTTCGGCGGCGTGATGGGCCAGGGCAAGTCCAACGCCGCCCGCGTCACCATGGCAGGCGCTGCACTCGACCCGCTGGCCGAGCTGTGGGTGTTCGTGTTCGCGAACAACGGCGACTTCGACGCCTACCAACCCCGTCTGACCCGGTACCACCGCGGCGTCGACGACGCCACCACCGCGGCGGCCGTCCAGGCCCTCCACGCGCTCTACGCCGAAGTCGGCCGTCGGGAGACAAGGTTGGCGGAACTGGGGGCGAAGAAGGTCACCCGCGCGCTCGCGGAGCGCCACCCGGACCTGCGCCCCCTGGTGGCCCTGTTCTCCGAATGCCACGAACTGTTCGGCGACCCCAACCACGGCCGGGAAGCCGCCGATCTGGCCGTGCAAACCATGCGCCGTGGCCGCAAGACCGCGATCACGCTCATGTTCGACACGCAGTCATCACGCGCTGACGCGATCCCGCCAAAAATTGTCGAGCTCGTGAAGCTGAACGCCTGTTTTGCGGTCAAGTCGTGGCGCTCAAACGACGGATTCCTCGGCGACGGCTCCTTCCAAGCCGGAATCCGCGCTACCGAACTACGGATGGGCAAAGACGTCGGAACGTCGATCCTCACCGGTGCCACACCGGAACGGTTCGAAATCGTCAAATGGTTCTACATTGAGGTCGATGACGACACCGGATTCGATGCGGCTGCCGACATCATCGCTCGCGCTATGAGCACCCTGCATCCCGCCGTCACCGGACCGCCCGACGATCACCCCGGCGCCGACGCCCCTCTCGCGCGCGACCTGCTGGACGACATCGCCACCGTTCTCGACGCCAACCGATGGGACGGCCCCAAGGTGCCCGCCGCCGACATCCCCGCGCGGCTACGGACCCTCGCACCGGACTGGGTGCCCTACCGCACGATCAATGGCCCCGCGATCCGCCGCTACCTGGAGGCCGAGCACGGCATCAAGGTGCCCACTACCGGCCGCCGTTACCCCATCGACCCGGCGACGATCCGTGACGCCATCACCCGCCGTCGCACCGCCCGACAAGCGGGGGATATCACATGATCCGCAGCCACGTCGGCGCCGAGCTCGGCGGCCCCGCCGGGCCCGGATGCGCCAGTGAGTGCAGTCGCGACGATCACCGGCGCAGCCCGGATTCCGGGGGTCCAAGCCATGGCGGCGCACTGCCGGTGCCGTTCACTTTCCGCTTCACTTCGGCTGGTCAGCGGCCGAATCACGGCTCCGAACTTCGAGATGAAGATCTTCACTCACGTGAGCCGACCACACTCGACGCCGCACCACTTCAGCACCCCTGCGGCGACGGAACACACGTGGCCACGGAGCCGACGTCGCCGCCGATCCGCCAACCGTGCGCGCATGTCGCAGGCCCACTACTCCCGCGGTTGTCACCGCCAGCGACACGGAGCGAGATGTTCTGCACGGTGACGCCGATGGACTACCACGGACGCCTGGCCGACAGCTCACCAGTCCGCGCCGCGGGCTGGCGTCCCGGGCAACCGATCACCCTTACCGTTTCCCGGAGCCCCGCCCTCGTGATCATCAACGCGGACGGCCCGGACAAGATCACCAGCAGCGGGCATCTTCAACTGCCCGCCAAGATCCGCCGCATCTGCACGCTGTCCACCGGCGAGCGGCTGTTCGTCGCCGTCACCACACGACCCGTCACGCTCACCGTCTACCCTATGGCCACGATCGAAGTGATCATCAACCAGCAGCGGCAGTCGACGTTACGCACGGAGATCCGGTGAGCGGCGACGCTATCGAAGCGGCGCGACTCCTCCTTGCACGAATCGGGGTCACACCCGAACAACTCCTCACCACCTCACCCGACAGAATGGCCGTACCCACCTTCCGCGAGTACATCGAACAACTAGCCGACGCCGTCCCGGCCAGTACTCGCCGCGCCTACGCCACCTACTGGCGCCGCGTCGTCGACGAATGGGGAGACCGACGCATCAACGAACCCACACCACTGGAAATCCAACGACTCTGCGAAACCCAGAAACCACAAATCGTCACGAGGAAAAACTCGCGCGGCGGACGTTCCGCAACCGAACACCTCGTCTCCGCACTCCGCTGCCTGTACCGGCACGCCGTCGCCGACGACCTCATTACCGAGAGAAACAACCCTGCCCGCCGCGTACCCAAACCCCGACGCCTCCCGAGCACCCGCCGAGCGATACCCGACGACCGGCTTGCCGAACTGTTCACCGTCGCCGCCACCACCGGCAACGATCCCGAACTCGACACGCTCATCCTGCGCCTGCACGCCGAGACTGCCTGCCGACGTGGGGGCGCACTCGCCCTACGCCCGATCGACCTCGACGCCGACCAGTCCCTCGTGATGCTGCGCGAGAAGGGCGATACGACCCGTTGGCAGCCGGTCTCCCCCACCCTCATGCGCCACCTGCGCGCGCACGCCGAGACCAGGCAGGCCGTCGCGGACACACGTCTTCTCCGGTACCGCATCGGCCGTCCGATCACCGCCCGCCGCTACGATTACCTCTGGTCTCGGATCCGAGACCAGCTCCCCTGGGCCACCGCGCAGCAGGTCAGCGCTCACTGGCTGCGCCACACCACCCTGACCTGGGTCGAACGCCGCTACGGCTACGCCGTCGCCCGCGCCTACGCCGGACACACCGACACCAGCAACGCTGGTACCACCGCCACCTACATCCGCGCGGACGTCCAAGAAGTCGCCGCCGCGCTGGCCGCACTCACTGGCGAACCGCACCCACTCACGACGCCGGGCCCGCGAGCCTAGGACGGCCAGCACGTTCGCCGAGTTGGGGCATCAAGCCAGATTGGCGAGAAGCGTCAGGCTGTCCAGTTCAAGATCTGAGGCTCTCGAGCGGGGGTGTCTAGAGTGTGACCCTCACGACATTCCGATCTCACACGGGTGTAACATTAACCAACAGCGGACGCCCAGTGTAGTGAGCCCGTCACGCTCGGCAATGGCGCCGGACGATCATCAGTCCCCGCGCGAGAATCCCGGAGCACGTCGACATGACGATCAACTACGTCCCGATCCTGCTGACCAAGAAGGGCGAGCTGAGCGCCCTTAACGACCTCAGCGACGATGTAAAGGCACGGTTCACGCCGCTGTTCACCGTCCAACCGATTCCATACGACTACGACAACGACACCAGCAAGGCCGTCGACCAGCACGTGCTCGGGCTCGGCAAGAAGATCGCCACCGCATGGGGCATCCGCCGGGCGTTCCTCGACCCGATCTTCCTGCGCAACGAGTTCCTCCAGCCCGGCGCTCCGGAGCCGATGGAGACGCTGCTGAGCGATGCAGCGGCCGAGGGCTTGCTGCTGACCCCCGTTGTCGCGCCCGGCCAGAGCCCGGAGTACACGGCGCTCGCGACGGCCTGGCACTCCGCGAACCGCACGGGTATCTGCGTCCGGCTGACCTCGGAGCAGTGGCCGATCAGCCCGCCCCGTGCGTACGCACTCGACAGCCTGCTCGACGCGCTCGCCGTCGAGCCCGCCGACATCGACCTCGTACTCGACCTCGGCGCCGCGGTGACCAACGGCCTCGCAGTCGAGACCGTGATCATGACGCTCCAGGCCCTCCCCCATGCGTCGGAATGGAAGACCGTGACGCTCGCCGGCGGCGCGTTCCCCGAGAACCTGACCAACATGGACCGGACACGGCTCAACCGCGTCCCCCGGACCGAGTGGGCGACCTTCACGCAGGTGTGTACGGAGGCCCGCGCGGCTGGCGCGCGGATTCCGGACTTCGGTGACTACGGCATCGCTCACCCCGACCCGGCCGTCAGCGAGGTCAACCCCGCCTTCATGCAGATCAGCGCGCAGCAGCGCTACACGATCGACGGCCACTGGTTGGTGGCGAAGGGCGAGTTGTTTAAGGGCCGGGCGGGCACCGGCGTCGGCGGCGCGGCGACCTTCCCGCTGGCACGCATGATCGCTGCGGCGTCGGAGTTCTGCGGTGCAGACTACTCGCCGGGCGACGCCTGGATCGCCTCAACGGCAGAGGGCGTGGGGACAGGCGGCAGCCCGCTGACGTGGCGGCGACACGGCACCAGCCACCACATCACGTTCGTCACCGGGAGCCTCGCCATCCCTGACGAGCCTTCAGCCGGGTCCTGACCACCTGCTGGAGGTCCGTCAGCTCCAGCACATCGACGAGGCGCTGCCACACGGCCTGGCGTGGCTTGGACCGCACCCCGCGGTCCAGGCCGCGCTCGGTTAGTTCGGCGAGTGCCTCGTCGCGCCAGAGCAGTTGTGCGACCCGCATGGCATCGACGCCGGTGTTCTTGGCACCGGGCCGTACAGGGTCGAGTACCACGTCGTCGGCCTCCCCGGTGACGACGATGACCTCCCACCAGTCCGGCAACAGTCCGACCGCGTGCTCGTAGTGGCGCTCGGCGACCACGAGGACCGCGTAGTCGAGCACCTGCGAGTACACCTGCACCTGCGTCGGCAAGCGTCGGAGCGTGTCGCGCTCACTCTTGATCTCATAGCCCCACAGCGCGCCGTTGACGGCGGCGAGGTCGACGCGGACGAGGCCGCCGAGGTCGAGTTCGTCGACGAACAGCGTGCCGGGCTCGTCGTGCCACTCGCGCAGGTCATGGAAGAGTTGCTGCCGTACATCGCGATCTCGCATGCCACCTCCCCTCGCCGGTTCTACGCCAGCAAGCGAACGTAGTCGACCGACCTCGCCGCTGGGTCAACGAGAGATCACGGTGATAGCGGCCTGTGCTGCACGTGCGAGACCAGCGGAGATCGATCCGCTCGGCAGGAGGCCGGACGAACGGACGTGAGTGGGATCATCGTAAGCATTCAGCCCGTTTGATTGGTCTCCGCTCGTTGATGATCTTGTAGTGTGGGACCTCCACGGCGTGTCGATCACCGGTTGATCGGCTTGGGCGCGGTTCGATCTTCCGGTGCCCGGGGCGGAG
>JBFWSN010000037.1:0-17619 GCA_050248355.1 Dehalococcoidia bacterium
GAGCGGCGCTTCCCGCCGGAGGGGCCGGGGGCGAGCCTCGACGAGGCCGGGGCCGCCCTCGGGATGAGCCCGGCGATGGTCGCCCACATCGAGTTCGCCGCGCTCTGCGCGATCGCCGCCGGACGCTTCCGGCTGGGCGCGGCCATCCCGACGAGCAGCCGGGACCCGCGTCCCGAGCCCTTGCACACCCAAGGAGACGGAGCATGACCAGCGACACCACGCCGACGGTCCTCGCGGTGCTGCCCATCGACGCCATCAGCGTCCGCGAGGGCTGGAACCCGCGCAGCGGCGACGACGAGATTGAGCATCAGGCGCTCACCGACTCGGTGCGCGCGCAGGGCATCCTGCAGCCGCTTCTGGTCGAGCGCACGGACGAGGGCGCGGCCCTGCTCGACGGGCACCGACGGCTGGCCGCCGCGCGCGCGGCCGGGATCACCGACGTCCCGGTGATCGAACGCACCGGGGAGGAGGGCGAAGCGCCCCAGCTCGCCGCCGCCCTCGCCGCCAACATGCGCCGCCGCGGCCTCGACCCGGTCGAGGAGGCGCGGGCTTACGAGCGTGCCACGAAGGCCGGGTGGCCTCAGCGGCGGATCGCCGAGGCGGTCGGCTGCTCGCGGCGCCACGTCTCCCAGCGGCTGCGCCTGCTGCGGCTGCCTGACGGCGTTCAGGAGGCGATCCGTGGAGGGGCGCTCCCGCTCTCGGCCGTGCCCACGGTCGAGACGATCGCCGTGGTCGCTCCCGCCGTCGCCGACGCCCTGGCCGCCGCGCTCGCCACCGGCACCATCACGGCGGCCGAGGTCAGCGACCATCCCGAGAGCGCGCTCGCCGAGCTCGCTCAGACTGAGGACGACGAGGGGCGCCCGAGGCTCGTCGCGGTTCCTGGCTACCAGGACCTTGCTGGGCTCGCGCTCCCTGCCGACCTCGCCGCGCGCGCCGAGGCGGCCGGAGTCCACGGCGTCAGCTTCTCCGCCGACGACATGGACGCGGCGCGTGCCTTCGGCTGCCTGATCGAGTTCACGAGTGGTGAGGATCGCTACTGGCGCCGGGGCTTCGTGGCCGACGCCGCCTGGATGGCGGACCGGGTGGCCGTGCACGTCGAGCGGGCCGAGGAGCGGATGCGCGAGGAGGCAGAGCGCAGCGCGACGCCGAGCGCCGCGGACGGCCAGGACGGCCCGGGCGACGCGGAGTGCCCGAGCGAGTCAGACGAGGAGCGGCGCCGTCGGGAGCGCCAGGAGGCCAGGGAGAACCGACGCGCCGCCCGCCTTGCCAACCTTGACCTCGGACGGCGGGCGCTGCTCGCCTACGACGAGCCCGACGAAATCACGATGCAGATGGCGCAGGCCGTTGTCCTCGTCGCCCTCCATCACCACGCCCAGGACGCCGCCCAGGCGCTTCGCCTTACCCACGAGCGTCTGCAACGGACCGAGACGACGACCACCAAGGCCGGGGCGACGCGCGAGCGGGTCCACTACCCCGAGCGCCACGAGGCGGAGGCGGCGCTCGTGGAATGGATCGAGGGTGCGCGCACGCCGGCCCAACTGATCGGGCGCGCGGTACAGGCCCTCGTCGGAGCCTTCTACGCCGACCAGGAGGCCCTGCCACAGTCCGAGCGGCGCCCGGCCGCCATGCCCGGCCGCTACGGCGGCGGGATCGCGGCGGGGCTCCCGACGGTGATGGACGGCATCGCGCGCGAGGTGCTCCCCGAGCGCCTCGCGGCGCGCCTGCGCCAGTCCCCGGACGCCGAGGCGCTGGCCGCGTAGGACCGCGACACCGACCGGGACGGGCGCGGCGCCGCTCATGGGTCGCGCACGGCGGGGCACCCGTCCCGGTCTTCGATCCGTGCGCCCTCGCCGGAACGCCGCCGGACCTCTTGAGGGGTCCGGCGGCTGCGCCGCCCGCCGCAGGAGACGGATACCGACGCTCCGACGGTCCCCCTCGATCGGCAATTCGACGCAAGGCCAAGGGCTGGACGAGACGAGGCCCAGCGACCCAGACGACGACTGCCCGCGGAGCGGTCCGACAGAGCCAGCCGCGCGACCGCCCCACTTCGATCAGGAGCCGGGCACCCTTGCATCTATAATGCGCTCCGACAGTGTTGACGCTACGAGCAGCAAAGGGAGCCGACTACTACGAGCGCGCCGAGTTCGCGCGCGACGACTACTACGCCGAGCGCGGCCAGGTGCGCGGGACGTGGGAGGGACGCGGCGCCCAAGCGCTCGGCCTCGCAGACGGACCGGCGGACGGCGCGCTGGGCGCGCTCCTCGAGGGACGTGATCCCACGAGCGGCGAGGATCTGCCCGGGCGGCGCAACCGCCGCGGTGGCAACGTCGCCTTCGACCTGACGTTCGCCGCGCCCAAGGGGGTGAGCGTGCTCGCGGCGGTCGGCGACGAGGCGGTGCGGGCAGCGATCCTCGCCGCGTACGCCGAGGGCGTGCGCGCGGCGCTCGACTACCTGGAGCGGCGGGCCTGCTTCGTGCGACGCGGCCACAACGGCGTGCGGGTCCTTCGCGGTGAGGGCTTCGTCGGCGCCGTGTACCTCCACGAGATGGCCCGCTCCGGCGATCCGCACCTGCACGCGCACCTGGTCATCGCCAACCGCGTTCGCGGCGAGGATGGCCGCTGGACCGCCCCGGACATGCGGCCGGTGTTCGCCGAGGCCAAGACCGCCGGCTTCATCGCCGAGGCCGTCGCCCGCGCGCGCCTCACCGACGCGCTCGGCGTCGAGTGGGAGCAGACCGCCAACGGCTCGATCGACCTCGTGGCGGTGCCCGCGTCGGTGCGCGAGCACTTCTCATCCCGCCACGCGGAGATCGTCGAGCTGGCACGCGCGCGCGGTTACTCAGGTGCGCCGGCGATCGAGGCCATCCAGCGGGAGACCCGCGATCGCAAGCGCGTCGTCTCCCGTGAGCGCGCGACGGCTGAGTGGCGCGCGCGAGCGGCCGAGCACGGATTCGGCGAGCGCGAGATCGCGCACACCACCGGCGTCGCGCGGTCGCGCTCGCGGGCGGCGTACATCGAGGGTCTGCGCGAGTGCCGACACCGGATGGAGAGCCCCGCCGGGCTCACCCAGCGCGCGTCGTCGTTCACCCGCCGCGAGGTGATCCAGGAACTCGCCGACGCCCACCCCGAGGGCATCGACGCACACGCCCTCGAGCGCCTCGCCGACGACTTCCTCGCCGCACGATGCGTGCCCCTCGCGCCGGCGAGCGCGGCGCCCGGACGCGGTTACGAGGAGGCGCGATACACGACCCCCGACATGCTTGATGTCGAGACTCGGCTCATCGACACGGCTTGCGCGACGCCGATCGACCCACGTCTGGCGCGTCCCCTTCAGGTCGAGCGCGCGATCGCCGCCAGGCCTTCGCTCGGCGACGACCAGGCGGCGGCTGTCCGCCATCTGTGCTCCGGAGAGGGGCGCACGCGGCTGATGGAGGCGCGCGCCGGCTCCGGCAAGACGTTCGCCCTGGAGGCGGTGCGGGAGGCATACGAGTCATCGGGCGTCGCGGTTGTTGGAACCGCCTGGCAGGCCCAGGCAGCCGAGGTACTCCAGCGCGACGCCGGCATCGCCTCCGAGACGACTGCGCTCATCCTGGAGCGCGCAGCCCGCGGCCACGAGGCCATCCCAACGGGCGCGGTCGTCGTCTGTGACGAGGCCTCCACCATGCCGACGCGCGCCCTCGAGCGACTCGTCCAGGTGGTCGCTTCGCATGGTGGGCGACTGATCCTCGTCGGCGACAGGGCGCAACTGCCACCCGTCGACGCCGGCGGCGGCTTCGCCGCCCTGTGCGACCGTCTCGGCGCGGTCGAGCTCACCGAGAACCGTCGCCAGCGCACCGAGCTGCAGAGAGCCGTGGCCGATCGGCTCGCCGAGGGGCGCGCCGGCGATGCGATTTCCCTCCTCGCCGAACACGGTCGCCTGCGAGCGTTCGAGGACGGCGCCGACGCTCGACGCGCGCTGATCCGCTCGTGGGCGCAGACATCACTCGCGGATCCCGCCGACGCCGTGATCCTCGCCCACGACCGGCGCGAGGTGCGCCTGCTGAACGAGATGGCCCGGGCCGAGCTCGACGGCGCCGGACGGCTGTCGGACCGCCGCCTCGTGGCGGAGGGGCGGGAGTGGGCGATTGGCGACCGCGTCCTCTGCCGGCGCAACGACTACCGGCTCGACGTGCGCAACGGAACCCGCGGGGTCGTCACCGCCCTCGACGAACGCGAGCCGGCGCTCACGGTGTGGACCGACGACGGACGCGAGGTAACTCTCGACGCTGGGTACCTGCGCCACGCCGAACACGGCTACGTGATGACCGGGCACGTCAGCCAGGGCACGACCGTGGACCGGACGTACCTGCTCGCGACTCCCGAGCGAGGCGGCAGAGAGTGGGCGTACGTCGCCGGGTCACGCCAGCGGATCGACCTCGAGGTCTACGCGATCCACCCAGACCGCGAGACGCTCGCGGTCGCCCTTGAGCGCGCGTGGGCGCGGACGCAGGCGAAGGGATTGGCGTTCGACCTCGTCGCTGCCGGCGGTCGGGGCCTCGACGGGATGGAGCCCGCCTGCAGAGTCACCCGCGCCCCGGCCGAGCGGTCGAAGCCCGGGGTCAGCACGGAACGAAAAATGTCCGATCCGGACTCGCGGTTCGCCGAGTCGACCCCGCCGCATCGGCTGGCCACGCCTGAGCGCGGGCTTGGTCGGGATCGGTAGGCACGAGCCCGAGCGGATTGCCGGATCCGGTCACGAGCGCCAGCCCAGCACGTCTCGGGCATGACGTCACTATCGGAGTCGGCGGATCCTGAAGGGCACCGTTCGGCTCGATGCACACTCTTGTGGAAAATGAGAGGAATGTGCATCATCTCGATAACGACCGCCCCCTTCGAGGAGGGACACGCGATGACCGGAGACCAGCTCGACGAGTATTTGTTCCGCCACTTCACGCCGGATTTCTTCGCCCGCGTAGTCCGGGCCGTCTTCGCCGCCCATGAGGAGTCCTCGCGGGAAGTCCGGCAGATGTTCGAGGACACGGAAGCGGTCAACGTGATCCCGTTCCACCGACGTGGGAAGGTCGAGGCCCATCTGCGGGCTGTGGCGGCCATGTACCCACAGATCGAGGCGACGGTGGTCCGGGGGGGCGGCGGGTGGAACCACACGGAGCTCCGGTCCGGGAGGGTCGTCCTCACGGCGAACGCCGTCCAGGCGCCATGCGGCATGGTCGAGCCGTCGTTGTTCCGCGCCACCTTGGCCAGAGACAACCAGATGACCCTCTTCGGCGATCCGGCCCCCGCGAACGACGCGCCCCTCTTCGTGATGCTCCTCCACAGCAGGAGCGTCTGGCTGACCGTGGAAGACCGCAAGCGGTTCGGGCACTTGCCCGGGTCCTGCTACCTCGCCTTTCCTGTGGCCGGCCTCGACTACTACGTCCACGTGATCAATCTGTTCGACATGTTCCCGCGGGTCGTCGCCGAGCAGCTCCCGCAGGACTGGAACCAGGAGGCGCAGCTGCGGTACCTGGCGCAGGCGCGCGCTGCGGCAGGCGGGTGAGCGTCGGCACCCCAGGATTCCGCGGGACGCGACTCCGGGAGGCACGCCAGGCCAGAGGTGTCTCAGTCGTCTCGCTCGCCGAACTGGCTGAGGTGAAGCCGCAGGCGATCTACCAGTACGAGGGCGATCGCTCATCACCCGGTCCGGCCGTGTTCGACCGGCTTGCCACCGCGCTGCGCATCCCCGCTTCCTTCCTACTCATGCCCGAGCGGTCGGACGAGGTCGGGACGGTGTTCTACCGATCGATGAGCTCGGCCACGAAGACGGCGCGGCTGCGGGCCGAGCATCGATTCAGGTGGCTCAGGGACATCACCGCCTACGTCGCGGAGTACGTCGAGCTTCCGCAGCCTGACCTTCCCGAGCTTGGCCTCCCGCGCGACCCTCTCCTTATCTCCGACGAGGACGTGGAGGAGGCCGCCGAGAACCTCCGTCGGCACTGGAGGATGGGTGAAGGCCCCGTCGCCAGCATGGTGCTTTTGCTCGAGAACCACGGCGTCGTGGTGGCGCGTGATCTCCTTGGCGCGGAAACCCTTGACGGCCTCTCGGAGTACGTGGCGGGCGAGGGCCGCCCCTATGTGTTCATCGGCACCGACAAGGGGACGTCGGTCAGGTGGCGCTTCGATGCGGCGCACGAGCTCGGACACCTTCTGATGCATGCGCATCTTGCCCCTGAGGACCTCCTCCGACCGGCGCTTTTCAAGCGCGTGGAGGAGCAGGCCCATCGGTTTGCGTCCGCCTTCCTGCTGCCACTCGGCGCCTTTGAGGACGACCTCTTCGGCGTCAGCCTCGACGCGTTCAAGGCGGTCAAGCCGAAGTGGCGGGTCTCCATCGGGATGATGATCATCCGCGCACGCCACGCAGGTCTCCTGACCCAGGAGAGCGAGCGGGCGCTTTGGATCAACTTCAACCGCCGCCGGTGGCGCAAGCACGAGCCCTTCGACGACTCGCTCGAAGCAGAGGAACCGCGCCTGCTGCGCCGCGCCTTCGAGATGATTCTGGATGGCGGTCTGCAGACACCAGCCGATGTCGCCGAGCGGCTGGCGCTGCCCGCTTCCGACATCGAGGACCTGGCGGGCCTTCCCAGCGGATACCTGTCGGACTACGCCCCGGTCACCGTGCTGCGGCCGCGCGAAGACAGGGGCGATGAGGCCCTGGCTTCGCGCGAACCTGGACAAGTCGTGGAACTGCGGCCACGACGGTGAGCAGCCTGAGATCTCGTAGAGGTGGAGGTGGAGGTGGAGGTGACCCGCTTTGGATTGCCATGACCGCCACCCCTCGGGGTGAGGCCCGACGAAGAAGCGGTAATGGGGCGCACGGCGGACCACGGCCACGAAGCCGGGGCGCGAGGTCATCGCCAAGTTCGCTCAGGTCAGTCGTGCGGTCGCGGTCCGCTCACCAGCGAAACGAGCCGCTCAAGAATCCAGCCGACGCGGGCCAAGCGAACGGCGGCCAGGCACGACCCAAAGACAACGAGTACCTGTGCCCAGGTCTCCGGCGAGGTGTCACGATCCGCGAGGAGGGCAATCACGGCAGCGATGGTGGCTACACCCGTCCCGCGAATCGCCTTGGGGAACGACTCCCAGAGGTCGGAGGCCCGCCTGCTTCCGAACACGACGCTCAGATGTGGATGTGAGGAGAGGCCAAGAACGATGGTAAACGCCGTGATCGCGAATCCGAGCAGGGCACCGAAGATGCCCGCAAGCGTCGCGTAGAGGATCGCCCGATTCCCATTCAGCAGGCAGTCAACGGTCTGGTCGCCGCCCGCTGCGTAGACCCAGATCGCGAACGCCAGCGTGGCAGCGAGGGCCAATAGGAGGTCACTAAGGAGAAATCGGCGTCGCCAGATGGCCATCTGGGCCGCCGCGGCTAGTCGAGCAAGTCGGGCTGGTCAGCCGCAACCGCGGCTGCTTTCTCAAGATCAGTCCGCAGTTGCGTGTAGGCATGTCGTATGGCTTCGAACGCGGAGTCGGGGTCAACGGCCCGCCCTCTGTCGCCGAGCCGGACAACCTGCTGCTTGGAGATCAGGGCGTCGTTAAGAAGATCGACGTCCACGGTCTCGCCCTTCTCTGGGTCGCGCCCGCTGACGTGGAACGCTCGTACGTAGGGCAGTACTTCTGGCCGACGGAGGAGCCGTCTCGCCATCCGCTTGAACTTAGGGTCGATACGCCTACCACGGGCGTAGCTCTCGACCTTTACGAGCACTTCAAGCTCATCGCTCTCGCCCAAGGCGGCTTGCGCGCGAAACGCTTCTGCCAGGCTGTCATCGGCTTGTTCAAGGACGTCTATGGCAGAGCGCATCACCCGGAGTCGAAACAGGCGGAGGCCGTCGAGCTGATCGAGCCGCTCGACCATGTCGTGACGCAGGAGTCGGTGAAACGCGATCTCCTCGCAGCGATCCGGATCCTTCGCGCGAAGGTAGGTGGCGAGGCGCGACATGCGTGGCCCGTAGAAGTTGAAGTCGCAGCCCACGATGTTGTTCGCGAAGAAGCGCACATGGGTTGAATCCGTGAGCGACTGATTCGCGGCGAGGCGAAGGTCGGCCAAGGCCCCGGCTTCTTCCAACTGGGGCAGGCCCGTGCGCCGGATATTCCCGAAAACGAGCCGGCCCGCGCGGGCATCGTCAACCCAGCAAGCCACCTCGGAGCCTTCGCCAAGCTCGAGATAGCGTGCTCGTGTCTTCCATTGCAGCCGATCAATTGCGGTGAGAGCGGCTCGATGCTTGAACGCGAGAGGCATCTGCGTCTCGTCGCGCCCCACGTCCACTCGGAAGAAGTGGATCGAACGCTCAAGCACACCCGGAGGCCGGCTCGTCACCCCGATACTCTACTTCAAGCGTCGGATGGAAGCTTAGGTCACGGTGTTGGAGCGGCCCGGCCTCGGTGATATGTGGTCGCGCGGCCGAGAAGATGGCCTCCTGTGGGTGCTCGCGTTCCTAGTTGGCGAGCGGCGCGGCCTGCGCCGGGCGGCGCGTCGAGAGTCGCTCAGCGGGTCCGCGCGGGAATCCGGGCACACTCGTCCGGGACCTGCCGCACGTGGGCGACATGGGCGTCCTTCATGATCCGGGTGAGCGGGCGCTCCTGAGGTTCGCGTCCCGGCCCGAGCGCCGACTCCAGTGCTGCGGCGACGCGGTGTGTCGCCTCGGCGTACGAGGCGAGGGTCCCCGGGGCGGCGTCCGCCCATCCGGCGACGTAGGGCAACGATTGGCGCCGTGTGTCGAGCCCAACGCCCGCTAGGGCGATGTGGGCGGCCGTCTCGGCGACGACCTCCGCCGCCGCGCGACCGAGTTGGTCGTAGCGCGCGCCGTGGACGTGGGCCAGCTCGTGGACGAGGACGGCGATTTGTCCGTTCGGCGCGAGCGTTGACGCGAGAACGATGAGGTGGCGCTGGTGGTCGACGTACCCCTGGGATCGCCCGGGCATGACGTCGTGTCGCTCTACCCGATAGCCGGCGCGCCCCGCATCCTCCTCGAGATGCCGAAGCAGGTGAGCGTGGGACTCTCCCGTGAGCGGCGCGATCGGCGGTGGCTCGGGTAGGGGAGGCCCGTCGGTCTGGGAGATGTCGAACACGGGCACCAGCACGAATCTGCGGACCGCGGAGGTCTCCTCGCCGGTCGCCTCGTCTCGTTCGCGCCGCACCGAGGGCGCCCAGATGCGCAGGGCCTGCTCTCCCCGGCGCACCTGGCGCCCGAGCGCGATCCAGCGCCGGTAGCTGGCGACGGTCGTCGCATCGGGCCGCTGGGAGAGGATCAGGAGCGTGTTCGTGAGCGAGTAGCCGCGAAGAACCGCCCGTGCCCTGGCGAAGCGCTGCCAGCCCTCTGAGCTGCGGAGCTCCTGGCAGGCCGCCTCGAAGCGGGCGCGGGCTTCCTCACGCCGCGCCTCGGCCAGGCGACGGCCGGTGTCGGGCGGTGGTTCGGTCAAGCCGTGGACTCGGCAGCCCGGGCCGCCCGGCGCAGCGCCCCGTCGCGGTACCAGGGCCGAAGCGACAGTCGCGCCGGCGGTAGATGCCCGTAGACGAGGATCGCCTCGCCTGGCGGTATCCCCCGCACGGCGTCAGCAGGGGCCAGCCGCCTCTGGCGCGTCCCCCGGGTGCGGCTGGCCGATCCGTGCTCGCCCCGGGTGTGGCTCTCGTAGCCGACCTCCTCCTCACCGAGCGCCCGTCCGAGGTAGTCGAGAGTGCGTGCGTCGCTGATCCCCGACAGGAAGAGCTTGGCCCGGTGGTTGGCCAGGATCGTGTCGGCGGCCTCCCCGTAGCGTCCCCGCGCTTGGGCGAGGTCTTGGAAGACGCTGACGACCTGGATGCCCTGCCCGGCGGCGGTCGCCGCGATCTGGGGGAGGTTGCGGATCGGGGCCGTGTTCGCCGCCTCGTCAAGGACCAGGAGCAGGGAGGGCTCGCACGGGCGCCCGGCGGCGGCGCGGGCGTAGGCGGCGTCGACGATGTGCTCGATGAGCCCGGCGAAGAGCGGGGCGAGGCGCTCCTGATCCTTCGCGGGGGCGACCACGTAGAGCGTGCTCTGTCCGTCGAGGACCGCATGGGGGTCGATCTGCGGCAGGGCGGTGCTCCGCAGGACGGCCGGGTCGGAGAAGGGGGCGAGCACGGCCTCGGCGGTCGCGTAGACCGACGAGAGCGTCCGCTCCTCCCGCCGGCAGGTCGCGATAAAGGCGGCATGCGCGTCCGGCTCGCCGAGTTCCACGAGGATCCTGCTGACCGTCGTCTGCTCGCCCGAGTCGAGCCAGCCGACTACGTCCCGCATCGAGCCGCCGTCGCGGCCGGCGGCCGCAAGGAGCAGCGGTGCGATCAGCTTGGCCGCCATCTGCAGCCAGAACTCCGCGTCGCGCCCACCCGCCGCCCCCTGCGCGCTCGTGAGGTTGTGGGCCATCCGGCGGGCGTCGGGCCATTCGGCGCACGAGGCGACCGGGTCCCATCCGACGGCGTCCTCGCCGTCGAGGCGCGCGGCGCCGGTCGGGTCGTAGATGAGCGCCTGGCCGCGGGCGCGCCGCGCCGCCAGGGTGTGGTCAAGAAGGTCCCGTTTCACGGACACGGCGACGACCGGTCCGGCGGCCTCGAGGATCGCGGGGATCGCCAGTCCGGCGGTCTTGCCCGACTGGCTCGGGCCGACCACGAGGGTGCTCGTTCGCGCCTCGGTCGCCACCAGCGCGGCCCCCACCCGGCCGAGCGTGAGCCGGCCGGGCTCGGGTCGGGTCACGACGAGCCCGCGGAGGTCGCGCCTTCGGGCCCAGCGCGCCCCCCGAGCCCGCCGGCGAGACACGGACTCCAGACCGGCTCGGCGAGCGAGGGCCATGCCCGCCATGGGCAGCGCCGACAGGGCCGCCAGCGCGAGCGCAAGCGCGCCGTAGAAGCCGACCGGACCCGGCAGTCGCGCACGGTCGGGCGCGGGCCAGGCCGAGCCAGGATCAGCGAGGCGCTCGGGAAGGCGGGCCAGCACGCCGGGCATCTGCGAGAGCCCCGCCTCCGGGACCCCAGAGCCGAAGGTCGCGCCCGCGAGACAGCCGACGCCCCACACGAGGCCGCCGGCGACGATGATGGCCCCCACGGCGATCAGCCCGAGGGTCACCCAGGGATCCTCGGGCGCGGGCCGGGGAAGCGGGGGTGTCACCGGCTCGCCCCCGCGCTGCCCGGCGTGCGTCGGGCGCCCGACCGGGCCGCGGGGCGGCGCTCCTGGGCCCGCTGGCGCCGCTCGGCCTCGAGCTCGGGGCGGGCCCGTTCGAGCGCCCGTTCCACCTGGCCGAGGACCTCCGAGAGGCGCGGGAGGGCGTCGGCGGCGATCTCGGAGGAGAAGCCCACCGCCCGCATGCCCTCGAGTCCGACGATGGCGCGGGAGAGGTCGCGGACGGCCAGGCAGAAGCGGTTGTCGAGCCGCGCGGACCCCTGGAATCCCGCGACCAGCTCCGCCGCGGCCCGCGCCCGGCGGGGCAGCTCCGCCTCCTCGGCGCGGGGAAGGAGGGGGTCGCCGATCGGGGCGGGTCGCGGTTGCGCGGGCGCCGACGCGCCTCGCGCGGTGTCGTCGCTCATCCAGGGCCTCCTCGGTCTTGGGTCGATGGGGCTGTGGCGCGCATGCCGCCGTCGGTGTCGACGAGGGCCCATTCGGCGCGCGAGAGTCGGTGGTCGACGAGGAATGAGCGGCCGCCGACCTTCCAGAGCGCGGCGCCCCTCCAGAGGCCGGCCACGTGCTCGGCCTCGGTCGCCGACAGGCCGACCAGATCGCGCGTCGCGGCGAGGTCCGCAGGGCTCTGGCGCAGGATCACCCGCGTCTCTGAGTCCGACAGCAGGCCCTCGGCGATCCGCGTCTCGCGGGATCCCTCGGCCCCGGCGGAGCGCAGGTCCGAGAGGCGATGGACGACCAGGATGTTGGCGACGCCGTACGCCCGGGCGAGCTTCCAGGAGCGCTGCAGGAACGCGGCGGTGGCCGGGTCGGCGAGCACCGCCCACCCCTCGTCGAGCACGACGAGGCGTTTGACCCCGTCGGCCCGGGCGAGCCGCCCCGACAGCCAGGCGCTGACGCAGACCATCAGGATTCCCTGGGCCGGCGATCCGTGGAGGGCGGAGAGGTCGAAGACCACCACGGGCGTGTCGAGATCGACGTCGGCCGTGGTGGGGCCGTCGAACATCCCGGCGAGGTCGCCCTCGCAGAGCCGCCGCAGCTCGAGGGCGCAGGCCCGGCCCTCGGCGGCGAGCCCGGCCTCGTCCGTGCCGATCGCCGCCGCGGGCTCCGGGGCGGGATGAAGGAGATGGTGCTGAACCGCCGGCAGGGTGGGCGCCCCCGTGGCGGCGGCCGCCCGGTAGGCGACGTCGAGGGCGGTGTGCTCCTGCGGTCCGAGGTCGCGGCGCAGTGACGCCGCGACGAGGGCGGCCAGCAGCGCGACGCGCTCCTCTCGCCCGCCGGCGGCGTCGAGCGGGTTGAGGCGCACCCGCCCGCCGGGGACGAGCCGGATCGGGTGGGCGCCGAACCAGGCGGCGAGCGGGCCGTACTCGCCCTTGGGGTCGATCACCACCGACCGGCGCCCGAAGACGGCCTGGCGGGCCAGGTAGGTCTTGACCAGCGCCGACTTGCCCAGGCCGACCTGCCCTGCGATGAGCGCCGAGGGGTTCGTGATCGCCCCCTGCTCGTAGAGCACGAAGGGGTCGAAGCAGAACGCGGCCCCCGAGTAGACCTCGCGGCCGATGTACACCCCGCGTCCGCCGAGGCCGCCCTCGCCCATGAAGGGGTAGGCCGCCTGCAGGTGGGCGCTGGTGGCGCGGTGGGCGCGCCGCCGGGCGCGGGTCCTCATCGAAGCCCCCGGCAGAGGGGCAGGGTGTAGGTGAACGCGACCGCCTGCTCGCCCCACATCGGCCGCAGCTCCAGGCGCGAGCCCTGGGCTTGGTGCTCGACGTCGGCGACCGCCCCCTCGAGATCCTCTGCGGAGCGAGCCGAGACGGTGACGTACCCGGAGAAGCGGCATCCCGCGTGCCCGGAGGCCGTCTCGTCCTCCTCATCCAGGAGGGCCTCCTGGCGGCGCCGGCGACGAGCCGTGGCCGAGAAGCCGAGGCGGGAGCGCAGCTCCTCGTCGGACGTCGCCCCGGTGCGGGCGTTCTCGGCTTGGCGGATGGCCCGGGCGGGATCGAGCGCCTCGATCGTGACGGCGACCGTCCGCCAGGCGGTGGTCGTGAGGATCAGCGGCATGAGGAAGTCGGCGCCGACGTCGACCCGCGGCCACTCGGCGACCCAGTAGGTGGAGTGGATCGCCCCGTCGGTACGGTAGGAGCGCCACCCCTCCTCCGCCGCCATCGGCCCGGCCGAGGCGAGCGAGGCGGCCTCCGGCCCAGCCCTGTCCGCGGAGCGGGCGTCGAGGCTGGAGCGGGCGTCGGGGTCGAAGCCGAGTCGGATGGCGCGGGCGACCTGCGCGGGTGAGAGCAGGCCGCGCACCGGCACCTCCGCTGAGCGCAGCCGCTCGGCGAGACCGGTGAGCTCGCGGAGCAGCACGGTGATGCCGCCGGCGTCCCCGCCGCCCGCGCGCCGCACCGCACGGCCCGCACGGCGTCCGTCGACCTGCAGGCAGAGGAACGTCTCGTGGCGACGCGCCGGCGTGCCGGCGTCGGCGATCAGGTCGAGGTAGGAGTGGACCGCCGGGTCCGCGGGGTCGAGGCCGAGGCCGTCGCGGAGGTGGCGGCCGAGGGCGTCGGGGGGTTCGGCGGCCGTGCGCTCGATCCACTGGATCCGCGAGACCGGGCTCGCCGGTGTGGCGAAGCCCGCCAGCACTGAGCCCCAGCGCGCGACGCGCCGCTCCTTGTCGGCGAGATCGAGCAGGGCAAAGGCCCCCGGCTCGACCGCGATCACGGCGGTCCAGGTCGGCCCGTCGCGCACGACCCCGACCTCCCCGCCCGCCGTCGGGGCGGAGAGGATCCGCACATCGCCGAGGGCCTCAGGGAGCGACGTGCCGCCGATCGGGTGCCCGCGACCCGGGCTCGCGGAGCGGTGGCGAAGGCGTCCCGTCAGCCGCCGGGCCATGAAGCCCCCCGCGATCGCGCCCCAGGCGACCGGCGGCCGCCCGCCGAGGGAGCCGAGCGCGGCCGCCGCGCCCCCCGCCGCCATGGCGAGGCCGACGAGTGCGCCCGCCGGCCCGGGGGCGGCGTTCAGGGAGAGGACCAGGCCGAGCAGGCCCGCGGCGATGCAGGCCACCTGCGCCCAGGTGAGTCCACCGACCGCCCCTCCCGCCTCCAACGGCCCGAAGCGGTAACGGGCGGGGTCACGCTCCATGGCCGCCACCCGCGGGTCGCGGTGGGAGGACCGCCGGCGCGGTCCGCGGACGGCGCCGCCTCGCCGCGCCCTGCCCGCTGCCGCCGTCAGGGGCCGTCGAGCCGGCAGGCCGCTCCTGCGTCCGCGTCCCTGCCGGCGTCCCGGTCGGCGCGGCGCCTGCCGTCATCGGCGACACCCCCGCCCCGCTCGGCCCACGTGGGCCGCCGGCCCCGCCGGGCGGTCCCTGGGGACCCGGGCCCGCCAGCGCCATCCTCCCGCCACCCGGACCCGGGCCGACGCCGCCGCGCGGGCCGACAGGCCCAGGGCCGCCGCGGCCGACCCCCCCGCCGGCACCGGCGGCACCGAAGGCCATCCGGGTGCGGGCGACGTTCCACGCGAGCGTCGCCCCGGTCGCGCCCGCCAGCGCGTGCCGCGACTCGCGCTGCGGCTGAGCGGCCTCGGAGACGAGCGGCAGCAGCGAGAAGAGCACGAACGGGGAGAACGCGGCGAGCATGAACATCCCCGCCCCCGCCAGCACCGCGCTCGGCGAGTCACCCGACGAGAATGCCGACAGCCCGAGCGACAGCGTTGCGACGATCACGAGCTTGGAGAGCACCGCCGCCACCAGCAGCTGCACGAGGCGGCGGATCCAGCCCGAGGTGGCGGGCCAGATCATCGCCGCAAGGAACAGCGGCAGGAACATCACGGCGATGTAGATCGCCGCCGCCCGCAGCACCAGCTCGATCCACACGAACACCGCCGCGATCGCCATGAAGAGGGCGAGCACGAACGAGGCGAACATGGGGATGCCCGTTCCCGGCAGGCTCACCGCCGACAAACCCTGGGCGAGGGAGCCGGTGTCCTCCGCGATCCCGGCCGTGAGTTCCGCCGACAGAGCGTCGGTGACGGCGAGGGCCGTCTGGGTGACCGCGACCGCCAAGCCGGTGAGGAGCATCGCCGCCGGCGGGTGCAGCAGCGCGGCCCGCACCAGTAGTCCGGGGTCCTGGCGAAGGAGGGCCTGCAGCACACTCAGCAAGAGGAGCGGCAGCAGCAGAATCGCCCCCACTCCGAACATGAAGCCGTAGTGCTCGGCGAACCAGGGCGCCCCCAGGTCCACCTGGGTGCTGTCGTCGATCGCCGTGGCGACCTGCTCCAGCAGCCAGGCGGCGCCGTCGCCGACCCACCCGGTGAGGGTTCCGAGGATCGCCTCCCCCGCGGCGTCCGCCCCCGCACCGGCGACCGCCCCGACGACATCCCCCACGGCGCTGCACCCCTGATCGATGAGGGGCACGTCACAGGGGGTCGGGACCGCCTCGGCACGCTGGGGCGGGGGCGCCAGGAAGAGGAGCGCCGCGAGGGCGGCGACCAGCGCCGCGGCGACGGTCCGGCTCATCGCGTGAAAGGCGCGAGGCCGTCGATCCGGGCCAGGAACACCTCGGGCGGCGTCGCGGTGGCGGCATTGGTCACCGTGGGGCCAGGGCCGGGCTCGTCCGAGGTGAACCCGGCGACCCGCCAGCCTCCCCGCGTCCAGACCAGATCGGCCCGGCTCGTCGACCACGACGCGACGACCTGCCCACCGGGCGCCCCAATCAGGAGCACCTGCCACACGGCGACCCGCGCCCGGGCCGGCGAGAAGCTCTCGACCCGATGGCCGAGAGGCACGAGGCGCAGAAGCACCCGTGAGGGAGCTGATCCGCCGAGCTCGTGGGCGATGTGGTCGTAGCCGCGGTCGAAGAGGGCGGCGAGTTCGCCGGCGTAGGCGGGCTCCGCGACCCGGCCGGCCACGACGCGCCGCCGGGCGGGGTCGAACAGCAACTCGGGACGCGCGAGCGCCGTCATCGCCGACGCGGCCGCCGCGACCGCGCCCGAGCGGCTGCGCTCCCCGGCGCCCGCGGCAGGCGTGGTCGGCGGTGCAGGCGGTACGGATGCCGGAGCGAGGTCACGAGCCGCGGTCCTGTCGGTGCCCGCGGTCCAGCGGCCGACCGCGAGGCCGACGGCCAGAAGGAGCGCCGCCACCCCGGCGAGCGCGAGGCGACCCCGCCGGCGAGGCTCAGGCCCCATAAGCCGCGGACGTCATCGCGCGCGGAGGCACGGGGCTACCGGCGGCCGACGTTGTAGAAGAAGTTGACGAGCTGGGGCGCCATGCCGACCAGGAGCGCGGCCCCGAAGCCGAGCAGGACGCCGCGACGGCCGGCCGACGCGGCGCCGTGGTGGTTCGAGTGGCTCCCCCACGCCCACGCGACGGCCGCGACCACCAGCGCCGCCAGCACCAGGATCAACGACCAGCTGTACAGGCCGTTCACCAGCCCCTGCAGCTTATCCTGACCGGGAAGACCCCCGGGGTCAGGCTGGGCCGAGACCTGAAGGCGCAACACGCTCGGGACACCCACGCCGCCCTCCGCTCATAGCATCAACTGAATGTGATCGCGTACACGAGTATCGGTGCGATAGGTCCGAGCGTCAAGTGACTGAGTGTGCGTATACGCATCCAGACGGGGCCGCCGGCTGGTTGACCGGCTCAGGAACGACGGCCGGCAGGTCCTGGCGGCGTCCTTCGTTCGGCGGTCGGTGGCCCACCTCGGATGGCAGCCCACACCGCGCGGATGGCCCCGGTTCCCTCGGCCCGCGTCGGACGTCGAGCATTGACATGGGAGCGCGCCAGTTGACAAGGGGTATGTACCTCTGATGACGTAGCCCTACTGTCAAATTTCACATAGGAGTCATGTAATGGAGTCCTCGATCGTCGAGCAGGCCCTGGCGGACTTCGACGCCGAGGTCGCCGAGGCGCGGGAGCGCCTCCACCAGGCGCTGTTCGGGCACGCCACGGCGCCACCGAGGGACGTCCGGCCCCTCGAGGGCGAGTGGGTGTTCGTGGAGGAGCGGTCCGGCGAGCGGTACCCGTGGCCGTCGGGCACCGACAACTACGACCGTTTCTGGGTGTACCGGGCCCCGGACGGCCGGCTCTTCGCGGCCGGGATCGTCCCCAAGGGGTACCAGGGTCGCGACTTCTGGATGACCTTCTACCTCGGCTCCGGAGGCGGGTCGAAGCGGCCGGTCGTGCTGTTCGTGGCCACGGACGACCACGCCGACACCGGGGAGGCAGCGGCGATCATCCGCGGCAAGGGCTCCACCGGCAAGGCGATGTTCGGGATGGGCGATCCCCTGCCGGAGGTCTACGAGCACGGGTTCGACATCCAGCTCTACAAGGACCGAGTGACCTCGGAAACCGGCTACAGCTACAACAAGGCCGGGGTCATCGTGAAGGCCGACGACCACGTCGGGATGCTTCGCCACGCGCAGGCTCAGGTGGACCTGCGCGGCTTATCCCCCGAGGTCGCCTAGCCAGCTGGAC
>JBFWSN010000038.1:0-17382 GCA_050248355.1 Dehalococcoidia bacterium
CTGCCCCCCGCGCCCGGCGCCGGCGGCGGCGGCACGACCACCGCGGTCTGCGCGACGGCCGCCGCCCGGCCCGCCCCGGGTGGCGGCTCGGGCGGCCGGGTCCGCCTCTCGCCGGGTCAGCTCTTCATCAACCAGCGCATCTCGCAGGCGGCCGTGCGACGCGCGAACGCCGTGCAGGGGCGCCTCGACCGCCGCATCCGCGCTGAGGACATCTGCGGCCACTCGCTCGGCGCGGGGGCCTTCGGCTCCACGGTCGGCCTCACGGCGGGGGGCGCGGCCCAGGCGGCCGACGCCGCCAAGCCCGAGGCGATCCCCGTGGGGCGCCGCAAGGCGGGCGGCGGCCCGGGGCGGGTGACCCTGACCGAGCGTCAGCTCCTCATCAACCAGCGCATCTCGCAGGCGGCCGTGCGGCGCGCGAACGCCCTCCAGGCGCGGCTCGACGCTGGCCTGACGGGCGGCGACGTCGCCGACGGCGCCATCACCGCGGGCAAGCTCGTCCCGGGCCTCGTCGTCGCGAACGCCTCCGCCACCGGCGCGCAGCCGGCGCGGACCGTCACGCGGCCCGCCCCGGCCCGGGCGCGCTCGGCCCGCGTCACGGTGTCCGCGCGCCAGCTCCGCATCAACCAGCGCATCTCCCAGGCGGCCGTCCGGCGCACCAACGCGCTCATCGACCGCCTCGAGCGCGGGCTGACGGCGGCCGACTTCAAGCCGGGTACCCTCACCGCATACGACCTCTCGCCCGACCAGCGCCGCTGATCCGCCGATGAGCGCGCCCCTCGAGCCGCGAGAGGGCACCACCCTCTCCGGCGTCTCGGTCGGCGAAGGCGCTGTGGGCCTGCGATCGTTCCTCGAGGTCTCCGGGCAGGAGGGGGTGGCGATCGTCCACGTGTTCGGGCCCTTCCTCGACGATCCGGCGACCCTTTCGCGACCCCTGGAACGGGCCGCCGAGCTGCGCGAGGTTTCCCCCGGGGCCATCCCGATGATCAGTTGGCGCATGATGTCCGCCGACACGTCGGGGTCATTCGCCGGTCGCTTCGACCCTGCTCGGCAGGGCGGGACGCTCGCCGGGGTCGCTCGCGGTGAGGTCGACGCACACCTGATCGACGCCGCCGGGCGGATCGCCGACTGGGACGGGCGCGTCATGCTCCGGCCGAACTGGGAGATGAACGCCCCGTGGTTCCCATGGGGGGCGTTCGACGCCAAGACCGGTTCAGCCCGGCCCGGAAACGAGCCCGCCGACTACCGCGCGGCGTGGAAACGGGCCCACGCCATCCTCGACGGCGGCCCGCGGGACGCTGTCGATGCGCGCCTGCGGGAAGCCGGATTACCACCTCTCACGGCCGGCGGAGACGCGATAGCGGAGGCCGATCCGGTCTGGATCTGGGCGCCGGCTCACGGGCCGGCGCAGCCGGTGGCCGCAAGTCACGTGACGGGCGACTATTACCCCGGCGATGCCTTCGTCGATTGGGTGGGGCTGGACTGGTACGCGCACGAGGGAATGACGGTGGCCCATGTCACGAGGGAGCGACCGATCGGATCCGACCCCGTCACCCGGATCGACGACTTCTACAACGCTTACGCCGTCGCCCGAGGGAAGCCCATCGCTCTGACCGAGTGGGGGCTCGCCTCGGCACCGCGTGGCGAAGGGGATGATCCGACCTGGATGCGAGATGCTCTCGCCTGGATGACCGCGCACCCGGCGGTGAAGGCGCAGGTCTACTTCAACCAGGCCGCTCCAGACGTCGAGCACAGGCTCGAGTCTTTCCCCGAGGCGGCCGCGGTTTTCCGCTCGGCTATGGATGACGGGCGCTGGATCAGGTCGACCGACGCGACAAGGGCTCCGGCGGACAGCGTCCCGTCGACCGTGATGCTCACGCTGATCGCCGTCGCGCTGCTGATACTGGGACTCGCGGTAGCCGCGGGCCTCAGGCGAAGGCGATCAGGACGTCAGGGCATCACGTAGCTGCAGAAGCCGGCCCTCGCGCGGGTTGAGCGCGACCGCGGCCCCGACCGCCCGCCGCGCGCCCTGCAGGTCGCCGCGCGCGGCGAGGGCAGCCGCCCAATCGGCGAGGATGACCCAGTCGCGGGGCGAGCGCTCGCGCGCCTGGGCGAACGCACGGTCCGCCGCGATCGGACGATCGAGGTCGGCGAGCAGGTTCGCTCGGAGCAGATAGGGGGCGGGACTCGCCGGATCACGCTCGAGCGCACGGTCAGCGGCGACGAGAGCACCGCGTAGGTCCCCGTCCTGGGCGAGACGCCGGGCCTCGCTCAGGTCACGCGCCGAGAGAGTCGGTCCCGCGACCGCGAGGAACGCGGCGAGGGAGAGCGCGGTGATCGCCCATGCGGCCGGCGCCCCCCAGGCGGAGGCGCGGGGTGCCCGGAGATGAAGCGCGGCGCGCGTGGCAGCGGCACCGAGCACGATTGCCGGAAGGGTGACCGCCGGGAGTTGCCAGTTCCAGTCGCCCGCGAGGTGGACGCCGATGACCAGGCATGCGGCACAAGCGGCCGCGATGTCCCGGCGCTCGCGTTCCGCCGCGGCGCGCGAGACCAGAACGCGTCCGATCGTGATGATCGCGACGCCCGGCGCCACGACCAGGAGGAGAAGGCCGACGAGCCCCGATTCGCCCAGCACCTCGAGGTAGAGCGAATGGGCGTTCTGGACCGTCTGGTCGATCGGACGATCGCGGTTCCACACGAACCGGTAGTCACCTGCGCCGGTTCCCACTACGGGCGCGGACGACCATTGCCCGGCCGCGACCTCCCACTGTTGCCAGCGGCCCGAACCGGCGGCGACGGCCAGGCGGTCCGCGATGGATCCCTCAGTCCGAGCACCGGGGTTGTAGGTCCTGAAGCTCTCGAACTGGCGATCCGCCCAGCGGACGGGGCCCCCCTCGGGTGGGCGCGCGATCACCACTGTGAGGAGCGCGACGACCGCGATCGCACCGACCGTGATGCCGGCCAGGCGGCGATGACGGCGGGGGAGGCGGCCGAGGCCTGCGGCGACGGCGAGCGTGACGACTGCGGATGCGGCCATCGTGACCAGCAGGAGGACGAGCACCCTGCGACCCTCGTCGGCATGCGGGGGGAGGGTGCCCCGCAGCGCGACCAGCCCCTCCTCGCCGTTTGCGGACGCCAGGAGCGGGATGCTGAGGAGGCCCGTCGTGACTAAGACGACCGCCGTCTCTATCCGCCCGGGGGCGAGCGCGACAAGCGCCGCCACACCGACCAGACCGGCGAGCATCGCCCCGCGCGACAGGGTGAACAGCAGCGTCAGGGAGAGGAGGGGGATGAGGGAGCCCGCCGCCGCACGTACCGTGAAGCCGCGCGCCCGGTCCGCCGCGGTCGCCAGCGCCACGACGAAGCCGAAGGCGACGAGGGCACCGAGGCCGTTCCAGTAGGAGATCGGCAGCGACAGACGCGCCTCCTCGTCGCCCGAGATCCGGTCGGGCAGGAGCCGCGCGAGCGACGCGTAGCCCGCAACGAGGGCCGACAGGGTGAGGACGCCGTCGCTGACGCCGCGGAGCCACGAGGCCCGCCGCAACCCGAGCATCACCAGGATGAACGCGACGCCGTAGAGCAGCGTGAGCCGGGCCGCCGAGAGCGCCGCGGACGGCTCGTCCGCCCACCAGACCGACACCGCCTGCCAGCCGACCAGCGCGATCCAGCCGACGCAACAGAGGGCGCCGGTCCAACCGCCGGGCGCGACCCCGCCGATGTGTGGCAACACTGCCAGCACGACCAACAGCGCCATGCAGGCCAGGCCCCAGTCCGCCGCGAAGTAGCCGCCACTCGCGAAGGCGAGGAGGAGGGCGGCGAAGAGAGGCGCCGCGCAGGAGAACGCCTGCGCGGCGACCCGGGAGGCCGTGACCGGGTCCCTCCGGGCCGCGCTCGGGAGGGAGCGGAGAGCCGCTAGCGACGTCGCCGGAGGACCCCGAGGAGTCGGGGAGCGGCGAGCGCGGCGACGACGAGGACCACGAGCGCGACGATCCAGGCTGAGGGTGCCGACGGCGCAAGGGACGGGGAGGCCGACGAGCTCTCCAGGCTGGTGGCGAGTGCCGCTGACGTCGTGCCGCCTGTCCCCGGCTCTGCCTGGGCACGATCCCCGTTCCTCGCCGCCGGAGCAGGACCCTCGGCATCACCGCCCGCGGACGGGCCCGAGGTGTCACCGGACGCCGGGGACGCCGATCCGTCGCCCCCCGTCGTCGGTTCCGCCGGGGATCCGTCCCGCGCATCCCCAGCCGCGGATCCCCCGCCATCGGAGATCACGATCCCGCCTGTTGCGCGGTCGTCGAGGGCCGCACGGCAAGCGGCCTCGATATCGACGTACTGGGCCACCGCCGCGCGGTCGGGATCGGAGTACTTGACCAGGTTCCGGATGACGCAGTCCCTCACGTCCGCCGCGGTCGCGCCCGCAGCCGGACGGACGGCGACCACCATCACGAGGACGGTGGTCGCGACGAGCACGAGCCGGGCTACGGGTGCCCGAACCGTCAGGTGGCCCCCTTGCGAGCGATCACCACCCGGACAGTCTGCAGCAGGATGCGGACGTCGTTGACGAGCGACCAGTGCCGCACGTAGTCGTAGTCCATCTGCATCCGCTCGTCCCAATCGACGTTGCTCCGGCCGAGGGTCTGCCACAACCCCGTGATGCCCGGGGGAACGGTCTGACGTACGAGCTGCCATCCCCGAAGGGTCTGGACCTCGAAGGGCCGCAGGGGGCGAGGCCCGACGAGACTCATCTCGCCGCGGACGACATTGATGAGCTGCGGGAGCTCGTCGAGACTCGTCGCCCGCAGGAACCGACCGACACGGGTGATCCGGGGATCGGAGTCGGTCTTCAGCTCCCGGACCACACGGCGGATGTCCAGCTCGTCCCGGTCCATGCCGGCGTAATCCGGCTCCATCTTCTCCGCGTCGACGCACATCGTGCGGAACTTGAGGCATCGGAACAGCCGTCCGCCCTGGCCGACCCGCACCTGTCCGAAGAAGACAGGGCCCCCGTCGCCGAGCTTGACCACGGCCGCTATCACGAGGAGGAACGGGGACAGGATGGCGAGGAGCGCGATGGACCCGACGACATCGAGCATCCGCTTGACGACGAGCGGGGGCCGGCTCAGGCCGGGGCCCTGCACGCCGACCAGTGCGAGCCCACCGAGAGAACGAGCCATGGGCCGGGGACCCATGAGGTCGAACAGTCGCGGAACGACGTCCAGGCTCACGCCGAATTCGTCGCAGTCCCGCAGCACCTCGAGGATCTCCGCGTCGCTGCGAAGAGAGAAGGCCACGACGACGCGATCGATGTCGTAGCTCGAGAGTACGGACCGGAGGTCGCCGACGCGCCCGAGAACGGCTGGGCCGTCGAGGTTCCCGGCGAGAGGCACGTCGTCCACGCAGCCGATGACGGTCAGTCCCATCTCGGGATTGCGGTTCGTGACGTCGACAAAACGCTGGGCGACGTGGCCGCTCCCGACGATCAGCACGCGCTCCGGACGGCTCAAGTGGCTCTGGCCGACGACCCATCGTCCACCGGCCCAGAGAAGCGGTGCCGCCACCGAGACCGTCGCGAACTGAGCAACGCTCAGGTCCGCGCCGGTGGCGGACCCGACGATCCAGGAGACCCATGTGGCGAGAGCGGACACGAGGATGAGGTGGCCCACGCGCGGCGACGCGCCGAGGCCCCGGTGGTAGCCGTCTCCGAAGGACAGCCCGAGCAGGGACACCAACGCCGCCACGAGGGCAGGAGCGGCCACGGCACCGATCACGGGGGCATCGGGCGAAACCATGCCGCCGAGGAGCGCAGTGATGCCGAACAGGAGCAGGGGGGTCGCCGCATCCCAGAGCACCAGCAGCACGCGACCGGCGTCGATCGGCCTGCGGAGGGACACGGCCCGGTGCTGCATCTGTGCCTGCATGTCGGGCTCGAGACCGGTGAGCGTCGTCGACAACAGCGCTCCCTCGCTTCCTCACATCGGGTCTGACTGACGGCACCTAGAACATCAAAACCGCCTCCGGGTTCGCGCCATCCGAATGGCCGGTCTTGTCGAACGCCCGCCTAGCCGCACGGAGGGGCCCTCCTGCCGTCGCCCTGACGCTACCCCGATCCAGGTTGAGGAAGAGGTTAGATTTTCGTTGGCCGGACCGGCCGCGACGACCGGTAGGAGGCCGTCAGGGACGCCAGTCTGAGTCGGTATAGAAGCGGTCGGCGATCTCGCCGACGCCCACGCGGATCCGGTCGATCTCGTTCTGGTCGAGCCGGGCCAGCCAGGCGTTGCGGGCGGCGCGACTGTCGCGCCGGACGTTCGACCACTCGCTCGGAGGCCGGTCCGCGGGATTCGCCGAGCCGGTGAAGGACTCGATGGTCGTCCGGGCCCCGCCATCAAAGGTCAGGCCGAGTCGGCGATAGAGAGCTTCGAAACCGTCAACGGGCTCTGACGCCAGGTCCTCGTAGAGGACGAAGTCGAAGTCGGGCCGCTCCCTGCGCCACCGGTCCACCACGCCATACTTGATGCGCCACAAGGTGATGGCCTGATCGAAAGGGGTCCCGGGATCCGCGGCCCGTGCTTCGATCTCGTCTCTCCAGGGCTCGAGGAGATCGCGCATGAGCAGCGGCTGGGACAGGAGGAACCCGAAATCAAACCGCCATCCGAGCCGGTCGATGCTGCTGACGTACGCGGCAGGGTGGCGGATCATCACCACGACGCGGGCGTCGAAGCGGTCGGCCAACCATGGTGCCGAGAACATCGCGATCGGATCCTTGAGGAGCACGCGTCGACGCCGGATCGCCCAGCCGGCGGTCCGGACAGCGGCCTTCCCCAGCCGGCCGACGTCACGGGCAGATCGCGCCTCACCGACTTGCGAGAGGAGCGGCGCGCGGTGGCGCAGGATCCTCTCGATCGCCGGAACCATCGGCCCCTCGTTCTCGGCGCAGACGTAAGCGTAGTGGCCCTTGGTGTCCACGCCGAGGACTCGTGGCCAGATCCCCGGGTTGAACGGCTCGTGGACGTATTCCAGTTCGCCGGACGCGCAGAGCATGCGGCCGACCCAGGTGGTGCCGGACCGATTCGCGCCCGTGACGAGTATCGGCGTTTCTGCGGGCGCAGCGCTCACCGCCGTCCTCCTCGGGGTCGATGTGTTCGCAGTCTACAAATGGGTGGTACCGGGCCCCGCCCTGACCGCCCCGGTCCCGCCCACTGGCTACTATTCCGCACGATGAATCCATCGAGGCCACCAGCAACAACCACGCCGAGCCCGCACGAGGAGGTGCTGGGTCTGGCTGCGTCGCCTCGTCGGCCGGCCTCGGTGCGAGCTGAGGCGACGGCATGAGTTCGGCAATCAGGCGCTTCTGGTGGCTCGGCGTGGGGGTCTTCGCGGTCTGCGTCCTGGGTTCCGCGATCCTCGCCTTCGCCCCGTCCGAGAAGTTCGAGGCCTCCTCGACCATCGTCGTGCGGCCGAGCGAGGAACTCGGATCCAACGTCCAGGGCATCCGATTCGTACTCCCATCGCTCGCGGAGGAGGCGCAGAGCCCGGCGGTATTCAACGCGCTGACGGACAGCCTCCCGTCCTCACTCCTCGACGCTGATTGGGATGTCACGGTCGACACCGACGCCGAATCCCTCATCATGATCGTGACGGCCAGCTCCGGTGATCGCGACGTGCCGGTCCCCATCGCGAACCGCTTCGCCGAGGCCGTGGTGGCAGAGCAGGAGGCCGACCAGCTGGTCATCCTCCGGACACTCGACCAAGCGTCCGAGGTCCGATCGACGGCGGGCGCGCGCTCGGTGTTGCTCACGGCCGGCGTCGCGCTCGGCCTCGTCGCCGGCGTGCTCGCCATCCTGGGCGCCCAAGCATTGCGCCCCCGTGTGTGGCGGCCGCAGGACGTACGCGCGCTCGACCTCAACATGCTGGGCGAGGTGCCGCGGCAGCCGGGGCCCCTACCCCGCCCTGCCAGGGTCTTCTCCGACCGGGAAACCGAGGATCTCGCGGAGGCTTTCGAACGGATCCGCATCAACCTCGACGCGCGTCGGCCCGTGGCCCGCGTGAGCGCGATCGCTGTGACGTCCATAGGGGAAGGGGAGGGGAAGACCACCGTCACCGCATGCCTGGCCTGGGGGATCGGAGCGCTCGACCACTCCGTGACCGCCGTTGACGCCGACCTCCGGGACCCGCAGCTCCACGCGAGCTTCGGGCTGCCGAACCGATCGGGCCTGGCGGACGTCCGGGACGGCGACCCCACCTGGGTTGCCCCGGTGGTGACGGAGCTCCCCGCGCTGAGCGTCCTGCCGGCAGGACGGCTCGATCACCATCCGTCGGACATCCTGAACAACGGGCTCGCGGCGGTCCTCAGCGAGGTCGATGTGCCGGGCGCCCGCATCCTGATCGACACCCCAGCGCTCGACACCGCGGCGGACGCCCTGCTCGTCGCGAGCGTCGCGGGCGCGGCCGTGCTCGTCGTCGAGTCCGAGCGACGTTCGCCGACCGAGGTCCGACGCGCCGCGGATCAGTTGTCGGACGCCGGCGCGGAGGTGCTCGGCGTCATCCTCACCCGAACTCGACGACCTCCTTCGTTCAAGCCCGTCAGGGCGCCCCGCCGTCGCGGAGGCGAGAGGTCCATCCGGACGGCGCCCGCGGGGAGCGTCTCGGAGACACGCTCCGACGGGGAGGCGCCCGCGAACTGAGCCCGCTCAGGGGCTCAGGGTGGGGCCGCAGTCCCGGAGTTCTCGGGGCGCCCGAGAGACGGAACGATCGGAGAGAGCGCCGCCCTCCACCGTTCGGCGAGCACCTCCGGCGAGAACTGCCGGGAGACATACTCCCGTCCCGCGAGTCCGGTCGCGGAGGCCAGCGCCGGGTCGCGTGACAGTCTGCGCACTGCGTTCGCGAACGTCTGGGCGTCGGACGCCTCGAGCCAGCGCAGTGGCTCCCCCTGATCCAGCCCGGCGACGCCGCCCGGGGTGCTCACGACCGGCAGGCCAAGGGCCATCGCCTCGAGCACCTTGGTCTTGATGCCGGTGCCCGATGTGATCGGGGCCAGGAACCCGCGGTGGCGCCGGAGCTCGGCATCAAGGTCATCGACGTAGCCCAGGAGGCGAACGCCCGGCCGTTCCAGCTCTGCACGCACCGCCGGGGGGCAGTGCCCGACGACCGTGAGACAGAAGCCGAGGCGGACGTCATCCGAGAGCAACGGAAGCACCTCGGCGCAGAACCACCGAAGCGACACAAGGTTCGCCCGGTAGTCGAGGCCGCCGGTCAGAACGAACGAGCCCGGGCGCGCCCGTCCGGCGTCGGCTGGGATGTCCGGCGGGGCGAACGCCATGGGCAGGTAGTCGACCGGCACACCCGAACGCCGGCTCAGCTCCGCACCTTCGCGACGCGACACGAGCGACACCCCCGCCGCCCAGCGGGCAACGGCGACCTCTCTCCGGGCGAGCACCCCGGATTCGCGTCTGAGGAGCCGCCGCGCCACCGCGCGGGCCGCCCACCTCACCGACCGGGGCAGACGTTCCTCGTAGTAGCCGAGCACCGAATCACCGTCGTCGTCAGTCGCAATCGCCCGGTAACGCTCCGAGAGAAGGTCGTCGAGATCGACGAAGACGGGCGCGTCGAGGTTCTCGACCAGCGCTGCGCACCGGATCATGTCTGCGACGATCACGTCCGGGTCGACCTCTCTGACGATGTCCGCCACCTCGCGTCGAGTCGGGCCGGAGCGGTAGAGGCACTCGTTGAGGCTGCGGCGCCCGGTCAGGAACGAGGCGCCGGCTGCGAGGCCCGCGCGGCCGGGGCCGGGCGCGGGGACACTCTTCATCGTCACCCCGGCGAAGGCCGGCGGGGGGCTCTCGAGTGGCTCGGAGCCGATCACGACGACGACGACTTCGAGGTCGAGTGTTCGCAAGCTCTCGACGATCGTGCTGAGCACGGCCTTCCTGCCTGTCCGCCGTCCGCCGGGGTCACGGCTGAGCAGTACGAGGGCGCGACGCCTCATCGGGACCTCACCGGGCGGAGGTCCCGTCGTTCTGCGGGCTCCAGCGTCATCCAGAAGCCGGCGAAGAACACGAGGGCGCTGATGGCCACCCCTGCCAGCACCGGGATCAGGGACGCCCCGTCAACGAGCCAGGAGACGATGAGCCACACCGGGACGGCGATGACCAGGGGCCGGACGAGCGGCACGAGGCTCCCCTGCAGGACCGAGGCCGCCGACACGTCGAGGAGCCGCGTCGCTGCGGGCAGAAGACCGAGCAAGGTCACCCCGACGGTTGCGATGACGGTGGCGAGGATGACCCCGCGCGCATCGAGGAACTGCAGCAGGACCAAGCTGACCGCGACGTTCACGACGGTCTCGATCCCGATCCAGACTCCAGCGAGTCGTACCCCGTGGACAGTGCTCTCCAGCAGCTGCATGAGCGGCGCGCGCGCCATCAGGAGGGCCGAGGCCACCAGGAAGATCCGCGACACATCGACGGCGAGAGGATATGACTCACCGAGCCACACCCGGATCACGTCGTCGGAGAGCACGAACAAGGGACCGCCCAGCCCGATCGCGACGGCGGCCGTGTACCGCGTCGCCTTCACCAACAGCCTCTGGAGCACGCGATGGTCACCGAGGGCGTGAAGTTCCGAGGCGACCGGGAGGAGGACGAAGGCCACCGGCATCGTGAGGCGCTGCAGCAGACGGCCAACCTGCAGACCGATCGTGTAGGGCGTGACCGTCGCGAGCCCGAACGCCGCGGACACGATGACCGGGTCCAGGCTCTCAACGACTCGGCGGCCCGATTCCACCAGGAATGACCAGCCGCTGTAGGTCGAGATCTCGCGGATCACATCCCGGCTGAAGAGCGAGGGCCGCAACTGGAACCCGGGCAGGAAGCGCCGGATGAGATGCAGCCGGACCCATGGCTTGATGAGGTTCGGGGCTTGGAAGGCGATCACGACGGCGAGGACGCCGCCGCCGGCCAGGACGACGGCTGCTTGACCCACGACTTGGGCGACGGCGACCGAGACGTGGAGACCGCTCTCCGCGTCGTGCCTCTTCAGTCCGCCCATGACGCCGCCGAGCGTGCCCGCGGGGAAGTTGTAGAGACCGGAGAGGCCGAACACGATCGACGACCAGAAGGCCGCCTGCTCCAGATCGGGCGGGACGTTGATGAAGCCCAGGCCGAAGAAGGCGAAGAGCACCGCGGCCAGGAGCACGATCACGCCGATGCCCAGGTAGAGGACGAAGGTCGTGCTGACGAACCGGGAGATCCCGCGGACGTCGTCCGACGCGCTGTATGCCGCCACGAATCGGACGACCGACTTGGACAGCCCGAGGTCGAAGAGCGAGGAGAAGATGAAGACGGCCAAGAGGGTTGCGAAGAGCCCATAGGCCTCCGCCCCGAGCTTGTTGACCATCAGGGGAAGCAGCAGGACGTTCAGGAGGGGCGGCAGCCCCGTCTGGAGGAAGACGTAGCCGGCGTTCCGTGCCGTTCGCCGAGTTCGCGACGGGCTCGCTCCGGCGTCCTGCGGAACGCCGACGGCCGCTGTATCCAGCAGGTGAGCGTGAGGACGGGGGCGACCCCGGCGCAGCACGACACCGGCGATCCGCGCGCCCGCCGCGTGGAGGTCCGCCACCCTGCGACGCACCTCGTCGGGGCCGTGCCTCCCGCCGCGGACGACGAGGACCACGGCATCGCAGAGTCCTGCGACGACGAGGCCCTCCGGTGCGCCCTCGAGCGGGGGGGCGTGAACCACGGCGGTCGCCCCCTCCAGCCGAGCCACCTCGATGAGGTCGCGAACCTCCGAGTCGGCGATCTCCACCGGTCGCCGTGACCCGGTGGGCGGCGCCCAGACCGGCACGGTGGTCCCCCGACCCAGTTCCACGGCGTCGACGAGGAGACGCCGCCGGACATCCCCTTCAACCAGGACGATCTCGCGCCCGGGGACACCCGCGGAGGCCGCGAGTTCGATGGCGACCTGTGTCGCCCCGTCGCCCGGCTCCAGCGAAATGATGGCCACGGACCCCGCACGGGGGATCGTGCCCTCCAGGGTGAGGCGGAGGCGTTCCACCCCCAGGGTCGCCAGGGCGGGATCGCCATCATCATCCCAAAGGACGTCGAGCCCGAGGGTCTTGAGGTCCTCCTCGTGGTCGATCCGCGGCCGAAGGACCTGCAACGAGACCACCAGGAGCATCGCGACGACCATGCCCAGGCCCAGGCCCGCCACGATGGGCACGTAGCCGGCGTTGTCGGCCGAGCGCACGTTCGGTCGCTCGGCCTCTACCTGGACGAGACCGACGCCCGACGCGCGGAGTTGACGCGATACCACCCGGGCGTAGGCGGAGGCGACACGCTCGGCGACCGAACGGTCAGGAGACGAGACGGTGATCCTCATGGCGAGCGCGTCGCGATCAGGGATCACCGCGACGTCCCACTCGGCTGTCCGCAGGCTCGCCGTCAGGGTCTCCTCGACGCTACGCCGAAGCGACGTGGACGCGGCTTCCCGGACGAGCGACGGCAGAAGTGCCGCATAGCTCTCGGGCCGGCCGCTCAGGTCCTGCGGGGGCGCGACCGCCACACTCACGGTGGCCTCCACCCGCGGCTCCACGGACCGGCCGGCGATCACGCCTGCGAGCGCGCACAGCAGGAGCACGATCGCCGCGAGCAACCAGTAGCGGCGAGCGCCCGCCGCCGCGATCCTCCAGCTCACCGTCGGCCCACGGATGCCCCCGGAGGGGCCCTGGTGCGATCCGCCCGGACTCACGCGAGACCGATACGAGACTCGTAGAGGTCGAGGAGCCTCGAACCGATCGCGTTCCACTCGTAGGAGGCGAGGACCGCCCGGCGGCCCTCCGCGCCGACTCGGCTCGCACGGTCCGGGTCCGCTGCCAGCTCCGTGACGACCGATGCGAACTCCGAGGGTGATGCGGCGAGGGTGAGCCCCCTCCCGGCGAGGTCTTCGAGCCCTTCCGCAGCAAGCGGGGTCGCCACGACGGGACGCGCAGCCAGCAGTCCCTCGAGGATCTTGAGCCTCGTCCCCCCGGTGGTGAGCAATGGCGCCAGAACGACCGCCGCTGCGCCCACATGGGGTGCCATCTCCGGGACCTCGCCGGTCACCTCGACGCGCGGGCCGGCGAGAGCGCGTACGCGCGGGTCGGGATCACGACCCACGAGCCGCACGCGAAGGTGCGGGGGGATGAGTGGCAGCACCTGGTGCACGAACCACTCCGCGCCGTCGATGTTCGGTAGCCATGAGAACAGGCCGCTGAAGACGAGGAGATCGGGATCGATCGGGACCGACGGCGGCGGCGTGCCACCGTGGACACCGTTGGGTACCACCTCGACGTCCCCGATAGGAGCCCGCTCACGCTCCCGGTGGCTGCTCACGAGCACCAGATCCGCAGCCCCCGCGGCTTCTCGCTCGACGTCTCGCAGGAGACGTGCGTCCCGTGCAGCAACCCAGGAGGCCGGCCCGCGGGTGGAGGCGGCGACGCCCGCGGCCAGCACGGACTCGATGTTGTGCATGTCGAGGACTCGGGGAAGGCCGAGCCCTCCGACGAGGGGCGCGACCTGCAGGTGGTCGATGTGGATCGCGTCCGGTCCGAAGGAGGTCATCTCCTCGCCGATCCGCTCGCGGATCCACGGGGTGTCCCACCGGGACACCTGGTATGGACGTCGCGTGGCGAGGGCATTCATCAGGGCGGACCGTCGGCCCCGCGGTCGAGGACCACTGCGCTCGGCATAGCCCACGACCGAGACATCGAAGCGCGTTCGCATGACGCCAAGCAGTGCACTGGTGCGGATCTGGGCCCCCGATGGAGGCCCGTCCGGGAGGAACTTGGTGACCATGAGCACGCGCGGCCGCGCGGCTCCCCTACCGGCCATGGATGACCGCGTACTCCTGATAGCTGTAGCCAGTGAGCCCGCTGATGAGGCCTGCGCCGAACCAGATCCGCTGTAGCCCCCGGACGGCCACGTGACGTCCCGCGAATACTGAGCGGGCGAGCAGGCCGAGCCCCTCGGCGACACGCCCGACGCCCTGCAACGACCTGCGGACCCTGCGGCCGCGGGAGTCCTCAAGTGCCCGCATGACGAGCGTGAGAGTGTTGCCCCGACGGAACTCACGCCGCATGAGCCAGCGGACGCTCACCCGGCTCGGCGGGACCCACTCGTGGACGACCGCGTCGTCCGCCCACACGATCGCGCGCCCGGCGAGGTGAGCTTCGTGGAAGAAGTAAGTGTCGTCCCCTCCGTTGTTCGCGAGCCCCTCGGGGAAAGGACGCGGCCTCCCTGCGTAGACCGACCGCTCGATGAGGACGTTGCTCGTGCGGGCGTAGTGCAGCCGAGCACCGGTCGGAAAGCGAGGACGAGCGAAGAAGTTCCCGTGGAGGGCCCACGGAGGCGGCGGCTCCTCGAACACGGGGAGGACGGGGCCGGTGACTATCGGAGCACCGCTCGACGTGTGGACGGCTATCAGTTCCGCCAGCCATCCCGGCTCGGGGACCTCGTCGTCGTCGATGAACACCACCGCATCGACCGCCCCAGCCAACTCCAAGGCGGTGTTGCGCGCAAACGGGATCCCGCGCCGTGGCTCGACCGCGTAGGAGACCGGGAACGGCAGGCGGCCGGCTGCGTCGTCCACCAACCCCCGAGCGGAGCCCGTTGGGTCGTTGTCGACGATCACGATCCGCACTTCGGGCGGGTCCTCGCCGAGGAGGATCCCGGCCAGGCCCTCTAACAATCGCCCGAGGCCTACCGGGCGCATGCAGGTAAGCGCGCAGACCGCGATCGTCCCGATTCCGGGCCCGGTGACCGGGTTCTGGGTGGTCTGGATGGAGGCGCGCTCGTCAGCCGAAGAGGTCATGATCGTTCCGTGGTGTTTGGGCGCGGATAGTCGCCTGTGCAACCGACCCAGCGACCGCGCAGGGAGACGCAGTCTCGTCGTCATCCGGGGTGGATCGTTTCCGATGCTAGCCCGGGGGACGAGTGGTCGCACCCCCCGGAACGTCGAGGACGAGACCCGTCGGTCGCGCCGGGACGACCGGGGGGCGACGGACCGGGGCCGGCGCACGCGTGGCCGGTCCGGACTCGGTCTCCTCCGCAGGCTGGGGCACGGAGAGACGGGCGGCGATCACCACGCCGACGACAAGCCCCAGGTAGACCATCAGGCGATCCTTTTCGAAGATCGATTCCACGGCGCCTTTGACGGCGAGGCTCGCGAGGGCCGCTACCCCTGCGAGCGCCAACGCTGCGACGGCGCCGTCGGAATGCCGCCTCCACGACACCAGGCCGTCGCGCACGGTCAGCAGCAGAGCGACCACGAACAGACACAGCCCGACGAGGCCGGTCCTCAGCAGCAGGTCGAGCACGACGTTGTGCGTGAGCGTCGTCGTCAGGGTGTCCTGGAGGCCGGGCTCGTAATAGTCGTACTCGAACCCGAGCCCGTGCCCTACGAAGGGGCTCTCGGCGATCAGATCCGGGGCGGTTGTCCACTGGCTGATCCGGGCGTCCGCGGAACTCGCCTTCCCTTGCGCGGTGAAGGTCGCAGTCACCGCCTCGGCCCCGGGAACCGTGGGATCGGTCCTATCGGACGCCGTGAGGTAGATCGTTCCGCTGAGGAAGATCGCCGAGGCCGTGAGCGCCGCGATCAGGGCGTCCCGCCGGGTGACCCTGCGGCGCAGCCGCCCGGTAGGGGTGAGCCATGCCACCACCAGGATCAAGATCCCCACCGCGGTGCCGAGGAGTGCGGCCCGCTGGGTCGCGAACAACCCTGACAGGAGCAGCGCACCCGCCGCCAGGAGGAGAGGCGCCCGCCGACGGGAACGGACGACTGCGAGTGACAGCGCGAGCACCCCGAGCCCGGAGAGCACCGTGGCGCCGTCGGCGCCCAAGGTTCCCCAGGAGAGACCAGACAGGGGGCCTCCGAGGACGAGTGAACGCCCGGCAGCGCTGAACAGCAGCATCACACCCACGACGAAACCCACGGCGACGAGGAACCTGGGCAGGCCCCCACGGCCGAGGTACCGCTCGGGCGGGATGGTCGAGACGAGCAGGAACACAGCCATCGCGAGGACCATGCGCCCCGAGAAGAAGACCGGGTTGGCCGCGTGGCCACCGAGGATCCCCATCATGGCCGCCACACCGATCCAGGCGAAGAAGGCGAGCCACCAAAGCGTGGTCAGCGTCACCGGGAAGAGGCGGCCGGACACGAGTCGGGCCGCGAGAGCCGCGAGGACGAACGCGTCGACTGCCGACACCGAGAAGCCCGCAACGTTGGGATGGAGGACGTCACCCCCGCCGCCGCTGACCGACGGAACGAGGAGGACGTCGAGCAGGAGCACCGCCAAGAGGATGAGAACGACCTGAGCCGAGCGGTCGCGGCGTTCGAGTGCGGTGAAGAGGGCGACTACCCCCGCCCACCCTGCGAGCATGAGGACGACCGCAAGCGCCGCGAGGAACTCCGAGTCGCGCTCCGCGAGAGGAGCCGGCATCGCCACGTCGATAACGGTGGTGATACCGGGGACGATTCCTTCGTCCGTGGCGCCGATCGCGTCGTCGGCGGCCTCTTGGATCCGAGCTACGGCGGCCGCCCTCGCGGCCTCCAGGCGCTCGCGCCGCTCGATCGCCGCCTGCCGCTGGCGCTCCGCCTCGGCCTCAGCGGCCTCCTGCTCGGCGATCTCCTCCGGCGTCGGCCCCACATCCTCCGGAACCTCTTCCTCGCCGGGATCCGTCGGCGCCGCTGACGGGGGTGGGTCGGGATCCGGCGCGGGGGTGGCGGGCGGATCCACGGGCGGCGCGACCGGCGGCGCGTCCGGGGTGTCCGGCAGCGGGGGCTGGACTACCGACGGCGGCGGGGCGTCGGGCCCCTCCTGCCCGAGGGCGGGCGCGGCGGCGAGGACCGTGCAGGCGGCGATGAGCCCGACCACGCCGAGCGTCACGATGCGAGCCCGCCACGTCACCTCACCGCACCACCGCTCCTCCGACACCGCCGACCCATGGATCCTACCGGGACCCCTCCGGGCGGCCACGACCGGGAGGTCTAGTAGTGCACCGCCCCGGAGGTCCTGTATGGGCTTCACGAGCGAATCGCCCGCGAGGCAAGGGCGCAGATCCCCGGTGATGGCGGTCCTATCGCCGGAGTCGAGGACGCAGCTCGCGATGCGATGCGATGCCGCGAAGCGCCGCAGGAGCTTCGGGACCGTGCACTAGATGTGGGCCGCCAGCACGTTGTTCCCAAGGAGCCATGCCAGCCGGGCGGCTGGCGTCTGGCGGGCCAGGGAGCTGTGCGGCCGCTGGTGATTGTAGAACCGCAGCCAGGACGCCAAGGCGGCGGTCCGCTCTGCCGAGCTGGCGTAGATCTGCCCGTAGGCCCAGCGCTCGGTGAGGGTCTTGATGAAGCGCTCGGCCTTGCCGTTGG
>JBFWSN010000039.1:0-16388 GCA_050248355.1 Dehalococcoidia bacterium
GTCGACGACGAGCTCCTGCTCGGCGGCCGGTGCTTCGTCCCAGTCGCCGTCACCACGTTCGAGCACGACGTCTGGATGATGGCCCAGGTGCAGGCCGCGGGGCTGCACGACCTCCGGCGGCTCTTCACGGAAGGCCGCGCGATCGAGACGATCGCCGACGACCTGCTCCAGCGCATCTGGGCCTCGGGCCGGACCCTTCACCTGCTCGCCGGCACCCTCACCGAGCAGGGACGGCCGTGGAGCCCGGCGCTGGCCGAGGAGCTAGTGCAGTTCTTCGGCGCGCGGTCGGACCCGGACGAGAAGGCGCTGCTCCAGGCGGCGCTGGTGCGGCTGCTGCTCGGTTTTTTCGTGAGCGGGGCCGAGTCCTCGGCGACTTTCCCGAGCTCTTCGGCCCCGACGATCGAGCGGTCAGCCGTCCACCACGCCCCCGCCGGGGCGCCGTAGACCTTGGCGACTGGGACGAGGTGGTCCGCGACCTCGCCGGGTGGGACCCCGACCGGCTTCCCGTGGTGCTCCGCTGGCCGCTCCGCGAGGGGCTCCTCGCGTACCTCGCCCAGCTCCGCAGCGAGGCCGCGCGCGACTACCGCCTTCGGCTCACCGTGTGGGCGGTGCTCGCCCCGCACCAGGGGCGGAAGGGGCCCAAGCCGCCGCAGCCGCCGCCGATCCTCCGGGGGTAAACCGTGACCGCGCCACGCGTCGGCGTCCGCTTCGAGGCGGAGGGGACCGATCCGGTCGTCGCGGCGATCCGCCAGGTCGAGACCCGGCTCAAGGGGCTCCAGCAGACCCAGCGGCAGGGCACCGCCGCGGCCGAGGCGCAGGCCCGCGGCCTCGGCGTGCTGGTCGCCGGCGTCAAGAACGTGGCCGGTGCCATCGGTGCCGTGCGCGTCGCCGCCTTCGTGCGCGACAGCCTGCAGGCAGCCGACGCCATTGGCAAGCTCGCCCAGGCGACCGGGGTCGCGGCCGAACCGCTCTCCGCGCTCGCCCTCGCCGCGCGGAAGGCGGACGTTGAGCAGACGGAACTCGAGACCGGACTCCGCGGGCTCGCCAAGTCGCTCACCGAACTCCAGAGCGGTAACGCGGACACGGTCGCGAGTTTCCGCGCCCTCGGGCTTTCGGCCAAGGATCTCGCCAGTCTCTCGCTCGACCAGGCGCTGGTCCGCATCGCCGACGCGCAGACCCGGTACACCGATGGTGCCGAGAAGGCGGTGGTCGCCGGCAAGATCTTCGGCGACCGGGTCGGCCTCCGCCTGCTCCCGCTGCTCAACGACTTGGCCGACGGCGGCTTTGCCCGCGCCACCGAGGAAGCGCGTCGGCTGGGCGTGCTGTTCTCGGGTGAAGCCACCCAGCAAGCGCAGGCGTTCAACGACAGCCTGACCGACCTCGGGACGGCCGCGCAGGGACTGGCGGCGCAGTTCGGCGCGGGCTTGGCACCATCCGTCACGGCGGCGGTGGGCGTGCTGACGGCCGCGGCGGGCGAGGCCGGCGGCCCACTCGAGACCCTGGGTCGGATCGCGGGCGGCGTGATTCGGACCGTGGTCACGGCCTTCGACGTCCTGGCCAACATCATCGCCACCAGCGCCAACCTCATGGTCGTGGGCGTCCGCACCGCCGTGGCAGCACGGGACCGACTCCTCCGCGGGGACTTCCGCGGCATCGGGACCGAGGTCGCGTCCGGCTTCGCCCAGGCCAAGGCCGTCATCGCCTCTTTCAACGAGGACCGCGAGCGGGCGGGTGACTTCCTGCTCGGCCGAAACGCCGACGAAGGCCGCCAGGACGCAGCGCTCCGTCGGCTGCGGGAGGCGAACCAGCAGAAGCGGGACGTCCAGATGCAGGCCAACCGCCAGCAGCAGCAGGACGCCGACCGTGCGGCCCAGGCCGACGCGCGGGCCGCCCAGCAGGCGGCCGACGACGCGCTCCGCATCTCCCAGCGCCGCTTCCAGCTCGAGCAAGCGGAGGCCCAGCGCGCCTATGCCCAAGGGCTCACGAGCCTCGCGCAGTTCTACGCCGAGCGCCGCCGCCTCATCGAGGCGCAGGCCTCCGCGGAACTCCGAGCCCTACAGGCGAAGCGGGATGCCGTGCTCACCCAGCCGGCCCGCACCGAGGCCGACCGCACCCAGCGCGCCGCGGCGCTCGCGCAGCTAGACGCCCAGATCCAGGAGCGCCAGCTCGAGGTGCAAGGCCGCCGGAACGACCTCCTCGCCGACGAGCTGGCCGAGCGCGAGCGGCTTCGGCAGGCCGCGCTCCAGTTCGAGGTGCAGATCCGCGAGGCCCAGGGGCAGACCTTCCAGCTCCGTCGGGAGGAGCTGGCCCGGCAGGCCGCCGAGTTCGACCGGGTGCTCGCCCAGCAGGGCGACCCGAACCGGGCCGCGAAGGTGGCACAGTTTGCCGCCGCCGGCGAGACCCGTATCCGGCTCGACGAGCTGGCGCGTGAGGCCGCGCAGGTCTTCGACGCGCTCGACCGGGAGGAGGCGCGGATTGCGGCTCTCGTGCGGTCGGGGACGATCACGGAGGTGGAAGGCCGGCGCCGGGTGCTGGCGCTCGAGCAGCAGCGGCTTCCCGGACTCCTGGCCACGCGCCAAGCGCTCGTCGCCCTGCAGCAGACGACCGAGGACCCTGCCGTCCTCGACGCCATCCAGCAGCAGATCGACAAGATCGACGAGCTGGCCCGCGTCACCCACCAGACGCAGGGCGTGCTGACGCAGCTCGGCGTGGCGTCGCGCGACGCGCTGCAAGGCGGGCTCGAGTCGAGCCTCACCGGCGTCCTGAACCAGACCAGGAGCTTGGGCGACGTCTGGCGGGACACGGCCCGCTCGGTGCTCGATGCCGTGAACCAGATTATCGCCCGCTTGATCGCGCTCCAGATCCAGCAGGCGATCGTGAACGCCGCAGGCTCCCTGCTCGGCTTCAGCGCGGGGGGCGAGGTGCCTGCCCCGGTTCGCCGGGCAACCGGCGGCTACATCACCGGCCCCGGCACCGCCACGTCCGACTCGATCCTCGCCCGGCTCTCGGCCGGCGAATACGTCATGCGCGCCGCGGCGGTGCGGGCTTACGGCGTGGACCTCTTCGAGGCCCTGAACGGGCTCCGCGCCCCGAACCCGCGGCGCCTCGGGGCGACCGTGCCGCGCTTCGCCGAGGGCGGGCTCGTGGGTGCCGCCCCGCCTGGTGGGGAGACGGCGCTCGTGGTCGGGCTCGAGGACGGCCTCGTCGCTCGGAAGCTCGAGACCACGGAAGGGACGCGCTCGATCATCCGCGTGATCGAGCGGAACGCGAACACCATCCGGCGCGCCCTGCGCCTCTAGGAGCGAGCGACGATGGGGTTCGCCAAGGGCGAAGCAAGCGGCTACCTCCACCTGCTGGATCGGCTCCGGCAGTTCGCCAAGGGCTGGGCCCACCCCAACAAGCCCGCCTTCTTGGGGTTAGGGACGGGTCAGCTCACGCAGGTGTCGGCGACCGCAGCCACCGTGCCGGAGACTTGGACCATCACCTGCACCGCCGCGGCGGCGAACGGCGGCACGTTCTCGGTGGTGGGCTCGGTGAGCGGCGCCCAGGCCAACGCCACGGTGGGCGTGGCGTACGCCAACGCCTTCCTATCCTTCCTTATTACTGACGGAGCGACCGACTTCCAGGTGGGCGACGCCTTTACCGTCGTGGTGCAGGCGCCGCTCGCCGTGGGGGAGCGCTGGACCGAGGACCGCTGGGTCGCCGGCCCGCCGGCCGAGCTCATCATGCACGGCCCGGGCGCCGGCGCCGACGCGATCTATGCCGGGGTCACGACCTACTTCGACGCCGGCGCCGACTACTACAACTGGAAACTGCAGGGCTTCACCGGGTACCAGCCGGCCATGGCCTTCGGGGCCCAGCCCGGCGCCATCCTCGACCGCACCCCGCACGTGCCGCTCTGGCAGAACGCCATCCCGTACTGGTTCATGGTGAGTGGGCGCCGGCTGCTCGTAGTGTGCAAGGTGAGCACCGTCTACGAGGCGTGCTACCTCGGCTTCCTCCAGCCCTACGCCACGCCGAATCAGTACCCCTACCCGCTCCTCATCGGCGGCTCGCTCGCCTTCCTCGGCGCGGAGCCCGCGGCCACCTCCACCGCCTGGCGGTGGAGCGCCACGCCCGTCGAGCACCGGCTGCCCTTCGAGCCGGGCACCCAGTCGTACATCACGAATCTTGAGGATCAGATGTGCGCCGTGCGGCTCCGGAATCCGGCCGGCGCGTGGCGCGGGTTCGCGAGCCTCTTCTCCAGCGCCTACATCGCCGGCACCCTGACGGGCGGCAACCCGGCCAACGCCCCCCCGACCGCGGCGAACACCACGCTCCGGGGCAACCTCATCTGGCCCGGCTGCGCCAAGACCACCGGCTTCAACGTGCGGCAGGCGATGGACGGCTCGCCGATCCTCCAGCCCATCGTGCTCTGTTCCTCGGACGAGGCGCCCAATCCCGACGGCGTCTCGCTCATCGGTGAGCTGGAAGGCTGCTACGCGCTCTCCGGCGCCGGCGTCGCCACCGAGGACATCGTCCAGATCGGCGGCGTGGATCACCTCGTGGTGCCGAACGTGTTCCGCACCACGCGCTACGACTTCTTCGCCGTCCGGCTGAGCTGAGGACGCGAGTCCATGCCTTACGCCACCGGCACCGCGGCCGATGTCAACGACCTCGCAACCAAGTTCAAGGACTTCCTGCTCGCGAACGGCTGGACGGTGAGCCGCTTCGACACCCAGGGGAGCGGGAAGCGGCTCGAGGTGACCCGGGCCGGCGTCTACGTCTCGACCCGCTGGCTCCAGAACGAGAATGGGACCTCCAGCCCAGGCCCGGGTGGCTCGAACGTCTACGGCGTCCTCGCCGTGCCGGCCACCGGCTACTCGGCGGCAGCCGACTGGAACACGCAGGCCGGCATTCCGCTCGCCCAGAACGCGCTCACCAAGCTCGGCGTCGGGATGCCGCTCGAGGCCGGCGCGATCAGCGCGTACCACTTCTTCACCGACGCCACCAACGATCGTGTGTGGTGCGTGGTCCGGAAGACCGGGAATGTCTACGTCTACCTCGGCTTCGGGGTCACGTTTACCAAGTACGGCGTCTGGACCGGGGGCGCCTGGCTCGCGGGGACGCGCTCGGCCGGCGGGATGACCCAGACCTTTGGCTACGGCCAGATGGGGCTCTCGATCGAAACCTTCCCGCCGGGCTACGGCGGCGTCGGCAACTCCTGGGCGGGCTCGCCGCTGCTGGTCCGGATCGACGTCGACACGGTGGTGGGGAAATACCTCGGCGTCTCCCAGTCCACCAGCACGAGCGAGCGCACCGACCGGCGCCTCGATTCGGCCATCGCCGGCGCGAACTACAGCGCGGCCCTCGACAACGGCTGGTCGGCGATCGCGCTGCAGGCGCGCGGCCGGAGCACCTTGAATACCGGCCTCGGTCCGGTGCCGATCGAGATCTCCGCCGAGCGCACCGACGGGCTCTACTCTCCGATCGGGCGGCTGCCGGACGTGTATGCCATCAACATCACCGACGGCGGCTTCCCGTACGGCTCGGAGGTCACCGTGGGCACCGACACCTACGTCGTCTTCCCCACGTTCGCCGTCCGGAAGGCGGCCTGACGATGGCGGTGCTCGCGGGCCTCTACGGGCTCACGCTGGCGCTGGGGCAGAACCCCGCTCGCACGCCGAACCTCGACGGGTTCGCGTCGCCCGCGGTGTTCGGCGGGCAGATGCCGGTGTCCGGGGCCGCCGCCGCCGTGAAGACCACCGCCTCGGTGTCCGTCGCCGTCGCGGGCACGGCCCAGCGCGCCGGCCTCCGCACCGACCCCGCGGATGCGTGGTGGTTCGAGCGCATCCATGTCTATCCGCGCGGCTATGACGCCGGCTTCGTCTTGTCGCTCCAGCAAGTCGCCGTCGAAGTGTTCAACGGGTTCCGGCTCACGACCCAGACGCTGAACGCGATCGCCCAGACCGGACCCGCCGGGGTCACGGTGGCCGACCCCTACGGCACCCCGGTCGCCTTCGCCCCGCTCCGCTCCCGGATCTACACCGTCTCGGTCCTCCCCGCCGGCGCGGCGGTGGTGGACAACACGATCCGCTGGGACTTCTTAGGTCTAGCCGAGCCCCTGTTTGTCCTCACCGGCTCCCGCCTGGTGCCCTTCACCTTCACGCCCGACTGGTCGGCGCCGGTGGAAGACGCGAAGGCGTGGCTCACGGACATCATCCGGGCGAGCACCGACCTCGAGCAGCGCATCGCGCTCCGCGCCAAGCCCCGGCGCCTCCTCCGCTACTCGGTGCTCTGCCTCGACCCGCGCGAGGCGGCGTTTCTCGATCAGCTGGTCTGGGGGTGGAACGCCTACGCCTTCGGCGTCCCGCTCTGGCCGCACGCCACCCCCGTGACCGCCGCGGTGGCCCTCGGCGCGATCACGGTGCCGTGCGACACGGCGACCCGCGAGCTCGCGGCCGGCCAACAGGCGCTCCTGATCCGCGACCCCTACACCTGGGAGGCGTTCACGATCGGGAGCGTCGCCCCCCTTCAGCTTGGTGTCTCCGGGACCATCAAGGCCGCCTGGCCCGCCGGTGTCACGCTCGTGGTCCCGCTTCGGCTCGGCCGGCTCGATCCCGTGGTCCGGATCGACCGGCCTCGGCCCGATGCCTTCCGCGCCGCCCTGGCGTTCGAATGCGATCCTGCGTGAGAGGCGCCCGGTGACGACCTACCTCGGCTTCACCGTCTGGGAGCTGGAGCCCGACCGGCGCGAGGATCCGGATTCGGACTACGCCCTCTCCAAGGTCCGGCTCGACTCCCGCGCGGGCCTCTTCACCGACGATGCTCTCGGCCCCACACCCAACGAGTCGCGGCCGGTGGGCTTTCTCCTCCGCGGCAGGCCGGAGATCGCCGCCTTTCAGACGATGCTCGACGCCCTGCAGGGCCGGTTGACGCCGTTCTGGCTCCCCACCTGGCGGCATGACTTCCGGCTCGTCGCCGATCGCGCGCCGGGGGACCTCACGCTTCTGGTGGAGGGCATCAGCTACAGCCGCTTCGGCTTCTCGACCGTGGACTACGGGAGCCGCCACCTCGCCCTCCTGAAACCCGAGGGCGGCACTACGGTGGCGGTCTACCGCGGCATCACCGCCGCCCAGGACAACGGGAACGGCACCGAGACGCTCACCCTCTCGGCCACGCTCGGTACGACGTACCCCAAGGACCGGACGATGGTGAGCTTCTTAAGCCTGGTGCGGCTCGACGACGATGCGCCCGCCCTCCGCTGGCACCACCAGACCTTGGCCGAGGCGACGCTCCGGGTCGTCGATCTCAACCGGGAAGCCCCGGCCCCGGCATGAGCACCGTCGCCCAGCTCGAAGCCTCGCGCTACGGCGCCGCCCCGTTCGAGCTCTACCGCTTCGCCCGCGGCACCGAGGAGTGGCGCTACGCCACCACCGAGGACCCCTTCGTCTACCTGGGCCAGACGTTCACGCCGGCCGTGATCCGGCGCGGCGAGCTGGCCGCGGTGGACGAGCAGGGGACGCGCCAGCTCGAGGTGACGCTCCCTCGCACCGACCCGCTCGCGGCCCAGTTCATCGGCGGGCTCGCCCCGACCCCCGTGTCCCTCACCGTCTACCGGTCCCACCGCGGTGCCACGGATGTGCAGACGCTCTTCATCGGGCAGGTGAGCGCGCTCACGCTCGAGGGAGCCGAAGCCACGTTGCTATGCACGCCGATGCAGGCGCTCTTCACCCGCACGGTCCCGCGGGTCGCCATCCAGCGTACCTGCCCGTGGATGCTCTACGACGTGAACTGCGGCCTCACCGCGGCGGCCTTCACCTTCGCGGCCAGCGTCACGGCGGTGAACGGTCTCCTCGTCACGGTGGCCGGCGCGCCCAACCTGGGCGCCGGCTCGACGTACTACGTGGCCGGTGTCCTCAAGCTGGGCGAGGCCCGGGCCTTCATCGTGGGCCAGAACACGGCCGTGCTCCAGCTCATGACGCCGCTCGCGGGGCTCGCCCCCGGGGCCGCCGTGGAGCTCGTGGCCGGCTGCGACCGCACGGCGGCCACCTGCCAGGGGCGGTTCGGCAACATCGCGAACTTCGGCGGCTTCCCGGCGCTCCCCAAGCGCAATCCCTTCGACCGGCTCACCTAGCCATGGTCTGGTGGCTCCTCCCCGCGCTCTTCATCGCGAGCTTCGTGGTGAACCGGCTCCTCCAACCCCGGGTGGAGCGGCCGAAGCTCGGCACGCTCGACTTCCCGACGGTGGAGGAAGGGCGGGCCATCCCCGTGGTCTACGGGACCTCGGAGCTCGCCCCCTCGATCGTCTGGTTCGGGGACGTCAAGAAGGACACCGGCGACGACGGCTACACCGCCTTCTATGCCCGGATGCACGGGGTGCTCTGCTGGGGCCCGCTGGACGAGCTGATCGACGTGTCGTGGGACAAGAAAAGCATCCGGACCACCCGTCAGAAGTACTGGGGTGGCGGCTTCTGGGCGCAGTCGTACAGCGCCGGCAGCTTCGCCCCCACGCTCCCGCTCCTCCGGAACGGCGCCGACCAGACCATGTGCCACGTCGCGGCGCTCACGATGTTCGGGGGCGAGAAGTCGGAAGGCGGCGTGGCCGGTGCGCTCGAGTTCTTCTGGGGCACGCCCACCCACGCCCAGAGTGTGCTGCTCACGAACACGTACGGCGCCGCCGCCGCGTCCCGCTACCGCCGGCTCTGTCACTTCACGTTCGGTGTCGCCAACGGGGTGCCGCTCGGCTTCCCCGGCGCCGTGATGCGGAACTTCCACTGGTGCAACAACAGCCCATACCCGAAGCCGGTGCGGTTCGTGGTGCGGCGCTGTCCCGCGGCACCGGAGCTCCAGCAGACCGCCGCGCAGGCCAACCTCGCCGGCGACGCCAACCCCGTCGAGATCCTCTTCGACCTGCTCACCAACCCGAGCTACGGGCTGGGCCTCGCTTCGACCCTCATTGACCTCCCGAATTTCCGTGCGGTGGCAGTGACGCTCCGCACCGAGGGCTTCGGTCTCTCCGTGGACCTGAACGACCCCGCGGAGGTCCAGGCCACGGTCGAGGACGTGCTGCAGCACATCGACGGCGTGCTCCGGACCGATCCGACCACGGGACTCCTCCAGCTCAAGCTCGCGCGGGCGGACTACGAGGTGGGGACGCTCCTCGAGGTGACCGAGCAGAACGCGCGCGATCTCACGCTCTCGCGGGGCTCGTGGCGCGAGACGGTGAACGAGGTCCGGCTCACCTATCGCGAGTTCGTGGACACCCCGGAGCGCCGGGGCCTGGAGCAGGGCGCGGTGCTCGCACAGAACCTCGCGAACCAGCAGGCCACCGGCGAGATCCGAAGCACCAAGGTCGACTTCCCGTTTCTCACGAAGCCCGCCCTCGCGGCCAGGGTTGCGCAGCGCTACCTGCGCGCCTTCTCGGTCCCGCTGGCGAAGCTCAGCTGGAAGATGTCGCGGCTCGGTTACGCGCTCGCCCCCGGCGACGTGGTGAAGGTGACCTGGCCCCGCTACGGCGTCTCCGGCCTGGTCGTCCGGGTGACGTCGGTCCGCTACGGGACGCTCGAGGACGGCGAGATGGAGCTCGACGCCATCGAGGACGTGTTCGGGGTGACGAGCGCGGCCTACGCGCCTCCGCCGCCCACGACCTGGACCGACCCCGTCGGCCTCCCCGTGGACACCGCCACGAAGGCGCTCCTCGAGATGCCCTACCCGATGACCCCGGGCCTCGACGCGAGCCGCCGGGCGCTGGCCCTCGTGGGACGGGCGGCGGCCACCTATGAGGACTACGATCTCCTGCTCTCCGAGGCGGGCGGCGCCTTCTACGAGGCCCGCTCGAACCTCGCCCGGTTCACCCCCGTGGGCACCCTCGCCGCTCCCTTCGCGTGGACCACCGAGGCCATCGATGCCGCGGGGTTCGCCGTGAACGACCTAGGCGACCTCTCGCTCCTCCTCCCCTATGCCACCGACGCCGGCGGCCTCGTCCGCGGCGACAACGTGGCCCTGATCGTGTCCGCCGCAGGGCAGGAGCTGGTCACCTGGCGGAGCTTCACCGACAACGGCGACGGCACCCTCTCGATTATCGATGTGGTGCGCGGGGTTTGGGACACCGTTCCGCCCCCGGTCACGCACCCTGCCGGCGCCCTGGTCTACTTCTTCCGGCCCGGCCAGTTCGAGGACGTGCGGCCGACGCCCTGGCCCGCGGACCTCACCATCCAGGTGAAACCCCTCCCCCGGAATGAGGCGGGCCAGCTCCTCGAGACCGAGTGCACCGCCGTGGCCCTCACCACCAAAGCCCGAGCGCAGGCGCCCTACCCGCCGGGACGGGTGCGGGTCGCCGGGTTCGCGATTCCGCAGCTCCCGGCGGCCGTCGCGGGCGACGTTGCGCTCAGTTGGACCCAGCGGAACCGGGTGACCCAAGGCGCCGGCGTAGTCCGGCAGGACGACGCCACCGCCTTCGCGATCGAGGGCACGCTCACCAAGGACGTGCTGGTCGGCGGTGCCGTGACCGGGGCACGCACCGAGGCCGGCCTGGTCGGCACGGCCGCGGCCACCTACACCGCGGCCCAGCGCGCGACGGACGATGCCGACGGCACCAAGCCGGTGCGCTTTCGCCTGACGCCCAAGAACGGGGCCCTCACCGGGACCGTGCGCGAGACGCCGGATCTCATCATGACCGGCTACGGGATGACCTACGGCCAGTACTACGGAGGCGTGTGATGCCGGCAAGCACCACCGGGAAGGGACTGCAGTATGGCTGGACCCTGGGCGAGAACGGCTGGAAGGCGGGGATGGACGAGAATGCCCTCCGCCTCGACGCCATGGCGCACGAGCAGTGGGCCCAGAACCGGGCGATCACCGCGGGGCTCACCTACGGGTACTTCGGCGGTGTCACGATGGACACGGGCGCGCCGGTCCGGTTGGCGAACGGCACCGTGGCCCTCGCCAACAACACCGTCAACTACGTCGAGCGCACGGCCGCCGGCGTGGTCTCCGCCAACGCGGTGGGCTTCACGGCCGGCCGCATTCCCATGGCGAAGGTGACCACGGCCGCCGGTGCCATCACCGCGGTCGAAGACTGGCGCCCCGCCTTCTCCCTCGCCCCGCTCACCGGCTGGGCCGCCGCCACGGGCACGGCGACCCGCACCGGCTTCGACACCGCCACGGCGACGCTCGTCCAGGTGGCCGAGGCCGTGAAGGCGGTCATCGACGACCTCCTCGCCCGCGGAGTGTTCCGGCCATGAGCGACACGCCGATCTACGAGGGCCAGTTCAACGCCGCCATGCAGTCCATCCGCGACATGCTCGCGAGCGTCCGGGATACGCTCACCCAGCGTCTCGAGGACGCGCGGGATGCGCTCACCGAACGCCTCGCCACGGTAGAGGCCGTCCAGCGCTCCGCGTCGGCCGAGGCCATCCAGCGCGCGAAGGAACAGGGCGCGCTCGAAGAGCGGCTCAAGGCCGTCGAGCGCCGGCAGAACGCCGCGGACACCAAGCTCTGGGGGCTGATTCTGATCGCGGTCGGCGCGGCCGTGAAGTGGGCACTGGACCTGCTGAGCCGGTGAAAGGAAACCCATGATCGAGAACACCATCGCCCAGCACGGGCGGAAGTTCTTCCTCTGCCTCCTGGTCGTCTGCATGGCGTTCCTGCTGGCCCTCTTCGGGAAGCTGAGCCCAGAGTTTACGACGATCGCGACGGTCGTAACCGGGGCGTTCGTCGCCGGCAACGCCGTGGTCGAGGTGAAGCACGCGAGCGCCCGGGCACGGACCGAGTATGTCGAAGGGCGCGAGCGCGTGCCGGAGGGGGACGACCTTGCCGACTAGGCGCTTTCCCGACGCGCTGGCCGTCGTCCTCGCGCGGGAGGGCGGCTATGTGAACGCTCCCGACGACCCAGGCGGCGAGACCAACCACGGGGTCACCGCCCGGGTCTACGCGCGCTGGCGCAAGCGGGGCGGGCTGCCGGCCCGCTCGGTGCGCCTCATTCAGCCGGCGGAGATCGCCGCCATCTACGACGCGGAGTACTGGGACCCGGTCCGGGGCGACGAGCTGCTCCGGCTGGACTTCGGTGTGGCCCTCGTGGTCTTCGACTTCGCGGTGAAGGCTGGGGTCGGGCGTGCGACTCGGCTGCTGCTGCGCACGGTGGGCGTTCCGGAGGATGGCGCCTTCGGGCCGGCGACGTTGCGCGCTCTCGAGGCCGCGACGCCAGACGCCTTCGTCGCCGGGTACAGCAGGGGGCGCGAGGGCTTCTATGAGCGGCTCGCCACCCGGCGGCCGCCGCTCCGGAAGTTCCTCCGCGGCTGGCTCAACCGGGTGGCCATCGTGGAGCGCGAGGCGCTCCGCCCGGAGCTGCCGGAGGCCCGCGCCGCGTGAGTAGTCGCCACTTGGCATTTCTCGGCATCGTCCTGCTCGGGGTCGCGCTCGCCGTGCAAACCTATCGGCTCGGTCGAGCGGAGGTCCGCGCCCAGGTCGAGGCACTCGCCCGCGACTCGGCCGAGGCCGCGGCGGATTCGACCCGGGCCTCCTCTGCCAGAGTGCAGGCCGTGCTCGGCGCTGAGCTCGCCGCCGTCCAGCGGCGCGCCGCCCAACAGCAGCAGCGGGCCGACAGTCTTGATCGTGCCCTCGGGCTCGAGCGCCGGGCCCGCGTTGTGGTCGAGCTGCGGGCCGACTCTCTCCAGGCACTGGCCACCGCCGCGGTGACGGCCGACTCGGCCGACAGCGTGCGGCGCGCACGGTTCGAGGTGCGTGAAGCTCCGTACACAGCCACGGCAGCAGTGGCCCTTCCCCGGCCGCCGGCGGCGGGCAGCCTCTCCCTTCGGGTGGGGCTCGATCCTGCTCCGCTTGAGCTGCGGATCGGCTGCGGCCCGGCGCGCGAAGGTATTCGTCCGGCCACGGTCACGGCGGTCGGGCCGCGGTGGCTGTCGCTCAAGCTCGCGACCATCGAGCAGGACCCTGCCGTGTGCCAGGCGCCGGCGGGCCTACCGCGGAAGAAGAAGTCCCTCCCGTGGCGGGAGGGGGCCATCCTGCTGCTGGGCCTGCGCGTGCTCGGCGTGTGGTAGGGGTCCACCTCAGCGGAACGGGATATGCGGGCCGCAGTGCCCAATGACGATCTTCTTGTCCTCCGGAAACCACTCGAAGTGGACCCGGATTGTCTCGGCCGCGCTGTCCTTCACTCCGATCTTCAGGTGCTTCATCATCTCGAACTGATGGCCGCGATACTCGAACGTCCGTCTTGTGCGGGCGCCGCGATTGCTGGCGACGCGTTCCGACTCCTTGGCGGCGTAGGCATTTCCAAAGACCTTCCGAGCTTCGGCATCAGGCCGACCAGCCGTCAAGGCCTCCCAGTAATCTGTCGCCAAGGAGGTGAGGAGCTGCATCAGCCGCGCCCCGTGCTTGAAGCCATCGGACTCGCGGACCGCCTGCCATGCGTCCGGCAGGACCTCAATGCGCTCCGGGAAGAGCGACTCGAGGATAAGGAGAGCCGTGGCCGGGGTGACCCCGTCGCTAAGCGCGGAGGTAATGGCACAAAGGAGCGCTGCACGGTCATCTTCATCGCTCCCGTCACGCCTGGTGGCGCGGCTCGCTTCTGCCAGATGCTGTTTCAGGGCCTCGTTGTCGAACCGAAGCTGCCGCTCCGCATCAGCTTGAGCCTCGACCAGCTTCTCCAGGCTGACGATGGAGGAATCGCGGGTTTCGAGCGAAGCCTCGAGGGTAGTGACCTGCTCCTCTAGAAAGCGAATCCACTCCCCCTGGTCTCCGGATTTTGCCGCCTGGTCCCGTTTTGCGAGAAGGGCCCGTTGAAGCTGCAGGTCTCTCGCCACCTGAGGCGAGATGTGGAGCCATGACAGCGGGAGGTTCGACCGATGGACAACTAGCGAGAGGACCTCGTCGTCAACGGAGGTGCCGCGCTCCTGAAGTGCCCGTGCGTCCTGGGGCGTAATGACCCGGGTGGGTACGAGGTAGCCCTCGTGGGCTCGCACGCCCGGATAAATGACTCGGATGGCCCCTCGATAAGGGACATACTCGCGCCCGGCCTCCCGGGCTAGCCAAAAAGTGTCTGCACCGGGCGGGATGAGGACGAGGTCCGCAAGGCCCAGGAGGAGGGATTGAAGCCTTGTCGGAGCGGTCAGGTACGCGCCCGCGAGGTCTGGGCTCAGCACCACCAGCGAGTACCGCCGACGCTCGTCGAGAACTACGTGCCGAAACCCCTCGACGTCCTCGTGGGCGAGGGTGTGGGTGGCGACTCCCTGAGTGGCGGGGCTTATAGAACACCTACGGACCAGCTCGGTCACAAGTCCCGGGCGGCTGACCTTAACGGGCGTCGATACGCGTGCGCTGATCTCGCTCGTACTCAGCAGGACAGTGCACTCGAGGTCATGTCCCTGTTGTTTTCGACGGAGGCCGACCTCGGTACTCCATTGCCTCCCGGCAACGTCACTGTCGGGGTGGATCAGCGCGACCGACAAAACCTTCGGATAGTCCGAAACGGCAGGTACGGACCGGATCCTCTGGGCCCCGGCAAGGCTCATGTCGGTCGGTGACAGGAGACGCGCTGCGGTCACCTGCTTTCCCGCCTTGCGGCTAAGCCATCGGGCAATGACAGCCAGAGGCGTGTCGAGTTGCGTATCGGGTGTGAACCAGAGCCTGGTGGCGTAAACGAGCATGATATCTCCGCACTCCAAGGACCGGCGGTCCCGTGAGCACTCACCGCTTCCGAAAGACCACGACGCTTTCCCGCGATGGGTTCCTCCCATACACTCCCATCTGCTGGGCACTGTTCCCTCGATAGCGCGCCACCAACACCTTCTCACACGAGAGGCCCACCTGCTCGCCGACTTCCGCAGTCAGCTCGTCGACGTCGATCGGAAGGCCTCGATACTGTGCGTTCCCCACGACGAAGGCTATTCGCGCCCTCCTCTTGCAGACCCGGCGCACCTCTCGAAGAACCAGGTAGAGATCGAGGAAGTACCCCTCAAGCATCTTGAGAACGCGCGGATTGTCCTCGTCTTTCCGAATCTTGGCGACTACCCGAGTAAGACGAGGCGGTTGGGTGTACCCGTTCGCCGCCGGCCGCTTCGGGTGAGCCTCTGGATGGGAGTGAAAGCTTTGGTAGCGTAACCGTCGCGCACCCTCCCAGTCGAGAAAGCCAAACATTAGCTCCACCCCAAAGACTCTTGTGTAGTCATGACGGTTTGGGTATGGAGGGGAAGTGATCACCGCAGAGAAGGTGCCTGCTTTGTCGGGAAGAACTCTCGCATCGCACTGCTTGGCATGCCATCGCGACCCGCCCGGCAGCTTGGCATCTCGAACATCCTCCAGCATCAGCCTCACGTGCTCGCTAAAGTCGGCGAGGAGCGTCGAGGTGGACTTCCGCCTCTGCAGCCACTTGAGCCACCCTCCGGTGGCAACGGCCCGGCTGTACTCAGGAATCGTAGAGAGGAGCGCGAGCCTGAAGAAATCGCGTTCTCGCGCATGCGCCTCGAGACCGGCGATCGCACGATCCAACGCATCGAAGGCTCCTAGGAGCTTCCCAGGCAGCGCGTCGCAAACCAGATCCGGATAGTTTCTGCTAGCGCCGTTCCAACGACTCGGCCTAATCCGCTGGCGCAGCTCAGACCAGATGTCTTTGAGGCGGGCTTCCTTGTAGCCGGCGATCTTGACTCGCGCCGCAAGGACCGCAAGCGGCGACAAGTCGTAGCCTGTCGCCGGAATCCCCTTCTCCTTGGCCGCAAGCAGCGTCGTCCCGGCCCCGGCGAACGGGTCGAGCAGCTGGTCTTTGGAGGTAAGCCCCCACTCGTCAATGAGCGAGTGAACGAGCTCGCTTGTGAAGCTGTGGGGAAAGACGTACCAGCGATGAACCGGCTTCCCGGCCAGCGGCTTCGGGGTCACCCACCACCGCCAATCGCTCCGCTTCTCAAACGCGAATCGCGCCATGGTCGGGGGCGGACTCACTCGTGCCCGATCGACTGGTAAGCGGGACGTGGAAATTCGATCCTAACCGGCTGCCGGTAGATCGGATGCGACAGCAATAGCTCACCCTTGTCGAGTCGAGTCAGATGTGCCTTCACATCCTGCGCGATGAAGCGGTATGCGGCATCCGCCAGCTCCGACGAATCGCTTCTGCCGATGACCTTGGTGGCGCAGTTGCCGATCACCTGCCCGTGCACTTCGCTCATGAATTGCTCGGCCGACACCAACACGACCCCCAGGGAGCGGCCCCGGGCGGCGATGTCGAGGACGTACTCCAGGATTGACGACTCGCTCTCCCCGCGGCGTCCCGGTGCGTACTTGTTCAGCTCGTCAACGAAGATGATGACCTTCTTAGGGAGATCGGCCCGCTCGTCAATCGTCGCCTCGGCGTACATCCCGTACACTTCCTGTATGATCTGGCCGAATACCAGCGCCCTCTC
>JBFWSN010000040.1:0-15222 GCA_050248355.1 Dehalococcoidia bacterium
TGCGGGTCGCGGACCGCCTCCCCGCCCCGGAGCCCGCCGTCCCCTGACCCCTCCCCTCGGGCCCCGGGCTATCCTCGCCCCGCCGGAGGGGTGGCAGAGAGGTCGAATGCGGCGGTCTTGAAAACCGTTGGCCGGGTCCAACCGGCTCGTGGGTTCGAATCCCACCCCCTCCGTTCATCCACTCCGATTGCCGCTCCGAGCAGGCCGTTTCCCCACCCGCCAGACCAGCTCCTCGAACCGCATGGGACCGCTCGGAACCGCTCTGGGGAGCGGCGCACTCTCCCATCTCTCTCCCGTGGATCCACGCAGAGATCACGATGCCTCCGGCGTTCCCGAGGATCCCGCGGCCCGCTTGAGGTACGCGTTTAGCAGCGCCGCGGCCTCGCTCTCGTTGCCGGGCATGAGGTGGCCGTAGCGATCGAAGGTCATCTGAATCGAGGCGTGTCCCAGATAGGCCATGAGTCCGCGCGCGTTGACCCCCGCCGCGATGCAGATCGAGGCGAAGGTATGGCGGCACTCATGGAGGCCGATGGGGTCGAGGCCCGCGTCGGCCCACGCCCGCCTCGCCCGCTTCAGGACGGACTCGTAGGCGAAAGGCCGAGAAGCGTCGCGCCCGAAGACGAGCCCGTCGCGTCGGCCGGTCCGCAGCAGATGCTCGGCGAGGTGCGTCCGCAGCTCATCGACGATCGGGACCCGGCGCCGGCCGCTGCGGCTCTTAGTCTCGACGACGCCCTCCACGGGGTCCCAGGAGCGCTCGACGGAGATGATGCCCCGCTCCAGGTCGACGTCGTCGACGCGAAGGGCCTTTATCTCGCCGAGGCGGAGCCCGGCGTAGAGCGCGGTCGCCCAGATCGCCCGGTCCCGCTCCTGCAGCGCGGATACGAGCGCGAGCGCCTCCGCGGGGGAGGCGATCCTCTCGCGCGTCCCACGGACCGCGGGAAGGTCGAGATGGTCGAGCGGGCTCGCGGGCACGTCGCCTGATCGGAGGGCCCGCCGATAGATGACCCGCAGGGGCAGGATCGCGTTGCGCACGGTCGAGGGAGAGAGGCCGTTGGCGACCATCCGGTCGCACAACCTCTGCACGTCGGCACGTCGGACGGTGGTCAGTCGCATGGCACCGAGGTCCGGCAGGACGTGACCGTCGAGCGAGCGGCGGTACGACCTGACGACGCTCGGCTTGTAGGGATCGCCCGAGCGGTTGCGCACCGACCCTTCGCGCATGCCGGCGATCAAGGCGTCGGCCGCCTCGCGCAGGGTCGTGGCCTGGCCCGCTCCGAGCGACCCGCGTCGAACGGCTGTTGTGGCCTCGGCGCGCCATGAACGCGCGGCGGCGAGCGTCGGGAAGGACCGCAGGATCTCGCGTCCGTCCGCGGGACTCCAGACCCGGGCGCGGTAGGTCGGTCTGCATGAGCAGCGCTTGCCGGCGTGCGACTCGCACGCCTTGCGGTGCCGGACCTCGATGCCCTGCGTCCCGCGTCCCATCAGATCCGAGGTGAGGTCGCCGCGTCGACTCGCGGGTCGGGCAACGGGATGAGCGCACCACGAGGCTCTACCGCGAGGGCCCTCAGGCTCCAATGCTCGTCGTGGCAGGCATCGTCGAACGCCACTGGCTCGATGACCCGGATGCAGACGGCGGACGGCACCTGGGTGATCCCAAGGTGGCGCTCGTCGAAGAAGCGCATCGGGTATTCCGGCGCGGCACAGAGGTCCGCCATCTCCCATTCCCCGCTCGTGCGGCACAGGCGCGAGTAGATGTGCTCCTGGGCCAGGGCAACATCGGGCGCCAGGATCACGAGATAGCCGGAGTTGGCCCGACCGTGGGCCACCGAGCAGGCGATCTTGAGGATGTCCCATAGCGTCTCGCTGCGCTTCGGCGCGACGCCGTTGCGGACGCCGGGTGGGCCCCACCACTTGACCTCGAGCACCGCCTCGAAGCCCTCGGCCCCGCGGCGGCCGACGGACACGTCGTACGTCCCGAGGCCCGGAAAGTCGGGCAGACCAGGCGAGCCGCCGGTCCGAGCGACGAGCCCATCGGTCAGCACCTTGCCGAGCTCGCTCGCGAGGGACTCCTCGAAGGGCCGCTCTCGCGTCAGCCGCAGGCAGTCGGAGGATGCCACCGTCGTCGCGACCGAGCCGACCGCCTGCGTTGCGGTGCGGACACGCTCGTCCCAGTGCGCAGTGGTCACAGGTAGTCCTCCGGCTCCGGCGCTCGCTCGTCCGGATCGAAGCCGGCGACGCGCACCGCCGACCGATCGACTACCGCCTCCGTTCCAAGTCCCCAGATCAGCTCGACCAGGTCGAGAAGCAGCGCGCGACAGGCCCGCCTTCTCATGTCGTGCGCCTCGAAGAAGCCGTGGCCGCGGCGCTGGTAGAGGACTGCGATGTCAGGCGGGGCCTCCAGGTACCCGTCGAACGGGGATCCGCTCGCGAGGAGGTACTCGACCGTCCGGTTCAGCAGACGCACGAGGGGCGTGGTGTGACGAGGCAGCGGATGCGTTGTCTGCAGTTCCGAGAGGTCATCGAGCAACCACGGCGGATCAGGAGCGCGTTGCTGCGGCGGGGCCTCCAGGTCGACGCCGAACGCTGTGGCCATCGCGGAGTACCTGCGGCGATGGAAGTCGCGAAGGTCAGGGTGCTTATCCGCGTACCGTCGAAAGTCGATCCAGGCCGAGACGAGGTCCTCACGGGTGAGCGGTACCGCCGCGCTCACGCCGACCACCGCGCCGCCTCGCGCTCAAGCCACCGCTCGATCTCCGCCACCGGAACGATCAGGCAGCGTCCCCGTCTGACGATCCGGAGCTCATCGCGGATGTGCCGGTCGAACGTGTCGCGCGAGACGCCCACTGCGGCAGCGGCCTCGTCGAGGGTGAGCCCGAGACGAGGCGGGCCGTTCACGACCCGCAGGCTCGGTCCCGAGTCGGCCATGGTCACCCGACTCCCGCCACGGCGATGGGATCGCGTCGTCTGACGCCGAGGTGAAGGTGCTCGACGCCGTTCGCGGCACCGGAGAAGCCGATGAGCTGACCGAGGGCGACGCGCTGTCCGTCGCGGACGACGATCCCCGAGAGGTGGGCGTAGTAGTAGGCGTCGTCGGACGACTCGATCGTCAGCTGGGCGCCCCCGAAGCGACCCGAGAAATCGCCCGGGTTGCCGCCGACGCGCACGATCACGCCGGCATCGATCGCGTACAGCGGCGAGCCGAACGGCAGGCCGATGTCGACGGCGTGGTCCGACTGCCAGTTGTCGGGGTACGTGGCGTATGAGTGGGTCCCCTCGCCCGGCCGGCCGCCGAGGGTGCCGAGGCCGCCGGTCGGGGTCGCGAGGCCGGCGGTCCCGATGGTGGGCCCGCTTCCGAGCGCGCCCTGAGCCTCCAGGGTGATGGGGCGCGCCGGATCCCCACCGAGATCGGCATAGGTGCGCCCGACCGCGTCGAGCCACGCCGAGTTCAGGTCGCCCGGGTCGTTTGCCGCCCCGACCGGCGCCCAGATCGGCTGGATCTCGACGAGAGTGTCGCGTCCACGTCCGACGTAGCCGGTCGCGAGGCCGCGGGCGACGGTGGCGATGTTGTTCTGCCACGACGGAAAGGGGATCGCCGGTCCCCAACCGAAGGCATTGTGGATCCCGGCTCCCGAGCCCTTTGTCCCGAGCACCGACTCATGGCGGGCGATCGCGACCAGAGCGCGCGGGTCGATGCCGTTACGCACTCCCTCCGCGACGAACACGGGCCCGAGTCCGACGAGCGGCGACCCCGGGACCTCGTCCGCCATCCACTCGTCAAGTGCCGCCGCGTCGACAGGAGACGCAGCCGCCCGGGCGGAGCTCGACCAGCCTCCCGCAAGGACCAGGAGTACCAGGAGGGGAAGCGCCACGATGAGCGTCATCACGCCGGCCAGCGCTGCGATGCCGAGGCGAAGGAGGGGGAGCTTCGGGGCGACGGCCGTGCTCATGGGCTCTTCGGGGAGCCGCGCTTGGCGCGTGGTGAGCGCCGGGCGCGGGGCGCCGGCGCCTTACCCTCCGGGTCGGTGTTCGGCGGGGGCACGGGAGGCTCCACCGCTCCGAGCACCTCGACCGTGAGCGTGCGGGCAGACGTGGCGGGGACGGGAGTGGCGCCGAGGGCGGCCGACACCCGCTCGGCCTCGGCGACCACGATCCCGGCGATTGCTGCGGTCTTGGCCCGGGGCAGGGTCGCCTTCGCGCCACCGACGCCGATGGCGGCGATCACGGCCCCGGTGTGGTCCCGAACGGGTGCACCGACGGATCGCCGGGGCCCGTCCAGTTCGCCCTCCTCGAGCGCGTAGCCGCGTTCTGCGGCCACGGCGAGCTCCTCGCGAAGGCGCTCATGATCGGTGATCGTGGTCGGCGTCCAGGGGTCGAGGACAAGCTCTGCGAGCACGGCCTCGCGCGTCGGCTCGGGGAGGAAAGCGAGGATCGCCTTGCCGAGGGCGGTCGCATGGGCGGGAAAGGCCCGCCCGAGCGCCCTCTCGGGGCCGCGGAACTGCTCGACGTAGATCGCCCGCCCACCCGAGAGGACCGCGATCAGTCCCGGCATCCCCGTCGATTCCTTCAACGCGGGGACCACCGGACGCAGGGCCTCCCACGGATTCAGGCCGGCGAGCGCCCGCGCCGAGAGCTCGCCGAGGCGCCTGGGAGCCAGCCGGTACCGCTTGGTGAGAGGGCTCGCCTCGACCAAGCCGGCCTCAACGAGGTGCAGGACGAGCTTGTGGGCGTTCGGAGTCTGGGTACCGATCCGCGCTCCGATCTCCGGCAGGGTCAGCTCGGGCTCCTCCTCGAGGGCGGAGAGGATCTGGAGGGCCTGCTCGAGCGCGCGGACCCGGTACATCTCGGCGAGCGGTTCCGGGGTCGGGCCGGTCACAGCCGTTGCCCCGCTTCTACGCCGTTCGCCGAGGGTCCCGCTCCTTGATGTAGCGGGTGGCCGAGTCGGGATCCGAACGCAGGTACTCCCGGAGGGCGCCCTCTGAGGTGCGCCACTCCTTGCCCTCCTTCCACGCGGGCAGCCGGTCGGCCATCGCCTCGTGGTAGATCGTGTGCAGCTCGACGCGCAGGAAGTCCGCTGCCTCCTGGGCGGTGAGGGCGACGGGCGCCTCGGGAACCGCGGGCTGATGGAGCGCCGCTGCGGGCGGCGCGCCGCGAAGGCGTCGGCCGGGCGTCCAGCGGGCGGCTACCGCGTCGGTGAGGAACCGCCACTCCTTCCCGACACGTCGAGCGGGAAGACGACCCGAGCGGGCGGCCCGGTGGACGCTGTTGGGGTGCATGCCGAGCCACTCGGCCACCTCGGGCAGGGTCAGGACGTCGCGTGGCGGCGGAGCGCTCATCGGGCGTAGCTTCTCCCAAATCGGGAGCCGTCGCTGACGCTACGACACGATTTCGAGTGTCGATGCTCGTCATCGGTATAGGAATATCACCCCCGACACACTTGACGTCAAGTGTGAGAAGCGGCGATCATCAACCGGCCCGTCCAGCCCCCTGCCGAGGTCTGCGGTGAGCGACGCCCCGACCGATCCAACTCCTGCTGATGACGATTCGGCGCTCGGGCTCGGCTGGCTCTTCGACTCGCCGGCGCCGGACGAGGAACAGGGCAACTCGGCGATCTGGCCGACGGAGCCGGTCGACATGCTTCCGCTGCCCGGCTTCACGCTCGACGACGAGAGCGTCCTCGTGCCCCTGCCCTCCGTGGCGGGAGACGACGAGCCCGAAACGGAGCCGCCTGGCTCGGGTTCCAATCCACCTCGCGCGCGCGACGGACGGATTCGCGCCGCTCTTCGCTCGCGGACCGGCGCTGGCGCGGGCGTCGTTGGGAGCATGATCCTCGTCGCCGTGACGGCCGTGGCGATCGGGCTGCCGGGCGGCGGCGGCAGCGACGAGGGAGGGCTGGCGCCGTCGTCGCCGACGGATGGGCCGCCGGCGCTGGCGGTCGACACGAGCTGGACCGCAGATCTCGCGCACGCGGTGAAGGTCTCACAGCGGCGTCAGCAACTTCGAAACGCCGCCGAACGGCGGGCCGCGGCGCGCCGAGCCGAGGCGCGGAAGAAGAGCCGTCACGAGGCTGCCGCCCGCACCCATTCCTCGGCGCCGACGCCGGTGTCGAGCCCGGCCGTACAGGCGGCGAGCCCGCCGAGCGACCCGTGGGCGGACGTCCCCGGGCCGGTTCGGGAGTTCGAGCCCGGGCCCTGGAACAATGGGGGCGCGACGTCGTGAGGCGGTCGCTCGTTCTCGGCGGCGCCGGTCTCGCGGTCCTCTGCCTCGCCGGGCCAGCCCTCGGAACCGACGGAAGCCTCTACCGGCTGGGCCCGGAAACCATCGTGTCCCATGTCGCCCCAGACGGGCAGTGCTCGAGCCAGTTCTCGGGCTCCGGCTTCGGGATCACCTGCCCGCCCCACGACCCCGTCTTCGCCGGCACCAAGTGGCAGATCGACATGCGTACCCCTTACGGCGGGACGGCGATCGAGGCGGTCACGTTCAGCGCGCTCCGCTACCACGAGACGGCGACCTCCATGGCGCTTCAGGTCCTTGCCGACGGCGCGCTCGCCTGGGGGGTGGCCGAGTCCGACATACCGCGATCACCGGCCGCCCCGAAGGCCTACCTGGTGTCCCGAGGAGGACAGACCCTCTCGCTGCGGCTCCTCCAGACCGAGACGCGGAAGCAACCGAATAGGGTCTGGGCGATCCTCAACCCGGCGACCCTCGTCCGCGACCTCCAGGCGCCGACGGCTCAGCTCGTCGGGCCGCCGGAGGGTTGGATCCGCGATGCGAGCGCCCGGATCGTGTGGATCGCCAGCGACAACCTCGGCTCGGATGGCATTGGCGGCCAACGGCTCTTGGTGGACGGCCGCGTCGGCTGGTCCGGGACACCCGGTGCCGGCACGCACAGCGTCGACCTGCCGCTCGCGAGCGTTCCCGATGGCAGTCACACGCTGCGGCTCGAGGTGGACGGAGACGGCACCCCAGGCGCCGGCGCCCAGGCCGCGACCCTACGGATCGATCGGACCGCCCCCGCCGCTCAGGCGACCGTCGCGTACCTCGGCAGCGACCGCGCGCGCATCGGCGTGAGCGTGTCCGACGCGACGAGCGGCATCGTTCGGTGGTCCCTCGCGCCGCCCGAGCCGGGCGCCGCGGCGATCGCCTCGGGCACCGCCGCGGGATCGAGCACGACCGAGGTGGTCCTCGCCGACTACCTCGCGACCGGGGAGACGACCCGGCTCGTGCTTCGGGCTGAGGACGCGGCCGGAAACGTCCGAACCGTCCTCACGCCGCCGATCACCCGCCAGCCGCCCGGAGCCGTGGCCCTTCCCCCTGCGGGGACGTACGCCGGCCCCGAGCTCGGAGAACCTGGACTGATCGAGGCGAGTGGCGCCCCGCTTCCCAACTTCGCCACGATCCAGAGCAAGGGCCTTCGCTCACCGCGGGCGCGTCGATACGCGCAGTCCGGCGGCCAGCTCGCGCCGATCATCGTCGCCACGTGGAGCCGGCCGATGGCCCTCTCCGGGCGCTTCTTTCACCGGAACGGCCGGGGGCTGCGCGGCGCAACCGTGTACCTGCTCGATCCCCTGCGCCGCACCCAGGCGACGACGCTGACCGACCGCCGAGGACGCTTCCGCTTCCGCGTCCGGCCGACCATCCCCGGCACATGGCGAGCCGTCGCGCTCGGGCGCCCCCTCGTGGTGGGGCTCGCCGAGGTCGCGATCCGTCCCCTTGTCCGCGTCCGCGTTCGGGGTCAGCAGCTGCGGCCGGGTCAAACTCTCCGGGTAGCCGGCGTGATCCGCCCGCGTGCTCGAGTCGGCGGCAAGGCGGTCGAGCTCCAGTGGCGTCGCGGCACGGAATGGCGACCGCTGGTGTCGAGTCGTGCCGACCGCCGGGGTAAGTTCGCTCTCCGGTATCGGGTGAGCGCCGCAGGCGGTGGCTATGCCGTCCGAATGAGGGTGGTCGTCCCGAGGGAAAAGGGCTGGCCGTTCAGCCCTGTCGTCGCCAAACGCTTCCGCGTGGACGTCGACTAGTCAACGACTCTAGGAGCGCGCCTTTCGTGCACCTTGCGACGTGGACGGGCCCTCATCGGCCAAGAGGACGAGCGTACGACGAGCCCATGCCAAAGTGGTGGCGGCCTGTTCTGCAGCACGATCCTCCTTCCCCTGCGACGCCCGGCGGGCAAGTTCCGCAAGCGCGGTCAGGGTTGGCCGGATCGGCTGGGGCGGCACGTTGGGCCACCATCGGGTGGCTTGAGCTCGAACCCCGCTCATGAGCCTGACGGCCTCTTGGCGCTGACCCGCATCGACGGCCGCCCTCGCCTTCGCCGCTCCGATTCGCAGGGTCAAGAGCCGGGCGTCGTCACGCTGCCCGGGACCAATCTGCCCCTTCTCGGCTAGCACCTCGAGCGCCTTCATGGCGGCCTGTGGTTGTCCGAGATCAAGCAGTCGAGAGACTCGCGCCTTACCCTCCTGCCAAACCTTGTCCGCCCCACTCTGGTTAGTTCCCGCACCGGACCGGGGGTGCTTCCCCGATCCCTCCACGGCCCTGCTGTCGCCACTTCGTGGCACCTCGTCGCCGTGCGGCGACGCGCTGCCTCGTTTGTCGACCTCCCTGACGGATGGCATGGCAGGCGGCTCGTTCGCAGAGCGCGGGCCGACCTCGGCGGCATCCCGAGGTGACGCTTCAGGGCTTCCGCTGCTCCGCCGCCTACGACGCCTCGCGGTCGCATCCCCCAAGCGCTCCGCATAACCGGAGCCGCGAGCTTCGTGCCGTAAGGGGGTTGTGTCTTGGGGGGTTGTCGCCGCCGAAGAGCCGGCCGAGGCGGATACGGCCGTTTCCCTAGCGGGCGTGGCGCCTTGAGCCATCGACTCATCGACGTCCGGCGCTCGGGCGGCGCCCCCTGAACCTGTCGTCCGGAATCGCGCCCGCCCTCCCGCAGTGAGCGCCTTCAGGTATCGATTCTCCGGCTCCCGCTCGAGCCCCAAGTCTACGATGCGCTCCGCTCGCTCTCGTTGCCGGCCGTCATGGAGATAAAGCCACGCCAGATTGGAAAGACCGTCACCCCCCAATGAGTCGACGTGCCTCTCCAGCGCAGTCGCCACCGGCTGAATGAGGCCGTGCCATTCGAGATCGGAATACCGACGCGGCTTGTCTGCGTACCAGCGATTCAGGAACCGCGCGACGAGCACCGCGAGCTCCACATTCTCCGGTTCCGCTGCGACGGCTTGCACCTTGAGGCGTATTTGCGTATCTGGGTCGGTTGCTAGATTGGACCACTCAAGCAAGACCGACGATCGCCCTGGGGCTTCCTCTACCGCACGCTTGTAGGCCTCGCTCCAGTCATGCTCGGGCCGTCCGAGTGCCCTACGGGCGTGAGCGACCCGAACCCAGACGGTTCGGTGTGTCTCGGCGAGGACTTCCAGGGAAGCCAATGCGCGCGCCGCCTCCGTCGATCGTTCCGATCGTTCGGTCACAGCACTCTCGAGCTTCTGCGCTCCGGAGTGCCAATCACCGACGACGAGCTCCGGGAATCGCTGAAGAAACGCCGCGGCTGCCTCAATCGCTCCCTGCAGCAGGTGGCCTTTGATCAACCTAGAGCGGCAGAACTCCCGTGCCATCGTTGGCATGTCGAACCGCGCGACCGGCGTGGCCGCAATAGCTTCGACGAGCGACCGCAGTTGGAGCGTGCCCAACGCCGCATCCACGTCGATCTCATGGGGATGGCAGGCCACCCTCAAGGCGTCCTCGCTAACGCCACCAGGGAACTCACCGATCAAGAGAAAGACAAACTCCGCCTCCGAGCTCCCAAGGTCGTCGAACGAACGGCGGAACAGCGCCTCGAGGACTTGCTCGTCAGACAGGGCTCCCTTGATCGCCTTCTGCGTCGCACCGGCGGTCGTAAAGCGTGCTGCGGCCAGTTTCATTGCGTACGGATGGCCGTGGGTCCCGCGATAAATCTCATCCATCACGGGGTCCGTCATGAGCGGCTCACGGTTCAGTCGGCGCGCTTCCCGCGTCAGGAGTTCACGGGCTTGGGCAAGGTCCATGCCGCTTAGTTCGAGATCCGATTCGCCCGGCACTACATGCCTACTTGTGATCACAGCCTTAGACGGCGGCGCGATAACCTCATTGAGGTACGCGAATAGCGTACGCTGATCGTCGTAAGTCTCGAAGTTATCCAGGATGAGCAAGATCGGTGCGCTCGCAAGTTCACGCTCAAACGCGTCCCGCCGATTGGGATCACGTCCCAGATCGAATAAGGCGCAGACTCGCGACCAGACCTCCTCTAGAGAACTAGTCGCGCGCCGAACGCGGCGCGGTCCTTCCAGGGTGAGGTCAATGTCGCGCGCAGAGAGCCACACGACGTACTCGTAGGGCGACGGGTCCAGCTCCTCTGTGAGCCTGTGACACAACTCGAGGATAAGGCTCGTCTTGCCTATACCGCCGATCCCCCGGACGGTGAGGAGATGGCGACGGTTGGCATCTGCAAGGCGTTTCCACAGGTTCGCCTCGACCTCACCTCGAGACACAAAGCCCTCGGGGCGAGGCGGGAGGTTGTGGAATACGCCTGCTTGTCCGAGTTGGAGTGAGGCTCGCCCTTCGGTCTCGCTGCGGACCACGTCGGGAACGAGGGCGTAGGCCTCGATTCGCATCCGCCGACGATCTGCCCCCGGTTCGGCAGCTTCGATCGCCTCGCATAGAAACTCGGCCGTAGCATCGCGCTCGACGAAAGCGCCGTTCGCGAAGTACGCCTGATCATCCACTGGATCGATCGAAACAAGGTCCGGAAGGGCCCCGACAAACTCCCCGTTGAAGGCGAGCCGGGGTCTTCCGTCAGGGAGTGGATCGATTGGGCGACTCTCGATAGGGGAGGCCCCAGAGAGGACCCGCACAACGGGACCGGACGGTCGAGAGAGCGGAAGGCACAACTCGCATTGCCAGAGCGGCGAGTGGCGCAGAAGCCAATCCGTGGCCGTTGAGACCGTGGGTACGGCCTTCCGCCAAAAGTCGAGACCAAGAGCGGCATGCGCGAACGCCTTGTTCCGTATCGGAATGAGTGCATCGAACAGGTCACAAGGAGATCCGCTGGTGCGCTTACGCTGCGGCGTATGGGCGAGTCGAGATGCCAGTGAATCGAGCTCGACTATGGCTTGGTGGAGGCCCGATGAATCATTCTTGAGCGGCGTGAGCAGCCACGTGCGGTATGCAAGGGACCAAGCGTCGACCGGGCTCGAGTCGGGATCGAGCAACTGAGCGTCGATCGAGCGGCCGCTTGAACGCAGCCGGGCGGTCCAGGCGCCCAAACCATCGGCTCGGACGAGCTCGCTCGCGATCGGTCGGATATCTAGGGCCAGACGTTCCAGGACCATGAGCGCGGCGCAGGTGTGTAAGCGCAGGAGCACGTTCCCGACGAGAAGGGCGGCCTGCATCTCGTCCATCGAGCCGGGAGCCTCAGCGCGAGTCCTGAGATACCGAAGCTGAACTCGAGCTGCCGGCGTCCAGACCGCCAGACCGCCTGAGTCAGTCGTCTTAGCCGAGTCGATGGCGCACGCCCCGAAGAGAGCGGTGTAGCAAGCGTGGCGCCGAAGCACGCCGGGGCTGCCACCGCGCGGATCCGAGCGCGGGGAGAGGCTGGAGGCCTGGTGGCTTCAGGGTCACGGCACGCATACGGGTAAGAAAATCTATCGCGCCTCCGCCACGGCCCAGGAAGACGGAGCTGACGGCACGCCCCGCCCCCTGGACGCACCGACCCGCCTGAGGTGCTGGGTAGGCCGCCTTCGGCGGCCTACTGGCGATCCCCGAGACCGACTTCAGCGGCCAGCGAAGTACGTACACCGATTCACTTGACGGTCGCGCCCCCGGCAAGTAATGCTGATACGCAATCAGCTTCATTTGACGTTGACTGACTGGGGGGGACGTCGCCGTGCCCGTTCTGAGTGCCATGAGGCTCCAGGTCTCTGCCCAGCCTGATCCGGCAGGGCTTCCCGGCCAGGACAAGCTCCAGGGGCTGGTCAACGGCCTCTACAGCTGGTCGTTGATCCTGGTGCTAGCAGCGCTCGTGGTCGCGGCTGTCGCGTGGGCGTGGGGCAGCCACTCGAATCACCACGGAGCGGCCTCGGCCGGCCGTCGCGGCGTCCTTCTGGGCTTCGGTGCCGCGCTCTTGGTCGGCATGGCGCCGCAGCTCGTCAACTTCTTCTACAACGTCGGCCGCCGGTAGCCCATGTATCCGCGCGCGATGACGTCCGCCGCCCATGGTGTCTGAGCTCGGACAGAGGAGCCGCCTCGCGCTCGCGGGGATGGCGGTGCTCCTGCTCGCCGTCGGCCTCGCGGTCGGCCGCTGGACTGCGGGCACCGATGGGACCGCAGCCTGTGAACTCGCTCCGGCATCCGGGCCTTCGGCTCCGCCGCCTACGCCCGCTCGGGGCACCGGGGAGCGCACCCGGTCGGGCGCGGTCGAGGCCGCGGCATCGGCCATGACGGCACTCGCGCGGCCCGAGTTGCTCGACGACCCCGTCCGGCGGCGCGTTGTGGCCGGCCAAGTCGCGGATCCCGCGTACGCCGACCAGCTTGCCGACCTCTTCGACCGCGGCTACGACCACATGGCCCACGAGCTCGGCGGCGGCGACCCCTCGCGGGTGCTGCTGCGCCTCGTGCCCCTCGGCCACCGGGTCGAGAGCTTCTCGCCTACACGAGCGCGGGTCGCCGTGTGGCAGGTGCTCCTGATCGGGGCGCCCGGTGGCCGGGTCGTCGCGTCGTGGTCGACGAGCCGCGCCGACCTCGTCTGGAGCACGGGGGGCTGGCGGGTCGCGGGCTTCACCTCGGACGAGCCCGGTCCCGGTCCCACGGTGACCAACGCCGCCACCGCGACGCCGCCCGAGGTGTTCCTCGCCCGGCTCGACGGCCTCGCGCCCTTCACGCGATGAGGCGGACCGTCGTCGCGGCGCTGGTCGCCGCCGTCGCGGCGCTCATCCTCCTGGCGCCCGCGCCCCAGCGTGCGGAGGCGATCCCGACCCCCTGCGATGTGCCCCTCATCGATCAGGGCTGCAGCGCCGTCGGAGACGTCGTCGGCGCGGTGGCCGGCGCGGGGGCAGACGCGGCCGGTCAGGCGATTCTCGGCACCCTCACCGGCTGGGTCGGCGATGGAGCCTCCTGGCTCCTCAGGCAGGTGGCCGAGGCGATCGACGATACGAGCCGGGTCGACCTCGGCGCGCCGTGGTTCGCCGAGCACTACGGCTTCATGTTCGGGGTGGGGGCGATTCTGCTGCTGCCGCTCCTCTTACTCAGTGTGCTCCAGGCCCTCCTTCGCCAGGATCCGGGACTCCTGGCGCGGGCCGCATTCCTGCATCTTCCGGCGGCGATGCTCCTCACCGGCCTGGCGGTCGCGGTCACCCAGACGGCGCTCGCCGTCACCGACGCCCTGTCCGCTGAGCTCACGGCCGGAATCGCAGAGGACACCGGCTCCCTCGCGCAGGGACTGTCGGCGGTGAGCCTTCCCGGAGCCGGCATCCCGCTGTTCGCCTCGTTCGTCCTCGCCCTCTTCATGGCGATCGCCGCGGTCTTCGTCTGGATCGAGCTCGTTCTTCGGGCGGCGGCGATCTACATCGCCGTGATGTTCCTGCCGCTTTTTCTTGCGGCGATGATCTGGCCGGCGACCTCGGGCTGGATCCGCCGCCTCGTGCAGCTGCTCGTGGCGGCGGTGCTCTCGAAGCTCGTGATCGTCGCGACCCTGTCGCTCGGGCTGTCGGCGTTCTCCTCGGGCGACTCGCCCAGCGCGGTCCTGGCGGGAGCGGGCATGTTCATGCTCGCCGCGTTCTCGCCTTTCGTGCTCTTCTCGCTGCTGCCGCTCGTCTCCGAGGCCGCCCAGCCGCAGCGCGAGTCGCGACATGCGCTCGCGGGCGCGACCGGCGCGACGCTCGCATGGAACGTCGCCCGCACGCGGATGGCCTTCGGTGCCGGCGGCGGCGTGAGCAGGAGTCTCGGCCGAGGCGGCCCGGGACCTGTCGACCCGCGCGGAGGGCCCGGTCCGGGTGGCCGGGGGATGGCGCTCGCGGGCTCGGGTCCTCGGGGACCGGGCGGGGCCGGCGGCGCACGCGCGGTAGGCGGGGCGGGAGTGTCGCCGATGACGGCAGGCTCTGTGGCCGCCGGGACGCCGGCCGGCCACCGGCCGGAGGAGCGGCGAGCCGGCTTGACGGCCCCTGACGCCGGCCCCGAGCAGGGCGCGACCAGCCGGCGCCGTCCGCGCACCCCGCCGCCGGCCCTCCCTCCGCGACCCGAACGGGGCGGCCATGCAGCGTGAGCCCGCGCGATACCGCTTCGGTCCGTTGGAGGCGGGAACCGCGGTCGGTGGACTTACCTGGGCGCAGGTGGCCTGCATCGCCGGCGGCCTGCTCGGCCTGGTCCTCTCCCTGAACGTCGCTCCCGGGCCGGCGGGCGCGCTCATTGGCCTCGCCATGGCGGCGGCGGGCGCGGCGGCCGCGCTCGGCTCCCTCGGCGGGCGGCCGCCGATCGCCTGGGGCACGATCGCGGGGGGCTTCGTGGCTCGACGCATGACGGGGCGTGTTCGCTACCGCTCCGCCAGCCCGGACCGCGGGCACCCGCTCGGCGGCGCGCCCCTCCCGGAGACCCTCGCCGACGTGCGGATCCTCTCCGCCCCGACGGCGGGCGGCGAGGTCGGGGTCGTGCGAGACGGGCCGACCTGGACGGCCGTGATCGCGGTCGAGCCGGGCGCGTTCGCGCTGCTCGATCTCGCCGACAAGGAGCGGCGCGTCGCCCGCTGGGGATCGGTGCTGGCGGGCTTCGCCACTCCGGCGAGCCCGGTCTCGCGAATCCAGTGGATCGAGCGCACGGCCGCCGAACCCTCGGACGCGCTCGGCCGCCACCTGCGCGAGGGCCTCGGCCTCGAGCCGGCCGACCCGGCCGTCCACTCCTACCTCGATCTGATCGCGGACGCCACCGCGCCGGCGCGCCGTCACGAGACGTTCCTGTGCCTGCAGGTTGACGGACGCCGTGCGGCGCGTGCGGTGCGGCGCGCGGGCGGCGGGGACGCCGGCGGCTGCGCCGTGCTTCTCCGCGAACTCGCCGGGCTGGCCGAGCGGCTGCGGGGCGCGGAGGTGCCGTTGCGCGGCCTGCTCTCACCCGGGCAGGTCGCCCGCGCCATCCGCCTCGGCTTCGACCCTGACGCCCGCTCTGCGCTCGACGCCCGCGCCGCGGATGGCGCCGGGCGGGTCGGCGTCTCGCCGT
>JBFWSN010000041.1:0-15017 GCA_050248355.1 Dehalococcoidia bacterium
TCCGGGACGATGACGGCGTCGGGGTACGTCGCGTCCAGCCTCTCGCGCAGCTCGCGCCTGAGCGCCGTCGTCTCGACCTTGCCGGGGTCGTCCTTCTCGAGCGAGTAGGCCATGTCGACGCGGAATCCGGCTACCCCGCGGTCGAGCCAGAACGCCATGACGTCCTTGAGCGCCTGCCGGTTGCGCCTCGGTCCGGGCGCGTCGACCGGCTGCCGCCACGGCTCGGCGGGGTCGAGGCGCGCGTAGCCGAAGTTGAGGGCGGGCTGGGCGTCGAAGAAGTTCTTCAGGTAGTAGCCGCCGCGCGGCCCGGGCGAGCGGACGAACGACGGCGTGCCCGCGGTGTCGTGGCTGGTGTCGCGGTAGGGCACGTCGTCGGCCCAGACGTAGCGGTCGCCGAGCGGATCGGGGCCGTCGGCGGCCAGCTCGGCCTGGAACCACGCGTGCTCGACGGACGTGTGCCCGGCGACGAGGTCGAGCAGCACGCGGATGCCGCGCGCGCGGGCGACGGCGACCAGCTCGACGAGGTCGTCGTTCGTGCCGTACCTCGGCGCGACCCGCAGGTAGTCGGACACGTCGTACCCGGCGTCGACGAACGGCGAGGCGAAGAGCGGGTTGAACCAGATCGTGTCGACGCCGAGCCAGCTCAGGTGATCGAGGTGGTCGATCACGCCGCGCAGGTCGCCGATGCCGTCGCCGTTCGAGTCGGCGAACGATTGCGGGTAGATCTCGTACAGGACCGCGTCCGCGAGCCAGTCAGCCATGGTTCCTCCGTCGCGCCGGTGCTCCGCAGGAACCTACGCGTCACGCCGGGCGGTCGACCAGGTGCTCCTTGGCCCACAGTGCCGCGCTCGTGCGGTCGCCGACGCCGAGCCGCGTGAAGACGTTCGTGAGATGGCCCTTCACCGTGCGCTCGCTGATGCCGAGACGCCGGGCGATCTGCCCGTTGGTGAGACCGCGGGTGACGAGGAGCAGCACGTCGCGCTCGCGCTCGGTGAGCTCGTCCGCGGGCGTGGGCGCCGGCGCCGTACGCCGGTCCAGCGCGACCCGCGCGGCCTTCGGGTGCAGCGGCGACTCGCCGCGGGCCGCCGCACGCACGGCTCCGACGATCTCCTCGGGCTCGGAGTCCTTGAGCATGTAGCCGATCGCGCCGGCGTCGAGCGCGTCGAGGATGCGGTCCGGGTCGGAGAACGACGTGAGTGCGACGACGGCCACCTGGTCGTCGAGAGCCACGATCTCGCTCGTGGCGCTGGTTCCGTCACGGCCCGGCATGGACAGGTCCATGAGCACCACGTGCGGGTGGTGCTCGCGCACGGCCTCGACGGCGTCGCCGGCGTTGCTGACCGCCGCCACCACGCGGATGTCGTCCTGCGTCTCGAGCATGAGGGTGACCCCGTGGCGCAGCACGGGGTGGTCATCGACCACGACGACGTCGATCACGGCAGCGGGATCCTCGCGGTGAGCTCGGTGCCCTGGCCGGGCGCCGTACGTACGGACAGTGTGCCCCGGACCTCGGCCAGGGAGTCCTCTAGCAGCGCCAGGCCGAGGTGCCCTGCCGGCGTGGCGGTGGACGGACGAGACGGATCGGGGAGCGTGAAGCCCTTGCCGTCGTCGGCGACGACGAGCGTGACGTTGTCGCGGGTCTGCACGATCGCCAGCCGCACGCGTGTCGCCTCCGCATGCTTGACGATGTTGCGCACCGCTTCCTGGGCCACCCGGAAGATCGCGATCTCGACCGGCTCCGGCAGGGCGCTGGTGTCGTCGACGTCGAGCTCGACGTCGATCTCACGGCTCGACAGCTGCGCGGTGAGGTCGCTGAGCGCCGCGCCCAGGCCGGCGCGTCGGAGCCCGGCGGGGTAGATCTCCACGAGCAGCGATCGCAGCCCGCGCACACCCTGGCGCAGCTCCCCGGCGACGGCGCCCACGGTGCTCGCGGCGCCCGACTGCTCCGACGCCGTCAACGGTTCGCGCCGCAGCGTGCTGGCGACGCTCGACAGCGCGTAGCTCGAGCCGGCCAGCGACTGGACGATGCCGTCGTGCAGGTGGGCGGCGATCCGCCGCCGCTCGGTGGTCGAGGCGTCCAGCGCATGCTGCAGCAGTCGCACGCGCTCGGACCGCGCACGGTCGAGACTGCGCGCGAGCGACCACGCCACGGGCACGAGCACGAGGAGGAGCAGCACCGTGCCGCCGATGGTGATGGGTGCGAACTCCGCGAGGACGTCGCGCTGGCGGGCGTCGACCGCCGTACGCGTCTGGTACGTCTCGAACAGCAGCGTCTCGCCGTCGGGCGCCCAGACCGGCAGGTAGACCTCGAGGAGCGGGCCGTGGCCGGCGTCGAACCGGTTCTCCGGCCGCTCGAGGTCGCTCGGCTCGGCCACCGCCGCACCGCCCGATTCGATGACCTCGATCTCCTCGTCGCCGAGGTCGTAGCGGTTGCCGATCAGTCGCGGCTCGTCCGACCACACGATCACGCCGTCGCGGTTCCAGATCTTCACGCGCACGACCTCGTCGGACAGCACGCGATCGCGCACGAGCGCGGCGAAGTGGGCCTGGGCCGCGGGGTCGCCGTCCACGACGCCCTGCACGAGCTCGGGCTGCAGGAGTGCGGAGGCCAGCGTGATGGTCCGCTGCCGCGCGTCCTCGACCGCCTCGCGCTCCGCCGCGCGGCTCGCCGCGACCCACACCGCTGCGGCGACGAGGAGCAGCGCCACGAGACCGGCGGCGACGAACCGGGTCATGGCCTGGCGCACCACCGTCTGCGGGGGATCAGACGGTGGTGCGCCAGGGGTCGAGGCCGCCCGTGCGAGCAGCGCGTCCATGTCCTCGACCTCCGGTTCCCCCGTGTGCCAGGTCCGGGCGGACGTCGGCATCTCCAGGGGGACGGGGTCGTCGGAGTGGGCGACGGCGGCGAGCAGGCTCACCGACGTCGACGACGAACCCGGCGCCCACGGTGCGAGTCGGCGACGGGCGGACCGGACGGGGGAAGGTTGCGCCCCGGTCGGTAGCGACTGCCAGCCGTCCATGGGTACCGGTACCTCCGCACGCGACCGCGGGCGGTCGCCGCGTGGAACGGATGCTGCACCGCGGTGAGCCGCGGGAGAAGCACCCCCGACGGACGCTGCCCAACCCTTGGACGAACCTTGGACGAGGCGTACGGCGTCGCCGCGCGTTCCGGGGTGCAGCACGGCCGCGGCCCCCGCCCGGGGAGCGGTGCTACCGTTGCCGGGCAAGCGAAGGGGAGTAGCCCCCAATCGTCGAGTCGACATACTGGCCGCCCGCGGCCCGGCTCACGGACCTGCACCGCAGGTGGGCGAGACCTTCGACCGATACCCGTGACCCCGGGACGGTCGAGGCGTCGCCCGACGACTTCGCACCGGCCCACGAGCCGGAAGGCCCTGTCCGTGGACGCACTGCTCCTGTCGTTCGTCGTGATCTTCATCGCCGAGCTCGGGGACAAGTCCCAGCTCATGGCGATGACGTTCGCCACCCGCTTCCGGTTCTGGACGGTTCTTGCCGGCATCACCGCGGCCACGGCCCTCGTGCACCTCGTGTCCGTGGCCGTCGGGGCACTCGTCGGGGTGGCGCTCCCCACGACTCTGATCAACGTCCTCGCTGCGATCGCGTTCATCGCGTTCGGCATCTGGACGCTGCGCGGCGACGAGCTGTCCGAGGAGGAGGAGGGCAAGGCGGCCCGCACCCAGCGCTCGGCGTTCTTCGCCGTCGCCATCGCGTTCTTCCTGGCCGAGCTCGGCGACAAGACGATGCTGGCCACCATCACCCTGGCCACGAACAACGGCTGGTTCGGCACCTGGGTCGGCTCGACCATCGGCATGGTGGCGGCCGATGCGCTGGCCATCGGCGTCGGTGCTCTGCTCGGGAAGAACCTTCCCGAGAGGGTGATCCGGGTGGGTGCGGCCGTGCTGTTCTTCCTGTTCGGCGCCTGGCTGCTGGTGGAGGCGCTCATCGGCTGAGGTCAGGGCGCGGCGGTCGGCTTCAGCACGAGGACGATCATCGAGCGCGCCCAGGCCTCGTACTCCTCGAGCGTCCAGCCGGAGTGCTCGACGAGGAGCTCGTACACGTCCCGGCTGAGCATGGCCCACAGGCCCTCGCCCTCGATCCGCGGCAGCGGGCCGCCGTGCACCTTCTCCGCCACGGCCTGGTAGAGCGAGCGGCGCCAGCGGAGGTAGTCGTCGTACGGCTCGGCCAGCGCGGGGTCGCTGTAGGCGCCCTCGCGCAGCGCCTTGTGCAGGCCCACCGTGCGCGCGATGCCGAGGGTCGCGATGTGGGCGCCGGTCGTGGCGCGCTGCTCGAAGTCGCCCTCGTCCAGCGCCTTGATCTCGGGCCGCTGCTCGAACGGCACCGACGGCTGCTCGAACGCCACGGCCGACTCCATCGCGGCGACGAGCACGGCCACCTTGGAGCCGATGCTCGAGTAGACCGTCTCGACCGCCACCCCGGCCTCGCGCGCGATCTCGCGCATGCTCGTGCCGGCCCAGCCGTTGTCGGTGAACAGCCGGGTCGCCGCGGCGAGGATCTCGGCGCGGGTCTGGTCGGCCTGCTTGCGGCGCAACGTCGTGTCGTACGACCGGCGCGTCGGCGTCGCGTCGGTCCCGCCCCTTGACTCGGCCACCCGTGAACTGTAGAACGTGAATCGCTGGAACGTCATTGCAATGAAAACAGGGTTGTGTCGACAGGGACGCTGCTCGCGCCGGCGGCCCGGACTCGACGGGGGTGGGTCCGGACCGCGCCGAGCCCCGTCGTCGCCCTCCCCGCAGGCCAGCGCTCGGGCGGAGCACCTCCCGCCCCCGCTCCGTCCGAGCGCTGCACCCTCTCGAGCCGCCGTCGTACTCAGCGTTGGGGCCGATCGAGAGCCCGTACGCGCCTTCGGATGGGCTTGCCCCACGTGCAGGGACCGCCCGATGGAACCCCCGACGTGCGCGAAAACCACCGAACTGGCCTCCAGTTCGGTGGTCTTCGCGCACGTCGGCGCCGTCGGGCAAAGAAGCGGAGCGGGTGACGGGATCCGTCTCGGGCGGGCATGGGCGGACGACCAGGGTGGCGGCTTCGCCGCGGCGGGTCGTGGTGGTGCGGGGGTTCCTCCCGATTCCAGCGGGTGACGGGATCCGTCTCTGGCGGGCACGGCCGAAGACGAGGGTGGCGGCCTCGCCGCGGCGGGTCGTGGTGGTGCGGGGGTTCCTCCCGATTCCAGCGGGTGACGGGATCCGTCTCGGGCGGGCACGGGCGGACGACCAGGGTGGCGGCTTCGCCGCGGCGGGTCGTGGTGGTGCGGGGGTTCCTCCCGATTCCCGTCCCCCGCGGAGCGACGAAGCCCTGACCCGGGGCCGGCTTCGCCGGCGTCTGGTCAGGGCTTCGAGTGGAGAGGTCTCCGCGAAAGCCCGTCCTCGCCGCACGTTGGTGGACCTCAGGGCGGCCGGATCGGCTACCGCGAAAGTCCCCCGATTCCTCTCGGCTTGCCGCATTCCCCTGCGGGAGTTGACGGGAACGGACCCCGGGGTGCGTCGGGAGCGCCCGCTTGGCTGTCTGCCGTCACGGCGTGAGGGGTTCACCGCGGGCGAGCTTGATCGCCCGGACAACCCACCACGCCCGCGTCGCCGTCCACCCGTCCGAGTCCTGGCGCAGTGACTCGGCCGCGTCGAGCAGCTCGTCGTCCGCAGCCCAGCGAGTCAGGCTCTCGAACGGCAGGTCCAGCGACTCGGTGCGGACGTCCTCAAGGATCGCCGCGTGGAGGCGCCGCCGCTGGGCCGGCGTCAGTTCGACCACGCACGTGTAACCGAGCAGGCGAAGCTCACCGAGCCCCAGCTGCTCGTGGCCGAGCGCGCGCCGCAGCAGCTCGTCCTCCCACTCCTGCGTCCACACCTGGCGCACGGACCTCCGCAGCCAGCCGATCCGGCTCCAGAGCTCAGGGTCGCCGGAGCACGCCTCCACGAGCGCCTCCCGGACGACCTCGATGTCGTCGCTCGTCGCGACCGGGCCGGGGAGTGCGGTCACCAGCCACACGGCCTGCCGCCGCGTCATCCGATCCGGGGACTTCAGCTTCTGCAGGGCCCACGGGTGGAGAGCGGCGTCGAAGCGGCGAGCGAACCGCGTCAGCGGCCGGAACTCGCGGCGGGGCCGCCCAGTGGTCCACGCCTTCACCAGCTCGACCGCCCGGCGCTCTTGCTGAGCGTCGAGTGGCGCGGATGCCAAGCGCCGGAGGAGCCGCTCCTTCGCGTAGCCGGAGCGAAAGGTCCAGGGGTCGGCCTCGAGGAAGGTCAGAGCCGCGTCCGCCGCGCCCGTCTCGTTCGCGCGCAGCGCCGCCTCGACGAGGGCCAGCCCCTCCTCGAACTGGGCGACGTCGCTGTGATGGCGACCGCATGCTTCCGTCCACGCCCGCTCATCCGAGGACCGGTGCGGATAGGTGGTCCAGACGTCTGCGTGCGAGCGGCCCACCGCCGTGGCCAGCGCCACGAGGTCAACCTCAGCCCCCCGCTTGTTCACCCGCCCATCATGTCGGACGTCGCCGCGGCAGCCTTGCCGGTTGCTGCCCGGGTCCTGGTTGCGGGATCACAGGCGGACCGGACTGTCGCCGACATGACCACTTCGCCGTTCGATCTGGACGACTACCTGTCCTCCTACTCCAGCCTGCTCCTGCGCCCGGAGCACTGGACCCTCCTCCGCGACGACATCATCGGTCTCGTCCGGGCCGCCGAGCCCAACACCGAGGCTGATGCCCGGGGGCTCCTGTCCGCCGCCGGTGGGTTCCTCGCGTCGATGGCGCTGTCGGGCCGACCCAGCCTCGCGCTGCTCACCCGGGAGAACATCCGCAGCTATGTCGAGGGCCGCCGACTCAAGGGCGACAACGTGGCCACCCTGGAGCGGGTGGACCTGCGCCTGCGCATCCTCGAGCGCGTCCGCGCGGGTCGATCGGCGCCTGCCGCGTCGCGCTCTGCGCGCCGGAACGCCCCATTCCACCCCTACACGGACGACGAGATGATGCTGCTGCACCGGGTCGCCGACCTGATGGACGTACACGGCGACCCTCGGCTCGCGCAGCTCATCCGTCTCGCCGAGCAGGAGGGGGCGCGCGGCAGCGACCTCCTGACCGCAGGGCTCACGGGCGCGCAGATCGGCTCGCTCCGGACGCAGCTGCGGACGACGTCGGAGATCCGTCTCGAGGTGCACCGCCTGCGCCACCGCTGGCTGGCGCGGACTGTGGCGCAGAAGGTGTCCGTGGCGACCCTGATGACGGCGCACGGGGTCAACCGCGGCGACATCGAGACGATCCTCCCGGTGCTGCGCCCTACCCCTGCCGGAACCAGCGTCATCCGATCGGCGTAGCGGAGCCGGGCGCCGACTGCGCGCACGGCCTCGACGCGCACGGTCCCCTCCCGAGACGCCGCACGAGGCGGTGTCGGAAGGGAACCGACATGACCAGCAAGCCCCTGAGCGCCGCCGCCGCGAGGCGGTTGATGCGGGAGGAGAAGGCCCGCATCGCCGCCCTCGCCCAGCCCGCGCCGCTGCTCCCGCCGCAGTACGAGGCCGTCCTCGACTCGTACGTGCCCCGCGCCGTCGACCCCGAGGTCTGGGACCGCATCAGGCCCTTCGCCGTCGACTGCATGCGCCGCAGCCACGTCCGAGGGGAGAAGGTCTTCCGCCAGATGCTCTCCGAGCTGGCGCTCTACCTGGGCTGGGTCTACCGCGACGGGGGCACCCCCTCCCTCGGCCACGCCATGAACCACGACCGCATCGAGACCTGGGTCGTGGCGAAGGGCTCGGACGGGTCGGACACGACGTGGGGCAACCGTCGCAGCCGGCTGCGCAACCTCGCCTCGCACATCAACCCGGGCCCGGACGCCCCCTCCCGGCCGGAGCCGTTCCGCCGCACGGCGATCAAGGCGCCGTACACGCGCCAGGAGACCGCGGACCTCGAGCGGCTCGCCTTCAACCAGCCGACGCCGACGATGCGGCGCCAGCTCTGCACGATGATCGGCCTGGGCCTCGGCTGCGGCCTGGGCTCGGAGGACCTGCGTCAGCTGCGAGCCCGCGACGTGGTCCGCGACGAGGCCGGCCAGCTCTGGGTCGAGGTGCCGGGCCCTCGCCCGCGCCGCGTGCCCGTGCGCGACCGCTACGTCCGCTTCGTCGAGGCGGCCCTGGTCGGGCTCAAGGCCCGAGACCTCCTCCTCGGCCGTGAGGTCACGAGGCGGAACATCACCGGCCCGGTGGTCGACAACGCGGCGATCGGCAGCACGAACGTGGTGCCCGACCAGGCCCGCCTACGCGCCACCTGGCTCGTGTCCGTGATGACCGCGCCGGTCCCGCTCGCCGACCTCCTTGCCGCGGCCGGCATGACCACCGCGCGCACCATCGCCGACCTGCTCGACTTCTGCTCCGACCCCCGCTACGTGGCCGGTCTGGAGGGTGAGCGCTGATGTTCACCCCCAGCGACGTCCAGAAGGTCGTCTACGTCGTCGACGCTTCCCGCGCCGCGGAGACCCTGGAGTTCTTGCGCGGCAAGCGCAAGCAGGGCCGGCCGACCGGACTCACCACGCGCCTGTTCCTCATCGGTGCGCTGCTCAGCGCCCTCGAGGGGGACGGCATGGTCCTCAAGAACATCTACGACGTGCTCACGCGCCGCATGGACTTCCAGTGGCAGGTGCGCCTGGGCATCCGGTCCAGCGTCTGCGCGGCGCCCACCTTCACCCAGGACGCCGTGGACCGACTCTCGGTGTCCATCCGCGACGTGCTCGAATGCGGCGAGGACTCCGCGTCCGGGGTGCCGGCCGCAGAGCGCGCCGACCGTCGAGACGCCCTGCTCGACGTCATCGACTCCATGCTCGACGTCACGCTCATCCCGACCCGCTCGAGCTACCGCTCCATCGACGCCACCGGTGTGTGGGCGTGGGGCAAGAGCCCCCGCAGCGGTGGCGCGAAGGCGCTGGCGAAGGAGGCCGACGCACTGGCGGCCGCCGGCCACGCCGACGACGCGGCCGTGATGCGCGACGTCGTCGACCGGATGAACGGCGGGAAGGGAGCGGCGGAGCCGATCGGCGGCACCGACATGTCCGCGCTCGACGAGGAGCCGGACGATGGTGGCGGTGAGCCGATCGACGAGGTGGACGAGGAGCAGGAGACCGCGGCTGCAACGGAGACCAGCGGCAAGTCCGCTCACGACCCCGACGCCCGGTCCAGCGGCAAGACCGCGAAGGACGGACGCACCGAGTGGTTCTACGGCTATCACCTCCACGCGCTCGTCCGTGTCGCGGAGCCGGGCCAGGAGTACCGGTCGGAGCCCTGCCTCATCGAGCGGATCGTCGTCACCCCGGCCGGCCGGGAGATGATCTGGGCCAGCCGTGAGCTCGTCGAGCGGGCTCAGGAGAGCGAGTACGAGCGGATGCTGCTCGGGGACCGCTGGTACTCGAACCTGACCGAGGCCAACTGGTACTCGTTCCTGCGCCAGAACGGCTGGGACCAGGCCGTCGACATGCGCGAGGGCGACCAGCGCTGGACCGACGTCCACGGGGCCCGCGTCACCGCCGGGTGGCTGCACTGCCCCGCCACGCCGGACCACCTCGAGCGCATCGTGAAGCCCGTCGGTCGCCGCAGGGACTTCTTCGAGGCCGTCGAGGAGCGCCGACGCTGGGCCTTCGACCTCAAGGAGGAGGACCCGGTCGCCGGCACCCGGCGCTTCACCTGCCCCGCCGCTGCCGGGAAGCTCCGCTGCCCGCTGCGCGAGGGCAGCCTCGGGGTCGGGAAGGGCCTCCCGTTGGTCGCCAACGCCCCGGACGCGGACACCGCACCCCGCTGCTGCCAGAACGCCACCGTCACCGTGCATGCGACCGACCCGAACGCGAAGGCACGGCTCTGGCAGCGGAAGTACTGGGGCACCAAGGACCAGGTCGCCCAGACCGATCGCCGCACGTCGGTCGAGCAGTGCTTCTCCCGCCTCAAGGACCGCGGAGCGACCAACATGACCCGCGGGTTCGTCCGCGTCACCGGGCTCGCGCGCGTGACGCTCGCCGTGGGGCTCCTCGCGGTGGCCGCCAACATTCGCGAGCTCGAGGACTGGGCCCAGACCCACGACGACGGCCGCGCGCCCGAGCACCCGCTCCTGCAGCCGCGCGAGCCTTGGGTCGTGCTCTGCCTGTCCGACGAGCGGGCAGCGGCGTTCCTCCGGTGGGAGGAGCAGCAGGCCGACGCCGCCTGACGGTTACCCCAGGGTCATCGCCCGGATCACCGCATCCAGCGACAGGCCCACGGCCTGGTGGAGCCGGCGGAGCTCCTCGACGAGGAGCTCGCGCCGGCCCTCCTCCACCACCACGACCCGAAGCCCCCATTCGATGTCGGTGTCCTCCGCGTCGGACGGAGGGTCGTACACCTGCGCCACGATCTCGCCGTCGCGCCAGACCGCGCCGATGTTCGCCCGGCGCTGGCTGTCGCCGCTGCTGCCCCAGTACGTGATGTCCGGCCCCAGCAGCGCGACGTGGAGGCGTCGGTGCTTGTCGATCTTGTGCAGGAAGCGGAGTCGCCTCAGAGGGTCGTGGCTGATCTGCTGCGCCTCCTCCGGGCTGCCCGGCGTCGGGCCGATGCCGTGGTCGTCGTAGCTGGTGGCGTGCCAGTAGTACGACTGGCCCCACCAGAGCGCCCGCAGCTCGCGCTCGCCGAACAGCTCGGCCCTCCGGTTGGAGCGGCGCCAGGTCTCCAACGCCTCGACGGTGTACCGCACGGGGAACTCGGTCCGCGACTGCAGACGCTCGTCGTCGTCGAGGCCCGGCCCGTAGTGCTCCCGGGCGAGGGCGAAGGCTATCGAGTCCAGCGCTGAGGAGAGGTTGTGCAGCGCATCCCCGGCGCAGAGCACGAGCTCCGGGGGAGGCGGCTCGTGGAGCCGCAGCCGCAGGTTCGTCACGTGGTCACGGCCCTCCGGCTCGGGCTCCAGCGACCACGGCTCGCCGGCCAGGTACGCACGCTCGGCCTCGGCGACATGGTCGATGTGCTGGGCGGCGTGCCGCAGCTTGGTCCACCAGTCGCGTCCCGGGTGGCGCCACGTCTCGTACACGGCCGCAGTGTCCCAGCCCGCTCCGACGGGCGAACCCGCTTGCGGGCCGTGCGACCGTGGTGCGATGGAGTCGAACCGGCCAGGGGGCCACCTCCTCGGCGGACGCTGGAACGTCGTGACGCTTCGATCACGGACGCATGCCGCCGCCGCCCGTCACGCTGCCGCGGCAGGTTGGTGGCTCCACGCCTGGAACTGGGAGGGCGGCGACGATGCCCCCGAACAGCCCGAGGAGATCTGGCACGACCTCGATGCCCAGGCTGAGGCGCGACGCGGAGGCTGAACGTCCGGTCGGGCTCGACAGGCCCGGAGCGATGGCCGGGTCGAGAGCTGTCACGACAGTCGCTGACGGCCTCCCGGGACCCGGTCGCAACGAACGTCGGGACGTCAGTACAGGTGCCGGTCGATCTCCTCAACGCTGCTCAGGATGGCGTCGTTGAGATCCCACAGCCGAGCGACGTCAGGCCGGGCCAGAGCCTCGTCTCGGCTCAGCTTCCTGCCGAACAGGGGGTCGTCCGGGTACGACGCGCCGCCATCCACCATCGTCGAGGCGATGTGCCCATCGGGCTCGACGGGGCCGGTACGGGTGGTGAAGGTGTAGTGGTCGCTGTAGTCGCTGCTGGTCCAGTCCCCGGCGATGACATCGAGGAACACGTCGCGCACTCCGTCGTGCTTGTAGAGCGCCGCGTAGTACACAGCGGCGACCCCGTCGCCCTCGTGGACCTCTCCCTGCAACCGGACCATCTTCCCGCGGCAGTGCTCGCAGCGATCGCGACGCCGCGTCGTGACGATGGCGTGCAGAGGTGTCTCACCCGTCACGTCGGCCATCCTCCAGCCTCTCCGGGGTATCCGACTCCTCGGCCGCCATGCCATGCAGGCCCATCCTGCGGCACGCCCGGATGGCATCCTCGAGGACCTGAGGTCGCGCGTCATCCTGTGCCCAGCCGGCGTCACGCAGGGAGAGCAGGGCTGGCAGGAGGGTGGGCTCGCCCAGCTCGGCGGCGGCTTCCACCCAGAGGTTGCCGACGTCCTCGTGGGCCAAGTGGCGCGTCAAGGCTGGCAGCACACGCCGGTCCCCTCGGCGCGCAAGCGCAACCGCGGCCTCTCCGGAGGTGCCCGCTCCGTTATCATCCAGCCGCTCGAACAGCGCGTCACGCAACGCGGGCCCATCGACGTCACGGTTGACGCCGAGGGCGAAGACGGCGAAGTCCCGCACGTCGGGCTCGGGGTCCGCGAACCGTCGCAGCAGCACGACCGCGACCACTCCGCCGTCCTCGGGCTCGTCGTCTGCCGGAACGCTGAGGCCCTGAACCGCGGCGAGGCGGACGGTTGGATCGCTGTCGTCCGCGAGCAGCAGCAGCGGCAGGGTCATCCGTCCGTCCGTGCTGCACATGCCGAGCGCTTCAGCGACTGCCTCGCGAACGCCAGGGTCAGCACTTCCGACCAATCGACCGGCTGCCAGAGACAGACGATCTCGTGACTCTGCGTCGTCGATGCCCAGAGCACCGAGCGCCAGCGCTCCTGCCGCCTGCAGCAACGGCTCGGATGACGCCGCAGCACCGGACGCCGCCTCCCGCACCCGCTGCAGCCCGTGCAACGAGGCGGCTCCGGCCACGATCTCGATGCGCTCGCGCCTGTCGCACGTCAGCAGGAGGCGAGCATCAGGCAGTTCGTCCATGCCGTGCTCCCCTCGTCACTGCTCCATCGTGCCCGGCCCTCCTCCAGGCACAGCCGGGGACCCGACGACACGCCGGGTCCCAGGCGCCGCGGCGGTCGGCCGCAGGTGTCTCCCCGGCCAGTCCCCTGGTTGCCGGGGAGGCCGCGACCCGGACAGTGGTGCGTGTGAGGAGCAGAGCGACCCAGACGCAGAAAGTCCCGGCCGTACGGCCGGGACTTTCGCGGGTCTCGCGCGGGATTACCGCGGAGACCTCAGTGGAGCGGGTGACGGGAATCGAACCCGCACTGTCAGCTTGGGAAGCTGTGGGCAGGCTGGACTTGCAGGGTGCTGACCTGCAGTTATACACATCTGCGATCCATACGTGGGCTACACGTGGGCTAACCTAGGAGCGATTAGAGGTGCTCGTCAGACCCTGAGGGGGCGAGGTGGCAACAACGGCGGGGGCAGACAAGCGGAAGCGATCGTCGGCCTTCGGGACGGTAGAGCAACTGCCGTCCGCGAGGTTCCGAGTCCGCTGGCGGGACGACAACGGACGTCGTGTCACGGCACCGCACACATTCGCGACCAAGTCGGACGCGCGGCGCTACCTCGCCACGGTGGAGGCCGATCGCATCCGCGGGACCCTCGGAGCCCGACGGCAGGTCAGCGACAACCTGAGCACCTACGGGAGCGCCTGGATCGCACAGAGGCCGCAGATCAAAGACTCCACCCGCCACCAATACGACATCGACTTCCGCCTCCACATCGAGCCGTCGCTCGGCCAGCTTCTCCTCATCGAGATCGACGCGGAGGCTGTGCGCCGCTGGCACGCGGATGAGTCACTCAGGCTGCGGGAGGAACTGGTTGGATCGGGACGGTCCGGCGCGGCAACCGTCGCGCGTGCGTACCGGCTGCTCAGGTCCATCCTGCAGACGGCAGTCGACGACGAAATCCTCGGTCGAAACCCGTGCCGGATCTCAGGCGGCGGAGACGCCCGTTCGACGGAGCGGCCGGTCCTCTCCGCTGAGGAGATCGGTCGGTTGGCCGAAGCGGTGCCCGGGAGGTACCGAGCCTTCGTGCTCGTCGCTGGCTTCACCGGACTGCGCGCTGGCGAGATTGCGGCTTTGCGCATTGCCGACCTCAACCTGCGATCCGGCAAGGCGAGCGTCACGGTGAATCGTCGCTTCTATCGCGTCGGAGGTGCCATCACCGTCGACACTCCCAAATCGCGGGTCGGTGCCCGCGTGGTTGCACTTCCGACCTTCGTCGCCACGGAGCTGCGTGCTCACCTCAATGCCTACAGGCCCAGCGCGGATGGTGCTGATCTGGTCTTTGTCACAGCCGGAGGCCGCGACGTCATCGACGGCTACTCCCAGGTGCTGCGCCGGGGCCTCAACCGAATCGGCCGCAGCGACGCGCGAGCGCACGACCTCCGTCATTCGGCGTTGACGTCCGCAGCCGAGCATGGGGCGACCCTGGCAACGCTGATGCAGATGGCCGGGCACTCGACGCCGGCGGCAGCGCAGCGGTACCAGCATGCGACGCTCGAGCACGCGCGTCGAGTGGCCGCGGCCATGGACAAATCGGCAGCGGGCGCCGTCTCGCGTAGCGGGAGCAAGAAGAAGGCTTCAGGACCCGCTGACAGCACCTGAGGGCTCGACAGTCCCGGCAGCGATGAAGGCGTCCAGATCTCTCCGGTCGATCCTGACGTACCTCCCGATCTTGTAGAACCGGATGCGACGCTCGGCTACGAGCCGCCGAACGAATCGCACTGGCGTGCCCAGTGCTAGCGCGGCTGTCTCGACGTCCAGAAGCGCGTCGGACGTCGCCGCATCACGCGCTGTGGTTTCCAGGTTCGGCACGTCGCCTCCCACTCAAGCGGTCTGCATCAAGATGCGCGGTCGACTGCCTCGAGCGGTGACGCACGTGTCCAGATTGCGAGCCCGGTCGCTGACGGCGGTGCTTGCAGCAGGTGCCGAGGTTGCTAGCTATTCGACGTTGCGCAAGCCACTCCGCTCTTGAGAACCGCTGTGGCTGCCGACGCGACCCGCGGCCATCTGCGCGGGCGTGGTCTCCGGGATCCGACCGGCTGCGGCTCGACAGGAGCCCTCGCACATCTTCATGCGACGGCGTGTCGTCCCCAACTTCGTCCACCGCCGCTGGGTGCGCGCGAGCCGTCGGAGGACTCTTCCCGCTGGCCAAGAGGAGGTCTGGCATGACTGCACTCGATTCGTTAGCTGAAGCTCAGCTCTGGGGGGCTCTGGCGTCCAGCCTGTCGGGGCTGCACCGCGCCGCATTGACGGCGTCGATCGG
>JBFWSN010000042.1:0-14867 GCA_050248355.1 Dehalococcoidia bacterium
AAGCTGGCCGTCCGCGCGGTGACCAACACCGGGACGCCGTTGCGGTCGACCGCGGTCACGAAGAACGGGGACGGCGTCACCCACTAGCCCAGGGTGAGCATGACGTGGCCGTCCCCCAGCGGCTCCGGCCCCGCAGCGATGTCGGCCGCGGAGAGCGCCGGGAAGCCTGCCGGCAGGTAGATCAGCGAGTGCACCTCGGGCGCCGCCGACGCCGAGTCGACGAAGATCACCGAGATTTCGTCGCCCTCCTCGAGCCCGGTGATGGTGCGGCTCGGGCCGCTGAGCCGGACGCCGTCGATGAAGACCCTGCCGCCGGGGTGGGTGTTCGCGGCGGTGACGGTCACCGTGCCGCCCGTGGCCTCCGTCGTCGTGATGGCGAAGCGCTCGACGTCGGGGTCGAGCGGCGACGTGGACGGGTAGGTGCCGACGCCGTCGCCGCTCACCGCCAGCGTGTGCTGCGCAGCGAGCGCGGCACGGCCGACCCCTTCTGCGGGTGCACCCGAGGCGACCGCACCACCGACGAGGAGGCCGGCCACAAGCCCGGTGATGGCGATGAGCGACGGGGTACGGCGCAGGCCCAGGGTCACGCCCGGGAGCGTACGCAGCCGGAGCCCCCGGATACCGCCCGAACGCGACCGGGGTCACGAGATCGTGACCGGCGCGCCCGCCAGCCGGCCGACGGACGCGTGTAACACCAGCATGTGCACCAAACCCGGCCTGCTTTGGTGCACATGCTGGTGTTACACGGTTCAGGCGAGGGCGCGCAGACGGGGGACGACGTCCTCGGCCAGCTGCTCGAGGAACCGGGCCTGGTCGTGGCCGGGTCCGTGGAAGACGAGGTGGTTGAGCCCTGCGCCGCGGTCGCACCGAGCCGAGCCGAAAGCGATCGACGCCGGGCGAGGCGAGGCGCGGTGACAGGTTGAGGGCGACTGTCACTTCGTCCACGCCGCGGCTGTCGAGCGCGACGAGCTCCTCGCGATCTGCTCGGAGGTCCCCTGGAAGGCCCGGCGGCCGGGTCCGGATGGGCCTCCACGAAGTCGACCGCCGAGCAGCTCGGGTTCGGGCTCGCCGACCTCTCGCTGATGGCCGAGTCTGGCGCCTTCGTGCTGCACGCGAGCATGACCCTGGAGCGCAAGCTCTTAGTCGGGCATGAGGTGACCGTCCCGGGTCACCCCGCCGAAGGCGTGGTGAGGTTGGCTGCCGCTCGCGCGGCGACCTCGCGCAGCCAGCGATGTCCCGGGTCGCGGTCGTGCACCGGGTGCCACCAGAGCGATTCGATGAGTTCGCCCAGGTCGATCTCGCTGCGGGCGACGACCACGCCGCACTCGGACGCGACCAGCCGGGCGATCCGCGCCGGCATCAGACCGATGCGTTCGCTGCCCGCGACCAGGTGCGGAACAGCGAGGAAGTCCTCGGTGATCACGGTGCTGCGAGGAACGAAGTCGACGTCCCCGAGTGGTCGATCCGGCGAGAGGACGCGCATTCCCGGCTCATAGGGCATGACCCAGGCGCGCTCGGCCATGTCCTTGTGCGTGAGGTGGAGGCCTGACCTGGCTGCATCGACGACGCACACCCACGCGTCGCGGTACAGCTCCGCGTTGGGCACCTGATCAAGCAGTCCCTGCGGAAGCACGAGCGCATCGACCGAGCGGAGCCACTCCTGGGTGTTGCCGAGGAAACGCGCGGTGCTGTGCTCGAACCTCAGCCGCACGCCGGGAGCCTCGCGGCCCACGATGTCGACAAGCTCCTTGCCGAAGATCGGCAGTTGGGCGTCCGAGACGACCACCCGGAAGACACGGTCGGACTCGGCCGGCACGAACTGCTCTTTCGAATCGAACACGCGATCCGCCCAGAAGAGCGCCTGATTCGTGGACTCCAGCAGCCGCTCCGCCATCGGCGTCAGCACGTACACGTTGCCGGTCCTCATCAAGAGGTCGTCTCCGAACTGGCGGCGGAGGCGTCCCAGGGCGGTGCTCAGCGTCGGTTGACTGAGCCCGAGCCGCGCGGCGGCTTTCGTCACGCTGCGCTCCTCCAACAGCGCTTGCAGCGAGGTGAGCAGATTCAGGTCGGCGCGCATGACACGTATCTGACTATCGGAAATGCCGATAGTCAACATTCGCAGTTCGGGATTCCCGATTCGTTGGACCCGCGTCAGCATGCAAGGCACACATCGCGAGCTGCACCGAAGGAGCCTCCGTGTCGGACTTCCACGTCCTCATCGCCGGCGGCGGCATAGGTGGACTCTGTCTTGCCCAGGGCCTGAAGAAGGCCGGAGTCGGCTGCACCGTCTACGAGAGCAACTCCGGCATCGTCCAGGCGGGCTATCGCCTGCATATGAATGCCACCGGAGGCGAGGCCCTGAAGGCGACTCTTCCGGAGAACCTCTACGAGCTGTACCTGCAGGTATCTCGCCGCACGCCGAGGCGCGAGCTGTTCGTGGTGCTCGATCGCCACGGAAAAGAGCTCGGCACGCGTGCGCACATCGGCCCGCCGAATGACGGCGAGCGCCCCCACACGGCGATGAACCGTCGCACGCTACGGCAGATCCTGGCGGCGGGCCTCGGATCGATGCTGGAGTTCGGGCGCACAGTGACCGGGTACACCCTCGAACAGGACAGCGTGCGTCTGATGTTCGCCGACGGGTCGAGCAGGGTCGGGGATGTCCTTGTCGGTGCGGACGGCATCCACTCGCGTGTGCGTAGGCAGTACCTTCCCGACCTCCACGTTCACGACGTGGGTCGCACGGGAGTCTGGTCGACCGCTCCGCTCACCGACGATCTCGCCGAGATCCTGCCGCCCGCCGTGTTCGACGGTTTCGTCGTGGTCGAGTGGGGGAACGGGATGATCTCCGCGCTCGGCGTGTACGACCCGCGCCGCCGGATCTCCGAGGCCGTCGCCGCCCTCGCCCCGGGCGCCGAGATCGACGACGTCGAGCCATACATCATGTTCACCTACGGCAACGGTCTTGGCTCGACCGTCGCCCCCGGCACATTGGACTTCTCCTCGAGCTCCCCCGAGGAGGCGAAGGCGTACCTGCAGACCCTCATGGTCGATGTCCACCCGGGCTTCGCAGCGATCGTCGCTCGACTGGACGTGTCGACGATCGGCCCCAACAACGTGCGCCACCTCGATGTCGCAGATCCGTGGGAGCCGACCCGTGTCACCCTGCTCGGCGATGCGATCCACGCGATGCCGCCGAGCTTCGGCGCCGGGGCGAACTCGGCGCTGCGGGATGCCGCCGCGCTGACCCGCGCCATCAGCGACATGGCGACAGGCTCCCGCAGGATCGCGGATGCCATCGGGGAGTACGAGCGCGAGATGCGCGACGAGGTCTTCCCGATCATGCGAGCCTCCGCAGACCCCGACGTGGCGAACGACGTCCGTCAGAGCACCCACACCACCCGCTGACCCCGGTCGCACCGCATTCGCCCGCGAAAGGCACACGCATGGCCCGCTACGAAGATCTCGAACTGCTCGTCGACGGCAATCTCCTGCGCGGGAGGCTCTTCCTTCCCGAAGCCACTGTCACGCCACCCCCGATCGCGATCCTGCAGGGGGGCCTCGGCGGTCCCGCGGAGTCGTCGTGGGCGATGGGCGCTCCCTTCACCGCGGCGGGGCTGGCGGTCTTCGTCTACGACCACCGAGGCACGGGCTACAGCGACGGCGAGCCGCGCCAGGAGTTCGACCCGTGGAAGCAGTGCCGCGACCTCCGCGACGTCATCACGCATCTCGGCTTCCGCGACGACATCGACTCGACGCGGCTAGCGCTCTGGGGGGTGAGCATCGGCGGAGCGAACTCGATGTTCGTGGCTGCGATGGACCGGCGCGTGTCGGCGGTCGTCAGCATCATCCCGCCGGTGAGCGGCTGGAGCGCGCGCACCCTGCAACCGGCCGACACGCTCGCCGAACTTGAGGCACTCATTCCGGTCGACCGTCGTAACCGGATGGCGGGCGCGCCCGCTGCGACGATCCGCCTGCACGGCGAGCCCGCACCCGGTGACCCCGTCATGTTCAGCGATCACGAGGGCATCGAATTCGTGACCCAGATGATCCACCACCTGCCTAGCTTCAGGAACGAGATCACGATCTCGACCCTGGACTTCCTCTTCGAGATGGAGGTCACCGCCTACGCCGAGCGCATCGCGCAGCCGCTGCTGATGATCCTGGCGTCCGAGGACTCAGTGGCGCCGGTACAGGAGGCGCGAGACATGTTCGAGCGGATGCCGCAGCCCAAAGAGCTCATCGAGTACCCGGGCCAGCACTACGAGATCCTCTCGAACCACTTCCCCGAGATCATCGCCCGCTCGACGGCGTGGCTCGCGCGGACGCTGAAGGCATAGCCTCGTCGTGACCTCCATGCCGCGCACCGAGCGGCTCCCCCCGGGTCTGCTGCTGACCCTCGCACTGCTCGCGGCGATCTCGCCGCTGGCCACGGCGATGTATTTGCCGGCGATGCCGCAGTTGGCCGCAGACCTGGCGACCAGCCCCCAGCAGGCGCAGCTGACTGTGTCGGCGTTCCTCGCCGGGCTCGCCGCAGGCCAGCTCGTGATCGGTCCGATCTCGGATCGGACCGGGCGGCGCACACCGCTGCTGCTCGCCTCCTCGGTGTGTGTCCTGGCATCGGTTGTGTGCACGATCGCCCCCTCGATCGACGTGCTGATCGCGGCTCGCGCCGTGCAGGGGTTCACCGGCGCTGCCGGAGTCGTGCTCGGGCGCGCCGTGATCGCGGACACCGTCACGGGGCCTGCCGCCGCCCGCGCCTTCTCGCTCATGATGACGATCGGCGCAGCCGCTCCTGTCATCGCACCTCTGATCGGCGGCGCCGTGAGCGCAGTGGCCGGCTGGCGCGGCGTCTTCGCCGTACTGACCGGCATCGCCGTAGTGATGGCGGTGTGCTCCGCCGTCTTCGTGAACGAGAGTCTTCCGCCGCAGAAGCGCCACGACACGGCCGCGCTCTCGGGGCTGCGCGAGGTCGCAGGAAGGCTGGGTGAGCGACAGTTCCTCGGCTTCAGTCTGTCGATGGTGCTCTCCTACGCAGCGCTGACGGCCTACGTCGCCGCTTCCCCGTTCGTGCTTCAGGGGGATCTCGGCCTGTCGACTCTGCAATTCTCGATCGTGTTCGCTGTCAACGCCGCGGGGCTGGCATTGGCGGCGTTCATCAACGCTCGCCTCGTCGCCCGCGTCGGGGCGATCCGGCTGCTCGCCGTCGGTATCGCAGCCCAGGCGTTCGCCGCGATGGCTCTGCTGGTCGCGCAGCTCGCCGGTGAGGCGCGCCTGCCAGTGGTGCTCGCGGCCTTCTGGCTGACGGTCGCCGGAATGGGATTCACCGTGGGCAACGCGACCTCGCTCGCCCTCGGTCGCGTCGGCGGCGCATACGGTTCAGGTTCCGCGCTCCTCGGAGCAGGTCAGTTCGCCATCGCCGCACTGATCGCGCCCCTCGTCGGCCTCGGAGGCGGCGCGAGCGTGCTTCCCGCGGCGGTGACCATGACGGTGGTGACTCTCATCGCGGCCCTCGCGCTGTGGAACGCCGGCCGAGGTATTGGGATGGGCAATGTCGTCCATTCGTGATTGCGTCTTGCAGATGCCTCTCGACGCCGCGACCTTGGGCTGACGGGTCAACCGAGAGCTCGTCGAAGGGACCACAACGTGCGGCTATTGATCGTCGGTGCGGGCATCGGCGGACTCTGCGCGGCGATCGCGCTGGCACAGTCCGGCATCGAGGTCGATATCGTCGAGATCGAAGAGGAGAGTCGCGCTCCCGGCATCGGCTTCGGCCTCCGCACGAACGGCATACGCGCCATCCGCACGCTGGGGCTGCTCGACGCGTGCAGCGAGATCGGAACCAGCGGTGCCGGCCTTACCTACTACGACAACGAGGGCCGTCACCTCTGCGACCTGGACTACGAGGCCAGGGCCGAGAGTCCCACCAACCTCAACATGCCCCGGCTCGGTTTCGTCCAGATCGCCACCGCCCGGGCGAAGGAACTCGGCTGCCGGTTCCGCATGGCCACGACCGTCACCGACCTCGAGCAGCATCCCGACGGTGTCGATGTGACATTCAGCAGCAGTGACCACCAGCGCTATGACTTGGTCGTCGGCTACGACGGCATCAACTCGCAGATCCGCACCGACTACTTCGGCACTGAGTTCGGTCCCACCCCGGCCGGAGGCGTGGCGTGGCGGGTCGCGCTGCCCCAGGCACCAGGCATGACCACGACCATGTTCTGCCAGGGTTACGGCGGCAAGATCGTGTTCGCGCCCCTACCCGACGACATGATGTACATGGTGCTCACGGTCGCCGAATCGGGCCGACCCCGCTACGACCCCGCCGAGATGCCACAAGTCATGTACGACCGGGCCCGTGCGCTGATGGGCGAGTCGACCTTCATGGCGGACTCGATCGAGCGCATCCGCGCCGCGACGCACGTCGCCTACACGCCGTACTCGACCGTGTGGGTGCCCTATCCATGGTTCCGCGGCCGAGTGATGATCATGGGCGACGCCGCCCACGCGATGACCTCCTACCTCGGCTCCGGCGCGGCGATGAGTATCGAGGACGGTCTCGTGCTCGCCGAGGAGCTGACGAAGAAGCAGCCGCTCCTCGAAGCGCAGCTGCGATTCATGGCGCGCCGGCTGCCCCGCGTTGGCGCGGTGCACGCCCGATCGATCGAGGCGATGCACGAGGAGTTCGACTCGCTCACGCCGGAGACGCTGCACAGACGTTTCGAGTTCCTTCGGCATGACGAGCCGATTGCGAACGAGTACGCCAACCAGCTCCTCGCTCGCCCCTACTGACCGGCCTGCGCCGCTACGCCCAGCCAGAGAAGAAGAGATAGATGGTGCACACATCGCGACCCACGAACGTGCGGACGCTTGAGATCGACGCGAGCGCGCGGAGCTCGTTCGCGTCGCACCGGGCGGCTGGCGGGGTTCCCGGTCCGGTCGCCGCGTACCCCGACTTCCCCGACATGACCCCGCTGTGGAGCGAGGCGGGCATCACTCTGGCGCGGTCGTACGACTGGGTGTCGCGCCTGGACACCCGCAACAATCCCGAGAGCCTCTTCCCGGATTGGGACGCAGACCCGACGGATCCGGAGAGCTACAACTTCGCCGCAACCGACGAATGGATCGAGTCCGTCCACCGGATCGACGCGGACGTCCTGTTCACGTTCGCGAGCGCCATCCCCCACAACAAGCTTCCGGCTGTGGATGTCGCGACCTACGGTGTCGTGGTCGAGCACATCGTGCGCCACTACGCGCAGGGGTGGGCGAACGGCCCCACTCGGGCGGTGCGCATGTTCGAGTTCGGCGACCAGCCCGACCTCGGCCCCCTCCACTTCGACGGACCCGAGCAGGCCTTCTACGAGATGTACGAGGCGTTCGTGGCGGCCGTCGACAGGGTCGACCCCGGCCTGTCGGTCGGCGGCCCGTCGCTGGCGTTCCCTCTGAACGCGGACGCGGCGTACCGCGAGGGATTCCTCGCCTTCGTGCGTGAGCGGGGTCTGCGGTTGGACTTCTACTCCTACCTCTGGTTCACGGACGCGTCGCGAGACCCGATGGACTTCGGCGTCGTCGCCCGCGAGTTGCGATCCCTCCTCGACGAGTACGGCTTCATCGACACGAGGCTGATGCTGTCGTACTGGAACTACATCGCCGTGCCCACGAACTCCGCGCCTTCGGAGGAGAAGGGCGCCTTCCAGGCCGCAGCCGCCATCTACCTTCAGGACAGCGTCGTCGACGACGCGCTGTTCTTCCGCGCCGACAGCGGCAGAGACCCGCACTACGGATTCATCGACCCGACAGCGATCTGCGACGAGGACGGGCGCCCCGATGAGCGCGCCGCTGCGTTCGCCCTGATCGGTCGGGCGCTGGCAGGTGAGCGACTTTCCGTGACGGGCGGGGACGAGTCGGGTTTCGCCTGTCTCGCCGGCCTCGACGGCGACGTGGTACGCATTCTCATCGCGAACTTCGTCGCGCCTGAGTCGGCCCTCGCTCCCCGCGAGAGCGACGAGTTCCGCTTCCGCATCCCGATCGGCCCGCAGCGGATCGAGCTGGCGTTCAGGCTCGCTCCGCAGCGCGTCGCACTGGCATCCGCCGGGGTCGAGGCGGCGCGGGTCACGGTGACGAACCTGCCGTGGCCCGGCCGCACGGTCGCGATCAGCCAGCACAGCCTCCGCGAGCCTCAGGCGCGCGTGAGCGAAGGAGTCGTGTCGGACTCGGGGATCTTGGATCTCGACCTGCCGATCGCGCCGCAGTCGGTCGTGCTTCTGGAGATCGCGGTCCGATAGCCGCCACGTCCAGAGGCGGTGAAGCGGAGAGCCTGATCGCAGCGGTCCGTGCAACGGCCGGGTGAGACCGGAGTGGCCGGCCCGGGACATCGGAGGTAGCCGTCGGCCCCATCGAGCAGTGGTTCGACACGGCTCCGAGCCGAGTCGGTCGGCTCAAAGGACGCGGCACCGGGTCTGCTCTGAGCGCGCTGTCGCTGGTGTTACACGGGTCAAGCGAGGGTGCGCAGGCGGGGGACGACGTCCTCGGCCATCTGCTCGAGGAACCGAGCCTGGTCGTGGCCGGGGCCGTGGAAGACGAGGTGGTTGAGCCCCGCGTCGACGTAGGGCGTGATCTGGGCGACCGCCTCGTCGGGGTCGCTGGCCACGATCCAGCGCTTGGCGACCTGCTCGATCGGCAACTCGTCAGCGAGCCGCTCCATCTCGGCTGCCGACGACACCGTGTGCTTCTGCTCCGCCGACAGCGACAGAGGCGCCCAGAACCTCGTGTTCTCCAGCGCCGCCTGCGGATCGCGGTCGTAGCTGATCTTGATCTCGATCATCCTGTCGAGGTCCTCGACGCTGCGCCCGGACGCCTCGGCGCCCTCGCGCAGCGCCGGCATGAGCTGCTCGGTGTAGAGCTCCATCCCCTTGCCCGACGTGCAGATGAACCCGTCGCCCGCGCGACCGGCGTACTTCGCCATCTGCGGGCCGCCGGCCGCGATGTAGATCGGCAGCGGCGTGGAGGGCTTGTCGAAGATGGTCGCCCCGACGGTGGTGTAGTGCTGGCCGTCGAAGTCGACGTCGGTCTCCGTCCAGAGCCTGCGCATCAGGTCGATCGCCTCGCGCAGCCGCGCGGAGCGCTCCTTGAACTCCGGCCACTCCCGGCCCGACACCGCGATCTCGTTGAGCGCCTCGCCCGTGCCGACGCCGAGCATGATGCGCCCGGGCGCGAGCAGCGCCATCGTTGCGAAGGCCTGGGCGATGACCGCCGGGTTGTAGCGGAACGTCGGCGTCAGGACGCTCGTCCCGATCATCACCCGCTCGGTCCGCTCGCCCACTGCGGCCATCCACGCCAGCGCGAAGGGCGCGTGCCCGCCGGTCTCGCGCCAGGGAAGGAAGTGGTCGGACGTGACGACGCTGTCGAGCCCCGCCTGCTCGGCCAGCACGGCGTACTCCACGAGGTCGCGCGGGCCGAACTGCTCCGCAGAAGCCTTGTAGCCGAGCCGCAGCGCCATGCGTCGTCCTTCGTGAGCGGACGCCGGCGCCTGCGCGCGACGTCGTCTGGAGGGTTCACCGGTCCTGCCGGTGGCGGGCTCCTCATGCTAGGCCCGCCGCCTGTGCGCCGCGCCCGCGCGGACGCCGCGCACCTCTCGTTGTGGCGGCGTTGATCCGCCGCTCCCACGCGCCGAGGCCTGGCCCGCCGCGGCGCGCGGTGCCACCATGGCTCATGGCCGACGGCGACGAGCGGGTCGTGAAGGGCGGGCAGGAGCTGACCGCCCGTGCCTGGGCGCTCATCGACGACGTCGCCGAGGAGCTCGGCCTCGAGCTGCAGGTCGTGCAGGGCGGCTTCAAGGCCGGCTCCGGCGCTCGAGCATCGGGCAGCACCCACGACGTCGGCGACGTCTTCGACATCCGGTCGAAAACCCTCCCTGCCCACAGGCTCGTCGACGTGGTCGTCGCGTTCCGGCGCCGCAATGTCTGCATGTGGCTGCGCGATCCAGACCACGGATGGACGAAGACCGGCCCCCACCTGCACGGCGTCCTGCGCGACTCGGTGCACGGCCTGTCGACGGGCGCGGCCTGGCAGGTGCAGGACTACGACCGGAAGAACAACGGACTCACCGGCGGCGCCCACGCGGCCGACCCCTTCCCCCGACCCGAGCAGATCCCCTTCCAGCTGGAGGACGACGTGGCCCTCACCGACGCCGACATCGAGCGCATCGCCCAGCGCACGGCGGATCTCGTCTGGAACCGCGTGATCCGCACCGGCTTCCAGTCCGACGGCACGTTCGACGCCGACCATCCGCAGAAGCTGCCCGCCCGCGGCCTGCTGGCGGCGGCGTACGGCAAGAGTGTGCAGGCGGCCGACCGCCTCGGCGTCCCGTCGTCGGCGGACGAGGAGGTGGCCGGGAACGAGCTCGAGCCCTTCGAGCTGCTGCCGGACGACCAGCCCATCGAGTAGCGAGCTGGATCGTCGGTGTCCCGCGTCCGCCTGACGCGCACGCACGGGCCAGGCGCGGATCGTCGGCTTGCGGTCGCGGGCGGCTGCACCCGGCGGGATGCTCCGGCCGACCGTTACCTGCTCGCAGCCTGGGGGGACCATGGCGACCGCAGCACGCATCTTCTACGGCGGCCCGATCGTGACCGTCGACGACGACCGGCCCACCGCCGAGGCCGTCGCCGTCGGGGCGGACGGGCGCATCCTCCGGGTCGGGGCGCTCGCCGATGTCGTGGCCCTGGCCGACGACGCCACCGAGCGCACCGACCTCGCGGGGCGCACCCTCGTGCCCGGCTTCGTCGACGGCCACTGCCACGTCCTGCAGTTCGGGGCGCAGGCCGTCGGGGCCAACCTGCTCAACCCGCCCGACGGCACGGTGCAGAGCATCGACGACGTCGTCGCCGCGCTGCGGGAGTTCGCCGCCGGCCCCGACGTCGGCCGTACCGGCTGGGTGTTCGGCGTCGGCTACGACGACTCGCTCCTCGGCCGCCACCCCACCCGCGACGACCTGGACCTGGTCTCGACCGAGCTGCCCGTGATGGCCGTGCATATCTCGGGCCACTTCAGCGCGGTCAACTCGGTCGGGCTCGGACGGATCGGCTACACCGCGGACACGCCGGATCCGGAGGGCGGCGTCATCCGCCGCCGAGAGGGCTCGCAGGAGCCCAACGGCGTGCTCGAGGAGCTCGCGGCCATGCCGCACACGATCGCTGCGCTCGCACCCGGCGCTCCTGAGGACGCCGTCTACTTCGTGCAGAAGGGTCTCGAGCTGGCCAAGAGCTACGGCTACACGACGGCGCACGAGGGCCGCGCCTTCCGGCACAACCACGAGGCGATGGTCGGGCTCGCGCAGGCCGGCGTGTTCGACATCGACGTCGTCTCCTACATCGACTACACCGCCAAGGACGTCCTCGACGGCGAGTGGCACTCCCGCACGTATCACGACCGCTACCGGGCAGGCGGCCTGAAGATCACCCTCGACGGATCGCCGCAAGGGCGCACCGCCTGGCGCACGGAGCCCTTCCTGATCCCGCCCGACGGCCAGGAGCAGGGCTACCGCGGCTACCCGGCCATCCCGGACACCGAGCAGGTGTCCGACCTGTTCGAGGAGGCCTACGACAAGGGCTGGCAGGTGCTCTGCCACGCCAACGGCGATGCCGCCGCCGACCAGATGATCGACGCCATGCGCCCCCACGCCGAGCGCACGGGGCGCGCCGACATGAGGCACGTCCTCGTGCACGGCCAGCTCATCCGCATCGACCAGCTCGACAGCTTCGCCGAGCTCGGCATCATCCCGTCGCTGTTCCCGATGCACACCTTCTACTGGGGCGACTGGTACGACCAGATCATCGGGCCCGAGGCGGCGCAGCGGATCTCACCCACGCGCAGCGCGCTCGACCGCATGCCCGTGATCACCAGCCACACCGATGCGCCGGTGGCGCTGCCGAACCTCATGCAGATCCTGTGGTCGACGGTGAACCGGGTCTCGCGCAGCGGCAAGGTGATGGGCCCCGACGAGCGGCTCACGGTCGAGGAGGCGCTGAAGTCCATCACGCTCTGGGGCGCCTACCAGCACTTCGAGGAGGCCGACAAGGGCTCGATCACCGAGGGCAAGCTCGCCGACCTCGTGGTGCTCAGCGACAACCCGCTCACCATCGATCCCCTGCAGCTCAACACGATCACGGTGCAGGAGACGATCAAGGAGGGCAGCACGGTCTGGGCGGCGACGGCCTGACGACGGCGGCCGGGGAGGCTGCCCGTGACGCCGCCGCGGCCATGGCCTACGGTCGCCCACGAGCAGGGCGCCGTCGGCGTCCGCACGCGAGGAGGGGAACCCATGAGCGAGAACGACGAGAGCACCGAGACCACCGAGGGCACCATCGAGGGCATCGCGCTCGTCGACCTCGACGGCGACGGCACCGCAGACGCCATCGTCGCGGTGGACGACCAGGGCAACACCGTGTCGGTCGTCGACGTGGACGGCGACGGCACGGTCGACGCGATCATCACGCAGGCGGCCGAGGGCGGCACCTCCGTCGCGGTCGACGAGGACGGCGACGGCACCGTCGACTACGTCCTCGTGGACGTCGACGGCGACGGGACCGTCGATGCGATCATCACGCCGACCGAGGACGGCGGAACGATCATCGCCATCGACGAGGACGGCGACGGCACGCCCGACGTCCTGCTCGTCGACGCGGACGGCGACGGCACCGTCGACGCCGTCGCGACGCTGGACGAGAACGGCGAGATCGACGAGATCGCCGTCGTCGAGAAGGACGCCGAGTAGGCGCAGCTCGACACCGCGCAGGGCCCTGGCGACCGCTGGGGCCCTCCGTGCGTCCCGGCTCCGCCAGGGCCGCGGGGGTGCACCGCCGGACGCCTGCGCTGGCTAGGGTCGGCGCATGATGAAGCAGCCGCTCGCGCTCGTCCCGGCCGTCACCGTCTCGAAAGGGCACGCGCAGCTGCCTCCCGCCGGCTACGGCGAGTCGCCGGGCACCGGCACCCTCGCGCAGGCGGTCGCCGCCTGGGTGCGGCAGGGCGCGGCCTGGGTGCACGTCGTCGACCAGGACGCCGTCGACGGCAGCGGCGACAACCGGCGCCACATCGTCCGCAGCGGGGCGCACCTGCAGCTCGCCGGCGGCATCTCCGACGACGCCAGCCTGCACGCGGCGCTGCACACGGGCGCGAGCCGCGTCGTGATCGAGTCGTCGGACCTCGAGTGGGCCGCGCGCGCGGTCGCCTCGCGCGACGAGCGGATCGCCGTCGCCATCGACGTGCGCCAGCCCGACGCCGCCGATGCCGTGGGGCACCTCCAGCACGCCGGTGCCAGCAGGTTCGTCGTCACCGACACCGCTCCGCAGCACCACTGGCGCCACGAGGACCGGCACCTGCTCGCCGAGCTGCTCGAGCGCACCAGCCGGCCGGTGATGGCACGCGGCGGCATCGCGCACCTCTCCGATCTGCATGGCCTGCATGAGCTCGTGCCGCACGGGATCGACGGGATCATCGTCGACCACGCCCTCTACGACGGCGGCTTCACCTACGCCGAGGCCGTGACGGCGAGCGCCGACCGCTTCGACCTCTTCTACTGGGGCCCGCCGGAGTGACGCCCCGACCCCACCGTTACGGCGGGGTTGACATCCCTCCCAAGATTCCGGAAACTCATTTCAGGTGATCGATGGGGAGTACCCCCTCGCCGCCGGTTCGTCATCACGACTCCCCCAGCGGGGTCCGGGCCGGCGGGTCGCCCCTCCTGGGGCGGCGGCGGGAGACCTTCGACGCGGACGGCCGCTGTGCCCGACGTCGGAGGTGATCTGCGTGCTGCCAGTCCTGGTCGGTGTGTCGGCAGCGTCCTGCCTCACCGCCGTCGTACTCCTCCGGGTGAGCAACGAGCGGGACCCCCGCCCGTTCACGGCCGGCCGCGCACCTCGGGTGCGGCGCGCCACGGGCGGCTCCTCCGCCCCCTGCCCCTGCGGCGACCCCCGGCACGCCCGTGCTGCGCGCCGCACCCAGCCACGTCGGACCATGACACAGGGAGACGCGCCATGACCGTGATCGATCTCGACCGCCCTGCCGTCTCGCCGCGCCGTCGTTCGACGGCCGCCCGACGGCGCCGGCTGCCCGACGACCTCCGCCTCACCTCGGACGGCCGCTTCCTCATGGAGCAGCGGGCCCGCCACCTGCTCGAGCGCGAGATCCCCGTGCTGCGCGCGGTCCTCGACGCCGAGCACGACGACGACACGTTCGCCCGGTTCGAGCGCCTGTGCGTCGAGGCCGTGTGGCTCCGCCGGATCCTCGACCAGGCCGAGACGCTGCCGCGCCCCGGCGGCGACGTCGTGGAGCTCGGTGCCTACGTTCAGCTCGAGATGGCCGACGGCGAGACCATGTGGGTACGCCCCGTGCACCCCGTCGAGGCGTTCCTCGACGAGGAGCGGATCTCGGCCGCGTCGCCGCTCTCGCGCGCCATCCTCGGGGCGCGCAGTGGCGATCTGGTGACGGTCGAGGGCCCGGCGGGCCCGTGGAGCTGCGCCGTCGTCGCGATCAGCGTGATGCCGCCCGACCTCGACGAGCCCGACGACGCCCTGCCCGAAGACGTCGCCGCGTCGTAGCTCGTCGGGCGCCGCGACCGAACATCCCGACCGACGGCGGGTGACGACGCGGCGCGAACAGCCTCTGCCCGCTCTCTCGAGGGGGGACGAGTGGACGGAGGCCCGGCGCCGGACCCGTGAGTGACCGCGTGATGGCCGCGGCCTGGGACCACGGGTCCGGCGCCGCCCCTTGACTGTCCCCCGTCCGCGGCCCCGGGCCTCCCGCACTACCGTGCCGCCATGTCGGTGGCGTGGGTGGGCAAGCGGTTCGACCCGCTGTGGGCGGTGTCC
>JBFWSN010000043.1:0-14809 GCA_050248355.1 Dehalococcoidia bacterium
GTGCGGTTCGGTCCCACGAGGTCAGGTCGGCGGCAAATGCCATCGCGAACCCCACCGCGTCGCGTTCCTCGATCGCCTCCTCGCCGGGGGGCGGGTCCGGCTGGCGGTGCCGGCCCCCCGAGTCGCGCCCGCCTGCCCGCGCGGGCAGCAGCGAGGCGGGGCCCGGGGCGTCACCACCCCGCGGGGCCGGACCCGGGCGGGGGCGGCTGCGGCGCCTGGTCGTCTCCGCGGCCTGCGCAGGCGGATCGTCGGTGGGCACCGTGCGGGTGGAGATATCCGGCAGCGGGGCGGGCGCGGGTGCGGACACCGGCCCCACGGCCGGGGCCGCAGCCACCGACCAGACCGGCCCCGGCCCCGGCACCGACGCCGCAACTGCGGCCGGGCTCGGGGTCAGCACCGGCCGCGGGCGCGTGCCGGGAGACGGCTGCCGGTGGGTGTAGAGCACGACGTCCGCGCTGGGCGTGCGATCCGCCGGCGCCGGCTCCCGGGCACCCGGGAGCTCCAACGGCTCGTCCGCACCTGCCCACCACACAGGGGTGCGCGGCGGGTGCGGAGTCCGCGCGAGTACCGGCCGCCGACGCATCACACCCCCCTCTTGCGGGGGGAGCCGACGCCACAGTCAGTACTAAATTCGGTCATCAGAGACAGTCCCGAAGGCGTTGGCGCCAGGTATGCTTGAGCGCCAGAACATGCGTCATATCGGTGGTCAGGAGAGTACGACCTGGCAAGCTGGTACCGATGCGGCCGTGTCTCCATGTCGCGGACTGTACCGAATTAGGCTGCCTTTTGCTATACCGCCTGCTCGGTCAGGGTGTGACGGAACGTGCATGGATGGCTAGGCTGGTACTGACGAGGTTCGGCTGAATGCGGTCGATCGGTAGCGAATGGTGGTGACCGTGGGTGCTGGTCGCGGGTGGGGTCGGTGTGATGGCTGAGCAGCGGCGACAGGTCGGCCGCACCCGCGTGGCCACCGTGAAGGGCGATCCCCGCGGCTCGATCCCCGAGCGCGTTCAGTGGCTGTTCGAGACCCTCGTCGTCCCCGGCCGAGGCCCGTTCACCGCAGCCGAGGTCGCGCGCTGGATCAACGACGCCGGCGGGTCGATCTCCTCGGTCTACCTGCTGAAGATCCTCCGCGGGGAGCGCACGAAGCCCAGCCTGGACAAGCTGCAGTGGATCGCGAAGTTCTTCGGCATCCAGACGCCGTGGCTGGTCGACGAGAACCCGCCCGACCTCGACACCGACGCTCTGATCACCCAGCTCCAGCTACGGCAGATCCGCGTCGATCCCCAGCGGCTCCTAGCGAAGATCGCAGAGCTCTCGCCGGCCACCCAGCTGGCGCTCAGCGACATCATCGACAACCTGCTCCGCGCCGAGGGCAAGAAGCCGGCGAACTAGGACGGGTCTCCCCCGCTGGCCCGGCCTGGGCGGCCAGATCCTCGTGCTCGACAACAGCTGGGTGTGGAACTACCCGACTGGATAAGGCCGGTCCGGCGAGGGGGGCCGCCGCTGGAGCGCGGCTGCGGGCGCCCCGAGTTTGATACAGCGGATCGGCGGCGAACGGTACAGAACGAACTCCTCGAGGGGAGCGGGTGTCGGGCTTCCCCTGGCTCGTGGCGCGGATGTTCCGCACGCCGGGGCGGGTCACGCTTGCTCGGGGTGCCTCCGTTGCCGGGCGCGGGCGAGGTGGGCGCGCGCCAGCTCCGCGCGGCGAGTTGCCTGCCGGGTGGCGGCGATGAGCTCGGCCAGGCGGAGCCGGCGCAGCGCGGCGGGCATGCCGAGGGTCGCCGCGGCCAGTTCGTCGGGGACGGCCGGGTCGTCGATCGCGAACACCTCGCCGTCCCAGGCCGCCGCGGGTGGCCAGCCGTGCGCGTGGGCCAGGGCGCGGGCCGCGGCGTCGGTTCCGGGGAGTGAGCGCAGCCGGTCGTAGACGGCCGCGACGGCGGCCGCGCGGTCGCGGCGGATGCGGCCTGGGCGCCATCCCGCCCGGGTCTCGTGCACCGCCCGGACCGACCAGCCCAGCGCGGCGGCGAGGGTGCGGTCGCCGTGCCCCAGCCAGGCCAGCGCCCGCAACCGACGGACCGTCCCGATGCGCGGCACGGACGCCGGGGGCAGCGTCATCGTCGTCGAGCGCTCGACCGCCCGCCGCCGGGTGGCGTCGGCCCGAGCCGATGGACACCGGCAGCGGTGTTTCGTGTAGGCCGAGGCGGTGCCGTGCACGCGGGCCGCGCAGCCCTCGACGCCGGGCCGGGCGGACCGGCCAGCGTCGACCCGGGAGGCGGCGGCGCCGGTCATGCCCGGCTGGTGGGGCGTGGGCCGAGGGCACGGACGCCGCCGATGAACTGGCCCGACCAGTGCGGCGACGCCCACACGTTCTCCACGATCTTCACCACGTCGCCGGTCTGCGGGGCGTGCACCATGCGGTCGGCGCCCAGGTAGAGCCCGACGTGGTGGATGCCGCCCGGTGAGCCGTTGTTGCTGAACAGCAGCATGTCGCCGGGAAGCAGCTGGGCCCGGTCGGTGATCGGCGGGGCGAAGGTGTCCCAGATCGCCCGCGACTGGTGCGGCACCGCGACCTGGGCCCCGGCGAAGGCGTAGACCATCAGGCCCGAGCAGTCGAAGCCGAGCCTGCCGGTCGTGCCGGTCGTCGGACCCTCGGCGTTCCCGCCCGCCCAGGAGTAGGGCACCCCCAGCTGCGACAGCGCCCGGTCCAGCACGACCTGCACCTGCGGGCCGCCCACCGCGCCCGGCGTGCACACGATGCCCAGCGCGGCCCCCACGACCTGGTTGGCCGCGTCCTCCCACTTGGCGTAGGCGTCGGGGAACGCGCTCACCTGCACGGCTTGCGCCGCGGCCGCCACCGGCATCGACGCCCAGTCCGGCAGGGCGAGCAGCCGCTCGTAGAACAGCTTCGCCGAGGCCTTCGGGTCCATCCGGACCGCGACACTCCCCCACCCGGCACGCTGCTGGAACAGCCCGACCGAGTCATGATCCGACCCGACGGCGTCGTGGGCCAGCTCCAGCGACTCGGGCACCCGCGAGTTCGCGTACATCCGCAGCTGCGACTCCTGCATCGCGGTGGCCACCGCGATCACGTGTGCGCGCTGCGGAGCGCCGATCTCCATACCGGCGGCGACGATCGCCTGCGCGTTCTGCAGCTGCGGCCCGGCGAACCCCGCCACCGGATCCCCCGGCCCGCCGCCGGGCGGGGCGCACACCATCCCCGCCCGCCCCTCGCCGGGATCGAGGGCGACGACGAGCAGCACGAGCATCAACGCCAGCACCGCGCTGACCGCCGCCAGCGACGCCAGGATCGAAGCCCGTCCCACACCGTGGAGTATAGAAGTCGAGACAGCGATTCGGGACGTTTAGTGCGCTTACGTGCTCTCGCATACGGGACGGAGGTCGCACCGATGACGGCAGGCGCCGCCCGATGCGCGCTCCTGGACAGCGCCCTGGCCGCGGTCGACCGCGGCTTCGCGATCTTCCCCGTCGCGGCCCGGGGGAAGAAGCCCGCGGTCCCGCGCTGGGAAGACGCCGCCACCCGGGACCCCGACACGGTGCGGCGCTGGTACCGGAACCGGGCGTACAACATCGGCGTCGCGACCGGCCCCTCCGGCCTGGTCGTCGTCGACATCGACGACGGCCACGGCCACCCCCCGCCCGCCCGCTGGGCCGGAGCCCACAGCGGCCACGACGTCCTCGCCCGCCTCGCCGCCGCCGCAGGGGCCGAACTACCCATCGACACCTATACGGTGCGTACTCCGACAGGGGGGGTGCATCTGTACTTCACGGCTCCCGCGGAGCTCGACCTGCGCAACACCGCCGGCCGGCTCGGCTGGCGCATCGACACCCGCGCGCAAGGCGGCTACGTCGTCGCCGCCGGATCGGTCCGCCGCGAAGGCCGCTACGAGCTCACCCTCGACACCGAGATAGCGCCCCTGCCCGGCTGGCTCCGCGCCGGCCTCACGCCCCCACCCCGGCCGCCTGTGCCAGCCGCCGGCGAAAGGAGCATCGGTGCGGTCGACCCTTACGTCCGCGCCGCGGTCACCGCCGAATGCGACGCCCTACGCTCGGCTCCCGTCGGCACCCGCCACCACCAACTCCACAAGGCCGCCCGCATCCTCGGCGAGTTCGTCGGCGCGGGCCGCCTCGCAGAAGCCGCCGCCCGGCAGGCCCTGCTCGACGCCACCACCGTGCACATCGGCCTCGACGGGTTCACCGAGCAGGAGGCCGCAACCACCATTGCGCACGGCCTGGCGAACGGCATGCAGCGGCCACGCGCTCTCCCCCGCAGCCACGGCGGAATTGGTGGCCGCCGATGACAGGCGATTTTTCCACCGGACTATTCGGCGTGTCTGCCGCGTCACGTCCGGTGATTCCGGGCAGGATCCGCGCCATGAGCTCTCCTTCGCCGCGCCGTCGAGGGCGCCCACCCAAGCACGGTGGCGCCGCGACGATGCCCTCCTTCGCCACGGAGCCGCCGGTGCGGCAACGCATCGAGGAGCTCGCGGCGGCCGAGGACATGTCTCTCGCCGACATCATGACGAGGCTGCTGGCCGAAGGTCTTGGCCTGCCCGTTCCGCCGTACTGCCAGCGACGCAACCAGCAGGAGCTGCCCCTGAACAAGGCTTCGTAACGAAGCGAGGCGGTCCCCGAAGGGACCGCCTCGTAAGCCGCGAAGAGACCGGGCTGCCACCCGGTCCCGACGCCGAACTCCGGTCGCCACCGGAGCCCCATTTCCCGTCTCCTGCCAAGAGAGGGGCCGCTTTCGCGTGCCCGACATTACCCTGCTGCGCCCGAAAGCGCACGCACCACACACGTCACAAGCGCTGTACGTCGGTCCGCGAAGGGCGCCTACACCAGGGCCTGCGCGGCGGCGGGCCCGCGCGCTGTCGACCGGCCGCCGGCGAGCGGCGCGTCGCCTCAGGGATCGCACGTTCACTCCCCATCCCGGCTGGCGGAACTTCCTTGAGCCGGGCGTGCGCGTCGTCGAGAACCAGCGCGAGGCCCTCCAGCTCGTCGACGAGTTCGTCGACTGCGAGGACTGGCGCGGCGACAAGCGGGCAGCGTGGACCGCCATCCTCCACCAGCTGGTGCACAGCATGGACTGGACAACCGGGCTCGTCACGGCCGTCACGATCGCGCGGCTCGGCGAAGCCGGCGGCCGCGCCAGCCGCACCGTATCCCGCGTCCTCGCCTGGGCCCGCCACACCGGGCTACTGGCCGTCGTCGAAGCCGGCGCCAGCCCCCAACTCCTCGGCACGACCCACGGACGGACTCCCACCTATGCCCTGGTCACCCGCCGCCCGGCCCCGCCAGGGACTGCTGACCCGGGCTCCGTTGAGGCTGCTGTGGACGAAAGTGGCGACCCCCCCACGTCTCACGTTGGTCAGAAACCCTTGAACGGCAGACGGCCCAAACATCCACCACGCCAACCCGCCGACTGGCCACTCTTCCGAATCCCCCAGTCCCCCTCCGAACGCAGCCAGGCAACCTCCTGCCTGCTCCGACGTCTTGGCCTAGACCGAGGCGGGGTATTCGCTGTGCCCCTGTGGCGTGCCCGGGCTCTCCTGCACCGCTGGTGGCAGGCCGGTATTAGTCCCGCTGGCCTGCTCTATGCCATCGAGCGGCACCCCGATCAGCCCCACCAACGCCGCGGCGACGCGTTCCGCGGCGCCCACGACCCGCTGCGGGTCCTGGGCCACCGCCTCGCACCCTGGCAGGGACGCCTCAACGAACTCCCCACCGCCGTCCTCGGGGTCCGGGGCGACTACATCGCAGCCCAACGGGCCTCCCTCACCCAGCGCATCAACCGGGCCGCCGCCCCGGCGCAGGGGTTCCTTCCAGCCAGCTGCGCCGCGACACGCGCCCGCGCTCGCCGTGAGCTCGCGCAGCACCTCCGCACGATCCAAACCCGACGCTGGCCAGCGAGCCCTCCCCCGGCCTAGCCTCGCCTCGAGCCAGCTTCACCGGGAAGCGACCGCCCGGCCGGTCATGTCAGGCCGTGTCGGTGGCCCGCTGAAGCACAGCGCGGGCCTTCTCGATGAACCCGCGAGCCTCGGCGAGTTGACCTCCGACCCCGGCGTCTCCGCCGGAAGGCAGGACCCGATCGAGGTCAGCAGCCGCATTGTCCAGCCACTGCTGAACCGACAGCCGCGTCGCCTCGAGGTCAGCGCTGATCCCCGGCTTCTCCGCCCGTCCTGTCGCGGCGCCGGACGACGCGTCTGTGGAAACCTGGTTTCCACTCGGGCGCTGCTGCGTGTCCTCCCGCCGCGCGTCATTGCGGTTCGCCTTGTCGTGGTTTGTGTCGTCCTGCTCCCGGTCGCCCACTCCCCCGTCCCTGGAAACCCGGTTTCCACCGGCCGCCGGGGCCTGCCCGGAGCTGGCGCCGTCGGAGCCGCTCGGGAAGGTCCGTGAGTTGCCGGCGAGGAACCCCCGCGCTTCCTCGTCCGACATGTCGCGGAGCCGGCCGGCGATGGACTGCTGTTCGTCAACCTGCAGTCCGCCGAGCTCCCGCGCCTGGCGGATACCGAGCCGGCCGGTCCGCAGCATCTCCTGCAGCTCGGGGACCAGCTTCAACAGGGCAATGCGCTGCGCGACGTAGGTATGTGTCTTCCCGATCGCGGCGGCGACCGTACGCAGGGACTCGCCCGACCGATTGAGCCGGCGCTGCAGCATCTCCGCCTCCAAGAGCGGCGGCAGGTCCTGCCGGTGCACGTTCTCGATGAGCACGCGGTCCTCGATCGCGTCCACACCGTCCGAGCCGGGCATCTCCTCCACTACGCGGACGTCGAGCATCGCGCGGCCGGCTAGCCGCGAGGCAGCCAAGCGACGATTGCCGACGATCACCACCCAGGGCTCCGGCCCAAGCGGTTCGTCAGGGTAGGCCGCGGCATACTGCTCGCGAGTGATCACCAGCGCCGGCTGCAGCTGCCCGACGCGGTTGAGGGTCGCGGCAAGCTCCTCGACCTCCGGATCGTCCGCGTCGTACCGCGGATTGAGTGGATTTGGCTGGAGCTCCTCGAGGCGAAGCCTGGTCGGGTGCGCCATCCGGCTACGCATCGCCGCACGGGCTGCACTCGCACCTGACGGCAGGTTGCGCTCCATCGCCGCGAAGTCCTTCCTCGCCATGGTCAGCTCCCTCCGGGACGAGCGGTGTCGCCGTCGGAAAGCAGCGAGTCAAGGGCGGGCAGCTGCTCCCATTCGGCGGGCGGTGCGAGTCCGGCCGCGACGTCCAGCCGGATCGCGATCCGGCGGTAGGCGTCAGCGATCGGAGCCGTGGGCTTGTAATCCACAACCGTCTGACCGTTCAGCCACGCCTCCTCGACGACGGCGGCAAGCGGGAGGTGGGCGAGGATCGGCAGCGCCGCGACCTGCGGATCGTCCGGGCGTCCGTACTCCTCCAGCTGCTGCATCTTGTACCGGGCCAAGCCGGAGAGCGGACGGCGGTAGATGCCCGGGACCAGGCCGTACAGCTCCCGGCGGTGGAGGCTGAGCTCCTCCTCGACCACGCCGAGCTGCTCGATCAGCAGCCGGAGGGCACGCAACGAGGTGTTGTTCGGCTGCACCGGGATCACGAGCCCATCCGCCGCAACGAGTGCATTGTCGGTGAGGATGTCCAGGGACGGCGGGCAGTCGATGAGCACGTGGTCGTAGGAGCCCTGCGGGAGCCGCTGCAGCAGCCGCGCCAGCCGGGACTCGGGCGCCCGGCCGTGGTACAGCGTGCGCACGACGAGGAACATCGCGACGGTGGTCGGGATGATGTCGAGCTGGCCACCGCTGACGTGGGGCGGTCGAGTCCGAATCAGCGCCTCCGCAGGCCCCGTGTAGTCGCCGACGAGCGCAGCAGCGAGGTTGGGTTCATCCGGATCCGCCTCCTCCATGCGGAGCGCTTCCGCGGTGAGGTGCCCCTGCGGATCGAGATCGACGAGCAGGACACGGCGGCCGCGCTCGGCCAGAGCTCCTCCGACTCCGACGGTCAGCCCCGTCTTGCCGACGCCGCCCTTCTGGTTCAGAACCGCGGTGACGATGGGCAGCGTCATCGCGGCGTGCGCTGCACCTGTAAACCCGGTTGCCATTCGGGATCCTCCCCGGGGACTCGCTTCAGTCCCACTCCGCGTGCCGGACGCTGGTTACGGGCTGTCCTCACCCGTGAAGACGCCGTTCTCGATCAACCACGATCGCCAGAACGCGATGCGGTCCTGCGACGGTGCGAAGTCGGCCGGCCAGCCGTCCTGCACGATCTGCTGAAGCACGTGGCGGACTCGGGCCCTGCCGACCCTCCGACGACTGTTCGGACGCTCGAAGTCCGCATCCACCACGGCGTGCATGGCGCGCGCCGTCTGCTCCAGATCAAATCGCACTGGCCGGTGAACCACCAGGACCTCGGCGCTCACGGATGGATCCCACCGAGCGACGAGGGCCGATTCCCGCAACTCACACTCCACTCTCGACTTCGACTCGATCTGTACCACTTACCGTAGCTGGTACCGATCCCGAGACCGGCACCGACACGCATCGGCAGCTCGAATCCGCTGATCTCCAGCGAGGCCTCCGGGCCGCCCCGGTGTCCGGACCTGTAAACCCGGTTTCCACCACGGGCGGGATCCCCGGTGTGTCATCCGAAGCAGGCCTCCGGACCAGCGCAGATCCCCCCAGACGGAGCGGACCAAGCCCGCTGAGATCAGGTGGCCAGGCGGGGAAGAGCTTCGGAGCAACAGGGGTGTTTGCGCAGATCAGCGGCGCATCGCCCGCGGCTTGCAGATCAGGCCGAGATGGTACATGTCCTTCGCCATGCGGGGGCCCGCGCCCACACCGGGTTTCCGCTGGTCCCGGCCACCAATGAGCCCTTCCCGTATGCGTCCGTAGAGGAGAACGCCCTCCGCACGGCGACCGGAGGTCCCGGTCCGGAGCCCATGGCGGGCCGACGGACCTCCCAACTCGGCGGCGAGGCGGACGGGGAACACGCCGTGGTGGACGCGTCGGGGCTGCGACCGCCCCAACAGACGTTGCCGAGCAGGCTCCGGGGCGCGTATCCGCTGGTCCGAGCCGCTGGGCCTGGCCCACCAGACGGAACTCCACTGCGCCGGGAGCGAATCGGCGGCCGGCGGCAAGGAACCTGTCGCAGGTGGGGGAGTGGGGCTGGGTGGAAACCCGGTTTCCAGCGGCGGGGGTCGTGCCGCGGCCGGGTCGGGGCTGATGGGTCGGTTCGCTCGGGGGCGGGCGTGTGTCGGGTGTGGCCGGCTGGGCGGTTTCGGTTGCCGGGCGGAGGGCGCGTTCCTCCGCGACCAAGGGGCACCGCGCGGGAGCCCGATCCGTGGAAATTTCCACGGCAATTTCCGGCCGAGTGGGCCCTCAACGCGCGGGCGTGCGTAACGCGCGCCCGCGCGCGAAGGCGCGCGCTGCGGTGAGCACGATCCTGGCAATGCAGTCTGCGGGCGCGACTGACGCGACGCCGCCAACGTCCGGATCAGCGTCCTGCTCCCGCCCTGCCCGCCGCGCATACGAGCTCGGCGGCGAGCTGGGGGAGCAAGCATCCCCGCGACGGGGCACGGGCCGTGCAGGCCGGAGGGTGCGAGCGCCCCTCATCCGTCACGGGTGTCGATAGCAGCCAGCAGGGCGCGGTGGCCGAGTGGGCGGAGCCGAGTGGGCGACGGCGTGGGTGGGGGAGTGAGGCTCGCCGGAAACCGAGGGTCCCAGCGGCCCGGAGCTCGGGAGGGCGCGCGGCGGCGGCCCGGCCGGCCTCGCCATCGCCGCAGGCGGTGCCCGCCGCCGCGCTCTGCTGGCCGCGCGGAGTGGTCGCTGTTCGCCGAGGCGGGCGTTCCGCCGGGGCCGAAGGTCGGCGCCTAGTCCGTGGAAATTCCCAGGGCAATTTCCGGCCGAGCAGGCCCGCCAACGCGCGCGCGTAACGCACGCGGGCGCGCCCGCGACGCTGGCCGGGCGGCCGAGCCGGAAGCGTCCGTCTTCGCGGGTGGGGGCGTAGCGCGAGCCAACCGCGTCCGAGACGGCTCGGCGGGAGACATGAGAGAGCGCTGGTCGGAAGCGAAATCCGAGCTGATCACCTAATCGCGATCATCTACCGTTTGCGACGCCCGCTGCCTTGTCCCGGGCGCCGCGGGTACATCCCGCAGGTGGCGGGTGGGGGCGGCCGACGCGCCGTACAGGCGCCGCGGCCGCCCCGGCCGGGACCGCCGCCTCCACAGAACCTCGACGCGGCCCTCGCATGTCTGGCCGTTAGTCGCCTTGTGTGGGGTGCTAGTCCGACTTAGTCTCAGAGCCACTAGCATTCCCGCGTCGGAGGGTTGGAATCATGATCGTGTGCGCACTGGCGGCACCCCTGGACTGCCGGAACGGGAACTGCCCGACGGTCTGGGACACCGACGCGGGCACGCTTGTGGTGCAGGGGTACCTCCTCAGGAGGGGGGCGGTCGCGGTGCCGTCGGACGTGCTCCGTCGAGCGGCAGCGATGATCATCGATCGCGCGAGAGCGTGGAACGGACCGACGTTCGGCGCCGCGGCCTTGGCCACGACCGGCATGTACACGGTTCAGGGCAGGCACGAGACCCCCGACGTACTCAATCTGCAGGTGCCGCCCGGCGAGGGTGCCGTCGAGGTCTCACCTGACGTTCTGCTGGGTGTACGCGGACGCGATGCGATCGAGGAGGCAGCATGAGTCCCGAGGACCTCAACCAGCTCTTCGCCACGTTCGAGCGCTACGCCTGGAAGCTCGAAGCGCGAGACACGTACGCCATCCCGGGCGAAGACGAGGACTTCGACGACTTCCTCGCGGGTCGCCCTGTCACCGTGCGAACTCCGGACGACGACGAGTACCTGGCGAACGTGCGGCGCAAGGTCAACGAGGGGAAGTCGTTCGGGCGCGTGCGGCTGCTCGGCTGGCCGCTCACCCGGTACTCCGAGTTCGAGATGGGGTGCTACCCGCGGGAGAACATCGCGGCGGGGGAGGAGGTCCGGATCCTCGATCGCCGGTGGCTGCTGCCCGAGGACGAGCAGTGGAGCCACCAGGACTTCTGGCTGTTCGACGACCGCATCGCGGTCCTGCAGCACTACGACGACGACGGGCACTTCCTCGGGGTCTCCGCAGCCCCCGACGTCACCCCCTACCTGGCGATCCGCCGCCGGGCGATCGAGCTGTCCGTTCCGTTCGAGGCGTTCGCGCTGGTCCCCGCGCCGCGCGAAGCGGCACAGCCGGTCGTGAGCGAGGCCCGTTGACCAATGACGAGCTGATGGGGGAGCGCCGACGGCTCGCCGGCGCTCTCAAGCAGCTGCGTCTGGACAACGGCGTGAGCACGACAAAGCTCGGCGTCGCGCTCGGCTGGTCGCAGAGCAAGGTCTCGAAGATCGAGAACGGGGTCACCGCGGCTGCCGCTGAGGATGTCGAGCGCTGGGTGAACCACTTCGCGCCCGGTAGCGAGGCGAGCGCGCAGCTCGTCGAGCTGGCGAAGCGGCTCGAGGTCCAGGCGTCGGCCTGGCGTGAGGTCCACCGCCAGGGGGCCGCGGCCGACCAGCGGCGGCGCGCCAGCCGGGCTGCGCACGTGACCGCGACAGCGGTGTACCAATCCGAGCTGGTCCCGGGCCTCCTGCAGACCCCGGAGTACGCGCGAAGCGTGCTGGAGGTACACAGCCAGGTGCCTGCCGAGGCGATTCCCGAGACGGTCCGCGCGCGGCTCGACAGCCAGGCCGCCCTGTTCGACGCCTCGCGCAGCTTCGAGTTCCTGATCACCGAACGCGCACTGCGATGGCGGCCCGGCTCGATTTCCACCGCCCTCGCTCAGCTCGACCGCATCCGCAGCCTCGCCACCCTGCCGAACGTCTCCATCGGCCTGATCGAGCGTGCTGCCGACGCGGCTGCGAAGCCACTGCACTCGTTTGTGCTCCTTCGATACACCGACCGCACCGAGGTCGAGATCGAGACCTTGACCGCCGAGATCACGGTCACCGCCGAGCAGGACGTCACGGCCTACGAGCAGTTCCTCGAGGACAGCCGCAAGCACGCGACGACCGGCCCCGAGCTGCTCTCCGCTCTGGACGCCCTCAGCTCGGAGCTGCGGCGGGCCGAGGACGAAGCGGTGCGCTAGGCGCCCCCGTTCGCCAGGCGCTTCCTTCAGCTACTTCCCCGAGCTAGCTCCCGGCCCGCTCGCGCGGACCGGGGCAGATGAAGCGCGACTAGTCGCCTAAACACGAGGCTTAGTCGCAGAATATGACTAGACGTACGACTAGTCGCCGACTAACCTGACGAGGGAGGGCCCCGGCGGTTGCCGCCGCCGAGGCCCCGTGAACGTCCTGACCCACCCATCTCACAAGGAAGTCAGAACGCCCGTGACCAGCGTAGTCATGTGCGACGAGGAGCTGGCGCCACGCCGGACCGTCGTCGACCGCTCCAGACCACTGCCGTGCAGCGACGACCCCGAGCTGTTCTGGCCAGTCTCCGAGGACGGCCCGTCCCTGCTGCAGATCGCCGAGGCCAAGGCCGTGTGCGCGGGTTGCCCGCAGGCGGCAGCGTGCCTGGAGGAAGCCCTCGCCGCCCGTGCAGAGGGCATCTGGGGCGGCACAACCGAGCAGGAGCGCACCGCCATCCTTCGCCGCCGCCGGGCCCTCGGGCGGTCGGCATGACCGTCGTGACCAACGGACACCGACCCGGCCACGCCGCCCCGGCCGCGGTACCAGGCGACGAGGTTGCGCAACTGCTCGTCGAGGTCGAGCGGGCGCGCAGTCTCGTCGCGATCCAGCACGACCCCGCCCTGTCCCTCGCGCTCACCGCCGAGGAGCGGGCCGCCGACCGGGCGGTCGACGCCACGATCCGGGCGGCGGAGCGAGCCGAGCGGGAGCGGGCCGGCCTGGAGCAGGTGCGGCACGCTCGCCGCGAACGCGGCGAGCAACGCTGGCTCGCGCGCGCACGTGCCGCCCGCCAGCGGCTTCTCAACCCCGACCGGAGGCTGGCCAGCACCTACCGGCGCTACGTCGCGCTGACCTGCGGGACCACCGGCGTCATCACGGCCGGCATCGCGTGGATGGCCGACACCGTCCACGACGGTCTCGTCGGCCACGACGGCTCGTGGCTGGCCTACCTGGTTGAGCCCCTGGCTTCGGTCCTGCTCGTGGTCAGCCTGGTCGCGCAGTTCACCGCCGTGCAGAACAACCGGCGCAACCCCAAGTGGTTCCTCTGGCTCGACGGCGGGTTCGTCGCGGCCAGCCTCATGCTCAACGTCGTCCCGTGGGCACTGCGCTACGGCTGGGACGCCGGCCAGCTGATCGCACACGTTCTGCCGTCACTGCTCGTCGCGGCGGCCGTCGCGGTCCAGCACATGCTGAACAACCTCTTCCAGTCGATCTTCGAGAACGCCTACGACGCCCTCGATGACGTGCCCGGACGGACCGGGGAGGAGATCGCTGATGTCGTCGTCCTCGTCGAGCGGTACCGGCGTGCCATGGCCAAGGGCGAGGTCGACGCGGAGTACAGCGTGCAGGCGATCATGCGGTACTTCCGCTGCCGTAAGGAGCGCGCCCAGCGCACGAAGGACTGCCTCGACGTGCTCGCGCGACAGGGCCTGCTGACGTGACCGGCGACAACGACCAGGAGAGGCTGCGCCTGACCGTCATCGGTCCGGACGGCCGCGACGCTGGTGTGACCCGCGTCGTCGTCGCGGCGGCCGACGACCCGAGAGCCCTCATCCCCACCTTCACCGCGATGGTGCATGACGTCTCCGGCGGCGCCGGCACGACCGTCCTCGACGACTACGAGCTGCTGGTGGCGAGCGCCGACGGGCGAGCCCACTACCTCCTGCGCTGCGACACGAGGGGGGACCGCTGATGTCGGACAAGGAACTCCCCGATCCCGGGACCAGCGCCGACGACGCCACCTCGGCGCAGGGCGACCGCCAGGACACCGGCACGGAAGCCGGGCCGGGGACAGAGCTTGCGATCGCCCCGTGGCCGTCGACGCTCAATGGGCGCGAGCACCAGCCGGGCACCCGAGCGCTCACGACCATGCTCGCGCACGGGCACGCCGCGGTGGGGGAGCTGCGGTTCGCCACCCAGCGGCCACCGAGCCTGCGCGACCAGCTCGCCTACGCCCGGTCCGGCGAGTGGACCGAAGACACCGGCGGCACTCGCCGCCACCTCATGCACGGCTACGTCCTACTCGTGGCGATCCCGCTCACCACCGCCGCCTACCTCGTCGCCTGGGCGGCCGCGCGCCCGGCGCGCCTGGCCACGACCACCGCCCTCACCACCTTGATCTGCACCGCACTGAACACCATCCCCGGCCTACGCCTGCTCGTCCCCGACTGGACGACCTGGCCGCACTGGCCACCGCTGAGCTGGATCTTCTGACGAAAGGACGTGACGACCATGTACTCAGGAAGTGTCGGGCTGGGGGTGATTGCCGTCTTCGCCCTTGCGATCGGCGGCTGGCTCTACGCCCACCGCGATGCTCCGCGCGCGACGACGGCCCTGTTCGTCATCGCCGGAATGGGCATCAGCGGTCTGATCGGCCAGGTGTTCGCCAGCGGGCTGCGTCGCGTGCTCGGCCTTGCCGGGGGTGCCGGCTCGGCCCTCGTGGGCGCTACGGCGCTCGCCGTGATCTCCGCGATCGCGCTGATCGCCTTCCTGGAGGTGATCGTCAAGGGGGTGGGGATCCCGCGGCGGCGCAATGCCTCCCCGCGACGCTGGCACCCCTGGCTCGGCCTCGCCCATCCCACGAACGTCATCGTCAGCGGAGTTCCGGTGCTGGCCGCGAGCTTCTCGGGGATCGTCGAGCTGGCCGGCCAGGCCGGCACGGCGATCACCCACC
>JBFWSN010000044.1:0-14608 GCA_050248355.1 Dehalococcoidia bacterium
CCGTTGACCAGTGTGGAGTGTACAGCGTACCGTGATTGTCACTATTGCATAGACCATCTGTATCAGATGAACGGATGCTTGGTGTTCATGACCGAACGCATCGGCCCCGGCGTGTACCGGTACCCCGCCCGCCCGGGGCAGTTCGGGTACCTCCTCAGGGATGCGCAAGGGTGGGTTGCGGTCGACCTCGATGTGGGGTGGGTTCCCGAGCTGCCGTGGCCACTGGGCACGAGCATCTTCACCTGCCCCTCCGTGCAGCCGGCCGATAAGCAAGCCAATCGCGCCGCGTCGGCCCCCTTCCACGAGGCGGCACTCCTTGGGGAGGCGGGCAGTCATCGGCTCCTGTACCGGCCACGGGGGCGACTCCTGTTCGCAGGACATTTCTTCGACGAACCACGGCCCTGTGCATCGACGGCGGAGTCCCCGGGTGGTCCCGGCTCCGAACTGGAGTTGCTCGCGACACTGCTGCGCCTCGATCTGCGCGCGACGGTCACGGCGTCAGGGGAAGTGGTGACTGAGCCCCACCGGCTGATCTCCACACACCTCGAGCAGCACCGCCATCGCCGTCAGCAGATCCTGGAGGCGATCGCGCATGGCCCCGGGACCGTCGAGGGGATCGCTCGTTTTCTCGCCGCCCGGGGTGTGTCGTGGCCGCCCGGCAGCGACGAGATGCATCACGCCCTGCGCTCACATCTCGGAGCGCTGGTCGAGGAGGGCGTCCTCACGTCTTCACATCGTGACGATCCCCACCGCTATTACGTCAAGTACGGGGCGTAGCGCGCCCGCGAAGGAGCGATGCATGAAGTTCTTCTCCAAGAAGCGTCAGGACCCGGACGGCGACCGGTCCGGTGGTGTCCCGTCCGAGTGTCAGCACGCGACGCTCGCCCCGCGGTGGGATAGTCCCTCCGATATGGGGAAGCGCGACAAGGTCACTGAGTACCGCTGCTCCTCCTGCAAGGCTCTGTTTGGGCGCGAGGAGGGCGAAGCGTTGATGGAGCGCCATGAGGAGCGCGCCCGATCAACGCTGCTCGGTGGCGAGTGAGACGCGCCTCCGCCGATCTGCCACCGGATCAGTCTGCGGCAACGCAGGTCTAACGCCTCCGGGAACCCACTTGAGCCCGACCATCCTGGCGGGAGCGCCTCCAGTTCCTCGTTGTCGACGCTAGGGAGTGAGGGCGCGGTGGGCGACCGGGCGCATCGGCCGGAGGGCCGCAACCAGCATCTCGCCGCACCGCATGGCGAGTTCGAAGCGCAGTCGTTACGCGGGTGGCCGCACCGGCGCGCCGGATTCTCCACGCACAGCGGCGCACCTCATGCCATCCGCCCATGACTTCATTCGTCGGACGGATGGCCCGCCGCTACGCCTAGTTCGCGACGCTGCTCCAACACAGCGCTCAGTGCAGCCATGCCCTGGTGCAGGGCGGATAGGTCAGGTTCCTCGAGCTGTTCGAGCACGTCGGCGAACGCCCGGACGTTGGCGGCGAGCAACTCGGTGATCCAGTCTGTGCCGTGCTCCGTGAGCCCGACCAGGACGGCACGGCGGTCGGATGGGTCAAGTTGACGCCGGATGAGCGCTTCGTCCTCGAGGCGGTCGAGGACGGCTGTCGTGGCGTTCGCCGACATCGCGAGCATGTGTGCGACCTCGCCAACCCGCACGGCCCCGCGGTCGTGGAGCACCATCAGCGCCTTCAGTTGGGGCATCGAGAGGTCGACGTTCAACCAGGGAGTGGGCCGCGTGGCCGCGCTCGCGGTCGCCAGTCTGGTCATCAGACGTTGGAGTTCCTGGACCAGGTTCCGGCGGGAAGGCATGTCGGCGGATCCTCGGCGCTTGCCACTAGATTCATCTACCATGATACTCGCAGTAGAGGGTGATATTCAACCAAGACGGTTGTTGGATCCGCCGGGGACGGGAGCACATACGTATGAGCCGGATCGTCGCATGGTTCACGGAGTTGTCCTACCGGCGAGCCGGGTTCGTGGTCGCGACGATCGTGCTGGTATTGGGTGCCGGTGCGCTTTCCGCCACCCGCATCAACCAGGAACTGATCCCCGACATCCAATTCCCCCTCATCGTCGTGGTGGTAGAGGCGCCGGAGACGCAGCCGGGCGAGGTGGTACGCAGCGCGGTCGCGCCGATCGAGGCGGGCACCGAGAACCTCGACGGGCTGCTGTCCACGCAGTCCATCAGCATCCAGGGCCTCGGTGTGTTGCTGCTCTCCTTCGACTTCGGCGTGGACCTCGAGGGCGCCGAGGGCGCGGTGAACGATCTCCTGCGGGGACTCCCGCTGCCTGCGGGGGTCGAGACCAGCACATTACTACTCGACCCGACGACGCTCCCCGTGGTGACGGCGACCCTCGAGGGCGACGCGACAGACCGGGAACTGTTGACGCTCGCGCAGGGCACCGTGGTACCCCGCCTTACGGTACTCGATGGCGTGGGTGCGGTGGACGTGGTCGGGGGCGCGCTACAACAGCTCGACGTGTCCGTCGACCGCGACGCGATGATCGAACGCGGACTCACCTACGAGGGGATCGCCGCCGTCCTCCGCGCCAACAACGTGATCCTACCGGCGGGCTTCGTCTCCGGGGCGGAGGGCGTCGTGCCGGTCGAGGCCGTGCTGGCGTTCTCCTCGCTGGAGGCACTGGAGGAGGTCGCGCTGCCCCTGCCGGCGGGCGGCACAGTGCCGCTCGATGAGATCGCTTCGATCGAGGTCGTGGAGACGACGCCCACCGGCGTGAACCGCTCCAACGGGACGCCGGCGGTCGGGCTGCAGGTGACCAAGACGAAGGATGCGAACACCGTGGCGGTCGCGCACGCCGTGCTCGACGTCTTCGACGAGTTGGCCTCCGAGCTTCCGGAGGGCGTGCGGATCGAGGTTGTGCAGGACCAGGCGGAGTTCATCGAAGAGTCCGTCAACGACATGGTGTTCAAAGGCGTCCTCGGCGGGGTGCTGGCGATCGTGATTGTGCTCGTGTTCCTGGGGAGCGTGCGCAGCACGCTCGTGACCGCCGTCTCGATCCCGCTCTCGATCCTCGTGGCGATCATCGCCCTGGAGGTGAGCGGCAATTCACTGAACCTGATGACCCTCGGCGGTCTGACGATCGCGATCGGGCGCGTGATCGACGACTCGATTGTGGTGCTGGAGAGCATCTATCGGCATATGGCCGCCGGTGAGCGCACCTACACGGCCGTGACGCGCGGCGCAAGGGAGGTCACGCTCGCCATCGTCGGGGCCACAGCGACGACGGCGGCGGTGTTCCTGCCGCTGGGCCTGGTGGGCGGGATCATCGGTGAACTGTTCCTGCCGTTCGCACTTGCGGTGGTGTTCGCCCTGCTCGCCTCGCTGCTTGCCGCCGTGACGGTGGTGCCCGCGCTCGTGCGCCTCCTGATGTCGCGCGGCGTGACCGTGCGGTCGGAGGCGACGGGCCAGACGAGTCGCCTCGCCCGTGCCTACCGACCGGTGATCGAGTGGTCCCTCCGCCACCGCTGGGCGACGCTCGGGGTCGCTGCAGTGCTCTTGGTGGCGAGCCTGGCGCTGGTCCCTCGCCTGCCCGTGGTGTTCCTGCCCGACCTTGGCGAGAACGCGCTGGTCGTGACGGTCCCGGCGCGTCCCGGCGAGCCGCGGGACGTGGTGCTCGCTCGCGCGATGGCGGTGGAGGAGATGCTCGAGGACTACGCTGTCGAGAGTTATCAGACGGTGATCAGCGGTGCGTCGGGCGGGTTTGGCGCACTGAGCGCCGTCGTCAGCGGCCAGAGCCCCAACTCGGCGACGATCACGGCGACCTTCGCCGCCTCAGACCCGAGCGCCCAGATCGCGGAAGACCTCCGCCGGCGGTTTCCGGCGGAGGTCGACGGTGGCAGCGACATCACTGTGTCGGCCGGCACACCGGGATTCGCAACCAACCAGGTGAGCATCACCGTCTACGCCGAGTCGCCCGCGGCGGAGGCGGCGCTACCGGAGGCCGCGCGGACCGTGGAGCAAGCGATCGCGGAGATTGAGGGGGTCCGAAACGTCAGGAGCGATGTCTCGGACTCCGTTCCGGCGATTGAGTTGCAGATCGACCAGCGTGCCGCAGCGGATGCCGGCGTCACCGCTCCCCAGGTCGCGGAGGCGGTCGCCCGACTCTCGAGCGGCGAACGGGTGACGTCAGTGACAACGTCCGAGGGTGTCCTCCCGGTGCAGCTCACACTCACGACAGGCGCGTTCCTGACCGCCGACCAGTTGGAGACGCTCCCGCTCACGACCGATGTGACGCTCGGCGACGTGGCGACGGTGACAGACGTCACCCGGCAGACGACGCTCACCCGCGTCGATGGGCATCCGGCAGCGACAGTGAGCGGCGAGATCGTCAGCGCCAACGTCAACGCGGTCTCATCCGACGCCACGTCGACCGTGGACGCGTTGAGCCTGCCTCGCGGCATCGCGGTGAGCCACGGCGGCGTGGGCAGCGACATCGAAGAAGGGTTCACGAGCATGCTGATCGCGATCGGCACCTCGATCGTGCTGGTCTACGTGATCATGGCGGGCCTCTTCCGCAGCTGGGTGGATCCCTTCGTGATCCTGTTCACCCTGCCGCTCGCCGTGATCGGGGCGATCGTGGCGCTATGGATCACGGACTCGTCGCTCAGCATCAATGCGATGCTCGGCATGCTCATGCTCGTCGGCATCGTGGTGACGAACGCGATCGTGATGCTGGAGTACGTGACGATGCTCCGGCGCGAGCGTGGCTATGATGCGCACCAGGCACTGGTCGAAGGTGGCCAGACGCGTCTTCGGCCCGTCTTGATGACCGCACTGGCCACGATGCTGGCGCTGGTCCCGCTGGCCGCCGGCTTCGGCGGCAGCGGACTGATCTCGGCGGAGCTCGGGCGCGTGGTGATCGGCGGCCTCTTCAGTTCGACGTTCCTCACCCTGCTCGTGGTCCCCGTCGTGTACTCGCTGATGGACGGGCTCAAGCAGCGATTCGCGCCCACTCCTCGCACGGACGATGGGATGAGCCACGGCTAGCTTGCAGGGAGGGACGCGATCATGACGACCGAGCAGGCAACGGTGACCGAACTTGTGGTGGCGCTGGCCGACTCCGCGTCGGCCGAGCGCGAGATCGGCTGGGCGGCCGCCCTCGCGGCCACGCTGCACGTGCCCGTGCACCTGGTCCACGTACTGGACCCTGCCCTCGGGCGCGACCCGCTCGACCGGGCCGTCGCCATGGCCGACGACCTGCTCTCGATCGTCGCCAGCGATGTGCGTCTGCAGGGCACTGACGTGACGCACGAGGTCATTCCTGGCCTGATTGACGAAGAGTTGCCGCTGATGGCCGCCGAGCGGCCCGGATCGCTACTGCTGCTCGCAACGGACGACTCCGGGGGATTCCGCCGCGTCATGGGTGGGGACTGGGGCGGGTTGTTAAGACGCCTGTCCACGCCGTTTATCCTGCTGCCGCCGGCGGTCATCTCGCCGCGGCCGATCGCGACCGCGGTGGTCGGCATGGACGGCTCCGACCTCTCGGTCCGCATCGCCGTGATCGCCGAAGAGTTCGCCGCCCGCCTGCAGGTCGGTGTCGTGATCGTGGAGGCGGTCGAACCCGGGTCGACACCGGGCTCCGAGTTCCTCGAGGTCGTCCCGGAAGTCGGCACCACGCATGTGCGGGTGCGCGGGCGAGCGGGGCAGACGATCGCGGGCGTGGCGAGGGCACGTGACGCGGGCCTGATCGTGGTCGGGTCGCACGGCAAGGGTCAGATGACGCGGCTGCTGCTGGGCAGCACGTCCGAGTGGCTCGCCCGGCACGCCGACCGGCCGGTCCTCATCGTCCCCGCGCCCCGTGGCTGACGAAGCAGGTGGCTGCGGGAGCGCCGCGACGCCGACCACAGGAGCCGCGGGGTCCGCGCGGCGGCCGTCGCTGCGCAAGGCCTTCGTCGCCTTCCGAAACCCCCACTTCCGGTGGCACTGGGCGTCCACGCTCGCCTCGTTCTCGGGCATGCAGATGCAGATCATCGCCCTGGGGATCCTCGGCTGGGATCTGTCCGGTTCGTTCGCCGTGGTCGGCTTGCTCCAGGCCGCGTTCGCGATCCCGATGGCCGTATTCTCCCTGCCTGCGGGCGCCGCGGTGGACCGGCTTGAAAAGCGCCAGGTCGTCGTCGCCTCGCAGGCCTTGCTGGGCGTCCTCGCCGCGGTCACGGCGGTGCTGATCCAGGCAGACGTCATCACCGTGGTGCTGCTCTTCGTAGCGGGGATCGTGCAGGGCGCCCTGTTCAGCGTGAACGGGCCGGCGCGCATGGCGCTGCTGTCCGAGATCGTGCAACCGGAGGAACTGACGGCGGCGATCTCGCTGCAGAACATCGCGATGAACTCCACACGGGTGGTGGCGCCGGCGATCGCGGGCCTCCTCATCGCCTTCGTCAGCGTGGAGGGCACCTACTACGTCACTGCTGTGCTCTACGCCTTCACGGTCCTCGCCATCCTGCGCGTGCCACCGACGTCCGCACACGTGGGCCGGACGGCGACCGCGCTGCGCGCCGACATCGGCGCGGGCGTGCGGTACGTGTTCAGCGATCGGACGCTCCGTTCGCTGATGCTGTCGGGGTTTGCGGTCGCGCTCTTCATCATGCCGTACCAGTTGATCCTGCCGGGCTTCGCGGATGGGCTGGGCCGCTCCGAGCTCTACGGGGCGATGGTGGCCGTCTCGGGCGTGGGCGGCCTCATCGGTTCGCTCGGCGTGGCCTCGATCGCCGAACACCCCCGCAAGCCCTACGTGCAGTTCCTGATCGGACTCGGCGCCGGCGCCTCGCTCGTCGCGCTGGGAGTATTGTCGGGCCCGCTCGGGGCGGCGGGGGCTTTCGTGGCGCTGGCCGCCGCCGGGGCGACGGCGACCAGTTACCTGGTCCTGAACCAGACGATGCTCATGACCGAGGCGGACGGCGAGTACCGCGGGCGGGTGATGAGCATCTCCATGCTCACCTTCAGCGCGATGCCGCTCATGGCGCTCCCGCTCGGCATCGTCGCCGACGCGATCGGCGGGCGCGGCGCCTTCGTCACGCAGGGGCTCGTCGCCACCGGCGCGATCCTCATGCTCGCGTTGGTGAGCCGGAGACATACGTTCTCCGGCAAGGTGCGGCCCGGGTCGGCGGGCGCCTGAGAAGACTGGACACGACCGGGGCGCGCTCTCGATCGCGAATGCAGCGCGAGCCGGGCTCCTCGCTCCTGACCTTAGCTCTCTCCCGGACGGACGAGGAGCTCCCGGCGGCTTGGACTGTGCGCGATCACGTAGTCCGCCACCGACCGCCGCAGTGCCCGCGTCAGTCGCCGGCCTCCCTGTGTGCCCATGAGGATGACGTCGCATGACATTTCCTCGGCCACGGCCACGATTGCTTGCCCGGGCTTCCCATGACGGGTCACCCAGGCAGCCGATCCGTTCCATCCCCGCTCTCGGAGTTCTTGCTCGGCCGCTTGGAGCCGCCGTCGGGCACGAGCGGTCGCCGCTTCGAGAATCTTGACCGCGACGTCCCGGGGCACCTCGGCGGCGATCCCGGTTTGCTCCACCATCTCCTCGGACACGGACTCGACCACGCTGAGCAGCACGACCGACGGGATCCCCAGACGAGCAACCTCCACCAGCGGCTCCCGCGACAGCTCGGAACGGTCGATCGGGACGAGGGCCCGCTCATACATCTCGGGCCCTCCGGGCGAGGCGCCGACGATGCACGCCCTCGTGCCGCGGTCCGCGAGTGGCTGGCCCCTCGCGCCCCTGTGGAACGCCGGACGGCGTCGAACCGGGAGGGGCCCCGGACACGAACCCCAGGCACGTTTGGATCATGGTGACGACCGTTCAGGCTCTGCGCAGTGCCTGAGCAGTCCGTCCAAGAGCAGATCCGTGAGCCCGAGTGCCCACTCATCGGACACATCCCCCGCACCGGACGCTCTCCGGACGAGCCCTACGCTCAAGACGACGTCTGACACGAGCGCCTCGTCACAGGCGATACGCCAGCGACGTACGATCGCAGATACCGACTCCTGCAGGCGGCCCCGCGCGAGTTCCGCGGCGAGGCGGGCAGGCTCTGTCCGTGAGTTCGGTGGCGCCGCAAGTCCCCGCACGGCGAGGGAGCCGGCGGACGTTCCACAGAGCGCGAGCCACCAGTGGAGCAGGAGGCGCAGGTCATCCCGCAGGTTCGCCCCCTCGGGGATGGCGGGCTGCTCTTGCCACGCCGCCCGCACGACTGCTTCAAGGAGTAGCTCGCGCGTGCCCCACCGGCGGTAGATCGACGACTTCGAGGTGCGAGCTTCACGCGCGATCTGGTCAACGCTGATCGCCTCCAGGTCACCTGACGCGGCCAATCGGAGCGCTGCCTCCGCTACGCGATGATCGATCGCAGCCTCTCTCGGGCGCCCGCGGTGTGGGTGCTGTCGTTGCTCGCTCACTGCCCACTTCCCATACATACCTGCCGTACGCGCCGATCGTGGACCAACATCTCAAGGGAAGACCGACGATGACCTTCGGTGCGGCACCCCTCCCAGCATCGTCCGAACAACCCGCCGGGCAGGCCAGGTGACCGGGCGGGCGTTCGGCATCAGCGGTCCCATCAGTCACGCCCCAGTCCGAAGTGACCGAGGAGGTTGAGCGCTTCGTTCGACAGGTCGATGAGAGAGTCGCGAGCGCCGCGAGCGAGCCAGACCGCGGAGGCCGAACGGAGTGCCCCGACAGCCGCCGCCGCGATCACGCCCGGCCGCAGGTCGACGGCCGGATCGGCCTCCAGCCGTGCAGCCACCAGTTCGGTGAGCGTCTCCTCCCAGGAGGCCTGTAGTGCCGAGCGCGCGTATCCGGCAAGTGGCGGCTCAGACCGCGCCAGCCGAAGTTGGCGGACGTAGAACGCCCGCCTGGCCTCGTACTCATCCGCCAGGGCGAGGATCGCCTCGCGCACGGACGTGAGCGGCGACTCCCCATCCGGTCGCCCATTGAACGCAAGGCGCACCAACGCCTGCAGCCGCTGGTGGTCGCCAAACGCGGCTGCTTCCTTCGATGGGAAGTGCCGGAAAAAGGTCCGCTGGGTGACGCCGGCGGCGCGAGCGATCTCGTCTGTCGTCACCTCGCTGAACCCGCGCTCCTCGAACAGGCGGAGCGCGTGGTCGACGAGGGCCTCGCGGGTCTCATCTTTGCGGGTGAGCCGAGACTCCGGCGTTGCGTTCACGTGGCCACCCTAGCCCCAGTCTGTGCGCCTGTCGTTCCGATAGATCATGACGCGGAATGGCGTTAGTGTCAGCCACTGACATCACGACGATCCGACTGGGCCAGCCGCCACTGTGGACAGGAGCAGCCGGTGCTTTCTGCGCTTAGGCGTCTTTCGCTGTTCGTCGGGTGGCGCCCGGTCCGGGTGCTGCTGGCGCTCCGGGCGTGACCGTGATGCTCGGGGTGTTCGCCGCTCAAATTGAGACCTCCGCCGAGCTGACATCGTTCGCGCCGGAATCGGAGGCTGCGGTTGCCTTCGACCGCGTCCAGCAGGACCTGGCGGGCGAATCGCTGAACGTCCTCTTCATCGCGCAGGTGGCGGACGGTAGATCGGTCCGCACGCGGGAAGCACTTGCAGCAGCATCACGCGTCGCGGCGGCGGTCGATGAGATCCTGGCCACGGTACCGACAGAGCACGGGGCCGACTCCGCGGGAGTAGACGGGATGTCGAGTAGATCTGCCTCAGGGGCCGCAGGTTCCGCCGTGATTTCGTTCGCTCAGCCATTCCTCGCCGCCGGCCTCGACCCCGAGGCATCGGACCAGGCCGCGATCGCTGAGACGGTGCGCACTGTCTCAGCGGAGCAACCCCCGTCGGTCCAATTGCTCTCGCGCGACTTCTCGGCCGAGCGTGCTCCTAGCCCCCTGGCGTTGCTGGTCGTACTTCACCCTGACGAGGCGCCGGCCGCTCCTAGGGCTCACCACCATGCGGCCGTCGCTGCTCGCCACCGCGTGGACGCTGGGCACGACGTGGGCGCGCGGACTCAGCTTCAACGTGCTGACCGTGATGGTGTTCGCGCTGGCGATCGGCATCGGCGTGCCGTACGGCGTGCACGTCGCCAACCGCTTCACCGAGGAACTCGACGGCGGCGGTCGGTCGATGAGGCGATCGCACGGACCATGGCCGTACGGCGGCCCGCTCGCTGGCTCCGCGGCCACGACCGCGGCCGGCTTCGGGCTACTGATGCTCTCGTCTCTGGCGCCACTTCAGCAGTACGGACTGATCGTCGCCCTGGTGATCGTCTGCTCCCTGATCGCGGCCGTCCTCGTCGAGCCCTCGGTCCTGAAGTACTGGGCGAGGTACCGGCGGGGGGAGGTCGGGCAGAGACTGAGTCGCTCACGACGCCTCCGGCACACGATGCGCGGCGTACGGCGCCGACGCCGCTGGGAAGCGAGACAGGAGTTGGCTGAGGCGATTGCCGCCGGCGTCTGGTGGCTGCACGGGACGCGGGGGAGCAATGTCTTCCTCGCCGAGACGGAGGCGGGGGCGCTGGTGCTCTTCGACACCGGATTCGGCAGCAGCTTTCAGGGCATCATCGACGATGTCGATGCGGTCCGGCCGGGCGCGCGCGTGACCCACGTGTTCCTGACCCACCACCACCTCGATCACACGGGCGCCGCCGCCGCGCTCCGGCGACACTACGGGGCGCTCCTCGTGGCGGGCGCGGCGGACTGCGCCCTCGACGACGACAATGGACATCATCTGCTGCGGCCCCACGTCGGCCCGTCCCATCGCGTGCGCCGCCTCCTTCGAGGCCTCTTGAGGTGGCAGGGGTCCGCGCGCCCCGTACCCGTGGATCGTCCCCTCCACGGCGAGGTCGAGGTGGCCGGCATCCGCGCGATCCCGACACCGGGACACACGCCCGGCTCGTACTGCTACTTGCTTCCGGATCGCGACCTAGCGTTTCTGGGGGATCTCGTCCTCAGCCACGGGGACGCCGTGTCCCGCCCGATGCGTTCCGCCAACGACGATGACGCGGAGTACATGCAGTCGCTGGAAGCGTTCGCCCGCCGTGCGCCGGGCAGAGGTTGTCCCGGGCACGGCCCCGTGATCGGACATGACCTGCGGCGGCAACTGCTTCTGCTCACCTCGATGGGGAGGACTGGCGGCTTCTCGCCCGCGCGGGTCCGGCGACGCGCCCGACGGCTCGCCGCATTTGGCTGGTCGATGACGCGGGAGCGCCGGGCGCAGACATCGCGTGACGACGACGGGCATCGGAGGTAGGGCGCGATGCGGCGAGGTGCCCGCGGAGAACCCAGGCGGCGAGCCGCCCCCGCCGGATGCGCGGAGCATAACGCCCGCTCATTGGGGAGCGTCCGGGGAGCAGGAACCTCCACCGGTCACGGCTCTCCGTATCTCACCTTCGGCCGATCGCGCTCGGGCTGGTGGGCATGGGTCTGTCGCTGGGGCTGCTCGGGCTCGGCCTCCACGACCCGAACATTGGGCCCATCCAGCTCAGCAGCTCGTGGTGGCTGCTGATCGTCATTCTCCTCGCTGGCGCGTCTCGCGGAATCACCAACCCGTCGTTGAACAACGCGGGCATGGACGCCCTACCCGACCGCATCGCGTCGATCGCCGGCCTCCGGGCGACCTTCCAGTCGTTCGGGGGCACTGTGGGCATCTCGGTGATAGTACTGCTCGGGGCGAGGGCCAGCGACCTCGCCTCCGGCATGCAGATGGGGTTCCTGCTGGACGGCGCGCTGCTGCTCGGCGCTCTGGCCATGGTTCCGCTGATCCCCGAACTGCCACGTCGAAGATGAGTCGGGGCTTGCCGCCACCTACACGTGAGCGGTGAAGAACTCCAGGGTGCGCCGCCACGAGTCCTCGGCGGCCGCGGGATCGTGTGCACGTCCCCGGTCGTTGAAGAAGGAGTGCCGCGCGCCCTCGTAGAGCTTCAGGTCGTGCGGGACGTCGGCGGGGGTGAGGGCGTCGCGGAGCGGGCCGACCGCGCCCCGCGTGAGCCGGTCCGCGCCCGCGTAGCTGCCGACGATCGGGCAGGCGCGCTGCAGGGCTGAGAGCGGCCGCGGGTTCTGCCCGTAGAAGACGGACGCAGCCCGCAGTTCGTCGTCCTGGCAGGCGAGGGCCAACGCGAACGTGCCGCCCATGCAGAAGCCGATGGCCCCGGTGCGGGCGCTCTCGACCTCGGGACGGGCACGCAACCACCCCAATGCCACTCCGAGGTCGCGGACCGGCCCGCTCTCCGTCGAGCGCCGCATGAGCGCGCCCAGGAGTCGCGCCATGCAGACGGGGCGCGATGCTCCAGAGAACAGGTCCACGGCAAGCGCCGCGTAGCCCGCCTCTGCAAACCGCCGGCACACATCGCGGATGTGCTCATTCAGGCCGTAGATCTCGTGGATCACCAACACCGCCGGGGCGGGCGATTCTGCCGGAACGGCCAGGTGGGCGTGGAGCGGCTTGCCGCCGGCCCGCGGGATCTCCACCTGCCGCGTCGTGGTCGGAGGAGCGCTCACGTGCCGGACGAAACCGCGTCTGGATCGGTCAGCCAGCGCCGGTTCCAGGCCTCGACCGCCTCGAAGATGCCGCGCAGGTCACGGCCTTGCTCCGTCAGCAGGTAGACGGAGGTCGCGCCTTCATCGCGGCGCTCCACCAGGCCGGCCGCCTGCAGCTCGCCCAGCCGCTCGGTCAGGAGGCGGTGTGAGATGCCCGGGATGAGACGACCGGCCTCGTTGAAGCGCAGCGGGCCCACGAACAGCGCGCGCATGATCGCCGCGGTCCAGCGTCGCCCGAGCAGTTCAAGCGTGGACTGGAAGGCGGCGCAGTACGCCGAGTCCGGAAACTCGTCAGCGCAGTCACGATATTGCTCTGCACTTGCCATGACGCCACTATGCCGTACAGTTACCTACTGTAACCAGTTATCTTTGGTAACGAGACCACCGCGAGAATGAGTCGGAAGGTACCACAGCCCATGTCCTGGACGCTCGACAAGGTTCACTCGAATGTCGGTTTCTCCGTGCGCCACATGATGGTGTCGAAGGTGAAGGGGCGGTTCGGGGAGTTTGACGCCACGATCGAGATCGACGAGGCGCAGCCTGAGCGCTCCGCGCTTGAGGCGCGCATCCAGGTGGCGAGCATCGACACGAGGGAGACCCCGCGCGACGCCCACCTCCGCTCGGCCGACTTCTTCGATGCCGACAACCACCCGGAGATGCTCTTCCGCAGTACCCGTGTGGAGTCCGCCGCGGACGGCGAGCTGCGGCTGGTCGGCGACCTCACGATCCGCGGTACCACCAAGGAAGTGGCGCTGGACGGCCAGTACGAGGGCCCGTTGACCGACATGCAAGGGCAGCGCCGGTTCGGGTTTGAGTTGAAGGGGCGAATCGACCGCGAGGCGTTCGGCCTGCTCTGGAACATGCCGATCGAGGCCGGCGGACTGCTCGTCGGCAAGGACGTCGAACTAAACATCGACGGCGAGGTCATCGAACAACAGTAGACGGGCCACCGATCGCACATCACACGGACGATATGAGGAGTCCCATGCCACAACTGCCGGAGAGCGCACGCGAGATGTTGCGGGGCAACGCCTACGCCCACGTCGTGACGCGGCATCCCGACGGACGTTCCCAGATCACCATGGTCTGGGCGGACGAGATCGGCGGGGATCTGGCGTTCAACACCTCGCGCGGGCGCATCAAGCTTCGGAACATCGAGCGTGATCCGCAGATCGCCGTCACCATCCAGGACCCGCGAGATCCGCAGCAGTACCTCGTGGTCCACGGGCGGGCCGAAGTCGTGCCGGAAGGCGGCCGCGAACACATCGACCGCCTCGCAGTGCGCTTCCTGGGCATGGATCACTACCCGTACCTCGAGCCGGGCGAGGAGCGCGTGACCGTGCGCGTCGTCGCGGATCGCATCAGCGGCGCTGGGCCGTGGGTGCCGGCGCCGCGCGGTTGAGGTGACAGCGCCAGGTTGTGAGGGAGGACTGAGCATGGACACTGCGGCCACGATCATCCAGGTGATGCTGGCGCTCGTCTTTCTGGGCGCGGGAGCCTCGAAGCTGGCCGGTGTGCAGATGCAGGTGGCGAACTTCCAGCGGTACGGCTATCCGCAGGGCTTCCGACTGGTGACCGGGGCAGTCGAGGTGATCGGGGCGGCGGGCATGGTCGCCGGGCTCTTCGTCGAGGAGATCGCGGTCGCCGCTGGCGTCTGGCTGGCGGTCACGATGGTCGGCGCCGCCTACACCGACGCCCGACACTCGCCCCCGGCAATGGTCGCCGCCCCGCTCGTGCTACTCGCGCTGAGTATCGCCGTCGTCGTGCTGCGGGTGGCGTGATGGTTCGGGAAACACAGTAAGGTTGGACGCGCCCCCTCCGCGTGCTCCGATCACGGCCAAGGAAGGTGATGCTGATGGACAGGACTCTAGGCACTGCATGGATCGGATCGTCCGCTCCGAAGCCGCGCTCCGGCGGGCGCGCCGCGTATATACCGGGTGTCTGCAATATCGGTCCCGCTGAGATCGCGAAACGGCGTCGGACCGGATGGGCTGGTGCGGCTGCGACCGTAGTGGTCTGGGCCGCCCTCGCTGCGCTGGACGCCCCGCCGCCTCTACGGCTGCTGACGTTCTTCCCTGAGATCGGAAGAGCGTCGTGTAGG
>JBFWSN010000045.1:0-14231 GCA_050248355.1 Dehalococcoidia bacterium
AGGCAGCTCGCGACGAACGGAGTGCCAGTAGCGGGCCGACGCGCCGAGCCCGTGAACGAAGGTGACCGGTGGACCGGTCCCCCAACGCTCCACGTGCAGCGGCATGTCAGTCCTCGAGCCAGCCAGTCGCGATCGCGCTTCGGGCCGGTCGAGGCCGCCTGCCGGACGTGTGGGGCTGCTTCACGCGGAGGCGGTGGGCGCCAGCTCCTCGATGAGAGCGTCGAGCTGCCGACGTGGAAGGACACCGGAGACACGTCCGAGCTCACTCCCGTCTGGCCCGAACACGACCAGCGTAGGGATGCTCTGGATCTGCAACAGCCCAGCTGCCTTCGGGCTGACGTCGACGTTGCATTTGCCGAAGCGCACCGCTGAATGGTCCGTGGCCGCCGACTCAAAGATCGGCGCGAAGCTGCGGCAGGGGCCGCACCATGGCGCCCAGAAGTCGACGACCGTGACGGCGCCGGTCGTCCGTTCGAAGAAGTTGTTGTCGTCGACGACGGATACTGGCGTCGACAGGGCAGAGGTCGCGGCGTCGCCGGAACGGTTGGACTCTGGCTGGGTGCGGCGGCGGCGAAGCATGAGACGGTCCTCCTCGGTGCGATCGAGGACGAAACACATCGAGGTAGCCCGACCATTCCAATTCGCCTCGATCATCGTTTGGTGGCTGGGAAGTTGTGGCGGTCGGGTCGGGTTCCTCCCACCGCGCGACCTGTCAGGCGTCTATCGAGGAGGATCTTCATGGCCACGATTCGGCACCACGCCCACATCGACCGGAGCCCCGACGACGTCTGGAAGGTGGTCTCGGACGCTGGCGCCATCTCCGAGTGGTTCCCCGGCATCGACACCTCCATCGCCGAGGGGAACACCAGACGCTGCTCGATGGCCGGTAGCACGCTCGCCGAGGAGATCGTCACTGTCGACGACGCGCTCCGCCGATTCCAGTACCGGATCAGCGAGGGCCCGATGCCGCTCCAGTTCCACCTCGGGACCGTGGACGTCCTGCCCGACGGCGACGGATCGCTCGTGGTCTACTCGACCGAGGTCGTTCCAGACGACGCCAAGCCCCTGTTCGATCCGGCGATCGCAGGCGGGGTGCAGGGCCTCAAGAACTATCTCGAGGGCTGATCCGGATCGTTGGGGACTCGGTGTCTTCCGCCTCCGACGCGTGGACTCCACGAGCGGAGGTCAGGAGGAGCCGTCTCCACTCTCGGGTCGGCACCTCGCGCAACCTTCAGGTTCGCGGTGGCTCTCAGCCGAGACCGGCGCAGCCAGTGCGTCGGTGCGCGACGGCACGGCCGTGGCCCTCCGGTGTCGTCACTGCTTCCGGCCGGCGAAGCGAGCAACGAGACCCGGCCTCGCCGGGCCGGCGTCGGACTCGATTCGCACACCGCGCCAGAACCCGATGCGGCCACCGACGAGTGGCGCGGCGCGGTCACTCGGGTGCGGGTACTCCCACGCCGCGTCGCGGTTGACCTGCTCGCCGACGACCACGTCGAAGTAGCTCGCGGTGCCCTTCCACGGACAGCTCGAGCTGTGATCCGAGCGCCGTAGGTGCTCGGCGTTGACCGCCCCGGCGGGGAAGTAGGTGTAGCCGTCGACGACCTCGACGTCCTCGCTGTCGGCAACGACGACCCCGTTCCACACTGCTCTCGGCATGTCCGACTCCCTTCGCTCCCGCCTGGAACCCTCGTCGCACCCAGCGCCATTCCCGCCGAACAGCGAGAGGAACCCCGCCCCTGTCAGCTGTCGATCCGCGACCACCGCGTCGCCGGTCGCGCCTGCCGGACCCCGTCGACCTCGAGATCGACCCGTTCGTCGTAGAAGGCGATGCGGTCGCGCACCCGCTCGCCGTCGGGGCGGACGGTGGCGTGGCCATAGCTCCAGGCGACGTCCTCGACGAGCTCGGTGCCGAGGCGGGCCGACCAGTGACGTGCGGTGCCCTTGTAGGCGCACTCGGTGACGGTCGAGCTCTCCTCGAGCAGGTCGAGGCGCACGTCGTCGATCGGGAGGTACCACCTCGTGGGGAGGCCGGTCTCGTAGAGGGCTGCTGCGCTCGTCGAGTCCGCCAAGCGCGTGCCGTTGACGACGACAGTGATGCGGCGCGATGTCGAGAGCGTGTCGATGCGGTGGTACGGGTCGCGCGGGTGGACCTCGATCCGCTCGTCCTCCTCATACCAGCCGTCGACGGCTTCCCACGCGACGGTGACGTAGCCCACCGCGTGAGGCTCGGGCGCGGCCGCCACGTGCACGTCTCCGGCCGGGAACGCGTAGTGCGGCAGGCGCCCGGTCTGGTGGATCATGAGGACATCGTCGCTGTCGACGACGATCCGATCGTCGAGCGCCGCGCGGACACGGCGAGGAAACGGCTCGGCGAAGACGACGTGTTCAGGTGGCACGAAGTCGAACCGTCCCCGCCGGTCGGGCCCGAACGGGCCGGTGCCGAAGGTGAGGCTCACGACGCCATGAGCACGGCGCCCTCGCCCCAGTCGAGTTCGATCACGTCGAGCTCCTCGAGTCGCCGCGCCCATCGCGAGGTCTGGGGGCACCACGGGCAGATGGGGTCGAAGTAGAAGCACACGCGTTCGGCCATGGTCGGGTCCTTCCCACTGTCGCTGTCTCCAGGCAACCCGCTGGCATCGGTGCGCTGTTCCGACGGAATGGCCTCGTCGGGAGCCCGGTTCCCACCGTGTCGCGATCCTGGAGGTAGATCCATGGTGGAGTTCGATCTGTTCGCCGCTCTCGTCGCCGGTGCGGCGGCGACGGCGGTGATGTCGGCGATGATGACGATGGCTGCTTCGGCCGGCATGACGGACATGCCGTCGATGCCGCTGGTGACAGGCTCGATGATCGCCGGCAGTCGCGGCATGGCCATGCGGATCGGGTCAGCGATGCACTACCTCATGATGGGCACCATCGTCTTCGGCCTCGCCTACGCCGCACTGTTCACCGCGTTCGATGACGACAGCTGGTGGGTCGGGGCCCTGTTCGGCCTCGCCCACGGCGTCATCCTCGGTGTGGTGTTCATGCCGATGATGCCCGCCGTGCATCCACGGATGCGCCACGAGCTCGTCGGTGTCGCTGTTCCAGGCGGTCGCGGGACCGTGGCTGTCGACGAGGCCGGCGAGGTGCAGCTCGCCGCCCCGGGCGTGCTGGGCATGCGCTGGGGCGGTATGACACCCGTCGGGATGCTGATGGGACATGTCGTGTACGGATTGGTCGCCGCGCTCGTCTACGGGGCGGTGGCGTCATGATGCGGCGCGACCGTGCCGATGCGACGGTGATCCGGCTCGGTGGGGTTGCCGCCGCGGTCGGCAAGGGCCTCGCCGCCGGGATCGCAGGAACCGCGGCGATGACGGTGTCGAGCACGTTCGAGGCGAAGCTCCGCGGTCGCGCGTCGAGCACCGCACCGGCACGAGCGGCGAGCAAGGTGCTGGGCGTCGCCCCGGTCGACGAGATCGGCGAGCGGCGGTTCAACACGCTCGTGCATTGGGGCTACGGCACCGGCTGGGGCGCCGTACGCGGTGTCCTCGCTGCCGCCGGGGTCTCCGGCGTCCCGGCGACGGGCCTCCACCTCGCCGCAGTCTGGGGCGCCGAGCAGGTGGTGCTGCCGGCGACCGGCGCCAGCGGCCCGGCGACCAAGTGGGAGCCGACCGAAGTGGCCGTAGACCTCTGGCACCACGTCGTCTACGCGGTTGGTGCCGGTCTCGCCTACGCCTGGCTCGATCGTCGGTGAGCGCGCCGGCGCCGAGCATCGCCGACTACGCGCTGCTGTCCGACAGCCAGGGAGCGGCCCTTGTCAGCCGGACCGGTTCGATCGACTGGGCGTGCCTGCCACGGTTCGACGCTCCGTCCACCTTCGGGAGGTTGCTCGACCCGAGCGCCGGTCACTGGCGTCTCGCCCCGACCGGTTCGTTCGAGAGCACGCGGCGGTACCTCGACGGGACCATGGTGCTGCGCACCGAGTTCGAGACCTCCACCGGCACGGTCGCCGTGACCGACGCCCTGGCGTTCATGCCACTCGAGCGAGGACACGGGATCGGCCATAGGGCGCCACATGCGATCGTCCGCCTCGTCGAAGGCATCGAAGGCCGGGTCGAGCTCGAGTGCGAGGTTGCACCGCGACCCGAGTACGGGCTGACCGTGCCGCGCTGGGAGCCCGTCGATGGCGGCGCCGTCGGCCGCGGAGGCGCCCACGCATTCGTCCTCTCCTGCCCGACCGAACTCGACCTCGCCGAGGGCCGCGCGACCGGGAGGTTCACGATTCGCGGCGGCGAACGGGTGGGTCTGGCGCTGCATGTCGCCACGCCGTGGGACCGACCGCCGGCAACATGGTCGACCGACCAGGTGCGCGCCTGGCTGTACGGAACGGTGAGGGGTTGGCAGTCCTGGTCCGAGCTCCACCAGCGCTACGAGGGACCGTGGGCCGAACTTGTCCACCACAGTGGCCGCGTCCTCCAGGCGTTGACGTACGCCCCGACGGGCGCCGTCATCGCCGCGCCGACCACGTCGCTGCCCGAACGCATCGGTGGCGGCCGCAACTGGGACTATCGCTATGCGTGGGTGCGCGATGCCAGTCTCACCCTTTCCGCTCTCTGGGTTGCTGCCTGCCCCGACGAGGTCGACGGCTTCTTCAGCTTCTTCGTCACCGCCGCCGGCGCCACCCCTGAAGCCGACGACGCGCTCCAGATCCTCTATGGCGTCACGGGTGAGCGCCGGGTGGAGGAGTACGAGCTCGGTCACCTCGCCGGATACCGAGACAGCCGCCCGGTCCGCGTTGGGAACGCGGCGTGGTGCCAGACCCAGCTCGACGTGTACGGCGAGCTGCTCGACGCCGCCGCCCTGTTCGCCGACCGCGTCGCGGCGTTCGACGACGATGTTGCGTCATTCCTCGCGGAGATGGCCGACCGGGCGGCCGAGCGCTGGGAACAAGCCGATCACGGCATCTGGGAGATGCGCGGCGAACCACGACACTTCCTGTACTCCAAGCTGATGTGCTGGGTCGCGCTCGACCGTGCCGTTCGACTTGCAGACGACCTTCGCGCCGCAGACCGAGTCGACCGATGGTCTCGGGAGCGTGACCGCATCCGCGACGCGATCATCGAACAGGGATGGAGCGACAGCGCGAAGGCCTTCACGCAGTCGTTCGGCAGCGACGCCCTCGACGCGTCGGCCCTCATGATCCCCATCGTCGGGTTCCTTCCGGCCGACGACCCACGCGTTCGCGCCACCATCGACACGATCGACGCGCACCTCACCGACGACCATGGACTGGTGTACCGGTACCGATCGGCCGACGGCCTCGACGGCGAGGAGGGCACCTTCGGCATCTGCACCTACTGGTTGGCGCACGCATTCGCGCTCGCCGGCGAGGTCGACCGGGCCCGGACAACGTTCGAAGCGATCACAGGCTTCGCCAACGACGTCGGCCTGCTCGCCGAGGAGGTCGATGCCGCCACCGGCGAGCTCCTCGGCAACTTCCCGCAGGCTTTCACCCACATCGGCCTCGTCACCGCCGCCAACGCCATCGCGGCCGCCGAGTGGCGCCCGTGAAGCGGAAGGGCGTGTCGGGCGCGCCCGCCCTCCTACGCCGCGTCGAGGCTGGTCACGACCAAGAGGCAGGGTCATGAAGCGTCGCAGGATGCGTGCGGTCCGACCGTCGTTCGTCGTCGCCGGCGGACTTCTCATCGTCGGCCTCATCGCAGCGATCATCGTCGGCTCCGACGACGAGCCCGGCTCGGCAGCAGTGGGCGGGTCGTTCGAAGAGGTGCTGGCCGCGGCGGGCGGTCAGACGGTCCGGTTCTGGATGTGGGGCGGCGATGCCGCACTCAACGACCACATCGACGAGGACGTGGCACCGGCCGCGAAAGAGCTCGGCATCACTCTCACGCGGGTTCCCATCGAGGACACGGCAGATGCCCTGGCCCGGATCGCCGCGGAGGTCGACGCCGGCGCCGACGACGGCAGCGTCGACCTGGTGTGGGTGAACGGCACCAACTTCGCGCAGGGCCGCGACGCACGCCTCTGGCTCCGAGGTTGGACGGATCGGCTGCCGTCGTTCGAGTTGCTCGATCCCGACGACCCGACGCTCACCCTCGACTTCGGGGTGCCGGTCGAGGGCCAGGAGCTTCCGTGGAGCCGTGCCGCGTTCGTGTTCGCCCACGACTCGGCGGCCGTGCCGGACCCTCCCCGCACCTTCGAGGAGCTCGCCGCCTGGGTTCGTGCGCATCCAGGCCGGTTCACCTATCCGGCGCCGCCGGACTTCACGGGTTCGGCGTTCGTTCGTCAGGCGGTGCAGGCTCTCGGCGAGGAGGAGGCGTTCACGTTCCTCGACGAGCTCGAGCCGCACCTGTGGCGGGACGGCAAGTCACGTCCGGTCGACCAGGCCGAGCTCGACCGGTTGTTCGCGTCCGGTGAGGTCGACCTCGCGATGAGCTACAACCCGAACTTCGTCGACACCGCGGTGCGGACCGGCCGATTCCCGTCGTCAGCCCGGCCCTATGTCTTCGAGGGCGGGTCGCTGCAGAACGTGAGCTTCGTTGCCATCCCTGTAACCGCCGGAAGCGCGGCCGGCGCGCAGGTGGTCGCCGACCTGCTCCTGTCGCCCGCCATGCAGGCGGCCAAGCTCGACCGCGTCGGCATCCCGACCGTGCTGGACCCGGATCGGCTGGAGTCCGGCGCGAGGTCACGGTTCCTCCGAACGCCGGCTGGTTCGCACCGCCTCGACGACTTCGGCGCCGCGCTGGTCGAGCTTCCGGTCGCCGAGGTCCCGCGACTCGACCGGCGATGGATCGGGGAGGTCGGCAGCTGAGCGGTCTCGACGTCGCCGGCCTTCACGTGCACCTCGGCGAGCAGCCGGTCCTCCGCGGGCTCCACCTCGCCGTCCCGGACGGCCAGACCTGCGCGGTGCTCGGTGAATCGGGGACGGGCAAGACGACGCTCCTGCGCACGATCGCCGGCCTGGCGGCGCACGACGCTGGCACGATCCTGCTGCACGGGGAGGATCTCACTGCCGTGCCGGCGCGGCGTCGGCGCATCGGCATGGTCTTCCAGGAGCCGCGGCTGTTCCCGGCCCTGACGGTCCTGGAGAACGTCGGGTACCCGCTGCGGGCGTCCCGTGTGCCCCGTCGGCGTCGCGCCGCTGTCGCCGGCGCGCTGCTCGAGCAAGGTGGCCTCAACGGCTTCGGGGGAAACCACCCCGGCACGCTTTCCGGGGGGCAGCAGCAGCGGGTCGCGTTGGCAAGATCGCTCTGCGGTAGCCCGGAGCTCCTCCTGCTCGACGAACCGTTGAGCGCCGTCGATGGGCCGGCGCGGGCCGACCTGCGGGCGCTGCTGCGATCCGTCACCACGGCGCAGGGGTCGACGTCGCTGTTCGTCACCCACGACCTGGCGGACGCCACTGCGCTGGGCGACGTGGTGGCCGTGCTCCACGACGGGCGCATCGCGCAGTGCGCCACGCCCGAGGTTCTGTTGAATGCTCCCCAGACGCCCGACGTTGCCCGGCTCACCGGCAATCCGAACGCGCTCGCTGGTCTGAGCCGGAGCGGCAAGCTGGACCTCGGCGGCTACACCGTTCCCTCGAGCGAGCCGGACGGACCGGGGATCTTCACCGTCCGTCCGGAGCGTCTCCACTTCACACTCGGGGTGGGCATCCCCGGGCGGGTCCGGGACATCGAAGCGCGCGGCGCCTGGCTCCGGATCACGGTGGACTCGCTGGCCGGGCCGATCGAGGTAGTGCTCGATGCCGGTGCACCGACCCGGCCCCGCATGCGTGGTCAAGGGGTGTGCATCGGCTTCGACCCGGCCGACCTCTGGCGGTTCCCCGCCCCGCCCGGTCCGCCGGCGCTGCAGGAAGTACCCCTCAGTGCGTGAGCGACCGGTGAACGAAAACGATTCGCTGCAGGGCCGTCACGGCGACCACCGCCGCGAAAGCCCAGGCGATCGCCTCGGCGGCACTGGGCAGCAGGCAGAAGAGCACGTAGACGACGATCGTCTCGGTTCCCTCGGCCAGACCACCGACGAAGTGCAGCGACCGCTCGTCGGCCCGACGCCTCGCCTGGCGCTCGGCCACGGCGGACCAGGCGAGGAGCATCGTTCCCGACACGTAGTACGCGACGAGGAGCGCAACGCACGCCAAGCGGGCCTCGGGCCGGGCCACGGCGACGCCGAGCACGAAGCCGCTGTACACGGCGAAGTCGGCGACGATGTCCAGCAACGCCCCGAGCTCGCTGGGCGTGGTCCGGCGGGCCACCGGCCCGTCGAGGCCGTCGGCGAGCCGGTTCGCCAGCCACAGCACGAGCGCCACTCCCCAGGCGCCCGTCGCAGCGGCAACGCACGCGCCGATGCCGAGCGCGAACCCCGTAGCCGTGACCGTGCCGGCGGACACCTCCGCATCGGCCAGACGGGCGGCGACCGCGTCGAGCGGGGCGGCGACGATGGCTCGGGCGCGTCGATCCAGCATGCTCAGGCTCCGGGGGTACCGCTCGCCGCCCTGCCGGCGCTCGTCGTCACGATCGTGCTCCTCGCTGGCGCGGTCGGTGGCGCCCTGTGGACCTCCACCCACCCTGGCGCGATCGTCGGCGGCGCCGCCAGTCTCGACGCGTGGCGCGACGTGCTGTCGGACCCGAGGTTCCTCGAAGCCCTGCGGTTCACGTCCGTGCTGGCCGCGCTGACGACGGCCTTGGCCCTCCCCCTCGCCCTGATCGGCGCGGTCGCCGTGCGGTCGTCCCGCCTCGGGCTGCTGGCCATGAGCCTCCCGATACCGGTGCCGCATCTGGTGGTCGCCGCCGTCGCCGTCGTCGTGCTCGGACCGGGTGGGCTGGCCGACCGGGTCGCCGGTGAACTCGCCCCCGATCTGGTCGGCGACCCGAACGGCCTCGGGATCGTGTTCGTCTACCTCTACAAGGAGGTACCATTCCTGGTCCTCGTCGTGCTCGCCGGTTGGACGAGCGACAGCGACGAGCTGCTCGAGGCGGCCGAGGTCGCCGGCGCCGGCCGGTGGCGACGAACCGTCGACGTCCTGCTCCCCCGCATCACGCCCGGGCTGGCGGTGGCCGCCGCTGTGGTCGCCGCCTTCGTCGTCGGTGCGGCCGAGATCCCCCTGCTCGTTGGGCCGTCCGGGAAGCCAACCGTGGCTACGTACGCCATCGATGTCGTCCGCCTCGACGGACCAGCCGCACGTCCTGCGGCGACGGTCGCGCTGTTGGCGGCGACGGCGGCGGCCGCCGCCGCCGCCGGCACGGCCGCCCTGGCCGTGACCGCCACCGGGCGGTGGGCACGGTGAAGCGGCACACCCGCCGGGGTGCCCTCCTGCTCCTGCTCGCCCTGGCACCCTTCGCGGTGGTGGCGGTCCAGTCCGTCGCCAACCGCTGGACCGGCCCCGCCCTGGTACCGCAGGACGTCGGCTTGCGGGGGTGGCGGGCGGTCCTCGACGATCCGCAGCTGTGGCGAGCCGTCATCAACTCGGCGGGTGTCGCCGTCGTCGCCACGCTCGTCGCGCTCCCGATCGGTTGGGGTGCGGCGCGGGCGGCAGCCGCCGTGACGGGACGGATGCGTCTGGCGGTGCTCGGCGCCGTGCTCCTCCCCCTGGTCGTGCCACCCCTCGCGGTGGGCACCGGCCTGGCGACCTGGCTGCTCCGGCTCGGTCTGGCCGACTCCATCGCCGGGGTCACGATCGCCCACCTGCTGTACGTCCTGCCCTATGTCGTCCTCGGGCTGCTCCCGGGATTCGACCGGTCGCTGTCCGACGGGGAGGAGGCGGCCGAGGTGCTCGGCGCTGGGAGCATGCTGCGGTTCCGGACCGTCACGCTGCCGGCGATGCGGGCCAGCGTCGCGCTCGCCGCCGCCCTCGGCTTCATCGTGTCGTGGAGCCAGTACGGCACGAGCCTCGCGGTGGGTGGCGGCATCCCGCTCCTGCCCCTCGTCGTCGTCCCGTTCCTCCGTGCCGACGCCCAGATCGGTGCCGCTCTGACCATCGTGCTGCTCCTTCCCGCCGCTGCGGTCGCCGCGGCGGCGGCCGCTTCGAATCGCTCGCCCCGACCGACCGTGGAGGTTCCATGAAGATTGGCCGACTGCAGCGTGTCGCCGCGCGTGCGCGCGATCTCGAGCGGCTCACGCGGCCGCTGGATCCGGAGGTGAAGGTCGCGCTCGAGCGGCGGTGGGAGGAGCTGCCCGATCACGTGCGAACACCGGCGCAGCTGATGGGCCAGAAGCTCACCGGTTGCGAGGGAACCCACGGCGTGTTCCCCGCGTGCGACTTCGCCTGCAAGCCCTGCTACCACTCAGCCGACGCCAACCGTGTCCGGCCGGACGGCGCCCACACGGTCGCGCAGATCGACCGTCAGATGGCGCTCCTGCGCGAGCGACGCGGGCCGGGGGTCCACGCCCAGCTGATCGGCGGCGAAGTGTCGTTGCTCGACCCGGAGGACCACGCCGCCGCGCTGGAGGTCATGCGCCGCCACCGGCGATTCCCGATGAGCTTCTCCCACGGGGACTTCGACTACGAGTACCTCGAGCGCCTTGCCGTCCGTCCCGACGGCACCCGCCGCTTCGACGTCCTCGCCTTCGCGGTGCACATCGACACGACCATGCACGGGCGCCGCGGCATCCCGCACCCAGAGGACGAGCTGGACCTTCACCCTTACCGGCAGCGGACGATCGACATGTTCGAGCGGCTCCGGCGCGAGCACGGGGTCCGCCACCATGTGGCCCACAACATGACCGTGACCCCGAAGAACGTCGACCGGGTCGCCGACATCGTCCGCGACTGCCGGCGCATGGGCTACCGCGTGTTCAGCTTCCAACCGGCGGCCCACGTCGGCAACGATCGCCGCTGGGACGCCGAGTACCGGAGCATCACCGCCGGCGACGTCTGGGCCGAGATCGAGCGCGGCGCCGGCACCCGGCTCCCCTATCGGGCGCTGCAGATGGGGGACCTCCGCTGCAACCGCACCACGTGGGGACTGTGGGTGGGCGGTCGCTACGTGCCGGTGTTCGACGACGAGGAGCCTCGCGATCTGGAGGCACGTGACGCTTTCCTGCGGGCGTTTCCCGGCAACTTCCTGTTCGCCGCCAAGCCGGTAACGGTGCTGCGCACCGCCAGGGTGATCGCCCGGCACCGACGCGACCTCCCGACCGGTGCGGCGTGGCTCGCCAGGGCCGTTCGTCGCGCCGGCGGCGTCGGTGGCCTTCGCGAGGGCATCCACCCGACCACCTACGTGATGCACAGCTTCATGGACGCAAGCGACGTCACGCCGGCCTGGGACGCATTGCAGCGGGGTGAGATGCTGGACGACCCCCGTCTCCGAGAGACGCAGGAGCGACTCCAGGCCTGTTCCTATGCAATGGCCCATCCCGACTCGGGCGAGCTCGTGCCCGCCTGCGTCCAGCACGGCATCCTCGACCCTCACGAGAACGCCGAGCTCGCCGTGCTGTTGCCACGCATCCGCCGGCGATCGACGATCCGTGCCTGATCCGGTAATGCCACGAGACTCCGTCGTGATGCGACTCGTCGGCGTGTACGACGCCAAAGGCGGCGTGCGCGGTGAGCTGTCGTACATCCTCCGATCCCGACTCGGAGGCCAGCACTGCGCCTTGTGCGACATCACGCACGGCGTGCTGCACGAACGCGTCGCCTGGCGACGCTGCCGTTCGGCTCTGCCCGTGCCGTTCGACCTCTTCCATCGCCGCGACCAGCCGGTGGCCCTCCGGCTGGTCGCTGGCGACCGTGCTCCCGTTGTGGCCGCCGAGACGGACGCCGGCTTCGTGCTGCTGACTGATCCTTCCGACATCGCCGCCTGCTCTGGAGATCCCGAGCGGCTCGTCGACGCAGTAGAACGAGCCACGCACCGTCTTGGGCTCCAGTGGCCGGGCAAGAGCGACGGCCCGGCCACTGGTCGCCCGTGATGCGGCGGGCGAGACGGAGCGCCGATCCCTCGGCCCGGATTGCCGTCGCACCGGTGCCATGCCGGGCACCTCCCCGTCCCCGCGGCCTTCGTTATCGACACCGACGGCATCGTCCGGGCCCGTCACGTCGATGCCGCCGGTGACGGCCATGCCCGCACGAAGGAGGATCGGATGACGCCGGTCGCTCGGCACCGGCTGTCACCCACCCGTCCTGCTCGGTCGTCAGGCGGCACAGCACGAGAGCCTGGTGACGTCTCGGGTGAAGGTCTGGGCCGTGAGCTTCAACCCCTCGGCCATGGTGAGGTACGGCGACCAGGTGTCACTCATCTCCGCGATGGTCATGTCCTTCTTGATGGCGTAGACGGCGGCAGCGATGACGTCGCCGGCGTTGTCGGCCAGTAGGTGGATGCCGCGCACTCGCCCTCCCTCCCGATCGGCCACGATCTTGAACAGGCCGCGTGTGTCGCGGTTGACGAGCGCGCGCGGCACCGCGTCCAGGCGCAGCACCCGGGATTCGACGCTGAGGCCGGCGTCGAGTGCCTCTCGCTCGGTCATGCCCGCCGAGGCGATCTGCGGTGAGGTGAAGGTGACCCTGGGAAGGGCCTTGGTGTCCATGGTTCGGCCCGCCTTGCCGATGGCGTTGTCGGCCGCGATGGCCCCTTGTGCGGCCGCGACATAGACGAATTGCGGGGCGCCGGTGACATCGCCGGCGGCCCACACCCTCGGATGGCTCGTGCCCTGGAATTCATCCACTCGAACCGCGCCTCGCTCGTCGACCTCCACGCCGATGCGATCAAGGCCGAGCCCCGACGTGTTCGGACGGCGGCCGGTGGCCACGAGCACGTGATCGCAGTCGATCCGCTGCTCACCTTCTCGGGTCGAGAAGACCACGATCCGCCGATCTCTGATTCGGTCGACGCGTGTCACCTGTGTGCCGGTATGGATGCGGGCGCCCTGGTCTCGGAGGAGGTCCGCGAAGGCGGCGGAGATCTCAGGCTCCTCGAACGGAGCGACCTGATCGACTGCTTCGAGGAAGGTCACCTGGCTCCCCAGGTGCAGGAAGAGCTGGCCCATCTCCAAGCCGATGGCATTCGCGCCGATGACGACAAGCGAGGCCGGCAGCTCCTCGACCTCGAGGGCAGTGGTGCTGGTCAGATAGCCCGCCTCATGCAGACCAGGAATAGGAGGGACGGCGGGCGCCGCGCCGGTGGCGATCAGGTACTGCTCGGCGCGCAGCTCGCGCCCGTCGCACCGGAACCCGTCGCCGTCGACGAACTCGCCTCTTCCGCTCAGCAACGTGAAGCCGTAGTCCTCGGCCAGGTGCTCGTATTTGTCGTAGCGCATGGTGTCCACCAGCTCGTCCTTGGCGGCCACCAGGGCAGCCAAGTCGACCGCGCCGGCGCCGGTCTCGATCCCCGCGTAGGGACTGTGGGCGGCGCGGTGGTAGAGGTCGGCGGCGGCAAGCATGGCCTTGGAGGGGACACAGCCGATGTTGACGCAGGTGCCGCCCACAGTGTCCGCCTCGCACAACGCGACCGTGGCCCCCAGGTCCGTGGCACGAATGGCGGCCGAGAAGGCAGCGCTGCCGGACCCTACGACGATCAGGTCGTAATCGGTCTGCGGCGCGGGAACTCCACGGTGCTCGGGACTCTCGTCGGGCTCCTCGGACTCCTCGACCTGCATGGCGTTCCTCCTCGGTTGCAGGTACCGTAAACCTTCCAGTCAACAGGAAGGTCAAGAGGTCAGAGTGCGAATCGGGAAGATCGCATCGACGGCGGGCGTACCAGCCAAGACGATCCGCTTCTGGGAGGCTGAGGGACTGCTGCCAGAGCCGCATCGCTCGTCCTCCGGCTACCGCGACTACGAGCCCGAGGTCATCGACCGATTGGACTTCATCCGGCACGCGCAGGCGGGCGGCCTCACCCTGACCCAGATCCGTCAGGTGCTCTCGATCAGCGACAGCGGTGACGCTCCCTGCCAGCACGTCGGCCGCTATGTCGCGCAGCGGCTCGAGGAGGTGGAAGCCCGGTTGTCCGAGCTGGCCGCGACTCGTCGTCAGCTCCAACAGCTCGCCCGCCGAGCCGCCGCTCAGGATCCCACAGACTGTCGCGGCTACTGCACGATCATCAGCGGCTGATCTGGCTGCCGTTCGGCTCGATCGGATACGCGAATCACGTACGCGCCCCTGGCGACAGCCGATCGATGATCGCCTTCCGCGACGCGTGGCCGTGCTCGAATCCAACATTGGCGCACTAGATGGCCGAGGGGATGGCCAACCGACGCACTGCCGACGGTCAGCGAACGAGGAGACCAGCCATCTCCGGGCTCGC
>JBFWSN010000046.1:0-13483 GCA_050248355.1 Dehalococcoidia bacterium
TTGGCACCGTCGACAAGTTCCAGGGGCAGGAGGCGCCGGTTGCCATCTACTCAATGGCGACCAGCTCGGCCGATGAAGCGCCGCGAGGCATGGAGTTCCTGTACAACCTCAATCGCCTCAACGTGGCGACCAGTCGTGCGCAGTGCCTCGCCGTCGTCATCGCTAGCCCCGCCCTACTGCGTGTCCGCTGCACCACCCCGCGCCAGATGCAGCTCGTGAATGCGCTGGCCCGCCTCGTCGAGGTCGCAAGCACGTAGATTCCCAACCTCCGGTTTCGGCTCAGGGGGCGCTTCTCACCGTCGACCTCCGGCTCACCGAGCGTCCGCCCCCGGCGGGGCTCTCGGAACGACGCTCCCCTCGTCGAGTTCACCTTCTTCGCAAGCCGTGGACCCTCAACGCCGACGCCGAGATCGAACGCCTCGGGCACGCGATGTCCGCGCGCGACTAGGCCCCCCGCCCGCGAGCTCCATGAACGCGCGCGCAGAAGCATTCGTGCCGCAACAGATCGGCATTGCGGTCGGGATGCCGGTGCCGCTCTGGTCAAGGCGCCGGCCTAGGCTTCCCCGCTCACCACCCAGACTTCACCGGGCCCGGTGCCCGAGTCGACCGCAGCGAGAATCACCTGTGGCGCCCCGCTCGCCCGGAGCGCGCAGCCGCGGTGCTGGCCATTTCCGTAGCCATCTTCGTTCCACCACATCGGATCCGCGAAGATGGAGTAGAGCCACCTCTGCTCGGTTGGGTCCAGGGCGTATTCGTCGGCCGCTGCTCGAATGGCGCCAACCTCCGCAAATGGCCCGAGCTCCTCGACAATCGCAACGGCGGTCGTGGCGATCTTCGCCCAGTCCCCCGTGTGTCTCCTGCAGCGCCCGTAGTCGTCAGCAGAGAGGGCGTTGAAGAACATGGCGCTTGCCTCAGCGCGGCTCCTACCGGCGCTCTCATGCTGTGCGACGAAGGCAAGGAACTCTGAGTGAAGATCACAGCGAAATGGATCGCCGGGCGGCGGGAGGGACTCGCCCGGCACTATCTCCCAGCGAAGCACGTCTGGCGGCGGCGGTAGGACGCCACCAAGATCCAGGACGCGGCGCAGCACCTCATCGTGTGCTGGCAGGCGCGCGAGCGGTGCTCCGAGCAGGCTATCCATCTCCTCGATCGAGTACTCGACTCCAGGCCAGTCGACTTCACCACTCTCGCCAATGCTGGCCTCGATGTACGTAGCGCGGGACTGTCCGCCGAACCCGCCGGGGATGCAGGCGAACCACCTCGCATTGCTGGTCGGAACTAGCGATCGCTGTCGGAGGTCAGTCGCGATTTGGGAGATGGTGTTCACGACTGATCGACCCGGATTCCCAGGTACCTCGGTGACCACGACCACGGCGTCCGTCGCCGATTCGTACATACGAACCCAGTAGATGCCGCCGCTACCGACGCTGGCGAGCCGCACAGGGTCGTTCAACGTTATGCGCAACGCGGCTGCCTCACGGCGTCCCCCGATCGAGTGCGGGGCCAGCGACTCTGAGCCGCTCTCGTCGCTCGCGATAGTCCGGGATCGCCTGACCGACGATGGCCCAGTAGTCGGCGCTGTGGGTTCGGACGCGGATATGCGCGAGCTCGTGGGCGACGACGTAGTCGATGAGGGCGGGTGGGGCCATCACGGCGCGCCAGTTGAAGCGGAGCGTGCCGTCGGGGGAGCAGCTAGCCCAGCGGACGCGCTGGTCACGTATGAGGACCGCCTTCGGCTGAACGCCGAGCAGTTTCGCGATCCGTTCGACGCGGGGTGGGAGTTTCAGGGCGGCGCGCTCGCGATACCAGGCCTCGACGGCGGAGCGGATCGCTTGATGCCGCTCTTCAGCTCGGAGGCGACGAGGTACGTCTATGTCGAATTGCCAATGATGGAACTGGATCACGACCTGCTCGCCATTCGTCGGGCGAACCGTGAGGCGCACGGAGCGTCCGAGATACGGGAGCGACTCCCCGCTGACGAAACGGCGCGATGGTGGGGAGGCGGCTGCGGCGCCGTCGTGCTGGACGATCCACTTCGCACGACGCCGAACCGTTGCTTCGAGCCGCTCCGACGAGGTATCCACCGGTGCGGCGATCGTCACGGCGCCCGGCCCATCGACTGTGATCTCGATCGTCTTATGCCGCTTGGGGCTGCGGATGACGCGATAGTGGATGCTGGCATCGCCGAATCGGACGTCGCCTTGCTCGGTCATGTGAGGCGCCTCCGGGCGACCTCCACTGCCTGCCGCACGAGCTCGTCGAGCTCGCCCTCGGCGTAGCGACCGGTGTCGCGGAGGAGGCGCTTGATGTCACGACGCATCTCCCGTTGGACGTCGAGGTTCTCGCGCCAGTCGACGATCGCACGATGTCCCTGCAGGACGGCGTCGATGTCGCGCGCGACGGTCTTCAACCGCTCGTCGAACTCGGCGGCGTAGCCCTCGCCTTCTTCGGCGACCCCCCGCTCGGTATCGCGGGGTGTGTCACCTGACAGCAGGCCATACACAGCGAACGAGACGGGAGTGAGGCCATGCTCCGCCGCGATCGCCTCCTCGCGGTTGATCTGCGATCGCAGGACGGCCAGGCGCTTGCAGCCCTCGGCGGCGTCGATGAGGCGGGCTCGCAGCTCGCGGATGATCCGTTCGAGGGCTTCCGAGAGGCGCTCGTAGAACACCGGGTTCTCGGCGACGCGCTCCTTGATCTGGGCGCGAATGGCGTGCTCCATGACCGAGGCTCGCGCCTCATCGTGCGGGAGGCGCGCGATCTTCTGATCGAAGTCCTGGTCGAGGACGGAAACCGGCGCCATCAGCTCGCGCACGGTCGCGTCGATGCGCGAGTCGAGGAGCTGCTTCACCTTCGCGCCGACGGCGGTCCAGTCGATGTCCGCGCGTTCGCGAAGGAAGAGGGCGCGCGCGTAGGAACGGATCACGGTGAGCCGCTTCAAACGGTCGAGGTAGGCGAGCGCCGCTGGCTCGGGCAGGAAGCGGTCCATCAGCGTCGAGAAGTCCCGGTAGTCACGATCGAACAACTCGTACTGGTCGGCCTTGTAGTCTCCCTCCGTCTGTGCGTCGGCATCGAAGCGGTGGACACAGGTCCATGCGTCGTTCAGGTCGAGGCCGCGGAAGTGGGCCTCGGCGCGGTCGGCGGCGGCCTGGATCACCGGGCTGGGATCCTCAGGAAGCTCAGTGAGGGCCTCCTCCACGTCGCCCCGGTCGAAGATCGCGAGGGCGGCCTCCAACTCGCGCGATACACCGTGGTAGTCGACGACGAGGCCGTGCTGCTTCTCCGTGGTGACGCCGTTCGCGGTCCGCGAGAATCGGCGGTTCACGCGCGCGATCGCCTGCAGCAGCGTGTGCTCGCGGATCGAGCGGTCGAGGTAGAGCACCTGCTCCACCGGTGCGTCGAATCCGGTGATGAGCTTATCCACGACCACGAGGATCTGAGGCTCGCCGTCCGGGTCGGTGAATGCGCTGACGATCTGGTCCTGGTCCAGTTCGCGGGCGTGCCGGAATTCGGCGCCGTCGTTGTGGGAGGTGGTGATGATCGGGTAGGCGGCGAGGCCGAACGACGCGAGGTGTTCCGCGTACTTCACGGCCGCTGCGCGGCTGGGCGCGACGACCTGCGCCTTGAAACCGTTGGGCTGCACCTTCGTCCGATAGTGCTCCGCGATGTCGAGGGCGATCGCCTCGATACGCTTGGCGGCCTCGGCGATCGTCTCCTTGTTGGCGTAGCGCCGGCGGATCTCCGCACGAGTCTCCTCTGGCTCGTCGCGGAAGAGTGTGTCGAAGAGGCGGTCGAGCGTCTCCGCTCCCTCGACGTGGAGGTCAGGGAGGCGTGCCTCGTAGTAGATGGGGACGGTCGCGCCGTCCTCGACCGACTGCGGGATGGTGTACGAGTCGATGAGCTCGCCGAAGGTGCCGAGCGTGGTGCGCCGGAAGCCCTGGTCGATGGGCGTGCCGGTGAAGCCGACGAACGTCGCGTTCGGGAGAGCCGCGCGCATCTTCGCGGCGAGGCGGCCGTACTGGGTGCGGTGCGCTTCGTCGATCATCACGACGACGTTGTCGGCGTCGTTCAGCGCGGCGCGAGGGCCGATGTCACCGCCAAGGGCGTCCTCGAACTTCTCGCGGCGGGGTTCCTGGACAGCGTCGTGCTCCATTCCGGGCAGCAGCGTCTGCTCGTCAAGGGGCGCACGTACAAGGAGTCGGTCTCCGTCTACTCACCTGACCCCGACGTCGAAGTCGAGCGCGAGGTGATGCGCACGTCGGTCGCGGTGCTCGACCTCCGCACCGGCGACGTCGAGGTGATCGACACCGGTGCAGCGGATCCGCCCGCGCCGTGACGACCCCCCCCCGAACTCCTCACCGAGCACGGTGAGGCGATCACGCGCGCGGTTCTGCGCGCCTACCCGCCGGTCTACACGGCGCGCACGCGCGATGACTGGGGCTTCGACCTCTCCACGCTCAAGCGCCGGCCGATGGGCGCGCAGGGCGACGCCATCCGTGCCGCCGCGGTCTCACTCCAGCGTCATCGTGGCACCAACGTGGTCGGTGAGATGGGGACGGGCAAGACGATGATCGGAGCATCGGCGGCCTACGTCGCCGGGTTCCGGCGCGTCCTGGTCCTGTGTCCGCCGCACCTGACCCGCAAATGGGTGCGGGAGGTGCAGGAGACGGTGCCCCTCGCCGAGGCGGTGATCGTCAACACGATCAGCGACCTCCGACGGCTGCGTCTGGATCAGCGGTGGCCGCTGTTCGTGATCCTCTCCCGCGAGAAGGCGAAGCTCTCGTATCGCTGGACGCCCGCGGTGCTGAGCCGCCCCGACGCGCCCGGTGGGCGCGTCGTCCGTGACGAACACGGCGACGTCGCGCGTCGCACCTGCTGTCCGGGCTGCTGGCAGACGGTGCTAGACGAGGAGGGGCTCCCGCTCGACCTCTCCGAGCTCGCGCGGCGGAGACACGTCTGCTCGAACTGCGAAACGCCGCTCTGGCAGGCCGACCGCAGCGGGCCAGCGCGCGTCCCCCTCGCGGACTTCATCAGCCGCCACATGCCGGACGCCTTCGATCTCCTGATCACCGACGAGAGCCACGAGTACAAGGCGCGTGGCTCGGCGCAGGGGATCGCGGCGGGGACGCTGGCGGAGGCCTGCGGCCGGACGCTCACCCTCACCGGCACGCTGATGGGCGGATACGCCTCGACGCTCTTCCACCTGCTCTGGCGGTTCTCGCCCGCAGTGCGGGAGGAGTTCGCGTACGGCGAGGGGGCCCGGTGGGTCTCCCGCTACGGGATCGTCGAGCGCATCACCCGCAAGACCGGCGACGACGACGTGGTCGACGAGGGTCGATCAAGCCGACGGCGCGGGTATCGCACGCGGACGGTGGAGAAGCCTGGCGTCTCCCCCGCGATCCTGTTCCACCTGATCGGGAACACGGTGTTCATCCGCCTCACGGATGTCGCCACGGATCTCCCCGAATATCGGGAGGAGGTCCGCTTGGTCAGCATGGCGCGCAATGACGGGAACAGCCCCTCGCAGGCGTCGGCCTATCGCGACCTCGCGGACGCGCTGCATGCGGCGGTGATGGCGGCGCTCGCGGGCGGCTCCCGTCGTCTCCTCGGCGCCTACCTCCAGGCGCTGCTCGCGTACCCCGACGCGTGCACGCTCGGTGAAGAGGTCGTCGACCGCTCGACCGGGGCCGTGATCGGTTCCGCTCCGGCCCTGCCGGACGACCGCCTCTACCCGAAGGAACAGCAGCTCGTGGACCTCGCCGTGGAGGAACGGCAACAGGGCCGGCGCGTGCTTGTGTACGTCACGCATACGGAGACCCGCGACCTCACGCCCCGGATGGAACGGGTGCTCCGCGAGGCGGGACTTCGCGTCGCGATCCTGAAGGCGGACACCGTGCCGCCCGACCGGCGTGAGGAGTGGGTCGCCCGGCGCGTCCGCGCCGGGGTCGACGTGCTGCTCGTCCATCCCCGCCTCGTCCAGACCGGCCTCGACCTGATCGACTTCCCCACGATCGCCTGGTACGAGGTTGAGTACTCGGTCTACACGATGCGGCAGGCAAGCCGGCGGTCATGGCGCATCGGCCAGCGCCGTCCGGTGCGCGTCGTCTACTTCGCGTACCGCGCCACGCTCCAGGCGCAGGCGCTCCTGCTCGTCGCCCACAAGCTCCAGGCGTCGCTGATCGTCGAAGGCGAGATCGGTGACGGCGGTCTGGCGGCCCATGGGGCGGAGAACGACAACCTCACGCTCGAACTCGCGCGGTCGCTCGCGGGCGGCGGTGAGGTCGACGAGGAGTCGCTCGAGGCGCTGTTCGCCGAGGCGCGTCTCGTCGCCGACGCCGCGCAGGAAGCCCTCGACCCTCGGGATGTCGCGCCCGAAGCCCTCCCCGCCCTCGTGGGCGCGGGTGCTCGTCCCGCGCCGCAGGACGGCTGGACTCCCGTCGCCGACCGATTCGGGTCCGACGACGGCGAACAGATGCGTCTCCTCTGACGCACGACGACGCGGCGCGGGCTGCCACCAGCGGCCCTGCGCCCGCGATCACCCGATGGGCGCACCGCCCCAACACTCAGTCCAAGTAGGAGAAACAGCATGACGACCAAGTCCACACCCGCCGCCGAACAAGGCGTCGAGGTGCTCATCCCGCTGAACAAGCTCAAGAAGTCCCCGCACAACGCCCGCAGGACGCCGCATGGGGACGCGGCGATCGCGGCACTCGCCGCGAGCATCGCGCACAAGGGGCTCCTGCAGAACCTCGTCGTCCAGCCGGAGGTGAAGGCCGATGGCGCGGCGACGGGGTACTACCTCGTCACCGCCGGCGAGGGCCGCCGGCTCGCGCTGGAGCTGCGCGCGAAGCGGCGCGAGATCAAGCGGTCGGAGCCGGTCCGCTGCATCGTGGACTCGGCGCACGACGCGCTCGAGATCAGCCTCGACGAGAACGTCACCCGCACCGAGATGCACCCCGCGGACCAGTTCGAGGCGTTTCGCGCGCTGAACGAGGAGCGCGGCTGGGGCGCCGAGGAGATCGCGGCGCGCTTCGGCATCTCGCCGCTCACGTCCGTCAGCGGCTCCGGCTCGGTGCCGTCAGTCCCCGGCTGATGCAGTGCTACCGCGACGGCGACCTGACGCTCGACCAGCTGATGGCGTTTGCGGTCAGCGATGACCACGCTCGCCAGGAGGAGGTGTACGAGAACCTCGGCTGGAACCGGGAACCGCGCGTCATCCGCTCCCGCATGATGGAGTCACACGTCCCGCCGGGCGACCGGCGCGCGATCTTCATTGGTGTCGAGGCCTACGAACAGGCGGGTGGCGTCGTCGTGCGCGACCTCTTCAGTGAGGACGGGAGCGGCTTCTTCGAGGACGCCGGGCTCCTCGACCGCCTCGCATTGGAGCGCCTCAACGCCCTCGTTGACGAGGTGCGCGCGGAGGGCTGGAAGTGGGTCGAGGCGCACCTCGACTTCCCGTACAGCCACGGCCTGCGGCGCGAGTATCCGCGGCAGGTGCCGCTCTCCGAGACGGATCAGGAGCGCTACGAGGCGCTGCGCCGCGAATGGGACGAGATCGCCGAGCAGTACGAGGGTGACGAGGACGTCCCGGACGAGGTGGAGACGCGCTTCAACGAGCTCGAGGCGGCGATCGAGCAGTTCGACGCTCGCCAGCGTGCCTACGACTCGGACGTCATCGCCCGCTGCGGCGTGTTCGTCTCGCTGGCTCGGGATGGTGACCCGCAGATCGAGCGCGGGTTCGTTCGCCCCGAGGGCATGCCGCAGGCGGTGCCCGAACGCCGTTCGCGCGGCGGAGACCCGGACCGCGGACAGGCGGAGGACGACGCGGACAACAGCGCCCAGTTCCCGTCCGACGATGATGAAGACGCCGGCGACCTCGGGAAGCCACTGTCGGACGCGCTCGTCCGGGATCTGACCGCCCACCGGACGATGGGTCTCCGTCTCGCGCTCGGAGAGCAGCCTGCGGCGGCGCTGATCGCGATCACCCATGCGCTCGCCGCCCAGACCTTCTACCACTCAGCGACAGAGTTGAGTTGCCTGGAAATCCGTATGAGCGTTTCCCCGCTCGCGCATCATGCCGATGGGATCGGCGAGACCGCTGCGGCGAAGGCGCTGGAGGAGCGCCACGGGGCATGGACCGCACGGATCCCCAGGAACCCGGACGAGCTCTGGGACTTCGTGGCGGCGCTCGATGACGAGCAGCGGACGAGCCTGCTCTCCCATTGCATCGCAGGCACTGCCCACGCGGTGCAGCAGCGATGGGACGCGAAGCGGCGCTCGCTCGCGCTGGCGGACACGCTCGCAGAAGCCGTCTCGCTCGACATGGCGACCCACTGGCAGCCGACCGTCGAAAGCTACCTCGGCCGGGTCACGAAAGCGCACATCGCCCAGGCGGTGCGGGAAGGCGTCTCTGAAGAGGCCGCCGAGCGCATCACCGGGCTGAAGAAGCAACCGATGGCAAAGGCCGCCGAGGAGCTCTTGGAAAGCACGGCCTGGCTTCCGCAGCTCTTGCGGACGCGAGCCAATGATGCCGTGGTGATCAAGGAGGCGATCGAGGCAGCCTGAGGAACAGTTCAGACGAGGATCCGCTCCGCAGCGGATCCTCGTCTCAGGCGCTATCCGCGATCACGCCGCCAGCATCGTGCGTTGAAAGTCGGGTGGCATCATCGCGGTGACGTCAGCGGTCGTCGCGACTGCGAGGAAGTTGGCCCACACCTGGCGTCTGGCGGCATCAAGATCAACGTTCCACTGCCTCGCGAGTGCTGCCTCTACTGCGTCGACGCGCCCCGGGCGCTTGCCCGCTTGACGTCGGTCGCCGTAAGGATGGTCGGTCTCTGTGAGGATTCGTTCTCGCGGTACGTTTCCTAGCACCCGCGGATTCGATACTTCAGCCGCGTTGATCGAGAAGCTGCAACCGAGGTCGAGCGCGCGGATCGTTTCAGTGATGGTGCCTCGCCACCAGTGCAGCACGACACCACGAGGACGACGGGCAGCCAGCAGATCCAGCACTGCAGATGCGGCGCCGCTGCTGTGTATCGACAGCATGCGTGGCTGATCATCGAGGGCGCGGAGGATTTCATCGAGGGTCTGCTGCTGAAGCTCCAGTGGGACCGGTGAACGCCTGTCCAAGCCAATCTCACCGACTACTGGAGTGAAAGGAAGTAACTCCCGGAATCGATTGATGGTGAAGGTGTCCTGGCTCGCTCTCAGGCCCGGATGAACTCCCAGTGCCCAGACGACCGATCCATCGCGGCGATCCACGACTTGCGCGAACTCATCAAGCGATCGCGTGACTGCGATCACACATGCGCCGAGTTTGCGGAGTTCGGCAGCGGGAATCGAGGGCTGAATGTGTGCGTGGCAGTCAAGAGGAAGCATCAGGGCAGTTCGACTGCGGCGAGCTCACGGAATCCCCGTCGGATCAAGTCGAGCGCCGCCTCGAGGTCATGTCCGTTCGGCATGTTGAGCGCGAGGATATCCGCCGGACCGAGCTCGCGGCTGACCGCATAACGCATTGCCTCGATTCCAGCTCTCACCGAAGCCGTCGATAGAAACTCCATTCGTTGCTGCTCGTTCAAGTCAGTTACGAGGTAGGTAGTTCGATCTTCGAGCCCCGCCGCGATGAACGCGGCTCGACGCACTAGGCAGCCGAAGCAGACTCCACACTGTGTGTCGGGAGGCCGATGGAATGGGATCCCCCAGCGGACGTGTGAGCAGGAGTGGGACTTCGAGAGGAGCGCCGACGCTTCGTCGTGTCCGATGCGCTGCGCCACCAGCGAGAACATCTCCCCCTTCGTTGCCTGACCGAAGGGATTCGCGAAGTCGGCGTGTGCGCCCACGGCCTGCAAGAGAGCACGAAGGCGTCCAAGAAACTCAGGGTGCGTTGTTCGAGTCGACAACGCCCCACGCCGCTCCGAGGCCAGGGGCGGGTTCAGTGATGCGAACCCATTCTCAGCGATCCACAGCGGGACCGAACCGCGAGCGGACGCGACCGCGAGTCCGAGCGTCACGAATAGCAGGCTCCGGCTTCGTCGGCTCGGCTCGTCGCCGTACTGAGCGCCTCCGATCTGCTTCGCGCCGCGCCCCAAGTTCACTCGCACATGAGGAATCTGAACCTCGAACTGCTTTTCCAAGTCACCGATCAACCGCGACTGGGTGGCGGAGTGCCCGCTCCAGTCCCAGTGCGACATCAACGTGACATGGTGTCCCTGGGATAGAGCATGAACTGCTCCGCATACCGAGTCTGCCCCGCCGCTGAATAGACAAACCAAATCTGAGTCATCAGCAGGCTGCTGGTCGGCACCTTCCGATTCGAGCGTCGCCAACGCGAAGGTCGTGTCCCACTTGTCCGAGGTGAGAAACGACAGCATCGCGTCGACATCGCCTTTGACCGCGCGCCACCGCACAGGATCCATAGCCGGCGCGACGACCTGGAGGTCTCTCTGCCAAGCCTTTCCCCGGGGAACGGTCCGGTCAGCAAGGAACACTGCGACCGCAAGCCATACGGCGTCGCGGTTCGCCGAGGCAACCGGCCCGAACTGCGCGAGGCCAGCGTCCACGTTGGCCTGGAGCGACGACGGCCCGTCTGCAGAGCGCCGCCAAACGAAATCGTCTGTTGTGAGGTCTTCGGGGGCTTCGTTTACCCAGAGGCGCTTCTTGGTCATCGACTTACCCTGAAGATTCGACCTAGCATTCCCAGAAGGCCCGTGATGGCGGTTTCGAAATCTGCTGCCCGGATCCCGTCGACCGGAAACTGAGCCTGGCTCACGGCTGCCTCAAGCGTTACTCGAACCTCACGTTCGAGCTGGTGCGTCGATGCTCCGTCCCGCGAGCCATCGCGCAGCTTCGCACCGGCTTCTGTCAGCCAGGCGCGGAACACGTACTCGGTCACCCATGCCCTCACGAGGTCTGCCGGAGAGGGAGGGATGTCTTGCTGGAGCGCCCACCATACGAAGTTGGCGTTCACTTCACGTAGTTCCGCATCTTCGACCAATGCTGAAGGACCCGACGCTGCATCGACGATGCGGCGCGCTTGCTCGAAGGGAGTCAGGGCATCGAGATCACCGAGCGAGAGGCCCGTGTCAGCGACCGCTTCGGCGTTTCTGTTTCGGAGGCCATGCGCGCCGGCGAGAACGAGTCCTCCCGATGCCGCCGCCCGACGGCGGCCTCCTCCTCCTCCACCACCACCGCCGGCCCCTCCGCTTCCGCCACCGCCACCGCCACCGCCACCGCCCGCGCCCTGGGAAGCATCGTGGAGGCGCCTTGCGACGCCTCCGAGGAGCCGAGTCAGGGGAACGCTGGGAGCAGCGACAGGAGCAGGCGCCGGCTCACCCGGTGCTACCGGCGGCGCGTCAGTAGGCGCCGGTTCGGAACCAGGGGTGCCCGCTCCATCACCACTCCCACTCGAGCCGCTATCGAGCCAAGTATCAGTGTCGCGTCTCGTACCGCTCCACCCGCTCGAGCCCCCGTATGCGTCGGAGGTTCCCATCAGACGGCCCCCTTGAGTGCCTCGACCGCTGCACGCTGCGTTCTCTCGTCAACGGAGGCGTCGGTGGACCAACGCCGCACCACTTCGACGAGCTCGGGAGGTCGATGCTTCGCGAGGAGGGCGAGTGGGACGGGTGTCAGAATGGTTGAAGGCTCCATCAGTACGAGTTCTTCCGCCGCTGTCGACGAAACGGCGGTGTGATCCGCGAGGCCCGAAAGGGACTCGGCCAGGACCTTTTGTCGTTCTACGGTGCGTTGATGTCTCAGCTGCGACGCGACGTACCGTGCCAGTGTCGATCGCCCGGTCACGTCGAGTTTTGCTGCCTCCACCAATGCGCCATCGCGGACGGCGTTGCTGTCAGCAGTCAGGCGGCTTGCAAGCTCTCGCAGTTCCGAAGGTAGTGCTGCTTCCTCTACCGTCTCGCCTCGGAGCGATGCTGCCAGGAGGAGGTAGGCAGCAAGGTCGACCTCATGGAGCGAGGGGGTCAAACGGCCCCATTCCAGTACCTGCTCCGAGTGCTCGCCGGTACCGCCCTCGATTTGGTCGACGTTGGCGGCGAGGGTTCCCGATGCAAGCCACCCCAGCATCTGAGCAAAAAGATCGGGGTAGAGAAGTTCCGCGACCATCATCTTGGAACATGCATCTGCTTGGAGTTCCACGCCGCGGGCCCTAGCGAAGGCGGTACGCAGCCAGAGCGCGTTCAAGAATCGCTTCAGGCGCCGCGGATTGCCCTGGGTATGCCGGTGGAGGATGGGCGCGAGCTGCTCTGCAAGGTCCACATTGGCTTGGTGGCCGTCCGGCACAAGGCCGTCGAACCGCGCCGCGAGACTGCGCCCGCCGCCTCGTGTTTCACGCGCACGGCGGACGAGGGCTTCGGTGTCTCCGCCGTCACCAAAGAGGAGAAGTGCGAGGTACTCTTCGGTCCGCTCACGGCTGAGAGCGGGGATGCGGAACGGGATCTGAACGATCTTCTCAAGATACTGACGCGCGGTTGTGGGCTGTCCGGTCGATTCGAGCCTTTGTCCGATCGCTCGCGCGACGTTGTCCTCATCAGCGGCGATGACGAATGCCATCTTGTCGACCGAGAGGAAGAGCTTGATCGCCTCAAGTGTGTCGACAACGGTGTCAGGAAGAGATCGATCCAGGTCGTCGACGAGCACGATGACCTGAGCGACGTGTGCGAGCGCTTCTTCGCCCAAGAATGAAGCGAACTGCTCTCGAAAGCCCTGCAACGTTGGGTCGCCGGTCTCCCCACCCCCGTCGAATATCGACGCCAAGTCGGAGACGCTAGGGATGGCCATGGTGAGAGCGGACGTCGCTGCGAGTTTGACCGCCTTGGCGACGTTGATGCGATTCCGCAGTTCAGTCAGTCGACGCTTGACGGCGTCAAGCGCCCCTTGCTCGCCGCGGACTTGACGTTCGAGAGCTCCGAGCACAACCCCGATCAGCGTCGCCTTGGTATCAGTCGATCGGTCGTACTCCCACGGACTCACGTACACGACGATGACATCGTCCCGTGTCGCCAACTTCCTCTCGAGCAACCGCAGCACGGTTGTCTTTCCACCACCCCACGGCGCGTTAATGCCGACGGTGATTGGATCGAGGTCTTCTCGGGTAATGGTTGATTCGACGGCCGCAACGATATCGTCGAAGCCCAGGAGGTCGACACTGCTCGGGTTGTCATCTCGGAGCGGCATGACGCCGAAATCGTGAGGCGATGGAGTGCCGCTAGTGCTCACAGGATCTCCTTGAGCGCCGGGCGTCGATGAGCGCGCGGCTGCGGCTGGATGACTGCGGGATGGTGGGCAAATCGCGCGACCCACGCTCGGATCCGGCGTTTGCGAGAACGTGCGAGCATTCGGGACTTGTACCGCTGTTGGGGGGAGAACTGGTGTTGATGATGTCCCCCCACGAGTCGTCAGTCGAGGAGGGGAACCTCAAAGTAGAAAAAGTACCCCGGTTCCTTCCTCACCACTGTACGAACATCGGCATGAC
>JBFWSN010000047.1:0-13454 GCA_050248355.1 Dehalococcoidia bacterium
TCTTCGACCTCGCCGACGCGATCATCACCGTGCGTCGCCTCATCCGGTGCGCGTGGACCAGCCACCGCTGGGACACCCGACCCACCAAACGGCCATGATCAACACATCAATCCGCGCGACCTCTTAGCTCCGTGGCTCACCCCGGAACGTGCCCACGAGTGGGACATCCTCGTCGCCTGGAAGATGGACCGGGTCGGCCGGACCCTGTACGCCCTCAACGACTTCTTCCGGTGGTGCGCGGACAACGAGAAGGCGATCTCGTTCATCGAGGACAAGGTCGACCTCACCTCGTGGACCGGGCGCATGGTGGCATCGCTCATCGCGGGTGTGGCCGAGGGTGAGCTAGAAGCGATCAAGACCAGGGCGACAGCCTCACAGAAGCACATCCGGTCGGTCGGACGGTGGCACGGCGGGACCGTGCCCTACGGGTACCGCAAGGTGAAGCTGGACGGTGGCGGCTGGAGTCTGGAGATCAACCCTGAGGAAGCTCCGCTCGTCCGCGAGATCGTCCAGCGCGCTCGTGACCATGAGTCGATCCGATCGATCAGCGACGACCTGAACGCCCGGGGGATTCCGTCACGACGTCGTGGAAACTGGACGCCTCAGACCCTGACTCGGATGCTCCGGTCCCGGTGGATCATCGGCCAGGCCGAGCACGGTGGCCGTCCTGTCATGGACGAGACCGGGATGCCGGTTCAGCGTGCAGATCCGCTGATCGACTATTCAGTCTGGAAGGACATTCAGGACGTTCTCAATGGCAGGACTCGGCCAAAGAAGCGAACGAACGAGACCGGGCTACTCCTGAACGTGGGGCATTGTGGGCTGTGCAATGAACCGCTCTACCACCACGTCATGACGAAGCCCGCCACGGAGAAGCGGGCTGCCCAGCACTATCGCTACTGGCGGTGCTCAGGCCGGACCAAGAAGCGCACAGCCTGCGACCTCCGAAACATTCCAGCCGGGCTGCTGGAGCCGTACGCCGAGGAGGCTATCCTTGCCGAGATCGGGGATCGTCCGCGTACGGTCCGTGTCTTTGTCCACGCCACAGGTGAGGCAGATAAGATAGCCGTGATTCAGGACGCAATTGAGATCACCCGGGAAGAAAAGAATCAGGGTCTCTACGAGGGTGACAACGTGTCGTATCTGGCCCGGCTGAAGATGCTCACGGACAAGAAGAGAGTTCTCGAAGCCGTCCCGTCGTCCCCGGCACACTGGGAGCAGCGGCCGACCGGTGAGACTTTCGAGCAGGCGTGGCGCCGTATGGACACGGCCGAGCGTCGGGAGCTATTGCTCGATTCGGGGATTACACTGCGAGCCAATTTCAATTCCGGTGCCCCGGTGGTTCAGATTCATGTTCCGAAGAACGTTCTCGATGCAGCATTCCCTGTGTCGGATTGAATCGAGGTCCCCGTCGGTCGACGGGTTCACCCTTCGGTCGTGGGTGATCGGTGGCAAGACACGCTCTCCCGTCTTGCTGCCGAGCATTCGCGGCCGTAGCCGTCAGGCGGCGATCGGTGGGGGCCGGTCCCCGGAGGAAGACCCCCCGGAGGGGTTGCTAGTTCTTGCCCGTGATCTCGGCTACCTGCCGGGTCAGCTCACTGATGCGCCACCGTGCGTGTCCCTTGGCCGTCTTGGTCGCCAGGGCTCACGAGCCCTTAGTCGGCTTTGGCGACCTGCGCCGCGAGATCATCGCGCATGTATTGTCGAAGTTTGGACGCGTCTACTGAAGCGAGAATCCTCCGACCACTCTCGTGATCGTTACGAATAAAATAGTGATTGTTCGCCGACGCAACAAGCTCCTGCAAGCGGGTTGCTTCTTTGGTGAGTTCATCAGGCGCTACCAGCGACATGGCGTGGAGACATTCGGATACCTCCGTCACCCCAGATTCGCTCGATTGACCGAAGAGCCAGTCGAGCTTGTTCCGAGGGGCATCCTCCGAGGTTGGGCGATCTGGTAGGTCCGCCTCGTATAGAAGTTGATTGACGAAGCTACTTCCTTGGAAGCGAGCGAGTGCGGACAGGAACCGAGCATAGAGGTCTCGCTTATGCTCCGTGAATCGGTGACGATCCTCTCGGCCCCACAGTTCGTGATCCCGCTGGCGTTGCGCTTGCCGATCGAGATTCCAGCGACTCCGTTCCCGGCGGCTCTGCAATAGATTTCCCATTAGTACACCTATGAGCGCGGCCGTGGCGGCGATAATTGAGGGACCGAGCGATGACAGCATGTCCGTATTGTGCCCTTGGTAGCTCGCTAGCCTTGCGTAGGTCCCGTCGGCCGACAGGGCTTCCCGTCGATGGGGGCCGGTCCCCGCAGGAACCCCCCGGAGGGGTTGCTAGTTCGTGTACGGGTTGTCGTCGCCGAGCAGCTCGCGAATCTGACGCCGTAGATCGTCCAGGTCCCAGAGCATGTAGCCACCCATCGTGCGGGTGGTCGGCTTGACCCGGCCTGCCTTCGTCCAGCGGCTCAGGGTCGTCTGATGGATGCCCAGCGCTCTAGCAGCCTCGGTCGTGCTGAGGAGGCTCGGACGCGGGTCGTCGGACACGCGCGACATGTTCGCACAGGTCCAGCGGTTGCATAGGTTGCCAGGGCCAGCATGGGTTGCATGGCTCGCGGAGCGTGCCGTACCGTCCGGCATGGGTTGCATAGGTTGCACCCCCGTGCATAGGAGGAAGACATGATCCGCAACGTCCCCGTAGACGCATCCCGCCTGCCGCTCGTGGCGGCAACGTCCGAGCCGATCCCCGTGCAGGTGTGGGCAGAGCTGACGGATGGAAGCCGGAGGCCCGTACCCGAGTCGCAGCAGAAGGACGACGCTGGTCGCCCGCTGTGGACGGTGGAGACGCTGTTTGCGGAGCCCGGCCAGCGTGCCGAGGTGGTCTCGGTGCAGGTCGCTTCGCACGACGTTCCTCGGGTCACGCAGTACGCCCCGGTGCCGTTCGTGGGCCTGGCCGCCCGGGTTAGCAAGGGCCGTGACGGCAGCATTCGCATGTACTGGTCGGCCGAGGGTGTCCAGGCCACTCCGGTCCGGAAGGCCGATTCCTGATGTGCCTCATCGATGCCCAGGTGGAGCGCCTCCGGGCGCTCGTGGACGAGTACCACGGTGCCTCGTCGGACTCCCAGCGGGCCGTTGTGGGGGCCATGGTCGTGGGGACCGTGGACGCTCTCCTGAACCCCGACGGTGACGAGCAGTGACCGCCGTGGCGATCCGGCCGGTCCTTCCGGGTCAGCTCGCTCTGATCATCACGGTGTGCGTCGACGTCGTCAGGCCCGGTCTGGGCCTGGTCACCTGCGCCGGTGGCGACTTCGGCGGGACGATCGTCCGGGACCAGTACGCGGAGACCGTCCAGGAGAAGCGGAAGCCCTACTTCGTCGAGACCGAGCACGGTGAGGTGATCGGTAGGTCCCGGTCCTACCGGGACGGAGCTCTGCTCCTGGCTGCTCACCACGGGTTCCCCGCGGCTGCTGTGACCGTGGTCGTGGAACACGAGGTGGACTCGTGAGCCGGTTGTTCCGGGGCCGGGAGGCCAAGATCCTCGGTGACCTGGACGCTCTGATCGACGATGCCGACGAGGGTCGGGTCCGCATGACGGTTGCTGAGTGGGACCGGTGCCAGCGTGAGTACCAGCGGGTCTCGGATCGACTCGGGATCGACTGGTCGAAGCACTCCAACTCCAACTTCCCGGACGAGGACGACTGATGATCCTCGCGACCGTGGTGCTGCTCGTTGTCGGGCTCCTGCTCCTGGGGGCCCGCTTCGGGTTTCTCGGGCCTGCTCGGCCGACCGCCGATGACGTGGTCCGTGCTGACTTGATCGAGTCGTGGAAGGCGGCCGCTACGGGGGCCGGTCTGGGCCGGTCCCTGATGACCCCCTCGGGTCCTACGGACCTGGCGCCGAGCGTCCTACGGGTCCACCTGGGGCCTCCTGTGGTGCTCGTGGTGAGGCTCCTCGCCGGGCAGGTGCCCGGGGACGTCTCGGACGTGTCCACGAGGTTGGCCCACGCTCTCGGAGCGGCCCGACTGAAGGTCACCCCGAACGGGTACGGGCACGTCCTGATCACCCTGCTGCCGACTGATCCCCTGCCGTCGCGGGTGGAGCTCCAACCTGGCCCAGGGATCTTCCTCGGCGTCGACGAGGACGGTCGGGAAGTCCGGATCGAGATCCACCGCCTGGGCCACGTAGCCGTTCAGGGCAGGACACGTCACGGGAAGTCGACCCTGCTCTACGGGATCCTCGGTCAGCTCGCGGCTGAGCCTGGGCTGATCATCGCCGGGGTAGATCCGTCCGGTCTGACCCTGAGGCCGTTCCAGGGGACGCGACACGAGTCCTGGCAGTGCCTCGGCCTGAGTGATCTCGGCAGGGTGGAACTGATCCTCTCCCGCTTGATCGCCGAGATGGACAGGCGGATCGGTGCTATCCCCCCGGGTCAGGACGTGGTCACCGGAGAACCCACCGTGGTCGTGGTGCTGGAGGAGTACCAGGGCCTGTTGCGGTCCCTGGACGCTGCTGACCCGAAGCTGGCTAAGCGCATCCGGCTGTGGGTGGCCCGGCTCCTGTGCGAGTCCTCGAAGGCCGCCTTCTCCGTGATCATGGTGGCTCACCGAGCCACGGCTACCGATCTCGACGGCACGGTCCGGGCACAAGCCACGGTCAGGATCTCCTTCTCCCAGGACTCCCCGGACTCTGTCCGCCTTCTCCATCCAGAGGCCACCACAGCGGCCGCTGAGAGCGTCGTAGGGGCCCCGCCAGGCGTGGTCCTGGTGTCGATACCCGGACAACGCACACGGCGTCTCAGGACGCCTCACACGACGTACCGCGAGTACGCGGACTCGATCCGCTAGCCCCCGATTCCCCGGATAGCCCGGCGCTCCGCGCGGCCGGGTCGATTCGCTATGCCCAGAACAGGGAGAGACCGTGTTCGAACAACCCGACGGCCGATTGTCCGCCGCCGACGCGTCCGCGCCAGCGGAAAGCGGCGGCACGGCGAGCGCAGCGAGCCGCTTGGCACTTCTTACGCACAGGTCTTCAGCCCCAGGTCACTGGTTCGCGCTAAGAGACCGGAAGCCACGGAAAGACGATCGGCAAGCCGTGAGGGATCACGCCCGGGCAGAGCGGTGGGAGATTCGCCGTCGGTTCCGGTCAGTCGCGGAGTCGAAGAGGGTCACCGCCTGTGGACGTCCAGGAGTGCGTGAGGACGGCTCGGTAGTCCTGAGGGTCACCGACGCACGGGGGACCAGCGCAGAGCGCTCTACGGGCGCCTCAGGCCGCGTAGCCGGCTATGCCGGGATCTTCCGGTGCGGCAACGTCCACCTCTGCCTCGAATGCTCAACGAAGATCGCTGTTGCTCGCGCTCAGGAGATCGAACGAGTCGTCGGTTACCACGTCGCCCGGGGCGGCTGGGCAGTGCTCGTGACACTCACGCTGAGGCACTATCGGCACCATTCGCTGGCTCAGTGCTTGAAAGCCGCTTCCGCAGGCTGGGCCGCGGTGACGTCGGGGGGTGCCTGGCAGGCAGATAAGAAGCTCAGCGACTACGCCGGATACTGCCGTGCGCTAGAGGTCACTGAGTCGCCAGCGAACGGCTGGCACGGACATTTCCATGTGATCCTCGTATTCCGGTCCCGACCGTCCGAGACGACGGTGGAGCACATCGCGGAAGGCATGTTCCGCCGCTGGTCTGCTGCCGTGCAGCGCGAGGGGATGCCCGCACCGTCGCGGGAGTGCGGGCTCGACGTTCAGCACCTGGACGACCGGTCCCGGCCGGGAGAGGACGACGGCCCGACAGTCACGAGGTGGGCCCGGTACGTGGCTAAGGGGATCGCTGCGGAGTCCGCGCTCGGGATCACGAAGGACGCTCGCGGGTCGAACCGATCGGTCCGGCAGCTCATGCGGGACGCCTTGATCCCTCAGGGGTGGGAGAACCCCGAGACCCACGAGGTTGTGGAGACGGTTGATCAGACCGCGCTAACCAGGCTCCGCGAGTACCAGGCAGCGATCAAGGGCCGTAGGGCTATCACGTGGTCTACGGGTCGTCACGACCTCCGGAAGGCGGCGGGGGAGCAGGAGTCCCTCACGGACGAGGAGATCGTCAGGCTCGACCTGGAAGGCGAGGACGTAGCGGTTCTGCCCCGCGAGTCGTGGAAGGCCCTGGAGCCCCGCGCAGTAGACCTCTTGTCCGTGACGGAGGTGGGCGGCAAGGAGGCCGCCCGGGCATGGCTGGATGCCCAGGGCATCGAGTGGTGGAGACCGACCAGGCTCACGCATCACTACCGCCGGGGTGACTCCCGATGACCGAGTGGCCCCCGGACCCTTCGGGCCCGCGTCGTCGTCAGCGTGGACGCCACCGGCGTAGACGTCGGTCGTTCTGGCGTTGGCTCGTGGATGTGTGGCACCGGATCTTCGGGTGATCGCTGAGGGCCGTTCAGACGAGCACGGACGATCTTGTCTGAGGTTGCTCTCAGATCGGTGAAAGGCCACGAAAGCGCGCCGGGACCGCTAACCCGAGAATTTCGTACCGTCCGGCGATGATTGGCGGATATCTGAATGGACGGTCCGTACGATGAAGAGTTACCCAACGACAAGTACTCATTGTGAGTAGTGAATCTGGAGCACATGTTCCCGACTGAGAGGCTCGCGATCGACGCCTGAGAGCTGAATATCGGTAACAGCGAGGCCTAGCTCTCGCTGCGGTTGTTGCTGTCCCGCCTCGGATGGTCCGTCGCGGGAATAAGAGAGAGGAAGAACAGTGGAAATCTTGGCGGATCAACTCGTCCAGGGCGACGTATTCACAACGCAGGGCGTAGACGGAGTGCGGGTCGTACTAGCTCCCCCCGAGATGCGAGGACCGATGCTGCACGTGATGACCTCCGAGGGAGGGAACACCGCCGACGTCGCTGAGCTGAGCCCGGGCCGCCCGGTCACAGTCGTGGGCAGACACCGTGTGGTGCCCGTGGAAGAGCTGCACGAGGACCACTACGTCCTCGGCTTCGGCGGTGATCACTACACGGAGCAGCGTGCGTGCGATGACTGCGGCGGCGTCGAATCGTGGGTGGTGCATTTCGAGGAGAACAAGTACAGCCTGTCTGTGCAATCGGGTGGCGAGTTGGTCGTGAACCTCTGCGGATGTGCGGAGACGGAGTGCGGTTGCACGGGGCCGGACCCGATGCCGCCGGGCGTGAGGAACACGCTGGAGTTCGAGAAGGTGGCCAACGAGGGGTTGGACATAGCGCAAGCGGAGCGGGCCGTGCAGCGCGAGTCCCGTTCGGGCGCCTGAGAGCTGAGTATCTCGGTCACGCCGCGGTCGTGACCACGTATCTACCTCCTCGCTAGGGACCGCGTTTCAGGGGCCAGTGCCGCCCTAGCGATACTCAGAAACGACGCACGAAGTGAGCAAGAAGCAGGAGCTAGAAGACGCGTACGCGGAGTACGCAGAGGAGTTGGGCCCGGACGAGGTCGAGAAGGACTTCGGTGAGCTGATCCGAGGGAACCCGGACGGCGACCTGTCCGAGAAGTTCCGGGCTAGCGGTACCCCGGTCGTATCGAGCCGCTCGGATCTGGGCACGAAGAACGGTGGAGCCACTGACTCACCGTCGCCGCGGAGGACTGGCAAGACACTGAAGGTGAGCGCCGAGTTCGCCGAGACTGTGGACCTGGGCGACGACCAGGACCGTGAACCGATCCCAACGCACCGAGCCGGGAGGCTCGCCGGACAATACCGGGTCCGGAACGACGACGAGGGCGACCCGTACAACGACCTGATAGCCGAAGGGCACGGGTTCGGGGTCCGCTCGTTCTCGAATCCAGACACGCTCGTCTATTACTGCCGCTACTGCGGGGACTATCTCCTACCGCCGGACCCGACGTCGGTCTGTGAGTTCCAGACTCCGGTCTATCCGGTGCCGATGCGCGCTGGTCGCGCGGAGTGGACGAAGTACGGCGTGCCGCACATCCTCTTGACGCCCGGAGGTGGCGAGTTACATAGAGACCGCGCGGCGCCAATTCCCCGGACTCCTGTCGGGACCCCGGACAGGTTCGAATGCCGGTGCAACGGGTGCGTCATCGCCCGTGAAGGCAAGCTGAAACAGAGCAGGCCGCGGGTCACCTGCGGGAAGCCGGAGTGTGAGAAGAGGAAGCGCCAGGACCAGAATAAGGCGACCCGGGAACGGAGCTACAAGCGTGACCGCCTGCGAGCCACCGAGGCGATCCGGGATGACCCGGACCGGTCCGACAAGGAGATAGCCGCAGCACTGAGGATACGACCCAAACGGGTCATGGAGGCGAGGGAAAAGTTGAGCGTTTAAATCCCTAATAGTAGAGGGGGTCAGGGCTTCCCGATGACGGTACCCGTATGCCCCTATTCAGAGCACGACGACCACGACGACGGTCGCCTCGATAAAGAAGGAAGCATGTACTCACTACGCCAGGTTGCACGGATCGTGCGGCAGTTAGCACCGGCCCTGAGCGAGCCGTGCCTGAACGATCACGATCCTCAGTACAAGGAGATCCGTGGTGTGACCGTCGTCTGCACGGACGGGCGGTGTCATTTTCGCTCCGCCTACGCCGGTGGGGGGTCTCAGGTACGTCGTAGCGACCACGAAGGTCCCGGCGGTCCGTGACCTGCCCGAGTTCCCGCAGAGCCTCGCGAAGAGCCTCACAGCGTCCGCAAAGCGGGGTTTCAGCTCAGACACGAGCTTGCCCCGGCGTGAGCTGGTCGAGCACGAACGGGAGTTCCATGAGCGGCGTCAGGCCGACGCACTGGCCGCGATCGCAGCAGCAGACGACGGTGACCGCCGGGCCGCGATCATGCACCACGGGACGATCGTGCTCAGCGTCGCTGATCTTCTCGGCGACGACAACGGCGTGGACCTGATCGAGGAGGCCTACGAGAAGTCCGGCGGGACCGAGTGGGACAAGCACGACCGGCTGATCGCCGACATGATCGAGTACGTCCAGGAGAACCCGTGGCACCTGCCGCCGGCGCCTGCTCAGGAAGTACTACCGGACGGGGTGAGAGAGGACCAGCGAGAGGACTACGCCGTGGTGAAGGATCGGAAGATGCTCGCCAGAATCGCCGACCGGGAGATCCGGCAGGAGGAGCTTGAACGTGAGGCTGCGAGGCTGAGCCTCGGTCGTCCGACTCGTCTGTCCGACATGTTGGCCGATCCGCCTACTGCGCCGCTGTGGCTCGTTCCCGATCTCCTGCACGCCGAGAAGACCCGTGGTCTGGTGATCGGTGAGGCCAAGGCCGGGAAGTCCACCTTCGTTCACAACCTGTTGGGTTCACTCACCTCTGGCTCGTGGTTCCTCGATCAGTACCAGGTCCAACGTGAGGTGAGGGTCGCGTACGTCGACCTGGAGCTAGGGGAACGCCTGGCCTATGAGTGGCTAGAGCCGATCCCGGGCATGAAAGCCGACAACGTCGAGTACTACGACCGGGTCGGGCAGGGCCGGAAGTTGGACTGCCGGGCCGAGGGTCTGCGCCGCCGATGGGCCCAGGAGTTGGCCGATCTCGGGATCGACATCTTGATCATTGACCCGATCTCTCCGGTGATCTCCGCCCTGGGGCTGAGCGAGGACTCGTCCGAGGTTCGGGGACTGTTGGACTCGTTCGATGAGCTGGCGAACCTCGCCGGTATGTCGGGTGTGATCGTGTGCCACCACGCTGGGCATTCCAACGTCGAGCGGGGCCGAGGTTCCTCCGCGTTCAACGACTGGTACACCGCCCGCATGTCGATCCTGCTCCAGGACGGACGGGTTGACCTGCCTCGGAAGTTTACTGTGACCGGCCGTGGCATCGCCCCTGTGCGCGGGGCGGAGCTGACCAAGGACCTGGACGGCAGGCTGCGACTCAGCTTCCCGAGCGGCACGTACGCCAGTGATCCGTTCGTGAGCCACCGGGATCATGAGCTGACCCTGGCAGAGGCTCGCCAGATCACAGGGATGAGTGAGAGCTCGACCCGCGAGAGGCTGCGCCAGTACGGATGGTCTTCGGGGGGCAGCCTCGGTGGTCGGGGCAAGACTGCAGCGTGGAAGTACACCCTCACCCCGGCGGATTCTCCGTTCTGACCCACGATCTGTGACGCTGTTGTCACAACCCACAACGTGCGGAACCCGCCCCGCATAAACCCTCTCCCAGAGGGCCCTCTGGGCCCTCTGGGGGTTTGGAGGGTTTATTTGTGGTGGGGAAGGGTGTAGTAAAGCCGACAAACCCACTGCGGGTAAAGGGTTTAGACCCCCGTCACAGTTCGATCTTGGCCCCGGGAGACCTCGCACTCCCGGGGCTTGTTCATCTCACAAACACCCCACGAAAGGAAACCACGATGGATGAGGCAACCCGCCTCAGGGCTCTTGGCCTCACGGAGGCACTCGCACGTGTCCCGGGTCTGACAAAGCTCGATAAGTGCGCCGCCCTGAAAATCAGTCCCTCGACTTGGGACCGCTGGATCCGAGCGGTCGGCTATCCCCGCCCGGAGAAGCTCTCCCGGCTCTGCTTCTTGTCCGGCATGACCGCCGATCAGATCGAGCGTGGCGGATCATTCGCAACCCCAGGCGGTTATGGCAAGTGAGCGCTCCTCGACTCCTGATCCGTGATCTGACCCGCCTAACCGACCTCTCCCGCAGTGAGGTTGTCGAGATCCTTGATCGATACTGCGTGCCGATCTTCGCAATGGACACGGAGCCGTACATCCATCGATCCGAGATCAGGACTCTCCTGCTGTCTCTGCTGAACCGAACCACTGAGGCCTAATGACTATAGAAGATCCGACCTACGTCATTTCCCCGTTCGACCGCTAAGGACCTAGCAAGATGATGAACCACACCGACCGGATCGCGAAGGCGATCCAGGATCTTCCGGTACTGCTCCGCACTATCGGGGTCACCCCGCCTAAGTCGATCGCGGAGGGTATCCGGCTGGCGAAGCTGACTCCGTCCCCGTCCACGGGCGTTCAGGAAGCCCGGAAGAAGCTCGCTGAGGCGACCAACCAGGCCGACTACGACCAGGCCGCGAGAGCGCTTGCCCGGGCCCGTGCTGTCGAGACCGAGATGCAGGACTCCCGGTTCCTGGCCGATCTACAGTCTGCCCGGGCTCGCTTCCTCGTGGACGGTGTCGCCCCGCACGTGGACCCGCTGTTCGACAAGGTCTGCGAGGCGTTCAACCGTTCGGACATCGCCGGGAAGTACTCGGCCGCGGTAGCTGGCCTCCCGGACCTCCGCCAGTACAACGCCGGAAACCTACCCGTAGAGGTGGCTCAGGCTGTCGCTGATGCCCGTTCGGTCCGCCCCACGATGGACGCCTGCATCTCCGCGTACAACGCGCTGTGCACGATTTCAGGCGAGGACACCTGTGGCGCCGCCACAGTCGAGAACGCATTGACGTACATCTACCGGCTCGGAGTCATTAACGACGCCGCTCGCGCCGAGTCCGTGAAGATGTTCGCCTGGATGCTCGACCACGGTGCCGACCAGGTCCGCGAGTACATCGGGCTCGGTACGTACGCCGCTCTGCCGTTGAATAGCGTCCCGCTCGCGCTGACGACTCCTGACGGTGGAGAAGATCGCCGGGAAGAGCACTACGTGTGGTACACGAAGGAACAGCTCGCCGAGATGAACGAGACCGGGTGATCTAGCAGTCCGGTGCTTCACCTTAGGAGACTGTGAGAGGCCGTCAGCGGCCATCTCAGGGCCAGGAATGGCTATGTATGAGCCATGTTCCGCAGAGTGGCTTTCGCACCCATAGCCCTTGCTCTCACGTTGAGAGCCCCGTGCACGCCACACACGCATACGCACGTACGTGGATACGCAGGGCACTGCCCCCGGTGGGGGGCAGGGATGGGGTAGGGCCTGGCCCAGGCACAGGCCACGCGTGCAGCTCGCCTCGCGACGACGAGCAACGAGCACACAACGCGAACGACGCACAGCTCGACCACGACGGTCGCCTTGATCCCGTTCCGTTCACCTCGAACGATCATGGGGCCCCAGGGCATATGCCTCCCCCGGTCCACCTGGCTCCCGGGCGTCTTAGCGGATCCAAGGCCGCGTACGGGTCTGATAGTTGATCAAGGTAGTCGACTGGGCCGTTCGGCCCACTAATCACACCGCCTACGCGATTACGGACGCGCTCACCCCGGTCCAGTGGATCAGCCTGGACCCATCCGCTCGGTACAGGTCGGGCCGGACAACCGGCTCACCCCGCTTCGGTGAGTCCTGGCTCATTACCGGTCTATCGGCGCGGATCGTCCTGGAAGTTTACGACACCCTATTCTCGTGAGCGAAGCTAACGACGCTCAGCCGTCCCGCCCCTATCTGGGAGCACCGTTCGAGTGCGTCCGAGGACGTGTTATCGTGGAATTGGGCTACCGGCCGGTAGCCGCTCTCCATTGGAAGGAGGGGCCCGATGGCCCTTCACGAGTTCAAGGCCGCCCTGAGCGACGGGTATCTTTACGAGTTCAAGGCTGAGAACTTCATCGTGACCCACGACGTCCTGCGGGCGTACGACAACGACGCGGACGTGTTCGCGGCGCCCACGAGCAAGATCATCTCCATCGTCCGCGACGATGTGAAGGTCTCGCTCCGCTAGGTCCAGGGTCCGGGCCAGCGTCGTCCTGGACCTCTGATGTTCGCACGGGCGTTCGAGTCGCTTGTTATAGTCGGACCGCGGTTACCAGCGGGTAGCCGAATCGCTCCCTGCGAAAGGAAGGCTCCCGTGGGTTGGGAGTTCCGTTTGAATGCCGTCGGGTTCTTCGTGCAGCTCGTCGGTGCGGTCGTGACGTCCGCCGGATTCGCCGTTGCCTGGTACAACACTGATGCTGACGATCCGTTCCTGGGCCCTCTTCATCGGCTGATCGGACGGTGGCGCCAGCGCGCGTACAGCAAGGTCCGGGCGTTCATGGGCCACCCCGTCGAGGTTCGAGCGCGCGCCGGTATCGCGCTCGGCGGTCTCACGGTCACCGCTCGCGGTATCGGGGCGAGCAGCCCCGTCCACCCGGGGATGGACACCGATGCGGCAGTCGCCGCTCTCGCTGATCGGGTGGTCAGGATCCACGTCGAGCTGAAGAGGTTGACGCAGAAGCTCAGTGACGAGTCTGTCGCACGCGAGTCAGGTGACCACGGGATCCTGGCCCGGCTTGACGATCAGCTCGACCAGCGGACCGGGGAGCAACGGGCGCTCGCGATGAGTGGACTCCGATGGGCGGTGCTGGGGTTCCTCGTGATTACGCTCGGTGCGGTCCTCCTGGGTGCAGGATCGGTCGTCGGCTCCTGGCCCCTGGGTTAGCGGTCGGTCTGGTCTGGGTCAACGGCATCCTTGGTTATCAATCCGGCCGTCCGAGGTGTCCGACGAGGTCATGGCCGAGGTCGGCTGAGCCCTCCGTTACTCCATCACACCGTTACTCCATCACACCGTGGGCGCGCAGGAACGCCACGAGGTCCACACCGGAGGAGGACACGGCCTGCGCG
>JBFWSN010000048.1:0-13438 GCA_050248355.1 Dehalococcoidia bacterium
ACTGTTGTGATCGTTTGTTGATTCGATGTGTCAAATGTCTGCAACTCCTTCTGCGCAGCTAGGTTACTCGCGCTCCTCGACGAGAGGACATAGGCACGCGAACCGTCTGGGGAGACAACGGCTCGAGTCGGGGCGGTCCCGGCCAATACCGTCGCTAACAAGTTGTTTGAACCCTGCCCCGGGCCGCGCAGTAGGACGTAAGCGCCTGCCGCGAGCCCGATCAGAATGACGACCACAACCCGCAGGACCAGGTGATGTACACGTTTTCGACTGCCCGCGCGTGCGTCCGGCAATGCCGGTAGAGTGTTGGTGTGGCCTGATCGGTGCTCGGCCCGGACCGGGTCTTGGCGGCCTGCGGGCGGATTGGACGCCGCCTGTAGCGGACGAGTGGCACGCCTCGTGGGAGTTGCGGCATTCATACGTGGCTCTGACGAGGTCAACGCTGCTGCGGTCGCCGCGGCAAGGGCTCCAGCAGTTGGAAACCGCTGGTTCGGGTCCTTCGCCAGGGCAGTGGCGACAACACCGTCAAGGGCACGAGGCAGCGCGGCTACCAGTGCCGAAGGTCTGGGCGGTGTGCCCTGGAGATGCTGGTACATGACCGCGGCGTAGTCCGTGCCACGGTAAGGTGCTTGGCCGGTCAAGCACTCATGTAGGAGACAGCCGAGAGCATAGATGTCGACTCGATGGTCGAGCGTCTCATCGCACCATTGCTCTGGCGCCATGTAGGCCGGAGTTCCGATAAGCTTTCCAGTAGTCGTGACCTTGATCGACGTGAGCGCACGGGCGATACCGAAATCGACAAGATAGGCGAAGCGGCCGTGGTCATCGAGCATGACGTTCGTCGGCTTCACGTCCCGGTGGATCAACCCGGCAGTATGCGCGGCGTCGAGGGCCGACGCCACCTGGCGAACAATGTCAGCTGCGCGCGCGGGATGGAGTGGCCCTTGCTCGAGCACTCCGCCAAGATCGGCGCCTTCGACAAGCCGCATGTCGATGAACAGTTGACCGTCTATCTCGCCGTGGTGATGCACGGGGATAACATGAGGGTTCCGCAGCTGCGCGATAATCTCGGACTCGCGGCGGAACCGTGCAGTAAATTCAGCGTCTTTGGCGGCTTCTGGGAGCAAGATTTTCAGTGCGACGGGTCGACTTGACAACCTGGTGTCGAGGGCATGGAATACCTGTCCCATACCCCCTCTGCCAATCTGTCGCACCAGCAGGTAGGGTCCGAACATCTCTCTCTTGTCCGCACTACCGCCAACCACTAGTTAGCTCCCCTATTGCCGCCCGCACAGCGTGACCCCTTGCCTAACGCGACCCACTGAGCCAACCCGGCAGATCGGCGACGTCTCCGGGCTGTCCCAGTTGCTCGTACAGGTCCGGGCCCACAACGCGATGTGGCCTGGCCGAATCGGCACAGCTAATGAGTATGTCGCCGCCATTGACTGGCTGCTGGAGTGTCGCATACACGGTGCCGCCGTGGCCGTACCGGTAGACGAGGTCGAGGTCTCCGGCAGCGGCCTGCGCGACAAGCTGATCGACCTGAGCCGGCGTCACCCCGCACGCGCGCGCCATCATCTGCTGCCCCGTACACACGCCGTCAGCGGTCGCGACCTCAGCGGCGGTCCCCGCTGGCCGGATCGGGCAGCCGAGTGCGCTGACAGGTTGCGACTCATCTCCCCCGGGCGAGCCGATCAAGGGGATGCCGCTGCACCCAGTCACCATGACACCGGTGAGCACGATGCCGGCCAACCACATCAGGAGATGGCCGAGCCGGACCCTGGATGGGCGCCCCGTGGCTCGATCGAGCGAGCCTGTTGACCTGCCTTGGAGCACCGTCCGATCGACGGACACACGAGCCTCCCAGCATTGGACCATTCCGGCATACGTCGACACCACGAAGGTGGTGTCGGCCGGACGGACCAACGCGTTAGCTCCAGTCGTCGACCGATCGGTCGTGCGAGCGCGTTGGGGTGGGGCTCCGGCGCTATCGGGTAGGTCGTGGAGCCGGGGTTCCGCAGCTACGCCGCCGCGGCGAAGCCCACGAGTACACGGTCTGAACTGCGGTTCACAAAGATCTTCGCCCGGTCAACCCGTCGCCGAGCCCCGCCACAGGTCGATCCCCGCCTCGGTCGCGTACCGGTCGATCTCGGCCAGTTCGTCCGCGGTGAAGTCCGGGTTCGCCAGGGCCGCGACGTTCGCATCCAACTGCGCCACGCTCGACGCCCCGACCAGCGTCGACGTGACGCGCGTGTCGCGCAGCGTCCAGGCCAACGCCATCTGCGCGAGCGACTGCCCGCGCTTGTCCGCGATGGCAGCCAGCGCCCGGATGCGGTCGAGGTTCTCCTCGGTGAACCACGCGCGGTTCAGCGAGCCGTCCTGCGCCGCCCGCGAGTCCTCCGGCACCCCGTTCAGGTAACGGTCGGTGAGCATCCCCTGCGCGAGCGGAGAGAACCCGATGACGCCCACGCCCTCACGCTGCACGACGTCGAGCAGGCCGTCCTCGATCCAGCGGTTGAGCATCGAGTAGGACGGCTGGTGGATCAGCAGCGGCGTGCCCAGCTCGCGCAGGATCCCCGCTGCCTGGGCGGTCCGCTCCGGCGAGTACGACGAGATCCCGACGTAGAGGGCCTTGCCCGCGCGCACCGCGGCATCGAGGGCGCCCATCGTCTCCTCGAGCGGGGTGTCCGGGTCGAAGCGGTGGGAGTAGAAGATGTCGACGTAGTCCAGCCCCATGCGGGCGAGGCTCTGGTCGAGGCTCGCGAGCAGGTACTTGCGCGACCCGAACTCGCCGTACGGGCCGGGCCACATGTCCCAGCCGGCCTTCGTCGAGATCACCAGCTCGTCCCGGTACGGCGCGAGATCGGCGGCGAGCATCCGGCCGAAGTTGCGCTCGGCGGAGCCGTACGGCGGGCCGTAGTTGTTGGCCAGGTCGATGTGGGTGATCCCGAGGTCGAACGCCCGCAGCACGATCTCGCGCTGGACCGCGAGCGGGCGGTCGTCGCCGAAGTTCTGCCACAGGCCCAGCGAGATGGCGGGCAGCTTCAGACCGCTGCGCCCGCAGCGGCGGTAGGGCATCGAGTCGTAGCGTTCGGGCACGGCGGTGTGCGGCACGGGCCCAGTCTGCTGCGTCGCGGACCCGACGGCCATCGCCGGGCGGCGGTTCGGGTTCCCCCGGCCGGGGTACCCCGGCGCGCGGGAGGGACCGTGGCCGCGATCCGCATCGACGCCGACCCCGCCGAGTGCGTGCTGGTCCCGCACGGTGAACTCGCCCCGGACACCGCCGACGTCCTGCACACCACCGTGCTCGCGCACCTCACGGCCTGCGCGGGGGTGCGCGTCGATCTCGGCGCACTGACGGTCACGGGCCCCGGGCTGCTGCACCTCTTCCCCCTCGCGCTGGCCGACGCGGGCGGCTGGCCGACGGCGCGGCTGGTTCTGTTCGGCGCCCGCGAGCCGACGGCCCGGATGCTGCGCGCGCAGCGGATCGACGAGTCCGTCCCGATCGGCACGCACCGGGAGGGGGCGCGACCGCTACTGGAGCGGCGCCCGCAGCGGCTGTGCCGGCGCGTGCCGCTCGCGCCGGATGCGGACACCCGGGCGCTGGTCGACGCCGCGTGCGCGGTCTGGGACGTCGCGGGCCGCTTCCCCGACGCCCCGCTGGTCGCGGCCGAGCTCGCGGCGAACGCCGCCGCGCACGGCGGAGCCCCGGCGGTGCTGATCCTCGGCCTGGACCGCCACGGCCTGCACGTGGCCGTCCGGGACGCGGACCCGCGGGGGGCCCGCCACATCCGCAGGCGATCCGGGCGCGGGCTGGACCTGGTGGCGGCGCTGGCACGCGGGTGGGGGGTGGCGGCGCACGCCGACGGCAAGACCGTCTGGGCCGTGCTGGCCGGGCACAGAGGCGGACCGGGGGCGCCCTTCTCCTCAGAGTGACGAGAACGGTGCGGCGTACGCGAACACGCCGCTGACCGGCCGGAACGCGGTGAGCGTCCGCACCTGGAAGTACGCGCCCCACGCCGCGTCCGGCGCCCCGATCCCCCGCTCCGAGGCCGCGCGGAACCCGAACCGCCCGTAGTAGGCGGGCTCGCCCAGCAGCGCGACGAACGGCTCGTCCGCGGCGTCGGCGGCGCCCAGCACCGCGTGCATGAGCGCCGAGCCGACGCCCCTGCCCTGCTCCTCGGGGAGCACGGCGAGCGGGCCCAGGCCCAGAGCGGGCGTCGCCGCGACGCGCCCGCGCGTGCACACCACGTGGCCCACGACCCGGCCCGCCCGCTCGGCGACCAGCGAGAAGCGTGGCAACCAGCCCGGATCGGCCCGCAGGGCGTCGAGCAGGCGGGTCTCGAGCGGGGTCTCGAACGCCGCGAGGTGGACGTCGCGGGTCGGGTCCGCCGGTAGCTCCCTGCGTACGATCACGGACCGATCATCGCAGCCCGAGCGGGATCCGCGGCCCGCGTGCTCAGCCCCGCGCGAAGCGGTGGCGCGTGTGCGTGAACTGCCCCTTGCCGAACGCGAGGACCTTCGACGGCTCGACGCGGTAGACGTAGGCCATACCCGCCTCGTGGACGAACCCGCCCTCGCCCGCGTCGAACTGCCACCGCCCGTCCCACTTGCGCGTCCACGCCTCGGCGAGGCGGCGCAACCGGTCCGGATCGAGGACGCGGACGGCCTCGCCCTCCACGACGACGTCGAGCCCGCCGTCCCAGCGGGAATCGCCGGTGCTGAGCAGGACGTGCGGGTGGACGGCAAGGTTGCGGGCCTTCTGCTCCTCCGGGCCGGTGCAGAAGTGCAACCCGCCGTCCAGCCAGACCGCCACGAGGGGGCTCGCGTGCGGCCTGCCGTCGGCGCGGACCGTGGTGACCAGGAACAGCTCCGCCTCCTCGATCACCGCCAAGGTGTCCGGCCACGGGACGGCCTGCGTGCCGGGTTCGCTGAACCGCTCGTCGAGGGTGGTGGTGGGCTCGGTCATGGTGGGAATCCTGCCGGGAAACGGGCGGCCACGACCTGTCGGAGCTGCTTCCCGCCGGTTAGGGTCGCCTCAGCATGATCGAGGCCGAGCGGTTCCGGGGCCGCCGGGCGCTCGCGACGCTGCTCCCAGCGGCGCTTGCGGGCGTGCTCGGCCTGCTCGGCGCGTCCGCGCCCGCCCTGTGGGCCGACGAGCTGGCCACCTGGGGCGCGGTGACGGCACCGTCGGCAGGCCTGTGGGCGCAGCTCGGCGAGATCGACGCGGTGCTGGCGCCGTACTACCTGCTGATGCGCGGCTGGACCGCCCTCGCCGGGACGTCCGACCTCGCGCTGCGCCTCCCGTCGGTGCTGGGGACGGCCGCCGCCGCCGGCCTGACCGGCGCACTGGGCACCCGCCTGGCGGGCACCCGTACGGGGCTCGTCGCAGGAGCGCTGTTCGCGATCCTGCCCGGGACCAGCCGCTACGCCCAGGAGGCCCGCCCGTACGCGCTCGCCGTGTGCGCCGCCGTCGCCGCGACCATCCTGCTGGTGCGGGCGATGGAGCGGCCCGGCGCCGCGCGCTGGTCCGCCTACGCCGCGGCGGTCGCCGTGCTCGGCCTCCTCCACGTCGTCGCGCTGCTGCTGCTCCCGGCGCACGGCATCGCGGTCGCCCTCGCGCGCCGCGGCGTGATCGCCTGGCTCGCGAGCGCGGTCGCGGGCTGCCTGCCCGTCCTCCCCCTGCTGTGGCTGGGCGTCCGCCAGCGCGCGCAGATCGACTGGATCCCGGCCGTGGCGGCCGACCGGCTCACCACGACGCCGTCGCAGGTGTTCGGGACCACCCTGATCGGCGGCCTCGTGATCGGGCTGGGTCTGCTCGCGGTCTCGCTGCGGGCCCCCGCCGCCGTCCCGACGCTGTGGGCGCTCGTCCCGGCGGCCGGGCTGCTCGCCGCTTCCGCGGTCCTGGACCTCTGGCTCGGTCGCTACCTGCTGTTCACCGTCCCGGCCTGGGCGCTGCTCGCGGCGCTCGCCCTCCGGGGGACGACGGTGGCACGCGCCGCGGCCGTCCTGGCCTGCGTCGGCGTCCTCGCGCTGCCCGCCCAGCTCGACCTGCGGGCACCAGACGGGCACGACCAGGCCACCCGCGAGCTCGCCGCCGTCGTCGCGACGCAGTACCTGCCCGGCGACGTCGTCGTGCACGGTACGAGCACCCGCGGCGAGGACCGGGTGAGCCGCGACCTCGTCGAGCGCTACGTCCCCGCGGACCGCCGCCCCGTCGACGTCCTGCTGGCCCGGCCCCTGCGCACGGACGGGCTGCGGGCCACCGAGTGCACCGGCTGCCTGGGCACACCGCCGCGGATCTGGCTCGTGCGCTCCGGGGAGCGAGCCGATCCCCTGGGGGGTCTGGACGAGGCCAAGCGCGCGGCGCTGGCGCCGTACCGGGCGGAGCGGGTGTGGCACCTCACCGGGCTCACGCTCGCGCTGCTCGTGCGGGCGTGACGAGTACCCACGACCTGCGGCCATGCGCCACCCACCCGCACACACCCCGCGTCGCTCGCACACACCGTCGGCGGTGTGCGCGAGCACCCGCAGGTGTGTGCCGCCGCGCGGGCGCGTGACGGCGGGCGGCCGGCCCCGTAGCGTCCCCGGCGCGCGACCACCCACCGCGAAGGAGCCTGCATGCCCCCGGACCAGGTCCTCTTCCGCGACGTCCGGGTGTTCGACAGCCGCAGCGGTACGATCGGCGGCCCCGCACAGGTGCTCGTGCGCGGCGACCGGGTGGACACCGTCGCGCCCGCCCAGGAGATCCTTCCCGGCACGGACGACGCGCACGTGGTCGACGGCCGGGGCGGCACGTTGATCCCCGGGCTCATCGACGCGCACTGGCACAGCGTCTTCGCCGCCGCCCCGCTCGCCGCGGCCCTCATGGGCGACGTCGGGTTCCTGCACATCCTCGCCGCCGCCACCGCCCGCGACACCCTGATGCGCGGCTTCACCACGGTCCGCGACGCGGGCGGGCCGGCGTTCGGGCTGAAACAGGCGGTGGACGCGGGCATCGTCGCGGGCCCGCGGATCTACCCGTCCGGCGCGATGATCTCCCAGACCGGCGGCCACGGGGACTTCCGCACGGTCAACGACCTTCCCCGCGGCCGGCTCGGCCACCTCGGGCACGCCGAGCTGAGCGGGGCCGTCTGCATCGCCGACGGCGTCGACGCCGTCCTGCAGGGCACCCGCGAGCAGCTGATGCGCGGGGCGTCGCAGGTGAAGCTGATGGCGGGCGGCGGGGTGGCGTCGTCGCACGACCCGCTGGACGTCACCCAGTACACCGAGCCCGAGTTGCGCGCCGCCGTCGACGCCGCCGAGAACTGGGGCACCTACGTGATGGTGCACGCCTACACGCCGCGCGCCGTCCAGCAGGCCGTCCGGGCCGGGGTGCGGTGCATCGAACACGGCCAGCTGCTCGACGACGAGACGGCCGAGCTGATGGCCGGGTCCGGGGTGTGGTGGTCGCTGCAGCCGTTCCTCGACGACGAGGACGCCGCTCCGATCCCCCCGCAGAACCGGCCCAAGCTGCTGCAGATGACCGCGGGTACGGACACCGCCTACGCGCTCGCGCGCAAGCACGGGGTCAAGCTGGCCTGGGGCACCGACACCCTGTTCGACCCGGGACTCGCGGCCAAGCAGGGCAGGCAGCTGGCCAAGATGACGCGCTGGTTCAGCCCCGCGGAGATCCTCACGATGGCCACCCTCACCAACGCCGAGCTGCTCGCGCTCTGCGGGCCGCGCAACCCGTACCCCGGACCGCTCGGCGTCGTCGAGGAGGGCGCGCTCGCCGACCTCGTCCTGGTCGACGGCGACCCGCTGGCCGACATCACCCTGGTAGCGCGCCCCGAGACGGCGTTCCGGGTCATCGTGAAGGGCGGCGTGATCGTCAAGGACAGTTCCTGAGGAGGCCCACATGCTGCGCGACGCACCACTCATGCCGCTGGTCGGGGTCGCCGATCTCGACCGCGCCCGGGCGTTCTACGGCGACGTGCTCGGCCTGCCCGTGCTCGACGAGGACGGGTTCGCCGTCTCGGTCGGCTGCGGCGGCTCGACGCTGCGGATCACGCGGGTCGAGGAGCCGGTCGCGGCGGTCTACTCGGTGCTGGCCTGGCGGGTGCCCGACATCGCCGCGGCGGTGGACGGCCTCGCGGCGGCCGGGGTCGAGTTCCTCCGGTACCCGGGGATGGACCAGGACGCCCGCGGCGTCTGGACCGCACCCGGCGGCGCGAAGGTCGCATGGTTCCACGACCCGGACCGCAACAACCTGTCCCTGGTGCAGATGCCGGCGTGATCCCGATGCGGGTCACCCCCGGCGGGTGATCCGGCCCCGCGGCGCACGGCGCCACGCTCGTGGGCACTCATCGGGATCGGAGGACGGGCCATGGGCCTCAGGGATCGGCTCCGCGAGCGCCGCGAGGACCGGGGGGCGGCGACCCACTACCGGATGCGGGAGAAGTTGGTCTCGATCGGTGACGACTACTGGATCGAGGACGACGGGGGGCGGCGCGTCTTCAAGGTCGACGGGAAAGCCCTGCGGGTCCGCAAGACCATGAACTTCGACGACGCCGACGGCAACACGCTGCTGCGCATCCAGGAGCGCATGTTCCGCGTCCGCGACACCATGGAGATCGAGGACGCGGACGGGCGATCGGTCGCGACCGTGAAGAAGGCCCTCGTGCACGTGCTGCGGGACCGGATGTCCGTCTCGGTGGAGGACGGACCCGACCTCGACGTCAAGGGGAACATCGTCGACCACGAGTACAAGATCGAGGCGGACGGCGAGCAGGTGGCGGAGGTGTCCAAGCGCTGGTTCCGGATCGCGGACACCTACGGGGTCGAGGTCGCCCCCGGGCAGAACGACGTCCTGCTGCTGGCCGTCACGGCCGTCATCGACACGATGACCCACGACTGATCAGGCTTCGCGGGGCGTTCTCCCGGGCGCTGCCGTGAAGAGGCGCACGGCCGGGGCTGCGATCCCCCGCGGGCTGAGGGCCCAGCCGTCGGGGGTGCGCCTCCCCCGGCCCGTGCCGAGTGTGCACTCCGTCAGCCCCCGGCCGGCCTGAACGCACACTCGCCGGCGCCAATCCGGCAACTCCCGCCGACGGAATCCGCAACTCGCGGCGGCGGGATGCGGAACTCGCTGATCGGTCGGCCGGGCGGCACCCTCGAGATCGGCGATCGCCGTTAACATCGGCTTGTGCCGATGAATTGCTGCGATCCCGCCCCGTCGGCCGCGGTCGCCCTGTTCCGGTCTCTCGGAGATCCGACCCGGCTGGCGATCGTGCTGCGGCTGGCCGAGGGCGAGGCGCGGGTGGTCGACCTGACGCGGGGACTCGGCCTCGCACAGTCGACGGTGTCCACCCACCTGGCGTGCCTGCGGGACTGCCGCCTGGTCGACTACCGGGCCGACGGACGGCAGTCGTTCTACTCGCTGAGCCACCCGGAGCTCATCGACCTGCTGCGCAGCGCGGAGGCGCTGCTCGCGCGCACCGGGGACGCGGTCGCGCTGTGCCCGGTCTACGGCGAGCCGGAGCGGGTAGAGCGGGGCGCCTCGTGAGCAGCCCCGTGCTCTCCCCGGCCCGTCGGCTGGTCCTGCGACGGCGGGTGCGACTGCTGGTCGCCGCGACCATCTCCTACAACGTCGTCGAGGCGGTCGTCGCGATCGGTGCGGGCACCGTGGCGGGCTCGGTGGCGCTGATCGGTTTCGGCCTGGACTCTGTGATCGAGGTCAGTTCGGCGGCGGCGATCGCCTGGCAGTTCGCCGGCTCGGATCCGGAGCGCCGGGAGCGGACCGCGCTGCGGGTGGTCGGTGGCTCGTTCCTCGCGCTGGCCGCCTTCGTCACGGTGGAGGCGCTGCGCACCCTGCTCTCCGGGGACGAGCCGCAGCGCTCGACCGTCGGCATCGTCCTGGTCGCGGTCTCGGTGCTCGTGATGCCGTTCCTTTCTCTGGCGCAGCGAAGGGCGGGTCGGGAACTCGGCTCGGCCAGCGCCGTCGCCGACTCCAAGCAGACGCTGCTGTGCACCTACCTGTCCGCCGCGGTGCTGCTCGGCCTGGTCCTCAACGCCTCCCTGGGCTGGTGGTGGGCGGATCCGGTCGCGGCGCTCGGCCTGGCCGTGATCGCCGTGCGCGAAGGTCGCGCGGCGTGGCGCGGGCAGGCGTGCTGTGCGCCGGTCGCGGTGCGCGACGAGCCGGGACAGGCGGACGACCGCTGCGGCTGTACCGGCTGCCCGTAGCCGGACCCCGATGCCCGACGGCCGGCACCGCAACTTTCGCACTTATATAGCTTATGCGAGTAATTGGCATCTACGCTTCGCTCGCCGTCGATCGTCGGCCGACGTGGAACGAGCGGAGGTAGGCGTGGCACGAGGACGCGACGAGGGGCTCTGGCGCAACCCGTCGTTCCGGCTGCTGTGGCTGGGCCAGGCCAGCGCCATCGCGGGCGGCCAGATCCGGCTCGTCGTCCTGCCGGTACTGATGTTCCAGCTCACCGGCTCGGCCACGCAGACCGCGCTCGTGCTGACCGTGCAGCTGGCGCCCTACCTCGTGTTCGGCCTGGTGGCGGGCGCGGTGGCGGACCGCGCCAACCGGCGCGCCATCATGATCGCCGCCGACCTCACCTGTGCCGGGGCGATGGCGAGCATCCCCGCAGCGGCAATGTGGGGAACGCTGACCCCCGCGCAGATCTACGTCGCGGGCACCGTGACCGGCACCGCCTTCGTCTGGCACGACTCCGCCCTCTTCGGAGCCCTGCCGACGATCGTCGGCAGGCAACGCGTCGCCGCCGCCTACGGCGTCTTCGTGTCCACCAGCCAGTTCCTGCAGGTCGTCGCGACGGCGGTCGCAGGGGTCCTGATCGCCGCGATCGGTGCGCAGAACGCATTGTGGATCGACGCCGCGAGCTACGCCGTCTCAGCCGTGACGATCGCACTGGTCCCGGCCGCCCTGCGCAGGGCCGCGGCCCCCGGGCGACCGGCGCGGCTCGTCACCGAGATCGCGGAGGGGTTGCGCTACGTGCGCCGCCACCCGGTCATCTGGCCGCTGACCTCGGCCGGTCTCGGTGCGGGCCTCGTCAACGGGGCGGTGACCGGGCTCGTCGTCGTCTACGGCGTGCGGCAGCTCGGCCTGCCCGACGACGACGTCCGCCTCGGCTGGCTGTTCACCGCGCTCGCCGCCGGTGGACTCGTGGCGGGCCTCGCCCTGCCGCTCCTGTCGCGCCGGGTGAACCCGCCCCGGCTCACCCTCCTCGGGCTCTCGGCGATGGTGGTGCTGCTGGTGGCCCTCAGCCCGACCTCGCTGCTCGTCGGCGGGCTCGTGCTGCTCACGGCCTGGGGTGCGGCCTCCACCCTGGTCATCGCGAACGGGATCGCGCTGCGCCAGCAGCTGGCCCCCGACCGGCTGCAGGGCCGCGTGAACGTCACCGCCCGCATGATCGCCGCAGGCGGGATCCCGGCCGGTTCCGCAATCGGCGGCCTGCTCGCCGACCAGACCTCCGTGCCCACCGCGCTCGCGGTCATGACGGTGGGCATGGCGCTGACGGCCGCCTACGCATGGTCCTCACCCTTGCGCCGGATCGAGGCGGGGACGATCGCGCGGATGGCGGAGGAGGCCGACCGGGCCCCGTAGTTGTTCGAGGGTGTTGTCAGCACAATTGCCACCAGCACGACACAGGCCGGGCCGCTCATCCGAGCGGCCCGGCCTGTTCTGCCAGATCAGCGGCGCGGAGGATGCGGGATTCGAACCCGCGAGGGCGTGAACCCAACACGCTTTCCAACTCTGCATGATCTTGTTCGGCGGGGCTCGCACCCGTCCCGACATGTGGCGGTGGCCCAGCCGCCCGCGAGCCGCGAACCCGCCCGGACGGTGGCGAATGAGACTGGAACTGAGACTACTTGTTGATCTACCAGTCCAGGCGCCTCGCCTGCGATCGCACTCGGCCTCCTGGAGCAAGTTCCGCCTCAGACACAACTGCGACCGGCCGCACTACAGAAATTCACTCAGCATACAATGCCCTCCCGGAAGAGACTACTCGTGAGCGCGCGCGAGAGGACTGTATGAATGAAGACCCTAGCGGTTATCTGCAACTCGTACCCGGACTCGCGAAACAAATGGATCAAGGAAATCCGAACACTCAACGAGAGGGAGCATCTGGCCGCCACTCGCGCCATCACAAACGTAGCTGGACTGGTTGCCAATCAGCCCCTACTGCTACTTGAGAGGAACCGTCTCCGCTTAAGATCTGTTTCCGCATTCTATCGAAACTCGATTGCCCTACGTCGTCGATCCGCTCAATTTGGCGCACGCAGCGCATTTCAGAATCTCTTGTACGATATTCTGAACTGGCTCACCGCAAATCGACTTTTTATCGATCACCATGAGGCGCTGTTCAAATCTGACTACGGTGAGGACTCACATGAGTACCAGCGACTGAAAGCCGCCGTAAAGCTGGAGTACGACGGGAACAGGGCATATCGGGTACTGCACAACCTGCGAGACTACATGCAGCACCGAGAGTTCCCAGCGGCCAGCGTCACAATCACTGCAACAAGTCCCGAACTCGACGACTGGTCCGCCATCGTCGAGTTCGTCGTCGAGCGCGACTCTCTGCTGTCATCCGGATTCAACTGGAAGGCGAAGCCTCGGCGTGACCTCGGAGACATGCCTGAGAATATCGACATCCTCGGCCTGATCGAGGAAGCGTCGCCATGCTTCCGCCGGGTGTTTGCCGAGATCACACGAGTACGCCTAGAGGGCGCCCGCGACTCGGTCGCCCACCTTGCGAGTCTGGTAGAGCAATGCCGACTAGAGGAAGGGGTGCCCCACATCGTCGGGTTCGAGAAGGATCCAGCCGGCAACCTGGTGCCAGCTACGCTGCTACCAATTCCGGTCGGCATTCTCGAGTGGAGTCGAGACCCCGATGCTCAGGACGAATATTTCCGCCGCCTTGTTGATGCAAGACTTGACATTATCGAGATGTCCGCTCCAGATGGGCTTGATCCGAAGATTCGTGACTCGTTGCGTCTCGGCGCGGCACTTCTCAATACGTACTACGAGAGCGGCGGGATTAACCCAACCTTCAGCGGCCGCGTTAATGCAATAGCCAACGACCTTAACGACATCTCGCCGATCATTGATGGCCTGACGACTACCGCAGCTGTTGCCCTCTCAATGGCCGCTTCGACGCTTGGGACAGACGCGCGAGATCTCCTCGGTGGGATGACATAGATAGAGTCCCCTTGAATCGGTCCCGCCGAGGTGATCTCCTCGCGGCGCGGGTTCATCCTGCCGGACCGACGCCCCGGTGTGCAGGCCACTCTTTCCCGGCTTGAGTTTGTCAAGCTGATCTGGCCCCACCGTGACGGCTTCATTTGGCCCCACCCTCGGGTCGGTGGGCGCGGGTGTGGGCGAGGCGGTAGGAGGTGGTGCCGGTCTCGATGATGTGGCCGTTGAAGG
>JBFWSN010000049.1:0-13139 GCA_050248355.1 Dehalococcoidia bacterium
GACGACGACTACAAGAACGACAAGTACGACGACGACTCGAAGTACGGCTGCAACGACAAGTACGACAACAACAAGTGGGACGACGACAAGTACGGCTGCCACGACAACAGCTACAACCACTACAACAACTGACCCGCTGCACCACACGACACGAACAACGCCGACATCACCACGAGGACATCACCACGAGGACATCACCACGAGGACATCGCGACACCGGAGACCGGCGGCCCGTGGGGGGCCACCACCACCGACACCGCGATCGACCATGCGACACCCGGGCCCGTGGGGGGCCCACACCACCGCCACACCACGAAATGCGCGTCAGATGGCCGGGCCTGCCATCCGACGCGCATTTCGTGCATCCAGGGGAAGCGGTCTTACCCGACGACGAGAAGTCCGGTGAAGTACATGACCGCGAGACCGATGACGATGCCCACGGCCACCGGAGGATCGACGAGTCGGCCAGCCCGGCCGGCGCGCAGGGACTCAGCGATCTGCACGACCACCAGGGCGACCGCCCCGACGCCGACGCCCAGCAACGCGGCCGAGAGAGTGGAGTTGTCCACGGCGAGGCCGATGACGGCTCCCAGGATCGCCGGCGCTCCCGCGAGCAGCCCGAGCCCGAGCAGTCGCAGCCATCCGACGCGGTGCTCGGCGAGAGGCGCAACGATGGCTAGACCTTCCGTGGTGTTGTGCAATGCGAACCCGACCACGAGCGCCGTGCCGATCGCCAGCTCGCCGACAGCGAAGGCCGAACCAATTGCGAGCCCCTCCCCCAGGTTGTGCAACCCGATGCTCCCGGCGACGAGCGCCGCCAGCCGTAGCGCGGCCCGACGACCGTCCTGACTCTCGGACGGACGGCGCGCCCGGATCCAGCGATCGACGCCGCTGAGCGCGACGAACGTCGCCGCGGCAGCGAGGAGGACCAACACGGTCCCGCCGAACGGGCCGCCGGTCCGCTCCGCGAGTTCGATCCCGTCGAGCGTGGCGTCGACACCGATGAATCCGAGCAGACCGATGGTGAACGCAAGAAGGAGGCGCATCACCATGGGCCCTGCGCGACGCAGCAGCGGCAGCACCAGCATTCCGATGCCGACCGGCACAACCCCGACGTAGAGGCCGAGCAGGATCATCGTCCCGAGAGAACCTGCGCCGACTTCCGGTGTGGCCACCGCGACCGGAATCTGATGTTCGATTACAGCGCCGGTTCCGGTGAGGAGCGTGATCAGGTAGGGCTGCCCGTCGACCCATGGGAAGTCGATCACCAGCGTTGCCGAGGCCAGGCGAGCCACCGGCTCGTCGGCCCTGCGGAAGTCGGTGAAGGTGTCGTTGACGGCGATTTGGGCGACGCTGACTGCGTCCGCACCGGCTCCGCGGACCGTCAGCTCGATGGTCCCCGGCTTCAGCGTCGTTCGTTCGATCACGAGACTCTCGACGGGCGGCCCGGCGCGGTCGGGCAGCGTCGCTGCGCCGAACAGCGCGATCCCTGCGAGAACTGCGCCGATCATGACGAGCAGCGCGGCGCCGCGCAACCACATACCGCCCCGCGTGGGTGCCTTCTCCTCGCGACTCTGCTCAGACATCGGCTACTCCGTCACCTCGAAGAAGCCCATCCACCCGAGGTCGGCGAACTCGGTCTTGTGCGCATGGAACATGAACCGGCCTGGACGCGGGAACCGGAGCTCACAGATGCCTCGCTGGCCCTGGGCCTGCATCACGGTGTCGGTGAACTCCGCAGGTTGAAGCCGGGTGCCGGTCGGGTAGTAGTCGAAGAAGTTCCCGTGCAGGTGGAAGCTGTTGATCGGGTCGTACTCGAGGATGTTGACCAGATAGATCCGGATCAGCTCGCCGGCCTGGACCCGCACAGGGTTCCGCATGTAGGCGAACGGGATCCCGTTGACCGCGTAAAGCTGGTTGCCCTGGCCGTCGAAAGTCGTGTTCCAACCGTGCTGCACCATCACCATTTCGTCGGCCGGGGGCCTTCCCTGCCGCGGGTCGACAATGAACGTCCCGTACATCCCGCGCGCGATGTGCTCGGCCAGAGGGCCGACGTGACAGTGGTAGAGGTGCAGTCCGAACGGTTCGGCGTCGAAGGTGTAGGTGAACTCTTCACCTGGCGATATGACGCCCCGCCCGACCATCGGAACCCCATCCATGTCGGCGGGATGGATGCCGTGGAAGTGCATCGTGTGCGGATGGGCCGAGTCGTTGACGAACCGGATGCGCAGCTCGTCTCCCTCGGTGCATCGCAGAGTCGGGCCGGGGACACGTCCGTTGAATGTCCATGCCGGGAACCGGACGCCTGGTGCGACCTCGATCTCCTTGTCCTGGGCCAGGATTGTCCACTCGCGCCGGGTCCGCCCGTCGGCAGTCACCGAGACCGTGCCGGGATCGAACTCGCGGAGGATCGCGGCGGGATCGAAGCCGTTGGCGACGGTGTCGACGCCGGCCCCCGACCGGAACGTCGCTCCGTTCACGCCCGAGTGTCCGGCGGGGACCGCCCCGGGACGGTCTGACGCACTGGCGCCCGAGCCGTGACCATCGTGCGGGAGCTGTGATGGGGCGAGAGCGATACCCGCGGCACCCATCAGAAAGTCACGTCGCGTCGTCATCGACGCGCTCCGGGAGACCACATGAGCTGGCACTGTAGGCCGTGCTACGTACCACGAACAGGGCATATGAACATGAAAGTTCGGGCTGCCTCAAAGTGAGACATACCGGTCCTTGGCCCGACCCGAGCTGGTCCGACGAGCGACCGGGCGACCGGCTCGCAGATTGCGCGAAGCCGCTCGACAACCGACGCCGTTCTTGAGAAGCACGCACACTCGGAGTGAGTCCATTGTGGCGTCAAGCTCGTTGCCGTGTCGTCGAAGCGTGTACGGGGAGGTTCCACACCAGCGGACTGGGAACCGCTTCCGCCTCATCGCTCACATTGATGAGCACCCTGGTCATGTCGTCATGAGGTGCAGTAACGCATCTTGCATACTACCCAATTGATCAGTAGTCAAGCGATGCTAGTAGCGCCAGAACCGCCATTTAGGACACCCTCATTCGCCTCCGATACTTTTCGGCATGCAGCCATTCGTATCGACTCTTCGGTCGATGGAAGAGGCTGATATTTGATTTCGTCAGAAATTTCGCATACCTACTGACCGAACGCCTGATCAGCTAAAGAGGATACATTTACTTGATGCGATCACGGATCATCTCCGGGCATCACTTCTGTTACCTGAGAATTGCTGTGCAGCGCGCCATAATGCCCTACGAAGCCAAACGTCATTCCGCCAACGGGTCCGAGATCCGCTGCCACTATGCACACCTCAGTGCCCCCCGCGACCAGCGGCGACGTCGGAACGAGACCATCGCGAATCCCGGCTCACGCATGCTTCCACCCGGAACATTTCCAGTTCCGGCCCCGGGGGCATCCGCTTGCAGACCGACGTCGCCGCCGGCGCCTCCGCACCTTGTCAGGAATACACCCTGACGAGGCCGAGAGTCTTGCGAGGAAATTCGCAGTTCCGACGAACGACTCCCAGAATATCTGGCCGAATGCCAACTTACGGTTAAACTTTGACCAAAATGCCGTACTTTGCAAATCTCGCCAACGACTGTCGTTGTCTTTTTCGACCACGATGCGCACCATCAACGGTGCTCCGCACGAGCACTACCTCGAACTGTCGGTGCCTACAGGCACACTCAGATTCATGATGACGTCGCACTGCCTGCCGGGATGGGTGCGCCCACCGCGGAGTGCGGTCACGAACACGGGGCAGCTCCTGCTTCGCGTAGCAGCGAAGACCAGTTCGCCGCAGGCACTGGGGTCCTGGGTATGTCTGGCGTGGTTGGGCGGCGAGGACGGTGCTTCGACGCGTGGGCCACTCAGAGTCGGCCCGCCAACCGCGGAGGCTGCACGAACGTCGTTGATCATTTCGATCGCATGGCTGACGGTTCCCGGTCTCCGACACCAACATGGTGGGCAGCCCACAAGGTCGCGGCGGCCGACCGGATCAGTGCCGAAGAGTGGTCCGCCCGGACCCGGAGCGTGTACACCCGCCGCTATGCCCACGGCGTGACCGTCGCATTGGGGTGGCTGCTCGGGTACACGCCCGGATCCCCAGCTGATGGCGCCGGTGTTCGACGGCGTGGGCCGGCGTGTCCCCGCACACGATCGGGAGGAGTGGCGGGCCGCGCTGGCCGACCTCGCCCTGATCGTCACCGTCTGGGTGCAGCTCACCGTCGCGGGCGTCGGTCCGGGCGGCTTCGCGTTCGAGGTGCGCCTGCCGTGGATCCTGTCCGCCGGGAACTCCTACCACCTCGGAGTCGACGGGCTGTCGCTGCCGCTGCTTGCGATGACCGCCGCGCTCTTCCTGGCCTGCGCGGTCTTCGCGCTGCGCGAAACCCGCCGCGTCAAGCCGTACGTGCTGCTCTTCCTTGCCCTGCAGACGGTCAGCCTGGGGCTGTTCGCCGCGCTGGACCTCATCCTGTTCTCGCCCGCTGAGGCCGGCAAGCGCCCAGCACGGTGTGGTGCCGGCGATGGCAGCGGGGATGTCCAGCGTGCGGCGAACGCCGGAATCGGGTCCCAACGGCGGTTCCTACTCAGCTGCCGGTCTGAGCCCAGAGGGCTGGACGGGTGGCCTTCGGCGGCCCGCGGCGTGGCGCGGCGCGGCCGTGGTGTCAGGGCGACGGCCGCCAAACTTCGGAGGCGAGCAGGCGGGTCCGCTCGATCGGCATGAGGCCGTCGTCGCAGAGCCGGAGCTTTTCGTAGATCTTGCGCATGGCGGCTTTGTCGGGCAGATGCTCGCTGCCAGCGGCTCGTTCGAGGACGGTGGGGGTACCGACGAGCCTGATCGCCCCGACGCTGCTCCCGCTGGTGCGGAGCCGGTCGAGGCGCTCGATCTCGGTGGTGGCCAGGCGAGTGCCCTCGCCGTCGTCGATGAGGACGGTGACGGTGTGGCCGGCCTCGGCGGCAACGACGGCGTGCGCGATGACCATGATCTCCCCGTAGTCCTTCTGGCGGAGGCTGCGCTCGGCCATGGGGAGTTGGCTGATCCGCGTCACTGCGGCGTTGAGCTCAGGATTCTCGGCGTCGGAGAGAATCTCCAGTAGGCGCGCGGGCAGGCGGTTCCACACCCGCTCAGCCGGCTCGAACCGGGCATCGGCGCGAGCCTTGCGCAGCACCTCGTCCCGGACCGTCTCGGGAGTGCTGATCGGTCCGAGGGTCGCCAGCAGCAGACGCTCCTGGTTGGTCGAGAAGAAGTTCAGGGCCGGGCCTGCGTCGATGACGGGACGTAGGTTCAACTTGCCGATCCCTCCGGCCGCGAGTCTCCTCCGGAGTCCAATAGGTCCGTCGGGTCGTCGAGGTCGCTGAGGTCGACGTTGACTTCGGGTAGGCCTGCGGCGTCGGCCCAGGCGATAGCTGGCTCGTCGGGCACAACCCCGGCTGCGTGGAGTTCGGCTTCGACTTCGGGAGCGGTCATACCGCGCAGGGTGGCGATGGTCTGTGTGGACACGACGTTGGCGAGGTAGCCGTTGATTGTGCGGGCGAGCAGGCGTTGCGGGGCGCGGCGCTGTTCGGACTGGGCACGCAGTGCGTGGTACTGGTCGGCCCAGCCGTAGCGGGCTGCCAACCCCGGGGTCGTGACGACCCTCCAGCTCTCCTCGGTCGGCGCATCGATGTAGCCAGCATCGCGGAGCACGATGGCCGCGACCCTTGGGGATACCAGGAAGTGCTGCACGATCTGCGACAACATCTCCGGCCCCGCCGCGCCGCGAGGCGGCCCGAGAAACTCACGCAACCCGTCGACGGGGAGGAGCAGATGCCGGGCAAAGTTATCCGCCCGGATCTCCTGCGGGGTGCGCCCCGCTGGCACCGCACCGTTAGCCCAATCCTCGAAGCAAACGTGGGCGAGTTCGTGGGCCAGGGTGCTGCGCTGGCGCATCGGATTCGGGGTACGCGCGACCGCGATGAACACTGTGTCGCGGTCCGGGTCGCGCATCGTCAGCCCGTGCTCGTCTGGCTCGACGTCGAGCACCGCAACGTCGATACCGGTGGTCTGTTCGATTAACGCGACCAGATCACCCAGCGGCTGGGTACCCAGATGGTAGGTGGCACGGAAGTCGGAGGCCGCCTCCCTCGCCTGCACTTCCAGATTGCCTGCGTCTCTACGTAGTTTGCTCGTCCGGCTCCTCTGTAGTTCCAGGAACTGGGGATACATCTTCATGACGCCGTGATGCCCTGGTCGTCGAGGTAGGCATCGAGCTCGAGGTAACGCAGCAGCGCGTTACGCATCTGCTCCATGGTCACCCCGGCGGTGGCCCGGGCCGCGACCTGCGCGCGCTCGGCGATCCTGCTCTGGCCCGTGAGCTCGGCGAAGGTGTACCCGGTCACGGCGGCGATCGCCAGCAACTCGGGGACCTTGGCGGCCCGCTCACCGTTGATGATCCGCGACAGCGTTGGCTGGGAGATCCCGGTCGTGTCGGCGGCGGCGCGCTGGCTCAGCTGCGCAGCCTTCAGCGCGTGGCCGATTCGTTCACCGGTCAACACTCCGCCACCTCTTTGAATCAGACTGACTAACAGTGATTCAAGACTAGACCCGGAGTCCGATCAGGGCAAGGAAGTCCGGCCGGAAGGCAAACGACGCACGGACTCGCACCTCCCCCACCCGGTGTCTGATCGGCCCTCGGGGCTGAGCTCCGCTGCGTAGCGTTCAGCTGCGTCGCAAACGGGACACCAGTCGGGTTGGCCCGACATCGGAGCCGCCAGGCAGACCCCTGGCGAATGACGGCCAACCTGCCACGACACGTCAGGCAGCTCGTCGTTCGAGAACGATGGTGTCGCGCCAGCGGCCGTGGTGTTGGCCGATGCGGTCCCGGATGCCGAGAGTGCGGTAGCCCGCGGAGTGGTGCAGGGCGATCGAGGCTCGGTTCTCAGGGAAGATCGCGGTTTGCAGGGTCCAGAGGCCGGCGTCGTCGGCGGCGCAAACCTGTTGGTGGATGAGGGCTTTGCCGACGCCGCGGCCGCGATGGCCGTCGCCGACGTAGATCGAGGATTCGGCGACGCCTGCGTAGACGGGTCGGGCCGAGGCGGCGGTGAGCGCGGTCCAGCCCGCGACCTTGCCGTCGATCTCGGCGACCCATCGATGCTCGGGCAGCCAGCGGCGATCCAGCTCGCGGCGTTCGGGAACGTCGGTCTCGAACGTGGCGTCGCCCGTGGCGATGCCTTCGGCGTAGATACGCCGCACGTCTGCCCAGTCTGTGGGGGCGAGCGCGCGGACCGTGACGTCGGTGGGCAGGCCGTCGGGACAGCACGGCCGCGGCGCGAGCAGCCCCATCACGACGTCGGCGGCATGTGGCAACCCTGTGCAGCACGCGGGGTTGACCGCTACCAGGGACGTGGTGCCGTCACGGCGCACGGTCAGGAACCCGACGTCGGCCAGCTTGCGGACATGATGGGAGCAGGTGGACTGGCTGATGCCGAGCTGCCCGGCGAGCTCCCCGACAGGGATCTGCCGCCCGCCGGCAGCGACGGCGTGCAGGAGTCGGACCCGGGTGGGGTCGGCCAGGCAGGCGAACCACTCGGCGTAGACCTTCGCGTCCGCTGCTCCCAGCTGTCCCGGAGAGACCGTCGAGACGTCGTTGATCGACAGCTCGGTCCGAGCGCCTGCGGCAAGCTTCATGCGTGCATTATCGACGTCCGTCGATGGTTGCGTCAATCGATGACGGTCGATACAGTCCGGCGACGTTAATCGATGAGCGTCGATGGAGGTTGTCGTGGACGGGACGGAGCTGCCGGTTGTAGTGGTCGGCGCGGGACCGGTGGGGCTGGCTGCGGCGGCGCGGCTGGTGGAGCGGGACGTGCCGGTGCTGGTGTTCGAGGCCGGGTCGGAAGCCGGGGCCAGCGTGCGGCAGTGGCATCACGTGCGGCTGTTCTCGCGGTGGGGCGAGCTGGTGGACCCGGCTGCGGAGAAGCTGCTGGCGCCCACGGGATGGGTCGCTCCGCCAGCGGATGCCTATCCGACGGGTCGGGAGTGGGCGCAGCGGTATCTGCAGCCGCTGGCCGAGGTGCTCGGGGAGCGTGTCCGGTTCGGGGTCCGCGTGGTTGGAGTCGCCCGTCGGGGCCGTGACCTCGTCGTGGATGCGGGACGCACGAGTGAGCCGCTGACGGTGCACGTGCGCAGCCACACGGGCTCCGAGGACGGCACCGGCGGTGGCGTGGGGGAACTGGTGACCGCGCGGGCGGTGATCGACGCGTCCGGGACGTGGACCGGTCCTAACCCACTGGGTGGAGACGGGCTGCCTGCGCCGGGCGAGGCGGCGGCCGCTGACCGCATCGTGTACCGGGTGCCGGATTTGAACGACCCGGGCGTGCGGGCGCGGTATGCGGGGCAGCGGGTCGCGGTGGCGGGCAGCGGGCACTCGGCGTTGACGGCGCTGGTCGCGTTCGTCGAGCTGGCCGCCCAGCATCCCGGCACCCACGTCGACTGGTTGCTGCGGCGCGGGCAGGTCGGGAACGCCTTCGGCGGTGGCGCCGCCGACGAGTTGCCCGCTCGCGGGGCGCTGGGGCAGCGGGCGGCCGACGCGGTGGAGGCGGGCCACATCACGACGGTGACCGGGTTCCGCACCGCCGCGGTCGAGCGCGTTGATGACGGCCTGGTGCTCGTCGGCGGCGACGGTCGCCGCCTGGACCCGGTCGGTCAGGTGGTCGCGGTGACCGGGTTCCGGCCGGACCTGTCGTGGCTGTCGGAGGTGCGGCTGGACCTGGATCCGGTGCTGCAGGCGCCGCGCGGGCTGGCCCCGCTGATCGACCCGAACGTGCATTCGTGCGGGACGGTCTACCCCCACGGTGCCGGCGAGTTGACCCAGCCCGAGCCCGGGGTGTTCCTGGTCGGGATGAAGTCCTACGGCCGGGCCCCGACCTTCCTGGCGATGACCGGCTACGAGCAGGTCCGCTCGGTGGTCGCGGCGATCGCGGGCGACGAGGACGCCGCGCGGCGGATCGAGCTGGTGCTACCCGAGACGGGGGTGTGCGGGGGAGCCGGCCTGTTCGACGAACCCGACGGGGCGATCGCCGGCGGGTGCTGCGGCTCACCGGTCCCGGTCTCACTGAGCCTCGAAACCCCTCCCACCGGCTGAGCACAGAGCAAAGCGGCTGAGCGCCTCGTGGTGCAGCCTGCAGAGATGGATGCCCAGCCCGCCGGCACGCTTGACGCCGGCGGGCTGCGCCGCGTCCTGGTCGTGCTGTGCGTGACCGAGATCGTCAGTTGGGGAGTGCTCTACTACGCCTTCCCGGTCCTGGCCCCCTCCATCGCCGCCGACACCGGCTGGTCGGTCTCGATGATCACTGCCGGGTTCTCCACCGGGCTGGTGGTCTCGGCACTGGTAGGGATCCCGGCCGGCCGCTGGCTGGACCGGATCGGGCCGCGCCCGGTCATGACCGTCGGCTCGGTCCTGGGTGTGCCCGCGGTGGTCGGGATCGCGCTGGCACCGAACCTGCCGTCGTTCTTCGCGGCCTGGGCGCTGGCCGGAGTTGCGATGGCCGGCACCCTCTACCCGCCCGCGTTCGCCGCCCTGACCCGCTGGTGGGGGCCGCGGCGGGTGCGGGCGTTGACCGCGCTGACCCTGCTGGCCGGGCTAGCCAGCACGATCTTCGCGCCCACCGCTGCGGCCCTGCTGGGGCAGCTGGGCTGGCGCCACACCTATCTCGTCCTCGCCGTCGTCCTCGCCGTGATCACGATCCCCGCGCACCTGTTCGGGCTGCGAGGCGCTTGGCCAGACCCCGGCCATACCGAACACCGTCACAGCGGGCAGCAGGATGCCGCCGAGCACGCCCCCCGAGAGGTCATGCGCAGCCGGGCGTTCCTGCTGCTCGTCCCGGCGATCGCGCTGGGCACCTTCGCCGCGTTCGCGGTCGTGGTCAACCAGGTCCCGCTGCTCATCGAGCGCGGCCTGTCGACCTCCGACGCCGCCTGGGCCCTCGGGCTGGGCGGGCTCGGTCAGGTCCTGGGCCGGCTCGGCTACGGCCGGCTCACCACCGCGCTGTCGGTGCGGATGCGTGCCGTGGTGATCCTCGCGCTGTCCGCCGCGGCAACCCTGCTGCTCGGGCTGCTGCCCGGCCCCGAGGTCCTGCTCATTGCCGCGGCGATGCTGGCCGGCGCCGCGCGCGGTGTGTTCACCCTGCTGCAGGCCACCGCGGTCAGCGACCGGTGGGGCGCGGCCCACTACGGTCTGCTCAACGGGCTGCTCTCTGCCCCCTCGATGATCGCCACCGCGCTCGCCCCGTGGGCAGGCGCCGCGATCGCCGTCGCCCTGGGCGGCTACCCCGGCGTGTTCGTTCTGCTCGCCGCGACCGCCGTCGCGGCCGCGCTCCTGGCCACCGGCACCGTCCCCCGCCACGACAAGCCCACCACCGTGCCCCGCGACCCCGACAGTTCGTTCACGCGCCCACCTGAAGCCGCCGCCGACGCGGGTCAGGATGGATCACCACCGACCCGATGACGGGGCCCGATGACGGGGCAGACGAGGACGCAGTCGTTCCGCAAGCAACCCTGGGAGGAGCGAATTTAGACAGGCGTCGAAGTTCACAAGCTGTTCACTTGCTTCACTGATTCGACGGTAGTGAAGATAGATCAGTGTCGAAATTGCTCCCCCCGCTGGAGTCGCCCCCGGCCACCACCCCAGCCCTCGATGCGGACGAGGCCACCTCGTTGGCGGCCGCGTTCAAGGCTCTCGGCGACCCGGTCCGGCTACGCCTGCTCTCACTGATCGCCGCCCACGAGGGCGGAGAAGCCTGCGTCTGCGATATCAACGGCGCGTTCGCACTGACCGGGCCCACGATCAGCCACCACCTCAAGGTGCTGCGCACCGTCGGCCTGGTGAGCAGCCAACGCCGTGGCACCTGGATCTACTACCGCGTCCGCCCCGAGGTCATCGGCCAACTCGCCACCGTGCTGGTCCCCCTCGGCGCGCCCCTGACCAGCAGCTGCACCGGCGAGGAAAGTGACCTGCCCGCATGAGCACCACGCCCGACAGCGCCCGCCACACCACCCCCGACACCGGCACCACCCCCGACACCGGCACCACCCCGGACGCCGGCACCGCCCCGGACGCCGGCACCGCCCCGGACGCCGGCACCGCCCCCGCCGAAGCACCGGTCGCGAAGCGACTCTCGACGCTGGACCGGTTCCTGCCGGTCTGGATCCTCGCCGCGATGGCCCTCGGTCTGCTCGCCGGTCGCACCATCCCCGGCCTGGGACCGGCACTGAACACCATCGCCGTCGACGGCATCTCCCTGCCCATCGCTCTCGGACTACTGATCATGATGTACCCGGTACTGGCGAAGGTCCGCTACGACCGGGTCCGCACCGTCACCGGGGACCGTCGGCTGCTGATCAGCTCGCTGGTCCTGAACTGGATCATCGGGCCGGCGCTGATGTTCGCCCTGGCCTGGCTGCTGCTGCCCGACCTGCCCGAGTACCGCACCGGGCTGATCATCGTCGGGCTCGCCCGCTGCATCGCGATGGTCATCATCTGGAACGACCTGGCCTGCGGTGACCGCGAAGCCGCCGCCGTGCTCGTCGCGATCAACTCGATCTTCCAGGTCATCGCCTTCGCCGGGCTCGGCTGGTTCTACCTGTCGGTCCTGCCCGGCTGGCTCGGTCTGCCGCAGACCGACCTCGACGTCTCGGCCTGGCAGATCGCCAAGTCCGTGCTGATCTTCCTCGGGATCCCGCTGGTTGCCGGCTACCTCACCCGCCGGTTCGGGGAGAAAGCCAAGGGCCGCAACTGGTACGAGGAGAAACTCGTCCCCCGCATCGGGCCGTTCGCGCTCTACGGCCTGCTGTTCACCATCGTCATCCTGTTCGCCCTGCAAGGCGACGCGATCACCTCCCAGCCCCTCGACGTCGCCCGCATCGCGCTCCCGCTGCTGGCCTACTTCGCGATCATGTGGTTCGGCTCCCTCGCGCTCGCGAAGGCCGTGGGCCTGGGCTACGAACGCTCCGCCACGCTGGCGTTCACCGCGGCCGGCAACAACTTCGAACTCGCCATCGCCGTGGCCATCGCGACCTTCGGGGTCACCTCCGGCCAGGCGCTGGCCGGTGTGGTCGGCCCGCTGATCGAGGTCCCCGTCCTCGTCGCCCTGGTCTATGTCTCCCTCGCCGCCCGCCGCCGCTGGAAGAACCGCGTCACCCCCACCGCACCCATGCGAGAGCCCTGACCGCAATAGGAACCCCGCAATGATCACACCGATGTCTCCGCCCCCCACCCACCTCAACGCCGCCGGTCAGCCACCCGCGCTGCTCTCGGACACTCCAGTTCTCGAACGGCTCGCCGACGAGCTGACCAGCCGCTACATCGGGGTCTTCTCCGCCGAGACCATCCACCGCTACGTGTTCGAGTCCTACACAGCCCTGCGGCGCACCGCGAAAGTGCGCACCCACCTCGTCTCGCTCACCGGCCGGTTCGCCGCCGACCGGCTCACCGCCCTCGCTCAGGCCCAAGGAGCCATCGTGAAGACTGTCCCTGAAGTCCTGTTCGTCTGTGTGCACAACGCCGGCCGCTCCCAGATGGCTGCCGCCCTGCTACACCACCACGCCCACGGCACGGTCAACGTCCGTTCCGCCGGCTCCGCCCCGGCCGACACCATCAACCCGGCCGTCGGCGAGGTCATGAACGAGATCGGGCTCGACCTGTCCCAGGAGTTCCCCAAGCCCCTCACCGACGACGTGGTCCGCGCCGCCGACGTCGTCATCACCATGGGATGTGGCGACGCCTGCCCCGTCTACCCCGGAAAGCGCTACCTCGACTGGGACCTCACCGACCCTGCCGGCAAGACCGCCGCCGAGATCCGGCCCATCCGCGACGAGATCGACCGCCGCGTCCGCGAGCTCATCAGCGAGCTCACCGCCGCCCAGTCGTGACCGACACCAGCCCCGTCGCTGCCCCGCCACAGTTCGTCCGCGTCCGCCCCGACCTTCCGCCCGGGACTTCAGCCTGGCCCCCTGGCGGGCCTGGGACTGTTTCAAGATCGGTGTTTCCGGCCCGACACGCCGGGCTGGGTTCCGGCGGGATGGGCACTGTGAGTGATGACATCGGACCTTGTGAGTCCACGCAGGAGTGAGTCCAAGCCGTCGCGGGAG
>JBFWSN010000050.1:0-12932 GCA_050248355.1 Dehalococcoidia bacterium
CCCTGTGACAATCCCGGGCGCCACCCCCACGCGCACAGCCGTGACCTGCACCAACCCGCCGCCGACGACGACAACCCGGGATAGTTGCTCACCCGGGATAAGTATCTCTATCCCGGACCCGGGATAGAGATACCAGTGTGTGCGGCGGTCTGGGTCTTGCCCGTGACGGAGTCGGCGGCCGTCATCGTCAGCCCTGCGGCTCGGCTCCTGACGCCGTAAGGGCGCACCGCAACCGCACGAGGGGCCGGTTGTCGGCACCGCCTCGAGCCGTGCGGGTTGTGACATCTCGTGCTGCATGGTTCGACCGCGAAAGTGTCTGGTGTGGCTGCGGAATCGGGCCGCGACGGCCGCCTGCTTCTTGGAGCCAGAGGAGTAACGCCCGCGGTCTGTCGTTCGCTGGGTCGGGGGAGTGAGAATGGCGGGGCCGCCCGGCTGACGTCGTCGCGCACTCTGGTGCGAGTTCCTCGAGCCCGTAGAAGAGTACGACGCGGGGTCCTCGGGAGTGTCGGATTGCTGCCGTAGAGCGCGTGGGTCTGTCTCCATCGCAGAGGTCCCCCCGGGCGGCGCCAACCTGTGGGAGGTGCTCGATGGATGTGCTGTTCGAGCGGGTCGCGGGCCTGGATGTCGGCAAGGCGTCGGTGACGGTGTGCGTGCGGACGCCGGGGCCGGGCGGCAAGCGGGTGTCGGAGACGCGGACGTTCAAGCCGATGAGGGGCGCACCATCGCCGAGGACGCGTTGACCGCGGCCACGGACGCCACCGGCGGGTACCCGTTCATGATCCAACTGGTCGGATACCACGTGTGGCGCAAGGCCACGGGTCAGCGCATCGACCTGAGCGCCGTTCGCGCCGGCATCCCGGCTGCCCGCAAACGTCTGGGCTCCACCGTGCATGCCGCCGCCCTGGCCGACCTGTCCGCGATCGACCGCACCTACCTGCTGGCCATGTCCCAAGACGACGGAGAGTCCTCCACCGGCGAGATCGCCCGCCGGCTCCACGAAACCCCCCATTACGCCAGCGTCTACCGGGCCCGACTCATCGCCGCCGGCGTCATCGAACCCACTCGCCGCGGCTACGTGGACTTCGCGATCCCGTACCTCCGTGAGTACCTCCGCGAGCACGCCGCACGCTATGAGATGGCCAAACGCCACCACGAACACCGACCCCCTCGCAGGTGAGGGAACCGGCCGGCCAGCAGGCAGCTCGCGCGACCTGCGGGCACGCCCTTGATCGTCGGAACCAGCGCGACCGGCTGCAAAGCGAGGCGCTGCACTCCGCCCAGTAGGGGCTAGCCGCGTCAGGTGGTGCGGAGGCTGCGCAGGTCGACGGTGCTGCGCAGGGTGGGCAGTGTCAGGGCGTAGGCGAGCAGCACGATCAGGACGGCGCCGATGCCGACCGCGGCGATCACCGCGGCGTCGAAGGGGCGCGGCGTCCCGGGCGACGAATCGACCAGCCACAGCTGGGAGTACATGAACCCGGCGATGGTGGCCGCGCCGAGGGCGAGTACGACGGCGGGGATCAGGGTGAGGGCGAGCTGGGCGAGGCTGGCGCGGCGGAGCGTGCTCACGGGCGTTCCGGCGGCGGCCAGGCCGGCCATGGACCTGGCGCGAGTGCGCAGGTCGTCCGCCCCAGCGACGGCGAGGCTGACCATGGCGATCAGGGCGATGGCGGCGAGGTAGGCCACGAGCAGCAGGGTGTAGAGCCGCTGGTCGGTGGAGCCCTCGCGCTGCTGGTCCTCGCCGGTGGTGGGCACCTGGCCGGTGGAGGTGGCCATGATCGTCTTGACGGCCTCGATGGTGTCCGGGTCGCCGTCGGTGGCGACGAGCATCTGGACGGGCCAGTCCTGGGGCAGGGCAGTGGGTGTGTTGGTGAAGGGCAGCAGGTAGTCCCCGATGCCGAGGCCCCGCAGGGCGTTGGCTGTCTCCGCGTCGGGCTGGGCGGTCCGCTCGAAGCGGACCGGGGGCAGGTCGAGGGTGCGCCGGTCGATGGGGTCGACGAGGCGGATGGGGGCCTTGGTGGGGTCGGTGTTGATCGCGAACGCGGTTGTGGGCTCGCATTGCGGCAGCGGGCTGCGCAGCACCGCGGCGAGGGCAGCGCAGTCGCCGATGCCAGGCGATCCGGTCCAGTCGTCGTCCTCCTCGCTGGTCTGGATTGAAGTGACCCCAGTCAGGCGGACGCCTCGATGTGTGTCGTTCGGGTCGTCAGGTTCTGTTCGTAGGTGATGGGGCTGAGGTTGTCCAGGCGGCTGTGCCGGCGGACGGGGTTGTAGAACCCTTCGATGTAGGAGAACACCTCCATCTCCAGCTCGTGACGGGTAGGCCAGGACCGCCGGTAGACCATCTCCTCCTTCAAGGTTGCGAAGAACGACTCGCACATCGCGTTGTCGTAGGCGGTGCCGACCGCGCCCATCGAGGCCAGCACGCCCGAGGCGCGCAGTGCCTTGCCGAAGTCGTAGGACGTGTACTGGGTGCCGCGGTCGGAGTGGTGCACCAGGCCGGGGTCGGGCTTGCGGCGGAAGATCGCCATCCCGACGGCGTCGAGGACCAGCTCGCGGCGCAGGTGGTCGGCCATCGCCCAGCCCACGACCCGCCGGGAGCAGGCGTCGACGACCACGGCGAGGTAGAGGAACCCCTCCCACGTGCGCAGGTAGGTGATGTCAGCGACCCACAGCCGGTCGGGCTCCGCGGCCGCGAACTGCCGCTGAACCCGGTCGGGAGCCGGCGCCGGGCCGTTCCCGCGCTTGCCCTTGCGGCCCTTGCGGCGCCGGTGGACGCCCTCGAACCCGCCCGCCTTCATCAGCCTCGCGACCCGTTTGCGGGCCCACTCGTGGCCCCGGTCGGTGGCTTCAGCGGTCAGCCTGCGGGCTCCGTAGACGCCGCGGTGCTCGGCCCATGCTTGGCGCAGCTCGTGGATCGCATAGGCCTCGTCGACCTCGTGACTGGTCGCGCCGCCGGCGCGGGCGGCCCACTCGTAGTAGGTCGTCTTCGACACCTGCAGGACACGGCAGAGACGGCGGACTCCGTAGGTGGTCTTCTCCGCGTCGATGAACTCGCAGCGCAGGCTGCGGCTCACCGGCCCGTCTCCTTGGCGAAGAAGACCGCGGCTTTTCGCAAGATCTCCTTCTCCAGCTCGAGCTCGGCGACCTGCCGGCGCAGCCGGTTCAGCTCGGCCCGCTCGTCCGGGGTGATCGGTCCGCCCGGGGTCGCGCGTTCCTTGCGCATCGTCGCGACCCAGTTCCGCAACGTCTCGTGGTTCACGTCGAGCTCACGCGCGACGTCACGCACCGACCTGCCGCCGTCAACGACCAGCGACGCGGCCTGCCTCTTGAACTCGTCGGGGTACTTGCTCAGCGCCGGCATCCCGGCCTCCCTCCCTGGCTCCTGCCAAGTCTGGAGGTGTCCGGCCCACTGGGGTCACTTCAGATGGGCTCGGCGACCAGGATTGGCACGGCGGCACGCACCCCGTCGGTGGCCTCCAGCGTGGTGATCGTGTCGAGCCGCGAGGGCCCCGCCACGGTGCCCGGCTCGACCTGGGCCTGCTGTGCCGCGATGTAGCCGGTGTCGGCCTGCTGGAGGACGGGCAGGAACGCGGCGAGGACCCAGGTGGCGATGAACGTCAACACCGTGATGCCGGTGACCAGCCGGGCCGTTGACATCGGGTCGGCCTGCAGGCGGCGGGCGGCCAGCAGGCCGGCGACGGGCAGGCGCCGAATGCGCAGCAGACCGGCAGCTGCCGCGGCCCCGACCAGCGGGGTGGCCAGCACCAGGCCGAGCAGGGTGAGCCCGGCGCCGCCGAGCAGCAGCAGATAGACGACGCCCGCGTTGCCGTTGATGAGCGAGGGGAACACGAGCAGGACCAGCAGCAGGCCCACGCCCGCGACCAGCGGGATCGCCCGCCACGCCCGAGGCGGGCGGGGGGTGGCCCGGCGGGTGACGCCCAGGGGGCTGGCCACGACGCGCCGCTGCGAGAGGTACCCGGCGAGCACCCCGAGCAGCGGCAGGACGAGCGCGATGAGCGCCACCAGCGCCGGGGAGGGCGCCAGGTCGGTGGGGAACAGCCCCGGGCGCCACGGCAGCAGCGCGACCAGCGGGCGGGCCAGCGCGAAGAGCAGCAGGCCGCCGACGACGCCGACCGCGCCGATGGCACCGGCTTCGGCCGCGGACACCAGGCGCACCTCGCCGGGGGTGGCGCCGACCAGCCGCATCGCGGCCATGCGCTGGTCGCGCTGGGCCGAGCCCAGCCGGGTCGAGGTGCCGAGCAGGATCAGCACCGGCAGCACGAACAGCAGCACGCCCAGCGGGATGACCAGGTCCGCGGTCTGCTGCTGCGAGCTGTCGGCCTCGCGCATCCATGCGGGCTGGCCGTAGCCGGCGGTGTCGTACGTGCCCGATCCCTCCGTCACGCCTACCCATGCGTACAGCTCGTTCGGGCCGGCCAGGCCCGCCGGGCCGATCGTGGCGACCACCTCGCCGGGGTAGCGGGCCGCGAACAACCGGTCGCTGGCGTGCAGCGCCGCGAACGCCGGCGAGGCCGCGATCTGGCCCGGCTCGGGGAACGCCGCCAGGCCCGGCGGTGGTGGTGGGGTGCCGATCGGGACCGCGGTGACCACCTCCACGGGCATGCCCCGGAACCAGGTGGTGGGGCCCCAGCCGTTCGTGGCGGCGACCACGGCCAGCACTCGAAGAGACTCATCGAAGCTGACGTGACCGGGGTGGCGAGGGCTGATTCACTTGCCCGGCCCTCCGGGCCATACCCAGCGGATAGGGCAGGAGAGGCTGAGCCACGCGGATTCGACAGAGACGCTCTCCTCGCTGAGATCGGTAACGACATCGAGGAGGCGCACACGCGACTGGGACATACCCTCGGCTGGCGCTTCCTGTACTCGCCCGCGGCTACGTTGTCACCCGAGACCAGGATGCTGTTCTTCGGATTCAACCCGGGTGGAGACTGGTATCAGCCCCCGAATCTCACGGCTGATGAAGGCTCCCTCTTCCGGGTGGGCCGCTGGACTGAGGGCGGTCGCCCCACGCCGCTGCAAGAGCAGGTGTGCGGGCTCTTCAACGCTATCGCCCACAAGCGGGGCGACATCACTGGTGATGCCCTTATGGACCAGTGCCTGACCTCGAACTATGTGCCGTTCCGGTCTCCGTCCCGCGATGCGCTGGTGAACCGACGGGCCACTCTGGGCTTCCCAACTCGCTGTGGACGAAGGTAATGGCGCAGTTGAAGCCCACCGCCATCATCTGCATCGATGAGGAGCCCTACCAGGCTCTCGTCAAGATCCTGGTCGGCCAGGGTTGCCACCCTGTCGGCGCTGAGCGGACGGGCCCAATCGGCTGGGGCAAGGTCAGCTACAAGGAGGCCAACTTCGCTGGACAAGAAGGCCGCGCGGTCTACATCGTGAGGCTTCCCCACCTGTCTCGGTACAAGATCGTCGGCAAGGATTCGTGTTCCGGCGCCTTGCTCCCGATCATCGACCAACTCGCCGTCAGTGCCTAGCTGATCCTCGAACCACCTGCCGCGTCACAGCGCCGCGAGCTGGGCGCCTTCAGGAGGGCATCGCCGCGCCCAGAAGGACGCGATCGCCAGTCAGTCGGGATTAGGCAGGAGCGTGGGTCATAACCCCCAGAACGGTCCGGTCAGGCCGACGCGGCCGAAGTAGTCGGCCGCGTCGGCGGGGTCGCGGCGGACGTAGCCGCGGTCGAGCCGGCCGGCGTACCAGCCCTGGGCGAGGCGCCACAGGGTGGCGAGGTCCATGACGTACCCGCGCTGGTTGCCCGTCGCCGTGAGCCAGGCGTCGACGCACGTGGTGGAGCAGAACAGCCGTTGGTGGCTGCAGGTGTGCACGACGTCGTCCCAGATGTGGGCTGCCAGGACCAGGAAGTGGGCGACTTCAGGGCCCGGGGGTGGGGCGTCGGTGCCTACGTTCCAGGCCAGTGGCTGGGAGCATGCCGGGCACCGGGTGGCGACGAGCACGGGGTCATTGGCCGGCAGCAGGTGGGGCAGCGCGAAGGAGTCCCACGCGCAACCCCCCCCACCAGAGGGTCTCGGCGCCCATCACGGCGAAGCCCAGCGGGATCGCGGCGAACGGGTGCGCCATGACGATCCGGCCCTCGGGGTCCAGGACCACGTGCCGCTGCCGCGCCAGCTCGTGCAGGTCGGCATCGATCTCCGCTGGGGGCAGGCCCAGCTGCTGGGCCAGCACGTCGGGGACCGGGGCCCGTCCGTCGTCGGCGAACGCTTGATAGATCGCCAGCCGCAGGGTCTCGACCTGATCGGTGCGTGCGTTGTCCCGGGTCATGATGGTCGCCTCCGCTCGTGGCCTGGGGATTGGATCGTCCTCTCGAAGCCCAGCGATCTCAAGGGTCAACCTGCCCGGAGGCCCGAGGCCTGGTCAGGGAGCGACTATGGCCTGCAGGATCCCGGTGGCGCCGCGTTCGGCGTCGGACATGGTGTGGGAGACGAAGGGGTAGTTGCCGGCTTCGGGCAGGGTGAGCTCGACGAAGCCGCCCTGTGCGGGGAACAGTCCGAGGACCTGGGAGCCACCGGTTCCGGGGGTCAGGTCGTAGGCGCCCTCCCGGTAGACGGTGTCAAACTGGCCGCCGACGACGTGGAACGCCGAGCCGATGTTTGGTCCGGCGGCCAGGACCCAGATGCGCACCCGGTCGCCCACGCCGACGGTCAGGGGCTGATGGCGGTACTGCATGGGGTAGCCGTTGAAGCTGACCAGGTCGTGCTCACCGGCAGCGATCGCGTCGGCGTCAGCGGTGCCGCCCTGGGGTCCGAGGTAGGACTCGGACTGGACGAGGACGAACTCCTCGTCGACCGGGGCGAGGTCGGGTGGGTCGATGATCACCGCGCCGAACATCCCGTTGGCGATGTGCATGGACATCGGCATCGTCGAGCAGTGGTACATCCAGATTCCCGCCCTGGTGGCGGTGAACCGGTAGAGCAGCTCCTCCCCTGGGGCGATGGTGCGCATCGGGCGGTCGGGGGCCAGGGCGCCGGCGTGGAAGTCGATCGAGTGCCCGATGGAGCCGTCGTTGACCAGGGTGACCAGGAAGGTGTCGCCGACCCGCCCGCGCAGGACGGGTCCCGGTGCGGTCCCGCCGAAGGTCCATCGGGTCTGGCGGACACCCGGGGCCACCTCGGCCTGCGTCTCGGTCACGACCAGGCGGACACGGTGGGTGCGGCTTGTGGATGCCGGGGCCAGGCGTGCGTCGTGGGCGCTGAACCCCAGCCCAGGCTCAGCCATCAGGTCCGGAGTGGGATGGTCGTCGGATTCCGTGTCGGCCACGTCCCCGCCGTGCTCGGCGTCGTCCGAGTGCTCCCCGGAGGTCCCAAGCCCGGCGGTGGTGTCGCTGATCCCGTCGACCTCGATGGCCAGGACCATGCCCATCTGGCGGTGACCGGCGATGGAGCACCACCCGGCCAGGTCGCGGCCCACGACGGGGATCTCCAGCGTGGCCGACTGACCCGGGGAGAGCCGCGGCGTGCGCTCCCCGGTCTCCAGGACCAGGTCGTGGACGTCGTCGCCGCTGTTGACCACGGTGATCTGCAGGGAGTTCCCGGCGGGCACCCGGAGGGTATCCGGGGTGAAGCGCATCCCCTGGATGCTGACCGTGACCCGGGTGACCTCGCCGGTGGCCGCCACTCCTGCGGAGGCCGGCTCAGCTGTGGCCGCGGCGCCTCCCAGGGCTGCCGGGTCGAGCGCCACCCCGCCGGCCACGGCGATCAGGATGACCGCGAGCCCGAGCGCGATGCCGTGGCTGTGCTGGCCCAGGCCGGGGGCGGTGGCCACGGCGCCCTCCGGGGTCCCCGGGTCCACCCCTGGTGGGGTCTCGCGGGTTCCGGTCACGAGGAGGGCGCCGGTGGTGACCAGCGCTGCGAGCACGGCAACGGAGGCCAGCACCCGGACCGCGCTCGGGCTGGGCAGCACGCACACGGCGAGCCCTAGGTTGACGGTCACCAGGCGGAGGCCGAGTCCCCGGTCGGCGTGGGCGATCCGTTGGCGCATCGCCGCGGGCCCGCCACCGGCCATCACCGGCGACAGGTAGCTCAGGGCACCCAGGAGGACCTGGAGGACCCCGCCCACGACGACCGCGGCTGTCAACGTCCCCATGCTCTGGGTCGCCGTCTCCGCGTCCGGGTTCACCGCGAGCACCAGGGCGAAGGCGGCCAGGGACAGCACGATCCAGGCGACCCCCGCCAGCGTCGACCAGGCGGGGAACGAGGCCGGCGGGCGCTGGCGCATCACGACCGCCATGGGTCCGATCGTCCAGGCGATCCCGACCAGGTACGCGGCGATCCCGGCGACCGCGAGCAGATGGACCGGGGCCAGGACGCCCGCGGCGGTGACCAGGGTGCCCAGGACGAACGCCGGCAGCGCTCGCCGCGCGTTGCGCTCGGCGCCGGGCGCCAGCCCGGTGCGCAGCATCGTGGGCCAGAGAGTCACCAGCGTTCCCATGATGGGCAGCCCGACCCAGCCCATCAGGTTCACCGACACGTGCGCCAGCAGCAGCTGGCTGTGCACGGTGGGAGCCTGGGACCCGTCTGCGAGGGCCACGCCCAGGGCGATCCCCGGGATCAGCAGGAGCCCTGCGGCCACGTAGGCGCGCACGGTGATCGCGAACCGGCTGGGCAGGGTCCGGCGCATCATCGTGAGCAGGGCCACGACATGGCTGAGCACGGCGGCCGCCAGGACCAGGGCGCCGACAGCCACGGCGGGAGCTGCGTCGAGCAGCACCCCCGCGACGACCGCGAGTGCTCCGGCGTTGACGGCCACCAGGCGCAGCACCTCACCCCGGCGGGACTTGGCTGGCGGTGCCCGCAGCACCGCGACCGTGAAGTGCCAGCTCCAGATCACCAGGGCGTTGGTGACCGCCCCCAGCATCAGCAGGTGCACCATCAGCCAGGTGGAGGCGGGGACCTGCCGATGCGCCAGCGCCACGATCGCTGCGGCAGCCAGCCAGGCCAGGACGACGGTGGAGGTGCGGGCGTGCCACGTGGACCGGTTCATCGGCGCACCACCAGGACCGCCGACAGCGCCACGAAGCCCAGCAGCGCCAGGACGTTGCCCACCCCGCCAACCTGCCACGCCCACCCGATCCCGCGGATGTCACCGGCAACCCGCAGGATCAGCGAGAGCTGCAGCGCCAGCGTCGCGGCGTAGAGCACCGGGCGGTAGGGAAGCGGCCGGACCAGGACCGCGGGCAGGATGATCGGGGCGTGCGCGAGCACCATCGACATGGCGAACCCCAGGGTCACCGCGTGAACCACCAGGTCGTAGCCGGGGCCGTCGACCTGCGGGCCGAGCACCACCCAGGATCCGCCGGCGACCGCCAGCCAGCCCATGCCCAGCAGCAGGTTGACCGCCGAGTACCGGGGGAGACCAACCGATCGCACCGTGCGGGTGGCCACGTCGTTTCGCAGCAGCCACCCCACGAGGGCCAGCAGGGCCAGGCCGAACGCCTCGGTCCCCGGCGTCGGCCAGAGCAGGGCCGCGGCTGCGCCGATCGCGACTGCAGCGCTGATCCCCAGCAGGCCGGCCTGCGCGCCCGGTCCCGGGGCCGCCACGTGGGCCAGCTCGAGGCGCTCGCCGGCGATCGTGAGCACGAGGAAGCCGGCCAGCCAGGGGAACAGGGCACCGGTGGTGACGCCGGTGGTCCACAGCAGCACCCCACCGGTGGCGAGCACGGCGCCCAGCCATTGGATCGCGACCGCCGTGGATGCCGCCCGCCGCCATAGGGCACCGTAGATCCCGACCAGCACCGAGAGTCCGATCAGCTGGACAACCTGCCCGACCTCGATGGGCAGGGCGGTGAGCAGCAGCAGGGAGCCGAACCCGGTGGCCAGTGGCGCGCTGAAGCCCCAGGGCCGGCGCAGTGCCACGGCCCGCTCCAGGGCGATCACGGTGCCGAGGAAGCCGATGAGCATCAGCTGGCCGTGGACCTCGGGCAGGCGATCGATGGTCACCGGTGCGGGCAGGCCGAGCAGCAGCAGTCCCGCGTCGAGTCCCAGGAGCATGGCGACGCCACCGCCCAGCAGCAGTGCGAGCCGGCCCCGGGGCACCGGGCGGGGCGACGGAGGGCGGCGCGACGTCGGCTGGGGGTGCTCCGCGTCCACGTCTGTGGTGGTCATGATGGCGCCGGTGAGGGAGCGTGGGGCAGGACCAGCCGGCAGGCGTCGGACTCGGCGAACGGCAGCAGGTCGACGCCCGTGTCGTCTCCTCCGAGCTCGGTGAGTGCGCCCGAGATCAGCCCCATGTGGACCTGGCAGATGATCTCGGGGTACTGGCGGGCGACGTCCAGCAGGGGGCACCGAAGCAGCCGCACGCTGTCGCAGTCGGAGGATTCCTGCGGCGCGAACCCGAGGTCGTCGAGGATGGCCAGGACCTCGTGGCGGGCATGGGTGGTGTCCTGAGCGGCTGGGGAAGGCTGGCGATGCCGGTCCTGGGCGATCCGCCGGCCCCAGTCGACCCCCGCGACCCGCGCCTCGTCGGTGGGGGAAGGGCAGGTCCGGATCAGGTGCGCTGCCAGGGCTCCGGCCAGCGCCCCGTACTCGCGGACCCGTGCGTCGGGCTCCGGGTTCTGGGGGTTGGCCCGGTAGTGCCATGCGGGTCGCCCGCGACCGGAGGTGCCCTGCCGGTGGCGCAGGGCCAGGCCGTCGGCGACGAGCGCGTCGAGGTGTCCGCGCACGGTGTTCACATGCTGGCCGAACACTCCGGCAACTTGCTCCGCAGCGACCGGGTCGGCTTGGGACTGGAGGTACTCAAGGACCCGGGCTCGGGCAGGGGACAGCCAAGGCATGGCGTCGTCGTGCCGGATGGGGCGAGGGCCGTGATTTTCCACAGGAGACACTGTAGTATTTGGCGAACGGTCCAGCCAACACCCAGCCACACCCAGCCACAACCGAGGAGTCCACCGTGATCGAGCCCCTGCCCACCCTGCCCCACTCGCACTCCGGCTGCACCTGCGGCGAGGCCCAGGGCCATGACGCGCCGGTGCTGGATGCTCGGGAGATCCCGCACGCGATCCGGCACGCGGCCATCTTCGGGGCGCTGGACTCCCTGCCCAGCGGTGGCGCCCTGGTCCTGGTGGCCCCGCACGATCCGCAGCCCCTGCTCGCCCAGGCCCGCGACCGCTACCCCGAGGGCGTGGCCGTGGAGTACCTGCAGGCCGGTCCCGAGGCGTGGCACATCCGGCTGCAGCGCGCCTGATCGCCGATGTGCTCCTACTGCGGTTGCCGGGCCATCGCCATGATCGGTCGGCTGTCCACCGAGCACGTGGCGATCATCAATGCCACCGGTGCCCTGCGCCGCGTCGCCCTCGACGGTGATGGTGCTGGGGCGGCGACTGCTGTCGAGGTGCTCGCGGCCCTGCTCGACCCGCACACGAGGGGCGAGGAGCAGGGCCTGTTCGCCGAGTTGCGACTCGACGAGGATTTCGCGGGCCATGTCGAAGCCCTGTGCGCCGAGCACCGGGAGATCGACGCCCGCCTGGCCAAGGTCGCCGCTGGTGACCACGCAGAGGTCCAGGAGCTCGAGAACCTCCTGCGCCGGCACATCGACAAGGAGGAGAACGGCATCTTCCCGGCCGCAGCCGTCGCCCTCGACGGGGCAGCGTGGGACCGCATCGGCCAGCGTGCGCCCTGAACGTCTCGCGGTCCGCACCGAACTGTGTGACGGCCGCAGTGCGGGAGTCACAGTGAGCGCGCAGGGTGGTGACCCGGCCTGCTGGCTCTCACAGGTGTGCCCCCACTGCGGCCGGATCGACGACGGGTCCGAGGACGGCTGCCCTTCCTGCGCGACCCACACGCCGGGGGCTGCTGCGACTGAGGAAGACGCGAGATGAGTTGGATCACCGTGTGCGAGTTCCGCGAACTGGCCGTCGGGATGCCGGTCGCGGTGATGGTCGACGGTGACGCCATCTGTGTGGTCCGTGCTGGCGATGATGTGTTCGCCGTGCACGACGAGTGCACCCACGCCGCGGTGCCGCTGTCCGAGGGTGAGGTCGACGGTGCCACGATCGAGTGCTGGATGCACGGCTCGAAGTTCGACCTGCGCACCGGCGAGGCCCTGAACCTGCCCGCGACCGCACCGGTCAGGACCTATCCGGTGCGCGTCCACGACGGGCACGTCCAGGTGTCGCGGACCTGACCCCGCGCACACCGCGATTCCCCCGCCCGCAACCCCGAAACCGATCCGAAGGGCACGTCATGCAGACCACGTCATTGACCGCGCTGGTCCACCAGCACCTCACCGCTGCACGGGAGGCCTCCAGCGGGCGCAGTGCTCACACTGTCTACGGTGGCCATGAGCGCACGTTGCGCCAGACCCTGATCGCGCTGGCCGGCGGCCACCGCCTCGACGAGCACGAGAGTCCCGGCGAGGCCACTCTTCAGGTCCTGCATGGATCGGTGCGCCTGACCGAGGGCGACGCCGCCTGGGACGCGTCAGCGGGCGACCTCCTGGTCATCCCATTGGGTCGGCACGGCCTGGAGGCGCTCGAGGACAGCGTGGTCCTGCTCACGGTGGCGGTCCAGGGGTAGCCACCGGCTCGCCTCGGGGTAGGCGGCGCTCGCTATGCGCGCCTTGCTGCGGCCGGCAGGTGCCGGGCACGAGGCCAGGCTGCGCGTCGTCGCCGACACTGAGCCAGCCTGAGTCGACTGCTCGGGCGCTGGGTCGTTGGTGCTCATCCGTCCCCGCCTCGTCCCCGAGCAACCGTCACACGCCGACATAGAACGGCCCATTTGTGCTCGTAGCGCCGGGAATCGGCGCGACCGTCTGAGCCTGGAGCGCAGGCGATACGCTCTCGTAAGGGGTCGGTCGAAGCGTCGGTGGCTTCTCGTCTCGGCGTCTCGAGCAGTCGTGCCGCACATCATTAGATGTGGACTGCCCGCCAACGGAACTTGGCCGCCGGAGCGACAGGTGCA
>JBFWSN010000051.1:0-12763 GCA_050248355.1 Dehalococcoidia bacterium
TCGCCTGGCACCTGCTCGCTCGAGGCTCCCGCTCGAGCGCGCCGGTGTCCATCCCGGACGTCTTCGTGCCCGCGTGTCTCACACCCGGTACGACGGCGCTCATCGTCGTGCACAACCACCCGAGCGGTGATCCGACGCCGAGCGCCGACGATGCGCGGCTCACCGTGCGCCTGTGCGCAGCGGCGGACGTCCTCGACATTGCCCTGCTCGACCACCTGATCGTCGGCGACAGCGACCGCTACTACAGCTTCAACGAGAGCCGCTCGATGCGCCCAACCTACAGCGGACTCGCGGGGTGACGACCGTGCACGCCACGAGGGCCATCACGTGTTCCGAGTCTACGGCTCGCCTCAGCCCGTTCAAGGCTCGTCGCTTCGCTCCGCCCCCGCGGCGCGGGGCTGGCGGCCTTGAGCGGGCCTCGGCCGAGCCCGTCCTTGGCTCTTACGTGATGGCCCACCCGACTGTGAACCAGAGAACGATTCGAATCGCGATTTCAACGAAGGAGGCCAGACATGCGCACCAACACCCCGTCGATCACCGTGGAGATCGGTGGACAGCTGCGGATCTACCACGCGTTCGTCACGACCGCACGGCCAGCGCAGGACGGACCGTCAACCCTCACGCTTTACACGTCCACCTTCTCCGACGTGGCGGGCTTCGCCGCCAACCCGATCCCGTTCGACCGCGAATACGGGCGGAAGGTTGCTCGGATCGTGCTCGTCAACGCCACAGAACTCGAGTGGCACAAGGCGGCGTACCGGAGCCAGCACTGCCTGTTCGCGCCGGTCGACGCTCATCTGCTCGGCCTGCCGACGCTGCAGCGGTGGCTCTGGCAGCGCCTGGCCGCGACCCAACCCGTCGAGGCGACGGCATGACCCTAGCCCACGCCAGCCCCGTCGGAGCTGTTTCCCCGTCCAACCGCCCGCAGCCCGCGGGCTCAACCCGGAGGTCGCATCATGCACGCATACGTCAAGGTGGTTCCGATCGATCGCAGCGTTCCCGCCGGCAAGCTCGCCGACGTGGAGCTCCACTTCGCGGGTGGCGAACTCGATGGCCTGAAGCTGATCGGGTTCGCCGTCTGGGCCCGGAAGGACGGTGGCGGGAAGAACGTCACGTTCCCGGCGCGCCAGTTCACCGTCCATGGTGAGCGGCGCCACTACAGCCTGCTCCGGTCCGTCGAGGACGTGCAGGCGGAGAAGCGGCTCAAGGACGTCCTGCTCCAGGCGTACCTGACGCACGAGGCCGGCAGCGCCGAGGGCGCAACGGCGTAGGTGACTGGCTGCCCGGGTGCCTCGAGGCACCCGGGCGCCGGCCAGAGAGCCAGGGCGGACACGTGATGCAGGCCCAGGAAACCACGTTCGAGCGGCACTACTCGGTCGACGAGTTGGCCTCGATCTGGGGCGTGAGCGACGACTTTGTCCGCCGTCTGTTCCTGCATGAGCCCGGGGTGGTGGTGTTCTTCAAGTATCGGCCCGGCAGGCGCACCTACCGGACGGTCCGGATTCCCGAGTCGGTTGCGCGCAGAGTTCATCGTCGGATGGAGAGCGCATCTGACGGGCGCTGAGGCCTGTCGTCTACAGCATCCCTTACCTGGCACTCAGAGTGACCACCGGAGCGTGGGCGGGGCTGGTCCTCCGCATCGACCAGCACGGGTGCACCTGCCCACAATCACGCCGGCGGTCCGCGCGGGTTATGTGGTGATAGGGCTCGGCTTTCGCGCTCGGCACCGCAGCCTCGAGGGGTGTAACCATGTCGCCCTCCCCCTTGACTTCGGCGAACGCCGCCCACGACGGGGGGACGCCGCGACCCAGCACCACCCGGGATGTTCTCGACTCGACGTCAGGCTAGGAGTCGGATTCACCCGATTCCGGGCGCGGTTCCCGGGCCCGGCCTGCCAACTCGTGCTTCGCAGCACTGATGCTGGCCACACAGTAAGGAACGAAGTAGTTCAATGCCGCTCCAACCCAGGAGACGTCGTCTCCTCGCAGCCACTGAGCCCCCTGATTGATGACATTCAGCAGCGTGCCGACGACGAGCGCAATGCGGACGGCCGTGCGGGCAATCGAGGGGGCCAAGGCGGTCCGGAGCAGTGAAGTCATTCAACCGACCAGCGGGGCGGCGCACGGAACAAGCGAGGCGTCCCGAGGGCCGTGCATGAAGACTACCTCAGCCGAAGGAGTGTGTGGCGACCGACGGCGAGCTGCAGCTCGAGCAGGCCGCCCCATGACTCGCTTGACATATGGACCGACCGGTTCAATAATGCGCGCATGGCTGCGGGCCGTCCACTCAACTTCGACCCTGATACGGCGCTTGAACGGGCGCTCGGCGTCTTCTGGCGGCAGGGATATGAAGCGACGTCGATGGCGGATCTCCTCGAGGCGACAGCGCTGTCGAAGAGCAGTCTGTATCAGGCCTTCGGCAGCAAGCAGGCGCTGTTCGCGCGGTGCCTGGAACGGTACTCGTCGCACCTCGTGGAGAGGATGGAGGCGGAGCTTGCCGTGGCGCCCTCGGGCAGGGCGTTCGTCGAGCAGGTGTTCACCGGCGTCGCACACACAGCGCGAACGCCGGCCGGCGCGAAGGGGTGCCTGATCGGCAATTCCGCCAACGAGTTCGGCCAGCGAGAACCGGAGATCTCCGGGCCGGTCGGCGTCAATCTCGATCGCCTGACAGCCGTGTTCGCCCGTGCGGTGAAGCGCGGACAGGCGGAAGGCCACATCGCCGGACACGGAGACGTGCGAGCCCTGGCCACGTACCTCGTCGGCACCATGAATGGGCTCCGCACGATGATCAAGGCCGGATTGGATCGGCGAAGCGCCGTGGCCATGGTCGCACTCATCCTGAAAGCGCTGGACTGAGAGGCCATCTCTTTTTTTGTCATATTTTGGACCATTCGGTCCATATCTCGACAAATCGGTAACTCAATCAGCAGGAGACAAGTTCATGGAGTCCGTCGCACCCCCCACCCCTGTCCTCAGACAACCGGCCATCGAATACCGATTCGAACACCCGCGACTGTCCGACATCGTGCACGACATGTTCATCAGGCACGACGAACTCGGCCCGGGTGACCAGATCCCCGCCTTCGACATGCCGACCACCGAGGGCGGCCGGTTCTCCAGCAGCCAGTTGGCCGCCATGGGCGTGCCCACCCTCATCGTCTTTGGATCCCGTTCCTGCCCCGTCACCGAGAGCGGCGCGGATGGCCTGGTCGGCCTGCACGAACGGTTCGGCCGGCGCATCCGCTTCGTGATGGTCCAGGTCCGTGAGGCGCACCCCGGCGACTCGATTGTTCAGCCACGGACCGCGGAAGAGAAATGGCGTCACGCCTCGGCGCTCAAGCGCCGATATCGCCTGCCATTCGAAGTCGCCGTCGACGATGTGGACGGCACTCTGCATCGGGCCCTGGCGACACGGCCCAACAGCGCGTTCGTGATTGATCCCGGCGGCACCATCCTCGTGCGCGTGCAGTGGGCGAACGAAACGGAGGCCATCGGCGACGCGCTCGAGGCCATCGTGCGCGGGCAGGCGCCTCCGCTCCCGACCATCAGCCATACGCTGTCGGCGATGACCAGGACGATGGGCTTCATGAGCGCCGCGCTCGATGCGGCCGGGCCCGGCGCCAGGCTCGACACCTGGAAGGTCGCACCCCCGATGGCGCTGATGATGCACGCGGCAGACGTCTTCTTCTTCCTGCCTCGAGAAAAGCGAGGCCTGCCCGCGATGGCGCTGGTGACGGCCCTGGTGCTCGGCGTGGCCGCCGCGGTGTTCCGGGCGTGGGCCTGACCGGAGCGCGGCCACGGAGATGGGCGGGGCGTTCGCCGAGGTTGCCCGGGCGGCCCCGCGTCGGCGGGCGATCCCCTGTAACGTGCCCGTCACGTGGCGAGACCTATCGACGACCTGGAAGGAGGGCGTTCGATGCGGAGCAAGCACATTCGCGGGCGGGCACTGCCTGCCCTGGTGGTGGTGAGCCTGCTCGCAGGCGATCTCCCTGGTGCACACGTGGGCGCAGAGCCGGGGCGGGGTGACGAACAGACCAGTGCGGCGATGATTCGCCTGTTCGCGAACCCCTCCGTGGCCCCTCCATTCACGGTCCGCACCATCGATGGGCGGACGATCGGGCCCTCCGACATGCGGGGCAAAGTCGTCCTCGTGAACTACTGGGCCACCTGGTGTCCACCGTGCCGGGCCGAAGTGCCAGACCTCGTGGCGCTTCAGGCTCGGTATGCGGACCGACTGGTGATTATCGGCGTGTCCGAGGACGAAGGCGATCTCGACCTGGTCAAGCGGTTCGTCGCCGAGCACCGGGTCAACTACCCGATCGTCATGTCGGCGCCAGAATTGTCTCGTGCCTTCACCGGCGTGACGAGCATGCCGACCACCTTCGTGCTCGATCGGGACGGCCGTGTCGTCCAGCGGCACCTCGGGCAACTGGACCCACGCCGGACCGAGCTCGAAGTGCAGGTGCTTGCCGGCTGGCGCTCGGACGTTCGCATCGAGCGTTTCGATCCGAACGAGCCCATCCGACTGCCGAGCACCGCTCACGTCACCGCGATTCCCGGCGTGGACCTGAGCGGCCTGGCGCCGGAGGTCCGTGGATTGGCTCTCCAGCGGCTGAACGCCGAGTCGTGCACGTGTGGCTGCAAGTTGAGCGTCGCGAAGTGTCGCATCGACGACCCGGCGTGCAGTGTGAGCCTCCCCCTGGCCCGCCGAATCGTGGACGACATCCAGCGCCGGAAGCCTCGTGTCCAGTGAGCCGGACGCCACAGCCGCCCGTGGGGCGCACCTGACCGCGCCACAGGTTCGGGCATTCACATGGGACCGGGCGGCGGGATCGTGAGCCTCAGGTTTCGTGGAGCGCTGGGCAGTGGGCTCGGCACGCCCTCCACATCCACGACGATCGAGGCCCGCGCGGCGTTGCCGGCGCGATCGATGACCGCCAGCTGGACGGGGTAGCGGCCCGCGACGTTGAACGTCTTCAGTGGCTCAGGGCCGTACGCGTAGGTGCCGTCCGCAAACGTCCACACGTACTCCCGCACGCCGTCCGGATCCGAGGCCGCCGCGGCGAATTGCACCCGTACTCCGGGACCGCCGGCAGACGGCGTGGCCGTGAGGGACGCAATTGCCGGCGGTGCGGTCGCCGGCTTCAGGAACCATGGAGCGGCCGTGGCGTCAGTGGTGAAGAACGCCTTGAGCTGCTCGGCCACCTTCGTCGCCGCGCCGGCGGCCGGGTGGGTGAAGTCCGATTCGAGATCCGAGCAGGCATACGTCAGCCCGTCCGATCGTGGGACCAGCCCGTCTGCCCAGAGGTACGGCCCCCAGGACATCCAGGGTGCCACGTCCAGGTTCAGGGCAGGATCGCCGTTGATTTGATTGCCGATCGCCCAACGTACTGCAAAGCCCGTCTCATAGGCGGTCGGCTCCGGACTCAGCCCTCGAGGTGTGATGTAGGCTCGGATCCGACTCGAGAAGTATGCGATGCGGATATTGGGAAAATTGATCTTGAGGTTGCGGCTGATCACCTCGATGTCGCCTTGCAGAGCCTGTGCGAACTCCGGGAAGTTCGCCAGCGGGTCCGAGGTATTCGACCCGAAGCCTGCCCGGGCGACCTTCACCCATGCCACCTGCACCTGCTCGCGTGTGACGTTGCGGCGCGCGAGCTGGTCGACGCTCCACTGCCAGCCCGTGGACCCCGGGTCCCGGTACTGGTCGGCCGTCTGACCTCCCAACGCGCCGTTCACGATGGTCAGACGTGGATTGACGGCATCGTCGTTGCCGATCAGGTCCAGGAAACGGCCGAACTCGATCGAAGTGTTCGACATGCCGAGCGACAGCAGGACGATCCGGCCGCCGGCCGCGTCCGGTCGTCCCTGCCCGTCGAGGGCCAGGACCTGATTGCGGGCGACGTCAACGCCGATAGCCTCGTGCTCTGGTGGGCGAACGCTCGCACCGTTCGGGTAGAGCCCCCCCTGGAACCCCCGGTAACTGCCAGCCAGGTCGCTCAACGGCACCATGCCCGTCTCGACGAGCGTGCAGTCTACCCCTGCAGTCGCGCCAGACCGGCTGCCAATCAAGACCGCGCTGAACACGAGAAGGACGCAGGCCGAGTATCTCGAAGGCGTCGCCATGGATAGCTTCAATGAAATCAGATTGTGCCGCCACGATGCGCGGCTGGCTGTGAGGATCCCCACACAAATCCGGGATTCCTGGGGACAGACGCTGTCGGGTTCGACGCCCGCGACGCCGGGGTATACTCGCCTGATGGCCGTTCACTCGAAGCTCTGGTACCTCCAGCGCTTTCGAATGCTGGACGCGCTGACGGATCGGCAGAAGCGCGCCGTCGAGAAGATGACCCGGATGTTCGAGGTCCCTCGAGGGCACCGCATCTATCTAGTTGGCGATCCCAGCGATCAGATCTTCCTTCTCAAAGCCGGGGTTGTGAGGATTTCCGCCGGCGGCCAGGACGGGCAGGACACCATTCTCGCGCTCCTCTATCCTGGCGATATCTTCGGCGAGTTGGCCATCGTCGACAGCTCGCCCCGCGACCACATCGCCACGGCCCACGAGAACTCGGTCCTCTGCGCGCTGAATCGGGAGCTCCTGCTGCAGATGATCCAGCAGTCCCCGGCACTCGGATATCAGATCACGAAGCTGATGGGCGTGCGGCTGCGCCGCTTTCGAACACGCATCGAGGAGCTGCTCGGCAAGAGCGCGCCCGCACGGATCGCGCACGCACTCCTCGATCTCGGGAGGGAGTATGGCGTACGCGACAACTCCGGGATCCTGATCCCGTTGCGTCTCAACCAGAGAGACCTTGGCAATCTCGTCGGTCTCTCACGGGAAACGGTGAACGGCATTCTTCAGGACTTCCGTCATCGCGGGCTCGTCGAGGCCGACCGTCAGAGCATCCGCATCAAGGATCCGGATCGCCTTCGCGCCGTGGTGTAGGCGCCACCCGGCTATTTCCGCGAAACCGCCGCATCGCGGCCGGCTCTGTACATCCGAAGACATGGCCGTCACGTTGCCGTGTGACTCCGGCACGATCTGGGCGATCGTCAGACGGCGATCTCGTTGCGAGTCGACAGCCCTGTAACGATGGCGCCGCTGCGCGAGACTCACGAGCACCCATTCACTCGGTGCGGGGGGAATCCAGCGCTCGCCAGGCCAGCGCGCTTCGCTGGATCACAGAGACGAAGACGACGAGGCACCACAGCCAGGCGGTGGCGCCCGTCGCGCCCGGCGCCAGGAGCCAGATCACGTACATCGCCGTGGTCTCGCCGCCCTCGGCAAGTGACGGCGTGAACTGGAACGTGCGGTTCGTCAGGCTGACCGTGCGCCCGAGCCGCTCGGCGCCGGCGGCCAGGGCCAGCGTGGTGGTGATGGAGAGCACGTACCCAGTGAGGATGCAGGCAAAGACGAGCCCGAGATCCGGTCTCTGTGCGGTAAACGCCACGATCATGCCGCTGTAGGCCGCCATGTCGAGTGTGATGTCGAGGAATGCGCCACGCGCGGTGATGGCGTGGGCGGTACGGGCCAGCACGCCGTCCAGCCCGTCGCCCAGCCGGCTGATCAGCCACAGGGCCAGACCCGCGTGGAGTTGCCCGAATCCAATCGCAAGGGCCGCCCCGACGGCGACGAGGAAGCTGCAGACCGTCACCTGGTTGGGCGTCACCCGGACCCGGTCGAGCCACCGGGCCACCGGTGTGAGCACGGGGGCGGCCTGTCGTCGCGCCCATTCATCGAACACGCATGAACCTCCGGATTCGCTCCAGGTCGCTGGCGAATGGTGTGCTCGGGCATGCTAGCGCAACTGATCCCTGGTGTAACGGCACACGGGCTGGTGACGTAGAAGGTGCAGCACGACATGACTGCGGACGAGGAACAGGCGCTGACCCGGCTCATGGCTCTCAGCCAGGAGGGCGACCCCAACGCGTACGAGGCGTTGCTCCGGCAACTCCGCGAGGTGGTGCACGCCTACGTTCACCGGCGGACGGGCGAAGTGGCCTGGGAGGAGGACGCCGTCCAGGAGATTCTCTTCGCCCTTCACCGGGCACGCCACACCTGGAACCCGGCGCGGCCCTTCGTCCCCTGGCTCTATGCCGTCGTCCAGAGCCGGTTGATCGATGTGTTCCGGCGCGAGCGGCGGTCAACGCAGCGAGACCGACGGGGGTGGAGCCGGATGGCCGTCCCCGTGACGGCATCGCCGGAGGGGGCGCTTCTCGCCGCGCACGACCTCCGCGCGGCGCTGGCCCATCTGCCCTCGCCGCAGCGTCAGGTCGTCGAGCTCCTCAAGGTGGAAGGCCGGAGCGTGCGTGACGTATCGCGCTCCACGGGTCTCAGCGAGGCCAACGTGCGGGTCATCGCGCACCGAGGCATGAAAGTCCTGCGAAGCTTCATTGCGAGAGGCACTCCTCATGACGACTGACGACCTGATCACGTCCCTCGTGCGCGACCTGCGGCCGGTGAGACCGCTGGACCTTCCCTTGGTGCGACTGCGGCGATGGTTGGTCATCGCGATCGCAGCGGTGGTGATGGGCGTGGCCGCATTCGGCCTTCGCCGCGACGCCTCCGCGGCGCTTGGGGAGTGGCAGCTCCCTGTGGACTCGGTGATGCTCGCGCTGGTCGCTGGGCTCTCGGCGGCAGCCGCCCTGAGGCTCTCGGTGCCAGGTGAACGGGCTCCCTCGCAGGCGGTGTCGGTCGTCCTTGCGCTCGGTTGGCTGGGATCGCTCTGGTGGGCCAGCTGGCATACGGGCGGGCTCGCGCCGGGACCAGGCCTGGCTCGTGTTCTCGGAGGAGGCGGGTGGTGGTGTTCGGTCCAGCAGGCACTGATTGGCGCCGCGTGCGGCGGCGTGCTCCTGGCCATGGTGAACCGGGGCGTCGCGCTCGAGCGCGGGCGCGTGGCCGCCCTCATCGCGCTGTCCGCCGCAGCGGCGGGCGCCATGACTTCAGAATGGACGTGCGCGAGCTCGGGCCCGCTCCACCTGCTCGTGTGGCATGCGGGTGGAGCAGCGTTGTTCGTGGTCACCGGCTCGGCCGCTGGGCTGGTCAGCCTCTCTCAGCGGACCGCCGCCAGGCCCTGGGCGAGGCCGCGAGCGTGACCCACTGTATCGAGAAAGGATGGTGAACGTGTCCGTTTCGGAGCTGATTCGCAGTCTCGCAACCGTTGGATTACTCGTTGCGGGTGTGGCCGTCGTCGGCGGTCAGGCACCCACGGTCGACACCTCGACGATTGGCCCGCAGGTGGGCAGCGTCGTGCCGGCGTTCTCGGGGGTCGATCAATTCGGCAAGCCGCAGACGCTGGAATCGTTGTCGGGGCCGAAGGGGTTGATGCTGGTGTTCAACCGCTCGGCCGACTGGTGACCGTACTGCAAGACGCAGCTCGTGGAGCTGCAAAGCCGCTACGCCGACATCCAGAAGCAGGGCCTGGGCCTGGTGTCGATCCTCTACGATTCGCCCGAGACGCTGAAGAAATTCGCGGATTCGCGCGGCATCTCGTTTCCGCTCGTTTCCGACCCGGGGTCGGCGATTATCAAGCGGTTCGGGTTACTCAACGAGACGGTCGACCCGAAGACCCGCGCCTGGGGCATTCCGCACCCAGGGACGTTCATCGTCACCCCGAAGGGCGTCGTCACGGCCCGGTTCTTCGAGGACGCCTATCAGGAGCGCTACACGGCGGCGACCATTCTCGCAGCCCAGGGCGTCAACCTCGGCGGTGCCCCGGTGACCACGTCGACGCCGCACCTGTCATTGTCGGTCACCATCAGTGACACCTCCGCCGCGCCTGGACACCGGCTGTCCATTGTCGCGCAGGCCACGCCGCGGGCGGGCATGCATCTCTACGCGCCCGGCAAGCACGACTACCAGGTCGTGCAGCTCACCATCGACCCGCAACCGTGGCTTCGCGCACACGAGACCGCGTATCCGGCGTCGGAGATCTATCACTTCAAGCCGCTGGACGAGCGCGTCGAGGTCTACATGAAGCCGTTCCGGCTGACGCGGGACGTGACCCTGCTGGCCACGCCGGAGGCGCAGAAGCTGCTCGCGGCGCAGTCCTCCGTCACTATTACCGGTGCGTTCGAGTACCAGGCCTGTGATGACAAGGTGTGCTTCAACCCCTCGCGGGTGCCGTTCAGCTTCACCGTGTCGGTGAAGCCGCTGGACCGCAAGCCGGCCGGCGGCGAGTGACCACCACAGGCATCTCGGAAGGGGCGCCGCGGGACGCGGGACGTTCCCCGGCGTCTCTTCCGTTCCTGCTTCGAGCCGAGCGGCCAGACGAGCTAGCCGCGTACCTGCGCGCTCGGGGATGGCTCGCTGTGGATGAAGCCCTGCTCGCCGTCGCTCCCGCCGGCGAGGGCAACATGAACTGCACCCTGCGCCTCACGACGACCCGGCGCACGCTCGTCGTCAAGCAGGGACGGCCGTGGGTCGAGAAATACCCAGACATCCCGGCGCCCGACGATCGGTCCCTGATCGAGGCGGCGTTCTACGCACAGGTCCGAGCCGTGTCGGGCGTCGCGGACCGGATGCCGGCGTTGTACGGTCTCGACCCGGAGTCGCGCGTGCTCCTTCTCGAGGATTGCGCGGGCTTCTCGGACCTGACGGATCTGCACGCGAAGGCCCGACTCGATGACAGCCTGCTCGTCGACCTGCTGGAGTACCTCCGCGCCCTCCACGCTCTGCCGGTCGATGAACACTCTCTCGTCGCGTTCCGGAACGACGCCATGCGGCGCCTGAACCACGAGTACATCTTTTGCCTGCCACTGGCCAACCAGGCTGCCCTCCACGGACGCCTCGAGACCATCACGCCGGGATTGGCCGACGCAGCGCGCTTCCTGTCGGCTGACGAGCCGTACGTGTCGCGGGTCCATGCCCTGGGCGACACCTATCTCCACGGCGAGACGCGTGTGCTGGTGCACGGGGATTTCTTCCCGGGAAGCTGGCTCAGTGACGGAACCCGCGTGAAGGTGATCGACCCGGAGTTCTGCTTCGCTGGTGCGCCCGAGTTCGACTACGGGGTCATGGCCGCGCACCTCATCCTGGGTGATCAGGAACCGGCGATCGTGCGTCGGATCGTGGCCGCCGCGGGTGACGCCGGTTGCGATGAAGGGCTGGTCGCAGCGTTTGCCGGCGTCGAGATCATGCGGCGCCTGATCGGGGTGGCGCAGTTGCCGCGCCTGGACCGGACTCTGCGGGAGAAAGCCGACTTGCTTCGCGTGTCCCGCAATCTGGTCGGTGGTGAAATGCGTCTGGGCGGCGGCTGACGCCACCCGGACGCCGGCTTGCCATGGCCCCATCCGACTACGCCCCCATCTCCGACTACGCCTTAATCGGGGACTGCCGATCGGCCGCTCTGGTCTCCAGAGAGGGATCGATCGACTGGCTCTGCTGGCCGCGATTCGACAGCCCCTCGCTGTTCGCGGCCATCCTGGACCGGGACCGCGGTGGGCGTTTCAGCGTGCGGCCGGTCGATCCGTTCACCTCGACGCGGCGCTATCTCGGCGAGACGGCCATCCTCGAGACGACCTTCCAGACCCGGGACGGTCTGGCGCGGTTGACCGATCTGATGCCGGTGGCATCGGAGCGCGAGAAGGCCGGCGCGCTGTGGCCCGATCACGAACTGCTGCGCCGCGTGGAGTGCGTGGAGGGCACTGTCGAGGTCGAGGTCGTCTTCGATCCGCGGCCCGATTACGGCCGGATCGTTCCACGGCTGGAACACTGGCCGAACGTCGGGCTGGCGTGCGAGCACATGGGACGGGTCGTCGCGCTGCGGAGCGATGTGCCCCTGTCCGTCGATGGCGGGCCCGGCAGACGCGGGCGCCTCCGGCTGTCGGCCGGTGAGACGCGGACACTTGCGCTGACGTTCGAGCAGGGACTGCCGGTCGTGTCCCCGTCTTCCGACGGCGACGTCGACTCGAGAATCGCGAGCACCCGCGCGTGGTGGGAGGCCTGGGCTGCCGATGGCGCGCGTTTCACCGGCCCCCATGCGGAGGCCGTCCAGCGCAGCGCCATCACCCTGAAGCTGCTATCGTTCGCGCCGAGCGGGGCGATCGTCGCCGCGCCGACAACCTCCCTGCCGGAGGACGTGGGGGGCGTTCGAAACTGGGACTACCGGTACTGCTGGCTTCGCGATGCCTCGCTCACGCTGCGCGCCCTGGACGATGTCGGCCACGCCGCCGAGGCCGATGCCTTCCTCTCGTGGCTGCTCCACGCGACCCGATTGACGTGGCCGGAACTGCAGGTCCTGTACGACGTCTACGGCGAGGCGCGGATTCCGGAGTCGGTGCTCGGGCACCTGGAAGGCTACCGGCGATCGGCGCCCGTCCGCGTGGGCAATGCCGCGGCCGATCAGCTGCAGCTCGACGTCTACGGCGAAGTGATCGATGCGGCGTGGCGGTACGTGCGCCGCGGCGGCCGCCTCGACCGGACGATGGCGCGAACGCTCGTCGGGTTCGGCCGGACGGTGGTGCGGCGATGGCGGGAGCCCGATGAGGGCATCTGGGAACCCCGCAGCGGCCGACGGCACCACACCCACTCTAAGGCGATGTGCTGGCTGGCGCTCGATCGTCTCGTCGATCTCTGCGCCCGGGGACACGTCGCGGCCGAGGCCGCGACCTTCGCGCGGGAGCGGGATGCGATTCGACGGGCGATCGAGCGCGACGGTGTCTCGGAGCGACTGGGATGTTACGTCAGCGTGTTCGGATCCGAGGGGGTCGATGCCAGCCTGCTGCTGTTGTCGGTGATGGGGTACGCCGATCCGCGGTCGGAG
>JBFWSN010000052.1:0-12683 GCA_050248355.1 Dehalococcoidia bacterium
CTGGTCCTCAGTCACGACCAGTGGGTGAGCACCGACAACACCCAGGAGCATTGGGCGCACCAGAAACGGGAAGACGATCGCCGCAGTCCGGCCGCGGTGCTGGGCTGGGTGCGGGGGCGAGCGGTCAGCGCGGAGGAGCTGGAGCGCGCCGTCGCACCGGTCCATATCCCGCGGCGCGTCGACCAGAGCGGCTACGTGCGCTTCCGGCGCTGGCGACTGTACGGGGAACGGGGGTTGGCCCGGCAGACGGTGGCGGTGTGGCTGACCACGGAGCGGCTGGTGCTGACCTACAGCGACGAGCCGCTGGCGCAGTATGCCGTGACGTATGCCCGCGACCGCCGCCACCGGAAGAGCGTCCGCGAAGAGCGGCTCTTCGCTACGCCGTTCCAGTCACCCCAGCCGCCGCTCTGGGAGCCGGCTGCGGGCGAGTGGTTACGCGTCCTGCAGCTCCCGGCGCCCCTCCCCCGGCGTCGCCGGCGCCGGGTGGGCGAGCAGCCGGCGCTGTTCGCGCTGGCCCAGTGACAGGCTCAATGGACCATATGTGTAAAGGATGTCCTGGCGAGGTGTCCTCTGGTCTTCGCAAGGATTCTCTCGCGGTTCCTGGCATACCACTCTTGATGCAGCTCGCGAGACCTCCGACGCTTGGCCGGGTCCTGCAGTCGATCGAGGTCGTATGCCGCCTTGCAGAGCCGACATGTAGATGTATGGCCGTCTGCCTCGCGGTTGCTGTGCCCAAATGCGTCCAGCGGCTTGACCAGCCCGCATCGGCGACAACGCTTCTCGACGGCATCGACGCTCATCTATCGTCTCCCGCCCCTGCGAGCCGTCCTGGCTTCCGCGTTACCCTGCGGGCCAGCTCCGGTGCGCAGGGACTCGGGAAGGATTATGGAACTCGGTCCGGATGAGATCAGATCTCCATCAGCCGCTCGCCAGCACCGGCCGGCCGGCCGCGCACAGCGTCGATGGCCAGGTGCTCGCGCGCCCATTTGCGCAGCTCATCGATCTCCTCGCGCTTGACCTCGCTCGTCGGCCGGATGGCGCGCACCCGGCGCAGCACGTCGGATGTCTCGACCTCGCGGCCACCGTCCATGTAGGCGTCCACGAGGGCACCCTTGACGGCGGCCTCGACCTCCGCGCCGGAGAAGTCCTCGGACGCGGCGGCGAGCTGTTCGAGGTCGAAGACGTGCGGGTCGCGGCCGCGTCGGGCGAGGTGGACGCGGAAGATGTCGGCGCGATCCTCTGCCGTCGGCAGGTCGACGAACACGACGTGGGAGAAGCGCCCCTGGCGGATCTGCTCGGGGGCGAGCTGGCGCACGTCGTTGGCCGTGGCGAAGACGAAGACCTCGCTCTGCTCCTGCATCCAGTTGAGGAGCGCGCCGATCGTGCGCGCCGTCTCGCCTGCATCAGACCTGGCCGACGACTGCAGGCCGCCCACCCCCTTCTCGAACTCGGACAGACCCAGCACGGCCTTGAGCGTGGTAGCGATCGCCAGCGCCCGCCGGATGCTCATCGCGGCCGAGCCGATCACGCCGCCGCCCTCCCCCATCACGGCGCCCATGTCCAGGTCCAGGAGCGGGCGGCCGAAGATACCGGCGGCGATCTTCTTGCACAGGTCCTTGCCGCAGCCCGGCAGGCCGACCAGCAGGGCACCCTTTGCCGGCTCTACCCCGTATGCCCGCGCCGCCGGCGTGAAGGTAACCGCCGCCTGCTGGAGGAGCGACCGCAGGCTCGTATAGCCGCCGAGGTGGTCGGGAGGCTCCGGATGGCTGTAGGCGAGGGCGCCGCTGCGGCGGATCACCGCCCGCTTCTCATCCAGGATGAGTGGCACCGACTCCGGTCCGATACCCCGATGGGTGATCGCCGCCTTGGCGAGCGCGTTCTCGATCTCCGCCTCCGTCAGGCCGAGCAGCGCCTGCGCCAGTTGCTCGCGCGTGCGCGGGTCCACCGCCAGCCGCACGTCGGCGTTATCCGCCAGCCGGCCGAGCTGGAGGTCGAGGATACCCGTCACCTCGCGTTCGTCGGGGAGCGGCAGGTCGATCGCCTTGACTTCCTTCTCCAGCTCGGGCAGATCCGGGAAGGCCGGCCCGACGAAGAGGACTGTGACAGGCCGGGCCTTGATCGCCCAGGCGAGCTCGCGCAGCCGGCGCACGATCAGGGGATCCGGCTGGCCGAACGGCGCTAAGTACGCACCGAAATCGGCGAGGACATAGAGTCCGCGCTCTGCCTGCTCGATGTGCTCCAACACGGAGAGAGGATCCTCCGTCCCCGGAATCGCTCGCTCGGACGGGCCGAGCCCCGGGCCGGCCACCTGGCTCAGCCCGCGGGTCCGGCTCCAGAGGTAGAGCCCCTTGGCCCGATGGCGGTCCAATTGGCCGACCGCCCCCATCACCCGGCAGAACCGCGGTTCCTCATGGGTCGCGACCGCCAGGAGCGGGTAGCGGGCGCGGATGTAGACGTCGAGCTCGCGCACCAGCGCGTCGAGGGCGGACGGATGCTCGGGTTGGCTCATGCAGGACCTCCTGGGACGTGCGGAGGCCCGCCACCGGTCATGGTGGCGGGCCTCCATCGAGCGATGCGGCGCTACAACTCGAGCGCGCCCATTCGGGATGGCTCGGCGAGCGCCCGGGCGTCGGCGTAGCAGAGCTCGACGATGTCACCGAGCACCTGCTCGATCGGGCCCGGATCCCGCTTCCGCGTGCCGGTCCGTCGACCGGCCAGCTGCTCCAGCTCGCCGAGCAGCGCCTCCAGCCCCCGGTCGGACTGCCACTGCATCAGGCGGAACCAGCGCGCCAGCTCGCGCGCCTTCTTCGCCGAGGCGCCGTGCAGCCGTCCGTGCTTTTGGAGCGAGGCCCGGATCGCGCTAGCGGCCTCATAGACGGCGGCGTGGAGCTGGCGCGCCCCTTCCTCCAAAGGGCTCATCACCTCCTCCAGCCGCTCTCTGGCCGCTTCGACCTTCAGCGTGCGCAATCGTTCCTTCACGGTGGCCTCGCGCCGGCGCTCTTCCTCCTCCGCCTGGAGCCGGCGGCGGATGCGCTCTTCCTCTGCCCAGAGTTCCTCCTGGACGAGTCGGGCGCGTGCCTCCTGGCGGCGCTGATCGAGCCGGAGTTCTGCCTCACTCGCCTCCAGCCGGCGACGCTCCTCGCGCGCCGCGCGCTGCTCAGCCAGCATCTCGCTGCCGAGCAGGAGCACGCCGACGCGGTAGCGGAGGGCGAGCTTATGGCGCAGGTCATCTGGGCCGGGCATCGTCCCGAGCACACCGCGCACGACCGCGTCCTCGAAGCCTTCGGGGATGGCGTGGCCGGTCGCCTCCAGCCGGCGCGCCGAGTCGGCGGCCAGCCGCAAGAACGCCTCGACCACCCCCTCGCGGACAGCATCGTACTGCTCAACGACCTCAGACCGGGCAACCTCCAGCGCCTCCCGGGCGGCATTGAACTCCTGTTCGAACGCCGGAAAGGCGCGCCAGGGCACCCAGCGGTACGCCGGTGACTCGAACATGGTCTCGGTCAGGCGGAAGCGGTACGAGTACTTGTGGAGCGCGGCGTGGGCGCGGGCGGCCGGCCGGAGCAGCGGCAGCCGGTAGCGGTCGGGCAGTAGCCCACAGCGGGGCGGCCGGAAGGCGAGATCCGAGCCGCGCGGCAGGGAGATGCCGAGCGCCTGCCAATCGAGGCGCCGGTCGAGGAGGCCGAAGCCACGGGCGTCGACGTTGACGAACAGCCCTTCGTCTTCGAGCACGGACAGGTCGAACGGCAGTCGCTCGACCTCGGCGGCCTCGACGCCGGCGCGCGCGGCGGCCCGCTCGGCGCGCACGGCGGCGCGACCGTTCGGGTGCGCTGCACCGTCGGCAGGGTGGACGATCGTCTCCGGCATCGACGGCTCCTCCTTACGCATCGGGGGTTGGACGGTCGCCGCGTGGGTCCGCGCACGACCCCTCGCGACCGATCGGCGTGTAGAAGCCGCGCTCACGCAGGCTGACGTGGCCGTTGCGCGCCACGACGACGTGGTCGAGCAGCTCGATGCCGAGCAGGTCGCCGACGCGGCCGGCGTCCCGCGTCAGGCATACGTCCTCGGCGCTCGGGGTCGGGTCGCCCGACGGATGGTTGTGGCAGAGGAGGATCGCGGCCGCCCCGCGCGCGACCGCCTCGCGGAAGCAATCGGCGAGGCGGATGGCAGTGGCATTGATTCCACCCTGGTAGACGAGTTGCGTCCCTACGACGTGGTTCTTAGTGTCGAGCAGTACCACGCGCAGTTGTTCCTGCGCGAGGTCGACCAACTCGGCGCCGAGGTACGCCGCCACGTCGGCCGGGCCATGGACGACCTGCTCGCCCGCGGGCGCCTCCAGTTGCCCGATCTCGTAGCGGGCCACGAGTGCGGCCAGGAGGCGGAGGTTCTGGCGCACGAGATGCAGGAGCTCGGCCGCGTCCGGCGGCAGCAGGCTGATCTGCGCCTCGGTGGACTCCATCACGCCGCGCGGTCCGCGCCGGTCGGGGCAATCTCCCAGACCACCGGTGCGTGGTAGCGGTCGCACAGCCGGCGGTCGAGTTGGGAGCGGAAGGCGCCCGCCCGCTCTCCGTCGTACAGGTCGCTGACCTGACGCGCCAGCGCGTCGAAGGCCTCGCGGTCGTAGAACTGGCCGACGAAGGCGGCGAACGTCCGGGCGAGCTGGACCGGCGTCTTCATCTGGACAGCGAGTTCCAGCTGCCGTGCCGGAGAGAGGGTCTCGTAGACCGTGGCCATAATGCACCTCCGAGAGATGCCGGGCGCGGAACCGCTGCGGCGTCCGCGCCCGGCGCGCGTGTCGGGACTCATGCGGCCTGCAGGGGGTCGGCGGGATCCGCCTCCAGGCGCCGGTACACGGTCAGCCGCCGCATATGCGGCGCGGCGGCGCTGAGCACGACCACCAGCTCGCGGGCCAGCGCCGGCTGGGGGCTGCCGTGCGGTCGCAGCGCGAAGCGGCAGATGAGCCTGGCCCGCAGTCGGCGCGCCAGCAGGCGCCTAAAACGGGAGATCATCGTCGTGATCGGGGTCGTCGGCGGAGCCGGGGACTTCCCCGTCTTCCGCTTTGCGCAATCCAGCATCGGGCCGGCGGCCGAGCGGGACGAATTCGGTCGCCACGATCTCTGTCGTGCGCCGCTGCTGGCCATCCCGGCCCTCCCAGGTGCGGTACGTGAGGCGGCCGGCGACGAACACCAGCCGGGCCCGGCCGACGTACGCGCCCGCGAACTCGGCGACCCTGCCCCAGCAGACGACCTGGTGCCAGTCGGTTTCCCGCTCGGCACGGCTCCGGGCCGGACGGTCGGTTGCCAGGCTGAACTTCGTGACCGCCTGGCCTTCGGTCGTGTGGCGCTGCTCGGGCTCGTGCCCGAGGCAGCCGATCAACTCCACGCGATTGACTGAGTACGGCACATGGGACCTCCTAGTCGGGACTCTGGGGTTCACCACTGTATGCCGGCGTCGAGTCGCCAGCCGGAGGGCGCTCGTGGCGCCGGCAGCACGCTGGCCAGGACGAGTCCCTCCGGAGCCGGGGAGCCGGTGGCCAGGTCGGCCGGGCAGGCGTCACCACTGGCATGGACGCGCAGCGGCGACTGTCCGCGAACCGCCTCAGGCGACCAACGCCGGTTCGGGCGCTTTCGGTCCCAGCGCACGGGCGAAGAGCGCCCGGCCGCCCGGCCGTAGGGCGAGCTCAGCGACGTCCTTCACACCGGGGGGCAGGCTCACTGGCAACGCCATCGGCCCCAGGGCCCGGGCGATCGCGTCGGTGGCCGCCCGCCCGACGTCGTCCGCGTCGAGCGCCAGGTAGAGGCGCCGAAAGCGGCCGCCCAGCGCCCGCAGCTCCTCGGTGCGCACATGCGTGCCCACCAGCGCCACGGCCGGGAAGCCCCACTGGACGAGCGTCAGCCAGTCGAACACACCCTCGACCACGACGGCGGTAGGACTCCCGACTGCCCCCTCCCAACCCAGCAGCGGCTTGGTGCCGGGGAGGCCGAGGTACTTCGGGACGCCAGTCTCGGGATCGATGGCGCGGCCGACCAGCCAGATCGGCTGGCCGCCGCGCAGTTCGGGCACGACGACGCGCCCGGCCATGAGCTCGCGTCCGTCGCTTCCGAGCAGCCCGGCGCGGACGGCCGCCCGGACGGGCAGGTGCCGCCAGCGCAGGTAGTCGGCCAACTCGTCGCCGCCCGCGTAGCCGACGCGGCAGCGCTCAAACGTGGCCTGCTCCAGCCCCCGCCCCTGGACGTAGGCGAGCGCCGCCCGCTCGGTGAGGAGCCGGTTATGGTAGAGCTCGACCGTGGCGGCCAGGCAGGCACGCTCGGCGGGACCCCACGCGCCTCGCCGTGACCGGCGCGCCTTCGGCCGGTGGGCGGGTCGAGGCGGCGGCTGGTGGGGACCGACGAGGCGGGCGACAGCGCCCCCCTCCAGGCGGGTCACCGCCTCCAGAAAGCGCAGCCTCTCCAGGCGCATGACAAAGCTGATCACGTCGCCACCGATGGCGCAGCGGTAGCAGTACCAGCTCGCGCTGCCGGGGTAGACGTGAAGGTTGGGTCGGCCGCCGTCGTCGTGGAGCGGGCAGCGCCCGACCAGTGCGCGGCCGACGGGCCGGAGGTCGACGCCGTAGCGCGCGACTACCTCCTCCACAAGGTGCGCGCGCTTGAGCCGGTCGGTGTCGATGCGTCTCAGCATGGAGTTCCTCCTGGTGTGGGGATCAGGCCGCCCGCTCGATGAGGTCGAGGGATAGCCCGCGTAGGAAGCGCGACGGGCGGCGCGGCTCGCTCTGGTCGCCCCGCCGTCGGCTGCGGGTGTACAGCAGGTACAGCCCCTCGCGCGGCCGGGTCACGGCCACGTAGGCCACGCGACGCTCGGCCTCGACGCCGTCCCTTGCCGCAGGATCCGCCAGGAGGGCGTGGGCGTGGGGCAGCAGGCCCTCCTCGAGCCCGACGACGAACACCACCCGCCACTCGCCGCCCTTGGCGCCGTGGATCGTCGTCAGCACGACGCGCTCGGCCTCATCCGGCCCGGCGGCCACGTCCTCACCCAGCTGTAGGTCGGCGAGCCAGGTGCCGAGGTCGCCCTCGGCGTGCTCGGCTAGGTCGCGCAGCGCCGCTAGGTGGCGCAGGCGCGCCGCCCCGTCCGGCAGCCCCTCGAGCCAGACGCGGTAACCGCTCCGATCGAGAATCAGGTCCAGGAGTGGCGCCGGCGGCAGCTCTCTGCCGCGAGCGTGGAGCTCGTCGACCAGAGTGAGCAGTGCCTCCGCCCCGGCGATCGCGGCCGGGCCGTGGGGGCGCGCGAGCGACGGCAGTTCACCAGCGCGGGCGGATGAGGTGCGAAGGGCCGCGGCGAGGCGCCCGAGCCGGCGCGGCGGGGTGTTGACGATCCGGGCGAGGGCCGCGCCGTCATCCGCGCTGTGGGCCAGGCGCAGATAGGCGACGGCATCGCGCACCTCGCGCCGGGCAAAGAGGTCGCCAGCGCCGCGCACCCGGTACGGCAGCCGATGCTCGCGCAGGGCCAGCGCCAGGCGGTGGACCTGCTGATTGGTGCGGTAGAGGACGCCTACCTCTCCGGGGTGCGCTACCCGCCCGTCGGCGCACAGCCGCGCGATCTCGGCGGCGACGAACGCGGCTTCTGCGCCGTCGTCGTCGGCGGCATGCAACCGCGCCAGCTCGCCCGGCGGGTTGTCGGTCCACAGCCGGCGGCCGTATGGCAGTGGCGCGCCGAGCGTGTTGGCCAGATCGACCAGCCGCCCCGTGGCACGGAAGTTCTGGTCGAGGCCGATTACTCGCGCCTCGGGGAAGTCCCGCTCGAACTCCAGCAGGAAGCGGGAGTCGGCGCCACGCCAGCCGTACAGCGTCTGCAGCGGATCGCCGACCACGACCAAGTTGCGGTGGCGTTCGGCCAGCAGCTTCAGCAGGCGATACTGGGCGGCGCAGACATCCTGGAACTCGTCGCAGAGGACGTGGCGGTAGCTGTCCTGGAGGAGCCGCAGCGCCTCGTGCCGTGCGGCGAAGAGGCGCAGCGGCAGCGAGAGCATCGCCGGGTAGTCCACCGCACCGCGCCGGCGTAGTAGCGCCTCGTACCGCTCGGCGAAAGCCGCTAACTGCGCCGTGTGCCCGACAGCCGGCTCACCCTCCAGCCGGTAGCGCTCAAGGCGGGCGGCCAGATGGCGGAGGGGAAGGCGTTTAGGATCGAAGCCGAGCTCGCCGGTCACCTCGCGGAGGACGCGTCGCGCCTCGCCGTCGCCGTAGACCGCCAGCGGCCCGGTCCCCCAGCCGATCGCCTCGCTCCACTGCCGAACGATACGCAGCCCGAGCGCGTGGAAGGTGGTCACGTCCACGCTACGCGCCGCCGCGCCGAGGAGGCCGCCCAGGCGCGCCCGCAGCTCCCGCGTCGCCTTGGTGCTGAAGGTGAGTGCAAGCACGCTCGTCGGCGGGATGCCGCGCGCGGTCACCAGGTAGGCGATCCTGGCGGCGAGCACCGTGGTCTTGCCTGAACCCGGGCCTGCCAGGATCAGGAGCGGCCGATCGGCCACCAGCACCGCATCGCGCTGTGCCGGGCTGAGCCGCGAGAGGTCGAGCACGACCTACCGGTGGCCGCCGATGAGCTCCCGCCAGCGGAGGTGGAAGGCGGCGTCTCGGGCCTGCCATAGCTGCTCGTCCGACGGACTGCCGGGCAGGAGGCTTCCGATCAGGGCGAAGTCGGCTGCCGCGTCGGTCTCGTAGCGGGCGAGGAGCGCGGCGGGCGCGGTGTACTCGCGCAGCCGGGGCAGGAGCGCGTGCGCCGCCGCCTCGGCCAAGTGGCGCCTGTCGGTGCGCCGCGAGAGCGCGGCGTAGCTCCGCGCCCAAAGCGCGACGGTGGCCCGGTCGTACCGACTCAGGTCGCCCACGTTGATGGTGCGTTCATGCGGCATGCTCTGCTCCACGTCACGCTGGCTGTCGTCGGTCGAGCCAGCCCCCCGGAGCGAGGAAACCGCCCGGGACCGATCACCACGCGACCGCCGGCTAGCGAAGCGGCCGGGCGCGCCGAACCTGACGCTCATCGACAGCGCTGCCCTGCCGCCAAGCGGGGCCCAGGCCGAGCGCGCTGACGACGACGTAAGGCTCACCTGGCCGCTCGCGGGCGAGCACCGCGCCGCGCCCGGGATCGGGCGCGTAGCGGAGCGGCTCGGCTAGGCTGCGCTCCCGGCAGAGGCGGGCGCAAGCCCGTGCCCACTCCCCGAAGAGCTGCCGGGTCAGTTCGTCGGGGAGGCACTCGACGTCGAGTGCCTCCAGGCGCGCGACAGCCGCCGCCGGGTCGCGTCGCTCTGTGCGGCGGGCCAACCAGAGGGCGTCCTCGGCGGCGCTGACCTTGACAGCCGTCTCGCGCCGTCGCACCATCTCCATGAGAGAAGTGAATTCGGCGTTGTCGGGATTCTCGTTGGTCGCGGTTCCCAACAGCGTCCTCGCTTCCTCAAGCCGCCCGGCCTTGAGCGCCGCCCGCGCTTGGGCCAGGACCCCGGAGAGCCGCCTGGCCCGCTCGGCCTCGGCGGCTTTCGCTTGCTCCGCTTCCTGGTCTCGCCGCCGCTCCGCCAGCAGCCGCTTCAGGTCCAATTGGACGGAGAGCTGCTCCGCCTCCTGCCGCCGCTGCTCGACGAGCCGGCTTGCCGCGACCTCGGCCTGCATGGCGACATCGACGACCCTGCTCGCGGCCGCGCGGGCTTCCTCGGCGAAGGCACACCCCACCAGGGCTTCCGCCTCGCGGTGGACCTGCTGGGCGCGATCGAGGGCCTGCTCGGCCTGACGCTGCCCGGCGACGACGGCGTCATACCGCTCGAGGTCGCGCAGGGCGAGCGCCCGCGTCTCCTGGTCTCGGCGGGCGACGCTGGCGATCGTCGCGCTCGCCTGCTCCAGCTCGGCCAGCAGCGTCGCCAGATCGGGCGCCGGGCCGTCGGGAGATGGCGCCACTGCCGGCGGCTCGACCGCAACAGCGGCTGGCCCGTCGGCGAGGGCTGACAGGTCGAGCGCCTCGGCGAGCTCGGCGAAGCTCTTGAGGACGATCTTCTCGGACATCGTGAAACTCCTTGTGGTGGTTGCTTCCTGTCGTGAGAGAGAAGGCGAGCCCGCTCAGGCGCTCCGGTCGCCGGTGGCCCTGCCGTCGGCGTGGGGCGCCAGCGGGCCAGGTCGGAGCGGGGCGGGTCGTCGGGGCTCGGTCGGGCCGGGATCCAGCTCCACGGGGACGAGGACGCTCGGGCTGTGCTGGGTGAGCACGCCGATGCACTGCTCGGCGAGGACGGCCAGGAGCTCGTCTGTGGTGAGGCGCCGGCCGTTCACCTGGAGCGCCAGGCGCACGAGCGCGAAGCGGCTGCCGTCGGGGCGCTGCCCGAGTTGGTAGCAGCCGGCGAGCTGCCGGTCCGTTGTGATCACCTGCTGAACGACGACGGCCAGTTCAGCCGGCTGGGTGGTGCCCACGACCCGCCGTAGGTGGGCGAGGCCACGGCGGACCTCCCGCTCAACGGCCCGCCGCCGCGCCCGGTCCACGATCAGGACTGCGACGGGGATCGGCCGCTTCCAGCGTCGGAACTCCCGCCAGGCATCCCGGACTGCCCCTGCGCAACGTGCGCGACAACCGGCGAGCCAATGGACGCACGATGGAAAGCGATGATGACGACGCTTGGACATCTACTCTTCTCCGATCTCGGAAAGGTCCGACGCGGAGCACAAAGGCTCGGCATCGCTGAGGCGTGAACGGCGATCGATCTGCAAACAGGCAGGGCGGCGCACGGGGCACGGGATTGCCTCCTTTCAAAGGTCAAAGGGCTGATTGCGAGAACGGCCCCTCGCCGGAGCATGGGGCGCGGAAGTAGCAGCTGGCGAGCGCGCTTGCAGGTCAGTACCAGGGCACGCGCCGAAGCGGGGTGCGCCACGGGCTGACGTCGCCTCGGACAAGGACGCGATAGGCGTGTTGGTGCCAGCGGCCAGCGAACGACGGCCGCCCACGGCGCGCGGTGCACCGGGAGCGGCAGAGGCACCGGCCCGCCATTGCCACGGCCACCTCGCGCCGGTCCACGGCGACGACTGAGGCGCTCACACCGCGACATCCGCTCTGAAGTGCGGACGCGCTCGGTACTCCTTGAGCGTGAAGTGCTCCTACTGAAAGTCGAACAGCCGGCGCACCCGCGCGTCGAGCTCCATGCGGCGCAGCGGGTAGGGCTCGCGGGTGAACTGGAGGTGTGCCTGGTCAAGGTGGTTCAGGCACAGATGCCCGTCGACCAGGGTGTGGATCAACTCACCCGGCCGGAGACCACAGGCCTGCACCACCATCAGCGTGAGCAGTGCCTACCCGGCGACGTTGAAGGGCAGATCAAGAAGGATGTCGGCGCTACATTGGCAGAGCTGGTAGGAGAGCCAGCCGCCGGCAATGGAGAATTAGAGGAGGTGGCAGAGGGCGAGCGCCATCCTCTCCAGGTCGGTGACGTTCTGTGCGCTCATTACCATCTGGTGCGACGCCTGGATCCGCCTGATCTGCTCGATGATGCCGTCGAACTGGTCGATGGTACGGTCGTTCGCTGCTGGCCTCGAGCGCCACTGGGAGCCCTAGAATCCGCGGGCTCCGTTCTCTCTCCGCGTCGCTGCTGCGTCCGCCGCGATCTCCATCAGTGCCTGGGGCGGAAGACCACCGCGACCTCGGCTCGCTCGAACTCGTTGAGGAGTTCGTCCAGTGCGGTGGCGTCGCGGGCCAGACGGTCGGGGTCGGTCACGAGGACGACGTCGATCTCACTGCGGGCGACGGCAGCGCGGAGCCCGCGCAGACCGGGACGCTCCAACGGGCGTCCGCTCACCCCTTCATCACGGTAGACGCGCTCGGGCGCGACAGTCCAGGAATGCTGCCGGGCGTAGGCCTGCAGGCGTTCAACCTGCTGCTCGACGGACCGCTCTCCTGTCTGGCCGGCCGCCGCAACGCGGGCGTAGACGGCGATGCGTGATTCCATACTCGCGTTCTCCCTTCCTTGCTGAGTCCTTTCCGAGCCAGCGATCAGCACTCGCCGAAGCGGCAGAGGGGTGGGTCCGGCGGTCCTCCCGGTGGAGCAGTGTGGCCTCGCCGCTGGACGGGCACAGGTGGCCCGGGCACACGAGCGGTCGAGGAGCGCGCGCTCCTCGACCGGGCTAGGGGTGGCACGGCGCTGACGCGCCGTGAGGTGCCTGCATCCAGATCCGCCATCATGTAGCCTTCCGTGGATCGTGTGGTGCCGTCGGCAAATTGCTAAGCCGGCCGCGCTCGATCAGCCAGCGCGCAAAGAGCAGCCACTTGTGCATGTGGGTCACTTCGCGGAACTCCCGCCCTGGTAACGGAGCCTGAGCGCGACGAGGCGCTCTGCCAGTTGCAGCGCGAGCCCGAGGGTGCGCAGGCCGAACGCCACGGCCGACGGGTCGTTCGTCTGGAGCTCGGTCATCTCCTTGCTCCTCCTTCCTTCGCCTCCCTTCGCCTCCATCGGTCGCCCTTCACGACCGCGGATACTCGTTGCCGGCTGGCCCGGGAGCCAGCGGCCGGGTGCACGCGCGGCGAACTGAGAGCAGGGCAAGGCGATGAGTTGGGGATTGTTACGGCTGTTCAGCGTCGGTCTTGCATTCACCTCTCCTCGCTGTACTGCCGGTTGGCTCCAATCGCCGGTGCTGGGGAGCCCGCTCGATTCCGTACCAGCGCCTGCGCGGCTGAGC
>JBFWSN010000053.1:0-12456 GCA_050248355.1 Dehalococcoidia bacterium
CTCCTACGTGCTCCGCTCGAAGGCATCCCCGGCCGTCTCGCTGGCATGGAATGTCATCAGCGGTGAGACCTTCACGGGCGAGCCCGCGCGCACGCCCGGCGCGCTCCTGCGCGAGCTGGTCGTGCCCTTCTCCCTGAGCGACAGCGCCATCTTCGGCGGGGACAAGGGGCTGAGCGAAAGCCTAGTGGGCATGACGGGCCTCAAGAGCACGCCGATGACCCCCAGCGAGGAACTCGACACGCTCGCGCGGGCGCAGTTCGGCAAGGGCTTCTACGACCTCGCGCCGGCCGACCAGAAGGCGATCAAGGACGCGCACCCGGAGGTCTGGGAGCGGGCCGTCGAACGCGGCTCGAAGCTGCGCGTGGCGAACGAGGAAGTGAAGCAGCGATACCGGCAGGAGCAGGAGCAGCGGGACGCCCGCCTGCTGGCCGGGGAGATCACGCTCGAGCAGTGGGAGAAGGCGCGCCAGGACGCACGCGCCATGAAGGCCGGGGAGCAGGCCCAGATTTACAGGGACACCAGCTTCCCCGACCGCGACAGCGTGATGGACGCCTACTACGGCCAGATCGACGCGGCCACCGTGGATGGCGTCACCGACTGGGACGCAGTGGACGCATGGCTCGACGGGCAGAGTGACGCCGACCGGGCCGAGATCGACCGCAACACGGGGCTGAACGACACGCCGATGCAGGCGCTCCGGCGGCGGCTGAGCAAGGAGTACTACGCGCTCCCCCGCTACCGCGGATACTCAGCCGACGAGGCACGCGAGATCGACGCCCTCTGGCAGGAGGTGCGGAACAACGCGCGGGGCAGCGACACGCTCTACATGCTGCGGGCGCTGCGGAAGGCGGACACCAGCGGCTACAGCGAGAAGGCGGTGCGTGGCGTGCGGCGGCGCATCCTCGGCATGCTCCGCGAGGACCGCTCGCGCGAGCGCTACCGGCGCGACCATCCCGAGGTGCTCCTGCTCAACGGCAGCGGCAGGCTCACCCCCGACATGGCGGCAGTGCTCGAAGCGGCGAATCAGGTAGTGGAAGTGGCCGGGCCGAGGTAAGGACGGACCGTTGGAGGACGAACCATGCGGAGGAAGCCCGGCCGCCCCGCATCGTAGCAGATCGGCTAAGGCGCTTGAGCGGGTTCCTAGAACTGGTGTTCGCTTGTGGTACTATTCGCTCGATAGCGCCAGCCGGCCCGAGGGTCACATGGCGCGGGAGACAGGCGAGCGATGAGCGATACCGCTGGCACGGCGGCCGAGGGCGTCCAGGCGGACGAGCCCCAGGTAGAGCCGGCCCCTCAGGGAAGCACTGAGTTCGAGGGACTGGGAGACATCGATATCCGCGGGCTGGGAGAAAACCTCCGCCCGCAGCCCACGCAGGAACCCCCAAAGGCCGCATCGTCCGAAGACGACGACGATGGCGCTGACGAGGACGCTGAGCCGAAGACGGACGGCGAGCCCGCGCCACAGGGCGCACAGCGCACGGCCGCTGACTGGGCGGAGATCCTGAAGGACGCGCCGCAGCGCATCAACGAGGTGCCGGGCAAGCTCCGCGGCGAGGCCGTCAGGCTCCACCGCGAGGCCGCCGACCGGCGCGCCGCCGATGCCGAGCGGGCCGCGTACGAGCGTGGACGTGCCGCCGCCGCACAGCTCACCCGCTGGGAGGCTGGCGTCAAGGAGATCGATGACTTCCGCGAGCAGGACCCCGAGGGCTACGGCAAGTGGGTCGCGCAGTACCCCGACCGCTACCAGGGCTACCTCCAGGCGAAGCAGGCGCTGGAGCGTGCCGGGCGGCAGGAAGCGGTTGCGGGGACGATGGCGGAGGCCGTCGCGGCCAAGGCGCGCGACATCCTCCAGCCGCTTCGTGACCACCCGGATGCGGTAGAGCGGCTCGCGCAGCGCGAGTACCCGATGGACCTGGACGGGCTCGCCCGGCTCAGCGCCGACGTGGCGCAGGAGCTGGCTGAGGCCCGCAACAGGGCGGAGGGTGCGCCGGCGCGGGCACGCGAGCAGGCAGCGGCCGAGCAGCGCGGGAAGCCGCGCCCGGTCGTGACCGGCGGCGCCGGTTCCGGCGAGCTGACCGCAGCGGCGCTCCGAGCCATGAAGCCCGAGGAAGTCCTGAAGATCATGCAGACCGAGGGGGGCGAAGAGCGCATCAACCGTGCGCTTGCCTCTCGCTGACTGATTCGAGGACCCATCCACTATGAGCGTGGAAAGCTTCATCCCGACGGTCTGGGCAGCCGAGCTGCTCAAGAACCTCTACGACTCGCACGTCTTCGCCAAGGAAGGCCTCTGCAACCGGGACTACGAGGGCGAGATCAAGGGCATGGGGTCGAGCGTACGGATCAACTCCGTAGGCCCGATCTCGACCAAGGCCTTCGCCCGGAACACCGACATCGACGCGCCCGACACGGTGAACATGGCGGACATGCAGCTCCTGATCGACCAGGGGCGCTATTTCCACTTCTTCATCGACAACGTCGACGCCAAGCAGGCGCGGGCATCGTTCCGCGCCGACGCGATGCGGGAAGCGGCCGACTCGGTCGCAGACGACATCGACACGTTCCTCAGCACCCTCATCAACGCGGGTGTCGATGGGACGGCCAACGACATCACCAACGGCACACCGGTCACCGTCGGCCAGGGCGCGGGGGAGAAGGACTTCTACCCCTACGTCGTGCAGATGGGCAAGATCCTCGACGAGAACAACACCCCGGCGTCGGGGCGCTGGCTCGTAGTGCCGCCCTTTGCCGAGGCGCAGATGCGGCTTGACGACCGTTTCGTCGGCTTCGGCACCTCGACCACGCGTGACGCCCTTCGCGGAGACCCCATCTTCCGCGCCGGCGGCTTCACCATCTACAAGTCCAACCGCCTGCCCGCGGGCGCCGGCACCTCCAAGGTCGTCCTCGGCGGCTACCGGGGCGCCGTCAGCTTCGCCGAGCAGATCGAAGAGATGAGCGCCTACAAGCCGGAGCGGCGGTTTGGCGACGCCATCAAGGAACTCCACATCTACGGCGGCAAGGTCACGCGCCCCGCGAACCTCGTTGCCATGGAAGTGGTGGAAGGCGAGTACGCATAGTGGCAAGCGTAGCCATCACCCCAGTCGTCCAGGCCTTCAACACCCGCTCCGCAGACCTTGTGTCCGCGGGTACGGCCATCACCGACGCGGCGAACAACCAGTTCGTCATCACCCCGGGCGCGAAGAACCCGCCGACCGCCATGTGCCTCATCTTCGAGGCCGACGGCAGCGGCGACACGGTCACCATCACGGCCGGCGACTACCCGCCCTCGCACCTCAAGAACCTGGGCGCGGTCTCCATCGTCCTCGCAGCCAGCGACCTCCGGGCCGTCTGGATCGAATCCGCCCGCCACATGCAGTCCGATGGGACGATCATCGTGACCTGTGGAGACGACGGCACGCGGTGCTACGTCATGGCGCTCCCGCCCGGCCTCGCCGGCGGCAGCGGTATTTCCTAGGAGGGCTCGGCCATGGTTGATGTCAGGGTCAAGCACTTCTCGGACGCGGGCCTGCTCGAATCCCTCGGGCACGTGGCCGTCGCGGACGTGGACCTCGCCGCGGCGGGGGACATGTTCGACGTTCACGGCAAGGTGCTCATCACCCTCATGCACGGGGAAGTGACGACCGTGGTGGCGACCACCACGACGTTCAAGTTCCGGCGTGAGACGGGCACCGTCGACATGTGCGCCGCGACCACGATCACCTCCGACGCCGTCGGGACCATGTACCAGTGGTCCGGAGACGCAGGGGCCATCCTCAACGGCACGCTGGCTGCCGGCGACGCCCCGGTCGTCGGCTTCGCTCACCTCGCGGGTGGCCCCGGCAACGCGGTCGTCTTCGGCCTCAGCGGGGCCGATGAGACCATCGAGGCCGTCCTCGACCAGGCGGGCACCGGCGTTATTCGCTGGTGGTTGCACTACATCCCGCTCGAGAGCGGGGCGTACGTGAGGGCCGCGTAGGCCATGGCGACGCAGGCGGCCACGTGGGGCGAACTTATCGACCGCGAACCCCTCATGAACGAGGACGGCTCGCGCGATGAGCTGTACCCGGACGTGGCCGCCGCGTTGCTCGCCAACGCCGGGCTGACGGAGCGGAAGCAGCGCCAGGCGTTCCTCAACGAACTGCTGCCGGAGATCGGTATCGCCTCCGTGGCGGACCTCGGCGGCCAATCACTCACAGGACTGCTCGAGGGGATCCTCGGGTAGGAGGTCGACATGGCTCTCGAAAGCATCTTCAAGCTTGCCCGCCGCGGCGGCTCCTCGGACTCTGGGCTCTTCTCGGGCGCCGGCAACGAGCTCAACGAGCAGCTCGTCGCGATGGGGCTCCCGCCCTACGCCGAGATGACGCGCAAGGGCGAGCGGTACTCCCTCCAGACGGCAACCCCGTTTGCGGCGATCACCGCCCTGCCGACGACCACGGCCAAGCTCGAAATCGTCAACGCCCACGCCTCGAAGTCGATGGTGGTGGAGGAGATCTGGTCGTGGCAGCTTCTCGGCACGGCCGTGGTCTGGAGCCACACGCCGTGGGCGCAGGTGGGCGCGGCCGTCTACTCGGCCAACACCGCCCTCGTCGCCTACAGCGCCAACGGTGGCACCGCCATCACGTCGGCGGCGAGCGGTACGCCCTTCAAGACGGCCGTAGACCAGACGGTCGTCGCGGCCGGCTGGCGGGTGTTCCCCGGCAGCACGATGAACTTCGGGCTTGCGGCGGCTACGCCGGGTGGCGCGAACGTCGGGCAGGTAGACGGGCGGCTCATCGTCCCGCCGGGCAAGGCGCTGCACGTCGCGGTGACCGGCTCGGTGAACACGGCCTCGGCGTTCCACTGCGGCGCTGCATGGTCGTGGGCCGATATCACGAACGAGTAATCCACACGTCCGGCGGCGGGGTACTTTCCCTCTCTCGAACCCGCCGCCGGACGCCTCACCAGGGGGCACGCAGATGGTCACAGTGCAGGATTTCCGCGACGCGTGGGCGAACAAGGCTGACCGCGAGCCCGCGATGGAGATCGCCCGCCAGTACGTCGAGCAGGAGCGGGCCATGCTCGAACCCATCCTCGGCGGCAAGACGCGCGACGAGCTCGTCAAGGTGGTCGACCTCTGCCGTGCCGCTGGCAACCACAACATGGCGACGGCCGCCACGATGTGGGAGCTCGTGACCTTCCCGCGGCAGCAGATTGGCGGCGACATCCGCCCGGGAGGCCGCAGTGGCTAACGACTTCATCATCACCAACGCCGTCGCCAAGGCGATGCTCGACACATTCGACGACCAGGCGAACGCCGGGACCGCAGCCGTCATCAACATCTATTCGGCCGGCGGCGGCGTGCCGGCGGACGCCGACACCGCGATCACCGACCAGACCCTTCTCGCGCAGCTTGTGATGAGCGCGACCGCCTTTGGGGCGGCTGCGGACGCGAACCCCAACGCCACCATCACGGCGGACACGATCACGGACGATTCCTCGGCGGACGCGACGGGCACAGCGGCCTTCTTCCGCATCCTCACGCAGTCGGGCGGGACGGTGATCTGCCAGGGCACGGTAGGCACGTCGGGCTCGGACATGAACCTGAACACGACCTCGATTACGGCCGGGTCGACGGTGAGCATCTCCTCGTGCGTGATCACGATGCCAGAGCAGGCGTAAGCCGCGGGAGGTAACCCGTGGCGATCACTCTCGTAGGCGTAGGCAGTCCGGCGGTCGCGTCCGGTCTCTCTCCTGCGCTGTCCCCGTCTCCGCATGGAAGCACGGTCAACGGGAATGTGATGTTCTTTGGCTTCATGGGGACGGTGAACCCCGCCGAGCCGACCATCACCGGCTGGAACAAGGTCTACTACTTCACCGGCACCACTCCGCCGCGCTGCCTCGGTCTCTACTGGCGCGTCGCCAACGGTGCCGGGGACGACACGCCGTCGGTAACGCTCGCACAGGCGGGCAGCGGCAACGTCCGCATCGGGCAGATCGCCAGCTTCGACGGCGTAGACACGAGCGACCCGATCGACGTTGTCTCAGCCGCCGTTACGGCGAGCATGTCGGGCATCACGGCCATTTCCCCGACTGCGGTCAACGGCGCGATCATCGTCCACGGTGGTACATCTGACGGCAGCTGGACTTCCGTCGCGACGCTGAGCGGGGACAGTCTGACGTGGGGAGAACTCGGGGAGCCAGACACAGGGACCGGCAACGACGTTGGCATGGTCTGGGACTGGGCGCCGTGGACGGGCGGAGCCCCGACCATCACGGACAAGACGTTCAGTGTCACGGGCGGCTCGGGGACCGGCCTTGGGGCGATGGTGTCGCTCAACGCGGCGGCCGTGGTCACCACCGGCACCATCGCAGCATCCCTTCGACCGCTCACCGCCGCACTCAGTGGCCGGATGCAGCCCGAGGGGACGATCGCTGCCAGCCTCCAGCCCCTCACCATCGCCATCTCGGGCACGCAGGCCGGCTCCACCGGCACCATCGCGGCGTCGCTCCAGCGACTCACCATCGCGGCCTCGGGCAGCCACGGGCAGGCAGGCACGATAGCCGCTTCGCTGCGCCCCCTCACCGCCCTCCTCAGCGGCGTGATGCACCCGAGCGGGACGATCGCCGCCAGCCTCCAGCCGCTCAGCGCATCCCTCGCCGGCACGCACGGCCAGAGTGGCACCATCGCGGCGGCGCTTCGGCCTCTTACCGCGGCACTGAGCGGCACGCACGGGCAGACCGGGACGATCGCGGCGAGCCTGCGCCCGCTGACCGCGCTGCTCTCAGGCGTCATGCACCCGTCCGGCACCATCGCCTCGGCCCTCCAGCCGCTGACGGCGGCGGCCTCCGGCTCTCAACGGCAGACAGGCACGATTGCAGCCTCTCTCCAGCCCCTTACGGCGGCATTGGCGGGCGTCCACGGTGCCTACACCGGCACCATCGCCGCGGCCCTCCAGCCGCTCTCTGCGGCGCTCACAGGGGCCATGCAGCCCGATGGGGTGATCGCTGCCAGCCTCCAGCCCGTCCGTGCGGCGCTGACCGGCATCATGCATCCGAGTGGGACGATCGCCGCCTCGCTGCAACCGCTGACGGCTGCGGCGAGCGGCATCTCGCTGGAGCCGCTGACCGGGACGATTGCAGCGGCCCTCCAGCCCCTCAGGGCGGCGCTCACGGGGTCGTTGCCGGAGATCCTGCCCTTCCCCCGGAAGGCGGGGGGATACGCGGCTGTGGGGCGCGTACGGGCGGCTGCGTCGGCGGCGGCCAAGAGTATCAGGAGGCTTTGATGGCGACAGGCAGGGCTGCGGCGAGGCGGGCACCGACGGCGGGCGTGGCGGCATCCCCGGCGACGCTGGCGGTGCGGACCCTCGACCGGGAGTCGCTCAACGGTGGCTTCCTGATGTACACGGTCGCGCAGCCGCTCCAGAAGGCGGCGGCGGGGGCCGCATTCACCCGGCCGCGGGCGAGCGGCAGCGCGAGGAGGCCGTAGATGGCTATCAGTTACCCGACCAGCCTGGACACGACCACGACGTTCCCCAGCGACATCGACGGGGCCGAGCGGAGCAACGCGCTCGGCACGGCCAACGTCGGACTGGACGACCTGCTGAACGACCTCGGCGCGGCGGTTCGGGCCTTGGAGGCGGCGGTCGGAGTCACCGACTCGGCCGTGACGACGAGCATCCGCTACATCCTCAGCAAGCTCTTCGCGCGGGATTACTACGTCGGCCCCGGCGGGTACGACAGCGTCCAGGACGCCATCGACGCGGCGGACGCGGCTTATGACGACGACGGCACGCGCGGCGTGGTGTTCGTGGGCACGGCCGCGGCATCGGAAGCGATCACCCTCAAGCAGGGCGTGTGCTCGCTGGAGGGGTTCCCCGACTACTCGAAGATCACCCTTCCCGCATCGACAAACGGGCCGCTGCTGACGACCGATGGATTCGTCACCACGGACAGCAACGGCGGGCTCTATGGCTTCACGATCCGCAACCTCATCTTCGACGGGAACGCGGCCAACCAGGCGAGCAACAGCGGCGAGGCGACCGTCCAGATCTACGGGCGCTCCTATCGCATCGACCACGTAATCATCCGCAACTCGAAGACGTGGGCTTTCTACAGCAACTGGTCGAGCGACAGCGGACCTCCGGGGCCGGACGACCGGGGCATGGAGGCATTCATTAACGACCTCAACTGCGTGGCCTACACGGACGGCGGCATCAACTTCGTCGGCCCCCACGACTCGCACCTGGAGAACGTCATCTGCGCCGACCTGACGGGCTCCGGCGGCTCGACCGGCATCCGCCTCGGGGAGCGCGCCTATGGCACCAAGCTGGCCCACTGCCATCCTTACGGGAACGGGCACGACTACGCGCTCGACATCGACGGGGCGACCGGCGCGCAGGTGGAGAGCGGCCAGTACGAGGGCGCGCAGACCGCACAGATCCGCATCAAGGACGTAGCCGACGTGATCGTCAGCGGCTGCAAGATCTACGCGGCGGGCACCATTTCCGCGCCGGTCGGTATCGAGATCGACGGCGCGTCGGGCTACCTCGTGCAGAACAATCAGTTCCGCAACCTCACATCGGGCGTCTTCAACTTCGTGGACGACGACATCGGCGTCATCGAGGGCAACGACAACTACCAGGACACGGGCACGGTGCTCGCGGGGACGATGAACGTCGCCACGACCGTCCGCAACAACACCGGCACGGGCTCGGCGGGTGGCGGGCCGGGAACGGTGGTCACCATCTCCGGCGGCGTCGCCACCGTGACGCCGTGGTGCGAGTTTGTCTTCATCGCAGGGGAGGGGGCCGCCGCCGACACGCTCGACAAGATCCTCCCGATGCGGCGGGCAGGGTCGCGCCTGCTGGTGGTCGGCAGCCACGAGCTCACGCTCACGCACGTCGTCGGCGCCGTGGGCCAGCTCGTGAACCGCACGGGAGCGGGCGCCACGCTGGGCCAGTTTCAACTCATCGAGTACGTCGCCAGCGGCGTCAACGATTGGACGCAACCCGTTTAGTACACTCAGGCAGGAGCAGAACATATGAGCGTCACCGTGAGGGTCAGATTCATGAACAAGGTGGCAGCGGCAGACGATGGCTGCTGGCTTTGGACGGGGGCGCGGTCGAAGGGCGGCTACGGAAGATTCAGCGTTGGCTCACGTGCTGACGGAACCTACCGTCTGGGCCTTGCTCATCGGGTAGCGTACGAGCTATTCGTAGGGGCCATTCCTGATGGTCTCCACATCGACCACCTTTGCCGGGTGACGGCATGCGTGAACCCGCAGCATTTGGAGGCGGTGACCAGTACTGAGAACCGGCGCCGCGCAGCCCGCGCGGTTCTCAGCTGCCCCAAAGGCCACAAGTACACGGCGGCCAACACGCGTGTCGCCAAGGACGGCACGCGCAACTGCCGCCAATGCAGCCGTGAGATGGCGCGCGTGAAGCGGGGACACTCGCCGGACTACGAAGGTCTGACCACGGCGCAGCGGAACGCCTTAAAGACCGCCTGCCCAAAGGGCCATCCGTATACCCACGCAAACACGCGGCTCGATGGCAGGAGTCGGCATTGCAAGGCGTGCCATCGCGAGCGCGAGCGGGCCCGGCGTGAGGCCCGGAGGGTAGCGGCGTGAGTGTGACGGTAAAGATAGCAATCGAGGACCCCGCCGAGGCGATGGCGACCTACCAGAGCATCAAGCTCTACCGCGACACTGACCCCGGCGGCGCCTTCTCGACGCTGGTAGACACGGAAGCCCTCGTCGCGGGCACCTACGAATACCTGATCGAGGACACTGGCGGCGGCTCCGCGAGCTGGTACCGCTTCCTCCTCTACCACGCTACCGGCCCCGTACAGAGCGAGCTTTCGGCACCCTTCCAGGCGGGCGTGACGCTGGCGTGGCTCCGCATCGAGGCTGCCATCCGCGCCGGCGCGGGCTTCAAGGGCACTGCCACCGGGGGCTCCACGGCGGGGGTGCTCACCGACGCGGCTCTCGTCGACCAGGGCGTGGACACCAACTTCCTCGCGGGCGCATGGTTCTACCGCCCCGACGCCGCCAACGCGACCGACAAGCTGCGACGCGCGGCCGAGACGCCCTTCAACACCTCCACGGGCGCGGTCACGATGCGGCGCACGTCCTACACGGCGTCTCCCAGCGGCGAGGCGTACCACGTCTTCAACCTGATGCCGCCCATCGACCAGCCGGGCGTGCCGTTCTCGTGGGACCGCGCGGTGCGGGCCGGGCTCGAGCGCGTGCGTTACCGCGACATGCTGGTGCTCGGGGAGGGCGACGGCGAGACCTATCGTTACCCGCTCGACACGCACGCCAACCAGGTGTCGGAGCAGAACATCCAGCGCGTCATCATCCGCCAGACCGACAGCGACGGGCGCGAGTGGGACGCGGACGCGAGCAAGCAGGGGCGCTACTGGGAGCTGGCAGAGAACGCCCCGGGCAGCATCACGCTGGTGCTGAGCCATGCGCCGCTCGAGGACGAGCAGGTGATCGTCGAGGCGCTCTGCAAGGATGCCGCCCTCTACAGCGACGACGACACGACGCTGGTACAGCCGGAGCGTGCAATCCGGGCCACGGTCTACGAGGCCTACCGGATGATGAACGCGGCCCAGCCGGGCAGGTACGCGGGTGAGATGGCGTGGGCATGGGAGAACTTCCGCGACTACGAAGCCGAGCACGAGCCGGTGCCGGTGCTGAGGCTCGTCTAGATGCCTGACTTCGCGGGCGGCACGCCCTGGGCGACGGATTCCGTGTTGAAACTCAATGGTGAAAGGTACTTTCTCCGCCAGGACGAGCGCGGCGTCATCGCGTGGGCGTCGCAGCGGGTGAGCGACCAGGAGGCGGACGCGGCGACGCAGTACGCCATCCCCGTGCGCGATTTCTCACGCGGCTCGGGCTTCTCCTTCGAGGGGCCGGAGGGAACCTACGACGAGGCTGACGGCTTCGACCTGATCACGCCCGGCAAGGCGGTCACGTGGCCGTTGCTGGCGACGGCGCAGGAGTTCGAGAGCACGGACGCGCGCGGCTGGCAGTTCTTCGTCGGCGGCTATCTCTACGTCGCCCGCGGGCGCTACGTCTGCAAGTACGAGCCGGACGACACGCCGGGCAGCGAGTGGCCCATCATCGAGATCCACGACCTCGGGGACGGGATGGTCATCGGCGGCCGGCCGGCCATCTTCCAGGGCGCGGCCTACGTCCCCCGGCGGGCGGGCGCGAACGGCGCCGGGCAACGCTTCCACGAGTTAACGACGGTCGCGACGCACGTCGTCGAATCGCAGACGATCACCATCACGGGCACCCCGACGGGCGGGCACTACACCGTCACCTTCGACGGCAAGACGACCGCCAACATCGCCTTCGATGCCAACGCGGCCACGCTCCAGGCGGCGCTCCGCCTCATTCCCGGCCTCGAGCTGGTCACGGTCTCGTCGTCGGGCAGCTCGCCGGACTTCGTCCACACCGTCGTCATGACGGGCGTCGCGGGCGCGATGGGGGCGGCGAGCGCACCGCAGATGACGAGCGAGGACAACACGCTGACGGGCGGCACGTCGCCCACGGTGGCCCACGCGACGACGGTAGCGGGCACGACGGACACGTGGACGCTGGGGCCGACGAACGAGGAGTCCGTCGCCTTCATCGTCTGGCGGGAGAAGCTCGTGCGGGCGAAGGACAACCAGATCGCGCTCGTCTCTGCCGACCCGATGACGGAGGGGGACTGGGGGCCGCCTTACACGGTGGGCGACTCGGGCCAGCCGGTGACCGACCTCGGGCTCTGGGACAGGCTCATCGTCGTCGGCAAGACGGACGGGCCGTGGGCCTTCGATGTCGACCTCATCCCCTACAACCTGCTGCCCGACCTCCAGGCAGTGGCGGACGATTCCAACTGTCTCGGCATGCAGGCGGCGCTGGGCGGCCTGCTCATCCCCCACAAGACGGGGTTGATCCTCTGGGACGGCGCTGCCTACCGCCACGTCGGGCCGGAGTTCGAAGGCGGCCTCGAAGGCTCGCTCTCGGGCGGATGGGGGCGCGTGCAGAGCATCGCGCCGTACGGCCGCTACGTCTTCTACGTCGCGAACAACGCATTCGACACCACGGGGGCGCTGCTGAGCCTGAACCCGACGGGCGGGCGCGAGACGCAGTCGCTGACGCCGCACATGCACCACGAGACGGAGGACGCCTCCTATGAGCACGTGCTGGTGCTCTCGCGTTCGACGGTGCCGGCGTCGGCGCACTTCCCCGCGACGGCCGCGGACGACAACGCGGTCGGGACCGTGGCGTGGACGGACCCGTCGAACGCGACGGCGGAGGACGACGCCTACGCCACCGCGACGAGCGCGGGGACGACCCACTACCTCAAGCTGACCAATTTCGGATTCAACGTGCCGGAGAGCGCGACCGTGACGGGCGTGTAGGTGTCGGTGCGAAGGCGAGCCGAGCCGGAAGAGATCGAGTTGGTTGCGGAGACGACGGACGGC
>JBFWSN010000054.1:0-12037 GCA_050248355.1 Dehalococcoidia bacterium
CGCCGAGCGGCGTGAGTCCCATCGCGAGGTTGACCAGCCAGAACGGGAACAGCGGCACCAGGCGCAGGGCGAACAGGTAGAACGGCCCCTCGCGCTCGACGCCCTCGTTGACGGATCGGAGGCGTCGGCCGAACCTCGACTGCACCCAGTCGCGGAACAGGAAGCGCGTGGCCAGGAAGGCCAACGTGGCGCCGATCGTCGACGCGAACGACACGAGCAGGAGCCCCTGCCAGAAACCGAAGAGCGCCCCGCCGGCCAAGGTCATGACTGCCGCGCCGGGCATCGACAGCGCCGTGATGCCGACGTAGACGGCGAAGTAGACGAGGGCCGTGGCAACGGGGTTCGTCGTCCGGTAGGTCTCGAGCATGCCCCGTTGCGACTCGAAGTACGCCACCGAAAGGAAAGCGCCCAGGTCGAGCACGAAGAAGGCGATGATGGCGGCGGCGGCCAGGGACGAGAGCGTGAGTCGCGTTGTTGTCATTGGAGCGCAAGGGTAGCGGAAGCGCGCGGCAGTGGCGTGGCGGCGCCCGCGGCTACTCTACGCTGCTTTCCGTGGCGGTCGGCCAGGCGTCTGGCCAAGGCTGGCAATCGCGCGGAACTCGCTCGCTCCGCGCTGGAACGCGGTCACGACCGTGGGATCGAACTGGGTGCCGGAGCCGGCCATGATCTCGTCGACCGCCCGGTCGTGCGGCCAGGCCGTCTTGTAGACGCGAACCGATGTCAGGGCGTCGTAGACGTCGGCAAGGGCGACGATACGTGCGGCCAGGGGGATGGCGGCGCCGCGCTGCCCGTGCGGGTAGCCGGTGCCGTCCCAGCGCTCGTGATGTCCCTCTGCAATCTCGAGCGCGGAGGTGAGGCAGTCGTCCTCGCCGAGCTGCTGGCCCACGGCGCGTAGACACTCGGCGCCGATGAGCGTGTGCTGCTGCATGACGCGCCGCTCATCGTCTGTCAAGCGGCCGGGCTTCTGTAGGACGGCGTCGGGCACGCCGACCTTGCCGATGTCGTGCAGCGCGGAGGTTCTCACGATCAAGTCGGTGCGACCGGCAAGTTCGGTGACGCCGAGCCCAGTCAGATGGCGACAGAGGATGCCCACGTAGCGCTGGATCCGCTGCAGGTGCTCGCCCGTGTCTTCGTCCCTGGAGTCTGCCAGCTTCGCGAGTCCGAAGATCACCGCTTCCTGCGTGCGCGTGAGGGCGCGCGTCCGCGCCGCGACTTGGTGCTCCAGGCCGGCATTGACACCGGCAAGGACGTTCTCGTAGCGGCGGACGACCAGCGTCGTCGACAGAGCGGTCAGAAGCACGAGTCCAAGCGCCACCAGGGCGCCGATGGTGCGACTGGTGCGCAGGAGGTCGCCCACGGCCAGTTCGATGCCGCGTTGACGCTGATGGGCGAGCACAGTGATGCCGAGCTCTGGGATTGGCGTGCCACCGATGACGTGCGCCTCGTCTTCCACCGTGCCGAGCCCCGAGAACGTACTCTGCGACGTCGCGAGCTGCGCGATGCGTCCGGGCATCGGTCCCGAGAGCCTCGTGGCGCCGTGTTCCACCTCGGCCAATGCCGGGGTGTGGCGCATGGCCGGGTGATAGAGGAGCTTGCCATCGTCGTTGCTGATGATGCAGATGAATCCCTCGTTGGGCAGCGTCGTGTGCTCGACGACGTTCTGGAGCCGGTCCCAGTCGGCCGACTGCCTCGAGACGTCGCGCAGACCGAACTCTCGCACGAGCTGCGCGAATTGCGACGCGACCGCCCGGTTGTCGCTCAGCACCTGTGCCGTCACGGCCTCGGTGAGGCCGGTCTTCAGCCACTCCGCGAAGCTGGCCAGCGCCACGAGCACGCAGAGAAGCTGCGCGCTGGTCACGAGCAGAATCAGGGCCGCCCTACGGCGGATCAGTAGCATGATCGTCCTCGAGTGGCGTATCGGCCGAGGGGCTCGGGAACGCTACTCCTCCCATTGTCATAGTCCTCCCGCCGTGTGTGGCGTTACGCCCGTGTCGTGGCAGCCCGTGTAACGCCGGACGGCTCCGAAGGACTACCCACCAACACGTGGAGGGGACATGAGATCGTGGCGTGTGGCGGTTGGGCTGGTGGCGGTGACCGTCGGTGGCGGATCCTGGGCGTGGTCTGCGGAGCCCGCAGGCCCGGCGAGCGCGCAGAGCGGCGCGACGTCGCCTCCGGTGCGGTTCTACGCCGATCCGAAGCCGCTGGCCGACTTTTCGGCGTCCACCATCGATGGGCAGCCGTTCCGGTCTGCGGATCTCCGGGGCAAGGTGCTACTGATCAATTTCTGGGCCACCTGGTGCCCACCGTGTGTCACTGAGGTTCCAGACCTGGTCCGCCTCCAGGCCAAGTACGACGGCCGACTGGTCGTGCTCGGTATCTCGGACGACCACGGACAGGTGGACATCGTGAAGACCTTCGCCGCCGCGAAACATGTCAACTACCCTCTGGTGATGAACACGCGCGCGCTGGCGGCGTCTTTTCCTGGCCTGATCGGACTGCCGACGACGTATGTCGTCGACCAGCAGGGCCGGATCGTGCAGAAGCACGTCGGGCAGCTCAACATGGCGAAGACCGAAGCTGAAGTGCAGGCGCTCCTGGGGGCGGACGGGGCCGGAGGTGCCAAACCAGGCGGCTTGTAACGATGGCCTCGCCCCCGTCGTAGAAGAGCGTGACGAGGGGATTCCGCGTGACACGACGCCCGTTCAGTTTTCTCGGCGCTCTGGTGGTGCTCGGCTTGGCCGTCACCCCGTCCGAAGGCGTTGCCCAGCCACCGGTGGACACGTCGACGCTTGGCCCCCAGGTGGGCGTGACCGTGCCGGCGTTCTCGGGTGTCGATCAGTTCGGCCGCACGCAGGACATGGCGACCCTGTCGGGGCCCAAGGGCCTGATGCTCGTGTTCAACCGGTCCGCCGATTGGTGACCGTACTGCAAGACGCAGCTCGTGGAGCTGCAAGGCCGCTACGCTGACATCACGAAGCAGGGGCTCGGCCTCGTGTCGATTACCTACGACACGCCCGAGACCCTGAAGAAGTTCGCCGACTCGCGCGGGATCACGTTCCCGCTCGTGTCCGATCCCGGCTCTGCCATCATCAAGCGCTTCGGTTTGCTGAATGACACCGTCGACCCGAAGACTCGGGCCTACGGCATTCCGCATCCCGGCACGTTCATTCTCGACAGAAGCGGGAAGGTGACGGCGCGCTTCTTCGAGGACGCGTACCAGGAGCGCTATACCGCGGCGACCGTGCTGGCGGCCATCGGTGCGCCCGGTGCCTCGGCCGCGGCCGCGGTGCAGACGGCGCATCTGACCGTACGCGTCGATATCAGCGACACCGCGGCAGCTCCCGGTCATCGCCTGGCCATCTCAGCCGACGTGACGCCCAAGCCAGGCATGCATCTGTATGCGCCCGGCAAGCACGACTACCAGGTCGTGACGCTCACGCTCGACCCTCAACCCTGGCTCGTCGTGCACGACCCGGTGTATCCCGCCTCGGAGATCTACCACTTCAAACCGCTCGACGAGCGTGTCGAGGTCTTCAGTCGGCCGTTCCGGCTGCGCCGCGATGTCACGTTGAGCGCGACGCCCGAGGGTCAGAAGCTCCTGGGCAGCCTGACGAACGTGACAATCGCCGGCACGCTCGAGTATCAGGCGTGCGACGACAAGGTCTGCTACAACCCGACGCGTGTGCCGTTCAGCCTTCCGGTGACGCTCAAGGCGCTCGACCGGAAGCCAGCGGGGGAGTGACCCGTATGCGATACACGCACTCGATACTGGGCGCGGCCTTCGCAATCGTCGCGCTGGTGCACGCGGGCTCGTCGTGGGCAACTGCCCAGACTGGAGCGTTCCCACCGAAGACCTTCGCGAACCTCCAGGTGCTGCCGAAGGGCAGCGCGCCGGCAGAAGTCATGGCCACGATGAAGGGGTTCGCCCAGGCCCTCGGCGTGCGCTGTCAGCACTGCCATGTGGGTCGAGAGGGGCAGCCGCTCGACCAGTTCGACTTCGTCGCCGATTCCCCGTCGGCGAAGCTCGTGGCGCGCCGGATGATGCGGCTCGTGCAAACCATCAACACGGAACTCGCGGCCGGCGGGAGTGAGCCCGCCACCCGGGTGACGTGCTACACCTGCCACCGCGGCGCAGCTCGACCCGTGCACTCGCCTGGCTGACGTGCTGCGCGACCCGCGCCCGGCTAGTCGTGCCGCTACCGTGGCTCCGAGGCCGTGTGCGCCCGTCAAGACGACAGGGGGCGGAGATCCTGGAGCATCGTCGGAATCAGCTCGCTGATCGTGGGATGCACGTGGACCGCCCGCGAGATGGTCGTGTAGGGCACGTCGGCATACATCACGTCCAGCAGCGAGTGGACGATCTCATCGCCGCCGGCGCCGAACACCACGGCGCCGAGGAGCCGCTTGGTGTCGGCGTCGACGAGCGCCCGCATGAAGCCGAAGGTCTCGCCCATTTCCCTGGCCCGCGAGACCTTCGTCATCGGCCGGTGCCCGACGAGCACGCGGCGGCCCGAGGCGCGAGCCTCGCCCAGCGTCATCCCGACGCGTCCCACCGCGGGATCCGTGTAGAGCGCATAACAGGTGATGCGATCGGGGATGCGGCGGGAGTCGCCGTCGAGCACGGTGCCAGCGACGACCTCGAAGTCGTGATACGCGGTGTGGGTGAACGCCCCGCGACCGTTGCACTCGCCGAGGGCCCAGATACCCGGCACGTTCGTCCGGCATTGATCGTCCACGGTGACGAAGCCGCGGTCGTCCGTGGCGACGCCAGCCGCCTCCAACCCCAGGTCGTCGGTGTTGGGGCGGCGTCCGACAGCCGCGAGGATGTGCGAGCCCTCGATCGTCGTCGTGCCCTGTGGCGTGCGAATGGCGAGGCTGGCGCCGGACGCCAGTGGGGCCAGGCTCACGGCCTCGGCGGTGAGCCGGACGTCGATACCCTCGCCGCGGAGGATGTCGAGCAGGGCCGCGGAGACGTCGTCGTCTTCTCGAGGGATCAGGCGCGGACCGCGTTCGACCACGGTGACCCGGCTGCCGAACCGTCGGTAGATCTGCGCGAACTCGAGGCCGATGTAGCTGCCGCCGAGAATCACGAGGTGTTCGGGCAGCGTGTCGAGCGCCAGCAGCGAGCTGTTGGTCAGCACTGGCGCTGACTCGGCACCGGGAATGCGCGGAACGATGGCGCGGGCCCCGACGTTGAGGAAGATCTCGTCGGCCTCGAGCTCCTGCTCGTCGACGCGCACAGTGCGGGCGCCAGTGAGGCGAGCGTGGCCGCGGTAGGCGGTGAGCCCGGGCGCCGTGGTCATCCAGCGCTCGACGCCGCTGTTCGACTGCTGCACCACCTGCTGCATGCGGGCTTTCACGCGCGCGATGTCGACACGCACGTCGCCGCCGATGGAGAAGCCGAACTCGGCACCACGCCGGGCCATGTGCATGGCGCGGGCGCTGGCGACCAGCGTCTTCGTCGGGATGCAGCCACTGTTCACACAGGTGCCGCCGAACCGTGCACGTTCCACGACGGCGGTCGAACGGCCGGCCTTGGCGAGCCGCGCGGCCAGAGAGGGGCCTGCCTGGCCCGTGCCGATCACGATGGCGTCATAGCGGATGGGCATGAGTCGTCATTTCTGGCCGTCTGGCCGGGGTGTTGGTCGCTCCTGCGTGCGGAGGTTGGGGAGCTGCGGATCTCGGTCGCCGTCCAGGGACCGTGCGAAGGGCACTCAACACCCAGGAGGTTCGCTGGCCAAGAGGCGGAGGAACTCAGAGACGGCTGCCTTCAGTTCGGCGTAGGTCATTGGCTCGGGCCCTTCCGGCCCGCGGCGGCGACGCTGTTCGTCGGATCCGCGCCGGCCCAGCTCACGTCTGCCGTAGGGCCGTACACCGACGGTACCGATCGACCCAGTAGGCGCAGGTAGACGGTGAGCTGGGTGCGGTGATGCGCCGTGTGGAGGACGCGGCGCCAGAAGATCCAGATGCGCTGGCGCTCCACCTCGAAGAACGGGCGCGGCTCGAGCCACCACGCCGTCGGACGATCCGCGAGGTAGGTCAGGCGCAGCCATGCCAGCGCGGTCAGTCGAACGGCGCAGGCCTCGACCGTGAGTGCGTTGGGGACGACCTGGTCGGGCGGTGGCTCTGGCGCTCCAAGGAACTCGCCGAAGAATCGACGCTCCGAGAGTAGCTGGTGGCGCAGGATGGCTTCGACCGTGCTCGATCGCTCGTGCGGGCGGAACCCGAGGTCCGCGTCAGCGAAGAGCAGCCAGACGGCGGCTGTCTTGTGCGTCTCGCTCACGTAGGTGTCGAGCACGTGCTGCCACTCGGGGTATGCGGCGCGAGGGGCCGTGGCATCTCGCGGCGGAACGAGGCGGCCGTGCGGATCGGGTGTCGCCATCATCGGATGAGGAGCGTCGTCGGATGCTGCGCGACCCACCCGAACCAGAACACGCGGTGGGCCGGCAGGACAGGAACGCGCTGACCGTCAGCGGAGACGAGGGCCGCGCTCGTCACTGTCCACGATCGGCCCTGCTCGTCGAGGACGGTCCGATCGTCCGGTCCGGGCCGGAAACTCCGATCGCCACGGTCGAAGACGCGGTTGGCACCGCCCTTGGACGTGATCACCACGAGACGCCGTGCCCCGACCTCGAAGGCGAAGACGGGGGACCGTCGCAGCGTGTCAACCGGTATCGCCGCCGCCGTGCCACCGAGTACCTCGGGGCGCAGCGCGACCACTTCGGCCTTGTTCTTCAGTCGGGCATCACTGGTGGGCGTCTCGAACATCAGCCGGTCGTGGGAGAAGTAGTCGCGGTACGCAGCGTTTTCGCTGTAGTCCCGATCGAAACCGGTCTCGATCGAGACCACGGTCGTGTCCGGATGCTCGCGTCGCCACTCGCCCCAGGTGGTGGTCACGACCGGGTGGAGCGACAACCGGACGTCGAGGCCCACGAGCGGACCCACGACTGGCACACCCTCGAGCGCGGACCACAGGCTGCCCGTCTCCTGGTCGAACATCAGCTTGTTCGAGCGATAGAGCAGGCCGCTCGTGCCGAACGAGAGCGTGCGTCCGGCGACCGTGCTCTCGTATGGAATGACGGTGCCGCAGAGCGTGCAGTAGACGACCGTCAGGTCGGCGCCGCCGACGCGGTCGATCGCCATTTCATGCCACGCCAGGATCCGCTTCGGGTAGGCACGCGCGTCGCCGTTCACGACCAGGCCGAACACGATGTGGCTGTCGCGGAGCCACTTGGCGTCGGCGGCAGATTCCGTCTTCGGACGACGCAATGGCGGAATACCATTGACCGGCACGCCGCCCCAGTCCACCTCGTCGAGACGGATCGCGGTCTTGACGCCGGGCGTGAACAACTGGCGAAACCGAGGGTCGATCCGGCCGTAGAGCTCGGCCTTGAACTCGGCGTATCGCGTGTGCGGCTGGGTCGGTCGGGCCCAGATCCATCTCCGCCAGGCGCGCAGGTCGTCGCCGAAGCGCTGGCCGGTCTGCTTCTGCAGAAACTCGGTGAGTCGGCGACGGACCTCACTGCCGGCGGGCTGCCGGACGGCGGTCGGCATGTCGCCCCCGCGGAGCCCGGCTGCACCGCCGCCGTCTGCTTCGCCGGCGTCGAGTCCGGGCTGATCGTCGGAGGCGCGCGGCGCCCGGGGCGAGGGCAGGAACCTGGCGACGTCGACGATCATGCCCGCGTAGTCGTCGCGCCAGCCGGCCGCGATGGCGTCGAGGGCGGCGACCGCGGTCTTGCGGTCTGAAGCCCCCGCCGCAATGAAGGCCTCCCATGGGGGCTCGGGCCGCGTGGTCTGCGGCGCTTGCGCGGCGATCTGCACCGGCAGGAGCAGTACCACCAGCAGGCGTGCCGCGGCGCGGGCCATCACTTCGTCTCTCCGAGAATCGCGGTATCGGGGAAGAAGGAGTGCCACGAGAACCAGTACGAGACGTGCGCCGGTACGCGCTCGAGTTCGGTGCCGATGAGGCGACCCATAATCGCCGAGCCCGCGTACCCGTCCCAGAAGCTCTGCGTGCCGGCATCACGGACCAGCCGGCGCGCGTCGTTCGTGGGCGCGGGCGAGAAGACGTGGACGCCAGCGAGATGAACACGTGCGGTCGTGCCGTCCGGACTGAGCGCGACGATGACCGGTACACCTCCCGCGTCCACCTGGTGCACCGGCGTCTTCGCCAGTCGCGCGAGATCGACGGCGAATGCCCGGCCGCCGAGCCTGAAGCCGACGACGCGCGCCTTGGCATCGAGGGCGCCGGCGCTGCGCGTTCGGCCCGTGACGCCGATGTCTCGACTGTCGTGGTAGCGCGCGTAGCGGTCCCCCCCGGCGCGCGCGCCAGTGGACAGCACCACGGTGTTCGGGTGGAGTTCCCGCCACTCCTTCCAGCTCATCAGGTCGGACGGCAACGGCGTCAATTGGGCGCCCTTCTGCGCGCCCTGAATCGCCTTCCCATCGGCCTGTGACCACCACGAGTCGGTCTGCCGGTCGTACATCACGAGGTTCTCACGCCACAACATTCCGGAGACGCCAAAACTCAGCACCTGCTCGTTCACGCGTCGGGCATACACGATGCCCGTGTAGCAGAGCGGTCACCACGTGACGGCGAACGCCGTCCCCCCGATCTGGTCGTTGACGATCTCGTGCCCGTTCAGGAGCCACGTTGGGTAGGCCCGCGCCTGGCCGTCGATGACCACCCCGAGCACGGGCTCGTCGGCGGCCACGAACGTCGCCTGCTGCGCCGGGACGAACGTCGGCGTGTCGATGGCCGGGATGGCGTCCTTGGGCAGGCCGCGGAGGACCGGGCTGCCATCGATGGTCGCCTGCGGCTGCCACTGCAGCTGTGCGGAGGACGTCGACGCCGTCCAGGCAATCGCTGCGACGGACACGGCCACTGTCAGCGAGCGGGGAAGGGAGGTGAACATCGCCATAGTGGCGTTGGTCTCGGACCGAACGCTTCCGTTACACCGACGCCGGACCGGCAGCGGGTTCGCCGTCGATCGGTGGCCCCTCCAACCCTGAGTGGGCCTCGCGAAGGGCCTCTCGAAGCGTCGGATCGAGCGAGGGAGGCGGTGCCTTCTCCTCGCCGAGCAGCCTCAGCACCTCGGTGGTGAGCCGCATCTGGTGCACGTAACGGCGACAGGACGCGCACGCTACGAGGTGCGCCCAGTAGCGGAGGCGATTCCGCCACCCGAGTGCGCCCTCGAGGTGGTTCGTCGCCTGTGCCGCAATCTCCTTGCACGTGAACATGGTGGGCGTGTCTCCGCCTCAGCGCGTCGTCCGGCCGACCTGCTCGGCCAGGGCCGCGCGCACCTTGGTGCGGCCGCGATGCAGCAGCACCCGCTGATTGGTCTCGCTGATCCCCAGGACGTTACAGGCGGCCGCCGCGTCGAGGCCCTCGAGATCGCGCAGCACGACCACGGCCCGTTGTCCGTCGGGTAAGGCATCGACGGCCCGCATCAGCATGGCGCGGGTCTCGGCCCCCAGGAGGAGCGTCTCGGGGTCGGAGGACGTCCACGCGACGGGCGGCTGCGCCCAGTGTCCGCCCTCATCGAACCACGAGGCCTCACCCGCCACACTGTCGTCGGCGGCCAGCGCACTCACGGGCACCAGGCGTCCTTCACGCACGGCGTGTGTCCGGGCCCGATTCGCCACGATGTGGAAGAGCCACGTCTTCAGGCTCGACCGCCGCTCGAAGCGCCGGAGTCCGCGGAGCACCGCCAGCCACGTCTCCTGCACGACGTCGTGCGCCTGCGCGTCCGTTCGGACGTACAGCCGAGCGATGCGCACCAGGCGGTGGTGGTATGTCTCCACGAGCGCCTCGAAGGCATCCTGGTCGCCCGCGATGAGGGCGTCGAGGTGGCGGTGTTCGGCCGAGTTCATCAGAGAACCTGCCCGTCGGGTTGCCGCAGGAGGCGGGCCACAGGCGGCCCTAGGAGCGCCCGCTCCCAACCCGTCGTGCGAACAGGTGATCGACCGATACGGCGCCGCCGCCGCGCGCGAGCAGGAACAGCAGGATGGACGCCCACACCAGGTGCTCGGTCCAGGCGTCTGGATAGACGAACGTCTGGATGACGAACAGCATGCCGAGGAAGGGCAGCGTCGCCAGACGGGTAGCCAGGCCCAGAAAGAGCAGCGTCGAGAACGCGAGCTCGTTGAAGGTCGCCATTCGCGCCATCAGCGCGGGATCGAAGACCGGCACCTTGTACTCGTCGCGGAACAACAGGAGCGTCATGTCCCACGACTGGTACTTGAGCAGTCCCGCCTTGAAGAACACCGAGCCGACACCGAACCGCATCAGCAATTGCAGGAACGACAGCGGCACGCGGTCCAGCAAGCCGAAGAGATAACTGAGAAGAGACGTCACGTGTGCGCTCCAGACTGGGAGATGAGGGCGGTGAGCAGGCGCTCGTCGATGAGCGCGACGAGCGCCGCCCCGGGATCGAAGGTTGAGTCGTGCTCCATGGCGCTCGCCGCTGCCGCGCCCAGCGCGGCGCCGGTCGAAAGTGCCTTCCGGAACGCGAAGGTGCCGGCATCCAGCCGCGAGACATAAAATGCGCCGCGGGCGCCTCGAAGCTCCAGGCGAGCGTCCTCCTCGCGGAGTTGCCAGCGTTCGGAGGCGTCATCCGTCAAGAACCGCTGCATTAGGCCGTCGAGGTCCCACCTCGTACGGAGGTAATGCAGGCCCGGCTGCAGACCGATGGTCATCTGGGGCAAGGCATCGACGTCGACGTCGGCAAGTGCGTCACGCTCGAACGCCGGGTACGACACCTCCAGAGCGAGGCGCCCGAGGTGCCAGTCGAGCGTGGCGAAGTCTGGGACGTAGGGCAGTCGCGCCGCATCCGGCCACGTGGCTAGGAACGCCGGAAACGTCTCGCCGTATTCGGCCATGCACGGTGCGACGGGCGGGAAGGCCCGGACGAAGGCGCGAGCCGCCGCATCGATTCGGCGGCCGCCGATGAGCCACGCAGTTGCCGGAAACCGTCCGACGATGGCCGACGTGAGACTCGACTCGACGTGCCGTTGGTGGATGGCGAAGCGCCGTTCCGGGTGCCGCCCGCCTCGAAGGAGGCCCTCGAGGTCGCGGCCATCGGGCGCGACCAACGCGTCACGCAGGCGCTGCTGCAGCTCAGCGAGCGGCATGGGCCCCCTCGTAGGCGACCGCGGCGGCGATCGAGTCGGCGCGGTGCGCCTCCCCGAGCAGTGTCGCCAGCGGCGGGAGCTCGTTGTCCCATTCGATCAGCGTGGGCCGCCGCCCGAAACGCGCCACCGCCTGCGCGTAGAGCGCCCACGCCGGCGCCGCGATGTGGGTCGAATGCGTGTCGACGAGCAGCTCGTGACCCGGCGTGGCCTCGTCTTCCTCGCGCACGAAGCCGCCAAGATGGAACTCGGCAATGGCGTCGCCCGGGAGGGCGTCGAGGTACGCCTCCGCGTCGTAGCCCATGTTGCAGGCGCTGACGTAGATGTTGCTGACGTCGCAGAGCAGCTGGCAGCCGGTGCGGTCCACGAGGGCCTGCAGGAACTGCACTTCGGTCATGGTGGACCCTGTGAAGCCGACGTAGCTCGACGGGTTCTCGAGCAGGAACGGCCGGCCGAGGGCGTCCTGCACCTCGAGCAGCTGGCGCGTGACCAGGTGCAGCGTCTCGCGGTCGTACGGCAGCGGCAACAAGTCGTTCAGATATTCGGCCCCGTGTGTGGACCAGGCCAGATGGCCAGACACGAGGACTGGATCGAGGCGGTCCACCAGCGCGCGAAGTCGCGTCAGGTGCCGGCGATCCACGCCCGTGACGCTGCCGACCGAGAGGCCGACGGTATGCAGGGAGATGGGGTAGTGCCGCGCCAGATCGGTCAGGAGCTCCAGCGCGTGCGGATTGGCCAGCACGTTCTCGGGATGCACCTCCAACCAGGCGGCAAGAGGAGGGGAGGCCACCGCCTCTTCGAGATGCGGCAGTCTCAGGCCGATTCCCGCCGAGAGCGGAGCGCAACGTGTCGATGGCATGACATGGCCTCCCTGGTCCAGTTACTGCGGGGTCGTGCTGGCGCCGAC
>JBFWSN010000055.1:0-11274 GCA_050248355.1 Dehalococcoidia bacterium
CCAGGCCGAGGCCACGAAGCAGGTGGCCCAGCTCCGGGTCGAGGGGCTGCGGACGGCGGCCACCTACGACCAGCTCCTCGAGACCTTCCAGACGGCCCTGGGGGTGGGGCTCGCGCAGGGTCTGACGGTGGACCAGATCCGCCAGTACGCGGTGCGGGTGAGCCAGGCCGCGGCCGCCATCGACCTCCCCCAGAACCAGCTCGCGGAGGAGATCCGCTCCATCCTGCAGGGGACGATCACCGCCAGGACCACCCGGATCGCGGTCGCGCTCGGGATCAGCAACGAGGACATCGCCCGGGCGAAGGAGGCCGGGAACCTGGCGGACTTCCTGGTGGAGCGCTTCCAGGCCTTCGAGGAGGCTGGGAACCTCGCGCTGGGGAACTACACCACCATCGTCAGCAACCTCAAGGACGCGGTCGGCCAGCTGCTCGGGGAGGGGACGAAGGGGCTCTTCGACGACATCAAGGCCACGCTCCAGGAGATCACGAACGAGCTGGTCACCCAGTCCGAGAAGGGTGTGATCATCAACCCCGACGCGGTGGCCGTCGTCCGGGCGTTCGCGGACGGGCTCAGGCAGGCCCTCGCGGAGGGGCGAGAGCTCGCCACCTCCCTCAGTCTCGACGACGCCGTGACCGCAGCGGATGTGCTCGGGAAGACGATCGGTGGAGTCGCTCGGGTCCTCCGCGACGTGGGGACAGGGTTCGTCCAGGGCCTCCGGGACGCTTCGCGCCTCGCCCAGGGAGCAGCGAACGCTCTGGGGCTCGACGCCACCACCGCTCAGGACCTCTCCGAGATCCTCCGGAACGCCACGCGGCTCCTCACCGTCGCGCTCGGCGTCCGCCTGGCCTTCCGGGGCTTCCTGCTCCCCATCACGCTCACGGCGCAGGCCTTCAAGACGCTCTTCTCGACCCTCGGCATCGTGCTCTCGCCTCTCGTCAAGATCGTGTCGCTCATCAGGTCCGCCCGGGCGTCCACCCTACTCCTCCTCGGGCCGTTCACGCTCATCGCGGGGGCGATCGGGCTGGCGGTCGCGACCTTCCGAAACGACTTCATCAGGTCCATCGATATCGGAGGCCTGAAGATCGGCACCCTGGTCGATCTCTTCAAGAACAACCTGACCTTCGCAATCAAGCGAGTGGCCGCCTTCTTCGAGACAGGCTGGACGGTGGCCGTCGCCGCGGTTCGCGTTGTCTGGGTGAAGGCCATCAACTTCTTCGCCGACATCGGCCTGGCTGTCATCGAGGCCCTCCTCAAGGGCGCGGCGTTCTTCACGGACAAAGCAAAGGGCCTGCTGAATGAAGTGCAGGCTGCGAGGAAGGTCCTGAACAAGGCGGCGGACGAGGACGTCAAGAGGACACTGGCCCAAGGTGCGAGGAGGCTCGCCCAGATCGACGCAGAGGTGGACGCTGCCAAGAAGCTCCGGGAAGAGAATGAGGCGCGCATCAAGGCGCTGGACAAGGTCGGTCCGCGAAGGACCGTCAAGGAGGCGTTCCAAGAGGCCGTGGACGGCATCCTCGGCGCTGCTGACGCGGTGGACAGCCGCCTCCTAACCGGCCTCGATCAGAGCGCTGTCAGGGCTCGGACGCTGCGCGACGCGATGAGAGACGTTGGCGTCGCGATCCTACAGAACACCGACGCCATCGAAGGGCAGGCGGACGCGATCAAGAGGGCGGTGGATCAGGCGGACAAGGCCTCTGACGCACTGAAGTTCTCGAAGGCGACGCAAGGCCTTGACGGGATCGCGCGCGAGATCGCGAAGGTGTTCGATGACAGTGCGACGGCCTTCCGGGAGGCTTCGAGGGAACTCAACAGGCGGGCCGAGGAATCTACGGGGAGGATCGCGGCGCTTGACGCCGAGGAGGCGCGGATTCGTCGGGAGGCCGAACAGGTCCAGCTCGCGGGGGCCGGTCGCATCCCAACCGGCGCAGACCTCCTGCGGGCCCAGTTGCCGATCGCAAAGAAGCTGCTCGAGCTTGAGCAAGAGCTCAGCGTGCTTGGCGCAAGGAGAGTGTCGATCCAGCAGCAACTCGCTGGCAGTCAAGGCGACGAGGCCGACCGGCTAAGGGAGAACTTGCGGCTCGTCACCAAGTCCATTGCGGAGACAGAGGCCAACCTCACCCGCTTCTCCGACGCCTCGGATCGGAGCCTGTCCGCCTTCGGAGGAAGCAAGGATGCCATCGAGCGCATCGTGGAGGCGTCCCGCCGTCTCGTGGAGATCCAGCGCGACAGGAGGGTGTCCGCCCAGGCGATCGCGGACCTGGACCAGCGCATCGCCGACGCCCGCGAGCAGTTCACCAGAGCTCAGATCACGGAGGCAGCGAGGCTTGCATCCGAGGAGGCGGCCCGGCTGTCGGCGTCCCGCGAGACGCTTGAGGCCCAGCTCCGGTTCGAAGAGAGGCGTCTGGACATCTCGCGCAGGCGGATCGTCACGGACACCGACGGTCGGAACCAGGAGATCGCGGACATCAGCGCCCGAATCGGCCTCGAGGAGGAGTTGCTCACTTTCGAGACGCGTCGCAGGCAGCTTCAGATCAACGATCTGCGGGAGCGCGCAGCAACGATCGACGACCAGAGTGCTCGCGCGGACGTTGAGCGGCTCATCGACGAGCTGCTGGCCGAGCAGAACCTGAAGCTGCGGGAGGCCCAGATCCTCATCAGGGGCCTTGGCCAGGAGCGGCAGGCCCTCGAGTTGCAGAACCAGGACCAGGGCCTCTTCACCGGCATCCAGGACGCCCTGAAGCGCTTTGCGGACGACAACAAGAACTTCGACCAGGCGGGCACGACCATCGGGCAATCCATCGGAGAGAGCCTTTCCGCGACGATCTCGTCGACGCTCACGGCCGCCTTCAATCCCAACAGCAATCAGGGGCTTGGGGAGAGTATTGCCGAGATCGGAACTCAGCTCCTGAACACGATCATCGATGCGCTCACCCGCGCGGCGGTAGCGAAGTTCATCCTGTCACCACTGGGTCTGGCCAACGGTGGAGGCGTCGGATTCGCGGAGGGCGGAGACATTCCGAATAGCCCCCAGCTTGCCGGACGCCCCGGCGGGCTCGACTCCCGGGACACTGTGCCGATCTGGGCCCAGCCGGGGGAGTGGATGATGCGTGTCGCGGCCGTGCGGAAGTACGGTCGGGACGTCATGGAGGCAATCAACCGTGGCGCCATTGACGCATCGGAGCTCAGGGGGCTCGTCGGCTTGCGGAGCACGATCAACGCAAGGAGACGTGCGCGCGCGGGCTACGCCGATGGCGGCGAGATCCTCGTGGCAGCGCGGACGAGCCAGCAGCCGAAGCGGCGGGCTGACGGAGGCGGTGGGGGAGGTGTGCTCCCGACCCTTGTCGCGGACGAGCAGATGATGGACCGCATCCTCGCTGGAGGAGGCGGTCGCGCGATGAGGCGCTGGCTCCGAGACAACGGGGACTACCTGCGCCACTCATCGGGCAGCGACCGAGGTGGTTCGAGATGAGCATTCGCAAGGAGAACGGTTAGATGGCCGGGAAGAGCACGTATCTCACGGACGCCCTGTTGAACCATGTCCTCCGCAACACGACCTACACCCCTCCATCCACGGTGTACGCTGGTCTGTTCTCAGCGGCTCCTTCTGACGCTGGAGGAGGGACGGAACTCAGTGGCAGCGGGTACGCTCGCCAGGCCGTGACGCTGGGTGCGCCTGAGGCTGGTACGCCCACGGGGCGACAGTGCAAGAACGCCGGGGCCGTCACGTTTGGGCCGGCCACGGCCGACTGGAGTGAGGCGACACACTTCGGCATCTTCGATGCCGCGACGGCCGGCAACCTGTTGTACTGGGCTTCGCTCGCGAGCTCACGGACGGTCCTCAACGGTGACACGGGGTCCTTCGCAGCCGATGCGCTGATCGTCAAGGAAGACTGATCGTCCATGCCGACCGTCGTCGAGAGCACCATCGGAGGGTCCAGCCCGGACTACGCGACCATCGCTGCATGGGTGGCCGCAACGTCGTACAACCTCGTCGCCGCTGATGAGGTGCACATCGGGCTGCTCAGATCGGGCACGTACGCAGAGGATGCCATTCTCTTCGGCGCGACGACGGACTCTACGCGTTTCCGAGTGCTACAGGCCGACGTTGGCCACGAGTACGACCCGGTTGCAGGGTCAGGGGCTAAGGTCACAGGTGCTGGTAATACACGGGCGCTGGTGCTTGGTGAGGCGTACGCCCAGGCTAAGAACATCGGCGTCCAGTACAGCGGAAACGGGTCCAACAACGCTGCTGTCTTGACGGTGGCTGGGTGCGTGGCCGACAGCGTGAGCATCATCGACAACTGCTCGGCCGCTGCCACTACGCGGTACGCGCTATTTGCAGTGGCCGGGACCACCATCGTCAACTGCCTGGTGTATCGCATCGCCGTTGGGTCCAACGGGTTCATCAATGGAATCCAGAGCGCTGGCACCGTCATCAACTGCTCCGTCTACAACATCGCAGGAATCGGCATCCGGCCCCTGTCCGGAGCCACGATCTACAACTGCATCGCGATAGGATCCACCACCGCCGACTACCAGACCGGTGTGTCTGGGACCTACGACTACAACGTGTCCGGCGATGGGACCGCCATCGGGACGAACGTTCTCACGTCGGTTACGTCATCATCGGTATGGATGGACGTATCCGCACACGACTTCAGGCTGGTGCCTGGAGGCCCTGCTATCGACTTCGCTCATGACGCATCCGCTCCTGCCTACGACATCGTAGGAACGACGCGGGCCGGTGAGGACGACGCGGGGGCGTACGACGAGGCGTCCAGTTCGACCGAGCACGCCCTGGATGGGACTTCATCCGGTGAGGGATCCGCAACGGGTTCGCTGGCAGCTTCGGTGGCGGTCAGCGGAGCGTGCTCCGGGATCGGTTCGGCAGAGGGGACGCTATCGGCGTCCGTCGCGTTGTCTGGCATCTCTGCCGGCGAGGCGAGTGCGTCCGGGGCCATCGCGCTCGGTGCTGCCCTGTCGGGTATCGCGAGTGGGTCATCGAGCGCCTCGGGGACTGCATTTCTCTCGGCGGCCCTGTCCGGGGCGTCGGAGGGTGTATCCGGTGCTATCGGATCGCTCGCAGGCCTGGCGGATCTCGCTGGGGTCGCAGCCGGCGACTCGACGGTTGCAGGCTCGGTCGTACTGTCGCACCGACTGGCAGGGACCGCTTCTGGGAGCGGTTCGGCAACGGCGTGGATCGCTCTCCACACCAGGCTTTCTGGCGTCTCGGACGGGACATCGGAGGCGGTTGGAGAGCTCGCACCGCCGCCAGAGGCTGGAGCCGGAAGCGCCCCGTCCACCCTGCTCTTTGGGGTAGATCGCGATCTCCGGGCCCCGCACGTCGCGCTACGGCACCTCGATGGGTTCGAGGTCGCCCAGAACCGGGTGACCCTTCGCCGGCGCTACGGCATCGTCAACGGGGACGAGAACCAGATCCTCCCGGGAACCGGGCGGAAGGGCGGTCTATCCCTGCAGTGGCCCACGGCCGGATCCGCCCTGCAGCTCCACATCCCGACCCGAGTAGACGATGACCCCACGGCCCCGGTGACCGTCGGCCTCGCCCTCCGATGGGACAGCCTGGCCGGCCTGGCCTGGCCACTCATCGACCTGCGGAGCCCGACGCTGAGCCAGCTCGCCCTCTGGGTGACCGGGGACGGCGCTGGGAACGCCTACTTGGGGGTCCTCCGAGGGGGGACCATCCTCGGGCAGACGGAGATGCTGCCGGGCGGCCGGTGGTACTACCTCGAGCTGCGCGCCCTGATCCGCAACGCAGCGGGGGAGTACGAGCTCCGCATCGACCAGGTGCCGGCCGTGTCAGGGGCGGGGGACACGCAATCGGATGCCGCCCCGGACGTCTCCGAGGTCCGCCTCGAGCTGCGGACCGCGCCCGGCGCCGCCATCCTCCTCGACGACGTCTACGTCGCGTCCTGGCGGGCTGGGTGGCGCGAGGCCGGGTTCCTGGGCGACATCACCACGGTCGGGCTGTTCCCGGCCGGCGACGCGGACGTGGACCTCGCCCCGACGGGGGCCGGGGCGAACTGGGAGGCCGTGCGGGACCCGGGGCTCCCGGATGACGACCTGACCTTCGTAGCCACCGACGGAGCGGCGGGCGTCGATGTCTACCGACCCGACGCCCTGCCCGCGGGGCGCATCACCGGTGGCATCGCGGGCTTCGGGGTGAGCCTGGAGCTGCGCCGCAGGACCACCGTCAACCCGAACCTCGTCGCCCGGGCCCGTCTCAGGCACGACGCCTACGACGTCGATGCGGACCGGCCGCCGACGGCCATCACCCCGGACCTGGCCTACCGGGAGGTCCATGCGGCATGGCCCACGGACCCCTGTGACATGCTGGCGGAGATCCAGGACGTCCCCCGCATCCTCAACGGCTTCGTGGCGGAGGTGGTGTAGGTGTCCGAGCTACGACTCACACGCACGGCCCTCGAGATCGCCGGACGGAAGTTCTTCCGCGCCCGGGCGATTCCCGACCCGGTTCCGGAGCTCCTTCAACTGCTCCTGCACGACTGGACCACGGACTGGGCGATCGAGGCGTCTTGGTCCACTGACGTCGTCTCGGCCCTCTCGGGCGCCGAGGAGCGCCGCGGGCTCGTGGACAAGCCCTACCGCCAGATCCGGACTCGGATGACCGGCATGAGCCGGGAAGAGAGCGCCTTGATCTGGTCGGTGTTCATGCGCTCCCACCACCAGAGGCTGCCGGTGCCCATCCAGCCGGATCGGCTCCGGGTGGTCGGGGCCGTCGGTGCTGGGGCGACGACGATCCCGACGGTGGAGGACCCGCGGCTCTACCGGTTCTTCCCGGGCATGCTCGCCGCCGTCTTCCGGGCGGGTGGGATCGCCGTCGCCGATCAGATCGAGATCGTGGAGGTGGACTCCCTGACCGGATCCGCCGTCGTGGTGTCGGGCCCGCTCACGGTCAGCCACGGAGCCGGGTCGGAGGTCGTTCCCCTGGCCATCGGGGAGCCCCTTCTCGACGCCTCGGGGCAGGTGGAGACGGACCGAGGGTTCGCGGTGGACCTCGAGGTGGAGGAGGCCGTGGGGCCCTTGGGGATGCCCGCGTGGGCGATCCTCGGCGACTTCCCCCCGCTGCCCACGTACCGGCAGGTCCCCATCTTTCCCCGGGCTCTCATCAACTGGTCGGAGCCGGTGCGGAGCCAGGCCTACCGCCCCGGGACGCGACACCAGCGCGGCCGGGGCACCGTCGTCGATCTCATCGGGGACCGCCCTCGGGCGGGGTTCTCCTTCGGGGCATCTGGGCTCGACCGCCCGACGTCGGTGGACATCCTCCGCCTCCTCGACAGCCGCAGGGGGCGTTTGCATACCTTTTGGTTCACAAACCCCCAGAGCCTCTGGGCCCCTGTGAGCTTCGACCGGGAGGCAGTCGTCGTGGCGACTCCGTCCGACGGGGCGCGGTTCGTCGATCACGTGGCGCTGCTCTTCCGGGGCGGCCATGTGGCCATCAGGGAGGTCGCCGGCGTCTCCGCGGTCTCCGGGGGCGTGGCGCTGGCCTTCCGGGAGCCACTGCCGCTCGAGGACGAGGCCCGAGTTCTGGAGGACGTGACGAGCGCCCACCTGTCGCGGTTCCGCGACGACGCCTACCGCGAGACCTGGCGGACCGACTCCCACGTCTCGGTGGACCTCCAGTCGATCGAGGTCCTTCGGGAGCAGCGCGCGCCGGTCCACCGTCTCCAGTCCTGGATTCCCCAGGAGGAGCCCGGGTCCGGACTGACGGTGCCCGAGCTCTTTCCGCGGCTCCGGATGTACGTCGAGGCACCCATCAACCTCCTGGACTCCCTCGGCGCGCCAGTCGTCAACAGCGCTGCCGTCTACCAGTGGCGGGACGAGCGCCCCTCCATCTCAAGGCGCCTCGTGGCGGGCGGTCTCGGGGGCGTGGCGCACTACCGCTACAACGACTGGCTCGTCGCCGGGACCTACCCATCCGGGGTAGCGGGCTCCGATGCGATCGCGTTCATGCGACTGGACCCCGAGGAGGCCCCGTTCTCGAACTCGCGGGGCATGACCATCCTCGTGGCGATGCAGCGGGAGCAGTCGCCCACCTATCCCACGCAGTGGGACTACATCGTCAGCGTGGGATCGGCGGACGGACCGGGGAACCCCGTTCACTGGACGCCCACGGGCCTGACCCTCCGGAGGGTCACGGGCGACCCCGATCCGGACTTCCAGGCTCCGACCGGGGACCTGTTTTTCGGGGGAGGTTTCCACGTCGCCGCCGTCGTGTGGCGTCCCGCACAGTCCTGCCGGATCTACGTCGACGGAGTCTTCGCCGGCGAAACCCCGCGCGCCCCGGACGAGCTGCTCGCCCCGGCTTCCGGGACGCCGCCCACGGCCCTCCGGTTCGCCAACTCCCACAGCGGGAGCCCGATCCCCAACGGCACGATCTTCAAGGCCCTCGCGATCTTCCCCCGGGCCCTCGACTTCGAGGAGCTCAACGTCATCGGGAACCACATGGCCATCGCCGCGGGCGCGACCTGGCGGAGGGTCACGACGTGAGCAACCCCGCTGCCTTCGACCGGCCCGACAAGACCAGTGCCATGCTGGTCCGGTTCACGTGGGGGGCGGCCAACGAACGCCTCTACACGGACTGGACCCACATGCAGGAGGTGCTCGGGAGGCGCTACGAGTCCGCCCCCACCATGGAGATCGAGTGGCCGGCGAACACAGGGGGACTCCGGGATCAGCCGTTCGTCGTCACCCTCCCGATCGACGCCTTCACGACCCGGCTGTCCGACGTCTATCCCCACGCCCAGGTCCGCATGGAGGTCCGGGAGTTCGTCGTCGGGGAGCAGGATGCCTACGCGGACGTGGTGTGGTCCGGGAAGGTGAAGCGGTGCCGTCGGAGCTCCGAGGGGCTCTCGGGGTCGGTCCGGATCGAGGGTGTGGGCATCAAGTCCGACCTCGAGGTGCCACTCGGCATGCCGAGCACCCCCGAGTGCATCTGGACGTTCGGCGGAGTGGGGTGCGCGAGCCCCCGGAAGGCGTCCCTCACCATCACGGGGTCGCGGGTCACGTCCTTGGATCGGAACGTGATGACCGTGGACGCCATCCTCCCTTCGACGCCGTGGGTCCGGGGCTACGTCGAGCGTGACGGCCTCACGGTGACCATCCGGGACTACGACATGCTACTCGCACCGAACACGCTCCAACTCGCCAAGGCCCCGCCGCCGGAGTGGTTCGGGGCGCTCGTGACGCTCGTGCCAGGGTGCCGGAAAACCATCGACGCCTGCCGCACGGACCACTCCAACGAGGAGCACTTCATGGGCTGCGGCGTGAAGATCCCGGCCTATCACCCGATCATCGAGAGCTCCTGACCCATGGACTGGCCGACGCTGACGTGGGTGACGCTCAACCGCCCGGGACTCGACGGGGTCGAGGCGGGGGCCATCCAGGGTCGCGTCGAGGGCGTCCTCGCGAGCTGGGACGGGACGCCCTACATGCCGGGGCAGTGGCGGAAGGGAGCGGGAGCAGACTGCGTGAGGTTCGTCGCACGGGCGCTCGAGGAGCTGTTCGGCGTGGAGCGCCGGCCCATCCCGAACCTCCCCCAGGATTCGAGCTGGCACAACACCCGGCTCGTCGTCACCGCGACCCAGGAGATCGTCCGCGTCTACGGCCCGGCGGAGCTCCTTCGCCGCCCGGCGGCGCTTCAGCCCGGGGACATCGTGGTCACCGCCCCGTCCACCGCCGGAGGCCCGGGGCACGTCGGCATGGTCGGGGGGCTCCCGGGCAGGCTCTGGCATGCCATGCCCGGCGCGGGTGTGAGATTCACCGGCCTCCGCATCCTCGGTCACCGGTTCCTGCGGGCGTACCGGCCGCGGGACGTGAGGGAGTGGCTGCGATGAGCGGGATGGCAATCCTCAGCCAGGAGGTCCAGCAGGCCGGTGTGGAGTGGGTTGCCATCGCGATCCTCGCCGGACTCTCCGCGGCGGCCCAGGTCCTCCTGAGGCCGAAGCCCAAGAGCCCGGTGCAGGACAAGGAACCGACCACGCTTGCGACCAGGGGGGCCTACATCCCATGGATCATCGGCATCCGACGCACCGGCGCCGTCTTCGGTTGGGCCGGCAACCGGCAGGTCCGCCAGGACGGGGGCACCGGCGGGAAAGGCGGAGGGAAGGGCGCGGGAGGCGGCATCAACACCTACTACGAGGCGGGCTGGCATCAGATCTGCGTCGGGCCCGCGTCGGCGCTCTACCGCATCTGGCAGGACGGCAAGGTCATCCTTGACCTCGGGTCCAATCCCCTGACCCCGGGGACGTCCCCGAGCGGGGCGTCCTACGTGCTGCCCAACCGCCAGGGCACGTTCCGGCTCTACTGGGGGGAGGCCGGGCAGCCCATCGACCCGCTTCTTCAGCAGCCGACGTCGGTCGGCATCGCCTCGAGGTGGCCGTTCCTCTGCCACATCGTGTGGGACCAGAAGCGGCTCGGGCCAGCCCCTAGGTGGCCCAACCTGGAGTACGAGATCGGCGTCCTGCCCTTCGGGACCACGCAGGTGCCGGGGATGTCCTACCTGCCGCGGACCGCGCCCGCGAACTACGACGACGGCGTGAACCCCGCCCACATCATCGAGCATCTCCTCCACCAGCCGTTTCCGCACGGGGTCGGAAGGCCTCGGTCGGAGGTGGAGACGACGTCCCTCGTGTCACTCGGCTCGCTCGCGGAGGCGGAGCACCTGGCCTGCTCCGTGGTCGCCCGGGATGGGGCCACCGCCGAGAGCATCCTGGCGCCGCTCCTGCAGGACGTGGGTGCCATGGTCCCGTACGTCGAGGGGAGGGTGCGCATCGTCCCGATCCGGCCGGAGGCCCCGAACTGGCCCATCCTGACCGATGACCACCTCCTCCAGCCCCGCCCCGAGATCGAGAAGCTCGTGGGGGAGGACCCGGCCGACCAGATCATCTACGCGTTCCACGACCGGGAGCACTTCCACCGGGAGAACACCTTCAACCTCGACGACGATGGCCAGGCCTCGATGCTCGACTCCAAGACGGGGAAGAAGGTCGGGATCGAGAGCACGGTCAACTTCCTGACCGCGGCCCTGATCGCGGACCGCCGCGCCCAGGAGGACCAGAGCTCCGGCGTGGGGGTGCGCATCTACGCGTCCCGCGCCGCCCGCACCCACCACGCCGGCCAGCAGGTCACCGTCGCGGGCATCCCCATCCTCTTCCGTGTGGCGTCGGTCCAGCCTGATCCTCTCTCCGGGCGGACCGTCCTCGAGGTCATGGTCGACTACTACTCCGTCGACCC
>JBFWSN010000056.1:0-11268 GCA_050248355.1 Dehalococcoidia bacterium
CTCCCATTTACGGAGATCTGGGTGAAGACCATCGACGGCCTCGCGTGGATGTCGAACTTCGACACGCACCCCGCGCACGTCGACGGAATCGGCAAGGTCGAGCAGCTCGCCGCGATGTACCAGTCGCAGGGGCTCACGATGCGCCCGTGGGTCGTGCCGCACGGCCGCGAGGCGTGGGGCATCACCGCGGCGGACGAGGGCGCGCTCGCAGGGAAGATCGCGGCGCGCAGCGGCGGCGTCCTGCTCGTCGACCTCGAGCCGCACGAGCCCGCGCCCGGCGGCGGCGCGTACTACTGGCGCGACGACCTCGGCGCCGCCGGCGACGAGGTGCGCGCGTACGTCGCGGCGTTCCTCGCGAACGGCGGCCGCGAGCTGTGGCTCGTCCCCGACGCGCGCCCCGGCCGGATGCCGTCCTTCGCCGACTGGTGGGCGCTCGACCAGGTCACGCGCGTCATGCCGCAGGTGTATTGGACGGACTTCCGCCTCGGCTACCGCGACGCGCTGAACCGGGCCGTCTCGACGCTCACGAACGCCGGCGTCCGTCGCGTCGCGAACATCTGGCCGGTGCTCCCCGCGAACGCCACGCCCGAGGACCTCGCGGCCGCGATCGCGTACGTGCACGAGCTCGGGCTCGGCGGCGTCTCCGTGTGGCAGCGCGCAAACCTCGACGAGGACGACGTCGCGAAGATCGCGGCGCTGCCCGACCCGTGGGCGAGCGCCTCGACGCCCACGCCGCCACCGCCGGCCACCACGCCGCCATCAACGCAGGAGAGCGTCCGGTCGCACCTCGTGACCGCTCGCGCAGAGATCGACGCCGCACTCGCGGCGAATGGAGGTTGAGATGACGCCGGAGCAACTGCAGGGGATCGCGGGGCAGGTGAAGGACATCGGCCTCGCCGCGATGCTGACGATCTTCGTCACGGGCGCGGTGCTCGCGTGGGTGCCACGCAAGATCGGACCGCTCACCGTGCCAGAGATCGACGGCGCGCGCGTGTGGCTCGTGGTGTTCCTCGCGGCCGTCGGGGTCGTGCTGCTCATGAGCCCGGCCGCGCGCTTCGACCGCGCACTGATCCTCGCGGCGCTGGCCGTCACCGTCACCGCCATCACGGGGAACACCGCGCTCGACAAGCTGAACGAGATGCGTGATCGCCAGGCGTCGAAGGCGCTGATCTCGACGCTCGTACAGGCACCGCCGAAGGGCGGCGCGTCCGGGTCGGACAAGTAGGCCGATGCCGAAGTACCGACCGCGCGGGAACAGGCTGAAGAAGCGGGCGCGCCAGCAGGCGCGCGCCGCGGCGGTCGCGCTGCAGACGGCGATTATCGAGTTACCGAAAGCCGGTAAGACGACGATCGCGGAGAGCGCGGCCGCGTGAGCAGGCGGGCGGCGTTCGCGGGGATGCCCGAGCAGGGCCGCCTCGAGGACTACGTCCCGCCCGCGCTGCACGATGCGAAGACCTCGCGCGCCGTCAGCGTCCACGCCGAGCGCGAGAGCATCGCGTCTCGGTTCTACCGATTCAACCGCCAGAACCCGGCCGTCTTCGACCGCCTCGCCGAGCTCGCGCTCGAGGAGCACCGCGCCGGCGCGAGCCGCCTCAGCATCGCCCGTCTCTTCGAGGTCATGCGGCACGAGGGCATCCGCACGCAGGGCGACCGCTACGAGCTCAACAACGACTACCGCAGGCCGTACAGCGAGCTCCTCGAAGAGCACTACCCCGAGATCCGGGGGAAGTTCGAGCACCGTCGCCTGCGGGCCGCGTAGAGCGCCCGTCCCCGCCGTCCGGCAGTCCACAGCGCGCCAGAGCACACACACGGCGTCAGGGCCGAAAGATAGCGGCAGCGGGGCGGTTATCCGGCCTCCGGCTGCCGCATCTGCTGCTCGATGTGCTGGCGCGGCCGGGGGCGCTCCGCGATGGCGTGGGTGATGAGGCGGTGCAACTGGAAGAACACGCGCCGGTCGGCGCTCAGGGTGATCGTCACGCGGTCACCTTCGTAGCTCTCCTCGTACCGGAAGGTGCGGTCGTACTCCCGGTGGACGAGCAGGTAGGCGAAGACCCGCAGCATGCCGACTGCGAGCTCCGCGACGAGCTTCCCCGAAATGGCGTCTGTGCGTCGGCCCATGCCGCAGGTGTAGAGATCGGCGCGCCGAGCGCCGACCCCGCTCTGTCACTCGCAGGCGATCCCGTCGGCGTCACCGTCGAGGCCGGGGTTATAGCCGGGCTGACCGCGCCGGACCGGCGCCGCGCCCGCTGCTCGCGCGGCCGCGCAGCTCGCGAACGGCGTCGACGCCGCCGAGGGCGTCGCGGTCGGCGTCTCGCAGCCACCCCACAGTCCGCGCCGAGCGTCGCGCGCCTCGCGCTCGGCGGCGCGCATGCGCTCGACGAGCTTCAGGTCGGGCGGGAACGTCGCGACGCGGCCGTATCCGTCGCGCACGAGGACCTCATTCACCAGGCGGCCGTCGTCGAGGTAGGCGTAGCGCAGGAGGCGACCGAAGCGGTCGGTCTCCGACACGTCGCGCTCGAGGCGCAGCGCCGTCCCGGCCGGGAGCAGCGACTTCGTGTACGTGCTCGCCTCGCGGCCGTAGCACTGCACGCCGCCGAAGACCTCGGGCGTGTCGACGAGGATGAGGCGCACGCGCTGGACCTTGCCATCGAGGCGCACGTCGAGCGTGTCGCCGTCGACCACGTCCACGACCTGCGCGGGGGCACCAGTTTTGATCGCGGCGGCGGCCGCGCTCGAGGTGGAAGCGGGCGTCGCCGTCGACGCCGCACGGGTGGACGAGGAAGACGCCGTCGCGGACGCTGCGGGACGTGCCTCGCCGCATCCGACGACGAGCAGCGCGGCCGCCGCGGCGAGAGCGGCGAGGCGAGACCTCACTGCGCGAGGACGTGCTTCATGATCTGCGCGTAGGCGTTCTGCGCCTTGCCGTCGCCCTTGAACTCGAACTCCCACGAGTCCGACCCCGCCGCGAACGACAGCGATGATGTGTTCGATCGGATGAAGTTCTGATCGCTGCTCACGCCGACGGAGTGCACGCGCGAGTACGGCACAGAGAGGATGCTCTTACCGCGCAGCCCGTCGTCGCGCATGATCAGCCGGCGGTCGGTGACGCCGACGAAGCCGGAGCCGCGCCCCTTGCAGTCGTAGACCATGTAGAGCTCTTCGCCGTCGAGGAGCAGTTCCTTCACGCGCTCGTACTGGTCAGCCTTGTCGAAAACCGGGTCAGCCATCGTGTGCCTCCTGCGTCGCGCCGGGATTCTACAACGACGTCGCACCCGTCAGCGCGGAGCGAGCCGTCGCACGGGTGATCGTCAGGTCGGTCACGAAGATGTCCACATACAGCGCGATCCGTGCCGTCCGGGCATCACGGATGCGTTGCAAACGGTCGATGCTCAAGACGCGGAGACCACCCAGGCGACCGTTGCGCCGAGGGGAGACAGCCCCCGTGCTCCTCATCATGACCGTCGTACTCGACGTGCCGCCGGAGGTGGCTGCGCGCATCAGAGGGGCTCCGGTGCGCGTGACCGGACCTCGCGCGCTCGCGATCGCCGAGCTCTGCATCCCCGTCGTCGAGGGAAGTGTCAGGCCTGACGAGGCCGGGTCGTCCGCGGGATAGCGTGTTCGCGGGCCGGGCGACCCGCACCCACCTCGCCTTCATGTTGCCGCGCATGCAGTCGGCGGAAGGCGTCAGCGACGACCTTCTGACTCGCGCTCGAGACGCTCAGGACGACCTCGCGCTCTTCCTCGCTCAGGTCGCCTAGGTCGATCGCGGGCGGTTCAGGAGCCACCGCGAGCACACCGCGTGAGGCGGCGCGCTGCACCTCGGGATCGTCCGGCACGTACTGCGCGAGGGCCAAAGCATGCGCCGACTGCGCGATGCCGAGCCGGGTCACCATGTAGCGAACGTGCTCGCGGTCAGACTCCTCGATGTTGTTCCATCCAGGAATCGCCACCCCGACCGGCACGCCCGTCTCGTCGGTCTCGCCGAGCAGAACCCCGACGCTCGTGTTCAACGCGCGCGCGATCGATTGAAGGTTCGAGGTGTTCGGCAGAAGCCCGGCCTCGGCGTTCTGGACCGTGCCAGGGGAGACACCGGCCGCCGTCGCCAGCATGGCGACGCTCCACCCGCGCGCCTCGCGGCGTTCGCGGATCGACTCGGTCAGGTGCTCGTTGCGTGCTCTCGTCATCTTCTTGGAGAAAGTTTCACAAGAAGTTCTTGACGAACATCCACTAACTAGTTAGTATTCAGCCAGAACTTGTTGATGAATCGGCTAAGGCGATTACCGCCTTCAGCCGGCAAGCCGTCAGCGGGCCACGGGTGGAGAAGTCTGTGGACAACATCTCAGTCGATACGAGGCGGCCCGCCCGCGAAGAGCTCGACCGGCTCGTCGCTTCCCGCATAGCGCACCCGAAAGTGCAGGCGCAGGAACTCGCCGAGGAGCTCGGCGTCACGCCGTCGCAGCTCTCAGCCTTCGAGAATGACCGGGCCGTCCTCCCTCACAACATGGGCGCGCGCTCCTACGAGGCCGCACTCACCCGCTGCAAGGCGCGCAAGGGTGCAGAGGTGGCAGCGTGACGCGGCTCGACCGCCTCGTCGCGGCGCGCCTCGCGCACGCGCACACCACCGACGCCAGGGAGGCGGCGCTCGCCGCGAGCCTCGCGCGCCCGACGCTCATCCCGCGCAGGCTGACCATCGCTGACGCCGACCGGCTCCGCGCCGACCTCCACGCCCGCTACTTCGGCGCGCGCAACGCGCACGAGGTGATCCTCCTGCCCGACGCCCGCGAGACCGCCGAGGCGATCGTCCGCAAGGGCGTCATCGGACGGAGCGCCGCGTGACCGCCGAGCGCCACCCGCACCACGAGACCGGCGACTTCCGCAGCGACGAGCAGCGGGTAGAGCACGAGCGCATCGACGGCCTCGCCCGCGACGCGCACATCCTCGCGGTCACGCTGACGCACCACCCCGAGACGCAGGAGCACGAGATCGCGTTGAGCAGCGGCGAATGGCCGGAGGTCACGCGCCTCCTGCCGGGCGCTCTGCGCTTCCTGCCCGGCCTGAGCATCGAGGGGATCGTGAAGATGCGCGCCGCGAACGGCTACGCGCACTACGCCATCGAGGGCTCTGACGCCGAGGGCTGCCTCGTGCTGCGTCGGATGGAGTCGTACCCGTGATCGCGGTGACGTCCCCGGCAGTGACGACGGGTGGGGCCAGGACTGAGCCCGTCGTCACCGCCGGCGAGATCACCTCGTCGGTGCGCTGGTCGCAGCTCGCGGGGCTAAGGGCCTCGTCGAGTGCGCGGGTACTGCCCGGCACGCGGCTCACGCATTCCCTCGCCGCGCTCGAGGTTTCACGGACTGATCGAGCGTGCAAGCGCCGTCGCGAGACGCCGCAGCCCGTGCGAGGGCACCCACACAACGTCGAAGCGGGGGGTCGCTGATGCAGGGCCGGTGCTACTCGTGCGCGGGTCACGTTCTCCATCTCACGGTGCAGGAGGGGCGATCGTTCCGCATCGCGCGCCTGTGCGGCGCGTGCATGCGTGATCAGGACGTGCGCAGCCGTCCACCGACCGAGGCGGAGCTCTTCTCGGCGACCGCCGAGGCGAAGGCGCACGAAGCGCGTCCGCCGTCACTCCCGGCCACGCCGTACACGCCACGCGCCCGCCGCGTGCGTGCTCCCCGTGAGCACCGCGCCGGGCCGATGACCGTGCGCCATGCCGTCGAGGTGGGCGCGTGACGACGGGGCAGACGTGCCGCGGCTGCGGGAGCTCGGCGTGCGTCGAGTTCACGCAGGGCGACGCGCGTCGCGCGAAGTGCACCGTCTGCGGTCGCACATGGACCGTGCGCCGCCTCGTGCAGCAGCAACAGGAACCGTCGACCCGCGCGTACCGGCCGGGGCCGTGGTCGCGCACCGGAGGGCTGTACCAATGAACGACACCCGTGACCTCGAACGCATCCGCCGCCAGGCGCTCGCGCTCGTGAACGCCGCCCGTGCCGACGTCGGCGCAGGCGAGATCGAGGACTTCCCGCAGGGCGCGCGCTTCGCGCTCGACGAGCGTCATCCGCTCGTCGCGGCGCTGTACCCGTGTGGGGTGCGCGGCCTCGATCACAACGCGCTCGGCACGTTCCTCGTCTGCACCGACGAGGACGTCGCGATGCAGGTAGGGACGATCTGGGGCATCCCCCCGCAATACACCCGCCCGCTGACGGTCTACGTCGACCTCGAGATCTTCCACGAGCGCGAACCGCTGCGCGACTTCCGCCAGGCGTTCGACCACGGCCGCTACCCCGACCTCGTCGCGGCCGTCGAGGAGGTGGCTTAGATGGCAGACCCGGAAACGCTCGACGAATACGTGACCGAGGAGCGCCCGAAGCGGAAGCCCGAGATCGGCATGATCGCGGGTCCGATCGTGGCGCACTTCTCCGTCGCCTCGAACCACGACAACTTCCTCGCGCTCCTGATGCCGCTCGGCATTGAGTGGACCGCCGCTGACGACCTCGCGAACGTCCTGCGCGGCATCCGCACGCTCGAGGGCGAGGGCACGCGCCTCCGCGCGAAGCCCGTCGACGCGGACGCAGGAGACGCCGCATGACGATGTCGATCGCGCTGCGCATCGACGGGCGCCCCGTGCCGAAGGGCAGCGGGGAGGGCACGCGCCAGAAGCGCGCCTCGTACGACCACGGCGTCGCGGGCGAGTGGCAGCAGCGCCTGCAGCTCGCCTTCCGCCGCAACCGGCCGCGCGAGCCGTGGCGCGAGGGTGTGCAGGTCGACGCCGTCTTCTACATCCCGTCGGAGCTGAAGCGCATGCCAGGCGCGCAGATGCTCACCCCGCCCGACCTCGACAAGCTCATCCGCTTCGTCCTCGACGAGGCGATGGGACACTTCTACGTCGACGACGCGCAGGTGACGACGAGCGGGCTGCTCGACAAGCGGTGGGCCGTCGACGACGACCCCGAGGCCGCGCCGGGCGTCCTGCTCATGTTCACGGACCTCGGCCGCGCGCTGCCGCTGCTGCCCGATTGGGCGCGCGGACTGCGTAACGCGATCCCCGAGCTCACGGGCACCACAGCGGCGAGGAGGGTTTCGTGACGCGAGGCGTGACTGAGGTCACCGTCGACAACTTCGCCGGCGGCGGCGGCGCGAGCACGGGCATCGAGCAGGCGCTCCGTCGTCCGGTGGACATCGCGATCAACCACGACCCCGAGGCGGTCGCGATGCACCGCGCGAACCACCCTCACACGAAGCACTACTGCGAGAGCGTGTTCGACGTCGACCCCGAGGAGGTCACGCACGGCCGCCCGGTCGGCCTCGGATGGTTCTCGCCGGACTGCAAACACTTCAGCAAGGCGAAGGGCGGGAAGCCGCGCGACAAGAACATCCGCGGCCTCGCGTGGGTCGTGCGGGATTGGGCGGCGTCCGGCGCCGCGCCGCGCGTCATCATGCTCGAGAACGTCGAGGAGTTCAGGACGTGGGGGCCGCTCGACGATGAGGGATTCCCGATCCGCGAGCGCGCGGGGGAGACCTTCAACGAGTGGCGTCACGAGCTCGAATCGCTCGGCTACGAGATCGAGTTCCGAGAGCTGCGCGCAGCCGACTACGGCGCGCCGACGATCCGCAAGCGCCTGTTCATGGTCGCGCGCCGCGACGGCCGCCCCATCCGCTGGCCGAAGCAGACGCACGGGAAGGGCGGGTTCTCCTACCAGCCGTACCGGGCGGCGTACGAGTGCATCGACTTCTCGGACATCGGCGTCTCGATCTTCGGGCGCAAGAAGGACCTCGCGGAGCCAACGCTGCGCCGCATCGCCGTCGGCATGGAGCGCCACGTCATCGGTCACGAGGCTCCGTTCCTCGTCAGCCTGACCCATCAGGGCGGGCAGCGCGTCTACAGCGTGATGGACCCGCTGAACACCGTCACCGGGGCACACCGGGGCGAGCTCGCGCTCGTCACGCCGTACATCGCGAAGAACTTCGGCGGGCATATGTCGCCGGGCGCGCGCCTCGACGACCCCCTCAGCACCGCGACGGCGCGCGACCATCACGCGCTCGTCATGCCATTCCTCGCCCGCACCGCCTACAAGGGCGCGAACGGGTCGTACGTGAACGACGTGCGCGACCCGCTCTTCACGCTGACCGCGCAGTCGGACGGCGCGAGCCTGATCGCTCCGGTGATCGCGCGCATGAACTTCGACGGCCAGGCGAAGCCGACCGACGACCTGCGCGACCCGCTCGCCACGGTGACGACGCAGCACAACAAGCACATGCTCCTCGCGCCGACGCTGACGAAGCTGTACGGCACGGCGCTCGCGGGGCAGCGCGTCGACGCACCGCTCGCGACGATCACATCGGGCGGGCAGCACATCGCGGCCACCACGGCGGAGCTATCGCGCGCCTTCGAGGGCACTCACGCCGCCGACGTCGCCTTCCTCATGCACTACTTCTCGGGCGGCGGACAGCACCAGTCGCTCCGCGACCCGCTGCACGCAGTCACGACGAAGGACCGCGTCGGCCTCGTGACTGTCCGGCTCGCCGGCGACCCGGAGCCGTGGGTCGTGACCGACATCTTCATGCGCATGCTCCGGCCGCGTGAACTCTTCCTCGCTCAGGGGTTCCCCGAGGAGTACGTGATCGACCCCGTCTACAACGGGAAGCCGCTCACGAAGACCGCCCAGATCCGCATGGTCGGCAACAGCGTCTGTCCGCCGGCTGCGCGCGCCGTGGTCGAGGCGAACATGGACGACGCTCCTCGCGTGTGGTCGGGAGCCGCAGCGTGACGGCGACGATCTTCGAGTACCTCGCCGCGTTCCGCGAAGGCGGGCCGGAGCACGCTGCGCACGTCGTCGCCGGCGGGCGCGCCGCGCCCGTGCCGAAGCCGCGGAACGACACCCCATCGACGCCACGCACACCGCTCCCCGCGCAGCCGCGACAGGGGGGTCTCTGGTGACCACCGCGTACACCGAGTTCCTTGCGACGAAGCGCGAGATCGCGCCGAGCGTCGGCATCGAGGTCGACGTCGAGCGGATGAGCCCGTGGCTCTTCGGCTTCCAACGCGACCTCGCGCGGTGGGCGCTCCGCAAGGGCCGCTCCGCCATCTTCGCGGACACCGGCCTCGGCAAGACGCGCATGCAGCTCGAATGGGCGCGCCTCGTCTGCGAGGTGACCGGCGGCCGCGTCCTGATCCTCGCCCCGCTCTCCGTGGCGCGACAGACGGCCACGCAGGGGCGCGAAGAGCTCGGCCTGCCCGTCGTCTACGCGCGTTCCCAGGCCGACGCGGGGACCATCACCGTGACCAACTACGAGATGGTGCAGCACTTCGACGTGACGCAGTTCGTCGGCGTCGTGCTCGACGAGTCGAGCATCCTCAAGGCGACCGAGGGCGTGACGCGGAACCTGCTGATCGACCTCTTCGCGCGGACGCCGTATCGGCTCTGCTGCACGGCCACGCCGGCGCCGAACGACATCGCCGAGATCACGAACCACAGCGACTTCCTCGGCATCATGCCGCGCCGGGATGTCCTCGCGACGTTCTTCCGCCACGACGCCGACGGTGCTGCGTGGCGGCTCAAGAACCACGCCCGCGCCGCGTTCTGGCGATGGCTCGCCTCGTGGGGCATGAGCCTGAAGCACCCGAGCGACCTCGGCTATGCCGACGAGGGCTTCCGCCTCCCGCACCTCGAGATCCTCCCGGCCGTCGTCGCGTCCGACGTCACATTCGCGGGGCGTCTCTTCGCCGACCAGCCGCGCGGCGTGACCGAGCGCGCGGCCGTGCGGAAGCAGACGAAGGACGTGCGCGTCGCTGAGACCGTGCGGCTCGTTGAGGCCGAGGGCGACGAGCCGTGGATCGCGTGGTGCGGCCTCAATGACGAGGGCCGCGATGTTGCGAAGGCGCTCGGGGACCGGGCGATCCTCGTCGAGGGCAGTCAGTCACCCGAGGAGAAGGCCACGCGCATCGAGGCGTTCATGGCCGCACCGAACGCCGTGCTCGTCACGAAGCCGACGATCGCGGGCTTCGGCATGAACTTCCAGCACTGCGCGCGCATGGCCTTCGTCGGGATCGGCGATTCGTACGAGCAGTATTACCAGGCGATCCGCCGCTGCTGGCGCTACGGGCAGTCGCGCGAAGTGCGCGCGCACGTCGTCGTCGCCGACGTCGAGCAGGCCATCTATCAGAACGTCCTCCGCAAGGAACACGAGGCCGCGGCGATGGCCGCCGAGCTCGTGCAGCACGTCGCCTCGTACGAGCTCGCGGAGATCGGACGCATCGAAGCCGGGCTCGTGTATGATGCCGAGCAGCAGATGGAGGTACCCGCATGGTTGCAGCGGTAGGCGTGATGGCGCAGGAGCACGGCGAGGGTTGGTCGATCTTCAACGGCGACTCCGCAGAGGTGTTGAACGGGCTGCCGGACTCCTCGATGGACCTCGCCGTCTTCAGCCCGCCATTCCAGGCGCTGTACGTCTACTCGGCGACCGAGCGCGACCTCGGGAACTGCTCGACGCCCGAGGAGTTCTTCGAGCACATGGGCTATATCACGCGCCAGCTCGCGCGGGTCATGAAGCCCGGCCGGAACGTATGCGTCCACGTCGCGCAGATCACGGCACAGAAGGTGCTCGACGGCGTCATCGGCCTGAAGGACTTCCGCGGCGCGATCATCGAGCACTTCCAGCAGAACGCCTTCGTCTACCACGGCGAGGTCTGCATCGACAAAGACCCGCAGGCGCAGGCGATCCGCACCCACGCGAAGGGGCTGCTCTTCGTGCAGAAGCGCCGCGATGCGTCGTGGCTCCGCCCCGCGCTCGCCGACTACATCCTTGTGTTCCGTGCACCGGGCGAGAACGCCGTCCCCGTCGTGAGCGACGTCTCCGACGAGGAGTGGATTCAGTGGGCTCGGCCGGTTTGGTACGGCATCCGCGAGACCGACACCTTGCAGGCGCCGCCGAAGAAGAACGATGAGCGCCACGTCGCGCCGCTGCAGCTCGGCGTGATCGAGCGGTGCGTGCGCCTGTGGAGCAACGCCGGCGAGACCGTGCTCTCGCCGTTCGCGGGCATCGGCTCCGAGGGATACGAGGCCGTGCGCCTCGGTCGGCGCTTCGTGGGCGTCGAGCTCAAGCCCGAATACTTCGAGGTCGCCGCGAGGAACCTCCGCCAGGCGGAGGAGATCGCGGACGGGCAGGGGCAACTCCTGTGACGACGAAAGACATAACAGGGGGGGGCGTCGTCATTGGGCGGCGCTACCGGGCGCTCAGGGGGCAGTACCGCGGGGAGATCGTCCTCGT
>JBFWSN010000057.1:0-11241 GCA_050248355.1 Dehalococcoidia bacterium
AACGCCGAGCTGAAGAACTGGCGAGTCCTGCGCAAGATCCGGTCCAGCCCGAACACCGCCGACAGGCTCATCGCCGCAGTTCAGACCCTCATGATCGCCAGCGCGTGATCAGGTTGGCAAAGGCTCATTGACACCGACCCGACCACGCCACGCCGAGATACTTGCCATGACCCAATATCCGAAAGGGTGACGTGGAACGTCTATAGTGCTGGTCTACGTCCGGTGCGACCTATCGCGTGTCAGGAGACGCCATGGCCACGCACTACTGCTTCAGCTGCAAGAAGGACTGGGGCGAAACTCGACTGGAACGTTGTACGCGATGCGGAATTGGTCGCGTTGCTACGATTTTTGAAATGGCGACGATCGCCGCCAAGGGGGACCCCCCGAGTGAGTTTCAAATTCTATTGATGGAGGCGATAGCGAAAGGGCATCCCACGGACGAGGCGAAGGCTGCCATGGCGAGGATGCCAGCCAGTTCGACCACGCCCCCTAGTGCCAGCACCGGCAACTCGAGCACTGCTTCCGAGGTGTACGCAGTTGAGATTTTCGCTATCGAGAAGGGTATGGCGGTAGGCCGCTCACTGTTCAGCAATATGCTGGGCGAGGCCGCGCTGATTAGGTGCGAGCTTGTCGGCCGGGTGACTGGCCCCCGAATCAAACGAGACCTCACTCCCTATCGATGCGAGTTTCAGATCTTTGCAGGGGGAGCGTCCCTCGAATCTCTCTCGGGGGTTTCCCGCGAGAATGGCCAGCATGCTCTCGGCAGTATCCACTCACTGATAGTCAGGGATGGGTGGTCACAAAAAACGAGCGGCCCGGCTTGGTACAGTTATCGCTATGCTGGCAATAGCGCCGTTCTTTCTCGGACACTTAGCTAGATCGGCGAGGACCATCGACGTCGAGGTCGTAGATGGCAGTGCTGTTCGCGCAGCCGCCGCAGGATCTGGCTGCTCGCAGGCCATTAACCGAAAAGTTGGAGACCCCTCAACCGCAGAGAGCCCCTAGAGCCAACTAGGGCGTCAGCGTGGTCGGCGGCGCTGACCGAGCGCGGCGCCCCGCCGGCCGGGCCCCCCGGCCGAGGACGAACGCCAGCACATCGCGCGGGTCACGGAACCGGACAGCCGAGAACGCCGCGCCGAGCCGCTCAGGAATGCCGGGAACCTCCAGCTGACTTTCGATAATGTTCACTTAGCGGAAGTGAGGTGCCGCGTGAGCTGACGCGGCATCAGGGTCCGGGGCCGGAAAGTTATGACAGATTCGGTGTGGTGAGCGAGGGTGGTGGAGCCGGGGGTGACCGAGGCGTCCTCGCGGCCCTCCCCCGCGCCCGCGCTCGTCCGCCCATCGCCGCCCGCGGGTGAGGAAACATCGGCTGGCAGGCACGAACTGCTCGGGCCCGCGGACCCGTTGGCTGGCGCGGCCGGCTACGCGGCGGCGGCGCGCAGCGCCCGGACTTGGCAGGCCTACTGCGCCGACTTCCGCCGCTTTCAGCGCTGGTGCGCAGCCCAGACCCCCTGCCCCTCGCCGCTGCCGGCGACGCCGGCCACGGTCGCGGCCTACCTCGCCGCGCACGCCACCAGCCACCGGCCGAGCACCCTGGCCCGCTGGTGCTCGGCGCTCGCCGTCGCCCACGACCTCGCCGGACACCCCTCCCCCACCCGCGACCCCGGCGTGCGAACCGTGCTCGCCGGGATCCGCCGCACCCGCCGCACCCGACCCGACCGGGTCGCCGCCGCCGGTCCTCCCGAGCTCCGGACGATGCTCGACCGGCTCGATCCCGCCCATCCCCGCGACGCACGGGACCGGGCGCTGATCCTCATCGGGTTCGCCGGCGCGCTGCGCCGCAGCGAGATCGTCGCGCTCACCCTCGCCGACCTGGTCGTCGATACCGACGGACTGCGCGTGTTCATCGCCGCGTCCAAGACCGATCCCGCCGGCACCGGGCACACCCGCGGACTCGCCTACGGCACACATGCCGCCACCTGCCCGGTCCGCGCCTGGCAGGCCTGGCTGGCGCATCGAATCGCCTCCCCCGTCGAGGACCCGCAGCAACACCCCACACCCCCGGCCGACCGCGCCGACCCGGTCCCTGAGCCCGGGGCGGGCTCTCCGTCCCCGTCGTCGCCGCTCGTGTCGGGCAGCGCCTTCGTCCGGGTCGACCGCTGGGGCAACCTCGGCGCCGGGGCCCTGAGCCCGCGGTCCGTCGCGCTCATCGTGTCGGCGCGAGCGGCCGCCGCGGGCCTGCCCGGCCACTGGGCTGGGCACTCGCTGCGCCGCGGGTTCGCCACCACCGCCTATCGTCGCGGTACCCCGGAGATCGCCCTGATGCGTCACGGCCGCTGGCGCTCCACCTCGGCCATGCGCGGCTACATCGACGAAGGCACGGTCTGGATCGACAACCCCACCAGTGTCCTCGGCCTCTGATCGCCGGGCCACCCGTAAACGCCGTTTACTCGCCGGGCTGTGGCGCCGAGAACTCGCCACCTCACCTGGCCGGCGGTCCGCCGTACATACGCCGGAGGGCGGCCCGCCGTGTGCGGACCGCCCTCCGGGAAGCGCGGCGTGCGAGCGCCGATCAGTGCGGCTGCTCCCCCAGTAGCCGGATCAGTTCGGCGAGCTCGTCGGCAGTGAACAGCTTGCGGATCGACTCCGCGGCCTGCGCCGGTGTCTCGGCGGTGAACCGGCGCCGTGGCGCCGCCGGCCGTGCCGCAGCGGCCGCGGGTGCGGACTGCGCCCGGTACGGCGGCCCCACGGCCGCGATCTCATGCTGCTCGGCGTCGGGGAGTGTGCCGAGCTGACGGGCCTGTTCGACCTTGAGCGACCCGTCCTCCAACGCAGCCTGCAGCGCCGGGATGAGCCCCAGCAGCGCCAGGCGCTGGCTCACGTACATGGGGGTGCGGCCGATCCGCTTCGCCAGCTGCGCCTGCGTCATTTTCTCCGCGGTCAGCACGGTCTTCATCGCGGAGGCCTCGTGCAACACCGAAAGGTCCTTGCGGTGGCTGTTCTCGATCAGCATTACCTCGAACATACTGGCCAGCCGGTCGTCGTTGACCAGCGCCGGCACCCGTGCCTGGCCTGCCGCGACCGATGCCCGGAGGCGTCGGTTCCCGATCAGTGCCACCCAGCGCGCCCCCTGAAGATGACGACGCTGACCGGGATAGCGCTCGACGAACGCCTCGACCGAGCAGACGACGATGGGCTGCAGAACGCCGTGCTCGCGAATCGTGGCGACCAGCTGGTTGAATTCTTCCCCGCCGTCCTCGGCCGGGTCACGGCTGTTGAGCGGGTTGGTCGCGATATCGGCAACCGCCAGCGAGGTGGACTCCAGGTCGACGGAAAGCCCTGATGCATCCGGCTGGCGACCACTCGACGTCGCCGACGGTGGGGGAGGGGGGGAGTAGGTGTCGGGAACTTCCTCGCGGGCGAGCTCGGCGAGATTGACGCGCTTGCCCATGCTCAGACCTCGACGGCAGGATCGTCGGCCGCCGATCCGTAAACGCCGTTTACGCCGTCGATCGCGTCATCGTCGTCGCGGCGACTGGCGTGGCGCGGCGTCCCGCCCTGGCTACCGAGGACCTCGAGCGCGAGTTTGAAGAAGTCCTGGCGGGCTTCGAGCGCGACCCGGTTCTTCGCGTACTGCACGACGGTCACCCCCTCGGCCGAGGCACGGGTGTGGAGCTTGTAGTGGCGGATCACGGTGTTGAAACTCGGCCAGCCGCGGGCCTTGACGTACTCGCGCGTCTGGACGAGATCGGCTTCGCCGTCCCGGGGGTCCCAGTTGTTGAGCAACACCCGCCACGGCACACCCAGGGGAGCGATGAGCCGCTGGATCGAGCGGGCGGCGGGGGAGAAGGACATCGGCTCCGGCTCGAGCGGAACGATGACGTCGTCGGCCTGCGCGAGAACGGCCCGCAGGATCGACTCATCTTCGAGACTGCCCGGGGTGTCGACGAAGATGTGGGCATACTGTTTGATCTCGCGAAGCTTGCCCAGCAGCTCGGGATTGTCGTGGCACTGTTCGAAGTCGAACGGGAGCGCGTCTCCGACCCGCGCGGCCCATTCCAGCATGGACGCCTGCGGGTCCGTGGAAACCCCGAGAACCGGGGGAGTGTCTCCGCTGCCGCCGAGGGTGTCGGCGACAACGGCGGCGAGGTTGACCGTGACGGTGGTCTTGCCGACCCCGCCCTTCTGATTGGCGATGACGTGCACGCGCGCCATGAACTATCCCTCCGTCTGCTTCCCGACCCGTTGGGGGGCGGTACTTCGGATGTGCCGATCATCATCCCAGATGCCGGTGGATCACCCGACCAGGCGCACCGCCGCGTCGGCGGCAGGCGAGCCGCGCAGCCGACACCGACAGGTGTGATAATCCGACAATCGGATACCGGTCTCGAGGGCCCACCCCAACCACCGGCAGCCTGTCTTACGCATCGATCTAATGCGCGCACCCCTCGACGTCTGAGGCGCGCCTGGGTTCCCCGGCGTGTCGTCGGCGGGAGCTGAGTCAGGGTGCCCACGACCCACCGCCGTCTCGGATTCGTCGTTGTTCGACGAACCGCCGCTGGCGTAGCGCGCGGCGATGTTCAGCCCACGCAGCCCGCGCGGCCAGCTGACCGGCCGAAGTGCGGTCCGGAGCCTGAGTGCCGCCAGTGGCCGGCACCCTCACCCGGGCGGCGAGATGTGTGGCCTGGCGCGCGCGATAGTCGCCGCGGTGTCCGACGACCTGGGGTGGCAGTTCCGCGAGTCGCCCGGTCCACGGCTTCAGGCGGTACCCGATCACCCGGAGCACATCGGTCGAGCCCCGCGTCACGGCACCGCGCCTGATCTCGAGGCGATCAGGGTGGTGATCGAGCGCATACAGCACCCCGGCCACACACGCACCCTGGTCCCACCACCCCTTCAACAGAGCCCGGGCACGCCACAGGGGCGCCCCGGAACTTGGGCCGTCGAGGCCCATTCTGTTGAGCAGGCAGTGAGCTGCAGCGTTTCGTTCGGACGGTGAGTTGGGAATCTGGAAAACTGGCCAGTCAACGAGTCGTTTACTGGCGGGGTTGTTCCGTCTGCCACCCGTCAAGGGCTTGTTCCCAACGAGAGATTCGGGGAGGTCGCCACTTTCATCCACAGGCCTCGACGGCGGGGGTTTGCGTTGGGCGGCAACCGGTTGCGGGTGGCAGGTGACCAGAGCGTACGTGGGGGTGCGGTTGCGGTCCGTGCCGAGAAACTCCTTCGACGCGCCCGCTTCGACGACGACGAGCAGGCCGGCGTCGCGGGCCCAGGCGAGCACCCGGGAGACGGTTCGGGGCGCGCGGGCACCGGCGGCACCGAGCCGATCAGCGGCCAGGCCGGTGACGAGTCCGGTGGACCAGTCCATGGCGCACACCATGTGGCGCAGGATCTGGGTCCAGCTGTGTCGTTTGTCCTCGCGCCAGTCCTCGCCGTCGACGAGCTCGTCGATTCGTTGCAGGGCCTCGTTCTGGTCGACCAGCACTCGCCAGCCGGTGTCGATGAAGCTGCGCCAACCCGGGTGCGGGGCCCACTGCCCGCCTTCGAGGCGTTGCCGGGCGCGTTCGCGGCCGTAGGCCAGTGCGCGCGCCGCGGCGCGAGTGAGCTGACGCCGAACCGGCCGCGCCGCTGCGCCATGGTTTGGCCTGAGCGGGGGAACGGGGCGAGCGGCGCGGCCGCGCGGTGTCGACGACGGGCGGGTCTCGCGCGGCCGAGCCACGGGTGGCGCCGCGAGGCCGAAGCGCTCAGGTCTGACATCCGCGGTGGCACCGTCGGCGCCGTGAACGACGCAGCGATCGCTGATGACGCTCGTGGCGAGCACGAAGCTGCCCTGCTCGTAGCAGGGCTGGCACCAGCCGGCATGGGAGGGCAAGGCGGAGTCGTGTCGCACTCGCACATCGCCCTGCCCAAGATGTATCTTGGACACGCGAAAGCGGCCCTTCTCGCAGAGGGTTCAGGTAAGGCCCGGCATCGCCGGGGGTACGACGTCGCGGGATGGCGCCCTGCGACGTACTAGCTAGACGAGGCGGCCCTTGCCGGGGCCGCCTCGTTCTGTTTAGGAAGCCTTCAGCGGCAGCTCCTCCTGCGCATCGGGACGCGTGGGGTAGCAGTAGTCAGGTGCAGGCCGGCCGAGTGACTCAGCGATCATGCGCGTCACCACGTCGGTCACTGGGATTCCGTCGCGATGGGCGATCCGCTCCACCTCAGCGTGGAACTCGGCCGGCATGCGAACGGGGACCTGGACACGGAGGCCCTTGGTCTTCCGCCCAGGCCGGCGTCGCTGCGCGTTGGTCTCCATGACGGAGTTTTATACCGGTCGTTCGTGTCCACTGAGGCGCGACGCGCCGGATGATTCAGAATCACTCCGCCGGGTACGGAACCGTTGCCGCGCAGCGCCGGCTCGGCAGCAAGTCGGCCCATGCGCGTCGGCCGGGTCGAACAGCACCCCGGAGAACCCCAGGCACGTTCGCGTCACTCGTCGTCGTTGGACCAGCGTCCACCGCCGGTCACTCCACCAGCCGCAGGCGCGGTCGGTCGGGCGCCGGGTCGCACGCTGCCCCCGCGACCACCTCGGCCCGGCGCCGCGCAATCGAGGTCACCAGGTCCCTGTCTCCCGCGTCGGCCGGGTCCTGCGGGTCGATGGCCAGCGCAGCGAACGCCACGGCCAGGTCCGGGCCACCACAGCGGATGATCTCGTCGACGTCCATGCGGGCGACCCCACCACCTACCGCCCGCCCACGTGCTGCAACGGCCCGGACCGTTTGCAGGCGTGAACGTCACGGCGGCAACGGCTCACCGTCCTGCGCCGCCGGAGCCTGCGTGGCCACCCGCTCGACGGCATCGGCGGCTCGCCCGCGCGTGCGCACCAGCTCGCCGCGCAGCCCGAACAGGTCCCGGCCCGCCGCTTCCGGCACCGCCGCGGAGGAGAGCAGGATCGCGGCGAGGTCGCGGTCATCTTTCTGGACACGCGACGCTGTGTGCCACAACGGATCGACGCGCGTCACCGATACGCTCGGCCTTCAATCGGGCGGCGGCTCCCCGCGGCCGGCGTTGCTCATACCAATCGAAAAAGAGGTGACGCCACCGGCGTAGACGCGGCGCTCAGACCGGCAGCTGAGTTGGAACCGCCGTCGGGACCCGATTCCGGCGTTCGCCGCGCGCTGGACATCCCCCGCTGCCATCGCCGGCACCACACTGTGCTGGGCGCTCGCCGGCCTCAGCGGGCGACGAAGGCGCTGAGAAGGGCCTGCACCTCGTACACATCCACGCCTTTACCGAACCGCTTCTGCACGGGGACGCTCATCCCGGAGAGCCAGATCTTCAGCTCGGCGTCCAGGTCGAAGGTGCCTGCGGTCTCGACAGAGAAGTGCGTGATGCTGCGATAGGGGATGGAGTGGTACTCGACCTTCTTGCCCGTCACGCCTTGCTTGTCGACCATGATCAGGCGGCGGTCGGTGAACAAGAACACGTCGCGGATGAGCTGATAGGCGGCGTGGACCTGTTCCCCCTGGGCGAGGAGGCGCCCGTACTCCTGTCCGGCGGCGCGGGGGTCGACGCGGGAGGCGTTGCCAAGCATGCCGTCGAGCATTCCCATGACGTTCTCCTTCGAAATTGCGATCTCATCAACGTCAGCCCAGCGTCGAGACGGCTGTCCGAGCTGCCGAAGTACTGACCAACAGGCGCAGAGCAGACGGACACGTGCGGCGACGACAAGCATGCCGAGCTTGGCGAGTACGCCACCGGGGCGGCGCACCGCCGTTCCGGTTCGATCCCGGTCGTCTGCGGTGGGTGTCGCACGAACGGTCCTAGTCAGGGGGCGGGCGGGGGAAGATCGTTCGTGCTCGTCGATGTGTACGGGTCATTCGCCGATGACGATGCCGTGGTAGTTCGGGTCGCCGCCGTCCGGGACGTCCTCGGAGGCTGTGTCGTCGTCATCATCGGCGGCGCGATCACCGGCGGTGCGGTAGTCCTCGGCACGGTCGTGACCTTCGGCGGTTGGGGCTGTCCGCCACCGTTTCCGAACCACCACGGAAGCCATCCGCCGGACCGGGGACCGTCGGTCGGGGTGCAGTACATCCCGACGTCCCCGGGCCGGACCGGCGTGCAGTAGTAGAACCCACCTCCGTCTCGGCTCGGTGCTGCGGAAGCGGTCGTCGCCACCACGGCGGCGCCGCCGGTCGCGAGAGCAACTGCCGTACCGATCACGGCAAAACGACGAGTGACCTTGATCAACGAGCACTCCGAGGGAGAGCGGGGAGCTGGCTTCCGGTAGGTCGAGCTCGGTCGGTTATGCCGTTACGAACGATGCGCGCTTGTGATCAAAATTGGGGCAACCGGCCTAAAGGCCCGCGCGGTCAAGTGCCGCCAGCGCCGCGGTCGCGGCGCGGCCGCCCTTGCGGTGCAGCCGCAACACCCGATGCCCGCGCTCAGTCTGCAGGTGCCTCACGTCGCGGGAGAGCGCCTCGTCGATGCGTAACCCGTTGTGCAGCAACAAGACGACCAGCGCTCTCGTGCGGGGCCCGTCCACCTGGGCGTCGGCGAGCAGCGCGCGTTCCACTCCTGCTCGTCGAGGACGACCCCGGCGATGTCCTGATCACCCGCGAGGCCTTCGTCGACGACCTGCAGAACCGCGCCTCGACGTGGCCACAACCGCCGCGGCCGCGCTGGCCGGCTTCGCCGGGACCCACCTCCTACGAGCGCGATCCGCGTCCGGATCTTGGTGTCGCTGGACCTGGACCTGCCCGGGCGCAGCGGCCATGACGTCCTCGCCGCCATCCGCGCGGATCCGTCCCTTCTCGACATTCCGGTGGTCATCCTCACCTCGTCGCGGGCCGAGGCCGACATCGTGCGCAGTATCCGTCTCAACGCACAGGGCTACATCACCAAGCCCGTCGACTTCGGCCAGGTCACGGAGATCATCCGTCAGATCAACACAGTCCTGGTCTGCGTGTTCGCCGTCAACGACCCGCAGCCTCTGCCCGGCTAGACCGTCCGGGGGAGTGCCAGTAACTGGTACCGGCTGTGTAAGACTTCTCGCTCCGCGCCTTCGCTGAAGACACCGGCCGCCGCGCATCCATATCGGACAAAGGCGGACCCGTGAATGATCAGGCGGACGTGGTCATCCTGCTCGTCGAGGATGACCCCAGCGATGCACTGATAACAGGTGAAGCGCTCCAGGAGCGGGCTCGGACTCGCCTTGACGTCGTCACCGACGGCGCCGAGGCGTTGGCTTATCTACGCCGGCAGCCGCCCCACGAGGACGCGCCGCGGCCCGACCTGATCCTGCTCGATCTGAACCTGCCTCGCCGCGACGGCCGTGAGGTCCTCGCCGAGCTCAAGGCCGATCCCGACCTCGCGCCGATCCCGGTGGTCATCCTCACCACCTCACAGGCTCCCGAGGACATCGCCCGCAGCTACGACCTGCACGCCAACGCCTACGTGGCCAAACCGGTCGACTTCGACGAGTTCGCCGCCGCAGTGCGCGATATTGACGACTTCTACCTCGGCTTCGTCCAACGCCCTGCACCGCCGTCACAGGCTTGAGCCCGTGACGCCGAACGAGAACCCACCCTCCGCAGGCACCGGAGGGGCGGCCTGGCCGTCTCGTGGGTTGAACCGGTCAGGCCTAAGACTTGGTCCGTACCGGCCCGGACCAGCCTCCTGCCATCGCTGTCCCCACCTGTCGGAGGGAAAAACCTCCCGACCTGACCGTGCGGTTTTCGATCATGGCTGAACGAGGGCACCATTGCCGAGACCTTCGCGACGATCGCACGGCAACTCGAAGCCGAGACTAGCGCGGCGTCGTGCCCACCGGACGGATCACCGGTGGCGTCGGGCAGCCGTCGACGCCGCAGCGGACCACGAGCAGCTCGCAGCCCGAAGTCAGGGCGACGCCGTTGGCCATCCCGACGTGGGTCGCTCGCCGCCGCATCCGGCACTCGCAGCGGCGTCGGCTGCGCCCTTGCGGCAGGCCGGGTGTAGCGCACGTGGTCGAGCGCAGAGCCGTGGGTGCCCCAGTCACCCGGGGCTGGCCATGCGCGGGCTCGGAGCTCGTCGCGGGCGGCTCACGTCGTCACCGAGGGGGGAGGTGTGGGTGCAGCCGCCGCAGCACCAGTCGGCCCGGGCTGCCTGGACGAGCGGCCGGCTGGGCGCGTGGGGGCGCTGGTCGGGCCGCGGGTCGACTCGTGGTGTGGTTATCGGCTGTCCGATCCGGACTGCGGGCGCGCGCGCTCGAGCTGGGCGCGGAGCTCGGTGAGCTGCTCGTCGTGGGCGGCGCGGGCATCCGCGAGACGCTGCTCGGCATGCGCCGCGGCCGTGGCGGCGGCATCGCGCAGCGCCTCGAGCTGCGCAGTCGCCCCAGCGAGGTCGGCGCGCGCCGTGGCGGCGCGTTCCTGCTGGTCGCGGGCCTCGTCACGGGCTGCGGTGAGCTGATCGGTGAGCGAGGAGATGGTCAGCTCGTCGCGGGCGGTGCGCTGTTCGGCTAGTTCGGCGCGACGGCGCTGTTCGCCCAGTTCTCGGTGCTCGGTCGCGAGCGCTGCGCGGGCGTCGTCACGGGACTCGGTGAGGTCGTGGACTTGCTGGGTCGTGGCGGCGAGCTCGGTGCGGGCGTCGTCGCGGGCGGTCTCGGCCGCGGCGAGCTGCGCGGTGAGTCGTTCGACCTCAGCACGGACCTCGGCCAGCGCCGCGGCGGTTGCGGCGCCCTTGGCCTGGGCCGACTCGAGGGCGGTCCGGACCTCGGCGAGTTCGTTGATCAGCGCCGCGGCGGCGCGTTCGTGCTGGTCACGCTGGTCGCGAGCTTCGTCGCGGTCGGTCAGGGCCTGGTCCGCGACCTCCTCGGCGGCAGCCTGGGCGACCCGAGCGGTCTCGGCGGCGCGCTCAGCGGCCTCCGCGCGCGCGAGCGCGTCCTCGGCGGCGGCCTCCGCGACGTCGATGCGGGTACGGGCCTCGCGCTGCACGGAGTCGACCTCGGAGGTGGCCGAGTCCGGGTCGGCGGCGATCTGCAGCGCCTCGACGAGCTGGGTGATCAGGGGCTGCATCTGACGGTCGACAAGGTGGCCGAGCTGCTCGTGCAGCTTCGCGGCATTGGCGCGAGCCTGGGTGACCGGGCGTGGGGGAGTGAGCCTTTGCCAACCTGCTGGATGAGCAGGTCAGCGGGCTGCGGCGTGTCGTGGCCTCGAATGGGTGAAGCTCCTGGTAGACGGGCGATTGACTAGATCAACACGTCCTACCAGGAGCTTCAAG
>JBFWSN010000058.1:0-11204 GCA_050248355.1 Dehalococcoidia bacterium
CGCCCGGCATCCCCAGCGACCTGTTCGCCGCCTACGTGGACCGGTTCACCTGGGCCGCGTGCTCCCGGGTTCTCGGCGTCGGGCACGACCAGTACGGCCAGGGCGGGGTACAACGCTTCGAGGGCATGCCCCTCGGCGAGCTGTTCGACTGGGCGCTGGAGGAGTTGCAGGACGTGGCGGCGTACGCGGCGATGCTCGCGGTGCGGGTCGAATGGCTCCGCGAGCAGCTGCCGGGCACCGACACGACGGAGGACGAGGCATGACCGCCAAGCGCCCGAAAACCGTCGCGGAGGGCTGGGTGCCTCAACGGCACGGCATCCCGTCCAGCTACAACCGTGGTTGCCGCTGCGACGAGTGCCGCAGCGCCAACGCTGTCCGGCACCAGGCGGCCATCCACAGCTACAAGGGCGCAAATCAGCGCCGAAACTACGCCAAGCGCACCTTCGTCGCGGGCCGTTGGATCGCGCCGCTGCCCGACGAGAAGCACGGGAAGGTCGGCACCTACACCCGCCACGGCTGCCGCTGCATCTCGTGCACTCGCGCCTACCGCGAGCACCAAGCTGCGTACCGCGCCCGTCGGAGCGCGTCATGACCGCCCCGACGCTACCTGCGCTGCTCTTCTCCCCGTCCCACGCCAGCCCCGCCGATCCGCGGGATGGGCTGCTCCACCACGACCGTTGGGGTTGGACCGTGTGGTCGGAGGGGGAGTGGTGCTGGCTCGCCGAGCCACCCGCCGACGCGGTCAGGTTGGTGGCCGAGCGCGGCGCGGCGAAGACCGGGAGGTAAGGACGTCGGGGAAAGCGCGCGGCGGCCTCGTCAACCCACCTTCGCCCAGGTCTCACAACCCTGGGACTGGAAGTACTCGCCCTTCCGCAGCGTCGTCACCTGCGGCCCGGAGCTGAAGCCGTTGTCGATGATGTCGCCTACGCTGCCGTCGTTCTCTTTCAGCCGCGCCCAGTAGCAGGCCGACGAGCCGGGGGTCTTGTACTTGCCCGGTTCGACATCCACGCCGACCTCGTGGGTGCCGTCGTCGACGGTGGTGGCCGGACCGGACGGGGCTGCCGCCGTCGGCGCGGAGGCCTGCCCGGTCGCGTTAGACGGGGCGGGGGTAGGCGCTGGCTCGCCGCCACTGGTGGCGGCGATGGTGACCAGCACGAGTGCGACACCGCCGACGACCCACGGCCACAGCTTGCGCCGCTTCGGCGAGGGAGGCGTGGCCGGCTGGTGGGGCCACGGCGGCTGCTGCGGGTAGGACATGGAGTCAAACCTAGCGCAACGATCTAGAGGCACACCTCGAACGTCGCCCCTTCCGAAACCGGAAGGATGCCTGTAGCCTTCCGCTCGTGGAACCCCCCACCGATAGCCTTCCCAACCGTGGAAGGGTCCGAGGAGAGCCGACTGTTGATGAACCTGGCCGATCTCTTCGCAAGGGACCTGTCAACCGTCGAGACGGACGAGCTGGTGTCCGGCGTAAAGGACGCACGCACCGCCGAGGACAACCTGCTGGCAAACACCGGAGCCCTGATCCGCGAACTGCGCGCCCGCGGGCTGTCCTGGTCCAGGCTGGTCGCCCTGACGAGCGTGCCTCAGACGACGCTCTGGCGCCTCGCACAGACGGAACCGCCACCGCCTACCGAGTAGCGCCCGCTCTTGTCACTGCTGCGCTGACCGCGTCGCTGCTGACCCTGATAGTGCTGCTCGCCCAGCCCGCCTCGGCGCCGACGTGGCCCGAACCTGTCGTGGTCGAGGTGCCGCGGTGACGGCCACGCCCCGCCCCCCGTGGATCGTCTGGCTGGGCCTCGCGGTTGTCCTGGTCGCCGCCGCCGTCCTCAGCTTCGACGCGCTCCGTGCCCTCGCGGTCGCCGTCGGGATCTCGCCCGCGCTCGCCTGGCTGCTCCCGATCGCTGTTGACGCCGGGGCGGCCGTGTCGTGTGCGGTGTGGCTCGGACGCCGCGCCACCGCTGACGCAGCCCGGTTCGCTGGCCGGATGACGTGGTCCCTGCTCGCCGTCACAGTGCTCGGCAACGCGATCCAGTTGGGGATCCACGCCGACGGGGCCTCGCCGTGGCGAGTCGCCCTCGCTGTCGCAGTGGGCGCGATCCCGCCCGCCGTGGTCGGGTCCACCGTGCACCTCGTCGTACTCCTCGTCCGGGGCGGCATCCGCGCAGACGAGGACGAGGCGCCTGTGGTGCTCCTCGAGGACGAGGTTGCGCCGCTCGGACTGGACTGGGCGCAGCCGCCCACCCCCGCGGCGACGGTCGCCGCCACAGCAGCCCCCGACCCGGTCCCCGAAGCTGCACCCGCGGCAACCACCGGTGAGACCGAGGACGAGCGCCGCAAGCGCGAGCAGCGTGACCGCGCCAAGCGCGCACGCCTTCACCGCAACGGCGACCACAGCACCTGCAACCCGCAGCGCTGCTCCGACGCCCGACGCCTCCAGGCCGTCTCGTGACCCAGTTCGTCCACGACCACTTCGAGGTGCTGCTGGGCCTCCTCATGGTCGCGGTCGCGATCCGTCTCGGCTTCGCCGCGGACTGGTCGGTCACCACCGAACAAACCCTGATCGCCACGGCCAGCCTGCTGGTTGCGCTGCTGGTGGTCGGGGTGTGGCACCGAGCCACACGACGCAAGTAACCGACGCAAACACCGAGAAGGGGAGCCGGAGATGGCCAGCCAGAAGTACGAGGAGCGCTACGGCGACGAGCGCGACGTACAGGTGCACCACACGCAGGGCTGCGAGCTGTGCGGGCAGACAGGCCAGCACGCGCACACGCAGGCTGACTGGCGCGAGCTGATCGACGAGGTCGGCGAACGCATGCAGGGCGAGCGGTGATGACCCACGTGTTCACTGCTGCCTCGCTGGCGGCCATGGTCCTCACGGCGGTGGCCCTGTTCGGGGCGCCTGCTGTGGCACCTCACCCGGCCGCACCCGCGGTCTCAGCCGTGGTGGGGGCGACGCGCTGATGGGCGCCCGGTTCAACTGGCGCAAGACCTTCTCGTTCGGCCCGCCGCGGTTCCGATTCGCGAACGGCCGCTACACCGGCTGGGGGCTGCGATGCGGGAGGTGGGGATGGAACGCCCGGACCGGGCGCCACTCCATCGACTCCCCCGGGCCGGGCAGCTGGCACTTCGGGCGGCGACCTCGCCGGTGATTGAGCTGATCGTCGCGGTCGGGATTGCCGCGTTCGCCGGGGCGCGCAACGGCTGGGCTTGGGACGGCCCGGAGCCGTGGGCGGCGATCGCGATCCTGTGGCCCGGCCTCTACCTCCTGTCGTGCGCGCTGCTGCCCTACGGCCGCTGCCCGTCGCCGTGGTGCCCGAAACGACGACCCACCCACGGCGACGGGCGCGGCCACTACCGCAGACGGCGGGCGTGCCGGGTCTGTGGGTCGAAGGACTACCAGCGGCTCGGGGCACGCCTCATCGGCCGCGGATGAACGAACGGGAGACGAACGGGATGGATGTGCGTGACAGGGTGCGTGACACGGTGGGCTGGGTGCGCTGGCACCGGGTGGAGTTGGCCGCCGTCACGCTCCCCACGATCGCGGCTGTGACGGTGTCGCCGTGGTGGGTGGCCGTCACGGCGGCCGTGGTGTCACGGTGGTGGTGGCTGGACCGCCACCGTGACGCGGCACGCCGTGACACCACGGCCGGTGACATCCCGCGTGACACAGCGCGTGAGCGGGGGACAGCGTGACCGACCCCCGTGACACGTCACGTGACCTGGCGACCGTGACACACCTGCCCGCGCGCCGTGACAGCGGCGAGGTGGAGCGGGACGTCCTCGACGGCGAGATCGTCACCGAGCAGGACTACAACGCCATCCAACGCCAGCGCGCGCTCGAGCGGTGGCAGTCCTACCGAGGTGACCTCGTCACGGTCGGGCGTGTCACGAAGACCGTCGTCACCCACGACCGCACGAAGACCACCGCCCGGTTCGTGGTCCGACACGGCCTGCACGTCGGCACCGGGATCAGTGTCATCACCCGCCGCCTGTGGGAGGCGAAGACCAACTCCCGCTACGAGCGGGTCATGCGCTCCGCCGAAGCCCGCGCCGACTGGGACCGCCTGGAGAAGTGGGAACAGCTCGGCGAGCAGGCCCGGGAACGCCGACACCGGCGCACCATGGCGTGGCTCGACGCACCCCTGATTCTCGCCCGGGCCGTGCTGTTCGGGTCGATCGCGGTCGCACTGCTGCTGCTCGCCGTCGGGGCGTTGCTGTTCGCCGGCAGCGGCGACCCCGCCGACATCATCGGCCCCATCCGGGGTGTCATCACCCTTGTCACGCTGGTCGCGTGGGTTGTCACGATCGTGTGGGGACCGCTGATCCTCGCCGCGCCATGGCTGGCGGTACTCGGTTTGTGGCATGTCGGGCGGAAGGCGGACCGCACCCCGTCGTGGTGCGCCCCCGCCAACGCGAAGCGGACCGGGGAGCCGATCACCCCGTCGGTGGTTGTCACGGCGTTCCGTGATCTCGGCATCGCATCACTCAGGAAAGGAATCATCGATATGGGCGACGCGGGCGCGGGAATGCTGTCCGTGATCCGACCTGCCGGGTGCGGGGTCGAGGTCGATGTCACGCTGCCGTCCGGGACGTCCACCGGGGACGTGCTGGCGCGGCAGGAGAGGCTGGCGCAGAACCTCGGCCGTCACACTCACGAAGTGTTCCCGTCGGTTGCGCCTCAGCCACCGCGGACCGTGCGGGTGTGGGCGGCCGACTCGGGAGCCCTCGACGAACCGATCGGCCCATCACCGCTGGTCGTGGACGACACGCTCCGCGCCGACTACAAGACCGGTCGGGCCCCGTGGGGGCAGGATCTGCGCGGCGACCCCCTCGGCATCTCCCTGTACCAGCGACACCTGCTCATCACCGGCTTGTCTAACGAGGGCAAGACCCGGGCGCTGATGGCGCTTGCGCTGTGGCTGGCGCACGACCTGCGCGTCGAGTTTTGGCTGGCGGACCTCAAAGGCCAGGACGGCGAGGACTGGCACGTGTTCAAGGGCATCGCCACCGAGCCGTTCTTCATCCGCGGACCCACCGACGAACACGTTGCCCGCGCGACGGAGATGCTTGAGGCTGCGGTGGCGGAGATGAACCGCCGGCTGCAGCAGGGCGGCACCTGGGATCCGCTGATCGTCGTCGTCGACGAGGAGCAGGTGGCGTTCATGTGCCCGGAGAAGGACGCCGCCGGGCGACCCTACGGCGGCACGAAGGCGAACTCGCGCTACTACCGGGCCGCCCGCGCCATCCTCAACCAGGGCCGGGCAGTGGACGTGCTGCTGTGGCAGGGCACCCAGGACCCGACGAACGAGAACCTGCCGAAGATGGTGCGGGAGGCCACGCACATCCGGGCGTCGCTGGTCCTCGGCACCTCTGAGCAGGCGCAGATGGCGTTGGGGGAGGCCGCCGTGAACAGCGGCGCCGCGCCGCACCGGCTTCGGCGCGGCCTGGATAAGGGCACGTTGGTGGTCGACCCGGGTGGCGCGGTGAAGCTTCCGCGCGGGCAGACGTTCGTCACCGTCCGAACCCACTTCATCGACGACGACGGCGCGGCCATGCTCGCCGCCCGGATCAGGGCCCGCCGGACCGCGCGGGTGCGGATCGAGGAGGAGCGCGATCTCCTCGCCGATGTGGCCGACGCGTTGCACGGAGAGGAGACGGTTCGGGCCTCGGACATGGCCGTGCGGCTGCGCGAGTTCGCCCCGCACTACCAGCCCTATCAGGGGCTCGACGGTAAGGAGCTCGCGGAGATGCTGAAGTCCCGGTACGGGGTGGAGGTGCGGAACCTGAAGGGGAATCCGCTGGTGCGGGCGACGAGGGTGTTCGCCGCGATCGACCGCCGTGAGGACGAGAGTGACGAGGGGTGAATGACAGCACCCGGGCCGCGGAGACCAGCGAGGCGGCCCGGCAGCGATGGGGTGGCCACCCCGTCCACCCCATCACCCCCGGCCCCGTTTCTGCAGGTCAAACAGGGTGGACGGCGGGGTGTTCGGGCGGGGTGGAAATCCACCCCGCCACCCTCGACTCACCCCAGCCAGAGGATCATGAAACCGCAGGTGAAACCGTCCGATTCACCGAAAGGAACGTTATGGTGAGCGCCGTTTCGCGGGAGCGGGTCGCCGCCGACTGGCTCGCCGCCGCCCCGATGGACAGCACCCGCGACGCCTACCGGCGCGACCTCGACGGCTGGTTCGCGTTCGCCGACTCCCGCGGCGTCGACGTCCTCACCGCCCGGCGTGCGGATGTCGACCGTTATCGGCAGCACCTCTTCGGCCGTCGTCTCGCCGCGGCCACCGTGGCCCGCCGGCTGGCCGCGCTGGCGAGCTTCTATCGCTACGGCCGCCGCGAGCATGGCCTGACCGTGGACCCGCTGGCCGACGTGACCCGGCCCCGCACACCGCGGGAGTCCGCGACACTGGGCCTGGACGCCGACGAGGTGCGGGCACTCCTGACCGCGGCTCGCCGGTCGGGCCCGCGGGACTTCGCGCTCATGCACGTGCTCGCGTACACCGGGCTGCGCGTCTCCGAGGTGGCGCGCGCGCACACCGGCAAGATGCGGACCGAGCGGGGGGAGCGGACGCTGGAGGTCGTGCGCAAGGGCGGTCGCCGCGGTTGGGCTGTACTCCCGGCTGCGACCGCGGCGGCGGTGGACGAGCACCTCGACGGCCGCGAGGGCTGGATCTTCCCGGGCCCGTCGGGGCGGCCTCTGACCCGGCACGGCATCGCCCGCGCGCTCGGTCGGGTGGTGGACGCGGCGGGGATCGAGAAGCGGATCAGCCCCCACAGCCTGCGGCACACCGCAGCCACGCTCGCCCTCGACGCCGGGGTGGACATCCGGGAGGTGCAGCGGATGCTCGGACACTCGTCGATCGAGACGACGATGCGCTACGACCGGTCCCGCGCGCGGGTGGATCGCTCCCCCAGTCTGGTCCTTGCGGCCGTGCTCGGCGGCTGAGTCCGGGACCGCGCCTGGTCGATACCGGCGAGACAGATAGTGTTTGACACTACGGCGCAGGCGGGATAGTGTTTTGCACATGGCAAACACGGAACGCTCCTCCAACCACACCGCCGAGCCCCAGTGGGTCAGCGGCGGCCCCGGCAAGTCCGCGTACACCGACTACCGCTGGGAGTGCGGGTGCGGCCACCGCTACGGCAACGCCACGGTGCAGGACGGCGACGTCAGCGCCCAGCATGCCGCCCACCTGGCGCGGCAGGCATGATGCCTCGCCCGCTCCCGCCCGGCGGCCAGCGCCGCCGGGCGGTCCCCCTCCGACTCTCCGCCGTCGAGGAGCGGCCCGTGCGCGAGCTGGCCGACCGCGAGCACGACGGCAACCTCTCCGAGGCACTGCGCCGCATCATCCGCGAGTGGGGCGAACAGTGTGACGAGATCGCGCACCTGCGGGCCGAGCGCGAGGCCGTGCAGGCCATGCCTGGCCTCGGCAACTACTGATCTATATACCGGCGGGGTGCCCGCTCGGCTGAGTTTCTCGACGACCCCGGACACGCGAAAGCGCGCCCCCTGTGCGTCGCCGGAACGGGGCGGCGAGCACAGGGGGCGCAGGGGTGGCCCCCGCGACGGGGCCGGCTGGGGAGCGAACGTCAGGTCAGGTGGTGCTCTCCGCTGCTGTTCGGGACCGCGTACACGCCCAGCGCGCCGAGGGCGGCAACGCCGAGCTGCAGCCACTCCGACACCGTGACCCCGTCGACGATGAGGTTCACCGCGAGGGTGAGCGCGGCGGACAGGACAGCGATGACGGCCTTGGTGTAGCGGGCACCCGGCACGTTCGGGGCCGTGAACACGCTCGCGGCGCCGACGCCGAGGATCGCCACATTGATCCATTCGACGGTGGAGATGACACCGTCACCGGTGAGGGCGGCGACCGTGCCGGACATGATCGTGGCGAGGATCGCGGCGAACATCTTCGAGTAGCTCACAGCGGGGGTCTCCTATCGGAGGTGGGGGAGGAGCAGGAGCCAGAGCAGGCAAACCCAGGCGACCGCCGAGGCGATGACGATCCCGGCGTCGAGGACCCAGTCGGTCAGGTGGCGCGGGCGGCGCGCCATGCCTCGTCGGTCTTCGGCCCCCACTCACCGTCCACGGTCACACCCCAGGCGCGCTGCAGGGCGCGCACGGTGGTGTCGAGGGCGGCGCGGGACTGCGGCCCCCACAACCCATCCGCGCGGGCGCCGATGGCGCGCTGCGTGTCGCGGATGTCGTGCAAGCGGCCGCGGGCGGCGTCGCGGACGAGGGACACGGCCCGGTCGGTGGCGGGGCCCCAGTCTCCGTCGACGGTGACGCGCACAGCGGCCTGGACGGCGCGGACGCGGGCGTCGGAGCGGGCCGCGCCCGGGGTGACCGCGGGGGCGGTGACGGTGGCGACGGTGGTGGAGCCGAGCCGGTCACGCCACCGCGCCAACTTGGACATGGCGTCGGTCGCGTACTTCTCAGCCATCGGCCCGGAGCCGTTGTAGCGGCGGAAGCCGTCCCGCACCCCGTACTGGCGCTGTAGCTGCGCGAGGTGGCGGAAGCCGACCAGCACGTTGGTGCGCCAATCCCAGCAGCCCCCGAGCTGGTCCGCCTCGCGCTGGAGCGGCGGGTAGGTGAGCTGCGTTGGCCCCACCCCCTGCGCGCCGACACGGCGGGCCAGGAGCGCGGCGGCGTACTGCTCGTAGACCTCGCGGATCACGGGGTCGCCCTTGCGGTAGATCCCGCCCGTGTCCACGCTGTCGGAGCCCCACACGTTGCGGCCCCCGCTGGACTCTTTCTCCAGGCAGACGGCGGCGCAGGCGAGGTCAAGTTGGGCGGCGTCGGCGAGGTCGACGACCTCGGGGGCGCGGAGGATCCCCCACACGGCGAGAGTGTCCGCGATGCTCACTGTCGTCCTCCTGCTCGGGCGCGGTCCGGCTCGGTCGGGCGTCGCTGTGCGGGGATCCGCGGCTGGTACTGCAGCCGATCACCCCGGATGCCGTTGCGGCCGGAGTACGGGGCCAGCCACAGCAGGTTGCGCCACAGCTGCGCGTCCGACCGCGCCTGGTCCCGCTCGGCCGTGACACGGGCCGTGGTGGCGCGCTCGGTGCGGTACAGGCCCTGCAGGTGGCGCTTCTTCACGAGGAGCCGCCGGTAGGCCTCGGCCCAGCGGGTCACGGGCCCGGCCAGTAGATGGCCTGCACGCTGACGCCGTTGTCGTGGCGCTGCTCGACGAGGGTGATCGTGTCCTCCGGGACGCGGAGGGCGCGGGCGGCACCCCGGGTGACCTGCCATCGGATCGCGGCGAGGGTGAGCCGGGGGTCGTCGTGGCCCCACCATCGCGGCGACGGGCAGGTCGGAGCGACGTAGGTGGCGGTGTAGGGGATCACTCGGCGGGCCAGCCGCCGGTGTCCACGCCGCCCTCCGGGTGGACCTGCACCTGCCCGCCCGACTCGCACGCGATGCCATCGGCGTCGCCGTCGAGACGGTGCGGGTCACCCTGCCCGGCGTCGAGGGCCTCCTGCGCGTCGGCGCGGGTGGCGAACTCGTCGCAGTCCAGGCCGGTGAGGTCAGCGTTCGACGGGGGCGAGGTTGTGGTCGTCGGGGCGGCCGTCGTCGTGGTCGGCTCGGGCGTGGTGCTCGACGGCGTGGTGGTGTCCGTCGGGTCCGGGACGGTGGGCGCGGTGCACGCCACCTCCCGGGCCTCGAACAGCGCCACCAACGCCTCCACCTGTGCGCGCGCGCCCCCACCTAGGTCGGGGTCGTCGAGGATGGCCTGCAGCAGCGCCGCGTCTACATCCGCCACCGCGGGCACCGTGTCGTCGGGGTACACGTCCGGGGAGAAGTCCAGGACGGGCGGGATCGCGGCATCCCGCGCGGCGGTGGCGTCGGTGCAGGCCTGCGTGTCGGGACCGGTCGCAGGCGGGACATCGTCGGCGAAAGCGGGCCACACGGCGACAGCCAGCATGGTCACAGCCGAGGCGGCAGCAGACAGCACAGCACGATGCACGATCAGGATCCTTCCGATTCGTTCGGTCGGCGCAGGGTGGGCCGGTCCGGGACGACGACCCGCTCCACCGCCTCGACGCGCTGCGCAAGCTGCTCGGTGCGCGCGTCGATACGGTCCACGGTGTCCTTGATCGAGGAGCCCCCGTTGGGCAGCAGCTCGCGCAGCGCGTCGTCGTGCAGCGCCAGACGCTCCATCACGCCCGGCCGGGCCGGGACCCCGGGGCGAGCCTCCTCGCCGAAGAGGTCGTCGAGCTGTCGGGCCCAACGCCGCAGCCGTGGCGTCGCCCGCACCGCCACGGCGAGCACGCCGGCTGCGGCGACGAGCAGGCCCCAGTGGTCGGCGGCCCACAGCAGCAGGTCAGGCACAGATCATCCCGATCAAGTCGACGGTCCTCTCGATGGCGGTCGACCAGAGTCGGGTGGGCGGGCAGGCCTGTAGGTGAGGGCACCGTGGACGAGGGCCACCAGGAGCATCGCCGCGGACGCCACGGCCATGCCGGCCAGGGTGATGTACAGCCACTGCAAGACCAGGTTCGACGCCGCTCACTCGGGCCTATCGGGTCGGATCTTGACCCGGCGGATGCGGGCCGGTTCCCCCTCGGCGACGACGACCGGCTCGGCCGGGGCAGGGCGCGGGCGGCGCTCCCGCCCGGGGCGGGTGACCTGCTCGACCACCCGTGTGCGGGTGACCGTGTAGCCGCGGGCCTCGACACCATCGGCGATGAGGTCGAGCGCGTCGTCGAGTTCGATACCCGAAGCTTCGACGACGATGGTTGCGACCTTGGTTTGGTCGTCGGTCTCCCACTGGATGTTGACCGTGGCCTGGTCCGCCATGAGCGTCGCCTCTTTTCTGCTGGTCAGGAGTCCATGCGGGAGACGCGCAACCAGGAGCCCTCACCAAGGATGGTGTCGCTGCCGTTGCTGGTGTTCTGCGCGAACTGGAACTGGAGAGTGCCCGCGGTGCTGGTGGTGATGTAGCCGCGGATGATCGCGGCCAGGTCGATCGTCCCCGTCGACGTGTCGTCACCCGTGCTCGACAGCGCGGAGGTGAGGGCCACCGTGGAGGAGTCCATGTAGTTGACCCGCTCCGCCCCGGCCACGGGGGCACCGGCCACGTACGGGTTGAACATGGTCCACCAGCCGTCCGAGCTGGCGGGGGTGGTCCAGCCGGCTTTGAAGTCCGCGGACGGGTTGGATGTCCAGCGGACCCAGCCGTCGATCGCGTACA
>JBFWSN010000059.1:0-11099 GCA_050248355.1 Dehalococcoidia bacterium
TCACCCACGGCCCGGCCCGCGCCGCTGCTGCACCCGTGGGCCGTGGCGGGCACGCGTTCGACGTCGCGGCCCTGCTCGCCTCGAAGGCGACCGTGTATCTGCTGGGTGGGGAGGAGGCCCAGGTCGCCCCGCTGGTCTGCGCGCTCACGGGCCACATAGCCCGCGAGGCAAGGCGCGTGGCCGCGCACCAGCCGGGCGGGCGGCTGGATCCGCCGCTGTCGCTGCGCCTGGATGAGGCGGCGCTGATCTGCCCCGTCCCGCTGGACCAGTGGACCGCGGACATGGGCGGACGCGGGGTCAACATCGTGGCCTGCTTCCAGAGCCGGGCGCAGCTGGTCGACCGCTACGGCGAAGCCAAGGCGGCGGTGATCCTGAACAACTCCGGTGCCCGGATGCTGTTCGGCGGCACCGCCGACCGCGACGACCTGACGTACTGGTCGACGCTGGCCGGAGACCGCGAAGAACCGATCGTCACCACGGATCTGCACGGCCGGGTCGCCTCCCGCTCCACCCGCCGCGTCCCGGTCCTCTCGCCCGCGCAGCTGGCGAACCTGCCCGCGCGGCGGGTGGTGGTGTTCCGCCGCGACATGCCCCCCGCGATTGGGCGCGCCGAGCAGGCCTGGCGCCGCCGCGACGTGCACGCCTTCCACCACCCGGACGCCCTCAACGTCCGCGTCCGGGCGTCTCTCGCCCGCTACCGGGCCGTGGCCGAGCGCTGGATCACCCAGCACGCCGCCCCGGTGATCGGGTGGCTCCGCACCGCTGCACGAACGGTTGGCGGCTGGATCACCGCGCTGCGAGTCCGGGTCACCGGGCACGGCGGCCCGATCACCTATCGCGACCCGGTCGTCGTCGACGGCCAGGTCCTCCCCGCGGAGGTCGGCGCAGGCGCAGAGGTCATCCCACTGCGGCCGCACCTCCCGGGCGACGCCGCCGACCCGCGCACCTGACGAGCAACCGCGAGCCACACCGAGGAGGTACGTCATGACCAGCAGCGCCACCCGCCGCCCGCGCCGTCGCCCGGGCGCGCCCGCCTCGCGGGAGACCGGCGACCTCATCGCCCGGCAGCGGGAGAACGACGCCCGCCGCCCGGGCCGCGAACCGCCCCGGGTTGGTGCGCTCGGCCCGGTTGGCGGCCGCATCGGCGGACCGGAGTCGAACCGATGACGACCACCAACGGCTCGCCGCCCGCTGCACCCACGAGTCCCGACCCGGCCGTCGTCGCGTTGACCCGCCAGGTCGCGCGCACCGAGCGCCACGTCGCGGACCTGAAGACACACCTGCGCCAGCTCGCCGCGGACGTGCACGCGCTGGCCGAGCGTCTCGTCCCGCCCGGGGACGCAGACGGGCCGCCGCCCGTGCGGTCGTGGCTGCTCGCCGACTCCCCGGAGCAGGCCGTGGCCGATCTCGACGACCTCATCGGCTGGATCGACGCCGTCTACCTGCGCTACGCGCGCGGGCCGCTGTCCGCGTGCTGGCTGTGGCACCCGCAGGTCGTCGAGGAGCTGTGGTGGCTGCGCTGCGCCCACGCCGACGCGTACCACCCCGAGAACGGTTCCTGGCTGCGCGTCGGGGACTGGCACGACCGTCAGCGGCCCGGGGTCGAGCGGCGCGTCCACACCGTGCTCGGCAAGTGCAGCCTCTCGCTGCACGCTCCCCGTCGCGGCCGCGGCCCTGACATCCCCGCCGAGCCTGACCGCGCCCCCATGACCGGCCACGCCGACGCCGTCGCCGCTGCATGGGCCGCCGCCGCACCGCGAGACCGCGCCATCCCGGCGCCCACCGCCGAACAGCTCACCGACGCCGAGACCCACCAGCGCCAGACCTACCGAAGCCACGGATGAGCACACCGACCCGAGCCGATCCAGACCGACCAGGACCACGAGACCGACACCACCAGAGAGATCAACTACTGAAGATCAAGAGCCCGAGCACACCGAGGCATCACGATCACATGGCGATCTTCGCTGTCGCTCGATCGGACGCCCAAAAGATCAACTCCGGTCGCGGTGACGCGGCCGTCGGAGCGGAGGCGGGACGGTCATGCTGAGCATCTCCACCGGTCACGACGTCGGCTACCTGACGAAAGCCGTTGCCCAGGCCCGGGAGGGCTACTACACCGGCGCGGTCGCCGCAGGCGAGCCGCCGGGGCTGTGGTTCGGCGGCGGCGCGCGGGCGCTCGGCCTGGACGGCGAGGTCGACGCCGACCTCATGGAGGCCGTCTACACGAATCTCCTCGACCCGCGGGACGCGGCCGCGCACTCGCGCTCGACCTGGGGCGAAGCGGCGGCGCTCGGCGCCGGCCACCGGAAGTACCGCACCGCGGAGGAGATCTACAAGGGTCTGCTGGAGACGCACCCGGACGCCGGCCCCGAGGAGCGGGCCGAGCTGCGTGCGCAGGCCGACCGGTCAGCGCGGCAGGCCGTGTCGTTCATCGACGTCACGTTCTCGGTGCCGAAGTCGGTCACCGTGCTCGGCGTGGCGTTCGAGCGGGCAGCGAACGACGCCGCCGAGTCAGGAGATCAGGAGAGGGCCGCGGCCTGGTCGATGCACGCGAAGGCCGTCGAGGACGCCGCCGTGGCCGGCGCCCGCGCCGCGATCGAGTACCTGCAGAAGCACGCCGGCTACTCCCGCATCGGCCACCACGGCGGCGGCGCCGGCCGTTGGATCGACGCCCACGAATTCGTCGTCGCGCAGTTCCTCCAGCACGACTCCCGGGACCGGGACCCGCAGCTGCACGTCCACCAGGCGATCCTCAACCGGGTCCTGTGCGCGGACGGGACGTGGCGGGCGCTGGACTCCCGCGCGATCCACGCCCTGCGGGGTGCCGCGGGCGCGCTCGCCGAGCGCGTGATGGAGACCCACCTGACCCGCTCGCTCGGGGTGGAGTTCGCGACCCGCCCCGACGGGAAGGCGCGGGAGGTGATCGGGGTGCCGTCCGCCGTCATCGACCTGTTCTCGTCCCGCAGGCGGGCGGTGACCGCCCGCACGGCGGCGCTGATCGCCGAGTTCGAGCAGGCCAACGGGCGAGCCCCGTCGCCCGCCGAGCGCTACTACATCGCCCAGCAGGCCACGCTCGCCACCCGCGCCGCGAAGTCGCACGAGGGCGAGACCCGCGAGCAGCAGCTCGCCCGCTGGACCCGGCAGTGCCGGGAGATCATCACCGGCGGGCTGACGACCGTGGCGCACGACGTCGTCGAGCGGGCCCAGCGGGCCGAGCCGCCCGCCGAGTGGTCGCCGCGGGACGTCATCGCCCGCGCGCTGGCGGCCGTCTCGGAGACCAAGCAGGCGTGGTCGCGCTCGGCGCTGCTGCGCGCGGTGTCGGACGCGCTGCCGGGCAATCTGGGGATCGGCCCCGACGAGGTCGAGGAGCTGCTCGACGGGCTGACCGACGCTGCGCTCGCCCAGGCCGTTCCGGTCACCGCGCCGGACGACACGACGAACCTTCCGGCGAGCGAGCTGCTCACCAACGGCCAGTCGCCCTACACCGCGCCGACCGGGGCGCTGTTCACCACCGACGGCCAGCTGTCGGCTGAGCACGCCCTGCGCGCCGCGGCCGTCGAGCGCGGCGCGGTCGCCCTTCCGGCGACGGCCGCCGAGCAGGCGGTGCAGCGCTACGCCGAGTCCGGCGTGACCCTCGGCGCCGACCAGGCCGCCGCGCTGCGCGGCGTGCTCACCTCCGGCGCGCGGATCGAGGTCCTGAAGGCCGCCGCCGGGACCGGGAAGTCGTTCGTGGTCGGTGCGATCGCCGACGCCTGGACCCGCTCCGACGGGGACGCGCCGGTGCGCCGGGTGTTCGGACTCGCGCCCTACCAGGTGGCCGCCGAGGTGCTCGCGGGCGAAGGGCTCACCACGAAGAATGTCGCCGCCTGGTTGGCGACCCAGAGCCGCCTCGACAACCGGCACCCCGACGCGGACGGCGAGGACGAGCCGTGGCGGCTGCGCGACGGCGACCTCGTGGTCGTCGACGAAGCGGGCACCGCGGAGACGACCGCGCTGGCCGAGATCCAGCAGCGCTGCGCCGCGGCCGGGGCGAAGCTGCTGCTGGTCGGCGACCCGCGCCAGCTGACCGCGATCGGGCCCGGCGGCGCCCTCGCCGACGTCGCCGCCCGCGGGATCAGCTACGAGCTGACCGAGGTCCGGCGGTTCAGCAACGAGTGGGAGCGGACGGCGTCGCTGCGGCTGCGCGATGGCGACGCGTCGGTGCTCACCGAGTACGACAAGCACGGCCGGATCATCGACGGCGGCACCGCCGAGCAGGCCGAGGCCGCAGCCGCCCGGGGCTGGCTGGCCGACACGCTCGCCGGTAAGGAGTCGCTGCTGCTGGTCGGCACCAACGCCGCGGCGGCCCGCATCTCGGCCACGCTGCGGGCCGAGCTCGTCGCCCTCGGCCGAGTCGCCGAGGACGGCGTGCCGCTCGGCATCGCCGAGTGGGACGGGGTCACGGCCGGTGTCGGCGACCTGGTCCAGGCCCGCGCCCTCGCCTGGCACCTGCGCGGGTTCGAGGGCAACACGGCCGCGCCAATCACGCGCCAGACCTACCGCGTGCTCGCCACCCGCGACGACGGCGGGCTCACCGTCGCCCCGATCCTGCGCCGCCTGCCCGGCGACCTGACGTCGAGCGGCTGGAACGAGGAGCTGGGCACGCCGATGCACCTGCCGGGCAGCTACGTCCGCGAGCACCTCTCGCTCGGCTACGCCTCCACCCGCGACGCCGCCCAGGGCCGCACCGTCCACACCAGCCACTCGGTCAACGGGACCTCGGGCGGCGCCGCCGGTCTGTACGTGCCCGCCACCCGCGGGCGCGACCGCAACACGCTCTACGTGATCACGCGCGACATGGCACCGGACGCAGACACCGGGCAGACCCACGACACCCACGCCCGCTCCCCCATCGCAGTGCTCGCCGACGCGCTGGAGGTCGACCTCGAGGAGCGCACCGCGCTGGCCGAGCGCGAGCAGGCCGAACTCGACGCCCGCTCGACCATGACCCACGTCGACCGGCTCGTCGACGTCGTCGCCCGCGAGATCACCGCCGGGCGCACCGCGGCCGCGGTCGACCAGCTCACCGCCGAGGGCGCGCTCACCCCGCGCGACCGCGAAGCCCTGGCCGCGGACGACGCGTTCGGCTCCCTGGAGCGGCTGCTGCGCACTGCGGAACTCGCCGGCCACGACCCCGACGCCGTCCTGCGCTCGGTCGTCACCGACGGTCGAGGCCTCGCGGATGCCCGCTCCCCCGCCCAGGTCCTGCACCACCGGATCACGACCTCGTTCGCCGGGCGGCTCACGCCGCAGATCGGCGACATGGCCGACCTCATCCCGGCGAACACCCCGCCCGAGTGGCGCCCCTGGCTGCACGACCGTGCCGAGGCCGCTACGACCCGCCGCCACGAACTCGGCGCCGAGACCGCCGCCGACGCGCCGCGGTGGGCCGTCGAGGCGCTCGGCCCGGTGCCCGAGGACGTCGTCGCCCGCCAGGAGTGGGAGCGCCGCGCCGGCTGGGCCGCGGCCTACCGGGAACTCGTCGGGCACACCGACCAGCTCGACCCGCTCGGCAACGCGCCCGCCCCCGGCCTGGTCGAGCACGCCGCGCTCTTCCGCGCCGCGCACCGCGAACTCGGCCTCATCGACGCAGGCGCCGAGGAAGCCATCCTGTCCGACGGCCAGCTGCGCGTCCGCGTCCGTGCGTGGGAACGCGAACAGGTCTGGGCGCCCCGATGGGTCGACGACGACCTCGCCGCCGCCCACCAGCGCCGGGAGCAGACCCACGCCGACGCCACCGTCTGGGCAGCCCGAGCAGATGCGCCCGACACCGCGGCCGCGGACGCTGCCCAGCTTCGCGCTGCCGCCGAGACCGCGCGGGCCGAGGTCGAGCAGCTCGACGCCCAGATCGCCGACCTGGAGGTCGCGAGCAACGCCTACGCCGTGTGGCTCACCCACGTCGCCGTGACCCGCGACTACGGCGTACGGAGCGCCTACGAGCTGCGTGCCCGAGGCATCGACCCGGACGACGCCGACGACCGGGTCACCGCCGAGGAATGGATCGACGCCCACCGCGCCGAGCAGGCCGACGCCGACCGGCACCGCGAGGTGCGGGACGACTGCGAACTCACCGACGACGTCGTCGAGGCCGCCCTCGGCGTCGAGGCCGCGGTGTACGACGTCCGAGAAACCAGCACACCGGACCCCACCCGCCACGCCGACCCCGCCATCCGGCGCGCCGCCCTCACACTCGACGAGACCGCCAATGCCGTTGCGCGCGCGCAGACCGCACTCGCCGAGATCACGGCACGACACGAGGTGGAGGCCAAGCGCGCCCTCGAAGACGCTGCCGAAGCCTGCCGGCTCGACGAACTCGGGCGGTGGCACGACGAAGCGCTCGACGCCGACCCAGCTGTTTCGCGTGAAGCCGGCTCAACGAGCGACCAGGAGCTGGCGCGCGAACGGTAGTCCGGCGGGTGCCGCTCAGTGGTGACGGGCCACGGTGCGCCGAATGCAATTAGCAGCCGAGGTGATGCGCCGTTCAGGCTGACGGCGTGGTGCAGACGCAACGGACTCGGCCGTGGGTTCTTGTCTTCGTTGCCACTCGGCCAAGCAGACCTGCCCACGGGCTTGCCACATACGCCAAATAGATCAGTACACCGAACGTGTTGTAACGGTCACGGTCCGCGCGATCGATGCGTTGATCACAGGTTCCTCTGATCAAGAGTCTGACACGAGCGGAGTCAAGATCGTGAGTATCAACGATCGCGTGTACGAGCTGGCAACCAAGGTTCGCCAGCAGAAAGCTGCCATCGAGACCGAAGAAGCGACCAAGAATGCGTTCGTCATGCCGTTCATCGGTACCGTCCTCGGCTATGACGTCTTCAACCCCTCCGAGGTCATCCCCGAGTTCACTGCGGATGTCGGCGTCAAGAGAGGCGAGAAGATCGACTACGCACTTGTCCACGGTGGCCAGGTGCAGATCCTTGTCGAAGCCAAGAAAATCACTGAGCCGCTGAGGATCGAGCACTCGTCCCAACTTTTCCGCTACTTCTCCGTCACGAACGCACGCGTAGCAGTTCTCACGAACGGCGAAAGCTACGAGTTCTATACAGATCTCGACGCGCCCAACAAGATGGACGAGAAGCCGTTCCTGGTTCTCGACCTCGCCGCCATCGACCCGACCCTTCTGCCTGAACTCGCAAAGCTGACCAAGGAGTCCTTCGATCTCGACTCAGTAATCAACGCTGCCGGTGAACTCAAGTACATCGGCCAGATCAAGCGTGTTCTCGGTGCCGAGTTTCGCAGTCCCAGCAGCGAATGGGTCAAGTTCTTTGCGTCACGCGTCTACGAGAAGAACGTGACTTCCAGGGTCCGCGAGCAGTTCGAGACGCTCGTCGCTAAGGCAGCCACCCAGTTCCTCAACGAGCAGGTCAACGCACGTCTCAAGACGGCTCTCGGCGACGACGCCGCAACCAACGTCACGGTCACCGAACCCGCTCTCGGACGAACCACGACAGTCACGGTCGCGGAACCCTCAACTGCAACCGACTCGACCGACCCGAAGTCGGCGAAGCTCGTCGTCACAACAGACGACGAGATCGAAGGATTCCAGATTGTACGTGCAATCGTATGTAGCGAGGTGTCCGTGGATCGCATTGCTGCGCGTGACACCCAGACCTACTTTGGCGTTCTGCTCGACGACAACAATCGGAAGCCGATCGCTCGACTCTGGTTCAATCGCAGTCAGAAGTATCTCGGCGTGTTCGACGAGAGCAAGACCGAGATCCGACTTCCACTCGACTCCGTTCAAGACATCTATAAGCACGCGGAGGCACTGCGGAAGACCGTAGCGAATTACATCAGCCGGGAGGGTGCCGTCACGTAACGGTCGCACCGGCGCAGGGCGGCTAGAAAGCGGCCTGCGCGACGGCCGAATCATTTCCTAGAATGTCGGCGATGAAGCGCCCAGTCTGGGCTGTCGAGAAGTCGCGCAACCCAAGGCTGACGGGCGCACGATCCGAGAATACAGACTTCGCGGCCACGCCCAACGCCCTGCCCTACACATCATCTGCAAGGTAGCGACTGGCTCCGGCAGCCGTTGCGTCAAGGCGCTGACGCACATACGACCACCACCGAAACGCATCAGCCTCGGCCTGATCGCGCGCGGCTTGATCCGCGACGCGATCGGGCCCGCTGGGCTCCTCAGCCGACTGCCGTCGCCTGGCCAGATGAGGTCGCTCGTGTCTCACGCCCGCGGAACGGTGCCACGAGGTGTAGATCGGGAAGTCGTCGCGAACGCCCAGAAGCCAGGACAACGTCCGCCAAACGCCGTACGCGAACTCTCGGTCGTCGATGCGCGGCAGCGCCGGGACAACACCCAGCAGCGTCCAGTCATCCTCCGTCGGCAAGTGCTGACCAGCCGCTACAGACAACGCGACCCAGGCCTCGGCACGCGCGTCCTCCCGCGTCACACCGCATGTCCACGTCTCCACAGCCTCGCACTCAGGACCGCTGAACCGACCGCCGCGGATAGACGCCCCTGCCACTCGCCTCGTCATCGGCGATACCTCGCCCAGCGTCAGCCACAGCAGCGCTGCAGCCACACCTCGCTCGCGCACCATCAACTCATAGGAGCGGGCGTTGACGACTCGCCGTGCCACGCGCTCGCATTCGTCGACCGCGTCGATGGTCGGCACCACCCACGCCGGCAGAGATACCCGGGCAGCCACACGCACGAGTATGAGCACGAGCACCGACAGAAACAGCACGTCAAAGGACCGGGGGCGCCGCCCCCGAACCCCCGGCCCTCACTCTGGTGGTGCCAGAGGTCGCGGCTCCACCGCCGACCGGACGTCCCGATGGGATGCCACACCACCACCGGGGCCACAAGGCGGGAAAGCATGCCTTGCGGCCCCGCCGGCGGCGCGGCCTGCTGCGCACGCCCGATCGACGGTGGAGCCGCTCAACGCGATCCAGACATCAGTCCTGGCATGGAACCGCGTAGCGGGTCGGCGGTCGCTTGAGTCTTGCCGCACAGCCCGCCGCAACTCGGGAGACTTCGCCCGCTGAGGTTACGCGAGCCCGCAACTTCAATAGATCCGAGGACCACGCGTGATTGTGAGGGCGCGGCGCAGCGTCCACCGCTCGTTCGGTGCATCGACGTCCTCGCAGGTCACGATGACCTCGATGACAACGTTGGAATCCCTCACCGGAGGATCGAGAGTAACAACGACCCGACGCTTGAAGTCTCGCACCATCCGGCAGGTCAGACCGTTTGTGAGTGAAGCGTGAACCCCCTCTTGTGGGTCGAGTACAGCCACATCGATGCCGACATGGAGCTGCTGCGGCCCGCTCGTCATCGTCACCTCGATCGCGTGCCCGGACTCGGCTCCCGCCCTTGCTCGCTCGACGATGAAGTCCGGCGCACGCGAAGGGTCCGGGGTGAGATTCACGTTGTCACTGTGGCTGACCACCGTGTTGCCGTGCCCGGTAGTGGTGATCGACTTGTCGATGGTGGCCCCGTCGCCCCTCTCGACGTCGCGCCAGGTCGCCTGCCGGCCGATGCTGCCGTCGTGGTCGACGACGCAGATCCGCCCGGCGTCGGTCAGCCAGATCCGCAGGGGAATGTCGCCGCTCTGCCATGACGTCGGGCCCGCGACGAGACCATTGGCGGCTAGCAGACGAACTGCCTCGATCATCCCGGCTTCATCGCACTGGTAGCCCTCGATCGTTGACCGCGGGTCATCGAGGAACTTCCGCGGCATCGGCCGTTGGCTGTCGTTGTCGTAGAGCCACAGAAGGAACGCCCGCGCGACGGCGTTACACCCCTGCGTCGCCTCCATCGGTCACGCCGCGCCAGCCGTGAGGAATGGGACGATCAGGTCCATGAGCTGCCGCGCGAACTCCGTGCCGATTGCCGTGCTGAAGAACAGTTGGAGCGCGGCGTGCAGGGAGCGTGCGATCTTCGCGAGCCGTCCGGGCTCGAGCTCGCCATTGGCGGTCTCGGAGAGCACCTTCTCAGCAGCATTGCGGACCGTCTCGGCGTCGTCCGGGTCGATCTCGTACTCGTCGAGGCCGCCAATCGCACGCTCCGCGACGTCGCGGAGGGTCTGGACGTTGTGCATCTCGGTGCGCTGATTCTGGTTGACGTTCGTGCTGAACGCAGCGACCTGGTTCCCGTTCCCGGTAACAGTGACCGGCTGGTTGATGTAGCTCATTCCGTTGCCCGCATTCCATCTCTGCACGTCAGCGCCATGGTCTACCACGCACATGACCCCTTCCCGGGTCAGCTCCGCGGGGTTGGGCACGTACTCGGTGAAGCCCTTCGGGCCCTCGATCAGGCCGCGGTGCAGGAGCAGCTCGAGGACCTCCTCGAGTTCGTCGGCATCGACCTGCCGCCCGTCGACCGCCGACTCAGGGGCTTTCAGGAACCAAGCGTTAGGCGGTTGAGATCGCCGGTTGCGATGCGCCCACCGGAGGAACGCTTGCGACACAGCGTTGGTGCGGTCCATGTAGATCACCCGTCTGTCCTCCGTGGGGAGCGGAATCTCCCCGAGAGTACTCCAGCACTGACACAGGGTGACGAAGCCCACCACAGGCCGGGGTCCAGGGGGCGGACACTTCAGGCTCGCTGGGCGACGCCGGTCAGGCAAAGCCCGGGTCGCCGAACACCCACTCAACCGGCAACCTCAAGATCGGCTACTGATCGGCCGAACACCCATGATGCCGTACTCCCTGTGCGCCCTGACTCACACGGCCCTCGCAACCGGCCGGACGCCACGACTCCCGCAATCCGACCGGCTACGCCCGTCAGGCCCCCCGACGACACACAGAGCACGACCTCGACACGCACGGGGCAAGACGGATTCGACCTGTTGTGGATCACGATCCACGAACTGATCCACGAACTGCCGGGCACCCTTGCCGGAGAAGCCCGATCCGGCGCCAACCGTGCCGCCGAAACGCCTGGTCGCCCGCCAAGTAGACATCAGCGTCGCGACTACGGATCAGAAGGTTAGGGGTTCGAATCCCTTCGGGCGCGCCCATACGAAACTCGCCCTGACCAGCACGAACGGTCGGGGCAAGATCGTTTTCTGCCCCCGTCTCGTGGATCT
>JBFWSN010000060.1:0-10691 GCA_050248355.1 Dehalococcoidia bacterium
GGCCGCCGGGCAGCCGGGGCCATCGGGGTGTGGCGCAGCTTGGTAGCGCGCTTCGTTCGGGACGAAGAGGTCGCAGGTTCAAATCCTGTCACCCCGACCACCACAAAGGCCCTGGTCAGAGGCTCAAGCGAGAGCCAGAGACCAGGGCCTTCGTCGTGAGTGGGGCTGCATCCGGAGCATTTCCGGAGCAGACGTCAGATCGGAGCGAGGACGCCCGCGGCGCCGTCGTCGGGGTCGTCGTCGCCTGGGTCGTCGTGGTCGTTGAGGGCTTCGAGGATGCGGTCGGCGTTGTCGGTGCGGCGGGTGTAGAGGTCGAGGGTGGTCGAGGAGCGCTCGTGCCCCATCACCCGCTGAACCATGTTGGGTGGCACGCCGTCGTCGACGAGCCAGGTGGCGTAGGACCGGCGCAGGTCGTGGAAGCGCAGCCCGCCGTGCTGGTGGCGGGCGACGTGGTTCACCGCAGCGGTCTCGGTGCGTAGCCGTTCGGTGTGCTTGACGCCGTCCGGGTCGGTCCACTGCGCTTCGAACTGGTCGTCGACCGGGACGGCGGCGCCGAGCAGCCCGGCCCGCACGAGCGCGGGTCGCCAGATCCGGGAGCGGAACAGGGTGCGTCGCAGCGGGGCGCCGACCTCGTTGGCGAAGATCGGGGCGCTGGGCTGGGTCGGCCACCGTTCCAGGTGCTCGCGGATGATCGGGACGAGCCAGGTCGGTAGCGGGATGGTGCGGCGTCCGGCCCGGGACTTCGGGAACGGCTTGAACGAGGTGTGCCCGGAGACCTCCACGACGGTGCGCACGACGTGCAGCCGTGCCGTGTCGAGGTCGAGCGCGTCGACGCGCAGCCCGGCCGCCTCACCCCAGCGCAGCCCGGCCCCGGCCGCGGTGGCGACGATGCCCCGGTAGCGGGCGGGAACGACGGGGAGCAGGCGGCGGCGCAGGTCCGGGCGGCTGATGACCCGCTCGTCGGTGTCGAGGCGGCGGGGCTGCGGGACCCGCACGTCGTCGGCCGGGTTGAACGGGATGAGCCGGTTGCGGACCGCGGAGCGCAGTACCGCGGAGGTCAGGCGCAGGGCCTCGACCACGGTGGCGCGGGAGCGACGACGCCCGAGCGCGCTGACCCAGCCCTGCAGCCCGAGATGGTCGATCTTGCCGAGCTGCACGCCACCCCACTGCGGGAGCACGTGCGTGCGCATGATCGACCGGTGGCGGGCGGCGGTGGTCTGCTCGGTGTTCCAGGTCGCCATCCACTGCTCGGCGTGCTCGGCGAACAGCATCCGACCCGCGTTCGGCGCGACGTAGGCGCCCCGGGCCTTCGACGTCTCGACCTCCGCGAGGAACGCCGCCGCCTCCTTCTTGATCCGGAACGTCTTGGAACGCTGCCGCCCGGCCGGGTCGCGGAAGTAGGCCCGGTAGCGGCCCTCCGGGGTCTTGTCGATGAACCCCATGTCAGGCCACCTCCGCCTGGCTGGCGCCGTCGAGCCAGGCGTGGAAGCGGCGGCGGGGGACGAGCCAGCGGCGGCCGACGCGGGTGGCGGGGATCTCGCCGGTGCGTACCGATTCGTAGGCGACGCCGCGGGCGATGCCGAGCAGCGCGGCGACTTCCTCCACGGTGTAGGTCAGCGGCTCCACGATCCGGGCGGGCGTGCTCATGGCCGGGGCTCCTTGCGGGTGTGGGTGGTGGCGCGGGCGAGGTGGCGTTCGGCGATGGCGAGGGCGAGTTCGCGTTCTCCGTCGTCGCGGTGTCCGATGCCGACGAGGTGCCAGTCGTTGACGACGGTGATGGTGTCCAGGTCGGGCGGGATGTTGCCGGGGTCGTCGGTGTCGGCGGCGAGTTGGGTGAGGGTGTCGGCCAGGCGCCAGGTGCGGCGTTCTCCGCGGATGGCGCGGAAGGTGGTGGAGTAGCGCTGGCTCTTGGTGAGGAAGTGGCCGCGGAAGCCGAGCATGTGGGCCCAGCGGCGCAGGTTCAGTCCGTCGTAGGGCGTCAGGCCGCCGAGCTGCCAGCAGGTGTCGATGATGCGGCGGTGGTGCTCGGAGATGTCGAGGTAGGGGATGTGGGTGGCGTCGTGGATGGGCCGGTCGGGGTGGGTGTCGGTCTTGCCGGTGCCTTTGGTGGCGTACTTGGCGATGTAGCCGGCCAACGAGGCGTCGGTGATCTCGCCGCTCTCGTCCTCCGCCGCGTGGGTTGTGGTGATGTTGCGGATGTCGAGCTGCGCCCCCCAGCCCAGGACGAGTGGGGTGCCGTCGGGGCGGGCCACCTCGAGGCACACCGCGCGGGCGGCCTCGGTGACGGCGTCGCGCAGGGCTGCGACCGGGAGCCCGGCGGGTGGGGGGTCGGTGGGTCCGGTGGGGCCGTCGAGGCGGATGGCGGCGTGGAAGTGGACGAGCCCGCGGCGCTGGTATTCGGCGACCTTGGCGTAGGAGAGGCGGGCGTGGTCGCGGAAGCGGGCGGCGGGCACCCCGAGGCGGGCGGCGAGGGCGCGGCGTAGGGCGATGGTGAACCGGTGCCAGAGTGCCCCGGCGTGCGCCTGCCAGAGCACCGCGCCGGTGTAGTCGTAGGTGTCCGGGTCGGTGGGGGTGCCGAGGGTGGGGTCGTGTTCGCGGTGATGGGTCCCGCAGGCGCAGGGGATGACCCGGCCGCGGGTGGAGACCCGGCGGGAGTGGACGGGGCCGAAGGAGGGCGCGGTCAGGGTGAGGAACAGCCGCGGGCGGGTGGTCACGGATTCCGGGATGCCTTTGTCGCCTCCGGCGAGCCCGGCGCGGATGAGGTGGAACGCGTCGGCGGCGTAGCGGTGCGAGCAGGCGGGGCACACCGATTCGCGGCGGTTGCCGCAGGGGGCGAGGATCTCCCCGGCCCGCTCGACGAGGGTGGCGCCGTCGCGGTCGAGGATGCGGGACGACCCGGACAGCCGGACCGGGTGGGCGCAGCCGTGGGTGGCTTCGACCTGGGCGCGCCATTCGCGGTAGCCGGGGCGTTGCAGCCGCGCCGACACCAGATCCACCGCGGCCGGACCGCCGACCGGGCGGGTGGTGGTCGGGAGTGCGGTGCTCATCGGTCGTCCCTCTCGTGTTCGATCTCGACGGTGATGTGGGGGTGGCCGTGGTGGCGGGCGAGGCGCTCGGCGCCGTGGCGGTAGGAGCGGGCCGGGCCGAGGACGTGGCCGTGTTCGGTCTCGACGTAGTAGGCCTGGCCGTACTCGTGGTGCCGGTCGCGGATGATCACCCCGGACCAGTCCCCGGCGGGGCAGGTGACCAGGCCCTTGCCGGGGGCGACGACGTCCACACACACCCGCACCGACCCCGCCGTGCCCTCCCCGGGCGCCCTCGGTCGTGTGTTCCCGGGCGGGTGTGGTGGGCCGGGGATGGGTGAGGGGGTGCAGGGCCTGCCAGCGGGCCAGGGTGTCGCGGGTGGTGCGGGGGACGAGCACGGAGCGGGCGGGCCCGGCGTGGTCGCCGTAGCTGGCGCGGTGGGTGCCGCCGACGGTCACTAGTCCGGTGTGGAGGAGTTGGTGCACGGTTGCGGCTTCGTGGCGGGCGACCGGCTCGACCGCGTGCTTGTCTGTGCCGCGTGGGGCGGGTGCGAAGACCCGCTCGGCCGGGCCGACGAGCAGATAGCCGGGATCGACGGCGCGGCGGATCACGTCGGTGACCAGGTCCAGGTCGTTGATCGCGGGTGCTCGCCCCGACGACCCGGTGGCCGGGATCGGGGCGGCTGGGGCGGGGTCGCCGAACAGCGCGCCCTGTTCGTGCAGCGCGGTCATGGCGCCCACCACCAGCAGGAGCGGGCTTCGTAGGCCCATTCCTTGACGAGCTGCCCGGTCAGGTGGACTTCCAGGAGGACCGCGGCGAGGAGGGCGAGCCAGAACCACGGCGACCCGGTGCCCAGGGCCAGCCAGCAGACCCCGACTGCGGCGGCGAGGAGGGTGGTGAGTTTGGCCCAGGTGGCGGCGGCCCAGCCGGTGACGGCGAGCATCACGCCACCCCCAGCCCGGCCGTGGCGGCCCGCGGACCGTCGACGTTCGCGGCGTGCTGGCGGCGCTGGTGGGCGGCGCGGGCGCGGGCGGCGGCGAGCGCGTCGGCCCGGTCCCGCCGCCGTTCACGGACCCGCCACATGCCGAGCTTGACCGCGAGCACGAGCAGGACGGCGGTGGTGACGGTGGTGATGATCCCGGCGGTGTGCGCCGGGGCGATGGTGGTCGCGATCCCGGTGGCCAGGGTTGTCGCGACGGTGACGGCGAGCGCGCGGGCCCCGCAGTCGCTGGTGGTGGTGTGCATCAGGCTGCCCCGTCCTCGTCACCGTCGTTGCCGTCGCTGTCGCGGTCGTTGCGCGGATGCAGGTCGATGACCTCGCCGTCGCCCCCGCCACTGCCGCGGGGCGGGCGGATTGCGCAGCGATCGACGAGCTCGTCGATCTCGTGGTCGGTGACGTAGGCGGCGCGGAACCGGATCGGGAGCCGGTTGTGGGGTTCGATGAGGTAGCCGATCCCGGCGTGCTCGGGGTCGGCGGGGATCTCGTCGGCCAGCGCCCCGCGCTCGCGGGCACCTTCGCCGAGGACCATGTCGACGTGGGAGGCGGCGGTCACCCCGAGGCACATGCGGGTGGTGAACAGCTCCCGCACATCGAGGACGTCCTTGGAGGGTTCTTGGATGTAGCCCCACACGCAGATCCCGGCGGCCCGGCCTTGGGTGAGGATCTCGGCGAGCAGCCGCAGCGCCTCGCGGACCTGGGTACGGTCGCCGTAGGCGGTGAGCATCGCCAGCTCGTCGATCATCACCAGCTCCACCGGCGTGTCCGTGGACACCGCACACCGGCGGGTCTTGGTCTCCCGCATGAGGTCCTGGCGGCGGCGCAGCTCGTCCCGCACCTCAGCCAGGAGGGCGAGCGCGTCGGGCATGGTGATGGCGCGGCGGTGGAACAGCGGTGCGGCGCGTTCGGTCTCGGCACCGCCCTTCAGGTCGATCATCCAGACGCGGACCAGCCCGGCAGGGATCGCCGGGCCGAGGGCGCGGAGTGGTGCGAAGATGAGTGAGCCCTTGCCGCGCCCGGTCGCGCCGGCCACCAGCCGGTGCGCCCCACCCGCCACCGACACGAGCAGCGGGGTGGCGTGCTCGGTGTCCCCGACATCCAGGGCCCCGAGGTCGACCTCGGCGGCGTCGGCGGGGATGTCCGGGGCGGGAATCACCTCGCCGAAGGGCTGGCGGCGTTCGATGACCAGGGCGAGCACGCCCGGGCGGGTGCGGGTGATCGCCACCCGGTGGGCGCCGAGCGCGTCGGCCAACGCTTCGGTGTTGTCGGTCCAGGTGCGCAGGTTCTGCCCGCGGGCGGGGCGCACGTAGACGGTGTCGATCGACGGGGTCGCCGAGCGCACCCGCAGGATGCGGGGCACGAGGGGTTCGCCGGTGCGCCGGTTGTCCCGGATCAGGTCGCAGTCGGCCAGCACCGCCGCCCACCGGTTTCCGCGGTAGACCGTCCAGCGCCGCCACCCCGCGCGGATGCGTGGCGCGGCCCAGCGGTCGAACGAGGGTGGATGCGCGCCGCCACCCGAGCATGGCCAGGACCAGGGCGCCGAGCCCGGAGGCGGTCGGCACGACACCGACGGTGAGGCTCGCCCAGGCCAGCAGGACCGGCGTGGCGGTGAGCGCGGGGTGTCGGGCGAGCCAGGCCAGCGCGCGGAACTCGCGCCCCGTCGGGCGGGTCGTGCCCCGGGCCGGGCCGAACTGCCCCCCGAACGGCCGGTGGTGGTGGGATCGGTAGTGGGTTGCCATTGAATGCTCCTGCGGGTTTCGGTCGGTTAGTTGTCGTAGGTGGCGCGGGCGGCGTCGAGCAGCACGGTCAGGTGGGCGATGTCGCGGGCGAGTTGGTCGTGGGTGTTCTTGAATCCGCCCGCCCGAAACGGGATCCCACCCAGCGCGGCGCGCAGTTCCCGCATCGCCGCATCGAGGTCCTCGATCGTGCGGTCCACGGTTCTGGACATGGGGTCATCGCCTCCATTCCCGGGAGACCAGTTCGGCCTCCCACTTCCGCGCCGAACTCGACATCACGTGCAGGGCGTCACCGGCCCTCTTCGCCGCCGCCCGCAGCTCCTCTGCGGTGGGCGCGGACCAGTGCGGCCCGCCGTCGCGGCCGTGGTGGTCGGTGGCCTTGGCGGCGACCCGCTCCGCCTCCGCGAGGGCGTTGCCGACCAGCACCAGGGCCCGCCAGAACTCCCCGTACTTCCGTAGGGCGCGCCGGTTCACCGGGCGCAGGTTCGGGGCCACCTCAGACCCCCTTGCGGATCGCGAGCTGCGCCAACCGCAGCCCCTCCGCCACACCGGCCCGCCAGGCCTGCTCGGTCGGCACCATCTCCCCGGGGCGGGGGGTCCAGCGGCGCCGCTCGCGCTCCAGCCGCCGCACCAACCGGCCCACCCCGGCCGACTGCCGCACCCGCCCGCTACCCGTCATGCTCATGACCCGTTCTCCTGTCCGTTGTCCGTTTCGGTGCCGCCGCATTCGACGCACACCCCCGATCCGTCGCACACATCGCATTCCGGGCCCTCGCGCCCTTCCGGGCCGGGCCGGGTTCCGTAGCCGTCACAGGCGTCGCAGCCACCCGATCCGCCGCATTCCAAACACATTTCGACTCCCGAGAATTCGTGCCGGTTTCGGGCAAGGGGGTAGCCAGGAACAAACTCGGAATTGATTGGTTCCGGTTGTCGCCCGGCTACGCCCCCACCCCCGGCGGCCCGCTCAGACCGCGACCGCCCCCGTGCCCGTCAGCTCCCTGCTCAGTTCGGCGGCCAGGCGCGCGCGGGCCGCGTCCAACTCCGCCACCACCTCCGCGAGCGCATCGCGCAGCCGCACCAGCTCACCGCGGTCGGCGAACACCGTCACCTGCCCACCCGAACCGCCCAGCCGGACCGTGGCCCGGTGCTCGGCCGCGTGGACCGTCGACCCGATCGTGGAGGTCTCGTAGACGTGCACCGCCACATCCACGCTGGACGAGGGCAGGAACCCGGGGCGGCTCACTTGTCACCCTGGTGACCACCGTGACCGCCGTGCGCGGGCTTGAGCCCGGTCGCCTTGAACGAGATCCCCGAGTTCACCCGGCCGTTGTCCGACTCGATCTGGTAGGCGTTGATCCGTGGGTCGATCAGCTCCACCCGCACGTCCTCCCCGAACCCCTCACCCGGGTCGGTCAGCAGGGTCACCTTGATCTCCTCGCCCTTCGGCGCCCGCTCACCGGGCCCGACGCGCAGCTTCGCGAACACCGACACCACGAACTGCGTCACGCCGTTGCGGTCGGTCACCGGGACCTGCGCCCCGTTGTCGTCGGTCCGCGTCTTCGGCGCAGGGGGCTCCACCACCGTCAGCTTGTAGCCGCTCAGCACCACCGGGATGTCACGCATTGGTCCTCCTGCTCGTTGTCTGCCTGGGCCGTCTGGCCCAACGAGATCAATCTATCAGTTGTTAGGTGACGAGGTCAACTGGTAGCTCTCGTCGCGCCACCTTGCGCCTCTGACCTGCAGGGTTCACGATGGCGAAGGCAATGCAACTGATAGGCAACCGAGCCAGTGGAGTCGTCCTGATGCCGTCGTCCCGTCCGCCGCTGTCCCGCGCGGAGGCGCTGCACCACCAGATCGCGAGGCACGTCCGCAACGACATCGAGGCGGGCGTGCTGCGTGATGGCGAGGTGCTGCCGAGCACCCGCGAACTCGCGGAGCAGTGGGGGGTGAGCGTCTTCACGATCACCGAGGCGATGAAGATGCTCGCCGAGGAAGGACTGGTCGAGAGCAAGTCGCGCTCGAAGCGCGTCGTCCGCGCGGGCGAACAGTCACGACGGGACGAGATCCGCCTGCCCAACCCGCATGTGATCCTCATCGGTGGCTACGCGGGCAGCGGCAAGACCGAGCTTGGGCGCATCCTGGCGCGCGAGACGGGCTGGCCGATGCTCGACAAGGACACCCTCACGCGCCCGCTCGTCGAAGCCGCGCTCGAAGCGCACGGGCACTCGCCACACGACCGCGAGTCCGCGCTCTACCTGACCGAGATCCGACCGCGGGAGTACGAGGCCCTGGCCGCCGCGACGACCGAGAACGTCGAGTGCGGCACCAGCGCGATCGTCACCGCTCCGTTTATCCGCGAGTTCAACGACCCGGCGTGGCTCGGCAGGACCGAGGCCGCGTTCGCTGCGCTCAACGCCACGGCCACCCTCGTGTGGGTGTACTGCGATGTCCGCACCATGCATACCTACCTCCGTCGCCGGGGCGCCGCTCGCGATCACGCCAAGCTCGCCGACTGGCCGACCTACCGCACCAGCATCGACACAGAGTTCCGGCCCGCCGCGCCGCACCTCGTGATCGACAACTGCACGTCAAGCGTGCCGTTGCAGAGCCAGGCCAAGGCGCTGCTTGCCACAATCACCGGCCGCTGAATCGTGAGCCTCGGAGTCGTCCTGTACGGGCCGCCCGCCGTGGGCAAGGACACCGTGACCGGCGCGTTGCACCAGCTCGACCCGCGGTACGGCCTGTTCCGCCGACTCAAGGCAGGGCCCGGCCGCACAGCCGGCTATCGCCTGACCGACGAAGCCGCGATCGCCGCACTGCGCCAGGGCGGCCAGATCGTCTGGGAGAACCGCCGGTACGGCGCGCTCTATGTCGTCGACCGCCCCGCGCTCGTCGCGCACCTCGACCAGGGCGTGCCCGTCGTCCACCTCGGCCAGGCCGAGGCCATCGATCCGGTACTCGCCGTCGTCCCCGACGCCCGGTGGCTGGTCGTGGCCCTACGCTGTCCACGCGACGTTGCCGCCGAGCGCATCACCGCCCGCGCTACCGGCGACACCGCCGAGCGCCTACACCGCTGGGATCAAACACCGGAACTCGACCGCCCCGGCGTACTCGCGATCGACACCGCCCGCACGACGCCGCACGACGCCGCCGCCCAGATCCACCAGCACGCGGCGGCCCTCTCGGCCACAGCCTGACCCCGGCCGACAGCGACCCAGCGCAGCGGTTCAGACTTTCCATTCCTGATCCAGCACGCGGCGGCCCTCTCGGCCACAGCCTGACCCCGGCCGACAGCGACCCAGCGCAGCGGTTCAGACTTTCCATTCCTGATCAAGGCGGCGCCCGGAGGGCGCCGCGCCGCCAGCGCCGCCGCGGGGGCTATCGCCTCCGGCCCGCCCCCGCGCGGCGCGCGGCCGCAACGCGAAACGCCGGGCCGTGAGCCTCCGCGGTGTAACGCCAACAAGTCTCAGCACGAGAAATTGGCTGCATCAGAGGGCAGAGCCATCCCTGTCGGACCTCGTGTCAGGAGCCGTGTCGTGGTCAAACGGAGCGACACAGTCCGTGTCGCCGCGCTCGCAACTACGATCCTGCTGCTCGTGGCGGGGTGCGGCGGTCAGACCACGACGAAGAGGTTTGGGGCTGCAGTCTTGCGCAGTGGCCCTACCTCAACAATCACGATTCTGGGCAATATCTGCGATCGAACGAACTGCGATGAGCTGCTTGCTGCCGCATTCGTCTCGCTGATCTCTGTTGCGGGTCCTCCGACTAGTGACGCACCCGTGCTGCTGATGATCGACTCGAAGAAGAAAGAGATCCAACATTGGGAACTAACGGATGACGTAGCTGAGATCGCGATCGGTCAGGGCGGCGACGGCAGACCGATTAGTCCAATAGACGTGATAGTAAAGAACTCTGATCCCGTCCGCGTGGAGGTCTGGACCACGGACGTTGAGCAATTCACCATCGATGTCGTCCTCCGGGATTAACCATGACGCTTCCGCTGGCCGTGGCTGGCCGTGGGCACTACACCTACGTCCCGTCCGAGCAAGTACCTCAAGATCAGCAAGTTCCGCTGCAAGGGAAGGTTCGCGCTGTGCCGAAGACCGAGGTGGGAACTATCCGCATAGTCAGCGTGAAGAGAGGAGTACTCGGTGACGAGGCCCAGTTCGAGCTTGCTGGGTCAAGCGGCCATGTTTATGCGAAATCAAAGAGAATGAATACGCCGTACAAGAAGGAGGTTCGCCATTGGGATGAACACCCGGACTTCCCGAGTTACCGATCTGTCTGGAACGACTTCTTGGCGTCCCTAATCAGTGAGGGATGGGTGGTGGTTCCCACAGACCCTCGACGCTGGCACTCAATAACATTGCAGCGATCGACTCCATGATTTATCAAGTTGCCTATACGAATTCTAGCAATAACAGAAGACACCCTCGCCGGGCGGGCAGGTCTCCGGGATGGCCGGAGGTGTGGCATCCCGACGACCTCCCGGAGGGCTACCACACGACGACCCGGGGGCAGAGCTTCACAACGTCGGCCGGCGGTTGTGTCGAGGGCTGCCCCCGGGCCGCCGCGCGGTAGGGCGTTTGCCAGGTCGACGGGATGCCACACCAGCTCGGGCACGAGGGGTAGCGCTGGCGGCTGAGTGTCCAACTGCGTGTCAATCGGGACGTACACGAGCACCGCAGCACAGACGTCCACGGACATCAACAGCTCGCTGACCTGCGTGTTCTCGCCGATCAAGGCCCTACGATGATTGCTTCGGGACGAAGAGGTCGCAGGTTCAAATCCTGTCACCCCGACCACTACAAAGGCCCTGGTCAGAGGCTCAATCGCGAGCCGGAGACCAGGGCCTTCGTCGTGAGTGCGGATGCCGCGTCAAGGTGTGGGGTCATCCGGGAGTCAAACCCAGGAACCAGACCTCCATCCGCGTG
>JBFWSN010000061.1:0-9745 GCA_050248355.1 Dehalococcoidia bacterium
GTGATCCATCGGGATCCTCGTCCAGTCTTGGCTACTCCAGGGTTGTACGGCAGGGTTGCCGTTGCTTCGGTGATCCTGATCACGGGCTGTTCGGCGGCGCTCCGCGACGATGGTTGAGGAGGACGCAGCATGAACGAACAGGTGAGTGTCGGCCGGAATCAGGTGCTGGCGGCACCGGTACCGATCGTGATCGCTCTCGTCTGGGTGGGCCTGACCTGGCGCACCGGCCTGACCTATCACTTCATGCCCCTCGCCGTCGCGGCGTCCGGAGCAGCCGTTGCCCGCTGGTTCACCGAAACCGGTCTGTCCCGTGCGGTGGCCACCCGCTACGCCGTCTGGTCGGTGGTCGTCGTCGTGGTCGCGTGGATCGTGATGGTCGCAGGCGAGTTCGACCCGGCCGGCACGTTCGTCTCCGGACAGCCGGGAGGCGTGATCGGCGAGGTCGTCGCCTTCAGCTTTCTTGGCGCCCTCTGGTCCGTCCGCTACGCGCTCCGCCGCTAGGCAGACACCGACCGAGCCGCAGCAAGGATGTCCGCTGGCTCCATCCGCTCCCGGTAGTCAGGATCAACGTGCCGCGCGGTGACGATCCGGTCAGGGCCGATCACGAACGTCGCCGGGATCGGCAGTGTCCAGCCCACACCCGGGTTTGCCATCGGCAGGTCGTTCCCGGCGGCGCGGTAGGAGTCCTGGAAGTAGGCGGGAAGTTCGAATGCCAGCCCGTAGGCCCGGCAAACCTCCGCAGCACCATCGAAGAGCAGCGGAATCGTGGACTCCGTCTTCTCGCGCAACTTGAGCGCATTCTCCTCGGTCTCCGGCCCGATCAGGTAGATGTCACCGCCCAGTGCACGGACATCATCGTGAATCGACTGAAGCGCCCTGACCTCGAGATTGCAGTACGGGCACCACTGGCCGCGATAGAAGGACAGGACAACGGGGCCTCGCGTCACCGCATCGGATAGCTGAACGGTCCTGCCGGTTCCTGCCTCCTGCAGCGCGAAGTCGGGGGCTTGGTCGCCGATGGCGGGAGCCTGCTGCGCCTGCTCACGCTCGAGCGTCGCGAAGAGAGCCTGGAGTTGCGCCTGCCGCTCCGGGTCGATGCGCTGTGCGGCACGCTCCCGAAGCGGGCGTGCGAGCGCGTCGTATGACTCGATGCTATCCATGCGATACCTCCGACTGCGTCGCTGCGATCGCGTCACGCAACTCGTCACGCTGGAACCCAGCAATCCATTGCTCCCCGATGTTGGTGACGGGCGTCGCCATGAAGCCACGTTCGACCAGTTCGTTGAGCGCGACCGGATCCTTCGTGACATCGCGGGTGACGAACGGCACCGCGTGCTCCTCCAGGAACTGCTCGACCTGCTTGCACGGTGCGCAGTGCGGCTGCGTGTAGATCACCGCTCCCACTTGCCTCGCCATTAGACGACTCCTCCCCAGTACCAGACCACATATGCCCCCGCGAGCACCAACACGGCGTTCGCTCCAACATCGATCACACCCCCAGCGCGTGACGCGAATGCCGTCAACGGGGCGCGAGCGAGCGCCGTACCCACGGCAACCATGAGCAGCACCAGGCCCATCCCGGCGCTGTACTCCAGATAGCGGAATGCGGCGCTCGCGGTACTGGACTCCCCCGTCAACGAGAGGCCAACGACGGCCGTGAAGATCGGGAGCGTGCATCCGAGTGAGACGACCGCGTAGGCGATGCCGAAGGCGGCCACACCTCGCACATCGCGAGTGCGAGGCGTGCGGACACGGGACGTGAGCGAGCTGAGGGCCGTGCCCCGTCCCACGAGCTGGCTGATCCCGAACGCCACGAGCGCCGCACCCACGAAGAGGCCGGCCCACGCCGACCATCCGATCACCTGCTGCCCCACGACGGAAGCGAGAAGACCCACCGCCCCAAAGGTGAGGATGAACGTCACCGTCACGATCGCGCTCATCCATGCGGCACGGCCAACCCGCTTCGCAGGGGTGCCCGCGGCTCCACGCTCGCCGGAGATATAGAACGCGGAGAAGGCGGGCAACATGATGAACCCACACGGGTTCATCGCTGCGAGCATCCCGGCACCGAACGCGAACGAGACCGGGAGCCACCGCACCCACGCGTCGAACGTGTCCACCCAGCCACCAGCGGTGTTGGCGATCGCCTGAAAGAAGGCATCCACGCGCTATGCACCCTCTTCGAGCAGCGCCTCGACGACTGCCGCAAGCGTGCCGTAATCCGTCGGCGACCCGTCTCGATAGGCAATCCGCCCCTGCTGGTCGACGATCACCGTCGCATCCAGGGTGTTCACCTCGAGGGCGAGCGCGACGTTGAAGTCCCGATCCATGGCCCACAGGTGGGTGCCGTTCCCGGTGCGCTCGCGGAACGCGGCAAGGTCCTCCTCGGTCTCATTCTGGTCGACATTGAGGATGAGAACCTGGACACCGCTCGCCCCGTACTGCTCGTGAAGCTCACGCAGCGCGACCGCCTCGGGCCCGCAGGTGGGACACCACGCAGCCATGAAGAAGACGAGCGTGATCGGATTCGGGGTGCCACCCTCAATGGAGAACGTGGAGCCGTCAGCGTAGGAGGCGGTCTGCACCTCGAAGCTCGCGACTTGCGGGCGCGTTTCCGCGTCGCCGATCAGCCGCTTGCCGAGTGCCCGCAGCGAGGCCTGATCCGTCGGCAGCGCGAACGGGGTCGCGGCCGGCGCCAGCGCGGGCGATGCGAGCGGCGCGCCGAGCGGGGCCTTGCCCTGGTCGGCCTGCTCGCTCTCCGAGCCTGATGTCGTGCCTGACGCCGGCGCCAGCGCCACGGCAGGCTGTGAGCCCGCGTCATCGCCACGGAACGCCATGGTGAGCGCGACCACAAGGATCGCTCCCGCGATGCCTGCGATGAGGGGAAGACGCCGAGAAAGCGAAGTCATGTTGGGCCCTCCGAGGTGGTGTCTCAAGGATGCCGGTAGGGTTCATCCCGGTCGGTGATCTTGATCACCGAGGAGTACGCCATGTGCGTCTACAACAGGATCAGGCGATCAGCCAGGAGCGGCGCGGTGAGAGCCTTGCGAGGGCCCTGTACCAGCCGAATCGCTCAGTTCAGGCTCGTACGTGTAGAGGAGCAGGTCATGGCGCGTGTGGTGGTATACGGCAGTTCGGTTCCCTGCCCGGACATGTCTCGATTCGCCTGGTGGCTGGACCGCCATGAGGTGGACGCGATGGTGATGCGAGACATTCACCAGGATCGAGAGGCGATGGAGATCGTCCTCGGCCTCACCGGCGGGAACGCCTCCGTCCCGACGCTCGTCATCGCCCCGGACGATGGGTGGCTGCCGATCAGGCCCCCTGCCCCGCTGAAAGGCCGTCTCCGCGGCTTCGATCGAGGGACGGTGTTGACGGAGCCCAACCCGGGCCAGATCGCCGATTTCCTGCGCGCCAACGACATTGAAGTCCGCGAGCGCGGGAAAGGTGGCAAGAACGGCTCTGCGTCAGCCTCAACGGCAGATGCGGAGGACGACAGACCGAAGGTAGTGACTGTCTACCCCATCACGGGCAAGCAGCTCTTCTTCCGTGTCCCCGAGTCATGGTGCCGCGAGTGCGACCTGACGGTTCGGGCCGTGGAGCGCGTGATCGAAGGTCGCGATGACGTCGAGCTGCGCATCCGGCCGTGGTGGAACCACCTCTTCGACGCGCTACGTCGAGGCGGCTGGCACGCGCCGGTGGTGACGATCGATGGGAAGGTCTTCTCGCAGGGCGTGGTCCCGGATGAGGAGCAATTGCGTGGTGCTCTCGGGATCAAGATTGGCCAGCGATGACGAGACGGCATATGCGGGTCCGTGGGATTCTGGGGCTATCGCTCATGATGGCCAGTACGCTTTTGCTGGCTTGCACCGCAGGCGATGACCGCAGTGCAGAAGTTGGTCAGAATCCTGCGCCGAGGGAGGGTGTCGAGGCTGGCTCGATGCTTCCTTCTGCGGCGGTGCCGCAGGTGATCCGCACGGCCGATGAACAGGATCGTATTGATGGGCGCGCCATTCACACGGCTCTACCAGACGTCGACCTCTCGAAGAGGACCGTCTCGCTCCGCGAGATCGAGTCAGGTGGCGTTGGTGCTGATTCGGGTATCCCGTCGATCCACGATCCGCACTTCGAGTCAGTAGGCGAGGCTGCAGAGTGGGTTACGCCGCGTGAACCCGTGGTGACTCTGGAAGTTGGCAACGAGGCTCGGATCTACCCCATCCAAATCCTCATGTGGCATGAGGTTGTAAATGACGTGCTCGGTGGCGAGCCCGTCCTCGTGACCTTCTGCCCGCTGTGCTACACGGCGATCGCGTTCGACCGGCGCGTCGATGGCGAGGTGCGCGACTTCGGTGTGAGCGGACTGCTGCGCGAGAGCGACCTCGTGCTCTACGACTACCAGACCACCACTCTCTGGCAGCAACTCACCGGCGACGCGATTGTCGGCACTGACGCCGGGGAACGCCTCCGCTTCCTACCGGCGCAACTCGTCGCCTTCGAGGATGCCCGCGCGCAGTACCCGGACGCGCTCGTGCTGTCACGCCAGACCGGGTTCAATCGCGCCTACGGTTCCAACCCCTACGCGGGGTACGACGACATCGACTCCGGCCCGATTTTCCAGACTTCATTCGAAGACGACGGGCGCCTGCCAGCGAAGGCGCAGGTGCTTACCTTCGAGGTAGGCGATGAGGCAGTCGCGATCCCCTTTGAACGCCTCTCCGACGAGGTCGTGGTCGAGGCGACGGTCGGCGGCATCCCGGTCGTCGCCCTCTGGCAGCCCGGCACGAATGCTGCCCTGGATACGAGCAGCATCCCGGACGGGCGGGACATCGGCGCCGCTGGCGCCTTCCGCGCGGAGATCAACGGCGCCCCCGTCCGCTTCGAGGCTCGCGAGGGCCAGATCTACGACACGGGCACCGGCAGCCGCTGGAACGTCCTGGGCACAGCCGTCGAAGGGCCGCTCGCCGGGACTCGCCTCGAGCCCCTGGTGTTCGGCACGCACTTCTGGTTCATCTGGTCGATCTTCAAGCCGGACACGAACATACTCAGCGAGTGAAAGGCGCGAGGTTCGAGGCCCCCGGTGCCGGCGGTGCGCTCCTCGCGACGATGGCGCGTGCCTCGCTCGTAACGGCGGGGGCATCCGCCGTCCCGGTGCGGCGCCTGCTGGGCCCGGAGCGATACCGACGAGTTGAGCGTGGCATGGCCCGGCTCGCGTGGCGGGCGCTGGGCACCGACCTCCGGACCACCGGCCTCCACCACGCGCGCGATGGGCCCTTCGTGGTCCTCCCACTCCACGAGAGCCTCGTCGACCCGCTCTTGCTCGCGCGACTGCCGCTGCGTCAGCGGTTCCTCGCCCGCGACGAGCTGTGGACGTGGTCCCACGTCGGCCCGCTGCTACGCGGTGGGGGGCACCTGTCGGTCCCGCTTCGAGTCGACGCCACCGCTGTTCGCGCCGTGCTCCGGGAGGCGCGCGAGGTGACCGCGGGAGGGGAGTCGGTAGTGGTGTTCCCGCAAGGCTCGATCCTCGGGATCGAGGTCGCGTTCAACCGCGGCGGATTCTGGCTCGCCCAGCGTCTGGGCCTGCCCGTCCTCCCGGTGGTTATCACCGGTACACATCGCGTCTGGGAGCATCCGTACTCGCCGAGGCTCCGGCGCGGCCCCCGTGTGGCGCTCCATGTTCTCGCGCCGATCCCCGGCGACGAAGCGTGGCCTCGGGCTGCCGAGGTGGAGGACATGATGCGGGCCGTGGCGCTCGCTGACGAACACGCGCCCCCTCGCAGGTTTGCGCCGGAGGAAGATGGCTACTGGGACGGCTACCCGTACGAGATTGCGACGGCATTCCCCAAGCTGTCCGCCCAGGTCGCCTCCCACCGTCGCGCGCTGGCAGAGGGCGCTGCCGTCCGATGAACGATCCGAGTCACCCCAGGAGGTTCCGCTTCATGCTTCGTCAGTACCGGTCGACCGCTATCGTCCTCGCGCTGTTCGTCTCCGTGGCCTTCGGAGTCGCGTGTACCTCTGCGGGCTCCGACGGGGACGCCGACGATGTCCGCATCCTGCCAATCGAAGACATCCTTGATGGCGACATCGAGATCGCGGATCTCACCGCCACCTCTGGGGTGGTGCGTGTCACCACCTCGTTGGACGTCGTCTGCTCGGTGGTGTTCGGCACGACTGGGGAATACGGCGCGCAGGCGACCGACCTCGACATGGCAGGCGGTGGGCATCGGACGCACGCCGCTCCGATGCGCGGCCTGGAGCCCGACACGGAGTACCACTACCGGCTCCAGGGCACCGGGCCCGACGGGACCGTATACATCAGCGACCCGATGACGTTCCGGACGCCGCCCGCAGACACCGAGGTCCGCACCAACCTCGCTGGTGCTGAAGCCGGAGCCGAGGTCACGGACGTCAGCAGCGTCTTCGGCGACTCCCCGTCGTGGGCCGCCGAGCATGCCATCGACGGCGACCCAACGACCGAGTGGTCGTCTGCTGGCGACGGTGACGCCGCCTACCTCGTGGTCGCGCTCCCCGAGTTGACCACCATCGCGTCGCTCGGCATCTGGACGCGGACCATGGGATCGACGGCCCAGATCATCACGTTCCAGGTGGTCGCCGACGGTGATCGCATCCTCGGTCCGTTCGAGGTCCCCGACGCGTCCGGGGTGCACGAGTTCGTTCTCGACGCACCGATCGAGGCTCAGACACTCCGGTTCGAGGTGCTCACCTCGACGGGCGGGAACACGGGCCTCGTGGAGTTCGGCGCGTACGGCGAGTAGGAGCCGGTCGATTGCCGGGTGTTCGGTTGGTTGGTGATCGCGGTCACCGCCTTCAGTGGGAGTCCGTCCGACGCTGCATGGCAGAGGGATCAACGCCCGTCTGTCTGGCGGGCAACGGAAGGACACCCATGCAACGTTCGAGACAATTACTGATCGCCCTCGTCGCTGGCGTCGCCATCGTCGGCGCCGCGTGCACGAGTGACGACGACGACGCGACATCGGCGGCGAGCACTCCCGCCTCCCCCGTCGCGACCGAAGTGGCCGGCTCAGCCACCGCGACCACTGAGGCGCCAGCCCCTACCCCGGCGGTGATCGACACCTCCAGCCCGAGCACGCTGAGCGTCGCGAACCCTGAGTTCAACTACGGCGCTGCCGTGTGGCAGGCGTACTGGCTCTCGCGTGACCACTTCGGCCCGTTCGTCATGGGCTCCGGCCTCGGCATCCCGTTCGAGCCGCCCATGGAGATGCTCCAGGCGGCGATGGGCATGATCGCCCAGAACGCAGCCGACCCGGTCATGATCCCGGCCAACCTGTTCCCGTTGCAGGCCGTATTCGCGTCAGGCTCCCCGGCGTTGGTCAACAACCCGATGGACTTCGACATGATGGACTTTGAGGGGCTCCGGTTGGACCCCGCGACGTTCGACGAGCGGGTCACGGTCCGCGCACAGGCTGAGACCATGCTGAAGGAGAGCCAGTGGGCGCGGAACTTCGCGAACGGCCACTTCGGGGCGCCTGACGCGAGCTTCGGCGCTCAGCAGCGCTTCATGGGACTGATGGTGAACATGCTAGCCCAGATGCAAGGGCAGTACGCCATGCAGAACCTGATGGGCGAGGACGGCCTCTACTACGACTCGGACGGCAACCTGGACTACGCCGGCAACTGGGTGATGCTGCAGACGCTCACCGACATCGCCTCGCAGGCCGGTGAGGCCGGCGGACGATACGAGTCGGCCGACGTGGCGCCCATGTTCGCCGGCGCAGCGGAGCAACTCGAAGGTGCCCTCGCCGAGCGGGAGCCGGAGAGCATCGCCGAGTCAGCCGTCGCCATCCGCGCCCTCACCTACCGCATCGCGTATGCCGGCACGGGGAGCGACACGGTGGCGAGGCTGGTCGCCATCGCCGACGGGCTTCTCGACGAGGAGCCTCAGGCGCCCGCGGACCGCGGTGCCGCGATTGCCGGCCTGGTCTCTGCGGGTCACGCGACCGGCGTCCAGGGCTACCTCGACCGGGCGGCGGAGTTGTTCGCCGACCTCGAAGCCGACTTCCAGCCGGCGGACGGGGTCTTCAGTTCGCAGGACGTCTACACGGTCGACGATGTCGCCTGGATCCTCGGCGGGGCGAACGCCCTCGTGCTGGGTGGACCGCAAGAGCTGAAGGCTGACGCGGCGCGCCTTCTCACGGCGTTCTACGAGTCGACGCTCAATGTGTCTGGGATGCAGCTCTCGGCGCCTCCAGGCAAGGACGGCGCGATGGCGGGCGAGTTCGAGAAGACGCTCCCGAGCGTCGTCTATTACCACGGGGCTGACACGCCCGCGCCGCCGGAGTCGGGCATGCTGACCGTGCCCGCGCGCGAGATCACCTGGTCGGGCGGCTGGTCCGTGAGCGACACGACGTTCGACACGGCGGGCGCCATGCACCTCGCCAACGAACTCAACTGGTTCGGTCCGCACCTCGGGGCGCTCATGCTCCCGTAATCCGTCAGGCGATTGAGAGCACAAAAGCAGCCCGGGTGGCCCCGGGCTGCTTTGTGCCTGAGGCAAGTGCGGGTGGAAAGCGGCGACGCTGCGCGTCGGTGATGTGCGTCACAGATGCCGCGCCACGCTGACTGAATGATGGTGCTCGCTCCCACACCGCGAAAGGCCATCACTTCCGTATGCAGCAATTCCAACGACTGGACCACCACCTCCCCCGTCGCAGGTTCCTCGAGCTCAGTGGCATGGGCCTGGCCAGCGCACTGTTCCTGGCGGCCTGCGGTAGCGATGACGACGCGGAGAGCACAACAGCATCCAGCCGCGACGGGACGGCCGCTGCGACGCCCGCAGCTCCCTCGGGCGGCACCGCCGTGACGACGCCGGCGGCACCGACAGACCCGACCGGCGACACCGGGCAGGTCCTCGTGGGTGACGTCCTGGACCATCGGCTGAGTTCCGAGGACTGGACGGGTGACTTCGGCTGGGTATGGTTTCGGTTGCACCATGCATGGGTCGGCGGCGAGGATGCCTACTTCATCCGCACCGACGCTTCCGATGCGGACTTCGCAAGCCAGGAAGCGCTCGTGTACGTGCCGCTCATGGCGAACGCCCTGAACGCGGGCGCAGGCCTCGGTGCCGTCTACCTCTTTGAGGACGGCGCGGAGGGTCAGGTGACGGTCATCAACTCTGCCCCTCACCGCGAGGACTACAGTCCCGCGTTCCGCATCATCCGCGTGCAGGGCGCGACCGAGCTCCTGGAGTCAGCCGAGGCGATCGAGGCGGCAGCCGAGGCGGGCGACGTGACGCTCGAGCGGACGGACATCGCGGTCAACTACCCGGTCGTGAAATGGCCGGGCGGCGAGCTCCCGCACGACGAAGTGCGCGAGGTCTACCTCGGCGATGGCCAGCTGCTCGAGCCGGTCGACGTCGAGGGCATGACCGTCACTTTCAAACTGCACTCCTGCTATCCGAACTCGCGGTACATCGTGACCGATGTGACGATGCCGCCGATGGCGGACGGCATGAAGATCGCTCCCGCTCCGGCTGCGGCGGCACTCACGGATGCGGGTGCGACGGCGAAGATCCTCGTCTTCGGCAATGGCGTCGAAGGCAGCGGGCCGATGGGGTTCCAGAAGAGCGTCACCGACACCGTGGCTGGCGACCCGCGGTGGAGTCCGTACTGGGACCACTTCACCTTCACCTGGGCCGAGGGTGCGGAGGCGACTGTCCTCAAGTCCGAGGCGGAGATCATCGCCGCCGAGGAGGCTGAAGATCTCCAGC
>JBFWSN010000062.1:0-9493 GCA_050248355.1 Dehalococcoidia bacterium
CACTGGCGCAGCCGATCCGGGTCGGCTGCGGCGGTCACAACTGAACACGCACTGCGCCCGTAGCTCAACGGATAGAGCATCTGACTACGGATCAGAAGGTTAGGGGTTCGAATCCCTTCGGGCGCGCACACACGATCATCGCCCTGACCAGCACGAACGGTCGGGGCGAGATCGTTTTCCAGCCGTCTGAGTTGATCTCGATCCACGGTCTGATCCACGAGCCGTGCTAGCTTCCGCGATCATGACCTTGGTCGGCGAGCCCGCGAAGCCGCGTCAGCGCGGCAGCATCCGGCGGATGCGGGACCGCGTGCAGGTGCGCGTGTCCGCCGGCGACGACCCCAGCACCGGCGAGCGGATCATCCTCGTCGACAGCGTCCCGATCGAGAAGCCGGGCAACGAGCGCTCCGAGCGGGCCGCGCTGAAGGAGGCCGAGAAGCTCCGTACGAAGCTGCTCGCGGACGCCGACGCGCTCAAGGTCGGCCGGACGAGGGCAACCGTCGAGGCGCTGCTGGAGCGCTGGCTGGAGCAGCACGAGGTCGACCCGACCACGCGGATGAACTACGAGTCCCAGATCCGCCGCTACATCCTGCCCAACCTCGGCGACGTCCCGCTCGTCCTGTTCGTCCGCGACGCACCCGAGCGGCTGGAGAAGCTCTACGCCCGCCTGCGCAAGTGCCGGGCGCTGTGTTCGGGCCGACCGTTCATCGAGCGCCACGCCGAGGACGGTCCGCACGACTGCGCCACGGCCGGCTGCCAGCTGCACGCGTGCAAGCCCTACGCCGGGTCGAGCGTGCGCTCGCTCCACGCCATCCTCAGCGGCGCGCTCAGCGCCGCGGTCCGCTGGGGATGGATCGCCTACAACCCGATGTCTTCGGTCAAGCCGCCACCGAAGAGGCGCCCGCAGCCGCGGCCGCCGACCAGCGCGCAGATGGCGCTGATCGTCGAGACGGCCTGGCGCGCCTCACCGGAGTGGGGGCTGTTCCTGTGGCTCTCGGCCGTCACCGGCGCACGCCGCGGCGAGGTGGTCGCGTTGCAGTGGGACGACATCGACCTGGCCGCCGGTGTCGTGCGGCTCGACGAGAACTACGTCAGGGCCGCGAACGGGATGATCCTCAAGGACACCAAGACCCACCAGATGCGCCGGGTGTCCATCGACGCCCCGACCGTCGAGCTGCTGCGCCAGCACCGCGAAGACAGCGCCGCGCGACTGGAGCTGCTCGGCCTGCAGCTCGACGGCCGGACGTGGCTGTTCTCGGCCAAGCCGGACCTGAGCCGGCCCCGCGACCCCGCATCCCTCACCCGCCGCTACGGGCGGCTCGTCGCCAAGCTCGGGATCGAGACGCTGTTGAAGGAACTGCGGCACTACTCGGCGACCGAGCTGCTCACCGCTGGCGTCGACCTGCGGACTGTCGCGGGCCGGCTCGGCCACGGCGACGGCACCACGACCCTGCGCCACTACGCGGCATGGGTCGGCGCCGCGGACCAGGCCGCCGCGAGCACGATCGGCTCTCTTATGCCGACCTTGCCGACCCGACCTGCTGTCGACCGCAGCTGAGCCCATACGCCGCGTAGCCTCGCGCTCGATCGACCCCCGAGCTGAAGGTGAGCCCGTACGTCATGCCCGATGGTTCGACCAGCCCGAACGACGCGTTCACCGAGGAAGCAGCTTTCGCGGCGTTGACAGGCGCTTGTCAACAAGTCGGGATCAGCGCGAACGGTGCCGAGCTCATCCGCATCGGCTCTAACGCCGTGTTCCGTCTCGGCGACGTCATCGCGCGCATAGCGCCGTCGACCGCTCTGCTCGCGAACGCCGAGAAGCAGATCGCCGTAGCGCGGTGGCTGGACTCCATCGACTACCCCGCGATGCGGGCGCTCGACGTCCCGCAGCCGGTGGAGGCCGCTGGTCGTGTCGTGACCTTCTGGCATTCGGTGGCCGCCGAGACGAAGTTCGCACCGATCGCCGACATGGCGACCCTCATTCGCCAGCTGCACTCGATCACGTCCGTTCCGCCGGACCTGGTTTTGCCCGAGATCCAGCCGTTCGGCCCGCCAGATTCGCAGCTTCCCGAGTTCCCTGGCCTCCCCGGGGCGGATGCTCAGTTCCTACAGGAACGGATCATCTGGGCGCGAGACGCGTTCCCGACTCTGCCCTACGTCCTGCCGTATGGCGTCATTCACGGCGACGCCAACGTCGGGAACGCCCTACTCGACGATGAACGCCGCGCCGTACTCGTCGACCTGGACAGCTTCGCCGTCGGCCCCCGCGAATGGGATCTCATCCAAACGGCGCTCTTCTACGACCGCCTCGGTTGGCACACGGAAGCCGAGTACCGCACGTTCGTCGATGTCTACGGATTCGACCTCATGACCTGGTCGGGCTACAAGCCCCTCGCCGACATGCGCGAAGTCGCCATGACGTCATGGCTGAGCAGGAAGTCCAACACCTCAGATGAGGCAGCACGCGAGGCCACCAAGCGGATCGATGCTCTGCGGTCCGACGGCCGCCGCCGTGACTGGTCACCGTATTGAACCACCGAATCCGTCTCTTTGAATTCAGGGGCGCGATCTCAAAACTGTCGACGCCATCGGCTGGGACTAGTCGAGTCGTTGCCGCATGTCGAGCATAAAGCTGGCTGGCTACAGCTAGCGCAGTTTCCAAGTCGATCGCCGTACGCCGCTCTTTTCAGGTGGCCGCAGCTCGCACACTTGAAGTTTCCCGCTGGGACCTTGCCTCGCGGGTCGAACTCACGCTCAGGGTTTAGCCGTGCATCCGCGGCGGCCTCTGACGGATCCGCCAGGCCCATTGCGATAAGCTCAAGCATCGATAATCCGATCAAGGCTTCCGATGGCCCCCCTCTGGTGCTCAAGAGGAAGTCGGCAGGCCTGGAAATTTGATAACTCCTCGATCTAGCTAGTTCGAGGAGTTGCGAGAGGGCATGTCCACTTGAATGTGCAACAGCGTTGCGAATGATAACCGCATCCCTAATAGCGTGGATTTCCGTGAGGCGGTACTGGAGCCGGGCGAATGGCTGTGCGCCTACCAAGTACGCGCCAGCTCGTTCGAGCGTATCGTCATACGGAAGCCAAGACAGGTACTTCTGGCGGCGACGACCTTCTGCGAAGATTGCCAGCTCGACATCGGCCCTTGTGGCTAGTGGGAGGTGGCTCTGGACGTCCCTCAGACCAGAGGTTCCAAGCATGCATTCAAAGAACAGATCTTCAATAAATGCCTCGAACAATGAGACTGCTTGCAGATGTGCGAGCTCAACAACGGAATGGTAGCTTCCGAGTCTGAGGTGCTTGCCCTTGAAGGCTGCCTCGGCGTCATACAGCGTCCCTTTTAGTACGCTGGTCATCTGGAGGAAATCTGCAACAAGCGAAGCGGCCGTCACGACAACCTCAGGGGAGCGAGCGCAGGAAGTTGATCCGCTGAACCCGACTGCGCCGGTCAGCGGTCGCACCGCGGAGTGTCTTTGCAGTCTCGGGGTTGAGCCGCTCACTCTTGAGCTCCTGCTCAGCAACCTCTAGGGCTATCGTTAGCCGCGTAGCGTCAAATTTGGGCAATCTGCTCAGGGTGGGCTGCGAACGTATGCTTCCGTCAACACCATACATGTCTGCCGCTGTCACCAGAGCGAAGCACGAATACATCCATGCAGTTGTTCTAAAACGAGAGAGGCTAGTAGGTGCAACCCCAGGGGCGAAAACGTCATCCAGGACGTTAAATGCTGCCTCAAACTCGGCCGCGATAGCCCCTTCACTAGGTACCGATCCATCATACTCACGATAAAGACCGTCAATTGTTGACTTCGTGCGGGCGAGTACGCCTCGGAGCAACAGCCCGACTAAGTCGGCCGTAAACTCAACCTCAAGCATCTGGCCGATTCGCTGTCTGTCAAAAAGTCCCCAGCCTAGCCAGCGCTGATTCTGGCCGTATGCCAGCGAGTATGTCAGGTCCTTAAACTCCCCAGAGTACGCTGCATTTCGGAGTTCCTGCGCATTTAGCTTCAGGCCTGTGGAGTTCATCCGTTGGAAGATTTGCAGAACTGTGACGTCGTCAACGTCCGCAGGCAGCACGTTGACAGACAGTGGAGTTTCGAGAATGCGTGAACGTACGGCGGATGGCAGTTCTAGGAAGCCCTGACCTCCGTACTCCCTATTGTGAGATTTCAGCACTGAGAACTCGTCCCACTGGTCTCGATGAGACAAGCAGTCGATATCGAGGTATGCAAGGATTGTGCGGAGTCGTTGTTGTCCGTCGACCACCTGCCGTACAACCTTCGATGTGTCAACATCGAGCCTGTTGTGGAGAAAAATCAACGGGAGCGGGTAGCCGCGCAAGATTGAGTCGATCAGCTTACTCTTAATTCGAGGGTTCCAGACCTGCCGTCTCTGATAGGGGGGGTTCAGGTCGAGCCTCCCTTGGCGCTGCCACTCAAGGAAATCGACGATTGGGTAGCTAGTCTTGTCGACCGCGAGAGGCTCCACCATGAGCAGACGATACCGCTCGAGCTCCAGCTGGTTGTCTAAGACACTCCGGCAGGCTGCTGCCTCGTCGGGTCGTGACCTGGCACAGAATGCGCCCTTGGAAGTGAAGATCCGCCGCTCAGTAGTATCGATCGACAGTCGGGTGCTCTTGGGCGCCTTGCATGGACTGCGAACCTCTGACGGGAGCCGGAGCCGATGTTGCTGTCATCGTTCCGTGCGGTCGGTTGATGCTCGCCCTCGCGACCGCGGAATGCTGCAGAATCCGCATGTAGGGGATCCCATGCACCGTCCACGGCAGCGGGCGAGACGACGATCTGATCCACGAGGCGGACCAGCACCACAGCAACCACGACGAAGAACCCCGGGCTCCGCCCGGATCCGGCGCCGCTTCGGAGATCAGCCCACGAGCGGTGACCTCGTCACGGTGCGCCCAAGGGCAGCAGGCCGACAGGCGAACCCGCTCCGCAACGAGATCACCTCACGAAGGATCAGCCCCTGTCCACTGGAGTACAGACTGGAAGCGTATAGGCGAAGCGCCGCGCTGCGAGGTCCGCGTCAGATGGTGACCAATCAGTCCATACTCGCATTCTTCCACCGGTGGCCGATATGTCGCCGGTCAGCTTGTCGCGCCGAATCTCGATACCATCGACAACGATCAGGTCAACACTTGCGCATTCCTTGCCGTGACTCACCTCGTTGATCGTGAGCTCTACGCAGTCGATCAGCATCGAACTTCCCTTCACCTCGCAGTGACGCTCAACGCCGTTCACCTTGACCGCGAGATCGTAGGGTTTCCCGAGCTCCTTCGCGTCCGTGCCCCCAATGCCGCTGTAGTAGCCGAGAGCGACGTCCACGGCACGGCGCTCGATCGCCGCTCGCAGCTTGGGATCTTGAACACGTGTTGTGCGGCCCGCAGGCGCAACCTTCCGACGTGGCTGGAAGTCCTCAGGGACGTCGGCGTCCTCCATCTCGACGTCGGCGTCAATTCGAACAGAGGCGATCTCCGGGATGAACTCGAAAAGCTCGCGTGGAAACTTGACGAAGTAGGCCTGCTGTGTCCGGATCTGCGTTCCGCCGTAGCGATAGAAGGGAAAGTAGATCGGCTGACCGTGCTCTGCTTTGAGCGCGGCCTCCAAGGCCATCAGCTCGTCAAGCGTCGGTAGCAACGAGGCCAGGGTGGGCCGCTCTTGGAACTCGCGCAGGCCGCCGAGCGGCACTACCCAACCCTCTGTTGTACGTGGCCCTGGGAGGGCTCTACCGGACGTCCCCCGGGATTGCCAGATGTACTCTGGCACGGTCGTCGCAGGAGCAACGACTTCCGACCAGCCAACGATTGCCCGCTCCCCGCCGGACCAGTGCAGCACCCGGTCCCCGGGCTGGGTCTGGCTGACCAGGTCGTACGACCACTGCCCTTCCGGGAGTTTCGGAGCGTGGAGGTTCCCTCCGATGTCAGGTCGGTGCGTGATCTCCATCCAATACCGTTCCGAACCGTCCGCCGTCCACCATGTGTTGAGCGCCACGGGGACGGAGCTTGCATCATGGCTGTGGAGTCGCCGTCGGCGCATCGGTGTGCTGCTCTAAACCGATCATCGGGCAGCTCGGTTCCCGTCTCATTCGCCATCGGCGGCGCAGCGGAGGCCCGTGTCCGATCTATCCGGCCGCAGTCGGCGTCCACAGCCGGGAGTCGCGGGCCCTCGTGACGAAGTCACGCACCTCCGCCGCCTTCCTGTGCCGGACCAGCCGCCGCTTGAACTCGTCGACGTAGCTCCCACACCGCGCCGAGTCGAGCCCCTCCCCCGCGGCGAACGCCGCGGCCGCGACACGGCACCCCTCGTCGACGTCGCCCCGGTCGAGGTGCGCGTCGGCGAGCACCATCGCGACGAAGAAGTCGCTGCGGATGTAGTCACCGGATGCCGAATCGAGGGCGGCGGTGGCGTGCTCGATCGCGCGGTCGGGACGGCCGAGGTCGCGGTGGCAGTGCCCCAGCTCGGCCGACAACTCGGCAGCGTCGAAGTAGCCGATCCAGGCGGGGCCGTCGCCGTCGACGTGGCGCTCGAAGTTCTGCACCGCCGCGGCCATCGCGCGGTCGCAGGCTGTCGCTTCACCGGTCCGGGCCAGGGCGCGGGCCTCCATGATGTGGAAGTGCGAAGTCAGGATCGGCACGGCGACGGACTCGGTGCCCAGCCGAGCCGCCCTGGCCATGTTGGCTGCCTCGCGGTACCGGCCGAGGAAGCTCGCCTGATGGCTCATCGCGTCGAGGATGCTCGCCGCCAGCAGCCTGTCCTCCCCCGCGTCGGCGAAGCTGAGCGCCTGGATGAAGTACCGCTGCCCGAGCCCGTGCAGGCCCGCGTCGTAGCTCATCCATGCCACGAGCTGGGTCAGCTCCCCTGCGGCCGAGAACAGCGACCGGCGGACGGCCGGGTGGCAGCCGGCCCGTAGCAGCTGCGGCAGCTCGGTGCGCAGGTACTGGACAAGCGCGTTGCGACCGTGAGCGCCGCCGTAGGTGCTGTCGAGCCGATCGAACGTGTCGCGCATCGTCCGCAGCCGCTCGACGTCGGACGCCCCGATCCTCGACGGGCCAGAGCCGTTCGACAACGGCCGCTGCGCGCCCACCAGCCACGCCATCGACGCGTCGTTCCACGCCGCGACGTTCGTCGGCGCCCGGTCGACCACCGGCGAGCGGGCCAGGTCCGCGTCGAGCAGCTGCGCAACCGCCGTGACCCCGTCCTCGGGCCGGTCCGGGTAGGCGAGCCCGACGTCGGGCGGGGTGACCTCGCCACTGCGGAAGCCGAGTTCGTCGAGCTCGACGACCCGCCCGAGGGCAGCGCCGAGCGCGTTGCGGATCGCATCGCGGGTCAGGTTGTCGCGTGGGACGACCCCGGCGAGCCACCGGCCGACGTACGTGTGGGTGTAATTCCGGTCGGTCCCGAGCGCGCCCGCAGCGGTCGTGACGGCGCGCGCGAAGCGCTTGCGCGCGATCGCTCCGGTGTGATCGACGAAGCCGGCCGTCGCGAGCAGCGCAGCCAGGCGCTCGTTGGTCGACACGCTCCGCTCCCCCCGCCGGTGTGCCCCCTGTGATCAAGTGTGCCCCCTTCTGCGCCCTGCCGCGGGCGATTCCGGAGATCCACCCTTGTTCCTGTGAGGACAGACAGCGGCACGCAGAACAGCGGGAGGTGGGCGATGCCGGAGCTACTAGCGGGAACCGACGGTGCGCTCCAGCGCCGCGACGCGGTCGCGCAGCTCCCGCAGCTCTCGACGGAGGTCGGCCAGCTCGTCCGGGTCGGGCTCGGTCGCCCCCTGTCCGCGCAGGACGGCGCCGAGGTGATCGGACGGCCAACCGAGTGCGGTCGACAGCGCGGCGAGCGTCCGCGGCTGCCGACGACGGGTGTTGAGCATGTGCACGAGCTCGCGGACGGTCGTCAGCGAGACGCCCGACCGGGCCGCGAGGTCGGTCATCGTCGTGCCCTGCTGATCAAGGCGCTCGCGCAGCGCCGCGGCCACCGCGGCCCAGTCCTGGCTCACACGCACTCCCGGTCTCGTGAGGTGCGCCGAGCCTAGTCAACTCGCGATCTCACGCGTAGTTGCGCGCACTTCACTGTTGACGAGACTATCAATCTACGCTCAATATAAGCGTGAAACCGATAGAGAGGCATAGCCGGATGCAGCAGGCGGCAGGCCCCAGGAGCGGTGGACCAGCACGAGGGGAGAACAGCATGAGCACGGACAACGACCCGGGGACGGCGGCGCCGAGCCGCCCGCGCCCGTCCTTCTACACGGCATCGGAGACGGCCGAGATCCTGCGGCTCGACGAGTCGACGCTCTACCGACACCTGCGCGGCGGGACGTTCCCCGGCCTGAAGATCGGCGGCCGGTACGTGGTGCCCGGCGCGGTGCTCGACCGGCTGATCGCAGACGTCCTGGAGACCGGACGCTGCGTCGACCTCAACGACTGGACCCAGCAGTGGCGCAGCGACCAGGTCGCGGCGCTCGCGCGGATCGCAGCCGCCAGCGTCGAGCTGCCGGGCGGTGTCGCGTGATGAACAACGTCGGGATCCTCATCATCTTTGCGATCTTGGGAGCGGTGATCTGCGCGAAGGCGCGGGTGCCGGGCGGTGCTGTGGTGTTCGCGCTGATCGGGCTCGTGCTGTTCGTGTCCACTCCGGCGGGATCCGGTCTGCCGGGCGCGGTTGCCGGGCTGATGGACACCGTCGACGGCGCGACGACGCCCGCTCTCACGGAGTCGGGGACGACCGAGCGGGGCGTCGGATGAACCGCGCCCACGACGGCCGAGACGTCGACGCCCGCGAGGTAGTCGCGGCGCACTGGCCCTACGACGGTCCGTACAGCGGCGAGCAGACCGCCGAGGCTGGAGTGCTGGTCGAGCGGCTGGTCCGCTACCTGAACAACGCCACGACCAAGCCGACGGCACTGCCGTACGCGGCTGTGGCGGGCAGCGTGATCGGTTCGCTGCACGCCGCGGTGGCCGGGATGGAGCAGCTGACCCGCCAGCTCGCTCGGTTCGCCGCCGCGCAGGCCCACGACCCGAGCGTGTACGACGACCGCGGCGACCGCCCAGGCGCGGCGACGGCGCTCGAACTGGCCGCCGCCCTCACCGACGCCGCACCAGCGGTGGCTGAGCTGGCCGACCGGCTGGCCCAGGCGGGACGCCTCTCCTACCACCTCGGGAACGACCGATGAGCCGGCGGATCGCTGCGCCGACCGTCAGCGACTGGCGCGAGCTGGCGACGTGCCGCGAGGTCGACCCGGAGCTGTTCCACCCCGAGGTCGAGCGGGGCCGCGCCTACGAGGAGCAGGTCGCCTCGGCCAAGCGTGTGTGTGCGGTGTGCCCGGTCCAGGCCGAGTGCCTGGCATTCGCGCTGGTTATGTGGATCTCGACCGTGGAGGAGCGGTGTGAGCAGGGCATCCAGGTCGGGGACATGTCCGCGACGTCCTTGGTTGTGGCTGCCGGTTGCCCGGCTCAGCTGCGGAGCCGGCGGATCTCGCCGTG
>JBFWSN010000063.1:0-9471 GCA_050248355.1 Dehalococcoidia bacterium
ATCAGTGGGGACTCTTGAACCGGTGGGGCGCTCCCTCGGCCGTCGCGGCGCTCATCACGCTGGCGGCGCGCGCGCTTGTCTCGTACGGCACGCACTACGCCATGCACGCGGTGCCCGGACTCTGGCGCCTGCATCGGGTGCACCATCTGGACACAGAGCTGGACGTAACCACGACGGTCCGATTCCACCCCTTCGAACTCGTGGTGCAGACCCTGCCAGGCGTCGGAGCGGCGCTGGCGGTCGGCTTCGTGCCGTGGGTGCTGGTGTTCTACGAGACGCTGGACGTCGTCGTGACCCTGTGGACCCACTCCAACCTCACACTGCCTCCTGCCGTCAATCATGTGCTGCGTTACGCTATCGTGACCCCCGACACGCACCGCATCCACCATTCGGCGTGGGCCCCTGAAACCAACAGCAACTACGGCGCGGTGTTTCCCTGGTGGGATCTCGTCTTCGGCACGTTCACTGTCCGATCGCGCGAACCGCAGCGGGCGATGCGGCTGGGACTCGACGAGGTGCGTGGCGCCGCCGCCCACCGTGCGTGGTGGCTCTTCCGCTCCGTGTGGACGCGTCGATTGACCGACGCCTCCGACGCCGGCCGAGTCGAGGTCGGCGAGCGATGAAGATGTCGCGCCTCGAGAAGGCCGTCGTCAACCGGCGGGTCCGAGAGGACCAGGCGGCGGCCGACCTGCTCAGGCACCTCGAGACTATCCAGCCGGCGCCAAGACAGCTGATCCTCGACGTCGGGTGCGGCACCGGCGCCGCGCTCCGTTCAGCCGTCCTCCGGTACGGCGTCCACGGCGTTGGCGTCGATGTCGACCCCGACCAGGTGTCGCTCGCACGGCGAGCGACGCCGGCCGGCGCGCCTGTGCAGTACCGGATCGCTGACGCCACTGCGCTGCCGCTCGTGGACGACGCGTTCGACATCGTCGTGTGTCGATACACGCTGCATCACGTCAGGCGGTGGCGAGACGCGATAGTCGAACTGCATCGCACGCTGAAGCCAGGTGGCTGGATGTGGCTGGCCGATCTCGTGACCCCGCGCTGGGGTGGCGGCCTGGCGGACGCGATGGCGGTACCGCGGCCGGCAACCGCCCGGGAGATCGCGACGGCGGCCTCCGATCTCGGTCTCTCCGCGAGACGCCTCGACGTGGGCGTCATACGAATAGACGGCGTGTGGCAGAAGGCGCCGCGGGGGTCGGGACCGTCCCGTGCCGCTAGCGCAGGCGAGTGCGCCGGGCTCGGCGCCGTGCGGCGACCTCCGCAGTGAGGGCGCCAAGCACGCCCAACATCAGTATCGCTCCCCCATGCGCGGTGAGCACATGCCACGGGTCGGACACGGGGCACATCAGTCGCCATGTCGCGTCCGCGGTCATCCCCGCCCCGGCCCCGAACAGGGCGCCTGTCAGCCACGGGACACCTGGCAGTGTTCGTCCCAGGAGCCCCGCGGCGAGAAACAGGAGTGGGGCCCCGGCGACGAGGCTGCCCTGAAAGCAGAAGGATCCCGCCCGCCAGGGCAGCAGTGCCTCCCCCAGCATCGTCGGGCTCACCGCGTACGTCAGTGTCGTCACGCCGATCACGAGGACGGCCGCGGCGCCGAGGGCCCCGCCCAGCAGTCGCGTCGGCAGCCGACGATCGGGGCGACCCTCGGCGGCTCCGGCCCACACGAACCAGATGCCCGCTACGAACTGGAGCGCCGACACGCCCCACGTGATCCACGGACCGAGTCGCCCGGCATCTCCGCGCACGCCGACGTAGAGCGGCAGGCCCACGAGTAGACACAGTCCGAGCGGTAACCAGCGTCCGACACCGCCGGCGATGGACGCTGGGCGGACCGGCGCGAGGTCCGCTTCCACGCGTGCGAGGAGGTCGGACGGCGGCTCCAACGGTCGGGGGCTCATGGTCGCTCCTGTCGGGCGGAGAGCGTCGCACGCAACGCCGCCATGGCGCGACTCGAGCGGGCGCGCGCTGCCGCGGAGGTCATTCCGGTCATGCCGGCAATCTCCTCGAACGTGAACCCCCACACGTGGTGGAGCAGCAGGGGTTCGGCCTGGTCCGTGCCGAGGACCGCGAGGGCGCGATGCACGAGGTCGCGCGTGGCCAACGAGTCGGCCTCGGCCGGCACCGGTATCTCAGGCGGCGAGTCCGAAGACTGGTGGACCGCCGAGAACCGCGAGGCGGCGCGGCGGTGCATCAGGAACACGTTCCGCGCCAAGCCGAACGCCCAGGGGGCCACGGGCCGGTCCGGATCCCACGAGGCCCGTGAGCGGTGCATCTGCAGGAAGGTCTCCTGGAGTAGGTCGTCCGCGACATCACCACGCCTGGTCAGGTATCCCAGGTACCGGCGGAGCGGCGGCGCGAGCACCGCGTACAGCTCCCGAAACGCCTCGAGGGCGCCGCCTTGATAGGCCGCCATCAGGTCGCGCGCGATCGCCGCGTCAATCGATCCACCGCTCGTCCCTGTGTTGTTTGCCGGCGCGCCGCCATCCGTGACACCGGTCGGCTGGGTGTCGCGATCGTCCATTGCGCCCACAGTGTCACAAAGCCGCGAGCGGCGGCAAACCTGTTGAACGAAGCCGCTGCCTGTCTCGCGGTTGTCGAACACAGTCACAAGGAGACGCGCATGACGACACACGCCCCGACCGCACTCACCCCGCTCGCCCAGTTGCGCCTGCTGTTCTCGATGAACCACAGCTTGCTGACGAAGAACCTCGATGGCGTCACTGACGTCCTCGCCACCACCAAGCCGGGCGACGGGAACGCCATCGCCTGGTCGCTCGGCCACATCGTCTACTGGCGCCAAACCATCCTCGCCATGCTCGGCGGACGCCCGGTCTGGAACGAAGGAGACGCCGAGGGCTTCAAGGGCACGTCGCGTGATCTGCCCGCCACGATCGACAAGCCGTGGTCAGAGATCCGAGACGCCTATCGCGAAAGCCATGAACGCCTCATGGCGGCGCTCGCGGCAAGTGACCCGGAGCCCGAGGCGTTGAAGGGACTGACTCAGCTGCAGTGTCATGAGACGTACCACGTCGGCCAGATCGCGCTGGCGCGTCGGGTCATCGGCCTGCCCGGGGCGATCTGACTCCCGCTTCCCGGTCGAACCGTTTCCATCGTCACGCACGCCTCCGGAGGTGTCATGAACGCTCTTGTCCTGCGCATCAGTCTCGTCTGCACCCTCGTCGTGTCCACATCCTACGGTGTGGCGCGGGCACAGGCCCCGCCGTCACTCGTCGGCGCCATGTCGGCCGTGGCGCTCGACCGGATTGCCAGCATCGAAGCCGCTGGCGCACAGCTCTCCGAAGGCGACTACGACTTCAAGCCGGCCCCCGGTGCACGAAGCTTCGGCGAGCTCGTGGCCCATGTGGCCGACACGAATCGTGCGTTCTGTTCTGCCATCGCCGGCAATCGGGAGCCCATCGGCACCCAGGTCGAGAAGACCGTGCACGCCAAGGCGGCCATCTTGACCGAGCTCAAGGCCTCGACCGCACTGTGTGAGCGAGCGCTGGCGACCCTGACGGATGCGACATTGCCGGCACCTCGCGCGTTTGGCGGCGGCGCGCTCATCGACGGCACGCAGATTCCCGTGCGCGACATGCCGGCGGGACTCCTCGTCATGCTGCTCACGTCCCACACGGAACGCGAATACGGCAAGCTCACGATCTACCTGCGCGCAAAGGGCCAGGTGCCGCCGACCAGCCAGCCCCGAGGGCGCTGAACGTCGCGCCGCCGGATGACAGGAAGCGCCCGCCATGGCCAAGACCCTGCCGCTGACTGCGACGCTAACACTGGCACTCGGGATCGGCCTCGCGGGCACGATCTTCGGATTCACTTACGGATCGGTGCTGGTGGATCTGCCTTTCGATCGCGCGTCCGGCTGGGTCCTCGTGGAGCGCCTGGTCGATGGTGACGACTCCGATGGCCGCGTGAATGCCGAAGATCTGCATGAATGGCGTGCGGCGGTGCGGTCCTTCGACGCGCTGTTCGCCTTCGAGCCCGTGGAGGCCGGGCTTGCCGACGCCGCCGGCGTCGCAGAGCGCATCGCCGCGGTCCGGATCGAACCCACCGGGCTCGACCTGATGGGCGTGAGGCCCGTCCGGGGACGTCTGTTCACCACGGAAGAGGGCACCCCTGGAGGGCCGGCCGTGGTCCTCTTGGGAGAGGGGTTGTGGCGGCGTCGGTACGGCGCCGCCCCGGAGATCCTGGGGCGGATCGTGCGAGTCGACGGCACGCCACGCGAAGTCATCGGCATCATGCCGCACTCGTTCGGATTCCCGACGAACCAGGAAGTGTGGATACCGCTGGCGCTGGAGGGCCCTGGTCTGCCTCGGGCGGTCGCGGAACGTGTCAGCGTCGCCGGTCGGATCGGCGCGGCGAGCGACGTGGCCGGCGCCCTCCGCGAACTGCGCCAGATCGATGCGGCGCTGGCGCGCCGTTTCCCCGAGACCAACGATGCGTTCTCCGTGCGGATGCAGCCGTATACCACCGGGACGATCGGGGCCGAAATCGTCGCCTTTCAGGTGGCGATGCTCGGTGTCGCGGTGCTCGTGCTCCTGGTCGCGGCCGTGAACGTCGCCAACCTGCTCCTCGCCCGCGGCGTCGAACGGGCGCGGGAGTTCGCGATTCGGCTGACGCTCGGCGAGTCCAGGAACCGCCTGCGACTGCGTCTGCTGGGTGAGTCTGGGGCCATTGCCGCGGTCGGCGGCCTCACGGGCGTCGGTGTGGCCAGCCTCGGGCTGCGCGTGCTCACGGGAGTGATCACCGAGGCAGGCATTCCTCCGCCGTTCTGGTTCGATATCGGCCTGACGCCCGCCACGCTCGGCAGCATCGCCGGTCTCGCAGCGGTCGCCACACTCGTGGCGGGTCTGCCGCCAGCGCTTCAGGCGACGCGGGTGGATGTTCGTCGAGTGCTGCAGGATGAAGGGCGAGGCCTGTCGAGTGCCAGAGCGAATCGCCTCATGCGCGCCTTGCTCGTGGCGCAGATCGCCTTGACGACGGCCATCCTGTCGAGCGCGGCCGTCATGGTGCGGAGCATGCAGACCCTCCGCGTCCGCGACTACGGCATGGATGTCGACCGACTCCTCACAGCGAAGGTCTCGCTGCCGGCGTCGTTCGATCGCGAGGGTCGCGCGGCGTTCTGGGAGGCGCTCGAGCGCCGACTCGCTTCGGATCTGGGCAAGGATCAGGCCGCCCTCACATCGGCACTCCCGGTGCGCGAGTTCCCCAAAGTGCAAGCTGTCGTGACCGGCAAGCCCCCCCGGGGGAACCAGACTCTGCCGTCCGCCACACTCGCCGCAATCTCGCCGTCGTATTTCGACGTCATCGGAAGCCGCCTGCTCGACGGGCGGGCGTTCACCGACCATGACACCGACACCGCAGCGAGGGTCGCCATCGTAAACCAGAGTTTCGTCCGGCGGCACTTTGCCCAGGCAGAGGCGGCGCTCGGGACAGCCCTTACGATCACGACCTCCCGCGGCGCTCACCAGGTCGTGGTGGTGGGAGTGGTACCGGACCTGTGGATGGACGGTCCGCGCAACCGGCGGCCCGACGGCATCTACGTGCCGCTGACACAGCGGGACGTGCGGGCCGCGCGGGTCCTCGTTCGTGGCCGGCCTGGCGCGCCGCCGCCATCTGCGGTGATCACATCCGCGCTGGCGTCCGTCGACCCTGACGTCCCGGCGTATGAAGTGTGGTCCATGGGACGGGTCATCGAGCGTGGCACCTTCTTCTACTTCTTCTTGCCCTCGCTGTTCCTGGTGTTTGGAATCACGGCGCTCGCATTGGCGTCGGTCGGTCTCTTCGCGGTGATGACCTTCGGCGTGCAGCGTCGCCGCTTCGAGCTCAGTATTCGCTCGTCCCTCGGGGCGACGCCGGCCGGTCTCGTCGGACTGGTGCTGCGAAACGCGTCGAGAAGCATCGCCCTGGGCGTCGCCCTCGGCGGGGCGCTCGGTCTCGTGATGAACCAGTCGCTGACCCGCTTCCTGGTCGCCGTGACCCCCACCGACCCGTTCGCCCTCGCTCTGGTCGGTGGGGTGTTGTTCGCGGTGTCGCTTCTTGCAGCCGCCGGGCCCGCGGTGCGGGCCGGACGTGTACCCCCGGCGGAGGCCCTGAAGGCGCAGTAGCGCGGTCCACAGGCGAGGACCCGCGTAGTTAGGCGGCGGGGAAACGGTCGGCGGGCTGGACGTTGCACTCGCATCGTGGTGGCTGCCGCGGGAACGCTCTTGAACCAGGAGGAGTGCGTGGGAATGACGATCTTGGCGTTGGGCGTGCTGCTCTCACCTGTTGACCAAGCCGCCTCCGGATCGCCGGCGCCGCGGGGGCAGGGTCACGCAATCCTGGAGTCGATGGCCGGACAGTGGGAAATAGCGGGACGAGTGTGGCCCGAGGGGCCGCACTCGACGCCCATTCACGACCGCGGTACGGCCTCGGCCCGATGGGTCGCTGGTGGCTCGACGCTGCTCCTTGACGTTAAGGGCACACAGGCCGGCCAACCCTTCGCAGGGCTGGGGCTCCTCTCGGTCGACACGCTCCGGAAGAAGGTCGTGATGGTATGGAGTGACAATACGTCAGGAGCGCTGTTTCGGACTGAAGGTCCAATTGTGCCAGCCGGCCACACGCTCCAGCTCCTTGGTCAGAGTGACGATCCCTCGACAGGCGCATTGGATCGGTGGTGGCGGGTCGACATTCGCGAGACGTCGCAGGGATTCACCATCGAGTACCACGACCTGAGCCGTCCGCGCGATGAGACCCTGATGTTCGAATCACGGTATGTCCGCGCAGTCGGCAAGGAGTAGCGGCAAGCCACTGCAGCATGAAGCGGGGCATCACACCTCGCGTTCCGAACACGCACCTTCAACCCGCTGCCAACAGTCGGGCAGGCGACCGGCCCGGAGTCCTTGTAAGGTCAGACCCGCAAGACGCGTTCAACAGAGCAGGGTAGGTTGGGGTTGCACTGTCCCTGTTTTGTACCTGATACTCAGGTTTCTAGAGGTTCTGGCGGGTTCTGGCGGTTCCGATCCGGCCTAAACCGTTGATGGGAGCGAGGATCGCGGGAACGAATCCCACCCTCTCCGCCAACTACACCTCCGGCGTGAAGCGTTCCCGCCCACTTGGATGAACGCAATCTAGAGCCGATTCCTTACAAGGCCGCGACCACACAGGTGAAGTTCTGGAGCGGCGTCGTGACGCGTGCCGGTACCGGCCCCCGGGGTCCTTTCGGTGGTCCGGGCAGGGCGGAACGGCAGACGCATTGACCCTGCCAGGGCGCGTCTCCTGCTCTATCCTGGCACTCGATATCGGCGGACGAAGCGACCATCGATCCAGGTCTTGAGCGCGCCAGCGGCTCGACCCTCGAACGTCCAGCCCCGCCATTCCCCAATCGCCGCCCCGTCGCCGGTATTGAGCAGCTTCAGGAACGTGCGTTGTGGCGCGTACCGTCTGAGGACTCGACCCTCGAGTAGACGGCGCAGGTTCGCCCACAGCACCGGGCCCTGCCGCACGGCGTGGACGCCCGCCTTCGGGATGTCGACGCCGTCCATGGTCCCAGCGTCGCCGACCGCGAACACCGGAACGCGCGCGACCGACTGCAGCGCGTCCGTCGTGCGCAGGAAGCCGCGCGGATCGACCGGCAGGCCGGTCTGGCGCAGGAAGGGGCCGGCCACGGCGGCGGTAACCCAGATCGCCACGTCCACCGACGCCGACGTCCCATCGTTGAAGGCCAGGTGGTCTGACCCCACGGCGGCGACTCGCGTGTGCTCGCGCACGATCACGCCACGCCGGGCGAGGGCCGCGCGTGCACGCTCGGCAGTGGCTGCGCGACTGCCGTCGAGCACGCGGCCAGCCGTCACGAGCAAACAGCGTGCGTCCGACTCGCCCGTCAGGCTGGCGACGTGGCGTGGCGCACAGAGCGCCAACTCCACGCCCGCCGCGCCGCCGCCAACCACTGCGACGTGCATTGGACGGCCGCGAGATGTGCGGCGAGTCACGGCGGCCGACAGGCGTTCGAGGAACGTCTGCATCGGCTTCACGTCCACGCGCATCGACGTCGGTTCCACGTCGACGCCGTCGACGTCCGGCACGGAGCCGACACCCACAGACAGCACGTCGAATGGCACCGTGGTGCCGTCCTCGAGCGCCAGATGCCGGGTGGCGACGTCGAGTCTCGACGCACGAGCGACGACCAGCCGACCGCCAGCCGCGGCACACAGTGCCGCGAGATCGATCTGCATCGCGTCCGGGGGAACGAGCCCGGCCAGCACCGCGGGAAGCATGCCGGAATACGTCGCGACGGGGTATTGCGACACGCACGTCAGCTGCGCGTCAGGAATCGGGGTCCGTCGCCAACGTGACAGCACGTACGCGTGCGTATGACCGGCCCCCACCAGCACGATCTGTTTCATCGCGAGGACTGCCCGGGACGGCGATGGCCGGCTTCGACCGCCGACGTCACACGCGCGCCTGCCGTCGGCACTGCCCACCCCCGTGGCAGCCATACACGAAGCCCAGGACCACGCCGTACGCGACGTGGGAGGTCAGGCTTCCGAGGGCGGCTCCGAGCCCCAGGCGATATGACACGAGCCCGGGACTCAGGGCTCCGTCGCTCGCAAGGCTCGTTGCGAGCACACCGAGAACGGGCACCGCGACGGCCTGTGCGAATAGCCACAGTGCTACACCATAGGCCGCCCCGGCCCACGTTGGCGAGAGCGCGAGCCTGGGCTCGACCCGTGCGGTGTAGAGCCACGCGAACCCGAAGCCCACCACTAGGTGGATGGCCATGCCCAACGCGGCGATGCCCACGGGAGACTTCGTGAATATCCGGGCCACCCAGATGGGGAGGTCGACCTGCGGCAGCCCAAGGGCCGGCAACAGGTACATGGTGGTCGTGATCGCGAGCGTGGCGAGGAATCCCGCCGACGCGGTCAGCGGGATGTCGGTGGCGAGGCCCAGGGGACGTGAGAGCAGAACCGAGTCGATGCGCATGTGCGCCTCCGTATGGTGCTGTCGTCTCTCTCCGCGGCGGAAGCGTTACAGCGTCCGACGCAACGGCCTGGAGCCACCGCACGTGTCGTACGCGGAGTTGACCGGTGATGGCTGACAGGACATAGTCGTCGTCCACTTCTCAGCCCACGAGGACTTGATGCCGACACTCCGCCCACTGAACGCCGCTGAGCTATCGGACGAGGAGCGCGCCGTACTGGAGCGGCTCGCGGCCAGGACAGGGCGAAGCCTCGAGCAACTGCTGGCCCCCGGCGTCTTCGGCGTCCAGACGCACTGGCCGGCGTGGCTCGACGCCAACCTGGATCATTCGCTCGCCACCTACTACGGCCGCGGCGCACTGTCGCAATTCGCCAAAGAGGCGATGCACGTCGGCGTGTCGATGGTGAATCACTGCGAGTATTGACTGACGCTGCATGCAGCCGCCGTGTTGCGGCTGACGGGGAGCGACCGCGCGGTCGCCGAGATCGCCGCGGT
>JBFWSN010000064.1:0-8623 GCA_050248355.1 Dehalococcoidia bacterium
GTCCTGCCGCCCGCGGTCCTGCGGACCCTGCCCTTCGGGTCCGCCGTGCTCCTGCTCCGGCACGCCCGGCCCGCGATCATCGACCTCGCCCCCTGGCCCAGCCGCCCGGACGCCGCCGCCCTCACCGCGGGGCAGCAGCGCATCGAAGCCGCCACCGCCGCTGCAGCCGGCCGTGGGAGCAGCGGTCAACTCGCCGCACGCGACGGAGCGGCCCGGTGAAGGCCGGCCTCGCCGCCGCAGCGGCCACCGCCCTCGCCGCGCCCATCGTCGCGGTCCTCGCCGTCCTCGGCGCCGCCGGCACCGCGCTGGCCTGCCTCACCGCCCCCGGACCCGCCCTGGCCGACACCGCACCGGTCCCGGCCCCGGCGCGGGTGTGGATCGCGGCCGTGCAGAGCGCCTGCCCCCAGTTGCCGCAGCCCTGGATCGCGGCCGTCATGGCCGCCGACTCCGGCTTCGACCCGGCCCATACCGGCCCGCGCGGCCGCGGCCTGATCGCCGGGCCCGAGGCGGACTGGGTCGAAATCCACGGCGCCGGCCCGAACGCCGACCTCGACGGCAACGGCCGGCCCGATGACTTCGACCCGCTCACCGTCGCCGATGTCGCCGGGCAGGTGCTGTGCCAGCTCCTCGACGACCTCGACCAGCCTCTGGGCATGCTTCCGTCCGCGCCGCGTCGCCTGTCCCGACTGGACGCGCTCGCCCTCGCGCACCATTCCGGACCGGGTGCCGTCGCGACCTACCCGCGGATCGACGACTCCGCCAAGACGTACCTCGAACGCGTTCACGCCGACGCCGTCTCCTGGACCAGCACTACACCCACTGCCACCACCGCCGGGAGCGCGACCGGTGCCCCATCGCAGGTGGCGCCTTCGGCCCACGTGGACGGCGCCTGCGCGTCCAGCCTCGCCGGCACCGGGACCGTCGTCGTCCCGTCCGGCACCCCCACCGACGTGGCGGGCGCGGTCGCCGCCGCGCTCGACCTCGTCGGTGCCCGTTCCGGCTGGTACAACCGCTGCGACCGGCTCGCCTGCCGCGCATACGGCTACGCCAACTCCGGCTACGAGTCCGCCTCCGTGCACTGGACCCGCATGCTCACCACCGGGCACGCCCGCCCCGGCGACCGCTGCCCACCGCTCGGCGCCTTCGTCCACTGGGCCACCGGCAGCCCCGCCGGGCACATCGCCCTCGTCGTGCAGGCCGACCCCGGCTGCGACCCCGCACGGATCAAGGTCGTCACCAACGACGCCCTCGACCACGCCACCGGATTCACCGGCGGGGTCTACCTCGTCACCCTCGCCCAGATCGAGACCGGATTCATGTCCCGCAGCGGGTACCGCGGCTGGTCCGACCCCGTCTGCGCCGGCGCCCTACAAGCAGGCGCGGCATGACCAGCGCCGACGACGCCGCCCGCGAACAGCGACGCCGCGACCAGCTCACAGACATCCACGAGCGACTCACCACCGCAGTCGCCGACCTCACCAGCAGCGACGCCTGGCAGCACATGCTGCGCATCGCAGCCCACATGCCCACATACAGCCTCAACAACATCCTCCTGGTCGCCGTCCAGCGACCTGAGGCCACCGCAGTCGCCGGGTACCGGGCCTGGCGCGCCGCCGGACGCCAGGTCCGCAAAGGGGAGAAGGGCATCGCGATACTCGCCCCCTGCATCTACAAGCCCGACGAAGCCCAGGTCGAGCCCGTCCACCGGACCACGGCGGAGGTCGAGCCAGGTGTAGGTGCGCCGCGGATGCTGCGCGGGTTCCGGGTCGTCCACGTCTTCGACCTCAGCCAGACCGACGGCCCCGACCTCCCCGACGACCCGCACCTGCTCACCGGACCAGCACCCGACGACCTGTGGGAGCGTCTCGCCGAACTCGTGCGCGACGACGGGTTCGCCCTCGAACGGGGCGAGTGCCACGGCGCCAATGGTTACACCGACTACCGCAACCGGCTCGTCCGCGTCCGCGACGACGTCGACCCTGCCCAAGCGGTGAAGACGCTCGCCCACGAGCTCGGGCACATCCGCGCCGACCACGAGAACCGCTTCGCCGACGAGTACCGCACCTCTACCCGCTGCCGAGGACAGGCCGAGGTCGAAGCCGAATCCATCGCCCACCTCGTCACGAGCGCAGCCGGCCTCGACACGTTCGCCTACTCCGTGCCGTACATCGCGGGATGGTCCGGCAACGAACCCGGCGCCCTGAGGGCCGCTGCAGCTCGTGTGCTCGACGTAGCGGAAGGCATCAGCGAGCAGCTCGGCTGTGACCGACCCGCCAGGCCGGTCGACGCCTCCGCGGCCCTGCAAACACGTGCCGCTGCCCAACGTGCAGCGCGTGCCATCACGCACTGACCCCGCACCGGTGCATGCCGTGACGAACTACCGGGCGCGGCTTAGCGGTGAGCGCGTCGCGAAGCGGACTCCCTCCCCGTTACGTCGTGTTGAGCCACGTCTGTTCGAGCTGCCCCGCGGCAGCGGTCAGTCCGCTGCGCCGCATCCAGGCGAGCAGGCGGGCGTGTATCTCGGCGTCGTCGAGGTCGGGGTGCCCCCACCGTTCGCGAACGAGCTGGCGCAGCACGTCCGTTGACACCGCAGGGAACACGTCCAGCGCGTAGGTCAGGAACACGTCCGCGGACTGCGCGTCGAGCGTGGGTTTGAACGCTGGATCGTCGATCTCGTCGCGGAGCGTTTCGTCGTCGGTGACCAAGACATCGGCGTGGGTGTTCAGCGCTGCCGCAACGACGTGCTGGTCCTTGGCGTTGATCGCCGAGCTGACCTCGGTGGGGATGGTGGTAACCGCGTTGCTGTTTGCGTCTGGGAACGCCCTGTTCATGGCGTCCAGCAGCGCGTCGACCTGGTCCGGGCGCATGGAGTCGGGAAGGTGCTTGACCATCTCGTCCAGCACACCGGGCGACCAGTGGACCCGGTAGATGTCCGCCTCGGCCAGGGTGAGGATCACGTCGCGTACGCGCGCGGGAACCAAGACGTTGGCGTCCAGGAAGGCGCGGTACGGCATGTAGCGACCCTAAGGGCGCTGCCCAACGCGTTCGATCTGCGGCGCCATCTTGCGGGTCAGAAGTCGTCGTCGTAGCCGCCGACTTCCTTCGTGATCCGCGTGACCTCGTCGAGTGCCTTCCTGGTCTGCGCGCGCATCAGCTCGCGGTAGTTCTGGACAGCCTCGAGCGGAACGCGGCGGTGGGTGCCGCGCATCGTGTGCGGCAGCACGCCCTGATCGAGAAGGCGACACACATACGTTCGGGAGAGCCCTAGGAGTTCGCCAGCCTGCGTAGTCGTCAGCAGCGTGTCGAGGGACGCGACGTAGACGCCCAAACCCGATTCCAGGCGCGCGACAACATCGGCAGTCGCGCCAGCGACTGGGCCGTCGAGGACGTAGCGAACGCCGCGAATCGTCAGTTCGATCGGCTCAGGAGCGGCGGCGACTTCGCGGGCGATGCCGGCGAGCTCGGAGTTGGTCGTGTCGGTCGGTGGTGACGTGGTGCGTACGCGGGTCACGGTCATGGTTGCTCCTTCGTCAGCAGTCGACGCTAACATGGCTGAACGACACAAGTGAAACCGGTTGTGGCACTTGGGTGACACGCCGAGCGTACAGTTTGGCTTGGTGAGCGGAATCACAACCATGTAAGTTGGCACTCGGTGCTCCTGAGTGCCAATGCAGAAGCCCCAGTCGGCAGATCCGCCTGGGGCGGCCTGGGACTAGTGCCTCTGAGCGTGTGGGACGCACGGAGAACCTAGCGCCTGGCTGACCGGACCGCCCCTTAGGGGCCTCTGGTCTGCCGGGCGTGTCTCGGGGCTGCGCCAGCCCTGCAGAAAGGTTCAAGCCAGTGAAGTTCACCCTTCACAAGTCGGCGACCGCGACCAATCAGAAGTTCTGGTGGGTCCTTAAGTCGGCGAACAACGAGACGCTCTCCCAGAGCGAGATGTACGCCACCAAGGCCAGCGCCCAGCACAGCCTCAATCTGGTCAAGGGCGGCGCCGGCGGCGCAACCGTCCTCGACCTCACCTGAGGGCGGCGCACATGACATCGCGACATGTGACCCCTCGAGGCGACGGCGACTGGCAGGTCATCGCCCCCGGCGCGGATCGCGCAAGCGCGGTCACGTCAACCCAGGCCGAGGCGATCGACCGTGCACGGCAGATCGTCCACAACCAGGGTGGCGGCGAAGTCGTCATCCACGGGCGAGACGGGCGGATCCGGGACAGCGACACCGTCGCTCCTGGGAACGACCCGAACCCGCCGCGCGACACCAAGTAGGTAGCCCACTGCATCCCACACGGTTGACCGTGTGGGATGCAGTGGCGTCGCTGGGGCGCTGACCTCCTCGCGCGGCCGTCGAGTCACTGCCCGGACGTTCTCCTCGACGTTTGGGCGCGCCCGACGCCCCGTCGGTGCGGTAGAGGGCGGCTGGCGAGCCCTCCAGGTGCCGGCTCTGGGGGCCCCACGGGTTGACCCCGTCGGCGAGGATGGCGGGAACCCGGAAGATGCAATTCGTCGGCAGCCCGAAGACCGAGCTGCCGAGAACGAGGTCGATCGCCTGGTCGGGCTGCCCGATCCGGGCGAAGACCTCACCCCGTCGAGCCGGCGCCAGCGACCGCTGGGGCAGTCCGGGATGTAGAGCAGCGACACCTCCATGCGACGCACCCTGCTGCATGTCGTGAGAGCCACCGAGGTGGTGCAGCATCGGTTGCCTTCGGAGAGTCAACGGCCGGAGGAAAGGCGTCGGAACGCCCCACTCGCGTGTTCGTCCGTGGGCGAGGCGCGGCACAGGCCGGCCGCATCTCACGGGTGCTCGCGGTGGTTGTCAGGTCGGCACCCTGTGCGAGCGACCCAGTCGAGCAGCCGCTGACGGCAGAGCTCGAAGGCGTCGTGCCAGCGCAGTGGGGCGCTGCCGTCGGCGTCGGGTGCGTAGGAGTGCTGCCAGGCGGTGTGGAGCGCGGAGAGCTCCTCGATGAGCTCGCCGTGCCGGGCCCAGCAGGGAGGCAGGTGGCGGTGGTCGAGGTGGTAGCGGTCGCGGAGCCAGTCGATCCAGTCCTCGAGCTCGGCGAGGGCGTCGTCGGTCTCATCGGCGCTCAGGGTCGGCCAGGCAAGGGCGAAGGCCGCGAACGGGTCGGTGTGCCGGGTCGTCGTTTCCGGACGGTAGGGCTGGTTGGAGGTCATCGCTGGGGTCCTCTCGCGGAGCGGTTGGTGGAGCGGCGGGCACGCGTCCGAGGGTCTTGGTGCGCATCGTCGGCGGGGTAGGGCGGTCGGGTGTCGGCGAGGGTGGCGCGCACGGCGTCGCGCTCTCGCTGGCTCGGTCCGCTCGTCAGCTCGCGCAGGCGCTCGGTGGCAGACCGTTCGCGGCCAGTGCTGGCCAGGATCGTGCGCAGCTGTTCGTGCGCGTCGGGGGAGTGGCGTCCGGGGTCAGGCAGGTGCTCGCATCCGTCGTCGAGTGGGTCGACGGGCACGTAGACGTGGTTGGAGTGCCGGCCCCGGGTCAGCCCGACGTACAGCAACTCGCGAGTCATGCCCTCGGTGGCCAGCAGATGGGTGTGGTCGACGGTGAGTCCTTGGGCCCGATGGATGGTGGTGGCGTAGCCGAGCTCGAGGTGGTGGCGCACGTAGTGGGCCGGCACGCGCACACGGTCCTGGCCGGTGCCTTCTGGGCCGGTGCCTGACTGCGCCGCGAGGTCGGCGCTGCCGTCGGCGTGGATGGTCGTGAGAGTCCAGCGGGTGCCGTTGCGGACATGGCCGCCGGCGGCGGTGGCCAGGCGGCGGTCGTTGCGGCGCGTGACGACGAGGTCCCCGGTGCCGGCTTGCAGTCCATCGGCGAGGCGGACGGTGGTCGTGTCGTCGACGAGACCGGCGGCGACGCGGTCGGTGCGGGCACGGTGGTTGAGAGCGGCGACCGTCGCGCCATCGGCGGCGAGCAGCAGCGCCGCCGCGCCGCCGCGGCTGTCGCTCGCCCACGCGGAGTAGGCGGCGTCGAGGACGTCCAAGGGCCCTCCCTCATGGATGCGGCCGTGAAGGTCGTAGGTCGCGAGGGCGCCCGGATGCCCCTCGCGCAGGGCCCGGGTGGCGTGGGCCTCCCACCGGTGGGTGAACCTCCACAGCGACCGCAGCCGGTGCGCGGCACCGGTGGTGGCGAGGAGGCCGAACGCGCCGCCTGCGTCGACGGCGCCGAGCTGATGGTGGTCGCCGACGAGCAGCAGCTTGGCCCCCGCGGCAGCGGCTTGAGCGGCGAGGTCGTCGAGGGCCAGTGTGCCGGCCAGGGACGCCTCGTCGACGACGAGCAGCGTCCCTGGCCGCAGCCACCACCGGTCCTGCTGCGCGTTGAGTCGGGCCAGCGCGGTGTCGACCCGCCGCACTGTGCGCGCGTCGCCCGCGCTGGTCGCGGCGGTGCGCCGTTCGAGCAGGCCCGCGCGCACGTCCGCGCGTTGCTGGGCGGCGGGGCCGGTGGACTCGTGCAGCCACTTCGCGGTGTTCTCGCACGGCACGCCGAGGGCGTCGGCGAGCTCGTGCGCCGCAGCCGCCGATGGTGCCAGCCCGAGCACCGTGCCGGGGCCGTGCACGTTCTCCCATGCGGTTCGCAGGGCGCGCAGGGTGGTGGTCTTCCCGGTCCCCGCCGGACCGACCAGGACATCCAGGGCCCGCCGCGAGGTGGCGATGCCGATGACGGCGTCGACCTGGTCGCTGGCGAGGCGCACGTGGCGCCCCCCGGGGTGACGGGGTGGCTGGACCGCGACCGCTGCGGTGCGGGCGACCGTCTCGTCCACGCCGGGGCCGAGCTGGTCGTCGGCGGCTGCCAGTAGGCGGGTCTCCGCGTCCAGGATGACCCGGTGGCTGAACCGATCCTCGTCCGGTCGGTCGAACACCGTGGTGCGGTCGGGGCGGCGCCACCCCTCCGGCACGGTCCACCGGTCCGGCGCGGTCAACGGCACGCACCCGGCCAGCGCGGTCGCGACGACGCGGTCGTGAAGGGCGATCCGCTCGGCCGCGTCCGGCAGCCGCAGACCGCGGGTGGCGCGCGCAGCCTCGGCGAGCAGGTTCCACCGGGTCCAGGTCGAGCGCCGCGCCAGCACCGCGTCCAGGGCTACCGCGGCGAGGTGCTCGACGACGTCGTCGGAGACGCTCGGACGGGCCGCGTGGGAAGAGCGTTGGTGCAGCCGGCTGCGGAGCGCCCCGCCGACTCGTGCCGTGCCGCGCCAGCCTCGGTTGCCGACGGCTGAGGTGTCGTCGCTGGTCGGGGTCTCGTGACGGACTCCGACGCGACTACGACCCATGGCGGCGGTGAACGCAGGTGTCGCGAGCTGGCTGCTCCACGCGGGGGCGAGGAGCGGGTGCGGGGCGCGGCGCAGCAGGCGCCGGGCTCGCTCGCGCCACCATGCCATCAGCTCGGGCAGCGGGCGCATCGTCTTGGCGGGGCGGGTCGCGGTGGTCAGCTGCTGGCGCAGCCGGGTCGTCTCCACGCGGTTCGGTCCGCGTCCGTGCGCGGCGTGGAAGTCGACCAGGGCGTCGGTCATCGCGGTGGCGATCGCCGCCGATCGGGTCGAGAACTCGGTGAGTAGGTCGTCGGGAACGGCATCGAGCTCGAAGGCCGGGGTGCGCCGCGGTCCGCGGTCCCGCCACCCCCACGAGGACCCAGCCCGGTGGCCGGTGTTCTGGTCGAGCGCGGTCGTGAGGTGGTCGGCGAGCAGGTTGTCGTAGAGCTCGGACACCGCGACCGCGGCGTGGTGCAGGGCTCGGGAGTCCAGCGACCGCCACTCGCCGTCGAGGCCCTGGACCTTGTTCGCCACTACGACGTGGGTGTGCAGATTGGGGTCGCCGTTGCGGGTGTCCCAATGATCGAACAGGGCAGCGACCATCCCGCGGGTGGGTACTTGGGCGATCGAGTTGTGCCCGATCCTGGTGAACACCGCCCGGTCCTCCAGGAACGCGAGCGCGTCGCGGACCGCAGCCCGATGTGCGGCGACCACGAGGGCCTGAACGTCCGGGTCGGCCAACGCCCACAGCACGCTGGCCGACTTCGGCGCGGTGAACGTGAGGTCGAACCCGGCAACCGCGACACGTGGCCTTCGCGCGGCCTCCAGTCGGGTGATCGCCTCGACCGCCGCAGCCTGGGCGGAGTCCGTCATCGACTCCGGCAGTGCCGCGACGGAGTCGGTGATGCGCTGCGCCTGGCTGCGGAACGCCAGGTAGGGGCGGCCCAGCGGCGTCCCGCTGGTGGGGTGGTGGCCTTGGCCGTAGAGACGGGCCATGCCTTCCTCGGTCACGGCTGCGCCGGACGCGATCCCGAGGCCGGTAAGCCCGGCGCCGTACCAGGTGCCGGGCGGGTATCCCGACGCGGTGTAGTACGCCGTCAACGGCGTCGAAGCGTCTCGTTGCACATCACCACACGCGGTGTGGCGCAACAGGTACTGGTACCCCGCCCCCGCGGACATGCGCGCCATGGACATCACGACACAGCACCACCATGAGCGCGGCGCGCGAGATCATCCACACCTCAAGATGCGCGGCATCCGATGTCGACAGCGCGTCGTCAGCGGCCGTCCGCTCCTTGGAGCCAGAGGAGTAACGTCCGCGGTCTGTCGCTCGCTGGGTCGGGGGAGTGAGAATGGCGGGGCCGCCCG
>JBFWSN010000065.1:0-7952 GCA_050248355.1 Dehalococcoidia bacterium
GACTCGCCGGCGATCGACCACGGCGACCCGGCCGACCACCCCGCCCGGGACCTGTTCGGCGCGCCCCGCCCCCGGGGCGCCGGCCCCGACGCCGGAGCAGTCGAAACCGGCTGACCGCACCCGGCCGCGGTGACGGGCGGCAGGGGCCTGATCGGGGGCCCCTGCCGCCACGCCGCCGTACCTTCCTGAGCACCGCAGCGGGTGCTCCTGAGAGTCACCTTGCGCGCCGGCGGCGAACCTGAACTGATCCGCTCGTGGTTGCAGCCGGTGCTGCAGGCCTTGATCGAATCTAGATGCGACCACGTCGTGAGGGGTGACGCTAGACTGACGGTCCCCCGTGGTGGCGCCCGCCGCGCCTGGGAGGTGATCCAGCCGCGGGTGAGGGGATCGGGGAATAATCGTCGTCCCCCGCGATCAGGACGCTGTGACACGTATCAGTAGCGCCGCCGGTCGGGATCCGGCGACATAGGGGCGTCGGTCGATCGTGCGAATCGCCGCGTGGTGTGGCCGTGCCGCGGTCTTGATTCCCCGCGACGTGTGTCGATACGTGTCCACGACCGGCCGCTGGCGCCGGGGCTCGTCGGGAGAGGATCTCCTCACGGGCCCGTCCCAGGCGAACCGACCACAGACGGCGACACTGGATACCGGCCCGGTGCGGGCGCCATCAGGACGCTGCAAAACCGAGGATTGGAGCGGCGGGTGGAGATGGATCGGCGGATGAACATCAACGCGGGCGGGCAGGACTTGCCCCGAGACCTCCCGCTCCACGGCGAAGACGGGCTCCTCGCCTTCGCCGATGCGGCGCTTCCCGGGCTTCGTCTGCCGAACGGCATCTTCTGTTTCGACCGGCCGTGGTCGGAGCCGACGCTGCGCGGCGAGTCGGTGCGCTACTCGATGATGGTCCTCCTCGGAGTGCTCCGCCGGGCGGCCACCGGAGCGAGCGTCAGCGTCGATCCCCACGACCTGCACCGCCTCATCCACGCGCGGCGCAGCCAGCTCGGCATCGGTGACCTGGGCCTGCTGCTGTGGGCGGACCTCCGCATCGCCGACGAGTCCGCTGCGATGAGCACGCTCGCCGACCTCGAACGGGCGTCGGCCGCTCCGTCGGCGCTCGCGCCCCTCGAGGGGATGGAGGCGGCCTGGTTCGCGATCGGGGCGATCGCGGCCCATGCGGGCGGCCTCGGAGCCGTCGGGCTCGTGGCCCGGTCCATGGACGAGCTCCGGCGCCGGCAGTCGGCCGACACCGGCCTGTTCCGCCACGTCGGCACCAGCCGCCTGCGCGCCCGCCTGCCGAACTTCGCGACGCAGATCTACTCCCTCCTCGCCCTCGCCGAAGCCGCCCGGCACGATGTGGCGGGCGACGCACGAGGCCGTGCGGAACGCCTCGCGGGACTGCTCATCGACTCGCGCGACGCCCACAATGGATGGCCGTGGCTGTACAACAGCGAGCGTGGAGGCGTCGTCGAGCGCTACGAGGTCTACTCGGTCCACCAGGATGCGATGGCACCGATGGCGCTCCTGGCGCTGGCGGAGGTCACCGGTGAGCGCGCATACGTCCAGGCGGCGCTCGAGGGACTCCGATGGGGCTTCGGCAACAACGAGCTCGGGGTCTGGTTCTACGACGCCGGCAACGGGTTCGCCCACCGGTCGCTGCGTCGGAAGGGGCTCGCGCGGCACGCGGGGCTCTACGGCAACACCGGCCTCTCGCTCGCCGGTCGCGCCCTCCGGGTCGACCCGGGCCGGCTCGAGGTCAACGCCACATGCCGCCCCTATCACCTCGGATGGATCCTCGAGGCCTGGTCGGGGCGCGAGGCGCTCATCGCAGAGGCGGGGCCGTCGTGACCGCATCGACCGCCGACCGGCGTGTCGATCTCTTCGGGCTCCCCGTGGACGCGCTCGACGCGGGAGCCACCCTGGACAGGGCCTTCGAGATCGCCGACCGGGGGGCGCCCGCGCAGCACGTCGCCCTCAACGCCGCCAAGGTCGTCCTCGCGAACCGGGACGAGTCCCTGCGGGAGATCATCAAGGGGTGCGACCTCGTGAGCGCCGACGGGTCGTCCGTCGTCTGGGCGAGCCGTGTGCTGCGCAAGCCCCTTCCCGAACGCGTCACGGGCATCGACCTGTTCGCCGCCCTCTTGGAGCGCGCGGAGGAGACGGGCCACCGCGTGTACTTCCTCGGCGCGACCCAGGACGTGCTCGACGAGATGCTGTCCCGGCTGCGCATGCGCCACCCCCGCCTCCAGGTCGCCGGTGCGCGCAACGGCTACTGGGACGATGACGACGAGGTCGTCGGCGCGGTCGCCGCGGCGGACGCCGACTTCCTTTTCCTCGCGCTCCCGAGCCCGCGCAAGGAGTTCTGGCTCGCCGAGCACCTCGAGCGGCTCTCGGTGCCGTTCGTGATGGGCGTCGGGGGCTCCTTCGATGTGCTCGCCGGCAAGGTGCAGCGGGCCCCGCGGTGGGTGCAGAAGGCGGGGTGCGAGTGGGTGTGGCGGCTGGGCCAGGAGCCCGGCCGGATGTGGAAGCGGTACATGGTCGGCAACTCCCGCTTCGTCGCCCTCACGGTGTCCGAGTGGTGGCGCTCGAGGAGGGCGTCGTGATCGGCAGGCCGGTGGTCGTCGCGGGCGCGCGGCCGAACTTCGTCAAGGTCGCCCCGCTGATGCGCTCGTTCGCATCGCGCGGGATCGACGCCGCCCTCGTGCACACGGGTCAGCACTACGACTCGGTGATGTCCGGGAGCTTCTTCGAGTCCCTGGGCATCCCCGAGCCGATCGCGAACCTCGGGGTCGGCTCGGGCAGCCACGCCGTGCAGACGGCGGCGGTGATGGTCGCCTTCGAGGAGTGGCTCTCGGGCGCCGACGCCGACGCCGTGCTCGTCGTCGGCGACGTCAACTCGACGGTCGCCTGCGCCCTCGTCGCGGCGAAGGCGGGGATCCCGGTCGGTCACATCGAGGCGGGGCTCCGCTCGTTCGACCGCTCCATGCCGGAGGAGGTGAACCGGGTGATGGTCGACGCCGTCGCCCGCTGGCTGTTCACCCCGAGCGCCGACGCCGATGAGAACCTCCTCGCCGAGGGCGTGGAGCCCGCACGGATCCATCGCGTGGGCAACATTATGGTCGACAGCCTCCTCGGCTCGATCGAGCGCGCCAGGCTCCGGCCGGTGCGGGCCGAGCTCGGCCTGCCGGACCCGTACGGCCTGGTCACCCTCCACCGTCCGGCGCTGGTCGATTCGCCGGAGCGGATGCGGGATGTCATGCGCGCACTCGACGAGGTCGGAGCCTCCATCCCGCTCGCGTTCCCCGTCCACCCGAGGACGCGGACGATGCTCGACCGCGCCGCGATCGCGGTCGACCCGAGCCGGATCCGGCTCGTCGAGCCGCAGCCCTACCTCGACTTCCTCGCCCTGGAAGCGGGCGCCGCGCTGGTGCTGACCGATTCGGGCGGCGTGCAGGAGGAGACCACGGTGCTCGGCGTGCCCTGCCTCACCCTGCGCGAGAACACCGAGCGCCCGATCACGATCACGCACGGCACGAACACCCTCGTCAGGTTCGACCACGACGCGATCGTCGCCGCGGCGCGCGCCGCCCGGTCCGATCCGGCCGCACCGGCCCCGATCCCGCTCTGGGACGGCCTGACGTCGGAGCGCATCGTCGATGTCCTGACAGCTGCCACGGACGACCCGATGTTCGTACCGCCCGCCGTCAGGGGCCTGCCGGCCTACCTGGCCGGGAGGTCCCCGGAGACGATCGCGGCCGCCTCGGGCTGAGGCCGGCCGCGGGCGTTCAGACCCGCGAGCTCTCGTCCCGTTCCCAGGTGGAGAAGTCCCCGTCTGCCACGGCCCGGGCCGCGCGACGCCGTGAGACCCAGGTGACGGCGAGGAAGACGGGGAGGCGTACGATCAGCCGCGGGCGCCTGGCTGCCAGGCGCAGGAGGGAGCCCACGGACGTCCGCGACTCCGGCCGCCGTACGCCGTGCGTGTCCGCCTGGGCGTTGCCCGTCGCGACCCGGACCCGCCGCCGCACGAGGTCGTCGAGCCGCCTCGGGGGCCGGACGACGACCCTGGCATCCCGGACGATCTTCCGCTCGTCGGGGGCGAACGCCTCCGAGGCGACCAGGTCGTCGGACATGAGAGCGGGTCGGGAATCGAGCCTCTCCTGCCCCGCCCTCGCGACCGCCACCACGCCCCGGCCGAACAGGCCGCTGCGCACCTGCGGGAGCGCCTGCCACACGTCGTAGTACCAGCGCACCGGGAGGCTGACCCCGGTCATGTCCATGTCCCGCTCGGGGGCTGCGGCGAGGACGCCGGGGTGCTCCAGGGCCCGGACGAGCGCCCTGGCATCGTCGCCGGTCAGCTCGACATCGGCGTCCATGTGGATGCGCGGGAAGACCGCCGAGGCCAGGTTGCCCGCCCGCATCGCCGCCGCCTTGGAGGCCTCGGGGATGTCGAGCACGCGGACCAGGGACGACGCCGCGCGCGCCACATCGGCCGTCCGGTCGGTGCACCCGTTGCACACCACCACCACGTCCAGCTCCCCGCCCGCGCCGGAGAGGAGGGCGCCGAGCGTCCGCGCGATGACCCTCTCCTCGTCGTGGGCGGGGATGATCACGCTCGCGAGATACGTGCCGCGGCCGGTCACGGGGTCGTCGACCATCGCGAGGCCGCGGTCATTCCCGGCCGATGCGTCGCGGCACGGCGCCGGGGCTGGAGAGCGGCCCCCCCGGCCACGGCAGGAGCGCGGGCTTGCGGGCGGGCGAAACGAGGGCCCTCACCGTCGCACGGGAGTCCGCGTTCCCGCGGATCGCCCACACGGTCTCACGGGCGAGCACCAGCGCGAAGAGCGCGGACGAGGCCGGCAGGCGGTGGCTCCGCCGGTACAGGCGGATGCGGTTCAGGACCTGCATCGCGTACAGGTCTGGATTGCGGCCCGAGGCGCCCTCGGCGTGGACGGCCGCCGCATGGGGCGTGAACACGGTCGCGTATCCGGACTGTCGCGCGCGGAGGCAGAACTCCGTCTCCTCGGAGTACATGAAGAACGACTCGTCGAATGCCCCGACCGCCTCGTAGCATCCGCGCTTGATCAGCATCAGCGCGCCGGTCGCCCACTCGATCTCGTGGACGCGCGCGTACTCCTCCGGCTCGTTGACGACCTCGCTGAGGAGGGGGAACCGCGAATCGCCGAAGCCGGTCGAGCGCAGGAGCGTCGGCCAGCGGCGGAGCGACCGGCTCGTCGTGCCGTCGGTGTCCCGGAGCACGGGCACTACGACGCCCGTGCCGGGCGTGGCGAGGAGCCCGGCCATCTCGGGAACAGCGCCGGGCGCCAGGCTCAGGTCCGGGTTCAGGACGAGAATCGGGCCGCTGCCCGCCAAGGCGTCGACGCCGCGGTTGATGCCCGCCGCATAGCCGTCGTTCGGCGCCTCCACAAGGTCGCAGTCCCCCCTGGCCGCGACCACCTCCCGCGTCCGATCCGGCGAGGAGTTGTCGACCACCACGACCCGGAACGGCAGCCATCCCATCGCCGCGGGGATGCTGTCGAGGAGCCGGTCTACGACCTCGGCGCTGTTGTAGGTGACGACGACCACGTCGATCAGATCGGCAGCCTCCGGCTCGGGCGTCGGCTGCGGTTCGCTCGGGTGGGGGGAGAGGGTCACTGTCTGCTTCCGATGAGAGAGCGAGTCAGGGCCCCAGGGGCTTGGTTCCGTCCGCCGTCCTGCCGATTACCCCGAGGAAGGATACCGGGGGCGCACACGGCCTCCCCTTGGGTGCCCTGGGGCCGGCCCTCCGCCGCGGCCCGGCCAGGGCTCACGCAGGCCCCGGGACGATGCGCAGGCCGCCGTGAACGTTTCGGGCCAGGGCATTGCGATGGATCGCGATCACGTGGCGCGCGGGGGAAGGCCGCCACTCCAGGAGCCGGTCATCGATGCGAACCACCTCGTGGAGGAGGTCCTGCCGCGGGTCGAAGAAGAAGAAGCGGTACCCGAAACCGGCCATGCGCCGATAGCAGTCCAGCGAGGGCCCGCCGATGAGAGCGATCACGATGTCGACGGCCCCTGCCGCGAAGAGGGCATCGGCGCCTTCGAGGACCCTGGGCTCGAAGCCGGCGACGTTCACCTTGAGGACGTCGATCCGGTCGAGATGCCACGTGGCCGCTACGTCGGATAAGAGTCGCACGGGAACGAGTGGGTCATCCTGGCCGTTGGACGACGCCGCACGGTCGAGCCGGCTCATGTAGGTAGTGGCGGCCGTTGCGAACCGCGCCTCGCCCGTGGTGTTGGAGAGTGCGAGGCGATGGACGTCCACGCGGTCGGCGACGCCGTTCTGCTCGAGGTTGCGTCGGAGCGAGGCGAGGTTCGAATCACTCGGCTCGCATGCGTGGACCGCCCTCACTCCGAGCCGGGCTGCGAAGACCGTGAACTGGCCGATTGCCGCCCCGACGTCGACCACGACCCATTCCGGCGCAGCAAGGCGCCGGAGCAGCGGGTACTCCGGGTCGATCAGGTCACCGAACACGACGAGCGCCGGGACCAGTTGACCGGGCACGTCGGTGATCAGCGATCCACCGCTGCTCAGCCTCACTTCGATCGAGGAGGGTCGGCGGAGCCGTACCCACGCATACCGCACCACGCCGGCCGCCGTGACGCGGACACCCACGACCCGCGCCCCCCAGTGCAACTTGTGTGCGCCCGACAGGAGTCGCCGCCGCCCCTGCTCGACCTTCCTCATCCAGCGCGCGCTCTGGACCCTCACCAACGCGGACCCGCCCTTCCGACGGTCCGTCGTTGCGGAGGGAGGACGAATGCCGTCAGCGCACGACCCTGTGGCCGCCGCTTACACAAGCGTCGGACGACGCTGTGACCAGCGCCCAGCAACCAGTTGTCCACGGCGATGTTGTCGAGCATTACCCGTCGATGCCTGGTCGTGGTCCGAGAGATCGACGGTGTTGTGCTCGATGGTGACGTTGCGCGCCGTCGCTGATCACCATGATCGGCGAGCGGAAGCGCGAGTGGCAAGGTCTGTCAGGAATTCGCTCCAAACGTCTGTCGACGCACCGGCGGCCGCAGCGGGCTCGACGAAGACCGTGGCGCCGACGCAGAGTCTTGCGGGTGCGCGTCGCCCCCGGTGCCGGGACAACGGATAGAGCCGGATCGCCAGACGACCAGTCGCACTGGATCCTGGCACCGTCGCGACGGACTGGCGGTTCTCCCACATTCCGTTGGAGTCGGTCGTCCTCTCCTAGACCTTCGAGGGGCGGTTTGGTCGCGCGGCGCGGCCTAGCGTCGCGTCCGGAACCCCCCGTCCGAGGAGCAAGCATGGAGCAGCGAACGGCGGGCGCGATCGAGTTCGGAGGCCGCGCCCTCTCTCCTGTCGCGCGCAAGGCCATGGCCGGCGCCCGGCGCACCGGGGCGACCAAGGTGGACCCGGGCCTGCTCATCGCGGTGGGCTGGACGATGGTCGCCGCGGTGCTCCTCGTCGTCGGCGGGCTCCCGACCGGGGTGATCATCGGCTTCTGGCTTCTCGGGCTGGTGGTCCCTGTCGGATCGGCCATAGCCGGTCGGTTCGTGCGTCGCACGCCTCCGGCCCCCGTCGAACCGACCAACGGAAGCGCCAGGATCATCCTTCCGTCCTCCATCCGAACGCCCGCGGGGGACAAGCGCTCGTAGAAGAGGGCGATCCGCGCCGTGAGGAGTCCGATCCCCGCGGCTCCTGGGGCTGTGGTGCGCGTGCAGTTATTCCGCTGAAATCATCGTCTGGGCGTCGGCATGATCACCCGTCTGCGCGGCTGAGGAGTAGAAGCTCGCAAAACGTGGAATAGACGGGCCATGCCCACGCCCGCGCGCTTGCTACGGTCGCGCCGATGAGCCCCGACTCGGATGTCGCGGCGGGCTCGATCGACGCCCCCCGAGCTCTGCACCAACGGGCACTCGCCCGGGTCCGGACGCGGACCGGGCCCTACGAC
>JBFWSN010000066.1:0-7708 GCA_050248355.1 Dehalococcoidia bacterium
GGAAAGAATCCACTCATCAATCGACTACATGACCCCAATTGAACGTGAAATCGTGTACACTCACACCATCGCCCAACGGGGCAAGGTGGCCTGAACCCCAGCCTCTCGCGAACCCAGGACGGTTCAGCCAGTTCGGGTGATCCCCAATTCCTGCACGTGCAAGACAAGCAGCCGGGCGCCCGCGAGATGCGCGAGGTGCTTGGCCGTGGTCAAGGCGTTGCGCGCCGCCGGGGAGCCGTCGGTCGCCCACGCGATGGTCTTCATGAGGTCCTCCTTCTTTCGGTGCTTCACCTTTCGTGCTTCCCCGCCGCTTGCACCGGACGCAAACGAACGCATGAGCTCGACTCGGTGCGGCTTGGCACGGTTGACCTGAATCGCCGGGCGGGGCGCGGTTGTGGCCCACGCCACCCGCGAGCGTTTACACCAACGATCAGCGGGTCAGGCGCCGGGCGAAGCAGGTTCGCTGCTACCCTTCGGCAACCTCGGCCCCCGGCACTGTCCAAACTGCTGGTCGGGCAGACGTGCTTACTACCATCTACTATGCCCCGCCCAGACTCCGGCGTCCGGAGCCGAGACCGGCCGTCTTGCCGCCCCCGGACTTGCCGAGTCCCGGCAATCACGTCGCCTTCGCCCCACGGGGGCGACGCGGCCTGTCGTGCGGACGCCGAGCGGCAGGTGTTGCTCGGCTCCCAGCGGCCGAGGCCGCGACGGGGTGACGTCCGAGGGGTGCGGTTGCAGGATGGCAGCCCGCAGGGGGTCGAGGAGCTAGTGCCGGCCGATGTACCACCAGCTTTCGGGTCTACATCGAGCCGCCCGAGCTGCGGCTACAAGCCATGGCGTTCCCCGTCTCCGCTGATCGTCGGCTCGAGTCCGCCGCCTTCAACAAAGGGGCGACGACATCAAGAAGAACGACGTGCGCACGATTCTTGCGCCGGGCCGCCAATGGGGCTGTGTTGCTACCTGGCCAACGCTCGACGGCTTTTCTCCAGCAGCCCCGCACCGATCATCAGCGAGGGATTGGACGTGTTCGTGCACGACATGATCGCGGCGATCACGACGCCCCGTTGTCGACGTGCGCCGGTGCGCCGTCGATCTTGATCTGTACCGGCCGGAACGGCCGGTCGTGCCGCCCGTCGCAGCCACACGCTGCCGCGGGCGCGTCGCCGCGAGTCGGTGCCCACCAGCATGGCCGGGTACGCCGCGGTCCCTCCGACGCCCGGCCGGGTGAACACGAACCGGGACAGAACTCCAGGTTCACCTGTTGGCAGATGTCGGTGTCCGGCGGTACCACGCTGAAGTCGGTGAGCGCGGTCTGTGCCCAGCGCAGCAGTTGGTACCGCTCGGCGCTGCGCTCGAACTCCAGTCTTGCGTTGATCCGGAACGCGTCCGGGCTAGCGTAGACGTCGGCGATGACCGAGTGGTCGATCACCAACTCGGTGGGAATCAGCGGGTTGATCCGCATCGGGTTCCGGCCCAAGTCGGTGATCGCATCGCGCATGACCACCATGTCGACCACGCACGGCACCCCGGTGAAGTCCTGCATCAGCACCCGGCCCGGGTGAACGCCAGTTCGTGGCCGTGCTCGGCCGAGGGGTCCCAGTGCGCCACGGCGGCCGCTTGCTCGGCGCTCACCCGACGGCCATCCTCGTTGCGGAGCAGGTTCTCCAGCAGCACCTTCAGGCTGTACGGCAATCGCTCCGAGCCTGCGATCCGATCCAACCGGTGGATCCCGTAGGAGCGATCGTCGACCGTCAGCCGGCTCTGCGCACCGCAGCTGTTCGGACCCATGGTGGCCTCTACACCGACTGATCTTCGTGCCTACACCTGGAACCAAGATCATGGCGGGGGGTGGAGACCCCACGACGCGGCGTGCATCGCTCGCCCAGCGAAACCGCAGTCGGGCGTCCGGTGGCGGTGCCCGCGGCCGGCTCTCCGTCGCACGCGTCGTTGATCCAGGTCATCACCTCGGCTCGTCCGGGACGAGGGGCGGTCTTGCCTCCTGCAGACGCGGTCTTCCAGGCGATGCTCAGTAGGAGAGTTGTTCGGCGGCGTGCTTGCCGAGATGTATGATCCGCCGACCGCCATGCTCCTCCAGTATTCGCGCATAAATATTTGCAGTGACATGACTGTGGGCGGGAATGATGATGACCGAATCTCCATTGTGCAGTGCGCAAGCGAAGTTCTCCCGATCGTTCGACGCTGTACCTAGTTTCTGCAGTGTTCGAACCACATGCGCCCAAAACCCATGTTCAACGCCGTCAAAGTCTAATATGTGAGCGCCGATCGCGCCCTGCAGTACGTCCACTCGAGTGAGGTCGACGCCTCCTTTAGCCAGCGCGGCGGTCAACTCGGCGAGGCGCCCGTCCGGGATAATCGCCAGGACGCTGTCCTTATAGGTCGCAACGAAGTCCGACTGGTTGACACGAGGCTTATCAGCTGTCATCGGAGTGCCCTTTCTTAGGAGCCTAGTCGGAGCTCGCCGTATCCACGGCGTGCTGAGTAATCAGTACCGGAGCAGATAATCCGAACGTTTCGGGAGCTCTAACTGGACGTCTCGACCGGTTGAATTTCGAGACCATCGACATCAGCGGGCACTGCTCTGATTGCCAGTCCGCACACCGGAGACGGCCACGGCTCTCGTCCAACTCGGGTCGGACGCGACGAGCGAGGTCGATCAGCATCCAGTGCATCGGCTGCTCCCGCGGGACGTGCGCTCGTCGGCGAGTGCCACGAGGGCCCCTGTGGTCCCAGTGGCTTCGCATCCGTCGCGTCCCTGGGTTGTCAACTCACTACTGATCCTCTATGCGCAACACATTTCTCAAACGGTTATCCACTACTAGGTTTCCTGGATCGGTCGGCGTTTACCACGGCTGCGCCCCGGCTATCTATGGCCTGCTAAACTGGCGATGGTCGGTAGTGAAGTCAACTGGTGGGAGACGGTAGAAAAGCGGACTGCTTGATGTCCTCTGGAATGAACGTTTGCGTCCAGCGTAGCCGTACGGCCGACCGCCTCCAGGAACTCGCCAAGCGCCGAGCCCGGCCTTCCTCCGGCCCGGGCCGCAGCTGATTCCGATTGAGATCGCAACCTCGAAGCTGCATCCGTGCAGAGATGAGCCGGTTCGTATTCGCAGGTGTTGCCGGTGGATACCGTGTCTCCAATTACTCGCTGCCCTATCGCATAACCGTATTCTGTCCCAATCCGGCGGGGCCTGCCAGGACTCCGTTCGGACGTCATTGACACAGTAAGTTGCCGACAGTCAGGCCTCCCTCGGCGCCCGCTCCCGTAAACCCATGACGCCGGATTGTGAGCCGAGCTCTGATAGATCGGGCCCTGCCGTATGGGTAGCTATTCAGGACCCTCGGGCTTGACCGAGTCGTGGTCGGGGCGGTTGTGGGCGTGTCGGCTTGATCGCCGCGCCAGTTCGGTGATCACGGCGAGACCTCGTCGTTGGTCGATGCGGATGTGGTCGTGCGGCTGCGGAGGGCCAATGCGGCGTTGCGTGAGGTGGTTCCAATACGCGGTGGCAATCGAGAACGCTGACCGGGCAGGTCACGGCGCCGTCGGCGCAGCTGGCCGCGCAGGTGGCGTGGATTCGAGGAGTTGGAGCGGCGGCTGGGCACGGACCCGACAACATTGTCGAAGCCGCCTCGGCCGATTCCCCGTTTCGCAAGCCGGAGCGGTCCTCCTCGCGCACCGCATCCGGCCGAAGGCCCGGCAAACAGCCCGGCGTGGGCGGACCGATGATGCCGCTGGTCGTCAGGCGGAGTTGGGCGGATCGTCGGACCACAGCGCGAAGACCCGCCCGGATGCAGCTGCCCGAGGGTGATCGTGGCGATCGCGCCGAGCGACAGGCTGTCGTTCGGCGGCTCGAGCCGCCCGTCGTGCAGTGCCAGCCCATCGCGATCATGGTCAGATGGCGTTGCATGAGGCCCTTCAGCTCCGTCGGCGCTGCGCCCATCTTCGCCTCATCGCGGACAGGTCGGGCTTGCGCCCGGCAACGATGGATCGGCAAGTCACCCCTCGCGAGCAAGTGCCATTGCCCCCCTCTCGGCATCATCCAGGACATCCGGCGACAGCGTCCAGGAGAACGACCCGACGATCCAAGATCGCCATAGCCCGGTGAGGCTTCGCCTCGGACCTTCGAGATGGTGCTCGGGTTTGCGGTGACGTTTGCGTTGAGTAGCGGCCGGCTGCGGATTGGGCGCCTTTTCAGCACTCGCGAAATGTCTCGTTATCCGGTCCGATGGGTCTCAGCAACCGTGATCAAACCGGATTGAGCGGGCACTTCGCGCATCTGGGTTTGGACTGCCGCTCACGAGATCATTACGATGAAGGGGAAGGTGGACGGCCTCGAGGTCCTTGCTCGCACAAGTCCTGAAGGCCAACGCTGGAGATCGAACCAGCATCGCCTGTCATGTGGATCCTGGTCGGTCCGGCGGGACCTCGTCGGACGGGTCGGCGGCCGAGTCAGCGGCGGCCTCGTCGGGTTCGGCGTCCCGGTTGTCGTGCGGTTCGGGCCGATGCCAGGGCAGCAGGCTGCTAGCGGGCTCGTCGTCGACCACGTCGGTGGGCGTTTCCGCGGGCTGGGCAGGCTCGTGGGCCAGGGCCCAGCGCAGGTAGCTCTCCTCGGCGACCGGCAAGGTGGCGAAGAGCATGTCCTTGCCGATCGCGTCGATGACCCCGGCTCGGTCCAAGGGCGTGTACAGGTCGTTCTTCACGCGGGCCAGGCCCAGGTGAACGCCGCTGTCGGCGAGTTCCCGGGCCAGCTCGCGCAGGCCGTCGGCCGCGGTGATGTCGATCTCGATGTTGGCCTCGACGTTGAGCACGAACCATCGCACGGGGGAGTCCGGATAGGCCTGGTTCTCCAGGACGAGCAGCTTGTACACCCGCTCGCGCAGGTCGCCGATGTTGGCGAAGAACAGCGGAGCGTCGTAGCGATAGAACATGCATCCCGGGATGGTCCGCGCGTCGGGGTAGTCGTCGACGTCGTGCATGCCGGGGATGCCGGGCACTCGTCCCAGGACGCCCTCGTGCGGGCGAGCCAGGCGGAACAGCATGACGAGCAGGCTGAGCGCGATGGCGAGGACCACGCCTTGCAGGATGCCGACGACGACTGTCCCGACCAGCGTGATGAGGGCCAGCACGAACTCCTGGCGGCGAAACGACCACAACCTGCGGAACTCGGGGATCGACACGAGCTTGGTCGCCGCGTACAAGACCACTCCGCCCAGGGCGGCCCAGGGCAGTGGGGCCATGAGCGGACCGGCGAAGAACAGGATGGCGAGGACGCACAACGCGGCGACGAGCGAGTAGACCTGGCTGCCCGCGCGGCCGGCGATCGCCAAGGCGGTGCGTGACCCGGACGCGGAGACCGGGTAGCCGCTGAATATGCCGACCGTCGCGTGCACGCCTGCCATCGCGACGAGCTCGGCCTGCGGGTCGGGGCGCAGGTCGGCCGCGGTCTCGCCCTCGGCGGGGGTGAGGTGGAAGCCCCGTGAGATGAGCATGACGTCGCTGTAGCCGACGATTGTGATGCCGAGGCCGGCGAGCAGGAGCATTTTGACGTCGTCGAACGTCACCGCGGGCAGGTGTGGGAGCGGTAGCCCCGACGGGACTTGGCCCACGACCGTCACCCCGTGTGACTGGAGGTCCCACACGGCCGAGGCCACGGTGGCCGCCGTCACCGCGATGAGCGGGCCGGGCAGCGACGGGCGTAGCCACCCCAACAGGAGGATGATCGCCAGTGTGCTCGCGGCGATGGTGAGCGCCAGCCAGTCGGTGTTCGTCGCGACGCCCAGGTAGCCGCGCACTTCCTCGATGATCGAACCGCCCTCGTAGGAGGTTCCGGTCACCTTGCCGAGCTGGCTGACGACCATCAGTACGGCGCTGCCTGCCAGGTAGCCGGTGAGTAGCGGGGTGGACAAGAGTTCGGCGATGATCCCCGCCCGCAGCAGCCGGGCGAGCACGCACCAGCCTGCGACGATGAGGGCGAGGGTGGCGCTCAAGGCGATGGCGCGGTCGGGGTTGTGCGCGGCCAGCGGGGCGATCGCCACCCCGGTCATGAGTGCGACGGTCGACTCGGGGCCGGAGGACAGGATGCGTGAGCTGCCCAGGACGGCGTAGGCGATGATCGCCGCGAGGGCGGTCCAGAGGCTCGCTACGGGCGGCACGCCGATGAGCGCTGAGTAGGCCATCACCTGCGGGATCAGGTAGGCCGCTACGGCCACCCCCGCGATGGCGTCCCGGCGAAGCCACTGCCGCTGGTAGCTCCCGGTCAGGTAGTTCAGGCCGGGTGTGAGGTTGCGCAGTGCGGAGCGGAACGGATGATCGGGCTTCGCGTCGAGCTCGTAGTCCAGGGCGGGGCGCGGGCGCAGATGCGCGGGGATGGGGGCACCGACCCGCTTCTCCTCGCGCGCCGGCTCCCGAAGTCTGCGTCGTTTCTTCACCACCGCGTGAGTCCTTGGGCGTACCCCACCAGCTGCCCCCACCCCGCGTTCACCGGGCGTTCCCCGGGCGTTCAGCTCGGACGGCCAAATCATCTCAGCGGTGGACGGCTGGGGCCACACGTTGGCCCCGACATCGCGTGGGAGTACAGACACGCCAAGGGCCACGACTACTGTGAAAAGATCGTTTCGACCGACGCCCGCCCGGGCCGTCCTTCACGGTGCGGACGTGTTCATCCCGCTTGGTGCCCGGCGAGGTATTCCCGCCCGGACCGACGTGACTGTGCCAGGCTCCGTGGTCGCGCGCTGCGGCGCCTGCGTGGGGACCGGACCGCTGAGATCAGGCAGGCCTCCGCCCATTCCATGATGAGTAGGAACAGGATGAGCAGAGCGGGCACGACGAGGGGTAACAGGGCCACGTCGACATCCGATGCAGGCTCCTTGCCGTACGCCTGGTTCAACCGGAGCGTCAGGGTTTCCCGGCGGAAGGTGAGCCGCTCATCACCCGGGCGGGTGAGCACTTTCCCGGTCGACTGGCGTCACCCCGCGGCCCGCTGGCCAGGACAGGCGTGGTGCGGGCCGGCCTCGCCTACCGCAGCGCGGTAGGAACCGGGCTGGCCGCGGTGGCGCACCTGTATCGGAGTATCGCGATCGGCGTCGGGCTCGGATTCGACCCGATTAGCTCCCGTCGTAGTGGCTGGCATGCGTCCTGCTCGCGCACTGAGCGCGTCGAAGCCCTCACGGCATGGTCGACAGTCGCCGCGGGGAGAATGCGGAACCAGCTTCCGCCACCGACCCGTACAAGTTCGCGTCTTGTCACAGTTCGCGGCTCCGGTGCGGGCGTGGCTCGCCATGGCCATCATCCCGCCCTCCAACGTGCTCAACAGGAGATGAAGCAGCAGGTCCTGCCCGGGATCCAGCGCGTAATTGCCGCTGGACAGGCCGCCGGTACCGTCCGTACCGACCTGCCGGCATGCGCCCAGCCGGCATCCTCCGTCGAAACCGCGACGTGGGGGTCACCGAGATCGCGACTCAGGTCGGCCTGCACAAGTCCAACGTGTCGCGCATCCTCGCCACGCTGGAGCAAGCCGACATCGTCGAGCGCGACGGGCAGTCACGCAAATTCCGCCTGGGACTCTGAACCGTCCTGGGTTCGCGAGAGGCTGGGGTTCAGGCCACCTTGCCCCGTTGGGCGATGGTGTGAGTGTACACGATTTCACGTTCAATTGGGGTCATGTAGTCGATTGATGAGTGGATTCTTTCC
>JBFWSN010000067.1:0-6875 GCA_050248355.1 Dehalococcoidia bacterium
TCAGCGCGACGAGCTCCTCGCGCGATGGCTGCTCCGACCCGGACACCGCACATGATCAGCACACCGGCGACCCTGAGTCACGGACCGACACGCCGCAAGATCACGGAGTCGGAACCTGAATGGTTACATAATCGTTGCTTATGCCTGGCTACATCGTCCAATCTGGGGATACTCGTGGCGTACCTTGGCAAACCTATACAGGACCTGGCGGTCCGGGAATCTATATTGACATCAACACAAAACCTCATAAATTTCCCGGTGTGCCCACATACAGTGCTGCTCTCTATGGCGGCGCCGCGCATTGGAACACAACCGGCGTGACCTCAATCTATGACGCTACAAGTTCAGGTTTTCGAGTGTACTTGCGCCATCCCGACAACAGTTCGCTTACTCCGGCCGACGCTGCGGCGAACGGTTGGTATGTTCGATGGGTAGGCACATATATCTCATACGCGTACCCGCAGTAGAGTAGGTTTTGCGATGCCTAGAATGGTGATAGGTTCTGGCAATACGTCTCCCAACGATTGGAAGACGTACACCGGGGGTGGCGGACCTGGAATATTTGTCGACGTCAATACTTCTGACGCGGGTTTTCCAGACACACCCGTCTACGTATGTGCACTGCTTGGCAATTCGGAACATTGGGCAACGACGGGTGGAGGCTCCATCTACTTGCCCACCGCGACTAGTTTCCGGGTTTACGTGCGACGTCCAGATGGCGGACCATTAACTGTAGCCCACGCACAGTCACTAGGGTGGCGAGTGTCCTGGATCGGACAATGGTTCTTTATGCCGTTCCCGGAAGGCCCCGATCCTGAGCAGTAGCCTTGTTGCATGGATACATGTGAGCCCTGGTCACACCGGCCGATGATTGATCACGATGCATATGTGTAGCCAACACGCTGCCCCAATCATCTTGACGAGGTCTCCACCATAGATCCTGCCGCCCTGTAGCGGTTCTGTCCTGTGTTATCAGAGTAGGCCCAGCTGGTGCGCCAACAATGCTAAGAGCGCCGATACAGCCGTGATGGCACTGACGACCTTGCCAATTCGCAGCAGTCGCGCTTCATTCTGTCGAATATAGCGGCGCACTCGTGCAATTATTTCATACGATCGCCAGGAAGGAGGTTCTGAATGGCGACAAGAAGTCGTCCCGATTCGAGCTTGTCGACCATAGTTAAGGGCTGATGAGCTCGCAGCTCGTTTAGTACCGCCTTGGACTCCCGATCCAGACCTCATCTTTTGCAGATTATGTTTCGTCATCGAAATTCCACCATGCAAAGTTTGTGCTTCGCGATTTGGGACGCGCCATACCAGCAGGGCTGGGCGGATTACCTTCGCCAAAGAGTTGTGATCGCATGGTCTGAACGAGCCTATCGTAGCTATCACGGACATTGGACGGATTATTCGTACGCTGCAATGCCAATGCCACTCGGGCTGCATCATGGAGATCCTTGTCGAAAGTTCGCACGTCTTGAACGACCGCGTCGTGGCCAACCAGGAATACTTCGTTCCTAAGCTCGGCAAAGGTGTCGCGGGCGGCAAAATAGCGCACAACCAAAGGCGACGCCGCGATGGTTTGGGTCATATCGCCCACGTGTACTGTCGGGAGCTCAATATCATGAAGGTCGGTAAGAGTAGTGATCACCTTATCTATAGCATTAAGCAAGCGGCCATAGAGCGCGCGACGGTCCATCCAGAAGATCTTGTCGCGCTCCTCGCGGAGGCCATGAGCCCATCGCTCGCTTTCAAGTATGTATCGTCGCTCAGCATCCTGCTTCTGCCAGCCTAAGGTTCGACGCATTTGTATGAGCGTGAAAGTTCCGGCCACGAGGCCGCCAAGCAGGGTGCCGCCCACGGCAATGATACTCGCGATGTATGGGCTAGCGTCGGGTGTCATCATGTAAGTATAGCGGTCGAGCGAATGCCATCAAATGCACCCGATCTCAATCTCAATTCAATCTATGGGCTCGTCGTATCGTCATTCAATGGCTGGACCCGTTCGGCTACCTGACAGACCATCCGCTCGGCGCCTTCTAGACTAGCGTGCGGGTCCACCATGCTCATGTCGCTAATTAGCTGCAGGCCGTCCGACATGGCTCGGCGATGCTCGACAATCACCAGCGACACACGTCGTTGACGCAGTCAGCGTGCCTTCCGCTGATCGTTTCGCAGGTTGGCACAACAGCCGAGCAAGATCACTCAGATCTACGAGGCGCCGGGCGACGAGTCCGCACGGTCGTCTGCGCCGGTTGGGTCATCCCCGCTGGCCGTAGATCGTCTTAGCGGGCCCGGCCGGCGTCAACCCCGCGCTGCGCGCGCCCCGATCCCGCCGCTGGTTGCGTCAGGTAGTACGGGCGCCGGCGCCGTCGTGGTCAGGTCGCGGGATCGGGGGGTTCCGGGTTGACTCCGACCGGACCCGCCCAGAGCCGGCCAGGATCGCGGGGATGGCCGCGGTGCGGGCGCCCCGGGTTGGCACAGTGCGTCGGCGGCTGCCGGCCGGCGGCTACAAGATGCGAGGTTCCGGCGCCGAGCGGCTGACAGCGCGAGCTGACAGCAACGGTCGGCGACAGGCAGCCGTCATGCCCGATCACGACCGACGCAGTCACGCAGGTCGTGGACGTACACAGACCGTTGTGGACGGTTCCGGCGCGTCTGGGGGTCAAGGGGTCGCAGGTTCAAATCCTGTCGTCCCGACGGCGTGATGGGCGGCTCCTGCTGATGCAGGAGCCGCCCATCGGCGTTCTGACCTGCAAAGACACTTCTCTTGTCGATCTTGCCACTCACCTCAGAGGATCATTGTCCGTCCACTGTGGGTGATGGATGATGGGCACTAGGAGCGAATCAGGAGCGGTGCATTGACCGACGGCGATATGGGGTCAGGATCGACGACCCGGGTGGGGCCTGTTCGGCCACGGGGATGCGCGTGACACGTGGCCGAAGACGCGCGCACCGGTGCGGGTGACGCTGGCGAGCCAGGTCCTGGGTTGGTGGCGACGAGTTCTTCGATGTCGTCCCAGTTCCGCAGCCACAGCCGGAGTTGGTCGAAGAGGTCGAGGCTGCCGCCGCTGGTGAGGAAGCAGGCGCGGACGCCGTGGCCGGGCAGGGCCTGTCGTTCCAGTGGTCGGCTGCGGATGCGTTTGTCGCGGGTGAGCACGACCAGGCCGGCGCACCCGACGATCGGCAGCCAGGTGGTGTCGGATGCACCGGCGGGGACCAGGCCGTCGGGTGCGCCGGGCCAGGTGATGTCGCCGCGCAGGTAGGCGAGGGCCTTCGCGACGCCGAGGCTGTTCTCGTCGACGAACCAGCGGTGGGTTCGTGGGGCGGCGGGCGAGGTCGGTCAGGCGGCGCGGTCGTTCTCGTACCGCACAGCGGCGTCGACGTCGTCGAACGGTGATGTCGTACACGGCGGCGACCCGGTCGCGGGGCTCGCCGGCGGCGACGAGTTCGGCCACCCGCCTCGGTGCGGGCACCGGTGGTCAGGGTGGGTTCGCCGAAGCCGTGGTCCGGGTCGAGGACGACGGGCACGCTGCGGCCGAGGGGGTAGAGGCGCCGCGCGTCTCGGGTGCCGCTGTCGGCGAAGTCGACCTTCTCCAGGAACACCTCGGCGCGGTGAGCTGCAGGGATCCGTCGCGGCCGAGGACGACGATGTTGAGGGAGGGGTCGAGGTCGCGAGCGGGTAGCGGACGCCGAGCCCTCGCGCAGGATCGCGATGACCGGCCGAAGGTACTGCAGGCTGACCCGCTTGGCGCGATACGCCCGCAGGTAGCCGGCCTCGACAACTCACCCCACGTGACCGTGTCGGCTCCGGTGTGGTCCTCGCGGATGACCGGGGCGTAGGCGATCCCGGCGCGCTCGTGCCCGTCGATCCGGCGGCGCAGCACGTCGGTGCGCAGGCACAGTAGGCGCGCGGCCTGGCTCATGCCGTACACCGGGCGCTCCAACGCGGCGACGGTCGGGATCACGGGAGCCATTGCGCCCCGAGCGGCGGGTTGTCGACCAGCGGGGTCGCTGCGACGCGGTCGTCGTTACCGTCGACGTGGTGAGCGAGTACCAGTACTACGAGTTCGCCGCGGTGGACCGCCCGCTCGACGAGAGGCAGCTGGCGGAGGTGCGGGCGCTGTCGACACGCGCGCACATCACCCCGACGTCGTTCGTGAACACCTACGAGTGGGGCAGCTTCCGCGGTGACCCGCGCCGGATGGTGGAGCGGTTCTACGATGCGTTCCTCTACCTCGCCAACTGGGGCACTCGCGAGCTGCTCCTCCGGTTCCCGGCCCGGGTGCTCGATCTTGACCTGGTACGACGGTACTGCGGGAGCGAGGCGGCGTCGGCCTGGCGCAGTGGCGAGCAGGTCGTCGTCGCCGCGGTGTCCGAGGACGATGATGGAGACTTCGAGTGGGGCGGCGAGGGTGTGCTCGCGACGATCCTGCCCGTGCGGGCGGAGGTGCTCGCTGGCGACCTGCGTGCCCTGTACGTGTTGTGGTTGCTCGGTGTGCAGGTCGGTGAGTTCGATGACGAGGTCGTCGAGCCGCCGGTGCCGCCGGGCCTGGCTGAGCTGACGGGCTCGCAGGTCGGGCTGGCTGAGTTCCTGCGGATCGATGGCGACCTGCTGGCGGTCGCCGCCGCCGGGTCGCGGCCACGGCCGCCCGTCTGCGTGGATATCGATCGGTGGGTCGCGGGCCTCGCGGCCTCGGAACGGGACGCGCTGCTGCTCGGGCTGCTGCTGCTGGGCGACGACCCGCATCTGCGGGCGGAGACACTGCGGCGAGCCCGTGCAGTGCCGGGCGGTGACGGTGGTGGGCGCACCGTCGAGGAGTTGCTCGCGGCCGCGGCGACTCGGCGTGCGGAGCGGGAGCGGGCGGCGAGCGTCCGGCGGGAGCAGGAGATGGCGGAGCGGGCACGACGGGCGGCGCCCGGCGTGAGCGGCTTGCAGCGCTCGCGGCGGAGGGCGAGGGCGCGTGGGCTCGGGTCGCGACCCGGATCGCGGAGAAGAAGCCGGCAGGCTACGACGCCGCGGTCGAGTTGCTCGCGGATCTTCGGGACGTGACCGGGGGAGAGGAGTTCGCCCGCCGCGTCGCAGCGCTGCGGGACGAGCACCGCCGAAAGCCCGGGTTCATCGGACGGCTCGCGTCCGCTGGGCTGTAGGGAGCGCGCGGCCCGCGGGGGTCGCCGTGGCCGGGTGAGCCCGGCAGGGATCCTCGCAATGCCGCAGGTTCGTGCCCCCGGCAGGACTACCAAAGATGGGACCGGGGCTGACCACGGCGTCAGCGTCGGCACCCTCGTCGTTCAGGCCGATCTTGAGTTGGGGTAGGCGGTCCTCGGTGATTTGACAGGGCGGCCTCTCGTGGGGTCCGGTGGGTTGGGATGCCTGTCGTGCGCAGGATGTTGATGTTGCCGGATTGGGAGGAGATCTCCCGGGTCTCGCCGTGGCCTGCGGTTGCGAGCAGATCGCGGTGGCGGCTGGGCGGGATCCGTCCGTGGTATCCCGTTAGATCGCCCGGCACGGAGGGAGGGCCGGCTGTCGGGCCGTCGCGGCTGATCAGGCCGCGGGAGCTGGGTGGCTGCGGTCCAAGAAGCTGGCCTTGGAACGGTCGCCGCGGGCTGTCGGAGATCGTCTGGCGCCGACTGCGGGGACGACCGCAGGTGGTCGCGCTCCGCCAGATCGTAACGGGCGCCGCCGTCAGTCGATTGACTTCACCGAGGTCTGGTGGTCGTTCGGCACCGATTTCCGGGGGGCATGTCCCGGTGCCGGGCGTGGTTCGAGAAGGGTCCGCATGATCGTCACCTGTCCACGCCGCTTCTCGGCTGACGACGTAACCTACAGACGTCTGCCCGACCGGATGGTCGAGTACGTCTGCTCCGGCCAGCACGACGACGATCGTGACCATAGCTGGTTGGGCGCCCAGTCTGCTGCCCGATGGCCGCTCGAGGCTGACGACGGCGTCACCGACGAGCTCCTCGATCCCCTCCGGGCATGTGTGCATCCCGGCGAGCCATTCGCCGAGTACGGCGTGGTCGAGTACCGGTTCCGTTGCGCGCGTCCTGACCTCTTCATCGCCCACATTCGCGAGCGCGGTCACGTCATGCTCGCGCCAAGCCAGGCGACGGCATCGAGCGTGCGCTTCGCCGTGGCACTCGGGCGGTTGGCTCGCGTCGGTGAGCTCCTGTCGGAATACGGTCGGGCGACCGGGGCGTGGAGCTACAACACACAGATCACCTACTGGGCTCGGCCGCCGAAGCCCAGCAGACCGCACTTGACGTGGGCGGCCTTCTGCGAGTCGTCCGGGCGATCTGCCGAATGGACCGAGGAGGATCGGGCGGCTCTGCGTGAGTGGCGGTGACAGCTGCCGCCGACGGTCCCGGCCCGAAGTCCTTGCGCGGGCGTCCTCCTTTCTCATGCGCACGTACCCCGGATGCGGCACGATCCTTCTGCGCACCCCGCTATGCCGGGCCGGCGCTTTCGGGGCTGCCCAGGGTTCGCTTGACTCCTGGCCTGTGAGGACGCGTTCCTCGCTGGAACGATCAGCATCGTGCCCCAGCCGTTCCCGAGAGTTCCGGAACGACGTGATCGCGGTCGCCGCCAGGGTGATCGGTTCCGCGCCGAGGTCGCCCGTAGCTGTGGGATCTCCGAGTCCTGTCTGGGTCGGTGGCTGCAAGTTGGCGACCGCGAGGACGGGATCACCACCGGCAGCAGCTCCGATAGCGTCTCCGGCGCCACCGCCGCCGATGACGCCAAGGACCTGGAAGTGAGCCTTTGCCAACCTGATCACGCATTGGCGATCATGAGGGTCTGAACTGCGGCGATGAGCTTGTCCGCGGTGTTCGGGCTCGACCGGATCTTCCGCAGGACCCGCCAGTTCTTCAGCTCGGCG
>JBFWSN010000068.1:0-6769 GCA_050248355.1 Dehalococcoidia bacterium
CCCCGGGTGCGCGGGGCGTGCGGGGGGCTTGGCTAGACTGGGTGCGCACCACGCCGCCTTAGCTCAGTCGGTTAGAGCGACGCACTCGTAATGCGTAGGTCTGGGGTTCGACTCCCCAAGGCGGCTCCGCAGGTCAGAAGCTTATCGATCTTTTCTGCGAGGATCTCCACCGGCTCGCGTGGAAAGGTTCGTGGCAAGAGATCGAGTTACCCTGACCATCGTGCCGTCCTCGAAGCAGCGCGCCCGGCGAGCGCGCGGGAACGTCTCGTGGCTGCCGAGCGGGTCTGCGCGGGTCACCGTCTACGGCGGGATTGACCAGCTCACCGGTAAGCAGATCCTCCTGCGGGAGACCGTGAGCGCTCGACCGACCCGACGGGCGACCGAGCAGGAAGCCGAGAAGGCGCTGACGCGGTTGCTCAACCAGGTCGACGAGCGACGTAGCCCGCGTACCGAGGCGACGGTGAACCAGCTGCTCGACCGGTGGCTCGAAGTGATCGACATCGAGAAGAAGACCCGTGCCGGCTATGTCGGGAAGATCGAGAAGCATGTACGGCCGACGATCGGCCGGCTCGCGATCGGCAAGGTGAGGGTCGAGACGATCGAGTCGCTTTACGCGCAGTTGCGGCGCTGCCGTGACCATTGCCGCGGCCGGAAGTACGTCCAGCACCGCACCGAGGTCGAGCACGTGTGCGACGAGCACACCGCCCGGCGGAAGTGCGCCAAGGACGTCAGCGGCGACCCGAACGTGCGGTGCCGGTGGTGCGAGCGCGCGTGCAAGCCGCACCGGTGTGTGCCGCTGTCGGCTGGGAGCATCCGGGTGGTGCACGCGATCTTGTCTGGGGCGTTCGGGCGGGCGGTGCGCTGGGGATGGATCGCGGTCAGCCCGATCGAGCAGACCGAGGCACCGGCCGTCCCGCGGCCCAACCCGAGCCCGCCGTCCGCGGCGGAGGCGGCGCTGATCCTCACCGAGGCTGGGAAGGATTCGGACTGGGGTGTGCTGGTGCTGTTCACGATGACCACTGGCGCGCGCCGGGGTGAGGTGTGCGGGCTGCGGTGGCCGCAGCTCGACCTCGACGCCGGGGTGGTGGTGTTCCAGGGCAGCATCGGCCAGATCGCCGGTGAGGTGTGGGAGAAGGACACCAAGACCCACCAGCACCGCCGGGTGACGCTCGACGCCGAGCTTGTCGAGGTCCTGCGCGAACATCGGGCCCGCCTCGACGAACGCGCCGCGCAGCTGGACACGAAGGTCCGTCGTGACGGGTTCGTGTTCTCCCCGGTGCCGGACTGCTCGGTGCAGACCAACCCCGACACGGTCACCCAGCGGTACGGCCGGTTGGCCGCGCGCCTCGGGATCGACACGCACCTTCACAGCCTGCGGCACTACTCGGCGACCGAGCTGATCGCTGCAGGCGTCGACATCCGCACCGTGGCCGGTCGGCTCGGTCACGCCGGCGGCGGCTCGACCACGCTGCGCACGTATACGGCGTTCGTCCTCGAAGCTGACCAGCGCGCGGCTGCGGCGCTCGCCACCCGCCGACCCTGGTCGGGCAGAACGCCGTGATGATCGCGGCTGTGCGGGTTCGCTTCGGCGAGGTGGCGACCTGATGTGTCCCAGCAAGACCCTGTGCGGAAGGCCTCGATAAATGATCTTGTGGACCACAGACGTTGCGCAGCGCCTTGACCGAGCCGACCCGAAGGTCACGCCGCGCCGCTGACGTTCCTCAGTAGCAGGTCGCTACCTTCACGGACTAGTTGCTCTGTCCGTCGAGCTGGCCCAGGCATCCGGTGACCAGTTGTTCCCGCGGAGCTGTGCAGCTCGGTGCGCCTCGTTGCCCTTCAGTCCGGCGTCCATCCATGCGGCGACTTCGTCGGGATCGAACCACTCGTTGATCCACATCTGGGCCCACTCGTACACGACGCCGGGGATCGGCTCGCCGGGTGACCGGAGTGACGGAGTCCGCGTCAAGATGACGTCGACGTACCGATTCGGCTTCGGTGGCGGCGCAGACCTCGTCGACTTGCTCTTGGCCTGCGCTTGCCGCACAGCCGAGGCGAACGACTCGTCGTCCGCTTGCGGTCCGGTGGGCACAGGCCGAGGCCCTGCCGGGTGCGTGTGCGGCGCGGGCACGGCACCCTGTGGCGCGGATCGCCGCGGCGGTGAGTACGGGTTGTTGGCGATCGAGGGATTTGGCCGGGTCCGTTGGCCCGACGTGACGTCGCCGCGCCGGGTGAAGATCTCCCGGATGCGCCGTGCCTCGGCAGCGTCAATCGTGCTGCTGGGCGATTTCACGTAAAGGCCAAGATCTTGCGCCTGGCTGAGGATCTGCTTGCTGGACACGCCCAGTTCCTTGGCGAGTTCGTGGATGCGGGCCTTACCTGGCACTGCCGCCGCCTTGTGAGAATGGTCGGAGTGCGTCGGGCGCTGGCGCAGCCCGGGCACAACGGAGCCGGATTTGCTCCCGTTGGATCACCAGGTTAACCCGCTCAACGCCGCGAACCTGGAACGGGGCTCCTGATCGTGGTGCGCCAGCTCTCGGGATGGACACGACCCGGACTGAGCGTCGACTCGATCTTCGGGTATCGGTAATGGATCAATTCTGAGCACGAGCAGTAGCTCCCACGCCCGCACCGTCGCGTTCTGTCCGCCAGATACGATGATCGGAAGGCTGCCGAGCGCGTTGCGGACGGGTACGGACCTCCGCGACGATCCCCGTACGGTGACGACCATGGGCGGCCGCGCAGTCACTGGGTTCAGCCGCGATTCGTCGAAGGTCGTCCTCGACATGGCGTGCAGGCGCGCTGGCCTGCGCGCGGACGCCGCCGAGCTGCTGCGGCTCGGCGAGAACGCGATCTATCGACTTCGCGAGCAGCCGGTTGTCGTCCGGATCGCCCGCGACGCGGACCACATGGCCGCAGCCGCCAAGGAGGTCGCGGTAGCGGAGTGGCTTGGCAAGCACGACGTCCCCGCCGCCCGGACCTGGCCGGTCGACCAGCCGCTGGACGTCGACGGCCACCCCGTGACGTTCTGGCACTACATCGACGGTCGGCGAGGAGGTCAGGGAGATGTGTGCGCACTCGGCGAGGTGCTGCGGCGCGTGCATGCCCTTCCGCCGCCGGATGCGTTCGTGCTGCTGCAGGAGGCGGCGCTTGACCGGGTGCGGCCGCGGATCGAGCGCGCTCCAATCTCGCGGGCCGATCGAGCGTTCCTGCTGGGGCTGCTCGACGAGCTGTCGACCGCCGTCGCGGAGCTGCGCTATCCGCTCGATCCGAGCGTGATCCACGGAGACGCGCATGTTCAGAACCTCATGGTGACCGGCGATGACGTCGTGCTGATCGACTTCGAGCGGGTTTCCTGGGGACAGCCCGAGTGGGATCTCGGCGTGACGGCCACCGAGCACGTAACCGCGGGGTGGTGGACCGATGAGCAGTACGCCGCGTTCGCCGAGAGCTACGGCTTCGATGTCACCGACTGGGAAGGCTTCGACACCGTCCGTCGGGTGCACGAGATCAAGATGACGACGTGGCTGATGCAGAACGTGCGTGAGTCACCCGAGGTCGCTGCCGAGTTCGAGCGGCGGATGCGGACGATCCGCGACGGTGAGGACCTGGCCTGGCGGGCGTTCTAACCGGTCGCGGCGGGTGGGCGGAACCGTTCGGAGACGAACGTGGTGAGGTCGACGACTCGGGCGTCCTGCCTGTGCGCGGTCGACGCGGCCCGGAGGAAGTCGCGGACGTAGGAGCGCCATCGGCTGGAGCGGAGTCCGCCGGATAGCTCGACCGCAGCTCGGGCCGTCGCAAGGGCCTGGTCGAGGTTGCCCGCGTGGAGGGCGCCCGTGGCACGCACCATGTCGATCAGGGCGCGGGTGCGCGGCGGGGTGAGGACGGGGTCGATCGCGATGGCCGCGAACGTCTCGGTCTCGGTGGCGTGGCGCAGGTCGCGGAAGCAGTGGGCGGTCTCGCCGGCGAGTTCGGCGGCGTCGAAGTACCCGATCCACGGCGGATCCTCGTCGGGATCGCGGCGTTCGAAGGCGCGTTCGGCGCGGCTCAGCGCGGCGACGCACGCGCTGGCGTCGCCGAGCGAGGCGAGTGCGCGGGCTTCCATGGCCAGCAGCATCGCGCCGAGGGTCTTGGACGATCCGGGGGCGAGCCGGGCCTGTGCGGCGCGTGCGAGTTGGACTGCCTCGTCGAATCGTCCGAGGAAGTTCGCCTGATGGCTGAGGTTCGCGAGCAGGCGGGCGCCGAGCGGGTCGTCACCGGCTTCCCGGGCCAGGCGCAGCGTCTGGACGAAGTACCGCTGAGCGGCGCCGTGCCGGCCGGAGTCGTAGGCGCTCCAGCCGAGCATCTGGGTCAACTCCCCCGCGGCCGACAGGAGGTCGCGGTGGGCCGTGGTCGTCCGGCTGCCCGTCGAGAGTATCGGCAGCACGGTGTTGCGGAAGAAGAACAGCAGCAGCTCGCGAGTGTGGCCGCCGCCGAGCTGGAAGTCCAGCTGCATGAGGTTGGCCGTCGTGAGGCGGATCGCGGCGGCGTCGAGCGGGCCGCGAGATGAGGCGGCCGTATCGAGCGACGGTGCCCCACTGCCGAACAGGTAGCCCGTGACCACACTCGGCGTCGCGTCGCCGTCCCACCGTGCCAGCTCCGGCGCCGTGCCGACCTCCGCGTCGAATCGGGCAAGGCGGCCGAGGTGCTCGGCGGCTGCGGGCACATCCGCGGGGTAGGTCAGCGGGGGGAGAAGCAGCGACGCCGGCCGGGTCTCGTCCGTGCCCGCGGTGAATCCGATGTCGGCCGGCGTGAGTCGTCGTCCGAGCTTCTCGGAGAGCGCCGCGGCGAGGTAGCGGGCGGCGGGCAGCTTGGGCTGCATGCCGTCGAGGTAGCGCTTGACCGCGGCATGGTCGGTCGAGGACGTCTGCCCGTCGCGCTGCGCGAGCTGGCGGACGCGCAGGGCCAGACCCTTGTTGCTGACGCGTGCCTCGGCGACCGCTGCTGCGAACGCGCGGTTGGGCTCCCTCGTCATCTCGCCGTCCCCCCTGCCGGGGTGTGCACCGTGCACCCCCGCGTGCACCCCCCGTGCACGGATGCATCCCGTGTGCTCACTGTAGATCAACTGCGCTGCGCTGTTTGCTGAATGCATGAACAGAGCACAGCGAGCAGGGGTGATCAGGTCGGTGGTGCGGGTGATCGGCTCAGCGCTTGTCCTCCAGGGCCGTGAGCCGCTCGTCGAGGCGGGCGAGCTGCGCGGTCAGCTCGTCGAGGCGCTGCTCGACGGGGGTCGTGGCGCTCGGTTCACCGGGAACGGCGCGGACGTAGACGGCCTTGCCCGGCTGGCCGACGACGAGGCCCTCGCCGCGCAGCTCGCGTACGGCGGCGCGCACGACGGTCGTCGAAACGGCGAACTGCTCGGTGAGGCGGGCGGTCGACGGCAGTTCGCTGCCTACCGGGTACGTGCCAGCCGCGATCGCGTTTCGCAGGCTCGCGGCGACCTCGACGTACTTGGGTCGCCCGGTGTGATCGACCAACTCGCGCTCCTCCACGGGGTGTCGAGGCGGACCGTACGCACATAGTCCACCACGCCTGAGGGCGGGTTCACGAGAGGAACAGTTGAGCAACTATATGCACAAGGCGTACCATGTGTGTAAAGCTAGTCACAGAGAAGGGGAACCTATGTCCGTCAATCAGCCTGGTCCGGCGCCGACGTTCTACGACGTTCAGGGCGTCGCGCAGATGTTCAAGATGTCGCGGATGACCGTCTACCGGGCTATCCAGTCCGGGGAGCTCCCGGCGGTCCGCATCCGAGGTCGCTGGCTCGTCCCGGCGCGGGTCATCGACGCACTCGTCAGCGCCGCCGAGGCCGCTGTGCCTGCGCGCCCCGCCGTCGCGGCAGAGCCGTGGCTGACCGGTGGGGAGGCCTGACCGTGGAGAACGTCGGAGTTCTGATCATGTTCTCGATTCTGGGTGCGTTCATCTGTGCGAAGGCGCGGGTGCCGGCGGGGGCGGTGGTGTTCTCGCTGATCGCGGTGGTGTTGTTCGTGTCCACCCCGGCGGGGTCGGGGTTGCCGGGTGCGGTGGCGGGGTTGATGGACACCGTCGATGGTGCGACGACGCCGGCGCTGACGAAGGCCGGAACCCCGGGCGGTGTGGGGTGAACCGCCACGACTTCCGCGACGACGGCGATGCGCCGGTGGACGCCTACGAGGTGGTCGAGCGGTATTGGCCTTACGACGGCCCGTACGACGCGGAGCGGACGGCCGCGGCAGCGGCGATGGTGGGGCGGCTGGTCCGGTATCTGAACAACGCCACGACCAAGCCGGATGCGCTGCCGTACGCGCCCGTGGGCGGGAGCGTGGTGGGGTCGCTGCACGCTGCGGTGGCGGGGTTGGAGCAGCTGACCCGCCAGCTGGCCCGGTTCGCCGCTGTCCAGGCGCAGGACCCGAGCGTGTACGACGACCGGGGCGACCGGCCCGGGGCGGCGACGGCGCTGGAGTTGGCCGCCGCCCTCGACGCTTGCCTTCCGGCGGTGGTCGAGCTGGCCGAGCGGCTGGCCCGGGCGCGGCGCCTGTCATATCACCTGGGGAACGACCGATGAGCCTCGCGACCAGGACCACGGCAGCGGTCGAGGTGGGGGACTGGCGTGCGCTGGCGGTGTGTGCGCAGGTGGATCCGGAGCCTGTTCCACCCGGAGGTGGAGCGGGGCCGGGCGTACGAGGCGCAGGTCGCCGCCGCCAAGGGGGTGTGTGCGGTGTGCCCGGTGCGGGCGGAGTGCCTGGCGTTCGCG
>JBFWSN010000069.1:0-6663 GCA_050248355.1 Dehalococcoidia bacterium
CCTGACCACCCCCGCCGGGGCGCGTGGGGGGTGCGCTAGGGTTGGCGGCGCACGGCCCCCGTAGCTCAGGGGATAGAGCACCGCCCTCCGGAGGCGGGAGCGCAGGTTCGAATCCTGCCGGGGGCACCATCCGATCCAGCTGCAGAAACGGCCTCTCACCAGCGAGAACGTGGTGAGGGGCCGATCTTGTGTTGTCCGGCCATGATCGGCCGTGGGCAGCGATTCACGGCCATCTGCGGCCAATACGCGCCCAAGTTCCGGCTACGTGCCGTCGGAGTGGCCGAGGGCGCGCATGACGCGTTGCCGCGTCACTGCGTCCTGCCCGTCCAGAGACTTCGCGTAGACCTTGAGCAGCACCTCGACGGAGTGCCCGGCCCACTCGGCCACCTGCGGCGCCGGTACGCCCCCGCTGAGCCACGTGGACACGCATGCGTGCCGGAGCGCGTACGGCGTCGCCGCGAGCGGCCCTGCCGTGGTCTCCGGCGTGAACGCTCGGCGCCGAGCCGCTCGCCACGTCCGCATGTACGTGAGCTTCGGCAGCTCAGTCGCCCGCTCCCCCGGGAACAGGCGGCCATCCGCGCCGGTCCCGAACTCGGCGATGTGCGCGTTCAGGATCGCCGTCAGCTCCGGCGGAACAGGAACCGGGCGGCTTTCTCCCGGCGCGCGATTCTTGAGCTGGCGCTGATCGCGCTGTCGACCGTCGTTTGTCCAGTCTGCACCTGCGTACGGAGTCGCTTCTTCGATGTGCAATTCACCCCATCCGGCCTCAGGGAGTGACAGGTTGTGCTTTCGCACATTCGCAGCTTCCTCCGGACGCAGCGCCGAGAAGTACATGAGGGCGAAGAAGGCGACCAGGCGAGGGCCGCTCCGCTGCGTTTGACCGACGGCCGCGAGCAAGGTTCGGGCCTGCACCGGGTTCACGACCGATCGCACATCGATCACTGCCGCCGCTTTGGGCGCCTTCCACTTGAATGAGGGAAGCGGGTTCACGTCGATAGCGCCACGCTCCACGGCGTACTCCGCGATGTTGAACAGCACGCGACGACGCTTGCTGACAACGCTTGCGGCGGCGGGCTTTCCGTCGAGTCGAACGCTTATTCCGCTCAGCACCTTTCGGAGTACGGCGGGCTCGACGAGCCGGGCAACGGACGGGGCGTGCCGCTCGACCCAGCGCAGCGCAGCTCGGACGTCATCGGGGGATGGTTCGTTGCGACGGGCGGTGTTGAATGCCCAGCGATGGAGAGCGCGGCGCAGCACCGGACCGTCCGGGTGGTCCCGTTCACCGTCGACCAATGCCGCGGTTATGACGGTCATCGCTTCCGAGATACTCCGCCGATACGTCGCCGCAGCACCCGGCCATTTCATGTCGATGTAGTCACGAGCGAACTCATACCACCCCAGTTCGCAGGTCGCCCGCGCCGCCGACGCGGGTCGTCCGGTGGTCAGTTCGAACGCCTCGCCCTTGCGCATGGCAGTGACGAGTTCCGAGCGGAAGCTGTCGGCGAGCGAACGTGTCCGGAATCGCTCTTTCCACTCCCGCTTGCCGACGATCCAGCGGACGATGTAGGACGTCACGCGTGTTCCGCGGTACTCGGTGATATCCCATACGCGCACGTCGAACGTGGTTGCCATTAGGCAGCCACCTCCTCAAGGGAGTCGAGCCAGTTTTCGAAGTCGGTTCGGCGGATGCGGATCTCGCCGTTGGGCAGCTTGATGCAGCGGGGTGCGCGTCCCTTCGCGCGCCACTCGTAGAAGGTGGAGCGGGAGATTCCGAGTTCGGTGCACAGCTCGTTGACGGTCAGGCGGGTGGCCGGGCGGCTCATGCGGGTGGTCTCCCTGGTCAGAGGGGGTGGAGTGACAGCGGGTGGGGTGTCACTCGGGTGTCACTGGGCGTTTGTGCTGGTCAGCGGGGGCGGAGTGACGCAGTGACGGGTGTGGGGTGGCGGCCGGGCCGCCTGCGGTGTCACTCGCCGTCCCGCTCGGCGGTCGGGTGTTCGTGCTGGTCAGGGGTGGTGGGGTGACGCGGTGACAGCAGTGACACGGGTGCCGCTGCGGGGTTGTCACCGCTGTCACTCGTGTCACCGGCGGTGGCGTCGTCGGTGGGCCGGTAGGCGCCTGCGGGGGTGGCGGTGAGCAGGCCGTCGGCGGCCATGCGTCGGCAGGTCTGGCGCACTGTGGCGGGGTCGATGCGCAGCGCGTCGGCGATCTGTTTGGGTTTGTGGCCGGGGTAGTCGCGCAGGTAGCGCAGGACCATGGAGCGGGTGTCGCGCAGCAGGTAGTCGGATGCGGGGCCGTTGAGGACGTGCCAGGCCCCGGCGGTGGGGTCGAAGGACAGGGCGTGGTCGGCCTCGTCGATGTCGCGGCCGGTCACGTGCAGCACGCCGTCGGCTTGGGCGCGGGCGCGTTCGAGGACGAGGACGGCGTCGGCGGCTCCGGCGATGCCGTTGGTGCCCGAGACGGTGGCGAGGAAGTCCTCCGCGGCGGCCTTGCGGACGTGGTGGACGAGCAGGATCGCCACGCCGTAGTGGTCGGCGATGCGCTTGATCCGGCCCATCGCGGCGTAGTCGGCGTCGTAGGCGGCCACGCCGGGTGGTGGGGTGCCGCGGACCTTGGCGAACACGTCGATGACCACCAGCCGCGCGTCCGGGTGCGCCTCCAGCCAGTCGATCAGGACCGCGTCACCGCCCGCGGGGATCGGCGGACACGAGATCGACAGCGTCAAGCCGGGCGGGGCGGGCCGGTCCGCCAGCGCGGTGCGGATGCGGGCCTGCAACCGGCGGGGGGTGTCCTCCAACGCGAGGTAGAGCACCGGGCCCGCCTCGACCGGCAGGCTGCCAAGCGCGGGACGCCCGGCCGCGATGTCCAGGCCGAGTCCGAGGCCGAGCCAGGACTTGCCGACCTTGGGTGGCCCGGCGAGCAGGTTCACCCCCTCGCTGATGAGGCCGGGGACGGCCCAGCGCTGTTCGGGGAAGGTCATGCCCATCAGCTCCTGTGCGTTCCACGCCGTCCGCGCCGGCGCGGCGACGGCGGCCAGACCGGGGCGGCCACGGCCGCGTGCGGGGCCGCTCACGGCGCCCTGAGATCGGTTCTGCGGGCCGTCTGCGGTGGGGGTGGGGTGATCGGCCGGGCCCCGCGACGGGGTCCGGGAGGTTGCGGGGTTCATGCGGCGGCTCCGGTCGGGTCGGTGGCGGGATCGGTGATCGTGCGAGGCCGTTTCGCCCCGGCGCGCAGGCCGGAGGTGATGGTCTGCTCGGCCTGATGGGGGCTGTAGGCGCCGAGCGCGACATGCCCTCCAGCGGCCGAGCGCAGCACTGCGCGGGCATCCGACTCGGGCAGGGCTCCCCCGGCGACGAGCTGCCCGAGCGCGACGGATGCGACGTAGAGGCAGGCGTTGCGCTGCCCCGCCGGAGCGCTCGTGACCCGTGCTGATTCAGCCGTGATCGCGGCGTGCAGGTAGCGGCTGATCCGCCCGGCCGGGGTGCGCAGCGACCCGCTCGGGCCACCGATGGCGGGGTGGATGGTGACCGTGGTCGGGGCGGGCAGCGGTGGCGGGGCGAGGCGGCGGGCCAGCCAGGCCGGGAGCGGGGCCGGGTCGCGCTCGTCGACGAGCCGGTACCGGCCGGTCGGAGTGGTGGAGCCGGGGGCGACGACGTAGCCGCCGTGCGCGCGGGTGTCGACCTTCCAGCCCAACCCGCGCCCGCGCTCGCCCGCGGTGTTGCGCAGCACCGGTGCTCCGGCCCCGGTGGGGGCGAGAAAGTACAGGTGCCGCCCACCCGACGGCGTCACCACCGCCCGCGTCGCCGGGACCTCCTCGCCCACCTCATGCGCGAGCCAGGCCAGCACCCCGGCCCCGTCGTCCACACCGCGCGCGGCCCACACCGGCGGGACGGTGTCCGTCACGTCGCGCGGGTCGGGGCGGTCCAGATCGACGACCAGCAGCCCGGCCGGGCCGGTGGCGAGCCCGACGTTGAACGCACGGCCCGACTGCGCCCCGGCGGTCCAGGCGCGCCGGATCCGGTCGGCGTCGGTGGTGGCCCGCTGCTCCCACCCCGCGTGCCCGCCCGCGCACGGGCCGATGGCGGGGCAGCGGGACGCCGGGTGCAGGGCGGGCCGCTTCGTGCCCGGCACGAGCGGGAACACGGGCCAGCCGCGGGCGGCGGTGTCCAGCGCGACGGTCAGGAGGTCGGCGGGGGCGTTGCCGGCGGTGCTCATACGAACGGTCTCCGATCAGTCACAGTGTGTAGCCGTGGGTGGGCATGGGGGACCTGGGGAGGGAGCCGCGAGGTGCGGCTCGTTCCCGTGATTTCAGGGTGTTTGTGCAGGTGGGGCGGGGGTGGGTCCCTGGGGTCCCTCGCGGGGGTTGGGGCTGGTCAGGTCGGGGAGGTGGGGCCGGGGAGGCGGTGAGGGAGAACTCCCCTACTCCCCGGCCCCTCCCTCAGCGGCTCCCCTGGCCGGTGTCCCGTTCGGGTGACCACCCGTCGTCACCGTCCGCGTCCGTCTCGACGGTCCTGTCGGCGAGTGCTTCGGCGACCCGGGCCAGGGAGACCTGCATGGTGCCGCCGGTCTTGTAGGGCTTGGCCCCGTCCGGCAGGGCGTCGGCGAGATCCCCGAAGGTCCACCGCCCGTAGGTGGCGCGGTCGCGGGCGGCGAGGCGGGACAGGACTTCCTGGGTGCGCATCCGTTCCGCTCCGGCCTCGCGGATCACCGCGGCGATGTCGGCGAGCGGGTCCGGCCCCGCCAGCTCCTGCTCTGCCGGGTCGGCCGGTGCGGTGGTCAGCCCGGCCTCGTCGCGCAGGGCCATCGCCCGCTCGACCACCGGCGTGACCTCGTCCACCCCGGAGCCGCGGGGGACGTAGTAGCAGCGCATCAGCCCGTCGGCCGGGGTGAACCCCGACGCCATGCACGTGCCCAGGTCACCCAGGTCGACGGTGCCGTCGGAGTCGACAGTCATCGGCCGCAGCGTGGTCGCGGTGATCCCCGCCTTGTGCTTGCCGGTGCCCAGGATGGCGTCGTTGCCCTGGTGATCCCCGATCGCGAAACACGCCTTGTTGGACAGCACCTTGGCGACCTTGCGCGGCAGCGAGTCGGCCGACGGGACGGGGGTGGCGAAGATCAGCGTCACGCCGTACTTGCGGGCCTTGGCCACGATCTTCTCGACCAGCTCGGCGGCCTCGGCGCCGACGTCGGAGACGAACAGCTCCTGGCACTCGTCGATCACCACCACCCGCGGGCGCATCGTGGGATCGGCCTGCGCGAGTTCGCGGGTGAGCTTCGGCTCGCCCGCCGCGGACAGCTTGCGGCCGCGTTCGGACAGCTCCGACATGAGCTGCTTGAGGGCGCCGAGCACGGTGGGGATGTCGTCGGGGTCGTCGGACACGAACAGCGTCCGCAACCGCGGCCGCAGGGGGTCGTAGTCGGCGTTGACGGCCATGCAGTACACGTCGACCTCGACCAGCGGGTCCAGGATCGCGCCCAACAGGGCGGTGATGATCAGGGTGGACTTGCCCGACCCCATCATCCCCGCGACACCCCAGTTGGCCTGGAACAGCCTGCCGAGGACGAGCTTGCCGCGGGGGTCGATCCCGACCGGCACCCCGCGGAAGTAGTCGCAGGTGCCGTCGTGCAGCAGCGGCCACGGCGGCACGGGCTTGGTGAGGCTGCCGGGGTCGGCCACCCACAGGTCCAGCACCCCGGGCTTGTCGCGGGGTTCGGTGGGCCACACCTCCACCGGCAGGCGGAGCAGGTTGTGCGCGAGCACCGCCTTGGCGTTCACGATCATCTCCACGGTGACGCCCTCCGGGAGCAGCAGCCGAGAGTGCCAGCCCTTCCCGTCGTGCACCGGCGGCAGCTCCCAACGCGGCGCCCACCCCTCCCGAAACTTGCGGTTCATGGCCGGCATGTTCAGGTTCCGCAGCGCGTTCACGATCGCCCGCTCGTCCGGGATCACGTCCCGCCCGCCCGCCTCCGCGGCGGCCGGGGCGATCCACGCCGGGGGCTCGGTGCGCGAGCGGCCCAGGTGCCACAGGTAGGCGACCCCGGCGACGGTCGCGGCGAGTAGCTGGGTGGCGCCGTAGACGGTCAGGAACCACACCGTGAACGTGACCGCGGAGATCACCCCACGGATCGGGCCCAGCACGTACGAGACGTCGTCGTTGCCGACGGCCAGCACCCCGCCCAGCACCAACAGGAACCCGGTGAACGCCAGCAGCGCGAGCACGCCCGCCTTCACGAACGCGACCGGGGACTGCACCCAGTCCATCACCCGGCCGTGGCGGCGAGCCTTCTCCGCGACGTCACGGGTCTCCCACTCCAACAACGCCTCACGATCCCCCGCGACCTCCGCGAGCCGCATCATCCGCTCATACCGCGACGCGCCGTGCGCATCCCGCCACCGCTGCCAGACCACCCCCACCCCGGCCAGCGGGAACCACACATGCCGGGCCACCCCGCGGGCGGTGGCCTTCGTCCGGTCGTGCGTGGCCAGCACCCGCGCCGTCGTGATCACCTGCACCGACCGGCGCGCGGTCACCGCGACCGTGAACCGTCCTGGCTTGAGGAGAGGCTCCTGATCTAGCAAGGAGACTGGAGCCATGTCCGCTCCCCGTAAGTTCGACGACGAGACCCGGGCCCGCGCGGTCCGCCTCTACCAGGACCGGTTGCGTG
>JBFWSN010000070.1:0-6094 GCA_050248355.1 Dehalococcoidia bacterium
ATGCAGTTCCTGCGGAGGACGCTCGGCGAAGGCGTCGCGTCGAGCCAGCACCTGCGATCGATGCCGGGCGGGACGGAGGTGAACGTCGCGGGCCTCGTGGTGTGCCGCCAGCGGCCGATGACCGCAAAGGGGATCATCTTCCTGCTCCTGGAGGACGAGTTTGGGATGGTGAACGTCCTGGTGAGCCGCGAACTGTCCGAGCGATTCAAGGATCAAATTCGCACGGAGCCGTTCGTCCTCGTGCGCGGGGTCCTCGAGCAGCGGGCGGGCGAGCAGCGGACGCTGGTTGCCTCGCACCTGCGCGAGTTGGTGCCGTCGGAGGTGTTCCGCACGCCGATGGGCAAGTCGTGGGGCTAGGTCAGGCTCCATATGATACTTGATCTCAAAGATACTTCATCTCACCATGGCGGAACTTGGCGCCCGTGCGTAAGGAGGTTTCGCCATGACAACCATGAATCGCCGTCGCTTCATCCAGATCGCCGCAGTCGGCGGCGTGATCGGTATCTCACTGCCTGCACTGATGGCCTGCGACGACGATGACTCATCGGAGGTGCCGGACGGCGCATCTTCAACTGCCACAGCCACCACAGCGACGACAGCACGGCGTGGGCCCAGCAACGGAGAACTTCGCATCTCGGAGCCTTTCCTGCCGGCGGCCCTGGACCCGGATTCGGGGACAGCGTCGTTCAACCTGATGGCGCTCGGGGTTGCCGAGTCGCTGATGCGGTACACCCCGACGCTCCAGGTCGAACCGTGGCTGGCGAAGGGCCTCGAGCGGATCGACGACCTCACCTGGCGCGTGACTCTGCGCGATGACGCCACCTTCTGGGACGGAACGAAAGTCGACGCACAGGCGGTACAACTGTCTCTCACCCGCTCGATGGAGAAGCAGGCGGCTGTCGCCGACCTGCTCCCGAAGGGCACGGTGTTCACTGCAGATGGCCTCAATCTCACCATCGCAACGCCCACGCCGGTCGGCCTCATGGCGCGGAATTTGGCCGCGCCGAACCTCGCGATCAAGAAGGCTGTGACGGACACCGACTTCCAGTTCACCGGGCCTTTTCAGGTCACCGCCTTCACTCCTCGCGACTCGATCGAACTGACAGCGTTTGAGGGCTATCGAGGTGGGCCTGCGGGAATTAAGACGATTCAGGCACGGCAGGTCGCCGATACCGGAGCCCGATCGCTCGCGCTGCAGGCCGGCGATGTCCAGATCGCGCAGGCACTCCTGCCGTCGGACGTGCCGAAGCTGAAGGCGGCGAACCTGAACGTCTTCTCAGCACCCTGGGCGCGGCAGCACATGATCATCCTGAACGTCCAGCAGGCCCCGCTCGACGACGCCGTCGTACGGCGGGCCTTCTCTCTGGCGATTGACCGAGCCGCACTGGTGAACGGCGTCCTTGAGGGTGTGGGCGCGCCGGCGTATGGCATCGCGCCCGAGGAGATCGGGTTCAAGAGCATCGTCCGGACCCAGAAGTCCGACGCCGCCGAAGCGCGGCGGATCCTCGACGCAGCCGGTTGGAAGACGGGCGGTGACGGGATTCGAGAGAAGGACGGGAACCGGCTGTCGTTCAAGCTTGGGACCTACGCAGGCCGGGCGGAGCTGGAACAGTTCGCCGTGGTGATCATCGACATGGCGAAGGCGGCCGGTATGGAAGTCACCATCGAGAAGTTCGCCGATGTCGAGCAGACCCTCGCGGCGAACGCGTTCTCGGCTACCACGTACTCCATCGGCAGTGCCGCCTTCGGTGACCTGAGCCGGCTCCTCGCAACGCTGTACACGCCGTCCCCGAGGAATAAGGACCGCTACTCGAACGAGCGAGTGAACACGGCGTTTCAGGAGCTGCTTCGGTCGTCGGACCAGGCGCGACAGGACGCATTGCTAAAGGACATCCAGACCTGGATTGGAGAGGATGTGCCAATCGTGCATCTCGTGAATCCATACCAGGTCGTTGGCGCATCGAAGCAGGTACGGAACTTCGAGCCGCATCCGCTCGATTCCTACAAGTACCACGCGGACATGCAACTCGGCGGGTAGCGGGATGCCGGACGAGATACGGGTGCGCGAGGCCGTGGCGGACGACCTTGGGAGCGCGGAAGCGCTCCTGCGATCGGAGATCGAGTACGACGCGCGGTGGCACACCGACCTTGACGATCTCGGCAGCTCGTACCTCGGCCGCGAGGATCAGACGCTCTTCGTGGCTGAGGTGGAGGGCCAGGCGGGAGTGATCGGCACCGCTGCGGTGCGGCACCGGATGCCGACCGTGGTCGAGGTGGCGCGCCGCTTCGACCCGCAGGTTAGCGCCGAACTGGGACGTGTCGTGGTGGCGCCGTCATGGCGGCGACGCGGCGTCGCCGTGCGGTTGTCGGAGGCGGCGCGAGTCTGGGCGTTCTCACATGGCTACCAGACCCTGCATCTCCACACTGAAGCTGTGAACGCGCCTGCGCTCGCGTTATGGCGTTCGATCGCGAACGAGATACCGAGGCCCGAACGACCTGAGCATGAGTCCATTTACTTCGAGATCCCGATCGCGTTGCCCGTGCGTCCCCGGGAACCGGCGCGGCCAGGTGGATACGTCGTGCGCCTTGCCAAGCGGGGCGACCTGCCGGCCGCTCGCGCATTGATGCTGCGAGTGCTTGACGAGGACTACGGGTACGGGTACCAACCGGAGATCCACGCCGATATGGATGACCTCGAGGGTTACTACCTGCGGCATCCAGGGCAGGCGTTCGCCGTCGCGGTGGACGACGAGAGCGGCGAGATCATCGCCGTCGGGTGCGTGCAGGCGGGCGGCCGCTTTCCGCCGCCCAGACCGGATGCGCTGGTGGCCCGCTTCCCGAGGGAGGCGACAGGCGAGATCGCACGGGTGTTCGCCGCGCGAGAGCATCGCCGACGAGGAGCGGCTCGCGACATCGTTGAACGCCTCCGCCGATGGGCGGTCGACGATGCGCGATACGAGCATCTGGTGCTGCACACGAACACTGCGCGCGATGGCGCCGAGGCGTTCTGGCGTTCGATGGCCGTCGAGCTATACGACGCACGGCCGACCACCTTCAACACGGTGCATTTCAAGCTGCCGCTCGACCAGCCCGTCGCCGGCTCGCATCACGAGCGGATCGTCGAGTAAGGAGGCGAGATCGTGGACGAAGCAGCTGTGGGACGTCTCGCCGGCATCAATTGGGCCGACTGGTACAGGCGGTGGGAACGGCAGCAAGGGGGTTACATCTCGGAGCGGGAAGCGCGCTTCGGTGCGATGTTCAGCGCCGTCGCGCACTTCCTCGGTGAGGAGTTCGTGGCGGTGGACGTTGCAAGTGGCCCCGGCGGACTGACGCGGCGTCTCGCGGAGCGCTTCCCGAAAGCGCGCGTGTTCGCGGTTGACCTCGATCCGGTCTTGCTCGCGATCGGCCGCCAGGCCGTGGGAGCGTTCGAGGGGCGAGTGACGTGGGTCCAGGCCGACCTGAACGACCCGAACTGGGTGCGCACACTGCCGGTCACGCATGTCGACGCCGCGTTGAGCACGACCGCGATCCACTGGCTTTCGACCGGCTCGATCGCCGAGCTGTACCGGACGCTCGCTGACCTGATCGGGCCAGGTGGCGTATTCGCGGACGGCGATCAGATGCGGTTTCCACCGAGCCGTCCGGCGCTGCGCACGTTTGCCGAGGCGACGCGAGCGTGGCATCGCGACTCGGCGCGTGCTGCAGGCGTGGAGTCATGGGAGGAATGGTGGAGCGCCCTGCGGCAGGAGGCCGCGCTCGGCGAACTGTTCGCGGAGCGTGACCGTCTCTTCGCATGGCGGGGAGACGTGGATCGCAACATCGGATCCCGCATCGCGAGCGGGCCGTCGGTTGTGCACACAGGTTACGAGCTGCACCGTGCCGCCCTGACCGAAGCCGGATTCGGGGAGGTAGAGACGATCTGGCAACACCTGGACGACCGCCTGCTCCTCGCGATTCGATAGCACAGCGTCGTGCTGGTCGCCAGGCGTCTCGTGCATCTGCCCCCGATGCTGCTCGTCGTTTCACTCGTCGTGTTTCTGCTCGTCGTCGTCTCACCCATCGACCCAGCGCGCAGAGCGCTGGCGGTCTCGGGAGCGGCTGACGCCATCGACGAGCGCGAAGTCGCGGCGAAGCGCGTTGAGCTCGGGCTGGACCGTCCCTTGGCCGAGCGATACGCCCGCTGGCTGGCGGGAGCGGTCCGGCTTGACCTGGGAGATTCGTTCGTCTCGAAGAAGCCTGTTTCGGAACTGATCGCGGAGCGGTTGGTGCCCTCAGCGGTGCTGGCTGGGGTCGTCATCATCACGAGCGTAGCGCTCAGTCTGCCGCTCGGGATCGTGGCGGCGGTCCGTGCGGGCAGTACTCTCGACGCCGCGATCCGGATACTCACGCTCATCGGGGCATCGCTTCCAGGGTTCTGGGTGGCGTTGCTGGCGATGTGGCTGTTCGCCGTCGAACTGCGCTGGCTTCCCGCGCTGGGATCGTATTCAGTTGCCGGGATCGTGCTCCCCGCCTCCGTGTTGGTGCTGCGAACGACGGGCCTGCTGACGCGGCTGACGCGCGCCACGGTCATCGAGACCTGGCACAGCGAGTACGTGCGGACGGCGCTGGCGAAGGGACTGACGCCCCGTCGCGCGGTGCTGCGGCACGCGCTGCCGAACGCGATGATCCCGATCCTCACCGTGATCGGGCTGGACTTCGCGGGGCTACTCGCTCACGCGGCGGTGATCGAGTGGGTGTTCGCGTGGCCGGGAATCGGCCGCCTGGGCGTCGAGGCCGCACTTGCTGGTGACGTGCCGGTCGTAACGGGATTCGCGCTCACCGTGTCGGTGATCGTCGTCTGCACGAACCTGCTGGTGGACGTTGCGTACATGGCGCTCGACCCGCGACTCCGCGCGAACGAATGAGACGGTTCACGTATCGGGGTGCACGCAGGACGCTGGGGACCGAAGGGCTGATCGCTGCTGCATTCCTGGCGGTGCTCGTGGCAAGCACCACCGTGGGGCCCATCTTGTGGAGCGCGAGTCCGACGAGCACTGACCTGCTGCAGCGGTTCCGTATGCCTGCGCTGGATGCGCCGCTCGGCACGGACGCGTTCGGGCGCGACCTGCTGGCGCGGATCCTGCACGGGGGACGAATCTCGCTGTCAGGTGCGCTCATCGTGGTCGCAGGCGAGACCGCGCTGGGAATGGGCATCGGCCTCCTTGCCGGCGCCGGCCATCGGCGCTTCGATGCGGTGCTCAGCCGTGTCATCGACGCGATGCTCGCGTTGCCGGCCCTCGTGATGGCACTGGCCATTGTCGGCATCCTGGGACGCTCACTTCCCAACGTGATCATCGCCCTCATCGCCACCGGATGGCCATGGTACGCGAGGCTGTACCGGAGTCTCGCGATGCAGCAGCGCGCGCAGGACTACGTGCTGGCAGCGCGCGCGTGCGGATGCAGCCCATCACGGATCGTCTGGCGACACATCGGACCGAACATCATCGGGCCCGCGATGGTGCTCAGCACAATCAACCTCGGCAGCGCCATCCTCGGTCTCGCCTCGATGTCGTTCCTCGGGCTGGGTGTCCAGGACCCGAGGGCAGAGTGGGGCTCGATGGTCGATGACGCGCGTCAGCACTTCCAGGTGCATCCGTGGCCGATCGTCGTTCCGGGAGCGGCAATCGGGCTTACCGTGGTCGCCGTGAACCTCCTGGGAGACGCGCTTCGAGACGCTACCGACCCTCGACGGCGGCGGCAGTGAGGGCGGGCAGTCCGTGGCGATGGAGCGGCCGGCTCACCGCGCGAGAAACCAGCGCTCTCAATCGCCGACGCGGGCGACGACCGTATCCGGGTGGAGCGGACGGCGGACGAACATGATGACGACGGCGGCAATGGCCCAGCCCGCAGCAACACCGTAGAGGGCGCCCTCGTAGGCGCCGAAGCGGTCGTAGCTTGCCGCGACCACGAGCGGCCCCGTGGCGGAGAACAGCATCGTGAGCGGCATCGCCGCCGAGCGGACGGCGCCGATGTAGCGGCGCCCGAAGTACGTCGCCCAGATCGACTCCTGGAGCGGGATCTGCCCGCCGATCCCAGCGCCAACGAGGACGTAGCC
>JBFWSN010000071.1:0-6092 GCA_050248355.1 Dehalococcoidia bacterium
GGCGAAGGACGCTACGCCAGCCTGTTCGACAACGTCGATGACACGCTGACGATCGACCGCCTGCAGATCTTCGACTTCGAGGCGATGCGGGCGTATCCCGTGCTGTTGGAGCCGCTGCTGTTCTACGTCCTCCATCGCGTGGTGGCTCGGATCCAGGATCCAGGCGAGGCCGGTGCGCTCAAGGTGTGCGTCATGGACGAGGCGTGGCGGTTCATACAGCACCCGACGCTGCGCGCCTACGTGCAGGAGGGACTCAAGACCTGGCGCAAGCGCAACGCGGCGATGGTGCTGGCCACGCAGACGGTGGAGGACTTCGCGTCCAGCGATCTGCTCCGGACGGTCGTGGAGAGCTGTCCGACCAAGCTGTTCCTCGCGAATCCGGCGCTCGACCGCCGGAACTACGCGGAGCTGTTTCAGTTGAACGACATGGAGCTCGACCTGCTCACGGGGCTGATCCCCAGACAGCAGATCCTGCTCAAGCGACAGGACCTCGCCAAGGTCCTGACCCTGACGGTAGACCCGAAGAGCTACTGGATTTACACCAACACGCCCATCGACAACGCACGGGTCGCCGAGACGTTCCGGGAACTCGGGTTCGAGGCGGGTCTGGACCGCCTCGTGGCCTCGGCATGAAGTGCCAGGGAGGTGCGTGATGCCACGTTGGTATGCAGCTGCGGTGGTGGTGGCCATGATGGCCGGGTTGGGCAACGTGCCGGTGGGTGCTCAGACCACCGGGATCCGGGAGGTGTCGGCCAATGCCCGTAGCCTCGTGCCGCTCCAGACCCGGCTGCGTTACACGACGATGATCGTGCTCCCGGACGGCGAAGAGATTCTCGACGTGATCTGTGGCGACAAGGACTTCTGGGTCATCAGCGCCACCCACAACATCGCCCACGTCAAGCCGGCCAAGGAAGGGGCGACCACCAACCTCAATCTCGTCGCCGCCAGCGGCACGGTGTACTCGTTCCTGCTGACCGAAAAGGGCGGAGCCGCCCTACCCGACCTGAAGGTGTACGTGAACGCGGACCCGGTCGAGCAGACTGGGAAGCCCAGGTACTACAGCGCCGCCCAGGTCGAGGGACTGAAGGCCGAGATCGCCGAGGCGCGCGCGTCCGTCGAGGCCGCCGAACGCCGCGCCACGGACGCGATTGCTACCTATCAGCAGCAGTACCCGACGCGCCTGCAGTTCGCCTACGGCGCGGCTCGGTACGTGAAGCCGTTCCTCGTACGTTCCATCTGGCACGACGGCCGGTTCACCTACATCAAGACCGACGCGTCGGAGTTGCCCGCCCTGTATGAAGTCAAGGACGGCAAGCCCTCGCTTCTGAACTTCCAGGTGCATGACGGCACCTACGTCGTGCCGAAGGTCATCGACGAAGGCTATCTCTCGCTCGGCAAGGAGCGCTTCTCGTTCGCGCAGGGACGGTGACATATGGAACCGGTCACACCCCCAGTCGAGCCTCCCTCGACGCCAGTATCGACGGTCACGGACCGCCGGCCAACTCCCCGCGGGGTCATCCCACGTGGGGTGCAGACCTGGATGCTGGCGGGGCTCGCGCTGTTCATGATGGTCATCATGCTGGTGGTCGGCCGGCCCGATGCGCCGGCGCGACCGGCGGCCAGCCAGACCTCGCCGTCAGCTCCGGCACAGAGCGCCGATCGGGTCCGGGAGTATCAGGATCGTCTGCGAGCGGCCGAGGCGCGTGCGCTCGCCGAACTGCAGGCGGCCGAACAGGCGCCCGCGGCCCCGCCGGCTGGGTTCTACGAGCCCTCCCAGGCGCCGCCACCCGAAGATCCGATCGCGGCCGACAGGCGGCGCCGCGAATACGAGAGCCTGTTCGCCAGCAACGTCGTGCTCAGTCGTCGAGCCGAACCGGACAGACCGGACGCCGGACGACCGGCCTCGACGACGAGCAGCCCTTCGGACACGCCCGCGGTGCCCTCCATGGACGAGATCGCGGATGCGGCGGTGCGTGCAACGGCGCGGGCAGGGGCCGCAGTGGGGGCCGCGCAATCAGCCGCAGTTCAACTGACGGCTCCCGCGGCGACCCAAGACCAGAGGCGACCGGGCGAGCGCGTGACTCCCGAGCGAACGGACCCCATCACGGCGGCCGGTCCGCTCCATCGCGTGCTGGAAGGGACGGTCATCGACGCCGTCCTCTCAAATCGCCTCGACGGCTCAGCGGCGTCCCCTGTCAACTGCCTCGTCACCAACCCGGTCTACTCGCACAGCGGCCAGCACGTGCTCATCCCGGCCGGTTCGCGGGTGTTGGGCCAGACGCGGCCGGTGCAGGCTCTCGGGGAGACCCGTCTCGCCGTGGCGTTCCATCGGCTGTTGATGCCCGACGGGCGTACGTATCGGCTGGATCAGTTCATGGGGCTCAACCAGATCGGCGACGCCGGACTCAGGGATCGCGTCAACCAGCACTACCTCTCGACCTTCGGCGCGGCGGCGGCCGTTGGGTTGATCAGCGGACTCGCCCAGTTCCTCGGCAGCGCGGGGCTGGGTCGCGGAGACGGCGATCGGACCGTGATCATCGCCGGTGGCGTCGGCGATGCGACGGCGCAGGCCAGCCTGCAGGTGATGAGCCGGTTCCTGAACCGCTTGCCCACCGTAACCATTCGCGAAGGCCACCGAGTGAAGGTCTACCTGACCAGCGATCTCGAGTTGCCGGCGTACGTCGCGCCGGTCCTCTCGAGTCGGTTCTGAAAGGAGGTTCAACATGCTTCGAACACTGACGGTGGCCGGGTGCACGCTCATCGCGTCCACCACCGTGGCGAACGCGCAGCTCGTCGTGATCGACCCGGCGAATCTGACGCAGACCGTCATGATCGCCGAGCGCACGTGGCAGCACTACCAGGAGCTGCAGCGGCAGTACTCCACCATCCTGCGCATGTCGCGCAACCTCGGAAACATGGAGGGGTACCGGATCCCCACCATCCCGATTGCCAGCCACGACCCGACGCGATGGGAGTTCGGCCGGGCTTGGATTCAGGCGCTGAACAGTGGCGATCCCACGGGTGCCGGCTATCTGGCCACGGCGGTGCCGCTGATGCGACCGACGACCACGCCGGCCCGCTTGTCGGCGGCGGCTCGCCGCCTCCTCGAACGGCAGTACGCCACCGTCGAGATTGCCGACTCGGTGGCTTCACTGGCGGGCCACCAGGTCGCCCAGACGCGCGGGTACTCGGCCCGCTTGCAGGGAGCCGTGCAGGCCCTCGAAGGGGACGTCCTGAACGGGCTCCTGAGATACCACGAGATGACCGCGATCCTCGACAAGATTGCGGCCGGGGAGCTGCTCGGGCGCCGGCAGGACATGGCGGCCAACCAGTTGCTGTCTCACGCGCTGGAGCAGCTACTGGCCCGCAGCAAGCGGCAGCGCGACACCGAGGCCGCCACGATGAACATGCAGCTCACCAGCTGGCGTGATGGCCGTGCCGCAAACGAGGCGTTCGTGTCCGGCACCGGCGACGCGTTGAGAACGTGGAGGCAGCCATGACGTGTCCTCGTTACTCGGGTGCCTGGCTGGCGCTCACAGCCGCCGTTGCTGTGAGCCTGCTCGGGAGTCCGGGTCCGGCCTCAGCGCAGATCGCGGTCTACGACCCCGCCGTGACCACACGGAACACCGTGACCGCGATCGTCAAGGAATCCCTGCTTCGGACGCAGCAAGAGCAACACAGCCAGCTTCGACGGATGGCCCAACGGTTGAGCATGTTTACGGACCTGGCGAAGTACTCGATTCCCGATGCGCCCAGATGGCGGATCCACGACTTCGAGAATCCCGACCTTCTGGCCGTTTCCCGGGCGCTACATGCGGCGCTCAACTACGGCGACGCGGCTGGCGCCGCCTACCTGGCGGTGAGTCACCCGTTCCAGACCGCTGCGCCTCTGCTGGCCAGACTCGGGCCGGCCGCACGGCGGCTGACGTTGGCGCGGCTGGCGACGCTGGACGCGTCCGATGCCGCCGCCATCGCAGCGATTCACGAAAGCGGTCGACTCCGGCTGAACGGACGTCGCGAACTGGCGGCCATCGAGGTGCTCGACGCGCACGTAGTCGACCCCACGCTCGAACAGAGCGCCACTGCCGTGCTCGACAAGATCAGCGGCGCGGCGCTCATCGCCGCCCGGCAGCGGCAGGCCCGGACGCAGCTGCTCGCCTCCATCGTCGAACAGCTTCTGACCGACTCGAAACGTGCCAGAGACACGGACGCCATCGTCATGAACATGCAGCTCACGTCCTGGCGCGACGGGACGGCGGCCAACGACGCATTCGTCCGCGGGTCAGCCGACGCCCTCAGGACGTGGCGCCAGCCTTGAGAGAGGTGGTGTGTCGTGCAGCCCTCACTGAACCTTCTCCCGACCATCCAGCAGGCGATCACGAACCTGCTGACGGTGTACGAGCCTGAGTTCCTCCGGTTCGGCTACACGCTCTTCCTGGCATTCGCCACCATCCTGATCTGCTGGCAAGGCATCAGGATGATGTTCTCAAACGATGGGCTGGGCGAGCAGATGTTCGACTTCGCGAAGATGCTGCTGTTCGTGTCGTTCGGCTATGCGTTCATCACGTTCTACGAGGCGCCGCTGCCAGGGATCGGCGTGTCGTTCAGCAACCTGATCACGGACCAGACGTTCTACTTCCAGAGCGTCCTCGAGGCACGGTCGTTCGACAACATCTACCGCCACCTCGACACGCTCTCCGACGCGTTCATGCAGCCGGACGCCTGGTCCATCCTGGCCAACCTGCTCTACTGGACCGTGCTGCTGCTCGTGGCCGTGGCCAAGGCGCTGTCGCTGGCGGTGATTGCGTTTGGCCTCATCGCGTCCGCCGTCTGTGCGCTCCTGGGCCCGATCTTCGTGCCGTTCTTCATCGTGCCGAAGCTCGACTGGCTGTTCTGGGGCTGGCTGAAGTCGTTCATCCAGTACTCTTTCATCCCCGTCGTCGCCATCGCGTTCCTGATGGTGTTCGAGCAGTTCGTCTTCCGGTACGTCACGACGCTACCGCCCACCATCACCCAGGCTGAGTACGGCATCTACGCGCTCCAGGCGGTGGCTGTGATCGTGACCTTCGTGGTCGGGATGCTGCTGGTTCCGTCACTCACGAGCAACATCTTCTCAGGTGGCGGCGGCGAGTCAGTGCTCTCGCCGCGCATTGCCGTGGGCCGGCTGCTGCGCCGGTAGAAGCGAGTTACTGATGTCACCGCGATTCGCCAACCGGCCAACCCGAGACGACGCCGAAGAGACTGCCTCTCCGGAGCTGGTCCGGATCATCTTCCTGGCCATGGGCATCGCGATGCTGCTCGGGCTGCTCGCGGGCGTGGCATGGACGGCGTACCACCTGGTGTGGCTCCGGCTGTTCGGGTGAGAAGGAGGCTATCGATGAGTGCCCCGGTGGCCGAACTGAGCCCGAAGTCGCTCGAGGGAGCGAAGCGCCAGTTCGTCGAGCTGTACGGCTCGGCCCTGGTGATGAACACGTACCTGAAGATTGCGCTCGTCCTGGTGTCGATGGTGGCGCTCGGCTTGGTGGGGCTTAACGTGCACACGGCCTCCAAGTACGCCGACATCAAGCCGCTGGTAATTCGCATCGACGAGGTCGGCCGGGCCGAGGCCGTGGCGTACGACGCCCTGACCTACCGCCCCCAGGCCCCCGAACTCCGGTACTTCCTGACGCAGTTCGTCGTGAAGCACTTCAGTCGCGTGCGCGCCACGGTTCAGCGCGAGTACCCGGACTCGCTGCTCTTCCTGGACCCTGCCTTGGCAGACGCCACGATCGCGCAAGACGATCAGAGCCGGGTCATCGAGACGTTCGTTACCAACCCGTCTGCTGACGAGGTAGACGTCGTTGTCCAGAACGTCAGTCTGAGCGAGCTGACGACGCCACCGTTCCGGGCGGCCGTGAACTTCCAGAAGGTGTTCTACACCCCGGGCACGCGTCACGAACGCACGCGCGAGACGCACATCGCCCAAGTCGACTTCGTGCTCCGCGACCACGTGCCGAACGCGTTCGTACGCGTCAACCCGCTTGGCCTGCAGGTGACCTACTTCCGTGTCGACCAGGCGTTCGAGGAGTCCCGCCGATGATGGCCAACGCCGC
>JBFWSN010000072.1:0-5462 GCA_050248355.1 Dehalococcoidia bacterium
CGCGCACGCCCTGCCGCACCGCGCGGTACAGGTCGACGAACACGCCGCCGCGGAGCAGCGCGTCCACCTCGACCTCGCGGGTGCCGTAGCGGCCGGCGAGGCGCTTCACGGCCGTCGTCTCGTACGGAGCATAGTGGTAGACGTGCAACAGCGGATCGGCTGCCAACCGATTCATGACGAGGTCGATGAAGCTCTCAAAGGCGCGACGCTCCGCGCCGGGCGTGACGGTGGGACCGCGATCGTCTTCCTCGATCGACCACAGCGCGTGGAAGGTCGGCAGCCCGGCGGCGTTCGGGCGCCCGGGCTCGATCACGCCGAACAGGTAGTCGATGCCGTCCACTTCGTCCGAGCCGAAGAACGGGTCACCCTCGATGTCGAAGAACAGGTCCCCCGGAGACGGCGCGGGCAGCATCAGCAGCCCACGGTTAGGAACCAGCGCACCGTCCCGGTCGCGCTCCAATGCGATGCGCTCCGACAGGTGCTTCCTGTGGCGCTCGCCCTCGACCTGGATGCGCGCCTGCGCCTGCAGCCGGGCGAGGGCGTCCCGACCGATGCCCTGCACACGCTCGGGGAGCGGGGGCGCGGGCTCCGCGAGCCCGGCGCGGGTCGTGACCTTGACGGCGTGCAGGCTGCGTCTTTGGCGCGCGCTGAGCCCCGCGACCAGTGAGAGGTCGTCCTGGGCGCGCCATTGTTGTGTGCATTCCACGCTCCACGAGCAGATCTCACAGTGCGGCGCCGGCTCGGGTTCGCTGGGCACAGGAAACGAGCTCGTACCGCTATCCAGCAGCGCCTCGAAGTCGCGCACGACCGAGCGCGCGTAGGCCGCGTAGTCCGCGACGCGGAACGACACCGTCTCCCGTGCTACGCCGCCGAGCGCGAGGTGCATCCGCTCAGGCGCGCGCCCCTGAACCGTCTCGACCATCGCCGAGTACATGCAGAGCTGCAGAAGCGCCGAGGCCTTCGCGGACCGGGCGAGTTTCGTGTCCCACACTTCGTAGCTCCACGGCCCGAGGTCGCTGGGTACGTCCACGCGGCGCAGGAAGTCGGCGTAGCCGAGCCGCCGTCCGTCGAACAGGACGGCCTGGTAGATCACGTCGGCTCCGGCGCGCATTGCCTCGATGGTCTCGTCGCGGCGTCGCTGCAGCGCGGCGATCCTCTCCCCTCGCGGAACATCGGGGGCGCTCGCGATGCTCGTGACGGTGACGGTGTCGGGCAGGTCCTTGAGGAAGCGCTGCTCATGCTCGATGCCGCGCTTGGCGATGCGACTGAGGACGGGGTCATCGCGCAGTGGCTTCTTGAGGTGCCCCTCGGCAGCGGCACGATCGAGATTCGCGAGGTGTCGGCACTCTAGGAACCCGACGAGGTCCGTCGCGGAGTACACCAGCTGACCGTCGATCGACTGCATCTGATGCCCCCCGTGCGCCCACTATGTTGCGGCTAGTTCAATCAACCGATCTCGAGGCTCTGCGAGCTCACGCCTCGCCCAATCGAGCACGTCGTCTTCCTGCGACAGCAGGATCACCTGATGGTGGCGGGCGACATCGTGAAGCGTCTCGAGGATTCGCGCCGTTCGGACGCCGTCAGATTGGACGGTCACATCGTCCAGAATCAGCGGGGTCGCCTCGCCCTCCTTCGTCAGGTGTTCAGCGAGGGCGATGCGAAGGAGGAGGTAGACCTGCTCGGTGGTTCCCTGCGAGAGCCGATCGGCTTCTCGCCAGGATCCTGAGGCCGCCCGCACCCGAACCGCCAGCGTTTCAGGGTCGACCAGGGACTCCTGATAGCGGTTATTCGTCACGACAGAGAGACGAGCGTTCAGGGATGCCTGCAGAACGGGAGCAATCGTTCGGTGCACCTGCTCGACCGCCTCCGACAGGAAGTTCTGCGCTGTGCGAAGTGTGCGGCGGAGGCCCTCGAGGCGCGCACATTCCGCCTCGGCTGCGGATAGCTGCTCCTGAGCAGCCGCAACTGACTCGACTTGCTCGCCGGCGAGCAGGAGTTCGGTCTCGAGGCGGGTGAGCGTATCCCGAGCCTCCCGTTCGGCGAGTTGGAGGTCATCTCGGGCCGGGAGATCAAGCGACTGGCCCGCGCTGATCGCCGCTCGAACGTCCGACGAGACGAGGTTCAGAGCACGCACGGCCTCGGCCGCGGTCCGAGATGCGGAGTCTTCCAACTCGGCCAGGGTGCTCCCGTTTAGCAATGCCTGAAGTCGCGCCCAGCCAGCTCGGCGGGCATCAGTGACAGCCATCCGTTCCGTGCGCTCCGACTCCCACGAATGGAGTACCTCGATCATGGCGTCGGGGTCTTGTTCGGGGATGTTCAGCGCCCGTCCCACCACCATCAGAGCGTCGCGCCGGTGGGCAACGGTGGTCTCAGCCTCGACTCGCTCGAGATCACGTCGCTGCCGTTCGTCGAGGCGATGGCGCAGGCGCTCAGCTTCCGAGTAGGCCTCCGCCCTTGCCTGGCACCGTTGCTCGTAGGTCACCAGTGCCAGATCGATGTCGGAGTCCACATCGGGCTCGCCTTCACGGATTGCGGCGAGAAGCCGATCCGCGGCGCCACGTTCTTCAACCGACAGGTGGACACGGCGGGTCTCCCAGCTCGCCCGCGTGCGAGCGGTGGCCTCTGCGGTGTCTCGCTCGCGCGCGAGCTCGCGCAACGCCTGGACCGCTACTGGCAGGCCGCGCCGCCGAAGCTCCTCCTCGAGTCCATCGACTGGACGCTCGCTGGCGCGTTGCCGCGGGAGCGGGACGACGCCCAGGATGGTGGCGATCGCCGCCACGGCAATTCCCAGCAACAGCTGATCCAGGAGCAGACCGGCACCGAAGGCCAGCAGGCCAACCCCGATCGCGCCCGGGAGACGCCAGCGTCCTGTGACCCAGCTGGAGTGTCCAGTGCCTGATTGAGCGAGGCGGTCGGCGAGAGCGAAGAGTTCGTTCGCTCCCGTATCGCCCCCGGGAAGCACCGGCGGCGGAGCAGGAGGTTCGCCCGCCGCGTGCGCCTCGACCAGCGCCCGGGCCGCCCGGTGTGCTTCGCGGGCGGCGGCGACAGTCGGTCGAACGGAACGGTCACCACTGGCAGCCCGTTCGAGCACATCGAGTCGACTCTGGAGAAGCGCCGCGGGGTCGCCGTCGACCTCTTGGACTGCCGGGCGCGACTCCCATCCTGCGATCGCGGTCGCTACCTGCCGAGCCATCTCGGCATCGGCCACGTCGCCCGCTGGCGCCCCATCGGCATATGCGCGAGCGAGATCACGTGCTTCTTCGACGCGCCCCTCAGCCTCCCTCGCCTGAGCAGCTAAGTCGGCCGCTTCGGATACGCTCAATTTCTGTGCAGCACGCTCCGCCGCCAGGCGCGCCTGATCTACTCGCGCGGCGATCTCGAGGTACTGGACGTGGTGAGCCTCGGCGACTCGTAGTCGGTCACGCGCCTCGTCCCGGGCGGCCTGAGCGATGCGGAATGGGCGGCTCGGCGCGCGATCGCTTCCCACTTCGTCGCGTTCGAAGCTCTCGATCAGTCGCAACGCCTCGCCGGCGGTCGATTGGTCTCGGGCGGACGCGGCTGCCCGCTGAAGCACGTCCTGCAGGGAACTCGCGCTTTCCCTCACCGACAGGATCTGTGACTGCCGGATGCACGCGGTCGCCAAGAACGACCTGCGGTCGAGACCGAGGAACAAGGCCCCGTCAGGGGCCCCCTCGTTCATGCACTCCGCCGAGACATCGCGCCCACCCATTCCGAGGTCGACCGCACGGCAATCGACCTGGCCGTCGAGATCCTGGCGCACTTCAATCAGCCGTCCATCAGCGAGTTCGACTTCGACCGAGCAGAGCCACTTCGTGCCGTCCCACGGCCGATGCCGCTCAGCGAACACGCGGTCCTCGGCACGCGGCGCGCCGCGCGCGCGGCGCATTCCGCACAGACCGGCATAGAGGGCCGCGTGCCAGGACGATTTCCCGCTCTCATTGGGACCGTAGATCACGGTCATGCCGGGGGCGAGGTCAAGGACCTGATTCACGAACGGCCCGAACGCCTCCGCACGCAGCCTTCGGATCCACATCAGAGGATCTCCAGGTCACTGCGGCCGCCCAATGCGCGAAGCCCGGTGAGCAGCACCCGACGCTCCTCATCCGGGGGGAGGTGTGCGCCCTGCACCCGGCGGACGAATTCGCCTCGTACCGTCGGTTCCGCAGCGATCGACAGCAAGTCATAGGTGGAGCGCAGATGCTCCCGCACCTGGATCCCGAGGACACCCGGCGGAAGCTCGACTCCGGATACGTCCGATGGTCGCAGGTCGACAGACTCCTGGAGTTCGCCAACAAGCGTGAGACGCATGAATCCACGGTGCCCTGATAGCTCGGTGCGGACGAGTTCCAGAACCTCGTGCCGGGAAGCGCACGGAGTCAGATCGACTTCGAGGTCGCCGACCTCGGTCTCGGCCACACGGCGTCGCTCTCGAGTGATCTGCCCGTCGGGATGGATCGTCGCAATGAGCGCGCCGCGGATACCCTCCTCGCCGAACTCGAGGGGTTCAGGGTTGCCGGGATACGTGTACATCTCGCGATCGCGGGGACGGTGATAGTGCCCGAGAAACGCATGGTGCAGCCCCGCGGCGGCGAGCTGTGGCGCTTGGAATGGGGCGTGCGGCGCCTTGCCGGAGGACTCGTACGGCAGCGCCTCCATGTCCGCCCCATGGAACAGGGCGAGGTTGATGCCTCCACGGCCAACCTGGAAGCCCTCGAGGAAGCTATCGGTGTTCGCCGGCGCGAGATGCGCTGCGCCCCACAGCGTGAGTCCCTCTTGCAGCACGACAGGCTCAAGGCGGTCGCTGCGGAAGATGTGGACGTTCTCCGGCCAGTCGGCAGTGGCGTATGGGCTCCGGGGCGAGAGCCAGTCATGATTCCCGGGCGCCAGAAACACGGGCAGCGGTGCGAGCCGATCGAAGAGCCCAAGAAGGAACGAGACGGTATCGGGAGTGACTAGGTCGTGCTCGAAGAGATCGCCGCCGCTGAACAGCGCGTCGGCTCGCTCTTCCTGAGCGAGCCGGGCGATCGTCTCGAGCGTCCTCCGTTGGGCGTCTCGACGCGCTCTTGCGACGTCGGATCGGGCGCCGAGCCAGGCAAATGACGCGTCTAAATGCAGATCTGAAAAATGGACAATCTTCATACCGGAGCCCGCCCGCCTATCGGCCTTGCAAAGTTGTAACACAAGCGTTTAGGGCGCGTCCGATGCCATTAGCCGTCGGGCGGCGGCACTGGCGGCCGTGGCATCGAGTCGGCTCGATGCATAGTCAGCGACGAGCAGCGGCTGACTGAGATACCAGTGGTGCTTCTCGATGCGAAGATCCTGCGCCTCAGCTGCCAGCAGGAGCGGGTCACTGACACCGGCGTCTGCGACCTCTGCGAGTGTCCTTCGCACCGCAGCGGGATCGGAGTCTCGAACCACCAGGGCGACGCCCTCGATCCCGA
>JBFWSN010000073.1:0-5316 GCA_050248355.1 Dehalococcoidia bacterium
GAATAGCGAGCCCGCCACGTCCCCGTCAAGTTCCCGAGATCCCTTTCTGGAAAAGGGTTCTCGTAACGTCAGGGTTACACGGTCCAGTCGGCTGGACCGTTCCGATGCCGCTTCTCCCGGGGCGCCGAGGACGACCGCTCGGCGAGCACCCGGCGCCCCCGGGAACGCCAGGCCGACCCGGAGCGCATCGCGTAACGCCCACGTTACGCGGGGCCCGCGCGGTCACGCCGCGGGCGGCCGCCTCCAGGTGACCGCCACCCCGACAGCGGTCAGGAAGGCCACCGCCCCCGCGCCGAACCACCGGTAGGGCGCGGTGCAGTGCCGGGTTCGCCTACTCCGCGACGCCGGATGCTCGACGGACGAAGTCGATCGCCGTCGGCGACGGCTCGACGCCGTCGATGAGCGCATCCATTTCCTCGTCGGTCAGGACATGTGTGTCCACGCCGAGCTCCTCCAGGGCGCCGGCGAGCCCCTCCGCTAGCGACTCGATCAGTTCTCCATCGTCTCGGTCCACTTGGAGGCGCGCCCACGGTCCATCGTTCTCCCTCAGCTTGGTGGAGTGGTCGCGAGTGCTCATCGCGAGTGAGACCTCTGCTTCGGCAGCGTCGATCCATTCCCACTCTTCATCGCTGAGTACGGCCGCCAGCTCGGCACGGTGGGTCCTGAGCGCGTCGAGGCTGACGCGGCCGTCCCTCCACCAACGCCCGTGCTCGTGGGCGAAGCGTATGGCATTCAGGTTCGCGCGCAGCTCGTTCAGCACGAGCCGCAGGGCGGCCCGACGGCGGATGCGTCGCTGGTCCCACCGGTCCCACCACTGGAGGCCGCCGGTGATCAATCCGCCGACCACGACACCGACGAGTCCGAAGATGGCCTCGGTCACGGTCGCGAGCCTACGGGCCGGCGCGGACCCGGGCGGCGCCTGAGTCCTGGCGCCGCGGGGGTGGGGGGCCCGCTGCGCGCTCCCGCGGCGCCGCCCGGTGCGGGGGGATGGCCCCGCGTGCCGGCCGGGGTGCGGCATGTCCAACGCCGACGCGTCGAGCGCACGCAACGGGAGGCGAGGGCAGACGATGGGGCGCGGACACCCCCGGAGCTCAAGGTGGCGCGCTGCCGTTAGGGACGGGTCATCTGGCGTACGGGGGCGCCTTGTACCATCTCCCGCTATGTCCACCTCGGCGCCGGACCTGCGGGAGCGCATCACCATCTCGGGCCGCTTGGAGATCGACGGCCTCGACCACTTGATCGGCGCGCTGGACCCGCTTCTCCGAGCCACATCCAGAACCGAGACCGTCGTCGATCTCAGTGGCGTGTCCTACGCGAAGCCGTCGGGCATCGCCGTGCTCCGCTCCGCCCTCCACAGAGCGGTCGGCGACGGCATCCTGGACGGCGGCAGCAACTTGGTGGAGCCGAGGTCGTCGGACGTCGCCCGCTACGTGCGCCGTATGAACGCGTTCGAAGGGATCGTGACCTTCGGGACGCCGGAGGCCTTCCGGCGGCATCCGCCGCGCGGGTTCGCCCCCGCCATGACCTTCCCGACCGAGGAGTGCTCCGAGGAGGACGCCGCCCGCGGCTTGATGGCGAGCTTCCCGACCACCCTTCCGCCGATCGTGCGGCAGGCGCTCCACCGCTCCCTCGTCGAGCTGAGCGAGAACGTCGTGCTGCACGCGGGCCCGACGCTCGGCATCGCGGGCGCCCAGAGCTGGGTCACCCGGAACCGCGGCTGGATCGAGATGGCGATCGCCGACCGGGGTGTCGGTATCCCCGACGCGCTCCGGGCCAACCCCGTTTACGCGGACCTGTCGGATGCCGAAGCACTCACCATGGCGCTGAACCTCGACGTGACCGGGCACACGGCCGGGACCCCCGGCTACGGTGTTCGTCGGGGATACGGGCTCTGGGAGGTCTCGGAGCTCGTAAAGGCCAACGGCGGCCGGCTGCACGTGCGCTCGGGCTCCCACGCGCTTCACATGAGCGCCGAGGGCCCCGTGGTGACGGAGAGGGATGTCCACTGGCCGGGGACCATCGTTGTGCTGGAACTAGACCTGCAGGGGTCGTTCGTGATCAGTGAAGCGTGGCAAGCTGCCCTTCCTGAGGGCACCGCCCTTGACGACGAGATCACACTGTGAGAAGGCGAATAGGACACCTGGAAGAAGGAAAGGGGGTAGACATGACGCGCGTAGAGCTCAACAAGTGGGGACCGGAGCTCTTCGGTCGATCGGTCGGAGAGTCAGTTCGAATCTCCATCGCCGACGAACTCTCGGGGGTTGATCACCTCGTGATCGACGCGACCGGGGTAGAGGCTATGTCTCTCTCCTTCGCCGATGAGGCTTTCGCTGTTCTTGCGTCAGACCTGAATCGGCAGGCTGAGGGACGGCCTCACATCGCGTTCGATGGGGTGTCGCCGGAGGTTGGCGCGGTGATCCGGCTCGCGCTCGCCCGGGCTCGAGAGCTGGCCTAAGGCTCTCTCTCCTCCTAGGGGCGCTAGCCCCGCTGCCGGTCAGCGAAGTAGGCGCCGCTGACGCGGTCGTACGGGCTGACGGGGAGGCCGAACCCCCACCGGACGAGGCCGAGGTGGGTGGACTCTGAGCGGGCGGGGACGACCTGGGCGGCCTGTCCGAACACGGGGAGCATCCGTAGGAGCGCGTCGAGGCGGGGGCTGTAGCCGGTGAGGGCTTCAACGGGGGCGCCGATGTGCAAGGGCAGCTCACCCATGAGCCGGAGTAGCTACTCGATAATCCGCACGTCGATCGGGCGGTCCGGAAGGACCACGGTCTGCGTCTGGGCGCTGGCGCTCCAGACGGCCAGTCCGATGAGGACCGCCAGGAAGGTCGCCAGGACGGCTTCTGAGAAGCGGAGCCAGTTCATCTGGCGCCGGATGGACGCCCGAGCCCGCTTGAGCGTCTCCAGGCGGGCGTCAATGAGTTCCTGCCGTACTTCATCGAGGCTCGGTGGGTCTGGCTGGTCTAGCCTCTCAGCGACGGACGTTAGGAGCGCAAGACGGCCGGGCAGGTCGTCCCCCCGATTCCAGACGCCCCATCGCTTCACGATCAGAAGAGCAGCTGCCGTCACGAGGACCCCGCCCGCGCAGATCAGCAGAGCGATGAACGCTGGTCGGGCAGGACCCGAAGCGACGTCGCCCAAGCCAGCGACGAGCGCGGCCGAGATGACGAACCCTCCGATCAGTCGGGTCGCTCTGTCCCGAACGTTCTCGAGTCTGCGGAGCACGACATCGGCCTCTGCATCGACGAGGGTCAGAAGCAGCTCCTTCGGATCCTGCCCTTGCGGAGAGTCAGGGGCCATTCAACCTCCGAGAGGGGCGCCGGGGCGGCTTGGGGGCATGGGCGGCTTCGAGCACCAGTCCCCTCATTCCTCGCAGGCGATCCCGTCACCGTCCACGTCCAGGCGGTGGACATCCTGGCCGACGACCCTGAAGTTCCGGTCGGGGATCTCGTTGCAGTTCACATCGGGCGGGTAGACGGCGATGCAAGCCCCCGCGTAGTTCGCGTCGCAGCCGCCCCGGGGTACCGCCGGTACGGGAGCAGGAGCAGCCGGTGAAGGGGACGGTGGCCGCGCCGGCCGACGCGCCGACGGATCCGGCTTGGTGGTGTTGCCTCGACACGGCGGGCCCCAGAGGCCGGCCTTGGCCCGGCGCGCACGGTTCTGAGCCCGGAAGTACGGCACCGCATGGCGGAACCGGACGCCACCGTAGACGTAGACCTTGGCGTGGCCGCTGCGCACCAGCGACCAGTTCACCGATCCGGAAGGTCCACGCTTGCCCGGGCGGTAGACGTAGGCGAGGAGGCGTCCGTAGCGGTCACGGGTGTCCTGCGTCGGGTCGGTCACGAGGATCACCTGCCGCCCCTCCGGCAGCAGGCCCCGGAGGCGTCGGGTGGCCGCGGGCCCAAAGCACTGGACCGGTGTGCCCGGGGCGCGCGTTTCCGGCGTGTCGAGACCGATGAGCCGAACAGGGGTCTCGAAGCCCCTGGAGACGACGCGGATGGTGTCGCCATCGACTACGTCAGAGACCGTGCCGCGCAGCGTGAGCCCTGCGGCCGGCGACACTGCCAAGCACAGACCGCCGGTGAGCGCCGCGAGAACGAGCAACCGGCGCCCGCCGCGCCCGACAAGACACCGGGTCAGACAGTGCCGCCTCGTGGATCTAGCCCTGCTCGACATCGAGGAGCTGGGCCACGTCCCGATACGAGGGATCCTCAGCATAGATCGCGGCGAGGTCCTTCCTGCCCTGCGCCTTCTTTCCGAGCGCGAGCAGCGTGGCCCCTCGGCCATAGCGCGCCTCCTGCAGGAGTTCCGGGGCCCGCTTCTTCGTGCGAAGGAGGGCGCGGTAGACCTCCAGCGCCGCCTCCTTCTGCTCGACCCGCAGGAGCGCGGCCGCCTGGAACAGCCGGATCGAGAACGTCACGTCGTCGGTGTTCTCGACGCCGGCGCCAAGCTCGATCAGCTCCTGCCAAGAACCCTCGTCGTGAAGAAGCTCGCTGAGGCTGAGCACAAGCTCGGGGGCGCCAGGAGTCTCCTCGAGCAAGCGCTGGAGCAGCCCGATCGCCTCCTCCCGCCGGTCAGCCTCCTGGTAGCACTCGACGAGACCAAGGGCCGCCGCCAGGGAGCTCGGGCCGACCTCGACCCGCACGTGCTCAGTCACCTTGATCTCGGACACGACCGGACCCGCGTACTTGCTAACGAGCTCGTCGGGCAGGACGACGTCGCTGGCGACGACCTTCTCGAGGTACGCAATCGCTGCGTTGGCGTCCTTCATGGCCATGCAGACGAGCCCTGCCATCAGTTCGTCGCCGATGCCTCGGTCGCGGTCGTCTCGCCGCGAGGCTTCCTCGAAGTGGCTCCGGGCCTGCCCGAGCTCGCCGGCGATGAGGGCTTCAATCCCCTTGTGGAACTCCTTCTCGTACTTCGGGGCGAGCATCCCCGGGCGCGGTCTCGAGACAGGAGGCGGCGCGGACTGGGCCCGCTGCCTCGACGGGGCGCGGCCGCCGCCGGAGGTTGAGGAGACGTGGCTGATTCCGGTGCCGGGGATCCCGAGAGTGCGGGTCCGCCGGCCCGTCGAGTTGACCGAGTAGCGGGCACCGCGAACCCCGGCTGACAGCCCGACGCTTCGGCCGCTGACGTGCATGCGCACCCCGCCGCCGAGGTTGATCGACCTCCTCATGCGCATGCCCATCTCAGAACTCCCAGTTGCTCGTGTTAGCCCTCGCAGCCAATCCCGTCCCCATTGCCGACAAGATACGACGGGTCCGAGGGGTCCCGCCGCAGATAAACGCCCGCGGTCGTCCCGTCGGGCAGCGGGAAGTC
>JBFWSN010000074.1:0-5264 GCA_050248355.1 Dehalococcoidia bacterium
CGCCGGCTCGGACCGCATACCTCGACTGGCTCGCGAGCGGTCGTCCGGGCGGCGCATACATTGGCTACGTCTTTCTCTTCTTCTATGGCATCGAGCGACGGGTGCTCGTCGATGCCGTCCATCTACCAGAGGCCCGCTCAGAGGTCCCGGCTCTCCTCGGCGAAGTTGAGCGACTTCTCGCCTTGTTCGGGGACAACAGATCCTTCAGCGGCTACGCACGGAACTTCCTCTCAGCGGCTCGTCTTCTGCACGGACAGGGGGACTCCGCAGCGGTCGAACCTCCTATGGAGCCCACTGGCTGGGATTTCCCGGTCGAGCTGAAGATGACGCTTGGCCGCTTCGTCGCCGCTAATCAGCCGATTCCGGCCGACTGGGCGCTCTCCTGGCTTCGGTGTCACCCCGCGGTCTTCCTCCGGACGCCCGCACAACGATGCGCGGATGAGTTCAACACGCTCTTCGTGATCCGGTACCAAGACCGATTCGGGGAAGGTATGCGCGTCCGCGGCCAGCGGAAGCTGCGCCTTTCCTACCATGCGGCGAGCGCGGGTTTTGGAGGAGAGGTCACGCTCAACGCGGCTGACCTTGTGGACGTGACCGGCTTGGAGAAGCCGATTTCTGACCTTCGCGCGCTGGGTGAGGCGGTCTGCGCTGAGCTCGATGCGTTCAGCCGGTGGGTGGGAAGACGCGACGACCGGACTAGTCTCGCGGCTACCGCACTCCTACCGCGCGAGCTCTCTTCCTCCACCGATTCGGCCGAGCTTCGACAGCTCATATCGGCGCTCACAGATGCCATTGGGCCGGATGGGCTTGGAGTTGTCCCGGCGCGAGTACTGACCACGGCGTGGCCTCAACGAACCCCCGGGAAGCTGTCGAAGTCCGAGGCGACTCAGTTGCTAACAGCACTCGAGCGTCAAGGATTCGGCATCGAGCCCGATGTGCGCCTCGGTGGTTCCAATCTGGGCGCGCAGGAGCATGCCGTGGTGTTTCGCATCCCCGGCCCGTTGACCCATGGGCCTCAACTGCAGAGCGCTGCCGCGATGCTGCGCCTCGCGGCAGTCGTCGCGCTCGCCGATGGGCAAGGGAGTTCCGACGAGGAACTGGCGATGGTGAGCCGGCTCGAGCGAGTGCTTCCACTTGATGAAGCGGAACGGCTTCGGCTTCGAGCACTCGCCCGCTGGCTGCTGACCGAACAAGAGACTGCGATCAGCGGACTCAAGCAGCAGTTCGCTGAGGTCGATGAGGCGCGTCGAAGTTCGATCGCACGATTCCTCGTGACGATCGTCGCAGCGGACGGAACCGTCGCGCCACAGGAGGTATCCGCGCTGACGCGCGCCTATCGACTGCTGGGTTTGGACCCGGCACGGGTGCACAGCGACTTGCACGCGGCAGGTTCGGATTCAGAAGCGCCGCTGCCAACTGTGCTCCCGGCGGAATCAGCGTCGAACTTCACGATTCCGCAGCCGCCGACCGAGGATCTCGTGGTGTCGGCCGGGGTCGTACTTGATCCGGAGAAGGTGAAGCGCGTCGCGGCCTCGACTGCGGAAGTCGCAGCAATCCTCCATGAGGTCTTCGCAGCTGACGATGAACCGGGACCAGATGAGCGCGAAGAGGACGTCGAGGACGAGATGAGCCCCATTCCCGGGCTGGACGCTGTCCATGCTCGCCTCGTCGGGTACCTGGTCACGCGTCCGATGTGGCCTCGCGGCGAGTTTGAGGAGTTGACCGGGCGCCTGCAACTGATGCCGAACGGCGCAATCGAGGTGGTGAACACACTGGCCTACGAGCGTTCCGGCGGTCCGCTGCTGTTCGGGGATGATCCGCTGGAGGTGGACGCGGAGGTCGCGGAGGAACTCACCCATGGTCGCTGAGAGACCGATTCGTCGCCCGGAGCGTGATGCCATCCTCCAGTCGCTTGCCGCAGGTGTCGTTCCTCGTCGGGGGCTCCAGCACGTGCAGGTCGGTCGCGCCGACGAGATCCGCGCGATTCTAGGGGACTTCGATCGGATCGCTGCCGGGGGAGCCGCGATTCGCTTCCTGATCGGTGAGTACGGCAGTGGCAAGACGTTCTTCATCCATCTGCTGAGATCCGCGGCGCATGAGAAGAACCTCGTGACGATGCACGCCGACCTCACGCCGGACCGACGGCTCCATGCCACAGGAGGACAGGCCCGAGCGCTCTACTCGGAGTTGGCGCGCAATGTCTCCACTCGGACGAATCCCGAGGGCGGGGCCATGGCGGGGATCGTTGAGCGGTTTATCTCCGCCGCGCTGCAGGACGCACGCAACTCCGGCACCACGGTGGACAGCGTGATCGAAGACCGCCTTCAGTCGTTGACCGAGATGGTTGGGGGGTACGAGTTCGCGGAGGTGATCGGGGCCTACTGGCGCGGGCACGATCGTGGCGAGACGGATCTGAAGGAAGCCGCGATCCGGTGGCTTCGGGGCGAGTACGCGACTCGGACGGATGCGCGTCGCGATCTCGCCGTGCGCACGATCGTCGACGATGCATCCGTCTACGACCACTTGAAGATCCTCGCTCGCTTCGTACTCCTCTCGGGATATGCAGGGCTCGTGATCGCGTTCGATGAGCTGGTCAACATCTACAAGATGTCGAATACGCAGGCCCGCACGAGCAACTACGAGCAGATCCTGCGCATCTTGAATGACAACCTCCAGGGGACCGTCGAGCATATGGGTGTGTTGATGGCGGGGACGCCGGAGTTCCTCACCGACACGCGCCGCGGCCTCTACAGCTACGAAGCACTTCAGACACGACTTGCCGAGAACGCCTTCGCCGCAAGCGGCTTGAAGGACCTGTCCGGTCCCGTGGTTCGCCTGGGCAGCCTGACTCCGGAGGAGTTGTATGTCCTACTGACCAAACTTAGGCATGTTCAGGCAGCCGGTGATTCGTCGGCCTACCTGATCGATGACACGGGATTGCAGGCGTTCATGACGCACTGTGGCCGCCGAGTCGGGGACGCGTACTTTCGGACACCGCGGAATACCGTGAAGGCGTTCGTGAATCTGCTCGCGATCCTTGAACAGAATCCCGGTGTGACCTGGACGGCTCTGTTAGAGGGTGTTTCTGTCGAGTCAGACGGTGGGGACGCGGACGGTGCATCGCTCTCGCAGGACGACGACTCCGACGAACTCACTTCGTTCCGTCTCTAGGCGCTGGTCATGTCCGGAACGACATCCGCCTCATTCGACCGTCTCGACCAACGTGTGCAGCGCTGGGTATGGATGCAGCGCTGGACGGAGTTGCGCGACATCCAGGAACAAGCGATCGGGCCGGTCCTCGACGAGCGTGATCTCCTGTTGGCCTCGGCAACGGCGTCCGGGAAGACCGAGGCGGCCTTCCTCCCGATCGCCAGCTCCGTCGCAGACATCGCCCACGACCAACTGGCCGTGCTCTACGTCGCGCCTCTCAAGGCGCTGATCAACGACCAGCAGCGGAGACTCGAGTCGCTTTTCGCCTCGATCGACGCTGCGGTCACCCCCTGGCACGGGGATGTCCCCGGAAGTCAGAAGCGGCGGCTGCTGGAGCGGCCCGCCGGTGTACTGCTGATCACACCGGAATCACTCGAAGCGCTGTTCGTAACGCGCGGCACCCAGACACGACGGATCTTCAGTTCGCTGCGGTACATCGTCGTCGACGAGCTGCACGCGTTCATCGGGACCGAGCGTGGACGTCAACTTCAGACGCTGCTGCATCGTGTAGAGCTGGCGGCCGCGCACCCGATCCCGCGGATCGCACTCTCGGCCACCATGGGGGATCTCGACATGGCCGCGGAGTTTCTGCGGCCACGCCACGGAGGGGCGGTCGTACGCGTCGAATCGACGACGTTCCGGCACGATCTCCAGCTGCAGGTGCGCGGTTCACGTACTCCGGCCCCAGGAGCAGGGGATCCGCAGACGCCGGCCAATGCCGAGGATGTCGCCGCTGCGGATGAGATGCAGATCGCCGAGCACCTCTACCGGGTGCTTCGCGGCGGCACGCACCTCGTGTTCGCGAACCGCCGCGTCGATGTGGAGCGGTACGCCGATCTCCTGCGTCGACGCTGCGAACAGGATCGAGTCCCGAACGAGTTCTGGCCGCACCACGGGAGCCTCTCGCGGCAGCTCCGCGAGGATGCGGAGGAGATCCTCCGGAGTGGGCGTCCGGCGACCGTGCTCGCGACCACGACTCTCGAGCTCGGCATTGATGTCGGGAGCGTCGACTCAGTTGCCCAGCTCGGTCCTCCGCCCTCCGTCGCGGCAATGCGGCAGCGCCTGGGGCGATCAGGACGGCGAGCGGACCAAGCGTCCAGGTTTCGGATCTACGTGCGCGAGCCGGAGATCGGGCCGAACTCTTCGGTAATCGACCATCTGCGTGTCGACGTCGTTCAAAGTGTGGCGGCGGTGCGTTTGCTTCTGCAGCGATGGGTCGAACCGCCGGATCCCGGCGCGTTGCACCTTTCGACCCTGGTTCAGCAGGTTCTCTCACTCGTCGCCCAGCTGGGCGGATTCCGCGCGGATTCGGGTTATCGGGCGTTGTGCGCGACTGGACCGTTCGGTGCGGTCTCTCGCGCGATGTTCGCGCAGTTCCTTCGCGATCTCGCGGAACACGACCTCATCACTCAGACGCATGACGGTGAGATCGTGATGGGGTTGGCTGGCGAGCGCCTGACGAATCACTACGAGTTCTACGCGGCGTTCGCGTCCCCTGAGGAATGGCGGCTGATCACCGGAGGCCGCTTTCTCGGCACGCTCCCATTGACCACGCCACTCGCCCCCGACCTGTACCTCGTCTTCGGTGGCAGCCGGTGGCGAATCCTGTCGGTGAATGAAGAGCGCCACGAAGTGGACCTGATCCCGGCCGCGGGCGGGCGGTTGCCGCTGTTCGGCGGAACTGGAGCCGTGGTCCATGAGCGCGTCCGGCAGGAGATGCGGTCGGTCTTGATGGGCGACGAACTTCCCGCCTACCTCGATCCGACGGCGGGAGAGCTACTTCGGGAAGGTCGGGATGCGTTCCGCCGTCTCGGACTCGCGCAGAACCCGATTCTCCCGTTCGGCGGGGACACGTTCATCTTCCCCTGGGCTGGAGATCGGGCCCTCAATACTCTCTTGCTGGAGTTGCGATCGGTCGGATTCCCGGTCGGGATCGAGGGCGTCGCCCTGGTGGTTCGAGACTCCGATCCCGCTGCGGTGCGAAGGACACTCGCAGAGGTCGCAGACGCCGGTGTCAGTGACCCGCTCCTGCTGGCAGCTGAGGCGCAGGATCT
>JBFWSN010000075.1:0-5059 GCA_050248355.1 Dehalococcoidia bacterium
CCTGGAAGGCTTCGACGAATTGGGCAAGGTTCAGGTGGAGGGCTCCATAACTTGTCCGCCCTGCTCGATGTCCTCAAACTCGCCCGTCTCGAGATCGAGCATGACGACTGAAGTCCGGAGGAACTCGCGTTCGACCTCGACCTCCGGGTCCGCCGACTCGACGGCGCGGCTCACCTTCGTGATGCGGCCCTTCACGAGCACCCGCCGGGTATCGTCGTCGATCATGACGTTGTCGAGGAAGCCCGCTGCGATGAGTACAGCGAGGTGCCCACGCCGCAGCGGCATGAGGGGCCGGACGGCCCGCTCACCTGCTGGCCAGAATCGTTCGACCAGCGCGGTGTTCGTCCACAGCCCGCGCTCCCTGGCCTCAGCCGCTGCCGTCTCGGGCTCGAAGAACTGCGACGCGAAGACAACCGGTCCGGCCGGCAACGCGGGCAGCTCGTAGACCGGCGACGTCGAGCCCGGGGATGGAAGCTCCGGCAACGGACCAGTCGCCCATGCTTCGACCTGCGCCTGTGCATCGGCGGCGATCACCTGCGTCGCGCGTCTCCTCCCGAGCACCACGCATTGCCGAAAGGCGTCGTACTCGGGGTCCTGGAAGCGATAGCAGCGCAGTCCTTCGTAGCGGGATGCGAGGTAGCGGGCCGATTGTAGGAGTCGCACTTGCGGGACGATGTAGACGAGCAGCCCGCCCGGTGCGAGCGTGCGGCTCATCGTCGTGAGGAAGTTGTGCTCCAGCCGCTGTCCGCCCTCGTCCCGGTCGTAGGGCGGGTTGAGCCAGAGGCAGGAGAACGCCTCGTGTCCGAGCCGGACCGCGAAGGCGCTGCCGGCGATGAGATGATCCAGGACCTCACGTGCCTCGGCGGCACGGTGCTGCTCAAGCTCGATGCCGTAGGTCTCGCCGCCACCGATGGCGTCGGCAAACTGCCGCAGCGCGTCACCCGCTCCGCAGCAGGGGTCCAACAGCCGTGTCACACGGCGATGAGATCGGGGAGCGGGGCGGACGAGCGCCGCCACGTGTTCGACGACCGAAGGCGGAGTCGGGTAGAACTGCGCCTTCGCGACACTTTCAAGGCGAGCCATGAAGCGGCCGACGACAGGCGGCGTTGTGTGGGGTCAACATAGGGTCTGCTCCTTTCGGATGCGGGAAATGAGAAGGGCACCCTCTTTGGGTGCCCCTCCGCCGATGTGGTGTGGCACGAAGCGGCCTAGGATGCCCCATACCGCTCGCGGTGGAGTGCTTCGCGCGTGCGCTGTACGGACTTGACGATCTCCTCTTCGGTGGGCTCAAGCCCGTCAACGAGCGTGGCAGCGTGGGCCGCCAGACGAGTGAACGGCTTCTCTCGTTCGTCGACGTCCGATTGCGGTTCGCGAGCGGGAAGTCGTTTGGCCATCAGAACTTCCTTGTGAACGTCTGCCCTAACGTGCGGCGGGGCGCAGGACGTCGACTGCTTTCTGGTCACGATCGTATTCGTCGCGATCGTAGATGACGACGGGGATGCCGAGGCTACGCAGGAGGTCCTGGAAATCGACCAGCGCGTAGCCCGCAAGCTCGGCGGTACGGCCGACCGACACCTGCTCGGACGTGAAGAGGTGGATGGCGAGCGCGACGCGCACGCGTTCAGCCTCATCGAGCGAAGCGAGGGCAGACTGCCCGAGCTGGTTGATGAGCTCCTGGGGGATCCCCATCATGACGTTGGCCATCGTCGGCCTCCTTTAATGAGGATACATGCGGGGCCGATCCGCTTACCACCTCGCTGACAGCGCCTGTGCGCTCCTCACTCCGGAGGAATCCGAACAGTCGCCTTCCCTCGAGCGGAGCGCACCAGTAGTGCCAGAACGTCCCGTCAGGATCGAGAAGCCCGGCCGCGTGCGACTGTTGCGGTTCGCCCGAGTGGTCTTCCGGGTCATGCTCCTCCCAGTGGTAGAGGCGGTCGTGAAGCGCACCGTTGTGGCCGGGGCACGGCTCGCCGAAACCCGCTGCGAGGCGGTAGTCCGGGCCAGCTCGCGGACGCCGCGTTCCAGCAGGCGGCCCAAGGCGATGGCAGTCGGCGGAGGCGCAGTGCACGCGCCCGGCGAGCAGATGTACCTTTCGCCATCGATCGTGTTCGGCATCGACCCGCCAGGCGGGCGGCCGCGTTTCGAGCTCGTGCGACCGCAGGTGCGCAACGAGCAGGTCGGGTCCGCTGTTCCCGTACGGATGCAGGCGGAATCCTGATACCCATCCGCACGAGCATCTCCCGACCATGCGGCGGGTGACCTTTCCGCGTTTCACCTCATCCTCATGGGCCGCGGTAATCACCCAACGCCCCTGGGGATCGGTGAGCGAGAACCGGTAGGGCTCCACCTGCGGCGGGGAGTCATCGCCGATGGGCCGGGAGTCCTCGTCCACAGTCACGAGAGTGACGTGGTGCGAGGGGAGTGGCTCTCCCGCTTCAGGGAGCTCTCGCGGCGCGGCGATGTCCGACAGATCGGCCACCATCTCGCCGAAGAGGTCAAGCTGCCTATCGGCCACGCCGGGCTCTCGCTTCGGCCGGATGTCCGAGCGCAGTGACCGCCGCACGCCAGCGCTCCCCGTGACCGCCGTTCGGGGCGAGGAGGTGGGCGTACTCGTGGGCGAGCAACGCCGACGGGCGTCCTGTCGGGGTGATCAGACGCCCGGCTCTGGTGCTGAGGATGCAGATCCAGCCGAAGCGAGGATCGCGTGGATGGTTGTGGGCGTGCGCCCGCCGGCGAAACGCACCGTGCCGTGGCGTGCCGATCGCTTCGGCGCAACCGCCGACGCTGATCCCGGCCACGGGAACGGCACGGATGCCAGCGGCGGCGGCCTTCGTCGCGAGGGCTGCGACCGCCGCTCGATAGACGTCCGGGTCGAGGGGTTCGGCCATCGTTCAGGCGGCCTTCAGGTCGACGTCCGCGACGCCGGTCGTTTCCACGACCAACTCGCGCCGGCGAACAGCGTCGCCGATGTCAGCTCGTAGTGCTTCCGGCTGGGGCCGGCAGCGGTACGCCTGCAGTCCAGCCGATTCGAGTTGCGCCACCTCATCATTCTCCAGCCCGCGCCGCCAGAGCCACTCCGCCCACGACGGGTGCAGCGGCAAGTCGAGGCGGCGGGCCATGAAGCGGAAGTGGAGCTGAGCCGCGTCGTCCTGCTCCCGAACGAGGAGGAGGAAGTCGAGGCGGTCGGTCGCGTACGCGGCGATCTCAGGAATGAGCATGCCGTGGTAGGCGGAGCCTGACGTCAGGCGCGTGCCCGTGAAGCGCCAGGTGCCCCAGGCCTCCCGGGCGAGCGGCGTTGGTTCGCCGCCCAACTCGCTGCTGTTGAGGAAGCCTGCTTCGCCTTTGACGAGCCGCGCCCAGATCGCGCGCACCGCCTGCTGGTGGCCGAGCATGGAGAGGAACCAGAGTTCATTCTCGCCGCGGGCACAGCCGTCGACGGTCGCCGTGAAGCCTCCGGCCCTTATCGTCAGGAGGTCCATCATCGGCCTCGCGGCGAGGTCGCCCGGAGGGCGTCCACCGCTGGCGGTAGTGGCTGCCTGTCGTCCGCGTCCTCGAAGAGGGGCGGCGTGACAGGCAGCGCTGCGCTCTCCGGCGGTTCGTAGCCGCAGCGGTCACAGTAGCGCAGGTGACCGTCCTCGGTTAGCGGGCGTTCGCAGCGCGGGCAGCAGCCGGACATGCCTCGTCCCATTCCGAGATTGCGTAGGCACGGCGCTCCTCCCAGTCGGCGCGTTCGTAGCGGTCGAGCAGTGATTTGGCTTCCCTGAGGTCGCCGGCGACAGCTGCCGCGAGCGCGTCGAGCGCCCAATCCTCGACCGGGGACTGGGCCTCGTAATAGCTCGCTTCGTGGTCGCTGCTGCGGACGACCGCCAGGGCGGCGCGGCGCAGCACTTCCGCGGAAGTATGTTCCTCCATTAGATCAACCTCCTGGTTGGTTGCCATGCGTTCGGGTCCTCCCGCCACGGATTGCGGTCGCTCCTGACCGCGTCCTCGTCGTGGGGATGCCAGTCCGGGTCGGGCAGGTAGCCATGCCCGTCAGGGTTAGGGATGTACGGGTGACTGAAGACCATGTGCTCGTCCGTGAGCACGTGCGGCTTCTTCTGCCAGGTAACGAGCATCCCCTCGTAGCCCCAGCAAAACGGGTGGTCATGCGGAAGTCCGGTGTGCTCCCGGTAGCTCAGCGGCAGGCCGGGATGCGGACTGCGGTACGCGTCGAGAGGCACGACGCGGTAGACGCTCATGCCTCGCTCATCCCGATCGATCGCCCGGCCACCGCCGCCGGTGCAGACCCAGAGCGCGCCAAGGCGGCTCGCCGGTTTGCGGATGGTGCCTTTCATGGCGATGGTGTCGGCGCAGTAGCGCGCCCATTCGCGCGGCGCGTAGCGTTGCAGGTCAGGGCTGAGGTCGTCGTCTCCATCGGCTTCGATGTCGCCATCGAGGTCACTACCGGATGCGTCCTCCCCCTCCAGGTCTTCATCGAAGTGCTCGTCCGACGCAGGTCGCGGTTGGTCGTCATCAAGCACGTAGAGCGGTTCGTCGCCGGAGAGGTCGAGCCGGTAGCCCTCGGGTGCAACGGCGCGCATCTCCGGTGGTGTCCTGCCCTGCCAGCCGGGTACCGGCACTGCGCCCTCGTCCTGGAAGAGCGAGAGTTGGCCGTCGAGGCTGGCGCGAGGTCCGTGGTCGGTCATGGGCCGAGCGGACCGATCCCGAAGGACCGGCCCACACCGTCGTTCAGCGGCTCTCGCCGCGGGGTGCCTTCTGACCTTCGAGCCAGCGGTGGCCGGCGGGAGTGAGCGCGTAGCTCCGCTCGCCGCGGTGGTCTGTGCTCACGACCTCGGCGAGACCGAGAGCGCAGAGCTCGAGCATCTGGCGGTCGAGGTGCTCCAGCTCGTCGAGGAACGCTCGGCACTCGGGGCAGAGACGGGTCTCGAAGTGCCCTTCCTCGCCGTGGGGGATAAGAAGGACGATGGGCCCGGTCTTCGAGCCTCGTCCCCCTCATCGGGACGGAGGGCGTAGGCGTAGTTGAAGGCCGCGCGGTCGTGGCAGATGTCGAATCCGTACT
>JBFWSN010000076.1:0-4995 GCA_050248355.1 Dehalococcoidia bacterium
CGGGGGAGCAGTAGGAACGGATCACTCCACTCCCGCCGGTGAACGCGCGTCCGCTGTCCACGAGGATTACGGAGGTTCGGCGGCGCGGTGGACTGAGTCTGGATTGAAGAAGCCGCGGATATGTACGTGGTTGATTGATCGCATGAGGCATGCAGGCGGACGGCAGGTCGCGTCCCGTGCGTGGGCCGCGTGCTCGTAGCACCGATCCGCGCACGATCGCGCATCGGTGCTACGAGCACGCAGCCGCGGCTCGCCGATTGCGGGCGGATCGGACTGCCGAGAGTGCCGCTCTGGTTACGCGGAGGGGAGGAGAGAGGCGACGAGCGCGCGCATCTCGGGCGAGGGTTCGATCCCGAGCATCGCGAGCAGCCGTTCGCGGAACTCCAGGTAGCACCGCGCCGCTCGTGCGCGGTTCCCTTCCGCGAGGTGGACCGCGATGAGCGTGCAGGCCGCGCTTTCGCGGAGCGGCTCGGCCGCGAGCGCGGCGTGGATGGCGTCGAGCGCCGCCGCGTACTCGCCGGTCGCGGTGAGGCGTCCGGCGTGCGCCTCGAGCGCGTGGAGGCAGAGATCCTGCAGCCGGTTGCGTTCGAGCAGCACCCAGTCGTCGTGACACTCGGGCAGTAGCGGGAGCGTGAGGCGGTCGAGGGAGCCATTCGCGCCGGCATCGGGCACACTCCCCGCGATCAAGCGCTTCGCGAGCGCTTCGACCTCGTGGATGTCCACGGTGACCGCGTCGTGGAGGCATAGCTGCTCCTGGGTGATGGCGAGGAGCGCCGGTTGCGTGGCGTTCAGGCGCGAGAGTGCGGTGCGGAGACTGCCGAGGGCCATACGGGTGGAGAGGTGGGGCCACAACCGCTCGGCGGCGAGGGTGCGGGGCAGGGGCGCCCGGTAGACGGCGGCCAGCGCGAGGACGCGGCGGCTCGCGGCGGGCAGCACGATCGGGGACCCGTCGCCGGTCGCGGCGAACCCACCGAGGAGTTGTACCCGAAAGACGGTTGCCGGCTGGCGTCCCTGCGGACGGTGCGCCCGCCCGGCGGCCTTCGCTACCCCCACCACTCGACCAGTCCTCCACTGGCCGCTTGGGGAACCCACGGGGGGATCGCAGCGGCCATCAGACACGTTCCGCGCGAGCCGCCTTCGCACACCCATTATTCACAACACGCAAGATGTTTGCGTGTCTGCGGCGTAGCAATTCGCGCAACATGTTTCGCGGGGAACTCGATGCAGATTCCGCCCCGACCGGCCTCCTCCGGTCCCTCCGCACCCCGCTGATCTCAACGTCTGCCGTCGCGATGTGTTGCGCCTGCTGCTACAGGGCGCTTGTTTCCTCTCCTCCATGGCACAGCGAACGCGATCGGTGACCGGACGCCTCCTGCTTCGAGCGTGGATCGAGCCGGCTCATGAGGTGCCGCTGCGGGTGGTGATCTCGCGGCATGACGAACAGGACGAGGTACTGGAGGAGCAGGCGTTCACCGACGCCGCGAGCGCGGCCGCCTGCGTGCGGACATGGCTGGTCGGCTTCCTCCGCCGCTGGGAGCGCGGCGAGCGACCGGACGCCGGCCCGGAAGAGTAGGGACGACATGGCGCTGGGTTCTTCACGCATACGTACACGCGCGTGGCCGGTGCCCCGCATCGACCTCCGCCTGCTGGTGGGGCTGCTGCTCGTGGCGATCGCCGTCGCGGGCGGGGTGGCGCTGGTCGGGCAACTGCGCGAGACCGCGCCCGTCGTGATCGCGGCGCGCACGCTGCCGCAGGGTCACGTCATCACCCGCGATGACCTCACCATCAGCGAGGCCCGGCTCGAAGGGCCACTGGCGGCGCTCGCGGTCGGCGGTGCGGAGGTCGCGACCCTGGTCGGACAGACGGCGGGGCAGACCATCCACGCCGGAGCGCTGGTCGTGCGGCCTGACCTCGGGACCGGCCCGGTGCTGGCGCCGGGCGAGGTCGCGCTCACGATCGCGGTCGGCGCGGACGCGGTGTTCTCCGACCTCCGGCGTGGCGACCAGGTCGCGGTGCTGGAGACATCGGACCCGGCGCGCCCCGGCAGCGCGACGAGGCTCCTCCTTGAACGCGCGACGGTCTACCACGTTGCGCTCGATGCGATGCGGGTCGGTCTCGGCGGCGGTAACGCCGACGGTGGCGGCCGGATCACGAACGTGACGCTGGTGGTGCCGCGCACCGACGCGGAGCGGGTGACACACGGCCTCGTGACGGGACGCCTCACGCTCGTGCTCGTACCACCGGCGGCGAGTGAGGATGCGACGCGATGACTTCCGACACCCCCTCGTCTGTCCGCGTGCTGCTCGCGACCGCGGACCGCGCGCTCGAAGCCCGGCTCGTGGCCGGCCTGTCTACCGAGGGGATCGCGGTAGTCGCCCGCGCGCTCGACGGCCCGAGCGTGCTCGACCAGGCGCTGTCCACCGACGCACCCGTGGCCGGAAGCTCCGGCAACCCGGCGGTCGACGTGGTGGTGCTCTCGGCGGCGCTGCATGGCCTCAGCGAGACGACGCTGCTCGCACTCCGCGGTCGTGGCGTGCCGGTGCTGCTGCTCGCGGCTGGCGAAGGGGAGGCGCGCCGCGTGGCCGGGCTGGCGCCGTCGGTGCTGGCCTCCGCGCCGGCATCGGCGATCGCCGAAGCGATCCGGCGCACCCGCGATGGATCGGCGACAGGCGTTGCGCTGGAGGAGCCTGCCGGGACGGCGGCAGCCACCGACGAGACCGACGGCGCGACGCGCGACGCAGCGGGGGCGGTGATCGCGGTGACCAGCGGGAAGGGCGCGCCGGGCAAGAGCACCGTGGCGATCGCGCTCGCGGCGGCGCTGGGCGGCGCGGGGTACCGCGTGGCGCTGGTGGATGCCGACCTGCGCGGCGGGAACGTTGCGCCCTATCTCGACCTCGACCCCCGACGCGGCCTGCTCGGCCTGGCGACCGCCACCGGGCCGCTCGGCGCGCGGCTCGACAGCGAGCTGCAGCACGCCGCTGGGTGCGCGGTGCTGGCCGGCATCGAGCGTTCCGAACTGGCGGCAGCGGTCGCGCCCGATGTCGTGACCGCGGCGATCGCGCTGCTGCGCACGCGCTACGAACGCGTGGTCGTGGACCTCGCATCGAGCGCTCCACGAGACCTGGTGCTCGGGGCGGACCTCGCGCTGCTGGTGACGGGCGCCGACATGGTGTCGCTCTGGAATGCGCGGCTCGCCCTGCGGTCGCTCGGCGCCGATGCGGCGCAGCGCTGCCACGCGGTCATCAACCGCCGTGAGGGCCGGGCGCACTACGACGGCCATGAGGTGGAGGAGGCGCTCCGCATCCCGGTGGCGGGGGTGGTGCGCGAGGAGCGCGCCGCCGCGCGCGCGGCGATCGAGCGGCAGGAGCCGCTGCTGGCCGCGGGCGGCCGGGTGGCGGCCGACCTGCAGGCGCTCGCCGCCACGGTCGACGGCGTCCTCACCGGGGATGCGATCCCCACGCGTGGACCGGCGCCCCGGGCGCTGGCGGTGGAGGTGTAGCGGTGGCGGGCGCGTCGACGGTGCGGGCACTCACGGTGCCGGACGAGCGGGAGCGGACGATCCGCGCCGAGGTGCAGGAGGAGCTGCGCCGCACGCTCGACGGCGACGAGCTCGCCGCTCCCGGCGCCGACGACGTCGAGCGGGCGCGGCAGGTGATCGCGGCCCGCATCGCGGCGGCGCAGCGACAGGCGACCACGCTCGGCCAGCCGCCGATCGTCGATCCGCGCGGCCTCGAGCGGCGCCTGCTGGACGACCTGCTGGGCTTCGGCGCGTTGCAGCCGCTGCTCGATGACCGGGCGATCGAGGAGATCATCGTGAACGGCCCGCGGCGCGTGTTCGCGATCGCAGAGGGGCGGAAGCGGCTCACCGACGTCACGTTCGCGGACGATGACGACGTCGTCCGCCTGCTGCGGCGGGCGATCGGCCCGCTCGGCGGGCGGCTGGACGAGACCAGCCCGATGGTGGACGCGCGCCTCCCCGACGGCTCGCGGCTGAACGCGGTGATCCCGCCCCTGGCGACCGCCCCCCACGTCACGATCCGCAAGTTCCTCCTGCGCGCGAAGACGCTCGACGACCTCGTGGAGCTGGAGACGCTGACGCCGGATGCGGCGGCCTTCCTCGGCGCCTGCGTGCGCGCCGGCCTGAACATCCTGATCTCGGGCGGCACCGGCACCGGCAAGACCACGGCGCTCAACGCGCTCGGCGCGGCGATCACGGGCCTCGACGAACGGGTGATCACGATCGAGGAGACCGCCGAGCTCCAGCTCGACACGGTCCTGCCCGACTGCGTGGCGCTCTCCGCGCGCGCGGCGAACGTCGAAGGGGCCGGCGCGGTCTCGATCCGCGCCCTCGCGCGCAATGCCCTGCGGATGCGGCCGACGCGGATCATCGTCGGTGAGGTTCGCGGCGAGGAAGCCCTCGACATGCTCTCCGCGATGAACTCGGGCCACGACGGCTCGATGTGCACCGTGCACGCCTCCGGCCCGCGCGAGGCGCTCTCGAAGCTCCGCACCTACGCGCTGATGGCCGAGGAGGCGCTGCCCGCGCAGGCGATCACCGAAATGATCGCGGAGGCGATCCAGATCGTGGTTCAGCTCCGGCTCGACGCCGCGACACACCGGCGCGCCGTCTCCCACATCTACGAGGTCACCGGCATCGAGGGCGACGCGATCGCCGGCAGCGACCTGTTCACGCTCCAGGCCGGACGGCTGACTTGGGCCGGCGTGCGCTCCCGCCGGGAGGCGCGGCTGGCCGCCGCCGGCTACGCCGGACCGGGTGACCGAGCCTCCGCAGGAGGCGCGCGATGAGTCGTGAGACGGGAGCTTTGCGGAGGATCGCGCATCTCTGGATTGAGTCTGGACCGGACGCAGGCGGTCTGGATTGGCGCTGGACTGGTTCTGGACTGGGCCGTCGCACGATCACGGCCGGAAGGAGCGACCGATGCACGTCGTCCTGAGCCTGACCCTCGGCGCTGGCCTGCTGCTGACCTTCCTGTC
>JBFWSN010000077.1:0-4968 GCA_050248355.1 Dehalococcoidia bacterium
ATCTCGCGACGGCGGCGGGACACCTGGGAGCCAGCGGCATTCCGGTCTTCCCATGCGTCCCCGGCGGCAAGCGCCCGCTGACCGCCCACGGCTTCCAAGACGCCAGCGCCGAAGCCGACGTCATCAACTTCTGGTGGCGTCGCCAGCCCGACGCCAACATCGGCGTCCCGACGGGAGCGGCCAGCGGCATCGACGTGGTCGACGTGGACGTCCACAAGACCGGCTCCGGCTTCGCCGCCTTCGAGCACGCCCGAAGGGCTGGCTTCGTCGAGGGCTGGGCCTGGCTGGTCCGCACCCCGTCGGGCGGCCTGCACGCCTACTTCCTGCGCACGTCCGAACGCGAGCAACGCTCGTGGCAGGTCCCGAGCAAACACATCGACTTCCGGGGTGACGGCGGCTACATCATCGTTCCGCCATCCCGCGTGACCGGCGAGGACGGAGTCACCCGCAAATACCAGCAGATCGCGGTCGCCGAACACCACCAGCCCCAGCCGGTCGACGCCACCGGGCTGCGCGGCTTCCTCGACCCACCCCGGCCGATGCGCCCTCCGACCGACATCCCAGCCGTCGGCGCTCGACCGGACAAGCTCGCCGCCTGGGTGGCTTCCCGCCCGGAGGGTGGCCGCAATGGTGGCCTGTTCTGGGCGGCCTGCCGGATGGCCGAGGAGGGCCACGACCTGAGCACCACGACCTCGCTGCTCGGCGAGGCGGCGTACGCCGCTGGCCTGCCCGAGCGGGAGGCGATGGCGACGATCCGGTCGGCGTACCGGATCGCGCCACGACTGGGGCCGGCGAACCCGTCGCGCCCTACCAACGCGGTTGAGGCGGTGGGACTGTGAACACGCCAGACCCATACGAGCGCCGCCTCGACCGCACCCTCCCCGAACCTGCTCCGCCCCCCGAAGCCGAGAAGGCCATCGATGCTCTCGCCGTGCATCGCGACCCCTCCGTGCCTACGGCCGAGGCCAAGCAGGAGGCAGAACGTTCCCAGCCCAGCGTGGCTTGGGTGCGCCCCAGCGAGATGCCGACCCTGCTCGGCTCGAAGTTCGTTCGTCGCGGAATCGACCTCCAGGCCGAGCTGACCCGACGCGCACGTCGTACCCCAGGCGCCGCCGTCTCCAAGGCGTCGCGCCGAATCACCCGCACCTCGATCGCTCGACCCGACACGTCAAGCCCAAGCATCACCGACCAGGAAGGACTCGGGCTATGAACCAACCCGCCTTCGCAACCGCCGAGGGGCTGCGGCTCCTACTGCTCGACCTCGCCTACACCGGACAGCGCGCGTGGCAGACCAGCCCGGAAGCCGCCGGGCTAATGACCTACACGATGGACAAGTACGCCGGGCTCGCCCACAAGCACGGCATGGAGCCGACCGAAGCCGCTGCCGCCGCCTTCGAAGTCATGCGAATGCGCTCCACCCGCGTCGCCGACGACCCGTGGGCCGTCGTGACCCACGCGGTCGAGTTGACGCTGATCTACGAGTCGCGTGCCGAGGGGCTGCTGTGCTCGACAGGGCAGGCACGCAAGACGGCCGGCCTCGACTACCACGACGCCGAGCGGTTCGCCGATCGCGACTCAGAGATCGCCGACTACCACCCGGCGTTCCATTTCTTCGCGCAGATGCCCGACCCGTACGCGACGAAGCCGGACGAGCCCGAGGACGAGCCGACCAATGCCTTCTTCGCGCTCGCTGACGCGGTGAAGTTCTTCGAAGAACTGCGCTGGCCCGAACGGGACGCCCGACTCGGCCTGGAGTACATCGCCGCACGCCTCGGCCGCTGCGGTGATCCGAGGACCGCGTACATCTCCCTGCGCCGCGACGGCAACGGCCCCGGCTGGCTCGACGTCGACCAACACGGCTGGCTCACGATGCTGCGAGTAGTGCTGGGCGACCCGCGCGTCGACTACCAGGGCACCGACCGCGCCCGCGGCATCCTGCTGCGGCTCTGCTCCGGCGAGAACCTGGACGACCTCTTCGCCGATGACGCCCTGGCCGATGCAGTCGAGTCGATCGCACCCGTCCACCCGGTCGCCAAGCAGGTCGGTGAGAGCCATGTCTGATCGCGGACACATCGAACTCGAACGCAGCGTCGCCTCCATCGTCGTCGGCGAACGTCACCGCCGCGACCCCGGCGACCTGACCCCGCTCATGGACTCCTTGAAGCGCGTCGGCCTGCTCCAGCCGGTCACCATCACGCCGGACGGCTACCTGATCTGCGGCTACCGACGCCTCGAAGCGGCCAAGAAACTCGGGTGGAACACCTTGCGGGTGTGGGTGAGGTCCGGGATCAGCGACGAGCTCACCCGGCTCCTGGCCGAGCGCGACGAGAACGTCACCCACAAGCCCCTGTCGACGATGGAGGCGACGGCGCTCTACAAGGAGATGAAGGTCCTGCTCCAAGAGGACGCGGAGCGTCGGATGAAGGCCAACCAGTTCGGGCACGAGAACGGCAAAACCGCAGGTCAGCCCGGCCCCGCCGAATCGGCGGGGCCGGAGCTTGCCGGTCTCGGGGACGCACGTCGACGCGCCGCGGAGATGGTGACAGGGAAGGCGTCGTACAACCGGCTGGAGCAGATCCTGGAAATGGAGCGGGTCGCCGCCGACCGGGACCTCCCGAAAGACCTACGAAAGGTCGCCGAGGACGAGCTGGCAGTCATCCGCAACGGTGGTCCTGTTGACCCTGGCTACCAGCGCGTGAGGGCAGCAAAGCGTCTCTACGAACTGATGCAGCCCGGCGATGCTCCCCTCGACGAGCACCTGGACGACGCCGTCAAAGATGAGCATGAGGACCGCCTCCGTCGCGCCCGTGAGAACCGTGCACTCCGTCGAGCGGAAGCGGCCAACAGGAAGCGCTCGACCCGCTCCTTCAACCTCAAGTGGGCCGAGATGGACGGCTGGTCGAAGAAGTACGACGTCGAGCAGATCGCCCGCGAGATCAAGCCCGACGACTGGGCCCTGTTCCTGCGCGTGATCGACGAGACCAAGGCATTCGCCGAAGCAGTCTCCCTCGCGAAGGAGTCGGGCGGCACACCTGAGTCGTGACCACCACTCGACTCTCGAAGGCAAGCCGATGCTCTATCCGACCACTCCCGACGACCTCCGCCGACGCCGCCTCATCGTCGCCGGCATCGCAGCCGCACTGTTGCTGATCGCGTTCGTGACGTACGCCGTCCTGGTCCACCGGGCACACTCGCCGAGCACCAACGCACAGATCGACACCGCGCAGGACACGGTCGAGCTGACGCCGGTCGAGACGAAACCTGTGGTCACCGAACTCCCGGCGCTCCGCCCGACCTCGGATCCTGAGACCTTCGCCCGGCAGGTGGCGGAAGCGATGTTCGCCTGGGACACCGCCACGCTCCTGACCCGCACCGATCACATCGAGCAGCTCGTCGGCGTCGCCGATCCGACCGGCGAGTCGACTCCCGGTCTGGTCGCCGACCTCGACAACTACCTGCCCACGCAGGACGCCTGGGTTGAGCTGGCGAAGTACGAGACCCGCCAGTGGCTCACGGTCGACTCGGTGAGCACGCCGACCAAGTGGGCCGAAGCCCAAGTCCAGGCCGGTGACGAGTTGCTACTGGGAACGACCGCCCTGACAATCCAGGGCATTCGGCATCGAGCCGGGATCTGGGAAGGCGACCCGGTCGCCTCTGAACACGACGTCGCGTTCACGATCTTCCTTGTCTGCGGCCCGTCGTACCCAGAGTGCCACCTGCTCCGGCTGTCGATGCTCGACAAGCCTTTGGACTGAGCGATGGGCAAGGTCGCGGCCCTCGGACTGGTCACACTGCTATTCGCGCCTGCCAGCCTCCTACTCGGGCTCGGGGCGTTGCTCAGCCCAGCCGCACAAGCGCACAACGGGTGCCTCATCGCGCCATCGACCTCGTCGGTCTCCACCGCCGAGGGGACCCTGCCCGAGACGGCGAGAGTGGTCTTCCCGCTTCCGGCCGGCACATGGGTCCGGACCAGCGGCTTCGGAATGCGCGTTCACCCGATCACCGGAGTACGCAAGCTGCACACCGGCGTCGACTTTGCCGCTCCCAGCGGGACGCACATCCTTGCCGCGGCCGACGGTCGCGTGGCCTTCGCTGGCCCAGCTACCGGATACGGCCACCTCATCCTGATCGAGCACACCGTCGACGGGAAGCGAGTCGCGACCGGATACGCGCACATGTACGCCGGCGGCATCCACGTCAAAGTCGGCGACACGGTGACGGCTGGGCAGTACATCGCTGACGTCGGCAGCGACGGCTACTCCACAGGCTCACACCTGCACTTCGAGGTCCGCCCCGGCGGTGCCGACGCTGCACCCGTGGACCCGGAGCCTTGGCTGGCCTCCAACGGAGCAGCCGACGTGGAGGGTGGCTCAGCCACGGGCGACGCAGGATGCACCAGCGGTGGTCCGGCTTCGCCGTACAACGGCACCAATCCTGATGGTCTGGTGGACGACCCGACCTCGGATGGCGAGATCACCAAGCGGACCGCGCACATCCTCGCCCAGGTCCAGAAGAACTTCCCCGACTCCCACTGGGCCTGCTGGTCGCCGCGACCCGGGACCAAGTCGGAGCACCCGCTCGGACGGGCCTGCGACGGCACCTTCGGGAACGCGATCGGCACCGCCGCGACCGGACACGCGCTCGACTACGGCTGGAAGGTCACCAACTGGCTCAAGGACAACGCCAAGACCCTCGGCGTCGAGTACCTCATCTGGCAAGGCCGCATCTGGTCGGTTGCACGAGCGGCCGAGGGCTGGCGCCCCTACGACGGCGGAGGGATGCACAACCCGGCCGACGTAACCGGCGGACACTTCGATCACCTGCACTGGACCAGCGAGCCATTACCTCGGAAATTACATCTAACGGAAGATTCTTACGGTAGATGTAAGCGTGAACGGTGACGTGAGCGGCAGTCCGACGGTTCACTACCGACGGGCCATTGGTGTCGTGACCTGCAGTTTAATGCAT
>JBFWSN010000078.1:0-4927 GCA_050248355.1 Dehalococcoidia bacterium
TTATCGAGGTCCTGAACGTGATCACGACCGACCGGGTCGCCGTCGAAACGTCGTCACCCTCGGCGCCGGGCGTCCTGCGCCCCGTCGGCGATGACCGCTACGTCCACGTGGTCATGCCGATGTTCGTGCAGTGGTGAGAAAAATTCTCACCAAAACTGTGCGGAATGACCCCTTCAAGCACGCCTGAGGTCTGATCACCCGTGCAGGCGATGCGGGCCGACAACTGGAACGCCTCGGCGATCTGCTTGAGCCTGCCAGCCTCGACTTCGGCCAGTACGAGCTCTCGCAGCGCCGCGCAGGTGCTCGCAAACTCCTCAGGGTTCCTGGGCAGAGGCACCGACGTCACCGCGCCCTCCCGAGCGATGGCTGCTTCCAACGAAGCACGTTGCGCCCGGATCGCCACCACCTCTCGCTCGAGGTAGGCGTCATCCACCTCTCCGAGTTGGTACAGCCGCAGCAGCCGCTGATGCTGCTTGTCCAGCGACGTTAGGCGCTGCGTCGCCGCGCTGCGCTTGCGACCGGTGTCGGTGCCGTTCGCCGCGCGTTCCAGCTCAGCCAGCACAACTTCCGGACTTGAAAGCGCAGCGGTGAGCTTGCTGACGACCGCGTCTTCGAGGTCCGTCGCGCGCACGTACCGCGTCGCGCACCGGTCATGGTGCGGGCCAGCGTAGGCCCGGCGACAACGGTAGTAGCGATACTTCCCAAGCGAAGTCTGTCCCACCATCGACGCTTCACAGACGTCGCACCGGACGGTGCCGGCCAGCGGGTAGTCATACTTCCGCTGAGCCGCGCGACGGCGTTCGGGATCGGACAGCCGATCTTGTACGGTCTCGAAGAGCACATCCGACACGATCGCGGGTGTGGCGTCGGGAACCTCGATCCACTCCGAGGGATCGCGTGTCTCGACGACGCGGTGTCGCTTCCCGGTGATCGGGTCGCGGCGGTAGGAGGCCTTCGTCCGCCGAAAGATCGTGCGTCCCGCGTACGCCGGATTGCGCAGCATGTTGCGGACGGTCCACGCGGACCATGTCGCTCCGGTGAATGAGGGCACACCTTCGTCGTTCAGCGCGTTGGTAATCCCCAGGATCGAAGCGCCACCGGCGAACTGCTCGAACGCCCGGCGAACGATGCGTGCCTGCGCCTCCTCGACCGTGCGACGCCCCGTTGCCGCGTCGTACCGGTAGCCGAAGAAGCCGCGACCAGTGGCCTGCGGAATGCGGCCACTGCGCGCTCGCTCCTCCTTGCCACGCATGGTGCGCTCGGCGATCTTCTCGCGTTCAACCTCGGCGATAAACGCACGCGCCGCCAGGATGAAGCGGCCGACGGCCGTGTCCTCGAAGCGCTCTGTGACGAACTCCATCTGGATCCCGGCCTGCTCGAACTCGTCGAACAGGATGCCGATGTGGTTCTGATTCCGGGAGAGCCGGTCGACGGCATAGGCGAGAACGACGTCCGCGTCGCCGCGTCGCAACATGCCACGAAGTTCCTCAAGCCCGTCGCGCTCAAGTGCTCCGCCGCTGGCGGCGTCGCGGATGCAGCGCACGACATCCCAGCCGCGTTGCGTCGCGAGCTGGACGCACGCGCGCTCCTGCGTCTCAAGCGAGGTCCCGTCTCTCTCCTGTGCGTCGGTCGATACGCGGGTGTAGACAATCGCTCTCATCATCCGGCCCTCTCCGTCTGATCCGGTTGGATCCGCACGCAGTCGTCGAGCTTGCGATGCAGCAACGAGACCAGCGACAGATAGTCGGCCGCGTCGTCCTCGCCCTCCCACAGGATCTTCGGCTCATGAGCCAGCGGATTGCGCACGGCGGCGAAGCAGCCCTTCAGCAGCGCCGCGAAGCCCTTGTGCTCAGACCTGTCGGTGTCAGTCTGCAAGGTGTTCAGCGCGAGGACAGGCCGGTCCACTGAGAACACGTGGTCGACCAGCGCCGCCCCATCTGCCTGCACGCCAGACATCTCGCGAATTCGCTGAGCGAGGCCCTTCGTGGCTTCGAAGACAGCGTGGAAGTAGTTGTCCTGCATCAGCTCCGTGCTGCAGTACTTCAGCACCTCCGAGTGAATGCGCCGACCGCGGAACTTCGCCTGAATCGTGCGGACCCGCGCCTCGGCTTCGTCGAGCGTGCGCGCAGCCGCGCGCGGGCGGAACTGCCCGTCCGCGCCGAAGTCGAGCCCGGCAAACGCCAGCCGGGCGTTCAGGTCCGCACGGATACGCTCGAATTCATCGTGGCGTCCGACGAAACGCGCCGGGCTAAGGAGACCCTGAATGAAATCAAGAATGCGGTTCGCGGCATGATCGCTGTGCTGAACCGTAGTGAAGACCCAGTGCAGCCGACGCCACTTGGTCGACTCTCCAGACTTATCCGCGAGGCGCCGATCAGCGAGGACACGTGAGATCTCCGTGCCCGTCGCGCACTCCCCGAGAAACCTGGCTAGGCTCTCGATCTGCGCCTCCGGAAACGGTGGCATTGCGGTCATCGGCCACTCCCCTTCCGTGCGCGGGATGATGCCCCAACCACGGATGGGGCCGTAGCGGCACGGTTCGATGTTCAGCGTCGAAGGGGGAGGCTCCGCGCGGCCGCTACCAACCATCGGCACGACCCAAGGGAATCATACAAGCCAGTTCTCCACGGGGAGGTCGCGCACCCGTTCGAAGTGACGCACGTTGCCCGTGACGACGGTCAGCTCGTGCGCCAGGGCGATGGCAGCGATCCGCATGTCCGCGTCGCCGATCGGCGTGCCAGCGCGCTCCAGGTCGGCGCGCAGCCGGCCGTAGATCTTCGCGGCGTCCGTGTCGAACGCGAGCACCGGCAGATTGGGCAGCAGGGTCCGCTCGATCCGCTCGGCCAGGTCCGCGGCACGGTCGCGCACACGGTAGGCGCCGTACCAGAGTTCGCCTGCCGTGATGCTCGATGTCGCCTGATCGTCCACTGGTGTTGCCGCCATCCTGCGCAGGAGCGTGGTGGATGGTGCGCGCCGGAGCAACTCGCTTAGCGTGTCGGTGTCGAAGAGGTACTTCACGCCTCAAGCTCCACCGGGCGGCCGGTGTCGCGTTCCCGACTCTCACGGATCTCCGCGAGCAAGCCATCGATCTCGGACTCGGGGACGTCGTGCCACAGCCCTACGAGCGCCATCGCGCCCGCCGGCAGCGGGGCGGACGGACGCCCACGTTCGAGGCGCGCGAGTTCATCGATGCTCACCATCGCGGCCACGCCGCGCCCGTGACGTTCGATGAGGTAATGCTCACCTCGGTGCAGCACGCCGTCGACCATCGCGGAGAACCGGGCCTTCGCCTCGGCGATGCTGATGCGCTTGGCCGTCATGGGTCCTCCTCCGCTAATAGGTCAGAATGACCACACAGGTCAGAATGTGCTGAATGGTTATCGTAGCACATCGGATCCTCGTCACCGGTGTCCGAGCGGGCGGCCAGTCCTTCGATGAGACGCTGCCACAGCTCGTCCCAGGCTCGCGTGCGCGGTCCCGGGCGCCACACGACCTTCAGTGCAGGTGGTCGAGATGTTCCCGGCGGTTGGCCTCTCCGTGGGACGCGCTCGGTCACTGCGCGTGCGCCCGATTCCGTCGCTTCATGCCGATGGGACGGTAGGCCGCATCCTGATCCGGCCCCATCACCGAGAGATCCTCGTCTGGCGACCTGCCCGACGGTGCCGCCGACACCTCAACACGTTCGGGCGCGGACTGCGTGCATGCCGCTTCGATCGCGTCCATGAGATTGGCCGCGAGGAGGTCGGCCGTAGGGCCGGCGCGCTCGCCGGGGGTCATACCGGCAATCAGCGGCTCGTGCGGTCGAGCGGAACGACCCCGGCCCGATGCCGTCATGTCTGCTGCTCCGCGGTTGCGGGATCCGGAAGTACCGGGCGACCGAAGACCTCGGAGCCACGTTCGCCCTCAGTGAGCCGCAGATCTGTGGTGATCTGCATGGGGAGCGCGAGCGACGCGGCCTTCGCGGCGTTGCTCACGCGGCGCGCCGCCCGCGTGTCGGCGCAGACGAACAGCAGGAGGGGCTCCCGGTTGTATCGCTCTCGCCAGGCGTGGCTCGCGTAGAAGCGCCGGTAGCCTTCGAACTTGGTCGTGAAATCGCCGCCGTCCAGCGTCCCGCGGTCATATTCGAGCATGAACGGAGTCAGTAAGCCGCCTGCACGGAGGATCCCCGAGCCATCGGGACGAATCCAGTAGCGATCGCTGCCGTGGATGAAGGGCCACGCCGATTCGGCGTCGCTGCGCATCTCAACGAGTCGGCCCCCTCGGGCGCGAGCGTTCCTCGCCAGTTGGGCGACCGCGCGATTCACACCAATCGTGTGCTCGACGTGACGCACGAAGCGAGGCTCCCCGTCCGGTCCACGCTTCCGGGGCTTGATCCCGGCGTGCTCGCGGAAGAGTGCGACGGGAACGCCGGCACGATCGGCCAGCAGCTGCTCGCCTCCCCTGCCGAGGAAATACCGATCCGCGCGCGTTCCGTGGTCGGGTAGCTGCTCGTCGTCTGAACCCGCGGCCCCTCGATACCGGTACCGGCGAATCATGTCGCAATACACCAACCCCTCGAGCCTTCGTTCGACGAGGGGGACGGGTTCATTCAGGACCGGGGCGAGGTCAGCGGCCGAGGGCAACAGGAAGCGTGCGATCCACTCGACGATCGCCCGATCCACCGGGCCGAGGAGGACGGCGACTGCCCCGGTCCGCCGCCAGATCGGACCATTCGGACGATGCCTGAGTTCGGTCGCAGCCCATGCTCGGAGGAACTCGCCCTGTCGGTATGACAGCACGGGGAGTGAGCCAGAGCAGTCGCTCAGCCAGGGCGCGGCGATCGGCGGGCGGGCGCCCCAGCCGAGTGTCCCGAGCAGGAACCTCGGTTGGGTATCGCCGGGTCGCCGCCAGATCGCCCCGCCGACTCCGCCCACCACGAGGGCCTCCC
>JBFWSN010000079.1:0-4822 GCA_050248355.1 Dehalococcoidia bacterium
GAGACGCTGCGACGTCGGCGGCGTATGTGGGCGCGTTCTACGGCTCCTACTTCTTCTGGGTCAACACACTCGCGGTCGTGCTACAGGTGGGTGTGGCCGCACGACTCGTCAAACGCGCGGGCGCCGCAGGAGCCGTCCTGGCGTTGCCGCTGATCGCCTTCGGCGTTTACGGCCTCGTCGCCGCCGGCGTCGGCTTCGCCGCGCTGCGCTGGGCCAAGACGCTCGAGAACGCCACCGACTACTCGCTGATGAACACCGGCCGCCAGTTGCTGTGGTTGCCAACGAGTCGTGAGGAGAAGTACTCCGCCAAGCAGGCCATCGACACGTTCGTCGTTCGCTCTGGGGATCTCGTGGCCGCCGCGATCGTGGCGCTGGTGGCCACGCGCTGGCAACTCGACGTGCAGGAAGTCGCCAGACTGAACCTGGGAGTGGTGGCGGTGTGGCTGGTCGTGGGGCTCATCGCCGTCCGCGCGTATCGACGGCTCTGTGCGGAGTGCCCGTAGATTCGTTTACTGGATGTGACCCTCACCGAAGGTCGCCACGAGCGGTCAAGAATCTGGCAGGCGGCCGTTGTCGTCTGCCGCCCCGGCAGGCAGGTGCGCGGTCGCGCGCCACAGACGGGCCACGATCGCCAGCCATGTCGCGGCCAGCAGCACGAGAACGCCGGTGACCGCGCGTGGCGTGACGCCTGCGCTGACCATCATGGTTAGCACAAGACCTGCGCCGCCTTCCGCCAGGCGAGTGGTCATGCCGTCGAGCATCATCTTGACCCGCGGGCGTGCGGCCGCTGGAAGCCAGAGCAGCATCTGCTCCCAGCTGATGCGGTGCACCGAAGCCTTGAGGCCGCCCTCGGCGGCCCGCAGCAGTGCCCTCGACGATGCCGCACCACCGAACCATACGGTGCCGGCGCCAGCAGCGACCGCCGCTGGCAGCATCGCGAGCGCGCCGCCAATGCCGGCGCGCCGCTGCAGCCACGGTGTCATCAGGAGGCCGACCAGTGCCACACCGTTAACTCCCACATGGAGCCCGGCCAGGCTTGCGGTCGGGTCGCCGGTCGAGGACGCTTCGACGACGGCCGCGTAGAACTGATACTCGACGAATACCCCCACCATAGCGGCGAGCACGGCCGACGACGCCAGCAGCCCCACGCGGGGACCCGACGACTGACTGTGCCCGGAAGCCTCGGTCAGTGGCGCGGACGACGCGGACGCGACGCGGCAAGGCGCCCGTGCGACGAACCGCGCTCCCACCAGCAGCAGCACGCCGGCGACGACAAAGACGCCGGCCCTCCATGCGAGTGCCCCGAGCACGACGGCAACGCCGCCGCCAGCGACGCCACCCGCCAGCGCGGAGGCGCCGGCCAGGAGAAAGGCGCGCGGGTGGGGCCGCCCATCCCGCGTGACCACACTCGCCGGCACTGCCAGCCACGTCATTGAGAAGAGGACGCCGAACGCCAACGGGATAGCCACGTAGGCGAATAGTGCGTGCAGGCCCGCGCTCGCCGGCGGTCCCACCGCGAGCCCCCACAGAGCGATCGCGGTGGCGGCGCTCATCCACGCGTGCGCGGGCCTGCCACCGATCCGGCGCATCAGCCCAATCGTGGCAAAGCCGAAGGGCACGCTGAGCAGGGCGACCGCCACGTACATTCCTGGCAGAGCCGACAGGCCACCGCCACCGAGGAAGTCCGCGTCGCGGCCGGTCTTGGCGAGCGCGAACGCCGCGCCCGTCGCACACAACGCGACCGGCACGGCCGCTGCACGGTCAGCGAGGCTCTGGTTCGTCGTCTTCACGCTGTCATATCGTCTCGCGCCGGGCACGCGCCGTTACGCGACCACCTCCGTCACGGCACCGGTCCGAGTAACGCAAGGCCTGCGCCGAGAGACTCACTTGCATGGACATCGCGGTGCTGCTGCTTCTCCTCGGTTCGTGCGGTCGCGACGGCCTGGTGACGCCGGTGGCTGCCGCGACGCACGGTCGGGTGCTCGACGCCTCAGGACAGGCTGTCGCCGGTGCGACAGTAACACTGCAGGCGCGCGACCGCGGCCGCACCCGTGTCGTCGTGACCGATGCCGCCGGCCACTTCGCGATCGCGGAGCTCGCCCCAGGCGTCTTCGACATTCGCGTGCAGCATCCGGCGCACAGAACGGTGACCGTCCCGACGACGCAGCTGCCGAGCAGTTCGGACCTGTCGGTCAGGATGACGCCACGGTAGGGACACGGGCACCAACGAGACGGGCTTTCAACGCGCGTCGGCCACGCAGCGCCCGAATCTTCACCGCGTTCCTGGTCGCACCGATCACCACCGCCGCCTCCTCCATCGATGCGTCGTCGAGATACACGAGCTCGACCGCCTCGCGCTGCTGCGTGGGCAGACGGCCGACGGCCTCGCGCAGTCTCGATGACACCTCGGCCGTGATCGCCGCCGCTTCGGGAGACGGTCCCCGCCAGAGCATCTCATCGAACAGCGCCGGCGACGCCTCGATCGACACCTCCGGCCGGCGCCGGCGCGTACGCAGCCGCATCAGGGAGCGATTGATGGCGATGCGCTGCAGCCAGGTGGCGAGTTGCGAATCGCGTCTGAACCCCGGAAGCGCTCGGAGCGCGTAGAAGAAGGTTTCCTGCACCACGTCGTCAACGTCACCATCGGCCGCCAGTATTCGACGGACAGCGCTGCTCAGGCGTGGGCGGTACGTCGACACGAGGCAGTCGGCGGCGTCGTCGTCACCGTCGAGCAGCCGGGCGATGAGCGCGTCCTGGTCGGCGACCACAGTCGCGCAGCGATCGGTTCGGCTTGCGCACGGGGCGGACGGTATTGAAGCCACGGCGGATAGTCCGCCGAATGCGGCACGGCGTTACAGCCATGCGTCGCGTGGATCAGGCGTCCCCGTCGCCCCTCCGGCTGACGGTCAGGCGCTCGGCCAGCTTGGCTTCGAAGTCTTTGGGTGGTTCGCTGCCATGGGACGTCGACAAGGCCCGGCCGACGTTCGCCAGCAGGTCCAACTGGCGCTTGAACGCACGACAGTGCCGGCACATCGCCACGTGCATCCAGAGCGACAAGCGCGTGCGCCAGGACGCCGACTCCGCGTCCCCCGTCGACATCAACGTCGCCGCTTGCTTGCAGGTCATCATCGCCCCGGCCCCACTCCCATTGCATCGAGACACTGCCGCAACCGGAGCCTGGCGCGGTGCAGCAGCACGCCCACATGGTTCACCGTGCAGCCGACGGCCGATGCTGTCTCAGCGGCTCCCCACTCTTCGACCAACCGAAAGTGGAAGACCTCCCGCTGCTGCGACGGCAGGTCGTCGAGGCAGCGCCGCAGCGACGCCTCGGCCTGGCGGGACTCGAGCAGCCGGTCGACCTCGGGTGGTGGGTGGCGCCAGCTCCCATGCTGGTCGAAGCGCGCCTCGAACGTGCTGTCGTCGGCGGTGAGTTCTTCGCGCCCCCGCGCTCGCCAGTGCTCGCGCGCCTTGTGGTGCAGGATGCCGAATAGCCACGTGCCGATGCTGGAGCGTCCCTCGAAACGGTCGAGGGTGGCGAGGAAGGTCACGAAGACCTCCTGTACCAGGTCCTGGGCGTCGCTCTCGCCAAGTCCGAGTCCGCGCGCGGCCCGATAAAGGCGTCGTGCATGCGCGTCGACCACGGCTCGGATGGCACCTGGGTCCTTGTCGCGGAGTGCGTACACCTCCGGCTCGTCGTCGTGGGCCACGTGTGAATCATAGGTCGGGTTGCTCAGCATCCGAGGGCCGTGCGCGCCTTCAGCAGCGTTACAGGTGAGTGACGCCCGCGCGAAAAAAATTACAGCCGCGCCGACCGTAATGTCTGGCGACCTCGGCGCACTCACTCCTGGGTGACGGATTCCCGGGATGTCCCCGGCACCGAATCGTCGGTCATCGCTACAGGAGTTCCCATGAAGACTCGCATCCTCGTCGCCTCCGCCTTCGCTGCGGCCATCGCGGCCCCCACCCTGCTCTCCGCCCAGAAGCCGGCCGAGATGCCCAGCTTCAAGGCCGAGAAGTGCTACGGCATCGCCAAGGCCGGCAAGAACGACTGCGCGTCGGCCGGCAACAACTCGTGCGGCGGCACGTCGAAGCGCGACGGCGACAAGAAGGCCTGGATGTTCGTGCCCGAAGGCTACTGCGACCGGATCGTCGGCGCGACCAAGGCCGCGCAGTAGGCCAACCGTGGGAGGCCATGTCATGCATTCGATGCGTTGCGCACCACTCTCGGCGGGTATCGGCCTGAGACTGCCGCACCTCGAAGAGGCGGTGGCCTCCCGTCCCCCGGCGGCCTGGCTGGAGGTGCATCCGGAGAACGTGCTCGCGAATCCGCACGCGCTGGAGATCCTGACCGAGCTGGCGCGCCACTACCCGATCTCGGTGCACACCGTCGGCCTCTCGGTCGGCAGCGCGACCGGGATCGACCGCCGACACCTGGCGCGCATCCGCGCGCTCGTCGACCGCCTCGATCCGGCGCTCGTGTCGGGCCACCTCGCCTGGTCCACGCACGGCGCCGAGTACCTGAACGATCTGCTGCCGCTGCCCTACGACCGCGAGACGCTGCACCTCGTGACGCGGCAATTGCTCGAGGTGCAGGACGGCCTCGGCCGGCCGTTCCTGCTCGAGAACCCGTCCAACTACGTGGGCTTCGCGGGTTCCACGATGACGGAGGTGCAGTTCCTGCAGGCGCTGGTCGACCGCACGGGCTGCCAGCTGCTCTGCGACGTGAGCAACATCTACGTGAGCGCGAGCAACATGGGATACGACCCGATCGCCTACCTCGACGCCTTGCCTGGCGAGGCCATCGCCGAATTCCATCTCGGCG
>JBFWSN010000080.1:0-4805 GCA_050248355.1 Dehalococcoidia bacterium
GGTCCGGCCCCGCTATGCTCGCCGACGGAGGATTCGCCTAGAGGCCTATGGCGCACGCTTGGAAAGCGTGTTGGGTTCACGCCCTCGCGGGTTCGAATCCCGCATCCTCCGCGCCGCTGATCTGGCACAACGCCGGGCATCCCGTTCGTCGGGTGCCCGGCGTTGGTTCGTCCAGTCTCAGTTCCAGTCTCAGTCACCGGCCGCAGCGCCCCAGATCAGACCGCCCACCCGCTGGGCGACGTCGCCCCGGATCTGGCCGGTGATGTGTTGGTAGCGGGCAGCCATCGCGGTCGTCGACCAGCCCATCAGACCCATGACGGCACGCTCCGGGACGCCGAGGATGAGCAGCACCGTCGCGGCGGTGTGCCGGGCGTCGTGGAGCCGGCCGTCCCGGATCCCAGCGTTGCCGAGCAGTCGCTTCCACTGGTGGTAGTCGGTGCTCGGGTTGACCGGCTCACCGCGCTGGGTCGTGAAGACGTACCCGGAGTCCCGCCAGAGCTGGGCGGCCCGGTCCCGCTCGGCGGCCTGCTCGCCGCGGTGGGTGCGCAGGAGCGCCACGAGCTCGTCCGGGAGCCCGACGGCGCGGCGACCCGCGCGGGACTTGGTGTCGTCGGTCTCCGGTCGGATGAGCGTGCGGTTCGGGCAGTAGCCGGCCTTCCGCCCGCAGGTGTCCCCGCAGCCGTGGGCGTACTTCGGCCGGAGCCGGCCCCGGCGAACCCACAGCGTGCCTGCGTCGAGGTCGACGTCCGTCCACCGCAGCCCGAGCACTTCGCCCTGACGCAGCCCGAGCGCGAGCGCGATGGCCCACCGTGCGCTGTTGCGCTCCGTGCTCGCCGTCTTCAGGAGCGCCTGGACCTCATCGAGGGTGTACGGCTCGATCTCCGTCTCGTCGACGCGCGGCGGCTTGGCGAGCTTCGCCGCGTTGCGGGTGATCCGTCCCCGACGTTCCGCCTCGCCGAGCGCGGTGCGGATCGTGCGGTGCGCCTGGTGGGCCGTGCCGGGGGAGCTGCCCGCCTTCACCATCCGCGCGTACAGGCGTTCCAGGTGCTCGGGTTCGAGCCGGTCCAGCCGGTGCGCGCCGACGCCGGGGATCAGGTGCGTCCGGATCGCCACCCGGTAGCCGTCCGCGGTGCTCTCCCGGACGGTCGGCGCGGCGATGTTCTCCACCCAGTACTTCAGCCACTCCGCGACGGTCCACACCCGGCCGACATTGCGAACGGAGCCCTTGTCACGCTGGCGCTCCAGCTCGCGGACGGCCTTCACGAGATCGGCCCGCGACCTGCGCATCACGTGGCGTCGGTCAGGCTTGCCGTCGTCCTTGACCCCGACCGTCACGCGGCCGTGCCAGTAGCCGTCCGTCCCCTCGTAGATCGAGGACGCCAGGTTCGGTTGCCGGGTGCGCTTCCTGCCGGTCACGCGGCCTCACCACCGGACCGCAGGTTCTCGACGTAGCGGACCAGCGCGTCGCTCGGAACGCGGCGCAGGCGACCGATGGTCACCGACTCGACCGCGCCCGTGCTGATCAGCGAGTACATGAGCGTCCGGCCGATCCCGAGCCGCTCGGCGGGGGACTGTCAAGAAGACGGTGTAACTGGGGTCTGTGGGTCTACTTCCGGCCGGCTGTGAGTCGACCGTCGAAGGTCATCTCGAAGGCGTTGAGGGCGGGTTTCCCGCGCATCATCCAGCGGCGTTGGCCACGTCCGCTGGGGTCGAGGCTCATGATCGCGAGGTAGATGCACTTGAGCGCGGCCTGCTCGTTGGGGAAGTGTCCGCGGGCCTTGACCGCACGACGGATGCGGGCGTTGACCGACTCGATGGCGTTGGTCGAGCAGATCACCTTGCGGATCTCGACGTCGAAGGACAGGAAGGGCACGAACTCGGCCCAGGCGTTCTCCCACAACCGCACGATCGCCGGATACCGCTGCCCCCAGGCCTCGCAGAACTCCAGGAATCGCTCCATGGCAGCGGCCTCGGTCGGCGCGGTGTAGACCGGCCGCAGTGCCTTGGCGATCGCGTCGAAGTGCTGGCGGCCGGCGTAGCGGAAGCTGTTGCGCAGCAGGTGCACCACGCAGGTCTGGGTGATCGCCCGGGGCCAGGTGGCCTCGATCGCCTCGGGCAGCCCGTGAAGGCCGTCGCAGACGACCATGCACACGTCGTTCACGCCGCGGTTCTTGATCTCGGTCAGCACGTGCAGCCAGTACTTGGCGCCTTCACCGCCCTCGCCGGCCCACAGCCCGAGGATGTCGCGGCGGCCCTCGCAGGTGACCGCAGCGCGACGTAGATCGGCCGGTTGGCCACCTTCCCATCGCGGATCTTCACGTGCACCGCATCGATGAAGATCACTGGATAGACCGGGTCCAGCGGGCGGTTGTGCCACTCGGCCATACCGTCGAGGACCTGGTCGGTGATCGTGGAGATGGTCTGCCGCGACACCTGGGCGCCGTAGACCTCGGCGAGATGGGCCTGCACCTCACCGGTGGTCAGGCCCTTCGCCGACAGCGAGATGACCAACTCGTCCACCCCGGTCAAGCGCCGCTGCCGCTTCGCCACGATCTTCGGCTCGAAGCTGCCGTCGCGGTCACGCGGCACGTCGATCTCGACGGGGCCGACGTCGGTCAACACCGTCTTGGATCGGTGGCCGTTGCGGGAGTTGCCCCCGTCACGGCCGGCCGGATCGTACTTGTCGTAGCCGAGGTGATCGGACAGCTCACCCTCGAGGGCGGACTCCAGCAGCCGCCTGGTCAGCTGCTGCAGCAGCCCACCCTCGCCGGCCAGCTGCAGCCCACCGGCGCGAGCTCGGCCCGCCAGCCGCTCGATCAGCTGCTCGTCCAGCCCATCCCACCCGACGGGCGCCGGTGCCGCGTCCTCGCCCAGCACCACGTCGAGATCCACAACCTGCTCAGGCACCACATCAGTCATCGGGTCCACACTCCTTGATCGGAGTTACACCGATGTTCTTACAGACCCGCTGCTCGACGACCGCATGGCCGCCGTTGCCGCCGCGCAGCGCCAGACCTACACCGCCGCTCTCCGCGCCGGCCACGGTTTCAACCATGAGCACCGCCAGGCTCTCGCCGAGCTCCAACGCATCGAGCGACGCCACCGCAACACAGAGCCCGGCTACTGGATCGCCGAAACCAACCCCGACGCCGCCCACCACGCCCTCACCACGACCCTCCCGATCGACGCGATCACCTGGGCCGTCCTCGCCACCGACGGCGCCAGCGACCCCCTCCAGCATCTCGGCCACCGGTGGCCCGACATCGCCCATCACGACAGCACCCAGCTCGCCGGACTCCTGGCCCAAGTCGACCGCTGGGAGCAGGACGTCGACCCCGACGCCCGGCAGCTACCCCGCAGCAAGCGCCACGACGACAAGAGCGTCGCTGCAGTTCTCCCTGAATAGAAAGAGTCGATGCGCTGTCAGTATTCTTCGAGCTCTATCGCAGTTGCCCGGATCTCCTCGGCCCAGTCCGTAATGAAAATGGATCCATCAGCGTGGCTCCGACCGAATGAAGCGTCCTCTCGCATCGGAGCAGAATCAGTCTCAAGGCGTGTTGGTCGACTAAGAGTCTCCTGAACATTCTCGTGCAGTCCGGATTCTCGGCCGCTCTGTGCATCTCGGACAAGGCGATAGATATCCGAGCGTAGGCGGATCTCGATCCCGAGATCCGCAAATCGTCGGGACAGGTACCCGTCGGACAGCTCTACCGCACGCCCGGCGTCAATCAGGTCCAGGAGCGGCGAGTAGTACGCGAGTATGAATCGGTCGAGATCTACTGCGAGCTGGATAGGTTCGAGTGGCTCGTCAGTAGGGTCGACAACGTCGAGCTTGAGAGCATCAAGAGGCGCGGGGAACGACGAGATGCAGCCAACTGTAAGGTACGGGGGCTGGCCGCATATCGTGCTGACGGCGCGTTTCTGTTCGCCGATCTTCTTGATTGTCTGATTGTCCGCGGCGCGCGTCCTCCCCTTCGCCTCCGCGACGATCCAGCCATTCGGGCTTAGGCCGAAGAGGTCCGGGCGCTTGGTGGTTGTGCCAAACTGCAGCCGGCCAACGCGTGCATACCGATCTACGTGGAGCATGTGGCTCACGTTTAGCTTCTGCATACAAAAGATCGCTGTCATTGCCTGGCCAATCGAGTACGAAAGCGCGGAGAGTTCGGACCTGTCGAGGTCGCATGCAAGGCGAGATCTCCGAAGGCTGGAGTCGTAAGATCGCCTTATGTAGGCGGGTATTAGCGATGTCCTGTGGAGCCACTCCCAGGTCGATGCCTGGCCGTACTTCATCCGGTCACCCGGTGCCCGACCAGTTGCGAACAGCGCATGAGCTAGATCTGCTGCTGTGAACTCTACCTCGTGGTCGGAACTCGGGAGAACCCCTGCAGGGAACCTCGATGGGATATACCTGGCGCGAAACGTTGGCGCGTCTTGCATCTGATTCAGGCGGGGATGCGGAGGATTGCGAGGAAGATCTGAGATGGTGACGTTCCTCGCGCTGGCACTCTAGTAGATCTCAGATTTGTGACGCTGGTCTGCTCTCTCGCCGTGGAGTCCATCAGCATCAGGAGATTCTGGCGTAGATCGACCCGCCGATGCCACCTCAAGTTGGCGGGCCGGTGTGCCTTCGCCAGTTGCGTACTCTTCATCTGCGTGCGCTGCCGAATCCGCATGTAGGAGATCAAGGGCGCCGCCTGCGGCGGCGCGCGGCCCGCAACGCCCGCCCCCCTCGGCACGCCCCGCTACCGCCCGCCCCGCGCGGCCCGCGGGACCCGCAGACCGGCCCCACCACCACCACCACCACA
>JBFWSN010000081.1:0-4793 GCA_050248355.1 Dehalococcoidia bacterium
CCTGCGACGGACCTTCCCCGGGCCAGGCGCGACGTTGAGTCCGAGGTCGCCCGCTCACAGCGCGAGCACCCGAACGATCGACCTGGACCTCAGGCCGGGGTGGCGTCGTGTCGTTCCAGCCATTCCAGGATCGTGCGGTTCGTCTCTTCGGGCTTCTCCTGCTGGATCCAGTGGCCGCTGTCGAGGTGGATCTCTTCGACGTTGGGCACGAACTCTGCGAGGTTCTCGGCCTGGGCGACGGCGTCGCGGTCGCCGTAGATCATGAGGGCGGGCTGGCGGATGATCGGGTCGACGTCGGCGAGCAGGTTCCAGTCGCGGTCGAAGTTCCGGTACCAGTTGATGCCGCCGGTGAACCCGGACTTCTCGAAGGCGGAGACGTAGACGGCCAGGTCGCTGGCGCTCATCAGGGGCTCTCCGAAGGGAGTCTCCGCTAGGGCGAGATCGATCATCACCATCCCTGGCTGCGGCTCCTTGGGAGGCTCGTTCTTGCGGTACAGGTTGCGAAGGAACTGTGCCGGGTTCTCGTCGAACACGGCGTCGGCGACGCCGGGCTGCCGATTGAAGTGGACGAAGTAGTAGTCGCTGCCGAGCACCGCTTCCATGAACTCGAGCCAGGGTGTCTCTCCGCGCACGGGGTACGGCAGGCTCAGGCAGATCACCTTGTTCACACGCGTCGGATGCAGCAGGGTGAGACTCCACACGACCATCGCCCCCCAGTCGTGGCCGATGAAGGTCGCGTCCTCGTAGTCGTAGTGGTCGAGAAGTGCGACGAGATCGTCGGCCAGGTGCGCGACGTCGTAGGCGGTGACCTCGGCCGGGCGGGAGGAGTTGCCGTAGCCGCGCTGGTTGGGGGCGATGACGTGGTAGCCCGCGGCGACGAGCGCGGGCACCTGATGACGCCAGGTGAAGGCGAGATCCGGCCAGCCATGGCAGAGCACGACAGGCTTCCCGGTGTTCTGCCGGCCTGCTTCGAAGACTTCCAGCTCCACGCCGTTGACGGCGATCAGGGTGGGCTCGGGGAAGTCGGTGGAGTTCGTCAGTGAGTTCATGCCTCCAACCCAAGTACCTACACCGGTCACCTCATGACCGGTTTCCATCGGCGCGACGGACCGGTGGCCGTCGACCGTCGCTGGCAAGCGTCGACGCGTGACGCGCCGAGGTTGGCGTGGAGTGGATAACGCCGCACGGTGCCGCACGTACGCGACGATGCTCGGCGACAGGATGGGCCTGACCGACCGCGCGAATGCCGACCTCCTGGGCCGAGCGAAGTTCCTCGACGACATCTACGTCCGCTGCCGCGGGCTCCACGCCGATGCCGCCACTCGCGATGCTGCGAGCCGCTGTTGCGTGTCGTCAGGGTGGGCATCCTGGGCCGCGGTAGACGGGTCGCAGCGGAGTTCCGCACCACCACGAAGTTCGAGGGGACGTGAAGCCTTGGCCCGACGGATCGGCGGCGCGGGCGGCGGCAGCGACCCGGCGGCGGGTCGGGCCAGACCACGCTCGTGGTCGGGGTCCTCATTCTGGCGCTCGGCGCTGGTGGCAGCGCAACCGTCGCGGGCGCTGGCTCGTCCGCGCTCCCGGCTCCCGAGGTGTCGGTGACCGGCCGAGGCGGAACCAAGGTCAGCATCAAAGACTCGAACGCCGCGAAGCTGCGGCTTGCGCGACAGGGCCTGAAGATCGACGGTCAGTTCACCGACGATGCTGCGAACTGCGCTGAGCACGCCTACGGGCAGGTGCGGACGTTCCTTGAGGAGCGGCCGTGTACCGCCCTCCATCGCGCCCAGTTCGAGGTCCGGGATCGCAAGGGGGACGTGATCCTCGTTGCCATCTCATGGGTGCAGATGCCGGATGAGGCCTCCGCGATGGCGCTGCACCGGCTCGTCGACACGCACGGAACCGGCAACGTCACAGAGCTGTCCCGCGATGAGGGCCGCTATCGGACCGTTCGGTACACCGGCGACTTCTACGCCTCCCGCCGGGATGGTCGGGTCGTCGTCAACGCCCAGGCCCAACCGGTAGCGCGTGGAACATCCGGACTCGTACTCACTTCGATCGTCACGCACGCGATTCGCTGCTCGTGAGGATCAACAGCGATGCTCGGCGCTACCGCCCGTTGAAGGCAGGGTTTCTCCGTCCACGACGGCAACACCGGAGCCGTTGCGCTCCACGGCCCGCGGCGTCCCGCCCACCGGCGCGACTGCGGCGGGCAGCTCCGCCTCATACCGCGGCGTCGTCCGCTACTGGATCACCTCTACCGCGCCGCACCTCGACATCGCCCGGTCCACCGTGACCAGTGGCGGGCCCAGCTGCGCCGCGGTCGCCAGGATGAAGCGGTCGAACGGATCGGCCAGCTCGACGAGCGGCACCCGAGTGAAATGCTCCATCGTGGCGACCGTCACCGGTACGACCTCGAAGTTCGTCGCCGGGTCCAGCACCGTGCGGCGCAGCGACTCGAACCCGCCGGGCACGAGCGAGTTCGCGCCGGTCTTGTGCGAGGCGCACCAGAGATCACCGAGCGTGGCCGCGGACACGACGATCCCGGCGTCGTCCTCCGCCTCGCCGAGCGCGGTCAACGCCGCATCCGACAGCCGCCCGGGAGTGAACAGGTAGAACAGCAGGATGTGCGAGTCGGCGACGACCCTCATGCCTGATCGGCGTCGGCACGGTACGCCGCCGCACGCTCGGCCTTCGCCTCGTCCAGCGCGCGGACCCAGTCATCCACCGCATCAGCCGGAAGGTTCGCCGCGAGCGCACCGGCCATCCGGCCGCGCGACGATCTGCGCGGCTCGGGCACTAGACGCAGGTGCGTGCCTGGGCGCAGCCCGAGCCGGGCCAGCTCGCTCGCCGGAACGCTGCCGTCCTCGGCGACGACGACGTGGAAGCCCTCGGCGGCCTCCGGCACGGGTGTGCTGTTCATGATGGCCGAGCGTACCGCCACGGTTCGCCCCGAAGGACGCACGCTCTGGGCACGAGCATGATCCAGCTACCGCAATGGTCGACGCTTACCACCGATCACACCGCACCACAGACGGTCTTCCCGATCACCACTCGGACATCGCCACCATCGCTGACCAGCACCGAAGCACTCCGTAGATCACCAGTACACACCCGTCTCCCGACCAGCGGGTTCGGGGTTCGAGTCCCTGGCGGCACACCATATTGCCTGGTCAGCGGGTTGTGTCACTGCTGCCACCTACTCTTTTGGAGATCAACTCGTCGGAAACCCGACGGCTACGCCTCCGAAGGAGCACCCATGGGCCGTCCACCACTGGATATCGGGCAGCACGGCTCGGTGATTTCACCCGCGAGGACGGTGGATGGGTCGCCCGGTGCCGGTTCCGTGATCTCGACGGCGTCACCCGGCGGATCGAGCGACGGGGCGTCTCGCCCACCGCCGCCGGCGCCGCCCTGCTCGAACATCTTCGCCGGCGCGGCGGCCGGCGCGAGCAGCGCCTTCGCCCGAACTCGCGGTCTCGCGACGCTGCCGGCGTGTGGCTGGCCAAGATCGCCGACCGACGCGCGGACTCAACCACCGCGACCTACTCGTACTGGCTGGACGCCCTCCTGCTGCCCCGCCTCGGCGAGCAGCGACTCGGTGAGCTCGACGCTGCGCACCTGGCCGAGTTCTTCAATGGCCTGGAACGCGAATGGCGCACCGTCGATCACGACGGTACGACGGGCCGGAGGCCGCGCTACTCGGCCAGCACCCGGCGCACGATCCGCACCGTCATCAGCGGCATCCTCCGGCGAGCCGTCCTCGACGGCGCGATCCGGCCAATCCGACCCGCAGGTGACAACGCACGGACCGCGTTGGTCGTCTCGGGAGCGATCTGCCGTCGCGATGACGGCCCTACAGGCTGCTCCCATGCCGCTGCCGGAGCCGGACGTCACGCGTGTACAGCGTTGGTGCGCCGCGCGGGTGCCCGAGCACGCCCGCCACCAGGTTCGCCTCGAATGCGACGTCGCCCCCCGGGCATCTGACGATCATCGAGCACCGCGCACCGTGGCGCGAAGACCGCGGCCCGGACTGGACGAGTTTCCCCGTCGCGCGCCTGCGCTACACGGCGGTCGACCGGTCGTGGACGCTCTACTGGCGCGACCGCAACCTTCGCTTCCACCTCTACGACCGGGTGGTGCCGTCGCGGCGGGTCGAGGCACTCCTCGACGAGATCGACGACGACCCCACCGGCATCTTCTGGGGCTGACCGACCTGCCCGACCCGCAGCGCCCCGGCCCACAGCCGACGAGCCCTGCCGCCGCGATCGATCGCCAAAGAGGTGAGCCCCGGTTGTCGAGGCACTATCCTCGCTTCATGACGTTCGACCGGATCGCCGCCGATACCGCCGTGATGGCGGGGGTGCCGTGCATCCGGGGAACGCGGATCCCGGTGGCGACGATCGTCGGGATGGTCGCCGAGGGAATGACGACCACCGAGATCCTCGCCGACTTCCCGCAGCTGTCCGAGCAGGACGTGCGAGAAGCGCTGTGGTTCGCCGCGGCCGCAGTCGACCAGGCCACGCTTCCCCTGCCCGCGTGAGACTGCTCATCGACGAGTCGCTCGAGCAGGAGCTCGCCGAAGTGCTCAGCGGCCGGGGACACGACGCCGCGCACCTCGCCGACCTCGGCCTGCAAGGCGCGCCCGACCTCGAGGTACTCACCAAGGCACGCGCCGACCCGCGTTCCGCAGTTGATGGGCATATGAGCGGGGTAGGCCCGGAATAGCTGCTGGTCAACGGGATGCCGCCTCGCCGAAGTGCCCGAATGTGTGGGCACACGTTTCGGCGGGTTGGCCC
>JBFWSN010000082.1:0-4737 GCA_050248355.1 Dehalococcoidia bacterium
GCAAGGTGCGGCTCGTGCTCGACCGCATTCGCGGCCTCCCGGTCGGCGAGGCCCTCACGGTGCTCGAGTTCCTGCCGCAGCCGTCGGCGCGCATCGTCTGGAAGACGGTGAAGTCCGCCGCCGCCAACGCGGAGAACAACTACAACCTGGACCCGGACCGGCTCACCGTGAAGCGAGCCAGCGCCGGGGAGTCGCGCACGCTGAAGCGCTTTCGCGCTCGCTCGCGCGGCCGCGCGGCTCCGGTCCTGAAGCGCACGTCGCACATCGAGATCGTGGTCGAAGGAGACGAGGGGTTCTAAATGGGGCGTAAAGTTCACCCCTACGGCTTCCGCGTCGGCATCACCAAGGACTGGCAGTCACGCTGGTTCAGTGAGCGCGAGTACGCGACCCTCCTCGCCGAGGACATGCGTCTCCGCCGGCTCGTGATGCGCATGCTGCCGGACGCCGGCATCTCCGCCATCACCATTGACCGCAATGCGAACCAGCTCAGCCTGACGGTCCGCACTGCCAAGCCCGGGATCGTCATCGGCCGCGGTGGCCAGAACGTCGAGCAGCTTCGTGGCGCGCTCGAGGGCGCCACGGACAAGCGCGTCCGCCTCAACATCGAGGAGATCCGTGTCCCAGAACTCGATGCGCAGCTCGTCGCCCGCTCCGTCGCCGACCAGCTCGAACGCCGCGTCGCGTTCCGCCGCGCGATGAAGCAGGCGGTCCAGCGCACCATGCAGCGCGGCGCCCTCGGCTGCCGCGTCAAGATCAGCGGTCGCCTCGGCGGCTCCGAGATGTCCCGCTCCGAGCAGGAGATGCAGGGCCGCGTGCCCCTGCACACCCTGCGCGCGGACATCGACTTCGGGCAGGCCGAGGCGCACACCACCTTCGGACGCATCGGCGTGAAGGCCTGGATCTACAAGGGCGACATCGCCCCGGACCAGACCCCGTTCGCGCTGGCTGGCGCCGAGGGCGGGACGGAGTAGCGCCATGCTGATGCCCCGTCGCGTCAAATATCGCAAGCAGCACCGTGGCCGCCGCGCAGGCGCCGCGATGAGCGGGAACACGGTCGCCTTCGGCGAGTGGGGCCTCCAGGCCCAGACCACCGCCTGGGTCGACTCCCGTCAGATCGAGTCCGCCCGTCGCGCGATCACTGGTTCGCTGCGCCGTGGCGGGAAGGTGTGGATTCGCATCTTCCCGGACAAGCCGGTCACCAAGAAGCCGGTCGAGACCCGTATGGGTAAGGGCAAGGGCCCGCCCGACCACTGGGTCGCGGTCGTGAAGCGCGGCCGTGTGATGTTCGAGGTGGCGGGCGTCTCCGAGGTCGCCGTGCGCGAGGCGTTCCGCCGCGCGCACCACAAGCTGCCGGTCGACACGAAGGTGATCGGCCGCGAAGAAGGGGGCGCCTGATGCCCTCCCAGAAGGAGACCGTCGAGCTGCGCGGGCGCGATGACGTCCAGCTGCGCGCCGACCTCGAAGCAGCGCATCAGGCGCTGTTCAACCTGCGCTTCCAGGCCGCCACGCGTCAGCTGGCGGACGTGAGCCAGATCGCCAAGGCGCGCCGGCGCGTCGCGCGCGCCAGGACACTGCTGCGTGAGCGGGAAATCCTCGCCGAAGTCGAGGCCGCCCGCTCCGCCGCGGACGAGTAACCAGCCGGCTCAACACCGGCGAACGAGGAGTATCGAATGGTCGAGGCGGCAACCACCGAGGAGCGGGTCATTAACCGCAAGGCTCGGACGGGCACCGTGGTCTCCGACCGCGGCGATCAGACGATCATCGTCGCGATCGAGCGCGCCGCGCCCCACCGCCTCTACCGCAAGGTGATCCGGCGCACCAAGCGCTACCCCGTGCACGACCCCCAGAACGCCGCCAGCGTCGGCGACCTGGTCCGCATCGAGGAGTGCCGCCCGATCAGCAAGACCAAGCGCTGGCGCCTGGTTGAGATCGTGCAGCAGCGCGAGGTCGCGCAGGTGCGCGCGGAGACCATCGACGCCTCCCTCGTGACCGAGGTGCAGCGCGCGGCCGCGCACGCCAGCACGCAGCCCGAGGCCGCGGCGGAGGCCCCAGCATCGGCAGCTACGGGCGAGGCGGAAGCTGAGGCCGCGGACGCCGAGGCGCCCGCAGAGTCGGCCCTCGCGCCTGAGGCTGAGATCGCGACCGAGACGGAGTCGGAACAGCAATGATTCAGCAGCAAAGCCGGCTCAAGGTCGCCGACAACTCCGGCGCACGCGAACTGCTCTGCATTCGCGTGCTCGGGGGCTCCGGCCGCCGCTACGCCCGCGTTGGTGACACCATCATCGCGAGCGTCAAAGAGGCTCAGCCCAACAGCAACGTCAAGAAGGGCGACGTCGTTCGCGCCGTCGTCGTGCGCACTGCCCACACCTATCAGCGGCCCGACGGCTCCGCCATCCGTTTCGACGAGAACGCGGCCGTCCTGCTCGCTGACAAGGCCGGCAACCCGCGCGGCACGCGCATCTTCGGCCCCGTCGCCCGTGAGCTGCGCGACCGCGAGTACATGCGCATCGTCTCGCTCGCCCCGGAGGTGCTGTAGCCATGGCTGCCAAAGTCCGGCGCAACGACACCGTCGAGGTCACTACCGGCAAAGACCGCGGAAAGCGCGGAGAGGTCCGTCGTGTCCTTCCCGCCGAGCAGCGCGTCGTTGTTGCCGGCCTCAACCTCGTGAAGCGCCACCGCCGTCAGCGGACCGCGCAGGAGCCTTCGGCCATCATCGAGATGGAAGCGCCTCTCCACGTCTCCAACGTGAAGGTCGTCTGTCGCTCCTGCAATGAGGCCACCCGCGTCGGCTTTCGCTTCCTCGACGACGGCCGCAAGGTTCGCGCCTGCAAGAACTGCAACGAGGCCATCGACTAATGCCCGACACCACTACCCTCCCCGCGCTCAAGCAGCGTTACCGCGAAGAAGTCGTCGCCGTCCTGACCCGCGAATTCGGGTACAGCAACCCGATGCAGGTGCCGACGCTCGAGAAGGTCTCCGTGAACATCGGCCTCGGCGAGGCCCTCACGAATGGCCGCGCCATTGATTCGGCGCAGGCCGACCTCGCCGCCATCACCGGGCAGCGCCCCGTCGTGAACCGTGCGAAGAAGGCCATCTCGAACTTCAAGCTCCGCGAGGGCAACCCGATCGGCGTCTCGCTCACCCTCCGCGGCGACCGCATGTGGGAGTTCCTGGACCGCCTGATGAACATGGCGCTCCCCCGTGTGCGCGACTTCCGAGGCGTCAACGCAAACGCCTTCGACGGTCGTGGGAACTACGCCCTCGGCCTCAACGAGCAGATCATCTTCCCCGAGATCACGTTCGACCAGGTCGAGCGCGTCCGTGGGATGCAGATCAACGTCATCACCACCGCACGCACCGATGAAGAAGGCAAGCGGCTGCTCGAGTTGCTCGGCATGCCGTTCACCAAGAGCTAGCCAGAGCACAACCAGACTCGCTACCGGCGAGGAGTAAGGGGATACCCACGATGGCGAAGATGTCGCAGATCGTGAAGTCCAACCGCAAACCGAAGTTCGCCAACCGGCACGTCAACCGCTGCCCGGTCGTCTGGGCGGACCGGCCCTGCGGCCGCCCGCGCGGCTACATGCGCCAGTTCGGCATGTGCCGCATCTGCTTCCGCACGCTTGCCAACCAGGGCAAGCTGCCCGGCGTCAAGAAATCCTCCTGGTAGTCGGCGCACCGAGGCCAGAGAGAAGACAGGACAGAGACCGATGAGCATGTCTGACCCGCTCGCTGACATGTGCACGCGAATCCGCAACGCCGTGGCCGCACGCCACGAGACCGTGCGCGTCCCTCACTCCAAGGTGAAGCGCGCCGTCGCTGACGTGCTCCAGCGTGAGGGCTACATCGCCGGCTACAGCGAGGAGGCCGAGGGCGCACGCCAGTACCTCCGCCTCCGCCTCAACTACCGCCCGGACCGGCGCTCCACGCTGTCCGGCATCCGCCGCGTGTCCCGCCCCGGGCTGCGCGTCTACGTCAATAAGGGAGAGATTCCGAGGGTCTACGGAGGCCTCGGGGTCGCCATCATGAGCACGTCGCACGGCGTCATGTCCGGCCAGGAAGCCTGGCGGGCAAAGGTCGGCGGCGAGGTGCTCTGCTACGTCTGGTAGGGGGCCGCAATGTCTCGCGTAGGCCGGCTGCCGATCTCCATCCCCGCGGGCGTCGAGGTGACGCTCGAGGGGCAGCACGCCCGGGTCAAGGGCCCCAGGGGCCAGCTCGAACACGACGTCCATCCCTCCATCGCCGTCACCGTCGATGAGGGCGCCGTCGTCGTCACTCGACCCTCGAACGCGCCCACCCACCGCGCGCTCCACGGGCTTACCCGAGCTCTCATCGCCAACATGGTGACCGGCGTCTCCGAGGGCTTCCGCAAGTCCCTCGAGATCCAGGGCACCGGTTACCGCGCCGAGTTGCGTGGCTCCAACCTGGTGCTCAACGTGGGCTACTCACACCCCGTCGAGCTCCAGCCGCTGGACGGTGCCGCCTTCGAGGTGGAAACCCCGACCCGTGTCCACGTGGTCGGCATCGACAAGCAGGTCGTCGGCCAGCAGGCCGCCCTCATCCGCAAGCAGCGTCCCCCCGAGCCCTACCGGGGCAAGGGCATCCGCTATGCCGGTGAGGTCGTCCGCCGCAAGGCCGGGAAGTCTGGACGGTAGGAGAGGCGATGTCAGCCAAGGACACCACTCGCGTCGCCCGCATCCGCCGGCACGTGCGCATCCGCAAGAAGGTCGCCGGCAC
>JBFWSN010000083.1:0-4712 GCA_050248355.1 Dehalococcoidia bacterium
TGGCGGACCTGGCCTCAGCCCATCACGAGCGTCAACACTGGATCCTGCAGCACTGGCCGCACGTAGTGGAGGCCGCGCAGGTATCCGTTGCGCTCGATGCGTCACCAGCGGTCGCCCAACCATCGGTTTTCGACGAGCCAGCACTCGGACTGACGTAGCCGGGGCAACTCGGGCACGCATAAGGGCCGAACCCGTGGGCCCCGATTACGCCGATGTCCGCGCTATGGCGCCCCCGATATGGGCGGCGCATGCGCTCGGCAACGTACGCGCGATTGCCGGTTACCGGGCGGTCAACTGGACTGGACTTGTGCCGGTCGAGCCCCCAGGGAGGACTCGACCGGCGCCTCTGCTACGTCAACTCCATGAGCCCTCCGAGGGTGGGCTCGAACCCGCAGGCGTCGATGTAGAAGTCCCGAAGGTCTTCGTCGAAGCCGACGTGTAAGAACTCACAACCAGCGGCTTGCGCTCCGTCACGTGCGGCGTGAACGACCCCGACACCAATGCCTCGGTGCCGGTAGTCCGCGTCGACCATGACGTCTTCAATAAACGCGTGGACCAGGCCGTCCCAGAGCACGTTGACGAAACCGACGAGGCGGTTGCCGTCTCGCGCGACGACCCAACCGAGGCTGTGCCGCTGGGTCTGGCCGATCCAGTCCCATTCGGACTCGTCGAACAGTCGCGTCTTGAACGCCGCAGCGTGTAGTACGTGGATCTCGCGATTCGTGATCGGCTCGCGCCAGCCGTATGTGATGGTGCCGTGCGGCATAACTCTCCTTGAAGGAAGGAACGTTGAATGCCCCGGCTCCGAACCGGGCGGCTCAGGCGATGAGCAGACCGCACGCAGCGAGGGCCGTGAAGTCGAAACGTGCGGTATCCATCAGGGCCTCCTCGGCATGGGTGCGAGCAGCCGCCCGCATCACCGATCGTACGTGACGTAGCTCCGAGCTGCCGCGCTGGATCGGCACTTCCGATCGCCGGGACGACTTCGCGCGACCGCTAGGAATCGCGGGCGAGACGCTCCAACCAGCGCCCGAGAACCGGCGATCCTGGGCGCTAACCGCCTGCGTGGCCAGTGCGCGGTCTCGGACCTCTGGGTGACGTCCGGCCGTCGGCGCCCGGGAAGGGCCGAAGTGTGGCGCAGGGTCTCCATCGGCGGCCGGCGTACTGAGCGCGCGTTATGCGCTCATGGGCTGCGAAGAACTGCCGGATATCGCGCCGGGTGCGAGGCAGGTGGCGACGTCGTTGTCGAGTGTGGGACAGCGTTGCGTCGCAATGCCTGGTCGGATCGGCTTTCCCCTGTGCTGGAATGGCAAGGAATGGACGACGTTCGACTCATTCTCACCTGCGGTCTGCCTGGCGCCGGCAAGACAACGCTCGCAGCCGAGCTTGCCGAGGAGCGCGGCGCGGTCCGTCTCACGAAGGACGAGTGGCAGTGGGCGCTCGGGTCAAGCCCATGGGACCGAGAGGTCGGCGAGAAGCTCGAAGGCGAGTTGTGGCGCCTCACGCGGGAGCTTCTACAACTCGGTGTGAGCGTGGTCCTCGATTTCGGACTGTGGGCGCGTGTCGAGCGCGACGAGCTACGAACTGAGGCGCGCCGCCTGGGAGTCGGGGTCGAACTGCACTACCTCGACGCTCCACTCGATGAGCTCTGGCGTCGAATCGATGAACGAAACTCGGCACCGCCGTGGGAAGACGAGCCGATCAGTCGCGCCCACCTCGAGGAGTGGCAGACACTCTTCCAGGAACCCGACGCCGAGGAGATGGCGCTGTTCGACGCCCCCGCAGCCTGACCGCCCGACACTCCACATCTCAGTCGCACGTTCTGGTTCGGCACGACTGCGAGCGGGGAGTGCGCGAGATCGTACGCAGCCAGGCTGCTGGAGACGAGAAAGCTCTCCGTCGCGCGTCTGACTGAGTGCGTATCGTTCCTTCGATGTCCCTGTACGCGCCGCTCAACGTGTCGGTCGCGACGCCGCGCCTTGAACTGCGCGCCGCCACCGACGAACTCCTCGAGGCGCTCGCTCCGCTGGTCGCCGCCGGCGAAGCGAACGCCGATCCGCCTCCGTGGGACGACCCCTGCGCCTTCTACGAACCAGATCCGGACCTTCGAGTGCAGCAATGGATGCAATCGGTGTGGCGTGGGCGTGGCACGGTCCGCTCAGATGCGTGGCGCCTCTACTTCGTCGTGTTTGTCGACGGCCAACCAGTTGGTCAACAAGACCTCACCGGTAGCGAGTTCGATGTATTCGGCACTGTGGAGAGCACCTCGTGGGTCTCGACGAAGGTTCGGCGGCAAGGGATCGGAACCGAGATGAGATCAGCAGTCCTTCATCTCGCGTTCGACGGTCTTGGCGCTGTGGAGGCGCACAGTGAAGGAGCGGTCGACAATGTCGGATCGAACGCTGTGTCCGAGCGCCTCGGGTATGAACCCAACGGTCTGGCATGGGCGACGCACCAGGGCAAGCCTGTGCTCGGTCAACGATGGCGACTGGATCGCGAAACGTGGCGGGCGCGGCGACGCAGTGACATCACCATGAGCGGCGTGTCCGATTGTCGCCGGACCCTCGGCATCGAGCCAGGCGCAACGACGTAGCTATCGGCCGAGCGCATCGCGAGCGGGAAGCCGACCTCTGCTCATGCTTCGCGCACTGCGTGGGCGGCCACCTGGGGCGCATGTCGCCTTGCCGACGGAGCTCTCCAAACCGCTCGTAGCGGCACGCCGGTGCTCGGTCTGGTGCCCGAGAACCCTCATTCGACCGCACCGTCGTTCGGCAATCAGCGGGTGACAGCTGTTGTCGGCCCAAGTGCTCCAACATCGTGCTCCATGGGGATCGTGTTGCAGCGACTACGGCAACGGGGCAGATGCCTCCTTCTCGGCGAGTGAACGCAAAACGCAGAACTCGTTGCCTTCCGGGTCGGCCATCACTACCCACGTTGCATCGACCTGCCCGACGTCGACACGGCTCGCCCCGAGGCCCTCCAGTCGACGAACCTCCATCCCTTGATCGACGTCAGGTCGAAGATCGAAGTGGACTCGATTCTTCGTCGTCTTGGCGCTCGGTGCCGGCATGAGCGCGAGTCGGCGTCCTGACCCGTCTGCTGCTTCGAGGAGATGCCCGCCAGATGGTCCGGTCCAGACATGTTCGAGGTCAAGCGCATCGCACCAGAACGCCGTCATGGCGTCGAGGTCGACGCAGTCGATGAGGACGAGGTCTATGGCGAGTGGCATTGACCCATCCTCGCAGTCAGGGCGTCCCCTACTGCGTTGAGTTCAACGTGAGCGATTGCGGAACCGCCCAGATCACGCTGCGCTCACGTCGCAGTGGCTGCGCGCTATCAGCACTTCTTCGGGCGGCGAGGTGCTCGGAAACGCGCGAGGAGCGTCGACCTCGCCGAGGCGATCGTCACTGTTGACGGACTCGATGATTAGGCGTCCAGCGCGCTGGACCAGCGGCGAGCCCATGCATCGAGTGGCTGCAGCGCCTCGCCCAGCTCCCTGCCGAGCTTCGTCAGCTCGTACTCGTCGTTGTCCCCTTGGGTGACCAGCGAAGCCTCGCTCAGATCGCGCAGCCGGTCGTAGAGCACGCTCGAGGACATCCCCTCGCACCTTGCGATGAGGGCACGGGCACCGACCGGACCAGCCCGAAGTTCCCACATCACACGCAGTGCCCATCGACGGCCGAACAGGTCCATCGCCGCCATGAGGGGTCGGCCTGTGGTGGAACCGCGCACGCCGTGCCCCGGTTTGGGTCCCGATCGAGGAGTCACTCGGCCATTCCTGTCAGTTCAGCGTTGACGTTTCGGATTCCGCTACATTACCCTGCGACTGCGTTTCGGATTCCGAAACATTTGACTTGAAAGGGAACTATGACCCGGATCCGCCCTGCGCGACCTCCCTACCCCAGCAACGTCGCCGAGCGCCTCGAGAACATGATGCCCCCGGGAGTGCCGCCCATCGGCCTATTCCGCACATTCGTCCGGAACCTTCCGATGTCCGATGCCATGGGCACGTGGGGCGCCTACGAACTCAGCAAGCGACTCTCGCTCACCATGCGGGACCGGGAGATCGTCATCGACAGAACGTGCGCAAGATGTCGCTGCGAGTACGAGTGGGGAGTTCACGTGGCCTTCTTCGCCGAGCGCGTCGGGCTGGGCGGCGCACAGATCTCATCCCTCACCCATGGCGACTCCTCGGATCCCTGCTGGCCAGACGAGCGCGATCGGGTCCTGATCCAAGCCACCGACGCGCTGCACGACAACGCCGACCTCGACGACGACCTGTGGCGCCGACTCCGCGAGCACCTCTCCGACGAGCAGGCGCTCGACCTGTTCATGCTCGCCGGTTGGTACCACGCCATCAGCTACGCATCGAACGGTTCGCGAGTCGACCTCGAGCCCGGTGCCCCACGGTTCAGCGACGTCTGACTCGAAAACAGCCTGCCCCCCGAACGCCGGATCGGAGCGCACACTTCGCTCAGCGATGCTCCTCAGGTAACCGCTCGGTAACCGGCAGCGATATGTAGGTGACGCCCTTGCTGTGGCCTCCGACGCGACTCGTTCGACGGCTCGGCGTCTTGGCGATGGTGCAGAGCAGTGGCCTCCATGGGACTGGGCCGCGAGGTCAATCTGCGTCGAGTAGAGGTGGCGGGAAGGCCAGCCGTGGTGCAGGGTGGGGCCATCGGTAGCCGGCGTTGTACCGGTCGGCCATCACC
>JBFWSN010000084.1:0-4467 GCA_050248355.1 Dehalococcoidia bacterium
GCGGCGTTGGCCATCATCGGCGGGACTCCTCGAACGCCTGGTCGACACGGAAGTAGGTCACCTGCAGGCCAAGCGGGTTGACGCGTACGAACGCGTTCGGCACGTGGTCGCGGAGCACGAAGTCGACCTGGGCGATGTGCGTCTCGCGCGTGCGTTCGTGACGGGTGCCCGGGGTGTAGAACACCTTCTGGAAGTTCACGGCCGCTCGGAACGGTGGCGTCGTCAGCTCGCTCAGACTGACGTTCTGGACAACGACGTCGACCTCGTCGGCAGACGGGTTGGTGACGAACGTCTCGATCACCCGGCTCTGGTCGTCCTGGGCGATCGTGGCATCCGCCAATGCGGGATCCAGGAAGAGCAGCGAATCCGGGTACTCGCGTTGGACGGTTGCGCGCACCCGACTGAAGTGCTTCACCACGAACTGCGTCAGGAAGTACCGGAGCTCGGGCGCCTGGGGGCGGTAAGTCAGGGCGTCGTACGCCACGGCCTCGGCCCTCCCCACCTCGTCGATGCGGATCACCAACGGTTTGATCTCGGCGTACTTGGAGGCCGTGTGCACGTTCAGCCCCACCAGGCCGAGCGCCACCAGGGATACCAGGACGAGCGCAATCTTCAGGTAGGTGTTCATCACCAGGGCCGAGCCGTACAGTTCGACGAACTGACGCTTCGCGCCCTCGAGCGACTTCGGGTTCAATTCGGCCACCGGGACGCTCATCGATAGCCTCCTTCTCACCCAACCAGCCGGAGCCACACGAGGTGGTACGCCGTCCATGCCAGACCGGCGAGCAACCCGAGCAACATCGCGATGCCCATGGCCAGAAAGATGACCCGGACCAGCTCCGGAGAAGCGGTCTCTTCGGCGTCGTCCCGGGTCGGCCGGTTGGCGAATCGCGGTGACATCAGCTCCTCGTTTCTACCGGCGAAGCAGCCGGCCGACGGCGATGCGCGGCGACAGCACTGACTCGCCGCCGCCACCTGAGAAGATGTTGCTCGTGAGTGACGGAACGAGCAGCATCCCGACCACGAAGGTCACGATTACGGCCACTGCCTGCAGCGCGTAGATGCCGTACTCAGCCTGGGTGATGGTGGGCGGCAGCGTCGTGACGTACCGGAAGACAAACTGCTCGAACACCATCAGGAACGCGATAGCCACGACGGGGATGAACGAGTACTGGATGAACGACTTCAGCCAGCCCCAGAACAGCCAGTCGAGCTTCGGCACGATGAAGAAGGGCACGAAGATCGGGCCCAGGAGCGCACAGACGGCGGAGGCGATGAGGCCGAACGCGATCACCGCCAGCGACAGCGCCTTGGCCACGGCCACGAGCAGCAGCACGGTCCAGTAGAGCAGGTTGGCCAGGATGGACCAGGCGTCCGGCTGCATGAACGCGTCGGAGAGCGTGTCGAGGTGGCGGTAGATGTTGTCGAACGACCGTGCCTCGAGGACGCTCTGGAAGTAGAACGTCTGGTCCGTGATCAGGTTGCTGAACGACACGCCGATCCCTGGCAGCGGCGCCTCGTAGAACGTGATGAACGCATAGCCGAACGACACGAACAGCAGCATCTTCGCGAAGTCGAACATCTGCTCGCCCAGCCCATCGTTCGAGAACATCATCCTGATGCCTTGCCAGCAGATCAGGATGGTGGCGAACGCCAGGAAGAGCGTGTGGCCGAACCGGAGGAACTCAGGCTCGTACACCGTCAGCAGGTTCGTGATCGCCTGCTGGATGGTCGGGAGAAGGTTCAGCGAGGGCTGCACGACACACCACCTCTCTCAAGGCTGGCGCCACGTCCTGAGGGCGTCGGCTGACCCACGGACGAATGCTTCGTTGGCGGCCGTCCCGTCGCGCCACGCCGTAAGCTGCATGTTCATGACGATGGCGTCCGTGTCTCTGGCGCGTTTCGAGTCGGTGAGGAGCTGTTCGACAATGGCGGCGAGCAGCTGCGTCCGGGCCTGCCGCTGTCGGGCCGCGATGAGCGCCGCGCCGCTGATCTTGTCGAGCACGGCGGTGGCGCTCTGTTCGAGCGTAGGGTCGACCACGTGCGCGTCGAGCACCTCGATGGCAGCCAGTTCACGACGTCCGTTCAGCCGGAGTCGGCCGCTTTCGTGAATCGCCGCGATGGCGGTGGCATCAGCAGCCTCCAGCGTCGCCAGCCGCGAGAGCGCCAGCCGCCGTGCGGCCGGCCCGAGTCTGGCCAGGAGAGGCGCCGCGGTCTGGACCGGATGACTCACCGCCAGGTAGGCGGCGCCAGCCGCGTCGCCGTAGTTGAGTGCTGCATGCAGCGCCCGGGAGACTGCCAGAAGGTCGGGACTCTCGAAGTCGTGGATCCGCCATCTGGGCGCATCCAGAATCGAATACTTCGCCAGGTCCGTGAACATGCTCAGCCGCTGGGCCATCCGTCGAAGCTGGCTGTGTTGCTCCTGCTGCGTCCGAAGCAGGGATTCCTTGACGATCGCCGTCACGGTGTTCCGGGTCGTCACGGCGGGGTCATAGACCGCGATCTGCGCCGACGCAGCAAGCGGACTCCCGACCAGGCACCCCGCAACGGCGGCTGTGAGCGCCAGCCAGGCACCCGAGAAACGAGGACACGTCATGGCTGCCTCCACGTTCTCAACGCGTCGCCGGTGCCGGAGACGAACGCCTCGTTCGCAGCACGGCCATCACGCCAGCTCGTGAGCTGCATGTTCATCGTGGACGCCTCGGTATCGCGCTGCCGCTTGCTGCGGGCCAGAAGCTGCTCCAGCGCGTGAGACAGGAGCTGGTTGGCCGCCATGTCCTGCCGGCGCCCGAGCAGCTCTCCGGCCGCAATCTTGTCGAGAATCGCGGTCATCTCGTGGTATCTGAGGAGCCCGTTCAGGACGTCCCCTTCGAGGGCCTGCACGGCGCCCTGCAAGCGGGCCGAGTACCCGCGCGTCTGGGCGACCTGGTGGCCGGCCAGTGAGGCCACCGAGTCGGCAATCTCGACGGTGGCGTACTGGCGTTCGAGGAGGCGGCGAGCCGCCGCTGACAAGCGGGCCGGCGTGGTCGTCGGGCGCATGAGCGGAACCGCCGTGGCCAGATAGCCGGCGCCGGTGGGATCGCCGCTGTTCAGCGCCTGAATCCATGCCCGGCCGTACTCCCATCGGGTCGGGTCGTGGCTGGCAATCGGGATGGTGGGGATCCGGTACCCCTCCATGTTTCCCAGATTGCGCGACATCCGCAGGATGGTGGAGTACTGCCGCTGCAGCTCCTGGTAGTGCTGCCACGTGCGCTCGGCAATCATCACGGTCTGCGTCAGATTCGCCGGGTCGATCACGACGAGCTGCGCGTTCGCCACGGTGGTGGACGCGATAAGCGCGCACCCGACCACCGTCAGTGTTCGAAGCATGGTGAACCCCCTTTCAGAACCGGCTCGAGAGGACCGGCGCGACGTACGCCGGCAACTCGAGATCGCTGGTCAGGTAGACCTTCACTCGGTGGCCTTCGCGAATGGTTACGGTGGGCAAGCGGTTCAGGAACCGGCTCATCACCTGCAGGCTGGCCTGCGCCGTCGCATCGCCGACGCCACCGGCGATGATCACGGTCCGATCGCCGTCTCCGCGACCCAGCCCCGCGCTGCCGAGGAACTGGGCGAGTCCGCTGATCAACCCAACGGCCGCCGCCGCGCCGAAGGTCGAGAGGTAGTGCTGGTTGACGCGATCCCTGAGTCCGGCGTCGCCGATCTGGTTGAGCCCCATGAACTGGTCCAGCCGATAGGTACGCCCGTCGGGCATTAACAGCCGATGGAACGCGACGGCGAGCCGCGTCTCCCCGAGCGCCTGCACCGGCCGCGTCTGGCCCAACACCCGCGAGCCGCCCGGAATGAGCACGTGCTGCCCGCTGTGGGAGTAGACCGGGTTGGTGACGAGGCAATTGACGGGGGACGCGGCGGAGCCGTCGAGGCGATTCGAGAGCACCGCGTCGATGACCGTCCCTTCCAGGACGCGGTGGAGCGGACCCGCTGCCGTGATGGGGTCGGTCCGCTCCGGCGTCACGCGCTCGCCCGGTCGCCTCTGCTCCTGGATCGTGGCGGGAGGTGTCGCTTGAGCAGCGGGCGACTGCGCGGCCCCCACTGCGGCACCTGCCCGCGCCGTTGCACGCACCGCCGCATCCGCGATCTCGTCCATGGAGGGAGCCGCGGACGGGTCCGACGGGCTGCTCGTCGTCGAGGCCGGTCGTCCGGCATCCGGTCTGTCCGGTTCGGCTCGACGACTGAGCACGACGTTGCTGGCGAACAGGCTCTCGTACTCGCGGCGACGCCGGTCAGCCGCGATCGGGTCTTCGGCTGGCGGCGTCTGGGAAGGCTCGTAGTAGCCAGCCGGCGGGGCCGCGGGCGCCTGCTCGGCCGCCTGCAGCTCGGCGAGGGCACGTGCCTCGGCGGCACGCAGACGATCCTGATATTCCCGCACCCGATCGGCGCTCTGTGCCGGAGCTGACGGTGAGTCCT
>JBFWSN010000085.1:0-4442 GCA_050248355.1 Dehalococcoidia bacterium
CTACGTCCACCCCAACTGGCTGGCCCGCCTTGTTGACTTCGACGAGCCGCTGGACCTGAGCATCCATGTCGACCCGCTCGACTCCGCGACGACCGTGCGCAGGCTCACCCACAAGCTGGTGGAGTTGCAGTCGTCGCGCCTGCTCGACGCACGCAGCGGCAAGATCGCCAGCGCGGAGCGCGAGGTCGCCTACGAGGACGTGGAACGTCTGCGGGATGCGCTCCAGCGGGGCGAAGAGCGCGTCTTCTCCGTGAGCCTCTACGTGTGTCTTCGCTCGGGCTCGACCTCCGGCGTGGACGACCTGCATCGCCGCGTGGAGACGGCGCTCGGCGGGATAATGGCCTCCTCTCGCGCCGCGCTCTTCGAGATGCTGCCAGGCTTCCTCTCCTGTCTGCCGGCAGGGCGCGACTACCTCGGGCGCTACCGCAACCTCGATACGACCAGCTCGGCCACGATGATCCCGTTCACGTCGAGCCACCTTTCGATGCTGGCCGGGATCCTGTATGGCATCAGCGTCCACAACAACTCCCTCGTCATCTTCGACCCATTCAGCCGCGAGCTGGAGAACGCGAATAAGGTCGTCTTCGCCAAGAGCGGTGCGGGCAAGTCCTACGCCTGCAAGGTCGAGGCGCTCAGGGCGCTGATGCGCGGCGTCGAGTACTACATCATTGACCCAGAAGACGAGTACAGGCGGATCTGCGACGCCGTTGACGGGCAGTACATCCGCCTCTCCGGAAGCTCGGCACACCACATCAACCCCTTCGACCTCGCCCACGGTGCCGAGCGCGACGGGGAGACACGCGATGCGCTGACCGAACGGCTGCTCGCCCTCCAGGGCCTCCTTGGGCTGATGCTCGCCGACCGGGGCAGCAGCCTCGGCCAGCGGGAGCGCGGCGCGCTCGACCGGGCGCTCCTCGAGACCTACGGTCGCGCGCGGATCACCCGCGACCCCTCCACGCACGGCAAGCCGCCGCCCGTGCTGAGGGACCTCTACGACGTCCTGCGCGAGGGCGAAGACCCGCTCGGCCTGGCCGACCGGCTCGAACGTTTCGTGGAGGGCAGCCTCGGCAACGTCTTCTCGTCGCCCACGTCCGTCGACCTCGAACGTCCCTTCGTCGTCTTCAACATCCGCGACCTCGAGCCGGAGCTGCGTCCCCTCGGCGTCTACCTGATCGCCGACCACATCTGGCGCGAGGTCCGCCGCAGCCGCAAACCGCGGATGCTCCTCATCGACGAGGCCTGGTCGCTGATACAGCACGAGGAAGGCGCCCGTTTCCTGGCATCGATGGCTCGGCAGGCGCGCAAGCACTACCTCGGGCTGACGACGGTGACGCAGGACGTCGAGGACTTCCTCGCGACCGCGGAAGGTCACACGGTCCTCGCCAACTCTTCCGTCCAGCTCCTGATGCGGCAGGACAGCTCAACGATCGATGCCGTCACTAACACGTTCCGGCTGAGCGCCGGGGAGCGCGAGTTCCTGCTGTCCTGCCGCAAAGGTGAGGGGTTGTTCTTCGCCTCCGGGAACCACCTCGCACTCCGCATCGAGGCGAGTCCCTTCGAGCACGAGCTGGCCACGACGGACCCGGCGGAGCTGGTTGCGCGCGAAGAGGAGGTGCGTAATGCCAGCCGTTGACGTCGACCTCGTCAAGCAGCGCAACCCCATCGAGCAGGTCATCGCCTCTCACGGCGTGAAGCTCCAGCAGCGCGGTGAGCGATTCGTCGGCTGCTGCCCGTTCCACGATGAGCAACACCCGAGCCTGGTCGTTTACCCGAGCACCCGGAGCTTCTTCTGCTTCGGCTGCAAGGCCTCGGGGGATGTCATCGACTTCGTCAGACGCAAGGAGAAGGTCGGCTTCCGGCGCGCCCTGGAGCTGCTGGGTGAAGCGGCTCCGCAGGACGTGTCCACGAGCGACGACAGGCGTGGGCCGGCACCGTCCGAATCTCCCCTGACGGTCGATGACCGGCTGGTCGTCGCGGCGGCCTGTGACCTCTACCACGAGGCGCTCCTTTGCAACGAGCGGGCACTGCGCTACCTCGATAGCCGGGGCATCAGGATGCCGGTAGTCAAGCAGTGTCGTCTGGGCTACAGCGACGGGCAGGCGCTCAAGCCCTTCCTGCGCCGCCACCGGTTCAGCCTTCGGCGGGCCGCGGAGATGGGGCTGCTGCGGAAGGATGGCAACGAGGCACTCGCCGGTCGCGTGGTGATTCCCGAGCTGCGCGGGGGCGAGTGCGCCTGGATGGTCGGCCGTGCGCTCAACGAGCGCCGGCTGAAGTACCTCGGCCTTTCGTTGCCGAAGCCCATCCTCGGCTATGAGCGCGTCCGCGGACACCGCCGGGTCTTCGTGACAGAGGGCGCCTTCGACTACCTCACCGGCGTGAGCTGGAACCTGCCCATCTGTGCCCTGCTCGGGACGCATGCCCGGGCCGAGCGGCTGCGCTTCCTGGAACGCGTGCCAGAAGTCGTGCTCGTCTTCGACAACGACGACGAGGGGCAGCATGCCGCTCGCGAGCTGGCCGAATCCTTCGGCGACCGCGCCCGCATTCTGCGGCTCCCCGACGGCGTCAAAGACCTCGGCGAGCTTGGCGCGAGCGCCGACGGTCGCGAGACGTTCTTCAGGCTGGTCGCCGAACTGGGGCCTTCTGGGAAGGAGGTCCAGAATGCGCCGGCATCCTGACCGAGCCACGGTCCTCTACGAGCTCTTTCCGTCGCGTTGGGACGACGACCCCGTCTCCCGCGCACGCACGGTCTTCGCCGGGCTGGCGGGTGTCCAGGATGTCGCACTGGAATGGACGGCTACGGAGTCGGGACTCCGGTTCTACGTCCGGGCAGTGGATGATGCGGCGGCATTAGCGGTCCTCGGTCAGGTCCGGGCCGCCTATCCGCAGGCAGACTTCGACGAAGTTCCGGTGTATGGCCGGCCTCATCTCGACCCGCTCCATGTCGCCGGACATGAGCTGGCGTCGGCCGTGGAGCTCCGTCTCGACCGGGAGTCCGCCCTCCCACTCGATACGGATGCCAGGCACGGGGAGCCACTTACTGGCGTGCTGGCGGCGGCAGTGGCTGCAACCCGTGGCGATGTCCGCGTCGTCGGACAGGTCGTGGTCGGACATCCGCCCCGCCCGGGTTGGGCGACCGGCGTCCAGGCGCGGGCCTCCCGGTCGAGCCAGCGCCTTCCAGTGGAGCGTCCCGAGACCGGCACGGCCAGCCTCCTTCCCTTCGTTGCGCTCGCCGGTGCGGCTGCCGCGGGTACGCAGGGCTACGACTGGTACCAGGCCGGCGACTACCTTCCGCTGCTCGTGGGCGGTTCCGTGGTGGCCGCCGGGCTTCCGATCGGAGCGTTTGTCTGGTCGCGCGTTCTCCGCAGCCGAGAGCCACTGACGGCAATGATCGCCGAACAGAAACTCGCCTTTCCAGCGTTCACCGCGCGCCTCGGTGTGATCGCGATCGGCCCGCGCGACCGCGCCGAGACCGTGGAGGACGTTAGCGATCGCATCAGCGCGGCTTACGAGGCATTCGACCACCCTGCCGGCAACCGGCTCCGCCCAGGCCGGGCCGGGCACCATCACGCACCACTCGAAACGTCAGGCGGCGCCTTCCGTGGCGCATCGGTGCTCAACGCCGCCGAGCTCGCAGCGCTCTGGCACCTTCCCGACCTCACATCGGGGCTGCCCGTCGCCACGAAGCCCGCCGGGCGCCACTTCCTCCCAGCCGGCGATGCAACGAGCCGAGGCAGTCGAGTTGGTATGTCTCGCCACCATGGGCGGAGCGTTCCCGTGCATCTCCCGCGGGGCGCGCTGTTCCGCAACCACCTCCTCGTCGCCAAGACACGGCGTGGCAAGTCGACGTTACTCCAGCACATCGCCAGGCACCTGATGCAGGAGATCGCGTCGCGCCGGGAGCGCCTCCTGCTCGTCGTCATCGACCCCCACCAGGACCTGGCCGAGAGCGTCCTCTCGGTGGTCCCACCCGGTCTCGCGGATCGGACGGCCTACCTCGACCTCACCGACCGGCGGCAGCCCGTTGGGCTCAACCTCCTCGACGTCACCCTCTTCCCCAACCGCGATCGGACGGCGGAGAACATCGTGGCGATGCTCCACCGCCTCTGGCCCGACAACTGGGGACCGCGGATGGAGGGTGCCCTCCGCGCGGCGCTCCTCTGTCTCCACCAGGCAAACCAGGTCCGGCGGCGTCAGGAGCAGTACACGCTCCTCGACGTGGTGCCCCTGCTGACGAGCCCGGACTTCCGCGAACGGGTGATGTCTCAGGTCCCCGACCAGACGCTCTGGTCGTGGTGGCGGAGTAACTACGACAACCTTGGACGCGCCTTCCAGATCCAGGTCGCCACGCCCGTCACGACCAAGGTGGGCCGCTTTGAGGTGACCGAGGCCGCCAGGCTCACGCTCGGCCAACCACAGTCAACCATCAACCCGCGCACGCTCCT
>JBFWSN010000086.1:0-4361 GCA_050248355.1 Dehalococcoidia bacterium
GGCTCGGACGGCTGATCGACGCGGACGAACCGCTCGATGTCAGCCTCCACCTGGAGCCGCTGGAGTCCAGCTCCGTCGTGCGGTCGCTCACGCACCGCATGGTCGAACTGCAGTCGTCGCGGATGCTCGAAGCGCGCGGCGGCCGGATCGCCAGCATTGAGCGCGAGGTCGCCTACGAGGACGTGGAGCGTCTCCGCGACGCGCTTGAACGCGGCGACGAGCGGGTCTTCTCCACGTCGCTCTACTTCCGTCTCCACGGACGCACGCCCGGCGTGCTCGATGAGAGCGCGGCACGGGTGGCAGGGATCCTCGGCGGCATGATGGCCGGCGCCCGGCCCGCGCTGTACGAGATGCTGCCCGGCGTCCTCGGCTGCCTGCCCGCAGGTGAGGACTATCTGCGCCGCCGTCGCAACCTCGACACGTCGAGCGTGGCGACCATGCTCCCCTTCGGATCGAGTCACCTCGCCGTGGGTGACGGCATCCTCTACGGCGAGAACGCCCACAACCACTCGCTCGTCGTCCACAACCCGTTCGGCAGCGACCAGGAGAACGCGAACAAGACCGTCTTCGCGAAGTCCGGGGCGGGCAAGAGCTACCTCTGCAAGATCGAAGCATTGCGCGCGCTGCTGCTCGGCATCGACTACCTCGTGATCGACCCGGAGGACGAGTACGGCCGGCTCTGTGAGGCGGTCGGCGGGCAGATGGTGCGGCTCTCCGGCACCTCGCCTCACCACATCAACCCGTTCGACCTCCCGGTCGCAGTGGACGACGCCGAGGGGCGCGACCCGCTCGCCGAACGCGTCCTCGCGCTCCAGGGGCTGCTCGGCGTGATGCTCTCCGACCCCGGGCAACCGCTCGCCCAGCGCGAGCGGGGCGTGCTCGACGAGGCGCTCTACGAGACCTACCGGCGGGCGGGCATCACGCGTGATGCAGCGACGCACGGCAACGCGGCGCCGGTGCTGCGTGACCTCTTCAACGTGCTGCGCGAAGGCGACGAACCACACGGCCTCGCGGACCGGCTGACTCGCTACGTGGATGGCAGCCTGGGCCACGTCTTCTCGGAGCGCACCACGACCTCGCTGGATCAGCCGTTCGTGGTCTTCCAGATGCGCGATCTTGAAGAGGAGCTGCGCCCGGTCGCGATGTACGTGATCGCGGACCACGTATGGCGCGAGGTCACCCGACGGCCACGGCCGCGGATGCTCCTGATCGACGAGGCGTGGTCACTCGTGCGGCACGCCGACGGCGCGCGGTTCCTCGCGGACATGGCGCGTCGTGCCCGCAAGCGCTGGCTCGGCCTGACGACGGTGACGCAGGACGTCGAGGACTTCCTGGCCTCCTCCGAGGGCCACACGATCCTCGCGAACAGCTCGGTCCAGCTCCTGATGCGGCAGGACAGCTCGACGATCGGCGTCGTCGAGGAGACGTTCGGGCTCTCGCGCGGTGAACGCGAGTTCCTCCTCGGCTGCCGGCGCGGTGAGGGCCTCTTCCTCGCCCGCGGCAACCACGTCGCCCTGCGCGTCGAGGCAAGCGAGTTGGAGCACGCGCTCGCGACCACGTCGCCCGCGGAGCTCGCCCGTCAGCGGGAGGAGGGCCGCGATGCCCGTTGACGTCGAGCGGATCAAGCAGGCCCACCCGATCGCGGACGTGATCGCCGCGCACGGCGTCGCGCTGCGCCAGACCGGCCGGCGTTTCATGGGCCGGTGCCCGTTCCATCGCGACGACCGGCCGAGTCTCGTCGTGTATCCCGACACTCGAAGCTATTACTGCTTCGGCTGCGGAGCCGGGGGCGACGTCATCGATTTCGTCCGGCGGACACACGATCTCGGATTCGCACAGGCGGTGGCCTTCCTCGGCGAGCAGTCGCCACCGCCCTCAGTCAGACCGGTACGGAGGCAGGAGCCGCCGCAGCACGTGCGGCTGTCGGTGGACGACCGGCTGATCCTCACCGCTGCCTGCGAGCTCTACCACGAGGCGCTCTTCCAGACGCCGGAGGCGCTGCGCTACCTGGAGGAACGGCATATTCCCCCGTGGCTCGCACGGCGGGCGCGTATCGGGTACAGCGATGGCCGGTCGCTTCTCGCGTACCTGAAGCGCCGCCGCCTCAGTGTCCGCCGCGCGGTCGAGATGGGGCTGTTCTATCCGGACCGCCGTCACGGGCGTGACGAGCGGGAGGCGATGCGCGGGCGGATCGTGATCCCCGACCTGCGCGCTGGCTACTGCGGATGGATGACGGGGCGCGTGCTGTCCGGCGCGACCGACCATCCGTACCTCAACCTCGCCCTTCCGAAACCGCTGCTCGGGTACGACGTGGCGCGCGGGCGGTCGCGGGTGTTCCTGACCGAGGGACCGTTCGACTGGCTGGCGCTCGTCTCGTGGGGTCTCCCCGCCTGCGCGCTCCTCGGCACACAGCCCGCGCCGAACGCGCTCCGCCTGCTCGACCGCACGCGCTCGGTCGTGCTCGTGCTCGACAACGACGGACCCGGGCGCGAAGGCGCCGCCAGTCTGGCGGACGCGCTCGGCGACCGCGCCGCGATCCTCGCGCTCCCCGATGGCGTAAAGGACGTCAGCCAGTTGAGCCTTTTGCCGGACGGCCGCGAGACCTTCTTCCAGTTGCTCACCGAAGTGGAGAGGGGCGTGCGCGATGTTGCGCCGGCGCAGTGACCCCTCGTTCGTCGCGGAGATCGTGCCGTCGCGCGGACTTGAGGGCAGCATGAGCGCCGCACGAGGGATGCTCGGGGCGCTGGCGGGGGAGGTGTTCGCGCTCGACCTCGCACTCACGGCAGACGGTCCGCGCTGGTACGTCCGGAGCGACAGCGCCGACGGTATGGAGCGCGTACTGGCGCAGGTGCGCGCCGCCTACCCGCAGGCCGCGGTCGAGCGCTGCACGGCGGATCCACTGACCGCATCCGCGAGCGCCGAGGCGTTGGCCGTGGAGCTGCGCCCTGCCGCCGACGCGGCGCTGCCACTCCGCCTGGAGTGGCGCGGCGAGCGTGACCCGCTGACCGGGGTCGTGGCGGCGGTCGATCCCGCCCCGGGCGAGCAGGTCGTCTGCCGGCTCCGGCTCGGGCCCGCACCGTCACGGGGCGGCGAGCGCGTCCGGCGCCGGGAGGAGCAGCCGCCCTACCAGCGGCGGCGACACGAGGACTCGTCGGCGAACCTCGTGCCCCTGGCGGCGGCCATGGCGGCTGCAGCAGCCCTGCTACAGGGCTGGCGCTGGTACGAGGCCGGCGAGTGGGCGCTCATCGCAGCGGCCGGGTCCGGGCTCCTGGTCGGCATCCCCGTCCTCGCCGCGCTCGCAGTCCGGCTGTTGCGCCGCCCCGGGGCGATCGGTGCCCGCGTCGTCGCGGCGAAGCTGACCGGTCCGCTGGTCGCCGCGCGGCTCGACGTGCTGGCATCCGGCCCGGATCGATCGCGCCTGCTCGTGCTCTCCGTGCAGGCGGCGGCCGCCTACGCGGCATACGACGACCCCGCGGGTGGTGCGTTGCGTCCGGAGCGACCGCGTCCGGTCCGGGGCCGGTACGGGAACCTGCCGCTCCTGCTGAATGCGGGTGAGGCGGCCGCGCTCTGGCACCTCCCCGAGGCCGAAGGCACGCCGCCGCGCGTCCGGCGCACGACGGCCCGGCGCCTCGCACCCGCCCCGGGGCACGCCACCCAAGGCATCCGCCTCGGTGTCTCGGCTGCCGATCCGCCCGTCCCGGTGCACCTGCCGGCACCCATGCTGCATCGCAACCACTTTCTCGTGGCGAAGACACGGCGAGGCAAGTCCACGCTCCTCCGGCACATCGCCGCCGGGCTGATGGAGCGGGTCGCCGCGGGTGTGGAGGACACCGCGCTGGTCGTCGTCGATCCCCACCAGGATCTTGCCGAGGCGGTGCTCGCTGCCGTGCCGCCGGCGCTGGTCGACCGCACCGTCTACCTCGACTTCGCGCATCTGGAGCGGCCGATCGGCCTCAACCTGATCGACGTCGCCCTGTTCCCCGACCGCGACAAGACGGTCGAGAGCGTCGTGACAATCATGAACCGGCTCTGGCCCGCGAACTGGGGGCCGCGCATGGAGGGCGCTCTGCGCGCGTCGCTCTCGGCGCTGCACGAGATCAACACGCGGCGCTCTCGCGTCGACCAGTTCACGTTGCTGGATGTCGCACCATTTCTCACCAACAAGCACTTCCGGGACGAGCTGCTCAAGGAAGTCGAGGACGTCGCCGTTGCAGCGTGGTGGCGCGACAACTTCACGTTCGCGGGGCGCGTCCTCCAGCAGCAGACCGCGAACCCGGTGACGAGCAAGATCGGGCGGTTCACCGTCACTGAGGCGAGCCGCCTCGTGCTCGGTCAACCGCGTTCGACCTTCGACCCACGCT
>JBFWSN010000087.1:0-4035 GCA_050248355.1 Dehalococcoidia bacterium
GGTAGATGGACGGCATCGACGAGCACCCGTCGCTCGATGCCATAGAAGAAGAGAAAGACGTAGCCAATGTATGCGCCGCCCGGACGACCGCTCGCGAGCCAGTCGAGGTATGCGGTCCGAGCCGGCGCGCTGATCTCCGAGTACGAGGGCCAGTACCCCATCGTTGTCCCGAGATGGTCCGGTCGCCGGTCGCGAGCGGGGAGATTGGGTGCGATGAGCGCCGGCTCAGCGCTCCAGCCGGTGAGTGAGGTGAGGCTCTCTCCAACGTAGAGCCCCCCGGGGAGTCGCCGGCCTTGAACCTCGACGTCCCGATCGGGCGGAATCCAGACCCTCTGTCCGGCCACGGCCGCGTCCTGCGGCGAGAGCGGTCGAGACGGAGACGTCGAAACCCGGACACGCACTCCCGTATTCGATCGCGGCGGGCGCGCTAGCTTCGATGGTGGGGAAGCGCTAGTTCCGGAACGCCCCTTGAAGAGCCACCAGAGGAATCCACACAGGAGACCGATACCAATGAGGACTTCCACGCGCGATTCCCTACGCTGTCGGCACCGCGCGACGATATATCAAAGTTACGGTCATCGCTGCACCACACACTTCATTGCGAGTCAGAGCACACGGAATCGTCACGGTTCGCCCCCTGGCGCCGGAATTCCTCGGACCAGGCCATCAGATAGGAGGATCCAGGCAATGAACGCCGCAAAGACGACCGCCTCGGCAAGAACTCCGCTCACTCGCCAGTGCTCGCCTTCGTTCCAATCCCGCAGTGCGCGATGGGTGGTGAGGTTGCGGGCGAGCAACGCGAAGCGGAACTGCTGCTCCACGAAGCTCTTCCAATCTTGCGCCTCGATGCTCGCGATATTCGCGAATTCATTGAGCCAGTCGTCCGGTCTCCGAAGGCGCCCGACTTTGACCTCTCGTACGCCGGCCAGCCGAGCTAGCTCAGTGAGAACCGGCCCGAAAGTCTCACCCCCTACCCTCCCTGCAAGGTCCGGCCGGCTCTGTCGGATGACGCCGCTTACGAAGAATTCCAAGGCGGCCGCCGCAGCCCTGGCGCGGCGATATCTGAACGCAGGGAGCCAGTCGTTGTCCTGTTCGTCGGCGGTCCAGGTGAGGTTCCCAACGCCATCCAAGAACTCCCAGAGGTTCTCATCCACCGCGAATCGTATGAGTGACTCGATCTTGTCCTGCGAGAACTCTTGCTCGAACGCAGCCGCCTCGGATCGGAATCGCTCACCAAAGTGCTTGAAGGTTCGGTCGGCCTGTTCGAGCCGACCGAGCTGAGGCCATGCGGCCTGAAAGTCCCATTGGTACCAGCGGATCAGCTTCTGGTGGATCTGCTGTTCATCGAGGTCGAACGCCGACCAGATGATCGCTGATAGCTCGCGGATATCCCGCTCCACCAACTTCGCGAGCTTCACTCGCTCCTGACGGCGGTAGTCCCTGGCCAGCTCGAGAAGCTGTCGGAGGAACTCCCAGAGTGAATCGAAGTTCAGTTGGTATTCGGCAATCGTCCGGTGGGTCATGTCCTGGACGCGAGTTCGGTACGCCGCTGCCTGCTCCGCCGTCAGACGGGTCAGGCCGTCGGTTTCGTTGGCATCGCGGAAGGCGCGCCTCCGGATGAGGCCGTGTCGCGTGATCCAGCGGGAGAGGAAGTCGAAGCCGCTGGCAAGCCCACGCAAGGACTGGATCGTCTCGCTGGACAGCGAACCGTTAGTGAAGTTCTCCCGGTGCTCGGGAGGAAGGCGGGAAATCGCATAGCGAAAGCGCGTCAGGGCGGGATCGTCGCTGATAAGGCGAACCTGGTGCACCTGCCAATAAGCGAAGTATCGCTCGACGCGGGGGCGTTGCAGGAGAGGAGGACCGGCTTCGATGATCTCCATCGGGTAGGCGGCGTTCGCGGTGTACTCACGGAGGTATGGACTGATCCCACGAAGGCGATCGAACGCGAGGTCATCCTCGGAATCTTCTCGGTGCAGCGCTTCCCACTCGGCGGGCGCTTCTTCGTAGCCATATGGCTCCCGGGCAACCTCAGGCGGTGCCACGGTCTCAATGGCCGGGCGTAGCAGACCAGCATCCACGTACTCGTCGATGTTCCAGAATGCGACGGAGCCAGCGTTGTTGTCGTTCACCCAAGAGGCGAACGCGCTTCTGCTGATGAACCTCTGACCGTAGTAATCCATCCCCGACACGCTCCGGGCCCGACAGGCCGTCCTGCTCTTCTGTACCCGAGCGCGAGACCCTTCGCAATCTTGCGTCTCCAGATTCCTGACCGTGGAACTCGCCGGCGGCCATCCCGAGATCGAACGTCCGTGGCGTCTGGACCGAATCTGGACTCCCCGCCCCGAATTAGGTGCCGTCCGGCGCGCTCTGGATTCCCGCTGGAGTCTCGCTGGATTGGCATGTTGCACGCTCCCGCCGTAGTTCGCGGCCACCGCATCACCCAGGAGGGAGATGGGCGGCGCGAGACGGAAGGGGGTGGTGCTCGTGCGAGGGACGCTGCTCGCCGTCGCCCTGGTCCTCGCCTGCTGGATCGGGGTCTCTTCCCCGGCCGCCGCACAGCAGGCATCCGACCCGCTTCGTGACCTCGTCTCCGTCGGCGCGCCGTTGGTCGCCTCGGCGGGGATGCCGTCCGCGGCGGAGCGGGCGACGGCAGCAGCGTCCCTGGCTGCCCCTCGGGCGAATGACGCGGCCAGTGCCGCGGTCGCTGGCGCCTCCCCGGTGGGAGAGGCCGGTTCTGACCCCGCGATCGGTGTCCCGAACCCGTTCGACGTCTTCTCCTCGCTCGACCCGCGGACCTGGGCGACCGCGATCCTCGACGCGGTCGTCGAGCTCATCGCCGGGTCAATGATCGAGGCCATCCGCGGGTTCGTGGACTGGGCGTCCGGCCTCGGGGACTCGTCGCTCAACATCATCACGCGCACGCCGCCCGCCGGGACGTACGAGAGCACGACAGTCCGGGCGCTGTGGGACCTCTCGCGCGGCATCGCCAACGCGAGCCTCGCCGTCATCGTCATGTGGGGCGGCTTCAACATCATCGTCAAACAGCACCTGATGCGCTCGCCCTACGACGGCGTCATGGAGCTGCTCCCGCGCATCCTCCTGGCCGCGATCGCCGCCAACCTCAGTCTCGAACTGGTGCGCGTCCTGATCGACCTGAACAACGCGCTCGCTGGCGCAGTGGGGGGCGTGGGCCTGCCCGGGTACGACCAGGCCACGGCGTCCCAGTCCGGCATGGCGATGGTGATGGTCGCGGTGACCTACGCGATCGTGGCGCTGCTGCTGACCTTCCAGATGCTCATGCGGCTCGCGTTGATCTGCCTCCTGATCGTCGTTGCGCCGGTGATGGTGGTGACGTGGGTACTCCCGCAGACGCAGGGATGGGTGCGGTGGTGGGCGCACCTCCTGCCGATCACCGTGATGCAGCAGGCGGTCCAGGTGCTCGTGCTCCGCCTTGGCACGGCGCTGATGGTGGAGTTGACGCCCGGCAGCACGTCGAACGCGCTACTGACCCTGCTGCTCGGCATCGCCGTCTGCTACCTGACGCTCCGCGTGCCGTCGATGCTGTCCAGTCAGGCGCGGTACTCCGGCCTGAGCTCCGTCGTCTCCCTGGTCGTCCTCAGCCGGGCTGCGGGCGGGCTCGGCGCGCGCCTCGGCGCCGGTGCTGGAGCCCGCTGATGGCGAAGCTTGTGCTCGTCGCCGGCTCTGTCTTCGGAGACCTCACGCGGGACGCGATCCGGCTCGTCGGGGCGCTGCTTGGGGCCGTGATGGCGGTGGTCATCCTCGTGGTCGTCGCCGTCGCCATGATCATCGCGGCGCCATTCGTCGGGCTCGGCGGTGGCGGGTCGGAGCCGCCCGTACTGCCCGCCGAGCACCTCGCCGTCATGGTCGATGTCTCGAACGAGAGCGGAGTCCCGTGGGCGCTCCTCGCCGCGATCGCGTCGGTGGAGAGCGGATTCGGCCAGAACATGGCGACCTCCTGGGCGGGCGCGATCGGCTACGGGCAGTTCATGCCGCCGAGCTGGGCCGCCTTCGGCG
>JBFWSN010000088.1:0-3581 GCA_050248355.1 Dehalococcoidia bacterium
CGATGCCGTTCGACTGTTTGACGACCGGTGGCGGCACGGCGGGCTGACCCATCCAGCCGCCGGGGGGCGCGCCGTAGGGCGGCTGCCCACCGGGAGGGCCACCCTGGGGTGCGCCGAACGGCGCGGCGCCGGCCGGTGGGCCGACGGGACCGCCAGGCGGGCCGAACGCCGGCGGCGGGCCGGACGGCACCTCGGCTGGCGGACCGTACGCCGGTGCGGACATACCGGACGGCATGGCGCCGGGAGGGTTGGCGCCCGGTGGCGAGGCAGGCGGCGCCATACCCGGCGGCATGGCTGTGGCCGGTGGCGCTGCGGCCCCGGGACCGAACGGTTCTTGACCGGGCGGGACCGCACCGGGCGGCTCCATACCGGAGGGCATGGGAGCGGCCGGCGGCGGGGTGCCGAAGGCGCCGGGCGGCGCGAAACCACCCGCCGGCTCGAACCCTGAGGGGGCACCGGCGCCGGGTACGGGTGGCGGTGAACCGACCAGGCCGGCGGGCGGACCCACCGGTGGCGCGGTGGGAGCCTCGGCGGGCCACGAACCCGGCGGGGACGCGGCCGGGGCCATGGGAGCAGGCTCGCCTGGGCTCGGCGGCCCGCCGGCGAACGGCGGGCTCGGTGCATCGATCTCGCGATCGGGATCGGAGCTGGCCGGCAGCCCGGCCGACGGGGAAAACAACGGCAGCTCGGCCTCGGCGTCCGCCGCCGGAGCGTCCTCCGATACCGGAGCCTCCTCGACCGCCGATACCGGAGCGTCCTCCATTGCGGGATCGGCTTCGGCCATCGGCGCCTCGCCGGGCGATGCGATGGCCTCCGGGCCGACGGTCCCGCCGTCGACCGCTGGCGCCTCGGCTGCCGGCACCTCGCCGGTCGACGCCTCCGGCGGCGGGGCGAAGGTAGGGAGCTCGACCGCGCCGGGCAGCTCGTCCGAGAGTTGGGGGACGGCTCCGGCTGCATCGGCCACCGGCGCGCCGAGCGAACCGACGGCCACGTCGCCGGCGCCGAGCATGGCGGCGGGGTGATCACCCTCCGGCAGCGCGGCTGCGGGCGCCTCGGCCTCGGGCAGGGCCAGGTGGATGGGCGGCGCCGCGAGCTCGCCGGTCGGCGCGGGCGCGGGCGGAGCGGCCGGGGCGGACCAGGCCGGCGCTTCCTCGGCCGGCGCTTCCTCGGCCGGAGCCGACGAGGATGGGGTCGGCGCCTCGGCCGGCGGCGACCAGGTCGGTGCCGGCTCCGGGCTCTCCGGCCAGGCCGCCACGGTGGGGCGTGCGACCGGCTCCGGCGCAGCGGTCTCGGCCGACGCCTGATAGCCGGGCGAGGTGGGCCAGGACGCCGGATCAGGATCCGCACTGGCGGGAGCCGGCGGCGGCGCCCAGATGCTGTCCCCGGCCGGTGCCGGTATCGGTGCCGGTGCGTCGGGCTCGGGGGGTGCGGGCGGCGCCCAGGCATCGCCGGCGTCGGACACCGGCGGGGCGGGCCAAGCCCCAGCGCCCTCGCCGGTGGGCGGGGAGGCGGGGGGCGGCGCGGGGGCCGGCTCCGGCGGCTGGAACGACCAGCCCGGCGAAGGCGGTGCCGGCGGGGGGCCGGGGTCCACCGGGGGCAGGGGTGCCTCGCTGGCCGCGTCGTCCGGCGCGGAGCTCTCGTCGTCAGGTCGATCGACCACTGCATCACCCCTTCTGCCCGGGAAGTTGGCTCACCTTAGTGGCGGATCGAGCGCCCCTCGTTGACCCCGACGGAAGGGACTTGCGGCTTCCCGTGGAGGGTCTGCTAGATTGGATCGCCGCACGGGGCTATAGCTCAGGTGGAAGAGCGCTTGCATGGCATGCAAGAGGTCGAGGGTTCAAGTCCCTCTAGCTCCACCCCGTCACCGCCCGCCAGGGTCGGTGTGGATCGAAGCCCTCTTGAGAAGCCTCGGAGCCGGAGCAGCGCCGAGTGCACGCTTAAGAGGGCTTTTGCCATCACAGGCAGGGGGGGCAGGGAAACGGCGACGGCTCTACTCCCTCCGGGTTGGTCGGTCCGTACGCCACTTCGGGCCGGGTGACGAGATTCGACGTCGACGGAGGACGCGACTCCGGCCCCATCAGCAGACGAGCGGCTGTCGGCCAGTGATCGCCACGACGTCCACCGTGTCATCAACCTAGAAGTGCCGGTAGCAGACCTGCACACCGCCGACTGCTCGGCCACCACGAGCGTGGCCGCTCGCACCTCGCACTCTGGCCGCTGGGACAGTTCGGCGATCGGCACGCTGGGTATGTCGCCACCCCTTGTCGACGATCTCGGCGAGCAAGTCGCAGAGGGGCACTACTCGACAGGCAGCGTGCGAGCCAGGAACTCCGCACGCGTCAACACGAGCGCCGGCGCGGCTGCGTCGAGTCGTTCGAGCATGCGCTCTAGGCCCGAACGGGATGCGGGATCGGTCAGCGCACGCTGCGCATCCACCCACGACCGATCGAGCGCAGCCTGCCGCTCCAGCGCCTCCGCACTGAGCTGCTCACGCTGCCGCGCCATGGCGACACGCTACCCGCGGACAACCGCCCCCCGGGTCAGCCCAAGCCTCCCCCACCGACCCCTTGTCGACGCGGCCCCTCACCAACGACAGGCTCGCCCAGTACCCTTACTAGTGACACAAGGTAAGGAGGCGCAGTGGAGATCGCGGCGAAACTGAGCTCGAAGGGCCAGCTCACCGTCCCCAAAGCGGTGCGCGATGCCCTCGGCCTGGCGGAAGGGGACGACGTCGTGTTCCGGGTCGAGGGCAACCGCGCCGTGCTCGCTCGCACGACCGACTTCCTGTCACTGGCGGGAACCATCCCGGTGCCGGCCAAGCGCCGCAACGTCGCCTGGGACGACGTGCTGCGCCGCACCCGCGCCGTGCGCACCGCCGAACGCCGTTGAGCTCGTTCGTCGACACGAACATCCTCGTCCGCCACCTCACCGGAGACCCCGCCGACCAGGCAGCCCGGGCCACTGCGTTCCTCGCCGACGCCGACGAGCTGCTGCTGGCCGACCTGATCCTCGCCGAAACCGTGTACGTCCTCGAGTCGTTCTACAAGGCACCCAGGCCCCAGATCGCCGACGCGATGCGCTCGCTCATCGCCATGGACCGCGTGGTGACGATCGACCCGGCGCTGCTCCTACGAGCACTCGAGGTGTACGAGCTCGACCGGATCGACTTCGCCGAGGCGTATCTGGTGGCGCAAGCCGAGAGCACGGGCGTCAACGCGATCGCTTCGTTCGACCGCTCCATCGATCGCGTCTCGACGGTCACCCGGATCGAGCCACCGGCCCTCCCACCTGGCGATCGCAGCGCCTGACCCGGAGCACAGGGTTCCGCCGTCAGACGTCGTGGATGGCGAGACGTCGGTCGGCAGCAGCGGCCAGTTGCTCGATGTGGGTGCGGTTCGAGGTGACCACTGCGTCGTCACGGCGGAGGGCGCCCTCCACGACGGCAGCGTCGACGGTGTCGTGCACATCGCTGCGGCCGATGAGCACACCGACAGCGCGCGCCTGCGCCTCTCCGAATGGTTCGGGCCGGCAGCCCTTGAGCAACCGGGAGAGGTGGTGCTGCGGACCACCGCGCCACACCT
>JBFWSN010000089.1:0-3279 GCA_050248355.1 Dehalococcoidia bacterium
TTACCTCGGAAATTACATCTAACGGAAGATTCTTACGGTAGATGTAAGCGTGAACGGTGACGTGAGCGGCAGTCCGACGGTTCACTACCGACGGGCCATTGGTGTCGTGACCTGCAGTTTAATGCATGGGATTACATCGGATGCACGATACTTACATCTGATGTAAGGTCGCCGGCATGGGATCTCGGGAGGATGGTGGGCATGGCTCGGTCGTCGTGCTGCGGCCGGGCAACGTCTCTGCCCTCCGTCCCGCTGAGCAGATGTTCGACGAGATGCTCGCGGGGTGGGCGGGCCAGCAGTCCTCGCGCCTGTTGGCGTCGCGGACGATCCAGACGCGGGAGTCGCAGGTCCGTCGGTTCGCGGACTTCTGCGCCTCTTCGCCGTGGGAGTGGGGCGCCGCCGACGTCGAGGAGTGGACCAGTGAACTGCTGTCCGGGACTCGGCCGCTGACGCCGTCGACGATCAGGGCGTACCAGAACTCGGTGGCGCTGTTCTGCGCCTACCTGATCGATGGCCGCTATGGCTGGGCCGATCAGTGCATGGAGCTGTTCGGCACTCATCCGATCCAGGTCTGTCACGAGTGGAACACCGCGGTCCACGTGGCCGACCACGAGGCACGGCCAGCGGTTCGCCCACTGACCCGGGGCGAGGTCCAGGCGTTGTTCGACCACGCCGACGACCACGTCGACTTCGCCCGCACCTCGAAGCGGAAGGGCTGGCTGACGCTGTTCCGGGACGCGACCCTGTTCAAGGTCATCTACGGCTACGGCCTGCGCCGTCGTGAAGCGGCGATGCTCGACCTCCATGACTTCACTCGCAACCCCAAGGCGCTCGAGTTCGGTCGCTACGGCGTGTGCAACGTCCGATGGGGCAAGGCCAGCCGCGGCTCCCAGCCCCGCCGACGGGCGGTGCTGACGGTGTTCGACTGGACCCGGCCGGTCGTGGAGGAGTACGTCGAGGAAGTCCTCCCGCGCTTCGGGCTGGCCGACCCGGCGGTGTTGTGGCCCACCGAACGTCAGGGCCGCATCCGGCTGGCCCACATCGACGACCGGTTCGCCGACTGGCGCGACCAGCTCGCCCTCGACCGGGTGCTGCACCCGCACTGTCTGCGGCACTCGTACGTGACCCACCTGATCGAGGACGGCTTCGACCCGCTGTTCGTCCAGCAGCAGGTCGGCCACCGCTGGGGCTCGACCACCGCGCTCTACACCGGCGTCTCCGGGGACTACCGCAACCGCGTGCTTCGCAACGCCCTCGACAACGCCTTCACCTCCCCGCCCGACGACGGAAGCGAGCAGCCATGACCACCCCGATCACGAAGAGCGTCGCCTACCGGTGGCACCTGCGGAAGGTGATGAGCGAGGCCGGCCTGCACAACACCACCGAACTCGTGCCACTGCTCGCCGACCGCGGCGTGGTGATGACCCCCACGCAGGTCTACCGGATCGTCACCGGCGAACCCGAACGCCTCAACATGCGACTCCTCGCCGCCCTGTGCGACATCTTCGGTTGCACCCCCAACGACCTCATCGAGCCCTACGTCATCGCCACTTCCAAGCGCGGACGGAAGGCTGCCGGCGCGGCGCCGGCCACGGGCACCGGTCCGGTGAGCAAGAACCGGCCACGGCGGGCCACCATCACCGGCGCCAGTGACGCCTGAGCCGGCGCCAGTGTCGCCATCGCCCGGCGCGCGGCCCTGCGCGAACTGCGGTCGGGCACGCAGCGGTCGCGCGCCCGGGGTGCTGATCTGCAGTTGCCACGAGCGGCGCCGAGCCGCCGAGCAACTCGCCACCAAACGAGCCGACCAGCTCGCCATCGTGACCGGGCTGCTCCTCGCACGCGACCCGACGGTGACCCCGGAGTCTGTCGGGGACCTGATGGCTCAGGTCGCTCCCGCGCCCGGTGCCCGCGCTGCACTCACCCGCCACCTCGTCGCACATCCCGAAGCGTTGACCGCCGGTGGGTCGCGGATGCCCAAGGTGGTCGCCGAGTTCATCTACGCCGCCATCGCAGCCGGCATCACCGGGTTGACCTCGCCCGGTTGCGCGCTCTGCGGACGTCCGCGAACGCTGGTCCACACCCACGGCGACAGCGAACGGATCTGCACGACCTGCTACAGCCGGCTCCTCACAGCGACCTGCTCGAGTTGCGGACGCGACGGGCACCGCATCCGATCGCGCGACGTTGATGGCCAGCCCGTCTGCCCGCGCTGCCACGACCGGGCCCGGCCACTCGAAGTGTGCGCCGGGTGTCAGGAGTTGCGGGGTCTGAAGCGCTCCACCCGCGACGGACTGGGCTACTGCCGCTCCTGCATCGCTCGGCGGGCGCCGACCGAACCATGCTCGATCTGCGGCCGAGATCGCCGGGTCAACGCCCGCACGGCGACCGGCGGGGCGGTCTGCACCGGCTGCTACGACAAGACCCGGACCGGCACCGTTGCCTGCGATGAGTGCGGTCAGGTAGTTCCACTCGCTGCTCGCGCGGACGGGCGCATCGGCACCGGCACCGGCAAGAACCTCTGCGCCGGCTGCTACCGCCACCCTGAACGCGAGTGCGGCATCTGTGGCCGGACCCGCCGCGTCGCGCTCAGGGCCACCACCGTCAGCCCCGACATCTGTGCGACCTGTTACCAGGCGCCCATCGTCGATTGCTCCGTGTGCGGGCAGCACGCTCTGGGCCGACGGGCCACCAGGAACGGCCGACCTTGGTGCTTCGGCTGCCAGGCCACCGACCGGATCGACCGTCTCCTCGCCGGACCCGACGGCACCATCCCCATCGGGGTGAAGGAGGTCCGCGACGTCCTCGTCGCGACCCATCGCCCCCGATCCATCCTGAACAACTGGGACCGCATCGAGAGCCTCACCCTGCTCGCCCGCCTCGCCCGTCAGCACGACGAACTCAGCCACGAGCTCCTCGACGCCGAAGGCGACCGGTTCTCCGTCGGCTACCTACGCGCCCTCCTCGTCGCCACCGGTGTCCTGCCCGACCGCGACGAGCACGCCACCCGTCTTCGACGCTTCGCCGCCGCCGTCATCGACGAAATCGCCGACCCTCGACACCAGCAGACGCTGGGACGCTACGCCCGCTGGCACGTCATCGCCCGCGCCAAACCGGATCGCCACGGTCGACTCAACGCGACGATCAGCGACCGCTGCCGGCAAGAGATCCGAACCGCCCAACGTTTCCTCGACCACCTCACCAGGCGTGGCCGGACCGTCGACGACTGCACCCAAGCCGACCTCGACACCTGGCTCTCGACACGACGCGCGACCCGGATCC
>JBFWSN010000090.1:0-3096 GCA_050248355.1 Dehalococcoidia bacterium
GATGGCGGGACCCAGATTCGAACTGGGGACACCACGATTTTCAGACGCGATGGGTGGCGTCCCGAAAACCGCTTGACGATTGGGATCTCAGGCAGCGGCGGAATCCCCGCATGCTCTCCCGCATGGTCAGAGTCGGCGAATCTGTGAGTTGCCGCCAGATTGGCGCGAGTGGCGGGCCTTTTTGGATTTCGCCTCCATGCCCTCCGAGAGTTCCCCGAAGACGTCGCCCACCTGGTCGAGCTGGGTGTCGGCGAGCAGGTGGGCGTAGACCCGGGCCGTGATGTTCGGGTCGGCGTGGCCCAGGTGCCGCGACACGACGATGAGTGGCACGCCACGGCCGAGCAGGATCGACCCGCAGGTGTGCCGCAGACCGTGGAGAGTCGTGAGCGGCGTGCCGTCAGCGTCCACCAGTCCGGCACGGACGAGTGCTCGGGTAGCCGCCTGCGTCGGCGAGTGCGCGTCCATCGGAGCGCCCGAGCGTCCCGGCCAGACGTAGCCGGCCGCGTCAGACCCGCCCTCGACGACGCTCGCCGAGTACCACTCGCCCAGGCGGATCGCGAGGGCATCTGAGATGGCAACCCGCCGGGACCGCCGGCCCTTGGCGGTCTTCTCGCCACGCTCGCCGCCGACCTGCCACACAGAGCGACGCACCTCGATCCGTCGGGCCGAGGCATCGACGTCGGGCCACTTCAGGCCGATCAGCTCTCCGCGCCGCAGTCCCCCCTCGCCCGCCGCGCGCAGCATGGTCTCCACCCTCAATGAGGGCGAACCGACTGAGAACAGGTGCTGCAGTTCAGCCTCGTTCAGGACGCGCTCGGCGGCCTGGGCGCGGTGGGTGTCGGGCGCCGGCAGGCGAAGACGTGCCGCGGGGTTCGTCGGTATGCGATCCCACGCCACGGCAGCCGCGAGGATCCCGCGCAGTGCGGCGACGGACTGGATCACCATCCGCCGGCTCGACGCGACTGCGACCATCTGGGCGACCCAGGTCTCGACGACCTCGCGGGTGATCGCCTGGAGAGGCATCTGTCCGAGAGCGGGAGACACCCGGAGGCGGTACTCGGTCTCGATTCCGTTGATGGTGTGCGGGGCGAGCACCGCGCTACGGGCACGCAGGTATCGCGCGGTGAAGTCGTCGAGGGGCTCGAGTTGAGCGACGGGCGACGGCGCGGCCGACCGGCCGTCGGCGAGGAGTCGCCGCCGTTCGGCTCGCGCCTCCCTGATAGAGCCCGGCACCGTCAGCAGCCGTGTGCGGCCTCGCTCGGCTGCCGGTACCTGGATCTGGAACGAGCACCCGCAACGTCGCCCGGATCTTCGGTCGCTGCTCGACGGGCAGGCGACCCGATGAGATCGATAGATCCCTGGCTCAACCGTTTCTCTCCAGCCGCGCCTCGCCTTGCCCATCGCCGCCCCTCCCGAAGGGTGCCGACGCTACCTCGCGCGCTTTGAACGCTGTCAAGGCGCCACTACGTCAACGTCTCAAGCCGAAGCGGCCCGAGCTGGCCCCTCCCCGTCAGAGCGGATCTCCCCGGATGTAAGCCTCGTGTAGCTCCGCCTCTTCGGCCTCGTACTGCTCCCGCTCCTCATCCGGCAGCGAGGACCACCAGGCCCGAGCAGCGTCTGCCATGGCTTCCTCGGCGCGCTGCCGACCTTCATCGGTGACGGCATCCACGAGAGCTTCCAGAACGTCGAGCACCTCTGCGACCACGTCGGCAAGCTTCCGAACGTCCAGGGAGTCCACCTCGATCGAGGGCCTTCCCTTAGTCGTGGTCGGGTAGCGGAAGGTCTCTCCCGTGCGGTCCAGCTGCGACAGGATGCGGATCTTCGACCGCAGATGTTCCCATTGAGGCTCATCGAGCCCGAGCGGCCGCAAAGGCGCCCGCAACCGTTCCCACAGCCCATCCAGGTCATGGTTCTTGGCGAGCGCAGTGCTCGCTCCGAGCTGCTCCCGGATGCTGACCGTCAGCCACTTCAGGTGCAGCTCGACGGACTGGCGGAGCAACGCGCCGAGGGGAAACACGACCAGGTCGATCGAGACCTGCCTCTCGACCGCGAGACCCAAGAGGGCGTCGCTTGCCCGCCGGTAGCCGGTCGCGTATCCCCGCCAGTCGGGTTCGTGCTCACCCCACCTAAGCATCGCCAGGGAGGGGAAGGGGCCCGTGGTGAGGTCGATGGGCGGCGGCTTGCCGCTCACGGGAGCGTGCGTCGATACGCAGGGGCGGCCTGCGTAACGTGAGCTGCGTCCAGGCGGCGATGGAGCAGCGAGGCCGTGTGCAAGAGGTCGATCGCGTCGGCCTCGGTGATCGGCCAGGTGTCGCGGGGTAGGTGGGCGGTCGGGTTCCGGAACGCTCCGAAAAGTCCCTTCATGAGGGTGGCCAGCCCTCGGTGCTCCCCCTTCGCGGTCTCGCTATCCAGACGGTTGAACGCCAGCGGCGGCGGGCCCCCGTCGAGTCGGAAGGCTTGGTCGAAGAGCTTTGCACCGTCGCCGTCCAAGCCCGTCCGCTGGCGGACCTTCTCGGCGAGGCTCTTAGTCGCCTCGAGAACGGCGTAGAAATAGTTCTCCTGGAGCAGCTCTGGCCGGCACGCCTCTAGGACGTCCGGGTGGACGCCTCTCTCCGCAAGCTTGTCGTGGAGGGCCGTGGCGCGCTGTTCGGCCTCGCCGAGCGTCCGGGCGGCGGCGACCGTCTTGACACGGCCGTCCTCCCCGACCTCGTGGCCGGTGAGCGACAGCACCATGTTGAGGGCTGCGCGCGATTGGTCGAATCGTTCGGGTTCCTGACTGAAGCCCACGGGAGCCATGACCGCCTCGACTAGGCGCAACACGCAGGAAGGATCGCCGGCCTTCGTCTGCGCGGCCTCCGCGCTGTCGCGAAGTCGTTTCCACTTCGTGCTCTCCCCAGGCTGCTCGGGAATGCCCGCGTCCTTCAGCGCACCGGTGATGCGCCCACCGACGGTCGCATCACCCAGCGCACGGCAGATGGCTTCCAGCTGACCAGATGAGAAGCAGGGGCTCGGCATGGGTCGATGATGAACCGGATGGCGGACCACTCAGGTCCGGTCAGAGAGCGAGGGCGCAGTTGCATTCGTGTTCGAATGCCC
>JBFWSN010000091.1:0-2641 GCA_050248355.1 Dehalococcoidia bacterium
GCGAGCACGCCGGCGATCTTCTGGCCGAGTTCGTGCTGGCGATGAAGCACGGCCTCGGCCTCAACAAGATCCTCGGCACGATTCACACCTACCCGACGTGGTCCGAGGCCACGAAATACGCCGCCGGCGCCTGGAAGCGGAGCACCGTGACGCGCGGACAGTGGACGTTCCTCTCGGCCTTCCAGGCGTGGCGCCGCGGCCAGGGCGGCCTCGTGGCGGTGCTCGCGTCGGTGCCCGCGCTGCTCTCGGACACACGGCCGGCCTACACGCCAACGCCCGATTGAGGCCGCGCCTGCCTGATTACGCGGCCGACCCGGAGCGCGCGGCCAGCCACGGATCGTGCGGGCGGAACCGCCGGCGTTCTTCCACGAGCTGTCGCGCCGTCTCCGCGTGGCCCGTCGCCAGGGACGCCTCGATCAACATCAACGCACAGAGTTCACGCTGCGCGTTCGAACCGCCGATGCGGGAGAGCGCTGGCGCCACGGCGATCCACTCGTCATACGCCAGGCCGGCATCGCCAGAGGACCAGGCGTGAATACCCCGGCAGAGCGGCCGCGCCACGTCGCCGACGACGGCAGCCTGGCTTTCCGGGCCTGCTGCACAGGGCGACGTCAGGGGCGCGGCCACCTCCTCGGCCAGACGGGGCCGGAAGTCGCTGCGGCTCAGCGCGACGGCATAGTGCGCCAGCGCGAACGCCGATCCGCGATCCCCCACGTGCGAGGCCGCGATCTCTGCCAGACGGCGCCACCGAGAGCCGACGTCCACCCCCGCCGATTCCAATCGCCACAGCAGGCTGACGGCGTTCGACATGTCACGGTAGTCACCGACCCACGGCGTGGCGACGTGTTCGTCGTAGATGTCGAGCGCGGGTCCGAACTGCTCCAGCTGAAAATGCAGCAGCGCCCGATGCCAGTGCACGTGTCCGCGAAACACGCTGCACTCCGCGTAGCCGGCCGCATGGGTGGCCAGCCACTCGAGGCCCTCGCGGGCCTGGCCGAGTGACTCGAACACATGAGCGACCGCATGGATAGCCCAGGCGTCATCCGGTTGCATCGCGACCGCCTGCCGGCCCACGCGTTCAGCCTGCTCGAACGCGCCCGTCTCTTCGAGGCTGAATGCGTGGCATCCGAGGACGAATCCGGTCCCCGGGTCGTCGGCGGGCCAGGCCGGGAGGACACGCTCCACACAGGCACGCATGCGGCCCGGCTGGCCGAGCATCAGCAAGAGCCCGTGGTGCAGTTTGATGGCGAGCAGATCACGCGGGTCGTCCGCCAGCATGGCCTCGAACGTCGCCGCCGCCTCGAATGGGCGGTCACGGCGCCAGCTCGACAGCGCGGCCAGCAGCCGACGCTCGCGCACGTCGCCACGCCGATGCACCGCCCGCGCGGCGGTCTCGGCCGCAGCGGCGTCGCCCCTCCGGTCGGCGCGGCCCAGGAACAGCTGGGCGAACCCCTTCGTGCAGTGGGCGGCCACATCGGCCGGGCAGCGGTCGAGATACGCCTGCAGGAGGGCGCTGGTGTCGGCACGGTGCGCGCAGAATGCCCGAAGGACGTCCGGCCACGACACGTCGGGAGCTGTTGCCGCCAACACTGATGCGGACACGATCATCTCTTACGGTCTCACGACTCGTCCTCGCGTTACCCACGCCTCGGCCACGTCGGCTCGGGAGGACGTAACGTCCGGCGGATCCTGGAGACTGGAGAGCGTATGCCGCAGGTGCACGTCAGGTCTTCTCTTGTCTGGGCCGCCATCGCGATGGCGCTCGTGGGTCTGGTTCCCGCTCGAGCCGCCCAGGCCTCGTTCGACCACTCGTACGAGGGCTACCGAACGGTGCTGACGGCGCACGTCGTCGGCGACCGTGTGAACTACCGCCAGCTACAGGCTGATCGGGCCCGCCTGGATGCGGTCGTCGCCTCGTTCGCGCGAGCGACGGCCGCGGAGGCACGGGCGTGGTCTCGCGCGGAGCGCCTGGCGTTCTGGATCAACGCCTACAACGTCTTCACGCTGCGGTCGATCGTCGACGCGTACCCGATTCGCGGGAGCTGGCTGAGCCTGTACCCGAAGAACAGCATCCGGCAGATCGACGGTGTGTTCACCGGGCGACGATGGTCGGCCGCCGGGCAATCGCTGACCCTCGACGAGATCGAGCACAAGGTACTGCGCGCGGAGTTCCGCGAGCCGCGTGTTCACTTCGCCATCAACTGCGCGTCGCTGGGATGCCCGCCGCTGGCGGCGGTGCCGTACACCGCGACTGGCCTCGACGCCCAACTCGATGCCGCCGCCACTCGCTATCTGTACGGCCCTCGCGGGCTCGTCGTCGACCGCGGTGCCATCCGCCTGTCGAAGATCTTCGACTGGTTCGGCGAGGACTTCGAGGCACGTTTCGCACCGAAGGGCCCCACAGGACGGTCGGCTCGCGACCGAGCCCTGCTGGCCGTGGTCAGCCATTACGGCCCTCCGGAGGCGCAGGCGGCAGCCCGTCTGCCGGGCGCACGCATCGGATACCTCGACTATGACTGGTCGCTGAACGACACCGCGGCGGCCCCCTGAATCCAGACATTTCCGGGCTACATCACGGCGCCGGCACGCCACGGCTCGTCAGTCGGCGCTGCCAGAGTCTGACGAGACTCGGCGGCGCACG
>JBFWSN010000092.1:0-2627 GCA_050248355.1 Dehalococcoidia bacterium
CATCCTGCCGTTCCTCAAACCCATCGAGGACCTGTTGTGCGATCCGACTGTCACCGAGGTGATGGTGAACGAGGGTGGTCGACGAGTGTTCGTCGAGCGCGATGGACGGCTCGAAGCGGTGCCGGACAGGTCGCTGGAATCCCGGAACCTCACGGTGGCGATCAAGAACATCGCGCGCGCGTGTGGCGACGAGATCTCGGACATGCAGCCCTTGCTGGATGCGCGTCTGGAGGACGGGTCGAGAGTCGCGGCGATGTTCCCGCCGTGCGCGGTCGCGGGGCCCGCCCTGACCATCCGGAAGTTCACGAGGCGCTACAGCCTCGATGACCTCGTGGAACTGGGCGCGCTGTCCACCGACGTAGCGGGGCAGCTCGTCGCCGCTGTCCACTGCCAACGGAACATCCTGATCTCCGGTGGGACCGGGACGGGCAAGACGACGCTACTGAACGCTCTTGCCGCCCGAATCCCGGACGGCGACCGGATCATCGTCATCGAGGAGACCGCGGAGATTCACCTGCCGAAGCCCAATGTGCTTCGACTCGAAGCGCGTCGCGCGCAATCACCGCTCGGCCAGGAGGCACCACTTCCGCCGGTCACGATCTCGGATCTGTTGCGCGCGGCGCTTCGACATCGCCCCGACCGCATCCTCGTTGGCGAAGTGCGGGGTTCCGAGGCGTTCGACTTGCTCCAGGCGCTGAACACGGGGCACCTCGGCAGCCTCAGTACGATCCACGCCAACTCCGCCGAGCAGGCCCTGACACGGCTGGCGCACTGCGTGCTTACCGCCAACGTTGGCTTGCCGCATCGCAGCACCCGCGAAGCCATCGCCCTGGCCATCCAGCTCATTGCGCATGTCTCACGGTTCGATGGGCGCCGGCGCGTGACCGAACTCGTGGAAGTAGTCGGTTACGACGGGGCCGCCGACCGGTTCCTGCTGGAGGCCCGGGTCGGAAGGATTCTCCCCATGGAAGGAGTCGTGCCATGAGGTCGGAAACGACCCGTCCGTACTGGGCGCTGCCGTTGCTGCTGGTGCTGGGAGCCTGCGGTCGCGAGGCCAGCCCCACGCAGCCGTCTCCGGCCCGATCGTTCCTGGAGGGCAGTTGGGTCGGAACCGTGACGATTCAACGTGAGGGGCAGAGCCCGACAAGTGGCACGGCGACGTGGACGTTCGTCGTGGTGCCGGGGACCAACCAGCAGACGTTCAACGTCACGATCCAGTCCCAGCACCCCTGGTTGCTGATCACCACTACCGTAACGAGCGCCATCACGCCATCGAACCAGCCCCCCGCGCGGGTGAGCACCCAGGGCAGCTACGCGTCGCCTCGGGGTTGCACCGGGAGTCTCCTCAGCGTCGGGAATGCGGAGGCGCGTTCCATCGAGGCGGACTTCTCCGGTGTGGACTGCCCGTCGCCAGAGGGTTCCACGTTCACCGGTCGGGTGTCGCTGACCAAGAGCGGAGGTTAGCCGAGTCGTGGCCGCCCTCGATCGTGCAGCGCCGCGAGCATTCTTGCAGTCCGCCTTTCGGGCGGACGACACGGTGGTCGTGTTCCTGAAGTCCTACGCCACCGGCGCCGTTGCCCAGCGTGTGGTCAGCCGCGACCTGGCGACCAGCGACCGATTCCTCGCGTGGCTGCGGGCTCGGAACGCCGCGCGATGGAACGTCTACGTTGGCGTGAACGCCGTGGATGGTCGCCTCCGATCGCGGGCGCGCCGCGCCGTCGTTGCCGTCAGACAGCTGTTCGTCGAGGCAGACGCGAAGGCCGGCGCCTTCCTGGCGGCGATCGCCGACCGGTCAGACCTGCCTCAGCCGTCGTATCTCTTGCGCACGTCACCCGGCCGGGTACATGTCCTGTGGCGCGTTCGCGGCATGGAGGTGTCCCAGACCGAGGCGCTTCAGAAGGCGCTGGCGCGGGAGCTGGGTGGAGATACGGCCGCGACGTCCTGCTCGCAGACGACGCGGATTCCTGGGTTCCTCAACTACAAGCGCGCGCCTCCGTACCAGGTGACCCTGCACTTCGGACCAGTCGACGCCGTGCACTGCGCGGATGCGTTCCCGCCGCGAGGCATGGCGCCCCGCGAGGTCGATCACTCTCGGACCCGTCGCGCCGCGTCCCAGGACGGCCTGGCCAGGGCCACGAGATATCTCGAGTCCGTTCCGCCGGCGATCGCCGGAGCGCATGGCGATCAGCACACGTTCAAGGTGTGTTGCCGCATCGTTCGCGGGTTCGACCTCGACGACGAGAGCGCAATCGCTGCGCTACTGACGTGGAACGCGCGCTGTGAGCCGCCGTGGTCCGAGGCGGAGCTGCGACGCAAGATTCTCGGCGCGCGTCAGTACGGGCGTGAGCCGATCGGCGACCGGCTTCGATCAATCCGCTGACTCATGCGTATGCTTGTAATGCAATATCGCAATTTACGTCTGAGCCTATTGACACTTAGTCGTGACGGTTGTATATGTTCGATATCCCGTCAACCCGCATGCGCCCTCAGGGCCCATGCGCCCACCCCTGTTCGCACGCGTGGACACCACTCGCGCGAACGCACCGCCGCCGTCGGTCTCAGGCCCTCGACGGTCTTGGAGGACTGTATGTCCAAGCAGAAAGGTGAGCTCATGTCCGTGAAGATCA